>JBGAQR010000006.1:0-206440 GCA_044220615.1 Ferruginibacter sp. | reverse complement strand
GCACCGCTTGCTCTTACTTGTGTATTTACGATCACATTACCTCCCCACATCAGGAAAGTAGATCCATTTTGGACCATCGCTGCATTAGTAAGTATTGATCCATTCTGATAAGCTTGGGTTTGGCCAGTCGTAAAATCATATGGCGTAGGAACTGCAGCGCTTCCATCTATAACCTGAACAACAGCAGAACGAACTGCTAAATGATTACGATGTCTGATACTGATGAAGTAATTACCCGCATTAAATCCTCTGAATGAAACGGGCGATACACCATCCAGGTCAACGATCATACCATCTTCACGTACAAATGCTGCACGCCGTGTAATAATAGTTGCAGGAGTAGTTGCATCCCTCAATTCAACCAGTACCCAATCCATAATATCAGTTGTGGCAACTGTTGATGTAAAGAATCCTGCTGTTACACTTTCGGTTCCGGCATAACTTCCAAAAGGGGCTGTATTGTAAGGCTGACTCAATGCATTTGCATTCAACACTGCTGCCCAGGCTGCATTAACATCTTTATGACGTGTAAGACCTGCGTTATATGCCCCTTGCAAGAATACTTTAGCAGAAACCACGATCCGGTTCTCATACGCACCAATTGATGGCGGACTATTTCTTGTTGAATTGGTATAATCATTCGTAACGCCTGCAATGGTAACCCCGGCGCTGATCACCGGTGAAGCAGCCAGCAGGTTAAGGTTGGTAACGCTGGTATACTGCGGGTTAACCGCCACACTGTTTGCATCCTGTGCGCTGAATGTTTGCCAAGCTGTCAGGGTTGCAATATCTAACAGATTAACACCGTCGTACCCAATCACCCCAGCTGAATAATAATCGTTGTAGTTGATACTGCTGAAAACGGTATTGGCTGCATTGCTTATGATGGCGTAGCGGTTACCTACGGTTTGTGTATTACCGAATATGTTATTTCGTATATCCAGTGAAGCGGCTGTTGTAACGCCGGAAGCGATGTTGATGGCAGCTGTACGGCCCGTAGCATCCGTCTGATCGGTGGTCATGCGGATGCTGTTGAACTGGATGTTATATCCGCCACCGGTATTCACCATAATGCCGTAACCATTATCAACCGATGTAATATCGTCGAAACCATAACCGGCTACATCATAGATCACGTTGTTGAGAACGTTTACGTTGGCAGCCGTACTGGTAGAATTGAGGAAGATACCATTACATCCCCAGCCAGCTGTATTGTTTTGTTTGATATCGCCTATTTCATTGCGTGCAATGGTACCGCCGTTGAGTGTAGAACCTACCAGGATACCAGTCATAGTGGCTGAAGTAGTGGTAGATGAACTTACCCCGATGATCTTATTGCGGGTAATGCTGAAGTTCTGGGCATTTTGCAATGCGATACCGCGGAAACTGAGTTTTTCAGCAGCAACGGTAGAACCAAACTCATTCTGGGTAATCACCCAGTTCTGGTCCGGCGTAGCAGCATCTCCTAAGGCGAAGATACCATTCTGCACACCCTTGGCTGTAAGGTTCTGCACGGTATTGTTCGAGTTGGGGCGACCGTTTTCAGCAGCGTTTCCAAATGTAGCTCCGCTTCCGGCTATGATACCCTGGCCTCCAAACGCACCCGGGCCAACCATATTAAAGTTCTTAAGTGTATTATTGGTTGCACCGGCAACAGCATCTGTACCGATCCATACAACAGAACCTGCGCCAGTATTTGTAAGCGTCATGTTCCTGCTGCTGGTACCGTTATTAGAACCATCGATGGTTACATTGTCGGCTCCATTCAGTTTAATCAATGAAGTAGCTACAGAACCCGAGAGCGTGGTAGTAACACCAGCACCTGGTTTGATAGTAAGGCTGTATGGACCTGCCGCACAACCAAAGGTTATCTGGTTGAGTGCATTGGCACCGGTTTCTGTTACCGACGCATCAATAATATCGGCAGTAAGGTTACCCGATAGCCCATTGGTATTGATGGCAGCAAATAAACCGCCGGTACCGGTAAGCGATGGGTATGTACCTGCTGCACCGATGGTAACGGTACCGGTCAATCCAATCACTGCAACCGTGCGGTTTCCGGCAGGCGCCTGTACAGTTGGAGTACGTGGAATTGTCACTGTTATACTGTTACATTCTGCATCAATTACATTTGCTAACACCGATGTACATGGCACATCATAAGTTAACCAGAAATAGTTGGTGCCTTGTGACAATGTTTGCGTTCCGGTAATGATGAATGCCCCATTCGGTGCAGGATCGGTTGCCCCAAACTGCGTACCGGTGGCAAAGGTTGAACTGGTTCCGGTATACCACAATTTAGCATTGGTAATATCGGTGAGCGGAGCCGTAGATCCGTTTGTATTCAACGTAAATGATGTAGCGCTCAGCGGACTGAGTGTGCCACTGGTTACTACCTGTATACCGATAATATGGTTATTGGTTGTTCCGTTACCCACGTTACCTGTATTCTGCGTAGTGGTGCTTGATACATAGATCATGGGCGAAGCAGGTATTCCGTCAAATTCATCTGCTCCCAGATCTGGAGCAGTACCGCCTCCATTGGATGTACCGCCACCGCCTGGCCTTACTTCGCCGTCAATATCAAAACCGACAGATGTTGTAGCGCCGCCTGATTCCAGTTGACTTGCGTATGCAGCCGGTATATGCAAGTTAGTATTATTGGTAAACGGAACCGCTGAGTTGAAGGCCAGTGAGGCATTATCATTATTTGTATTGGCCACAAGCAATGCGCTTGTATAATTCCTAAGGTTTGTAACCGGTGTGGTAGCTGTTGCATTAAAATCAGTAACTGCATATAATCCTGATCCGGCAGTAGTAACCGGGCTTACATAAGTTGTACCACCCTGAGCTATACCATGAACACCTGCCGTCGTTCCTGTATAATAAGCATTATTATTCCAGGTAAGGTTCATGGCTGTAGTACCACCAGATGGCAGGAATACAGAAACGTGTGCTATAGTTGTTGTTCCACCGGTAGTGGTATTAGCAAAAATGTTATTTCGCACATCACATCCTGTTATTGTTGTACTCGTAATTGCAAAAGCAGCACTCAATAAACTTGAAGTCGCAGTACCCGGCATTAAGCCGTACAGGTGAACAGAATTATGATAAACCTGATGATTGATTCCACTTGCCACTCTTAATCCAATTACACCGAAAGTAGCAGAGAATGCTCCCCCCCCCGTCATATCCTGGCTTATGTTGCTAACAAAATTATTGGTAACTATATGACCATCACCACCACCCAGGTTAATACCAAATGCACCCCATGTTCCCGTATTATTGTTTGCTACTCCTGAAACTGTGTTTCTATTCAGCGTTACAGGGCTTGATGAAGTTATATGAATACCTATCACAGAAACAGAACTTCCTACATTACCGGTAAGTGATGCAATTGAATTCTGGCTTACATTAAAGCTTCCGCCACTTGCACCGGCAATTGACATACCTATAAAACCACCTGCTGAAGCAGAAAGGCTCTGGAGGGTATTTTGTGTGATCACTGCATTAGTAACAGTAGAAGTCGTTTGAATTCCTATAGCTCCTGTACTTGTAGAACCCATATTCTGAATGGTATTCAGATTAACGGTTGGAGAAGTAGTATTGGCCAAAGTAATACCTGTTGCACCTGCTGCAGTTGCTGCAAGATTCTGAACAGTATTAGAAACAACTGATGGGCTGATCGTATTATTGAGGTTAATACCATTGAAGCCGATATTATCTGCACCGGAGCCAACAGGCCCGATGATATTATTATTGATATTTAATACATCCAGGCCGCCTGTGGAAACTGCGGCTGTACCATTTGCCCATATACCATGATAGGCCTGGGTAATATTATTATTCTGTATAGTTACGTTATCATTATCTGCTCCACCAGAGCCCAGCGTAGCGCCTGCTATAGCTATACCATAAGATGTAGCCGAATTGCTGCCGGTATTGATGTTACAGTTCTTGATCGTAATATTAGTAGCTCCGGCACCTGCTCCAGTACTTGCAAGCCAGATGCCTGCAGGTGAAGTGGTGCTGGTATTGGTAAATGTAAGGTCACGGCTGCTGGTTCCATTATTACTACCATCTATGATCACATTATCGGTACCGTTAAATTTAATAAGCGACCCGCTGGCAACTGAGCCAGAGATGGTAGCTGTTACGGTGCTGGCAGGTTTAATGGTTAATGTAAACGGACCACCACATACAGAATTAATGGCATTGAATACAACGGCCCCCGGTTCGGTAATACTATTCAGTATCTCCAGGGTTACAGCGCCACTCATTCCATTGGTATTAATATCGGCCGCTGCCGCAGTAAGGTTAGTATAAAATCCGCTTGTACCTACTGTTTTAGTTCCACTTATGCCTGTGCCGGCAACAATGGTAAGGTTTCCGGCTGGCGCTGTTGGTGTGGGCGACTGAACAGATCCGATAGTAAAGCTTGTACATTCCCCATCTACTGCGTTACTAACAGTAGCACCGCATGGAATATCATAAGTAAGCCAGAAATAGTTGGTGCCCTGTGATAACACCTGCGTGCCGGTTATACTAAATGATGCAATTGGAACCGCCAGTGTTGAACCAAATTGGGTAGTAGTGGCAAAAGTTGAACTGGTGCCTGTGTACCACAATTTTGCATTGGTGATATCTGCCAGGTTTGTTGTTCCCGTTGTACCAATGGTGATGGAAGTAGCGGTAAGCGGGCTCAAGCTTCCACTGGTAACTATCTGAAGACCGATCACGTGGTTGTTAACACTTCCCTGTCCTACATTGGCTATATTTTGTGTTGTTGTGCTCGACACATAAATCATTGGAGTAGCTGGTGTACCATCAAATTCATCTGCTCCCATATCGGGGTTAGTACCACCTCCGTTGGATGTGCCACCACCACCTGGCCTTACCTGGCCATCATAATCAATAACAATTCCACCTGTAGGAACAGCTCCAGATTCTATTGGACTAGCTGTAGCAGCAGGTATATGCAGATCGCCGGTAGCTATGTTAACAAATGGCACCAAAACATTGTATGAATTTACATCGCCACCGGAACCTGGTGTTCCTGCACCCTGTGCGGCCTGCCATCCGGCCATATCCCTGTTATTAGCAACTACGGTACCGAGCCATTGGGCAAGGGTTGAAGGAGTTGCATTATAGAGGTTGTTATAGTTAGATGCACCTGCAGCCCAACCGGTGGCTGCCGCATTTGTATTGGCAATAGTTACGTTGAACCCTGTACCTCCTGTTCTTGCATTACTAAATATATTACCCTTGATATCAACTGTGGTTGTACCGCTACGCATGAAAGCATAGGTATTATTTGTACCTGCGCCGCTTGTACCTGCCACCGAAACAGAGTTAAAATACCAGTTATTTGTACCGGCGCCGTCATCACGAACACCACCTACAAAGTGGTTATTCGTTGCCCCGGCCGGGTTAATAGAGATCATATTATTTGAATAGGTAGCACTTCCGCTTAGTGCATATAAACCATACAACAGGGATGATGCCGTTGCGTCTATACCGTATATCTTATTCTTCTTCACTTCGCCGGATGTAAGACTACCTATGAACATACCTACATTGAATATACTTCCGGCAGTTCCGTTTGTTTGAGTAAGGTTATATACCTGGTTGCCTTCAACAAGGTTACCTGCTGTGGCCGCCAGCATATCAATACCGGAAAGGAAGAAGGAGCTATTTGCGGTTGCATTTGACTTAAGGTCTCTCACAATATTATTCTTGATCGTATTGGTACCTGCAGTGACCCTAATACCCCTCAGTTCATCACCACTGATTCTGTAATAAGCGATATTACCGATGATGTTATTTTGTATATCAACCACACCGGTACCTGTATTATAAATACCACGACTATCATAACTGATTCGGATCGTATCATAAGCTGCTGCTCCTCCACCGATAGTATTTCCGGTAACGGTTCCCACATTCACATTTCCTGCACTGATATTTATACCCTGCCATGTTTGTGTGCTTCCTCCGCTCACATTCAGGTTAGAAATGGTATTGCCCTGCACCGACGTAGCTGTTGTAGTTCCTACAGCCAAGTTAATAGCAGTAAACGTACTTGTAGTGGCAAATGGATTTCCGCTACGGTCCGAAGCAGCACCACCAATATTGTTGTTCAGGATCGAGTGGCCGTTTCCTCCCTGTATTGAAATAACATTGATGGCTGTAGTGCGGTTGGCTGTTTGATAAGAACTGTTGCCGCTTACCGTCCAGCCATTGCCTGCTCCGGTAGCTGCTACCAGCACCCCTGCATTGGTATAGTTGAATATATTGCTGGTAGAAACCGCATTATTTGCATTGGCCGGCGATGCTGTACCACTTGAATAAATGGCATTGGCAGGTACACCTGCTGCATCGGAACGGTCACGCACATCGCAATTGCTGATAATGTTGTTGCTGTTGCCTGTTGAGCCGGTAGCAACCGTACTGAATAATATGGTACCGCTTGTTGTACTGGTGTTGGCACCTTCAACAATGGTATTCTTTATCGTGTTATCGGTAGCCTCGTTAATGAAACGGAATGTTTGACCGGTTGTACTGGTATTGCGGATGGTCATATTTTTTGAGTTGCTTCCGTTATTGCTGCCATCAAAAGTTACCAGGTCGGCGCCATTCAGGTCAATCAACGGACCGGCAAAACTGCCCGATAAAACGGTGTTCACACCGGTATTGGGGAGAATGGTTACCGTGAATGGACCGGTACCGCATGCATAATTTATTGCGTTAAGCGGTACAGCGCCTGTTTCTGTAATGGCTGCATCCAATATGGTAACCGTTGTATTGGCACTCAGTGATTTTGCATTCAGGTCGGCAAAGAAACCGCCGGCGCCTGTCAGTGTTGTATATGTTCCCGCAGCCCCGATGGTAACGCTGGTTGGTACAGATGTAATAACGGTATAGCTGTTGATGGTTCCGGTTAAAGGGAACGCACCTGCCGTTAACGCAACGCTGGTGGGCGGTGCGGCAAATACACCGCTGTTGATGCCAATGTTGGGCGTACCGGCATTATCCTGTGCCACTACAAAATACTGGATGATGTCTCCGGGCGCAACAGCCGCCTGTAATAAGGTATAATCGGTGGTAAAGCTGAAGGGAGAAGCCGCATTGCTGGCTTCTACGTATTTCCAGCCATTGTCCGCATTGGTATTACCTGCGTAGGTATTGGCATCGGTCGACTTTTTGTAGTATAACCGGGGTTTGGTACCGGTCGTGGTATTAACGCCGCTGGCATCCGTAATGGTTGAAGACAGGGTTCTGTCGGTAATACAAGACGTATTGGGCAGTGCTGTATAAGAAATAGTTGGTCCAACCAGGTCCAGTGCAATACCTTCCAGTTCCCAGGCACCCATATCCGGAGCAGTACCTGTTCCGGCATAACCGGGGTTACCCTGCCGGATGGTTCCGGTATAGTCATCTGTATAGGTAGCAATATTAGCGGCGCCACTTTCAATCTGCTTGGAAGAAGACACTTTGTATTTAAGGAAGTCGGCGCTTGCTCCGGTTGTGCTCTGGAATTCCGGATCTTCGGAAATAGAAGCTGCGTCCCTGGGAGCAATGGTTCCTGCTGTAAATGCACCTGCTTTATAAGCCGCTATGGTTTGTGCGGAGCTGGTACCATCGTTGTAAATAAGATTGGTAGCAGAAGGAGTTCCGGCGTAAAAATCATTGTTGTTGGATGTGCTGGCATAGTTTGCAAGAGTTCCGGCAGTACCGGCACTTCTGCGATAGGCAACAGTTAACCCCGTTCCGGCAGCGGTAGATGTATTATAAATAATGTTGTTTCTGAGATTGAGTGATGCGGTGGTTGCTGTTGCGTTTGCAGCATGAAAAATACCGGTGGTTCCGAAGTTTGTTCCGGTTGAAGTAGCCGCTATATAAACCGTGTTATAATAAATATTATACGTGGTGGTGGTAGAGGTGGAAGTAACACTGATACCACGAATCGCATCGGTAAGACCGGCCGCCGGTGTTCTTAAGTCGCCCACCAGGTTGTTATGTACCGTTACGGTTGTACCACCGGAAGCAAGGATACCATTGATAGCCGGAGATGTTGTTGTAATTGCTCCGCTTTCGGCAAAATCGTAAAGTTTATTCTTATATACATTCACTGTTGTTCCGGCACTCACCGAGATACCATTGATTACGGGCGAGGTAGCGCCTGATCCGGAAAGGGTATTAATAGTATTTTGGAATACATTGGTTGTGGTAGCGCCTGAAATTGAGATACCTGCTACAGTGACAGATGCACCACTTGAAGAAAGGGTATTAATAGTATTTCCACTAATATTGATTAAAGTAGAGGTATTGGAACAACTAATACCTGTAACGTTTCCACCAGTTCCTGTAGAAGACAAGCCGGTGATGGTATTGCTGGCAATAGAAACAGAAGTGGCAGTATTGACTGTGGAGCCAATGGTTATACCGGTAATAGCCCCCTGGCCTGTAATATTTGTGATTGTATTACTGGTAAGGCTCGAAACCCCGTTCCAGTAAGTAAAGTTCATCGCATTAATGGTTCCAGCACCGGTAGTCCAGTTATTAAGCGTATTGCCGCTTATCGTTCTTGTTGGCGCCGTACCGCCATCTGTATAGCTAATCCCGGTAATGGCAGTTGCGCCAGTCAGGTTTACGTTTGAAAAGTTATTATTCTGGCAATTGGAAACAGCACCCGTAACCGTAGAGCCGTTATCTGTAACAAAGGTAACCGTACCACCGGCACCCGTTTTTGTAAAACCGGTAACAATTGAGTTGTTATTTACCGACTTAGTACCCGTTGCAGGCGCTGTAAAACTTTGGGAAATAAATGTAACACCACCGGTAGTATTTACGGAAATATTGGTAAAAGTATTACTATTGATAGTTGTGAACTGGTTTGCGCTTGTAATGGTAATGAATGTAATGGTACCACTGGCAGCAACAGTATGTCCAAAGGTATTAAAGTTATTGTTATTGATATTTGCAGTACTGGTTGCACTCGCCGATCCCGAAGGATAATTGATACCATTGATAGCTCCGGCTGTTACGGCACTTTGTAATGAGATATTGTTATTGTTTATTGTATTTGTGAACGTCGTTGTGGGTGCTGCACTGGCCGCTGGTATCTGGATGCCGTTCAACGTGCCCGCCGTTGTTCCGCCCACGGAACTGGTAATCGTGTTATAAGACACATTGAATCCAGTGGAGTTTCTTACTAAGATACCGTTGACTGTTCCTGATACGTTTACATAGCCGGAAAAGGTTCCCGTAGTACCAAAGTTGGTAACGCTGTTTGCCTGCCCGCCACCGGCACCTCCGATATCTATTCCGGTGTTCGCATCTGCTGCGGCAGTAGGCCCAACCACCACAATTCCCATATTCACGTTACTGATGGTATTTCCATAAACCTTCATTCCGCTGTTTCCACCCGCTGCAGTAGTGGCACTTGCCGAAGTGGTTACGGTAGTGGCCGAGTGAGTGGAGTTTGAATAAATCCCGAATGTATTCTGATAGGTTCTGTTCAGTGTAATGGTATTATTCTGAATGGTGATGTTCTGTGCACCATTGGTAGTTGATGCATACAAAAGTGCAACTCCCCATTCCACCATATTGTTAGACGCAGCAGTGGTAGTTGTATTGGCACCATTTTCATTCATCACAAAATTCTGCAGTGTCATAAAGTCGGCTCCGATGAATTTAAAGATCGCATCATTCAGGTTACCGGCAGTGCCTGCGGGAGTTGGGGCGGTAATTGTGTTTCCGCTACCATCAATGGTTACTGTATTAACAGCAGAAGCACCGGTAAGAATTGCCGTAATAGAATATCCCCCGGATGGACATGTCTGCGGGTTTCCGGAAGTAAGTGTAATGGTTACCGGTCCAGAGATGGCTGTCTGCGCATTCAGTGCGGTAATCGCCGAAGCAAGATCGGTATAAGTAGCCGCCAGACCCGGTGTGGTATTACCTGGGTTTGTAACTGTTACCTGTGCATTCGCAAAAGCCGCAAAACAAACCGTAAGCAGCAGCAAGCATAATTTTCTCATAAGAGCATTTTTGAGTTGTAAGGTCATAATATTTTTAAAAGCTTTGGTGGTTAATACCATTACAATACACGCCAGTATTTACACCGGTGTGTCAGAAAATTTTCAAGAAGGGAATGGTGGTGGAATTGATCAAGCCGATAGTACATAGACGCAGGGGGAGCATGCCGGATGGCTGATTTTTCTCCTTTACCTTGTGCTGATGCAGTACAAACTTTAATGTCTTCCTTACTTTACCTGGTCAAGATAAAATACTTGGGGCGGTTTTTAATTGAATTGGAGCAGTTGCACAAAGGGGGCGGACAGGGGGTTTGCAATCAATATTGCAGGTGGTAAATGTAGGGGATAAAATCAAAATGGCCGAAAAATATTTTTAACAATAAAATCTGAGAAAAAAACATAACCGTTGTTTAAAAGAACAGCCGAACCTGCCGGGTAATGCTATACATAAAAGGCCCTTCCACCAGGTGGAAGGGCCCTTTTATAATGTAATAGCTGAATTAGTGTTTTACAGCTTCTTTTGCTTTTTCTACTACTTTTTCAACGGCTTTCTTAGCGGTGTCGGCAACCTGGTTAACTTTTGCAGCTGCGGTGTCGCCAATTGCTTTCATAGCATTAGCAGCAGAATCAACTACAGCAGGAACGGCAGGTGTTTCAGTTTTTACTGTATCACCGGTTGCAGGCGTTTCAGTTTTTTCGCTTTCGTTGTTGCAGGCAGTCATTACGGTGGCAAGGGCCAGGATCGCAAATACTTTTTTCATTTGGTGTTTTTTTTGGTTTTTTAATGATTGGGCGCAAATATAATAGCCGTTTTTAAACTATGCAAGCTTTTGGGGAAGAATTTTACAGGATACTGGATACTGGATGCTGGATACTGGATGCTGGATCCAGCATTATCTACTAGAATCCAGCATCTAGATTACTTCTTCCTGAAATAGATCCGCACAGGCACTCCGGTGAACTTAAATTTCTCCCGTAACTGGTTCTCCAGGTAATTGCGGTAGGGGGCCTTGATATCATCAGGAAAATTGCAGAAAAAGGCAAATGCCGGCGTATGGGTGGGTAACTGGCTTATGTATTTGATCTTAATGGCATGGCCCCTCACCACCGGCGGATGATACGATTCGATGGCTTTCAGCATCACTTCATTCAGTTGCGATGTGGGTATCTTACGCTTCCGGCTTTCATAAACTTCCAGGGCCGTTTCAATGCTTTTAAAGATGCGCTGTTTTTCAGTAACCGAAATAAAGATGATGGGCACATCAGAGAAGGGAGCCAGCCGGCTCTTCAGTTCCTTTTCATATTCCTTGATGGTATTGGTCTTTTTGTCTTCCACCAGGTCCCACTTATTTACCAGTACCACAATACCCTTCCCTTTTTTTACGGCCATGGCAAAAATGGAAAGGTCCTGCGCCGTGATTCCCTTACCAGCATCCAGCATCAGTAAACAAACATCGGCTTCGTCCAGCGCTTTGATGGCACGGATAACGGAATAGAATTCCAGGTCTTCGTGCACTTTTGCCTTACGGCGGATACCGGCGGTATCTATCAGTATGAATTCTTTATTGAATAAATTATAGTGGGTGTGAATAGTATCTCTTGTTGTTCCGGCAATATCGCTTACAATGGTACGCTCCTGCCCGATCAAGGCATTCAGCAACGATGATTTACCTACATTGGGTTGCCCGATGATGGCAAATTTGGGAAGACCTTCTTCCTTCATATCGGCTGCATCTTCTTCCCCAATCAACGCCGTAACCGCATCCAGTATCTCGCCCGTGCCGCTGCCGCTGATGGAAGAGATGAAAAAGATATTCTCAAAACCAAGACTGTAAAATTCACTGGCTTCTAAAAGGCGTTCGTTGTTATCTACTTTATTCACCAGCAAAAAAACGGGCTTGGTACTGCGGCGCAACAGGTCGGCCATGGCATTGTCTAACTCCGTAATACCCGTTGCTGCATCTACCATAAAGATGATGGCATTGGCTTCTTCAATGGCTATCACCACCTGCTTGCGTATCTCCCGCTCAAACACGTCATCGCTGCCGGCCACAAAACCACCGGTATCAATTACGTTGAAATTTTTTCCTGCCCATTCGGCCACGCCATACTGCCTGTCTCTTGTTACGCCGCTTATATCATCTACAATGGCTTTGCGCTGCTCCAGCAAGCGGTTAAAGAACGTACTCTTGCCCACGTTCGGGCGGCCTGTTATTGCTAGTGTGAAACTCATAATCTTTAATTGATAATTTATTAATGGATAATTGATAATGTTTCAAATTAAAAGCAGACTTCTGAAATGGAAAAATTATCCATTATCAATTATCTCATTATCCATTTAATAACCGTACTCCTTCAACTGCATCTCGTTATCCCGCCATTTTGGTTTTACTTTTACAAATAATTCCAGGAACACTTTGCGCCCTAAAAATTCTTCAATGTCTTTTCTTGCATCGGTACCTAACCGTTTGATCATACTTCCACCTTCTCCGAGTACAATACCTTTCTGCGTTTCCCGCTGAACGATGATATCGGCTGCAATTTTTATCAGTGTTGTCTTTTCTTTGAATTCCTGCACTAATACCGTTGTATGGTAAGGGATCTCATCGCCGTACAATAAAAATATTTTTTCCCGTATCATCTCGCTCACAAAGAACTTGGTAGGCATGTCGCTCATGTCGTCGCCTTCGTAAAAGGGCGCTCCTTCGGGTAAATAATGAAGTATGCGTTTCAGCAATTCATCGATCCCTGTTCTTTTCAGCGCCGATACCGCCACCACTTCTTTGCAATACGGATGCTGCTCAAAGAATTTTGTGGTTGATTTCAGTTGTTCATTGTTCACCGTATCGGCCTTGTTTAAAATAACAATGGCCGGCGCTTTCAGTTTCAGCGCAGCAAATATCGCATTGCTTTCATCGGTGTTCTCCCGCACGTCGGTGATCAGTAAGGCCACATCTGCATCTTCCAGGCTGCCCCTCACCGCCTCCATCATTTTTTCGTGGAGTTTGTATTTGGGTTCAATGATGCCCGGTGTGTCGGAAAAAATTACCTGGTAATCTTTTTCGGTAAGGATGGCTTTTATACTATGCCTGGTTGTCTGCACTTTGTGCGATACGATGGCCATCTTTTCGCCCACGAGTGCATTGAGCAAAGTGCTTTTGCCTGCATTGGGTTTACCGAAAATGTTTACAAAACCTGATTTCATTGTATGTGATATTAAACAGAATGATCACCACACACAGTCTGGTAAGAAAGGAGAAGGTAATCATACAATCAGCAAACTTTTGCTGAGAATAAAAAAATCCTCAAACCGGGTTGAGTTGAGGATTTGATCTTGTTGCGAAGACTGGGATCGAACCAGTGTCCGCCTACTGGCGGATATGAGCCACATTACATCGCTTTTATCAGAGACCAGATAAAGTCTCTTCCTGTTGCTGTTTTAAGTTCCTTTTCTCTTTTCATCGCTTCCAATTTAAAAGGATACTCCTCTTTATAAACCAGATGCCATGGTCTGAATTTGATTGTCCAACCTTTCTTACTTAATTCGTTGTGAGAAAGTAATCGTTGTTCCAGATCAGACGTGAATCCAATATAGATTTTATTGTAGTTCTTACTATAAAGAACATAAACAGTAAACATGAAATAAACCTAAATTAAAGAACTATTTGGGAGAAGGTTAAAAACTCCGATTAACATGAGATTTTACTCCGAAAACAAGTTAATCAAAAAAAGGCTCTAATGAGCCTTAGATTTCGTTGTGAAGACTGGGGCCGAACCAGTGTCCGCCTGCTGGCGGATATGAGCCCGACGAGCTTCATCTTTTGTTGCGAAGACTGGGATCGAACCAGTGTCCGCCTGCTGGCGGATATGAGCCCAAATCTTCATTTTAGTTGCGAAGACTGGGATCGAACCAGTGACCTTCGGGTTATGAGCCCGACGAGCTACCGCTGCTCTACTTCGCGGCGCAAAGATAGGCTTTTGAGCCTTCGCTCCCAAATAATATAAATCAATTCAACTCATACTTACTCCCAAATAAAGACTGGGATCAAACCAGTGTCCGCCTACTGGCGGATATGAGCCGTCAAATACCCTGTTCTCATCGCTGCGCTATGATAGGCTTTTGAGCCTTCGCTCCCAAATAATAAACTTTGATTTGTAGATTTGAGTATGATATTAAAACGCCGCCCCATCCCCATCGCCCTGCTGCTGTTGCTTTTAATGACCGCCTGCAAAAGCAAAATTAAACAGCAGGATGATAAGAACGAACTGAACCTGCTGCTGCTCAACGACGGGCAGGATATGGGTCAGTTCAGAATAAAAGAGATCATCGACAGCCTGTACCGTAAAGGCCTGATAAAACCCCTGCTGGTGGTGGGCATTCATGCCGGCGACCGGATGAAGGAATATGGCGTGGCCGACTACCCCGATTTTATGAAACGGGGCGATAAAGCCGCATACTACGATGCGTTCATCAATAACGAACTGTATCCGTATGCAAAGAAGAAAGCAACGGTAAGGAAATTTAAATCGGTGGTAATTGCCGGTTGTTCCATGGGTGGCCTTTCTGCATTTGATATTGCCTGGAACCGGTCCGATAAGATCGATAAAGTAGGCGTATTCTCCGGCTCTTTCTGGTGGCGGGATAAAGACGATAAGGCGGCAGATTACTCCGATGAAAAGAACCGCATCATGCTAAATAAATTAAAAGCGTCGAGAAAAAAGCCGGGATTGAAATACTGGTTCTATGTGGGCGATAAGGAAGAAGAAGGCGACCGGGATAAAGACGGCATCATTGATGTGGTGGATGATACCAGGGACCTTATTGAACTGATCAAAAACAAAAATGTTTGTCTGCCCGATGATATCACACTGGGCGAAGATTCTGTTGGTAAACATGGTTACCAATCGTGGAGTAAACAGTTGCCGGGGTTTTTGATATGGGCGTTTGGGAAGTAAAAGTTAATCCGTTAATTCGTTTAAAAGTTAATTCGTAGCAGTACCCACGGATTAACCAGTTAACCAATTAACGGATTAACCTGTATTTATCAACCCTTCTTCCTTGAAACCGTACTGGCACCGCTGCTGTGCACATCTCTCATCAATGCCTCTCCTTTAAAATAAATATCGCTGGCGCCGCTGGCATTGGCACTTATCTCTTTATTTACGGTGATATTTATATCCGATGCGCCGGAAGCTTTTGCATTGCATACGTCTGTTACCAGTTCGTATCCTTTTACATCGCTGGCGCCGCTGCTTTCAATATCCACCGTGCTGGCCGTGCCGGAGATGCGTACATCCGATGCGCCGCTGAGCTCCAATTTAAGGCTGCTCACTTTTACGGCACCTTTAAAATCACTGGCTCCTGATAATTCCATATCCAATGAAGAAGACTCGATACTGCCGGTAACCACCACATCGCAGGCACCGGAAGCATTCAGTTTTTCCAGAGTTTTAAATGAAACATATACTTTCAGTTTCCTGTCTTTCATGTTCCAGTTCTTATTGCCATCGTCATAAAAAATGCGGAGGGTACCGTTGTCGATCACGGTCTTGATATTTTCTTTAAACCTGTCTTCCGAAGCGCTTACCGCAATGGCAACATCACTTGCCTGCGAAAGATACAGATCGATGCCGCCGGAAACCCTGATGGCTTTAAAATCGCCGTTCACGGTTCTTACCGATGCATTGGGATCAACCACCAGTGTATTCTGGGCGCTTCCAGTAAAGGCCGACGCCAGTACAAACAGGGATATTAATATATTCTTCATATTGGTATGCTTTAGGGGTTATGCTTTTTTAACAATACCACCGCTGTTGATATTAATGTCGCGGATGAGACCGGCTCCTTTGTAACGGATACCGCCACCACTGGTTGCCTTTGCACTCAGTTCTTTGTTGATGGTGATTTTTACCTCGCCGCCGCTGCTGGCCTGTGCATCGCAGAAATCAACCGTCATATCGTATCCTTTAAAACTGGCGCCGCTGCTTACTTCAATCAGCAGTTTATCGGCCTTGCCGGTGATGTTGATCTCCGAACCGCTGTTCTGGTCAATGGTAAGCTGTTTTGCATTTACCTGTCCTTCAAATTCGGAACCACTGCTGAATTTCATATCAAGATCCTCTGCCGTCATTCCACCTTTAAGGGTTACCGATGAGCCGGCAGACCCATGAAGTTTTTGCAGGGTTTTGAAAGAAACATAGGCTTTCAGTTTGCGGTTATCGTGGTTTGTCCAGGTAACACCGTTATTATCGTAATAGATTTTTAACGTGCCGTTCACCACTTCTGTTTTAAAACGGCTCATATATTTTTCATCAGAAGCGCTTACCGCCAGTGTTTCTTCATTACCCTGCGTAATATACAGGTCTACCCCGCTGGAAACAGAGATAGCTGTAAAAGAGCCGTTCAACGTGCGAACGGTTGCATTGGGGTCTGCGATCGTTTTGCTGTCCTGGGCAAATGCCGCCAGGGAAAGCAGGCAAATAAGGGAAAGAAATAGTTTTTTCATCTTTTTGATTTTTTGTTTTTAATGGAAGATGAAACTTCCGAACTAAAGCAACCCGCCCGGGGGTGGACTGATCGCTTCAGTAAGGACGATTCATGGCTATAACTTTTAATAATACGCACAGGAATTACCATTTGTTACAGGAAGATGAAAAAATTGTAAAACTCCCCTACCTTTGTATTCAACAGCCTGCCTGCCGGTAGGCAAGTTCTTATTAACCGCCTGAATTTCCGGGGTGCTTTCCGATCAGATCGGAAGGCTGAGATGATACCCGTATAACCTGAACAGGATAATGCCTGCGAAGGGAGAAAGCCATTCCGTTTTTACCGGGGTGGCCCATTGTTACGATATATCTTCCCCGGCCTGGCCAAATTTTTACCAATGAAGAAGTTATTCTTTAGCACGGCATTGTTATTTGCCGGCACCCTGCTTTTTGCACAAAAAGAGAAAAAATTCAATGATACCACCCTGTTGCAGCCGGTGGAGATGCAGGCCATACGGGCAGCAGATAAAGCACCCTTTGCCAAGACCGATCTTAGCAAAAAAGAGATAGAGAAAACCAACCTGGGGCAGGATCTTCCCTTTTTGTTAAACCAAACCCCTTCTGCAGTCGTAAGTTCCGATGCAGGTAATGGCGTTGGCTACACCGGCATACGCATACGTGGCACCGATGCCTCCCGGATCAATGTTACACTCAACGGCATTCCGTATAATGATGCAGAGAGCCAGGGAACATTTTTTGTTGACCTGCCCGACTTTGCCTCCTCTGCGGGAAGCATACAGGTGCAACGGGGTGTAGGTACTTCTTCTAACGGGGCCGGGGCCTTTGGCGCCAGCATCAATCTAAGCACGAATGAAATGAACAAAACATTTTATGCTGCCAGCAATAACAGCTATGGCTCCTTCAACACCTATAAAAACAATATCCAGTTTGGCAGCGGGCTGCTGGGCAAACATGTTACCATTGATGGCAGGCTGAGCAGCATACACAGTGATGGATATATCGACCGGGCAACATCTAACCTGAAGTCGTTTTACCTGAGTACGGCCTATGCGGATGATAAGCATTCATTGCGGCTGAATATTTTTTCCGGTAAAGAAAAAACCTACCAGGCATGGAATGGTGTGGCTGAAAATTTACTGGCTACCAACAGAACATACAACCCAAGTGGTACCGAAAGAACAGGCGATCCGTACGATAATGAGACCGACAACTATGTTCAAACCCATTACCAGCTTTTTTACAACCGAAAATTCAGTAGTTGCTGGAAGGGGAACCTGGCGGTTTTTTTAACCAGGGGAAAAGGATTTTATGAACAATACAAGGCCAATAAAAAATTAGCTGATTATGGTTTGCCTGATTATTTCGACGGAACCAACACCATTAAGCGAACCGACCTGGTCAGAAAACTTTGGTTAGATAATTATTTTTACGGAAGCATTTTCTCTTTACAATATCAAAAGAAGAAGACTCAACTGGTTATTGGCGGAGGATACAATGCATATGACGGCAAACACTACGGAGAAATAAAATGGGCGGCCGTTCAGGCGGCAGTGCCGGCCAACTACCGCTGGTACAACCTTACGGCATACAAGAAAGATATCTCTCTTTACAGCAAGTGGACGCAGCAACTGAATAAGAACTGGCAGAGCTTTATTGATGTACAGGTACGCAATATCGGTTACCGCATTCATGGGTTCAGGGACAATCCAACATTGGAGACTGATGAGAACTATACATTCCTTAATCCCAAAGCAGGTATTACTTATTCAAACAGGAACTGGCAGGCCTATCTTTCTTATGCACTGGCAAACAAGGAACCCAACCGGGATGATTTTGAAGCAGGCAATACCCAACAACCAAAGGCAGAACGCCTGCACGATGTGGAACTGGGTTTTGAAAAAAAGATGAACAAAAATTCTTTCGGCGTCAATATCTATTATATGTATTATCAAAACCAACTGATACTTACCGGCAAGATCAATGACGTAGGTGCTTATACCCGTACCAACATTCCCGGGAGTTACCGGGCCGGCATAGAACTCCAGGGCAAAACGATCATTACCAAATGGATGAATGTGGCTGCCAATATTAGCTTCAGTGAAAACAAAGTAAAGAACTTTACCGAGTACCTGGATGATTACGACAATGGCGGGCAGCAAGCAAAGTTCTATTCCAAAACAGACATATCTTTTTCGCCATCCGTTGTTGGCGGTGCAAGCCTCAATTTTACACCGGTAAAGAACGGAGAGATAAGTTTGATCAGCAAATACGTGGGGAGACAGTACCTGGACAATACATCTCAAAGATCAAGAAGCCTGAACGCCTATTATTTACAAGACATCCGGCTGAGTTATTTAATTGAAACCAAAATTGTGAAAGTCGCCAATATCATTTTTCAACTGAACAATGTGTTTGATAAAAAGTACGAGCCCAATGGTTACAGCTTCAGCTATATCTATGGCGGAGAACTTACAACGGAGAATTATTATTTCCCGATGGCGGGAGTGAATTTTATGGTAGGGGTGAATTTGAAATTCTGATGATGGATGCAAGATACAAGATGCAGGATCCCGGATCTTGTATCCTGTATCGGGCTTTACGGGTATTTTTCTCTCCAAAGATTCATTCCTCCCTGCATGTTCTTCACATTGGTAAACCCAAAGGTTTCCAGCATCAGGCAGGCCTGCATACTGCGGTTGCCGCTGCGGCAGTAACAGATCACTTCGTTGTTCTTCCAGTCGTCAATATCATCTGTCTGCATCATCTGGATATTACCCAATGGCAAAAACGTTCCGCCGATATTAAACTCGGCACGTTCATCAGGTTCTCTTACATCCAGCAGGTATAATGCTTCGCCGGCATCTATTCTTGCTTTTACCTCATCGGCAGTAATAATATTCATGGCAGTTAATTTTTCTTATTTACGGTAATACTATCGGTTGGGTATTTCATTGCCTGCGATATCCACAGATCCATTACCTGTCCCGATTTTATGAATTGCGGCGCCCCTTCTATATCTCTTGTCTCGGGGCTTTGTTTAAAAACAAAAGCTGCAGCAGTATCGGTAATTTTTCCATCGGGGCTGGTAGCGCCCAGTGCAATGCCGTTTTGTTCCAGGTATGCTTTTGCATCGGCATAGGTCATGCCCACCAGTTCGGGTACGGTCATCTGTTCATTTCCCAACCCGGCGCCAACCACCAATGTAATAGCACTGCCCCATTGTATCTTTGTTTTTTCGGTAATGCGTACGCCTTTGTATTGTTGCTCCAGTACCGAGCCGATCATAAAGTCGGGTTTAAAAATAGTATCGGCTAACTTCAGGTGATTCCTCTCCAGTAAGGTTAATGCAAACGCAAGGTTTTGCCCTTCCAGTCTTGGCATTTCAATCATGGGCGGAACCATACGATTGACCGTAATAAAAACCGTGCGGTTAATTTTTACGGTAGCATTGGGGTCGGGCATTTGTTTCAGTACAATACCTCTTGCGGCGGTGTCGGTAAAAACAGAATCCTGTATGTACACATCAAAGCCTTCCTTTTCCAGTTTTTTTATGGCATCGCTCGTTTTCATACCGGTAACAGCAGGCACTTTTAAATAAGCGCCGTGTTTGGTTATCCAGCCAAGCATTTTCAAAAATAAAAAGAGGAATAATAACGCAATGCCAATGGCAACCAACAGGTTTACCCAAAAGGGGCGATTGGTGATGAATTTAAACACGTTGGTTATTTAAGTTTTCGTTTTAGTGCTGTTAAAAAATTTGCTTTCTGAACCTCACCCCAACCCCTCTCCAAAGGAGAGGGGCAGAACCCTTCTGACTAAGGATTTTATTTAAGATGGAAACTCAACAGCATAATTATTAATCAGTTTTCAGTCTTTGTTAAAACATTCTTCTATCAATGCCGAATAAAATTCCTTCAGCGTCCAGCCCATGGCCCTTACCTGTTGCGGAACAATGCTTGCCTCACTTTGCCCGGGTACGGTATTTATCTCCAGCATGTAAGGATGCCCGGCTTCTTCATTATAAATAAAATCGATCCGCACCACGCCGCTGCAATTGAACACCGCATAGGCTTTCGTTGCTTCGGTTCTTACTTTTTCGGCGATGGCTTCATCCACATTGGCCGGCGTTATTTCTTCACTGGCGCCTTCATACTTTGCTTCAAAATCGAAGAACTCATTTTTAGCGATGATCTCTGTAATAGGCAGCGTGATTATTTTTCCTTTCGATTTAAAAACACCGATGGTGAGTTCCCGTCCGCTGATGAATTCTTCTACCAATACCTGGTCGTCTTCCTTAAATGCTTTATCGAGGGCCCCTTCCAGTTCGCCTGGCTGTTTTACCTTACTCATGCCGATGCTGCTTCCGCCGTTATTTGGTTTTACAAAAACGGGAAGTTTTAATTCCTTTAATATGCCGGCGGCAGTAACGGGTATGTGTTTAAAAAGGTGAACCGACTTAGCCACATGCATTCCGGCAAAGGAAGCAACGGCCACGGTATAGCGCTTGTTGAAGGTAAGTGCCGAAGTAGCGGTATCGCAGGATGTGTAAGGAATATTGAGTGTATCAAAATAACCCTGCAGTTTTCCATCTTCGCCCGGTGTGCCATGCAGACCAACCAGTACGGCATCAAAGCTTATCTTATTTCCGTTAACGGTTATACTGAAGTCATTTTTATCAACCGGGTATGCTTTTCCGTCGGGGGCAAGATAATTCCACCCTTTAGGATTGATGTCGATCTTATAACAATCCCACTTACCGGTATCGATATTGTTTTCAATGGATTGGGCGCTTTTGTATGAGATAACTGCTTCACCGGAATAACCGCCGGTAATGAGTGCGATCTTTTTATTCATTCGGTATGGAAGGGTTGTTTAAGCAAAGAAACGAAATATCGCTTATGGTTGTTGTTTTATGCTGTGGCCTGGTGGAAAAATCATCAATTTAACATTTTGGAAACCGCATTTCTACTGGTCGTCCTTCATGTCGCCGATCCCTTCATTGCCGGAGTCCAGTACAAATTTCCATTTACCGCTTGTTTCTTTTTTCCAGATGCTTACATACGTGCCGTAAATGATCGTGTCTTTACTGGTGGGCATCAGTGCATAAATGCCATAGGTATAGCCCAACTCTCCGGACCTGGCCACAAAGCCGTCTTTGGGCTCCCACTTTAATGTATAGGTTGTATCGTTTTGCTGGATGAGAAAATCCACGGCATCGGCGCCTACAATAGGAGGTTGATTGGGCCGAAGCAATACGCCGTTGCTGTCGATATATTCCAGGAAGGCATACTTCATCCCTTTTTCTTCACTGAGTTTAGAGAAGGTTCTGTCGGCATCCAGCAAGTCTAACTTTGCCTGTGCATGCGAATCGGGATTTTTTTTTCGGGGAAAAAGATCACAGGAAGAAAAAACAACAACAAGCAAAGCAATAGGTAAAAAATATTTCATACTCCACAATTTAATAAAACCTGAAATTAAAAAGGCGAAAGTATTTAAAAATACCCTCGCCTGCAGCAGGAAATATCACCTGCCTGGTATAATCCGCCGAAACGGATCTTTATAAAAACGTAACTGCATTTAAAGGCATACAGCCATCAAAAACGGCACATTAAATGTGCATCCTTCCTTTTTTGGCCATCAGGTCGTCCACCGTTTCTTTATACATATCATCCGGTACGCAGCAATCTACCGGGCAAACAGCAGCGCATTGCGGCTCTTCATGAAATCCCTGGCACTCGGTACACTTGTTGGGTACTATGTAATAAATGTCGTTGCTGATGGGTGCATGTCGCTGGTCGGCATCTACCTGGGATCCATCCATCAACGTAAACATTCCTTTTACAGTTGTTCCGTCGGATACGGCCCATTCTACCCCACCTTCATAAATAGCGTTGTTCGGACATTCGGGCTCGCAGGCGCCGCAGTTGATACATTCTTCTGTGATCTTTATAGCCATCTATCGTAATTTTGGGTTTTAAACTTCCTTATGGAAGCCAATGCAATTTAATAATAACAAGATGAATTTACAAAACCGTATTCAATTATTACAACGCTTAGGAGAATATTTATCGGATAATGGTAAAGACTGGGAGGTGGTTAAAAAAAGAGCGGCCGTTCAGAATGGCTGGTTCATTCCCGAATTCATAGAGCTGGCTGTTAAAAATATTACCGGGGAATTTTTACAAAAAGAAAAACTGGAGCATTGGGCCGCTTACTATCATTTAGATGATAATGTAGGCGGGAAGAACATCGGGATCGTAATGGCAGGCAATATTCCCCTGGTAGGATTTCATGATTTTCTTTCTGTATTCATCAGCGGCCACCGGCAAACAATCAAATTATCAAGCAAGGATGACATCCTGCTGAAACACCTGGCTGAAAAACTAACGGAATGGGAACCGGCGCTTACCGAACACATCAGCTTTGCCGATATGCTTAAAGGTTGTGATGCCTATATTGCCACCGGCAGCAATAACTCGGCCCGGTATTTTGAACAGTATTTTTCAAAATACCCCAACATCATACGCCGCAACCGCACTTCAGTGGCTGTTTTATCGGGCAATGAAACGGAAGAAGAATTAGGCAGTCTTTCTGACGATATACATCAATACTTTGGGCTCGGTTGCCGCAATGTTACCCGGATACTTGTTCCCGAAGGCTATGATTTTGTTCCGTTGCTGAAAGCATTTGACCGGTACAAATATTTTGCAGACCATCACAAATTCAAAAATAATTTCGACTACCAGTTTTCCCTCCTGCTGATGAACAATATTTATTACATGACCAACGGAACCAGCCTGCTGGTTGAGAGTGATGACAATTTTACAGCCATCAGCCGGATCAATTATAGTTTTTATAAAGACACCGGCAGCATTGTGGAAGAACTGAAAAAGAACGATGACATTCAATGCATCAGCGGCAAAAACCATATTCCATTTGGGCAGGCACAGCGGCCGCAGCTGATGGACTATGCCGATGGAGTAGATACGATGCAGTTTTTATTATCTTTATGACCGTTCTTTTTACGCCTGTTGCCAGGTACTGCGATGACGTAAAGAAACCGAGAAGAATTGAGGTCAAAGACCAGTTTTTACAGGGCCGCCTGATCTACGAAACTCTTCATAATTTAATGTTAAACATGGCAGCAGGTAAATCGCATTTTGTCATTGCAACGTTACTTTGTATGGTCAGGCACAGGAGTTGATATAGAACCGGAACCAAACCTGATTAAATTTGTTGAACTAATTAAAACCTACGTAAAAATGAAATGGAAACAGATTTTAGCTACCGTTGCCATTAGTGCAGTAACCACGCTTGGAGTGATCTGGGGTTACACGAAGTTTTCGGGCAGCAATGATACTTATGCCGGCCAGCAGGCCGGGGTAGTTCCTGCCAACTACAAAAAATATGCAGGACTACTGGATGGCAATACCCCTCCGGGAAATGCGCTGGATTTTACCATTCCCTCCGAAGCAGCAACACCTGCCGTGGTGCATATCAAAACAAAAACAAATGCCAAGCAGGTGAATAATAACCTGCCCCGTCGTTCACCCAATAATCCGTTCAGTGATTTTTTTGACGACGATATGTTCAACCAGCTTTTTGGCGGACGTGGCCGTAATATCATTCCTGAACAAAGGGCCAGTGGCTCGGGAGTGATCATCAGCGAAGACGGGTACATTGTTACCAACAACCACGTGGTGGAAAATGCCGATGAGATAACCGTTACGCTCAACAACAAAAAAACATTCAAGGCAAAAGTGATCGGCACCGACCCATCTTATGATCTGTCGGTAATAAAAATTGATGCAAAAGAACTTCCTTTTTTATTGTATGGAAACTCTGATGACCTGAAGATCGGCCAGTGGGTTTTAGCGATCGGTTATCCCTTGAACCTGGAGACCACCGTAACTGCCGGCATCATCAGTGCAAAAGCAAGAGCGCTTGGTTTGAATAAAGATAAAAATGGTGATCAGAAAGGAGGCGTGGAATCTTTCATACAAACAGATGCTGCGGTTAATATGGGTAACAGCGGTGGTGCATTGATTAACACCGATGGTAAACTGATCGGTGTTAACTCAGCCATTGCTTCACCAACGGGTTATTATTCCGGTTACTCTTATGCCATCCCGGTTAATATTGTTAAGAAGGTGGTGGATGACCTGATCAAATTCGGCAGCGTTCAGCGTGGATTCCTGGGATTGAGTTTTGTGAATGCAAGCGATCTGGCTGAAGAAGATAAAAAGAAACAAGGTATTCCGTTAAATGCTGAAGGAATTTATGTTTCAGATATTCTTATCGAAGGGGGCGCTTATGAGGCCGGTATACGCAAAGGCGATATACTTAAAAAGGTAGATAATCGTGAAGTAGCCAGCGGTGCTGAAATGCAGGGACTGATAAGCCGCCTGAAGCCTGGTGATAAAGTGCCGGTAACCTACGTTCGCAATGGTAAAGAAAGTACGGTAAATGTTACACTAAAGAACAAAGCAAATAATTACGATATTGTAAAAGCAGGTGATGCACTGGAATCTTTGGGCGCCGACCTGGTTACCCTGGATCAGAAGAAGGCAAAAGAATACGGCATTGCCGGGGGTGTGATCGTAAAGAAGATAAACGACGGCGCTTTAAATGACCAGACGAGAATGAAAGACGGGTTCATCATTCTTAAAGTAAATGATAAAACCGTTAAAACGGTGGATGAAATGAAAGCAGTTGTAGGCGGAGCAAAGAGCATTACCATCAGTGGGTTCTATCCCGGCTATGATGGCATTTATGAATACCCCATTTCCCTGGGAGATGGTGAATAAGTAAGACATTAAAATAAAAAAGCGGCAAACATAAATTTGCCGCTTTTTTTTATCCTTCTTTTTCAAAAACCAGGTAGCCGCCCGGGGGCAGTTCAATGAAGGAGTCTGCATTTAAGTTCCGGCTGTTTTCAGAAAATATCTCCTTAAACGTTCCGTCTACGATTGGATCGGTAATGGTAAAACCGGTGATGGCATCGCTTAAATTTAAAAGTACCAGCACTTCACTATCCCCGTTCTTCCGCAGGTAAGCCAACACCGGCTGGTCGTTTGCCGGATGGATCATGAATGTATTCACTTCCGGATCGCAGGCCCTGAGTGCCGGGTTCTTTTTCCGCAAAGCCAGTAAGGTTTTATAAAAAGAATGCAGTTCATTCGTACCCGTCCAGGCAATGGCGTCTTTATCAAAAAAATTCATCCGCTTTTTTACAGGCAATTCCTGCCCGCTGTATATAAGAGGAATGCCGTTCCAGGTAAGACTGAAAACTGCCAACGCTTTAGCCATCTCCCCGTATTTTTCATATTCCGTTCCATTCCAGGAATTCTCATCATGGTTGCTGGTGAAGTACATCCGGTAGGCCGTTGCAGGAAATGCCCCATAATAGCGGTGCAGTACTTCCTTCAGCCCATTCATATCCGTATTACCCTTACAATAATCTTCCGTTTTATGCATCCACTCCCAGGTAAAGGAAGCATCAAAAACCTCGTGAAAATTTATCTCTTCCGTTTCAGCAAGCCAGAACAGATTTTCCTTAAGTGGTTCAATAGCTGTTCTTGCTTTTTTCCAGAATGCAAGCGGGGTAAGGTGGGCCAGGTCGGCACGAAAGCCATCAATATCAAAATTAACAACCCAGTATTTCATGGCATCAATCATTGCTTCCTGTTCTGCCTCGCAGGCATGATCGATCTGTATCACATCTGTCCAGTCGTACGGCACCCGGAAATTCCCTTCTGCATCTCTTTCAAAATATTCAGGATGTGCCAGGGTCCATACATTATCCCAGGCAGCATGGTTGGCTACCCAGTCCATCACCACTTTCATCTTAAGTGAATGGGCTTTTTTGATCAGTTGATCAAAATCACCGGCTGTTCCAAATTCCGGGTTCACTGCTTTAAAATCCTTTATCGAATAATAACTTCCCATTGTTCCCTTCCGGTTTTTTTCGCCGATGGGATGTATGGGCATGATCCAGAGTATTTCCACACCCATATCTTTTAACCGAGGCAGTTCTTTTGCAAAAGCAGTAAAACTGCCTTCGGGTGTGTATTGCCGGATATTTACCTCGTAGATATTAGTAGAAGAAAGCCAGTCGGCCCGTTTATAGCCTGTACTCATGATCGCTGTTTTCGTTTAGGATGATCAAATGTAAGCACTGCCGGCCTAAAATACCGGAAGCTTTATCCCCGGCAACCTTGTAACTTTGCAACTGTTATTTACTATGAAGCAATTTAACGTTCCCATCATTTACCGCAGCCCGCTGATAAGCGCTGTAAAGAACAGGCGCAAACAGCAGGACAAGATGAAAAAAGATTTCAGTCCTACCCTGCTCAACTTTGGCCCGGTTAAAATTTACCTTGCCCGCCATTTTGGATTTTGTTACGGTGTAGAAAATGCCATCGATATCGCATTCAGAACCATTGAGGAGAACCCCGGCAAACGCATTTTCCTGCTGAGTGAAATGATCCATAACCAGCAGGTAAATGCCGACCTGAAAGAAAGAGGCATTCATTTTTTACAGGACACCTATGGCAAACAATTATTTCCTTTTGAAGAACTCACAAAAGAAGATGTGGTGATCATTCCGGCATTTGGAACCACGCTGGATATTGAAGCGAAACTGAACGCCATTGGCATTGCTACAGAGAAATACAATACCACCTGCCCGTTTGTAGAAAAAGTATGGAACCGCAGCGAGCAGATCGCAAAGAAGAATTATACGGTAGTGGTTCATGGAAAACCCAAACACGAAGAGACCAGGGCCACGTTCTCTCATGCATCGGCACATACCCCAACCGTTATTGTGAACGATATGGCAGAAGCCGTTGAGTTAAGTAAATACATTACCGGCGAAAAGGATGCGGCAGGTTTTGTCACCGAATTTGCCGGAAAGTTTTCGTGGGGATTTGATGTAACCCTTCACCTGGAACGCATTGGCGTGGTAAACCAAACCACTATGCTGGCCAGCGATACACAGGCCATCTCAGAATTTTTAAAGCAGGTGATGATGAAGAAATACGCCCTCGACGCTGTAAGCATTGAAGAACGGTTTGCCGATACAAGGGATACGTTATGTTATGCCACCAACGATAACCAGTCTGCTGTTTATGGCCTGCTGCAAACGGATGCTGATCTTGCTCTTGTGGTAGGCGGTTACAACAGCAGCAATACATCACACCTGGTTGAACTATGCGAAGAAAAACTACCCACTTATTTCATCAACTCGGAAGAGAAAATAATTTCGGACAAAGCCATCCGGCATTTTAACCTGCACACAAAACAGGAACTGGTTACCAACAATTACCTGCCCCAAACAGGTGAAGTGAAGATACTGATCACCAGCGGGGCCAGTTGCCCCGATGCCCTGGTGGAAGAAGTGATCGACAAGATCATCTCTTTCTTCCCTGTTGCCATTACCAGTGAACAACTAACAGAGAATTTCCTGCAGGCCGAAGCATAAAAAAACCTCCCGCAGAAATGGGAGGCTCTTTCTTTTGTAACTGGTTAAATTATTTGATCAGTTTTTTCACCATCAGCATATCCCCTGCCTGTATCTTCATAACATAAATACCGTTTGCAAGTTTACCAAGATCTTCCACAGCCAGGTTATTTACACCTTTAGTAATGATATGCTGCTGCTGAACCAGTAATTTGCCGGTATTGTCGAACAGGCTTACCGTCGCATTCCCGGATGCATCACTTGATACGGTTATATTTACTTTATTGGTGAATGGAGCCGGGTAAACACCGGTGATATTTATTCCTTTAATGGTTGCAGTAACGGCAGCAATATTGCTGTATTGATAATGCCCGTCCTTATCAACCAGTTTTAACCGGTAATAATTTACACCGGCTTCGGCCTTAATATCATTATAACCGTATTTCACTTCGGTATCGCTGCTTCCTTTGGCCATTACATTAGCCAGGTGATTATAGTTGATACCATCATTACTCCGCTGCACTTCAAAATAGCTGCTGTTTTGTTCCTGCAGGCTGCTCCACTGAAGATGAGAAACAGCATTTGAATAAACTGCTTTCAACGGCGTCATTATAACAGGCAGCAACCCGCTAACAGGCTCTATCAAACAAAGATCATCAAGGGCGATATAAACAGGCGTTCCCCCGCAGGCATTCGGTGTTTTTATGCTTACCTCCAGTTTTTGATAAAGGTTTGCCTGAATGTTTATTGATACCGAAAGCTGAACCCAGGTTCCCGGGGCAGCGCTTATTGTTTGTGTTGTATTTCCGAGAGAGATATAAGATGCTGTGGAAGACGTTACGGTTGTTCCTCCTTTTATTTCAAGCATTACAGCAGGATTGGCAGCGCCACTTACTTTGGCAACCCATGCCCGGAAGATTACAGTGCCCTGGTAAAACTGGTTTGCATTAGATACGGCAACCGTACGGTACCAGGCCCTGTTGGTACATGAATTATTTGCATTCACAACCATCATATTCATTCCCGAATGTGGTGCAAAAGCAGGGAAAGAAGTATTCATTGAATCGGGGTTATTCATAATGCGGTACCTGGGGTTGTTACCGGGTGTACCACTGGTCCACTGTGTAATATCGGTATAGGCTTTTGTGGTTACTCCATTGGTACCGGGTGTTGAAAAGTTTCCACTGCCCGGCACTTCAAATCCACCGAAGTAATCGGTAATAGGTGGAGGAACTGCTGCAGGATTTATTACCAGTATATTATTGGTACATGCCGAATAACAATTTTCTCCCGCCGGCCTTGCCCGTATACGAATGTATTTGGCATCCTTATCACCATACTCTTCTGCACCGTACACCGGTATAGCAGGCCATGGATGTGTTTCCGGATCCAGTCCAAAATCGGTCATCAATAACCTGAATTCAATATTATCAAGCTGGCTGGTATAAGCCGGGCTGCCCACATTTGCTATCACCAGGTTCTCCGTTGAATCGGGTATATAGGTAGGTTGCGATGCTCCGCTGATAAAAAAGCTGCGCCCGTTAATGATATTATTACCGTTGGATAAATACACCCAGGCCGCTCCCGGCGAAGTACGGTACTGCCAGTGAATATATGAGTTGTACCCGGTGGAGCTGAGGCTGGCATTAATAACAACCGTTTCTCCCTGTAAAAAACAGGATACGGTATACCTTTCTACTTTGTGGGCAAAAGATGCTTTGCCGGTGATCAGCAAAACAATGGTAAGGAAAAATACTGTAACGATCTTACATACAGTGTTTCCTGTGGTAACAGCTTTTTTCATCTTGAACATACTAAGGTTTCAAAAATTACAATTCCGGTAAACCGGCTTTTAAAGGATGAGGATCGGGTACCAGTAAAGAATACTACGGGAAGATCAGAGGCATTGGGAGTTATGTAGCTGTTTCAGGTAAGGTCATTGAACAGAAAGTTCATCAGAATAAACTGAACAGCATTGAGTTTAAGGAAACGGACGGGGGTCTTAAATAAGAAATGGGCGGCAAATGTACATTCTTTTCCCAAAGTTCAAAATATAATTTTTAGCCATACCAGGATGAGGTACTGACTGAATGGTATAAAATAAAGAGCCCCCGCTTAGGTGGCGGGGGACATCTTTGTTTGTGCTTGGTTATCTATTATCGTTAATTACTTTATCAGTTTCCGGGTTATAATTGTTTCTCCTGCCTGAACCTTTATGATATACATTCCTTTTGCCAGGCCTTCCAGGCGGTCGATGACCAGCATGGTAACACCTTTGTTAAGCACCGGTTGCTGGCTGATCAGCATCTTGCCCGTATTATCAAACAACTGGATGCTTCCGGTCGTTTTCATTTCACTGGCAACGGTTACATTTACCTTATCGGTAAAGGGCGCCGGGTAAATAGCCGTTATATTGATTCCCTTTATCCGCACATTCAGTATGATGGTATTGCTGTACTGAAAGTGATCATCTTTATCAAAGTAATGAATCCGGTAATAATTCATACCCTCATCAACGCTTGCATCATTATAGTTATAGAACACTACTTTATCGCTCGACGTTTGCGCCATTACTTTTCCTACATAATAAAAATTCACTCCATCGTTGCTCCGCTCTATCTCGAAATGGCTGCTGTTACTTTCCTGCAGGCTGCTCCACGATAAGTAAGATACTCCCCGGGAATAATTTCCTTTCAAGGGAGTCCATACGATCGGTGGCAAAAAACCATTCTCATTAATACTGTTTAAATAAGAGCTGTTGTTTCTTACCGGGTTGTTTTCTCCGGCAAAAGCAAACGATTGGCCGAGAAACAGAATCAATGAAACCAGTTTAATCGCCCGTTTTACAAACAGATTTTCTTGTGTAGAATTATTTATTTTCATATTTCAGGATTAAGCATCAGTAATAAGCTAACTAGGGGAACTTTCAAGAGGATTGGAAAATAAACACGGCATTTTAATGCCCGGAGGTTTCTTACAGAAATTGATTCTGAAGCTTTCGGAAGGATATATTATTTTAAAACTTGCTGCACATAAGAATGGCTTTTAATGCCGGTTCATTATGATAAATTCTTCAAGGGGATATTAAAATCGGGAAAATTACCTGTGTGTGCAGGGTTTCTTGGAGGTTTGGTAAAAGTAAATATTGCGTCTCATTTATGCAAGCGTTTTCAATTTTTTTTCTGTAAGATCGATCGCAATTTTCAGTTGTTCGTCCATGTTCAGGTTCGTATTATCAATTTCTATTGCGTCTTCTGCCTTGCGCAAGGGGCTTATCTTCCTGTTGGAATCTATATAATCCCGCATTTCAAGATTATTCTTAACCTCTTCCACTGTTACATTCGGGTTTTTGCTATACAGTTCCCTGAATCGGCGTTCTACCCGTACTGCCGTATCGGCGGTCATGAATATCTTCAACTCAGCATCGGGAAAAACAGTGGTACCTATATCTCTTCCATCCATCACAATACCCTTTTCCTTCCCCAGCAACTGTTGTTGTGCAACGGCAAAAGACCGTACGGCTTCAATGGCTGCCACATCACTCACTTTTTCGGCGATCACCAGGTCACGGATAACATACTCCACATTTTCCCCGTTCAAAAAGATCTCCGACTGCTGCGATACATCGTTGTAATGGAACCCGATGGTTATATTCCTCAGTGCGGTCTCCACTTCATTTGCATCGGTCCAGTCGATATGATTGCGGAGAAAGTACAGGGTAATGGCCCGGTACATAGCACCGCTATCTATATATACATAACCGAGTACTTTGGCCAGTTGTTTTGCCAGGGTGCTTTTTCCGCATGATGACCATCCGTCGATCGTTACTATGATTTTCTTTTTCCCCATCCAGCAAAAATGGGTCAAAAAAAAACGAATTCAAAATGAAATTAAACCGCCCCTCCTTAATACAAAGAACTTGTAACTGCCGGCCGGAGCCGGCAGTTTGTTTTAGTTAAACAATATGAATTTCTGGCTCAGCACTTTATTACCTATCTGCACCTGCATGGTATAGGTACCGTTGCTGAACCTTGCCAGGTTGGTTAAGCGGATCACATTAGCTCCCTTCACTACCTTTTGTTTCTGGATGTAAACGATCCGGCCGCTATTATCCACCATCCTGATATTTATTTCTTCTGAATTTTCTGCCGTAAAGCTCAGGGCCATTTCGGCACCGGCCGGGTTAGGCATCAGCGTTAACGGAATATTCATTTTCGACTTACGTAAGGCTACCATATTGCTATATGTGTATTCGCCGTTAATGTCGATCACTTTTATCCGGTAGTAAATAACCTCATCGTTCACTTTACTTACATCATCTTTCAGTGAGAAACCTTGCAGTTCATTTATTTTTACTGGCTGATATACCGCTCCCACTTTTTTAAAGTTGATGTTATCAACGCTGCGCTCTGCTTCAAAATGATCGATCTTGCTGTTGGTAAGTATTGTCCAGTTCAGCGATGTTTCTGTTCCCTGCAACACCGCATTCAGAACAAATACCTGGTTGGCCAGTACCGTACCCACGTATCTCCAGTCACGGTCAAGATTGGCAGCATATTTTTTCTGCACGGTTGTTCTTGAACCCGGAGAAGCATCTCCTGCAAAAGTTCCTCCTGTACCCATACGGTAAGAAGTACCCTTGATATTATTCACCGAATTCAAAGAATCGAAACGGTTATCTAAACCATCAGCATCCGTATCCAGGCCGGTTAAAGTAACCAGGTCATCGGCTTTACCATTCAGGTTAAAGTCATTTCCTTCAACAATATCAGCCTGGCCGTCGCCATCTGTATCCAGATCACGGTAGTCGGGTGTTCCATCGCCATCATGATCGTAAACCATGATACCTGAACCACCGAATCCAACCAGGTTATCGTACGTGTTTATCAATCCATCACCATCGGTATCTGTTACCACAGGCATTTTATACCCAGCGGTTGACTGCCCTTCAATATTATCAGGAATACCATCATCATCCGAATCAATGTCCAGGTAATTGGGGTTACCGGTTGCATCTGTATTATTCAGATTCAATGCACCCATACCAGAAACTGTTGTTGACCATCCGTTTGTTCCCATTACACCATCAACGAGTCCGTTAAAATTAGCATCCGGTAATCCGGCTTCTATCACATCGGCAATACCATCGCCGTCGCTGTCAATATCATATGCATTGGGTCGCAGGTCCTGGTCAATATTCTTATTCGGATAAGTATCCGCCCTTCCGTCTACCGGGCTTACATCCGGGCCGGTCTTTAACATAGCGGTTGCCAGGATAAAATTATCCGCAATACCATCGCTGTTGGCATCAGAGAAACCATCGATCTTTCCGTCATTGTTACTATCTGTTCCCAAGGCTTCAACTACATCAGGTATACCGTCGTTATCGCTATCGGTATCTAAATAATTAGGAATGCCGTCTGCATCAAGGTCCATATTTCCCAATCCGTTACCCGAACCCTGAACACCGGTACTGTTTCCATCAACATTCTGTGAAAATCCATCAGCGTCGGTATCGGTATAGTTATCAATAATACCATCACCATTGGTATCCACTCCATAAGATTCTACCACATCAGGGATACCATCGTTATCGCTATCCAGGTCGTATTGGTTAGGGATACCGTCTTTGTCTTTATCTGCGTTATCGTTTACGCCATCGCCGTTTGAGTCTGTGAAGCCAGGGAAGTCTGTATCATAAAAGTTAGGGATTCCATCATTATCTGAATCGGCGCCAAAATCGAAATTATCATTTACTCCATCGCTGTTGGTATCTACATAGCCTGGATACGTTGGATCTTTCCAGTTTGGAATTCCATTGCTGTTTGCATCCTGCAGGGCAACTGCGTTATTAAATTCAACATAGTCGGGTATACCATCGTTGTCGTCGTCAATATCTACGCAAACTGTGATGATTACACTGATCCTTGCCGTATCTGAACAGCCGGCGCCGTTGGTATAATAAGCCCAGTAAATACCTGAAGTACTTATTGGTGTGTATGGACTAAATATATTGGCCGGTATAAAAGGCTTGGCTGAATAAAAGGTGTAACCTGCATACTTCATCCAGGGAAGCGTAACAGTCAGGTTAACGCATTTATTAACCAGCACGGTATCTTTTGGTGTAAAGCAGGGGCCAGACAATGGATGAATTACCGGTCCGCTTACGATACAACCCGAAGTCATTACACCACTTGAATCAAACAGGGCGTTTCCGGAAAGCCTTCCTGAGTAATTGATACGGGCGCTGTTTCTCAGTGATCCCACACAACTCACAATTTTACAAGCCGATGCAGTTACCACTTTAAATTCAACATTGCTGTTTACTCCCGGGCCAACCTTACCACCTGTTACTGCATTGGCACCAACGCCTATCCGGAATAATATCCTGTTGCTTATAAGATCATATTCCGCTTCATCATCACCAGGTGCATCGGTTTTTGCAACACCGCTTATCTTGATGGTACCGGGCATATAGGTTGTTCCGGAAGGTAAGTTATCAGTAATGATCGTGTTGGTACTTGAGTCATTACCTGAGTTGGCGTAATTGATCTGGTAACGCATACTATCACCAGGTACCAACGAACCTCCGTTAAGATCCAAAGCTGATTTATCAAACGAGAAGGTTGGGTTATACTGAGAAATAGATGTGGTCAGTATATGAGCGATTACCATTTCATCCGGTGAAGCAAGCCTTACGGTTGCAGAACTTTTATTATTACCCAACTGGGCATTGCCTGCATTGGGCATATCAATGATGTTGGCATCGTAACCCAATGTGTTATTGAAAGAAGGGTTACGGGTAGTTACCACGGCGCCTTTATAACCAATGGTACTGTTCCACATATCATCTGTACCGGCAGTTCCATTGGGTGTTAAGTTATAAAACGAAGCGGCACCATTTTGTTTGAAGGCAAAAGAGTCTTTCCAGCTACGGTCACCGTCGTACACTACACCACCTAATTCGCAACTAACCGGGCCTGAAGGAGGTGTTAAGAATCCGCTAAGTGTAAAATCCACCGGGGCCTTTCCTTTCTGCACCACCGCACATCCGTCAAACACGGTTAAGTTACGGGCGATAAGGGTTGGATTGGCATAAACAATTACAAGGGTCCAGCCTCCATATGCGTTATACTTTCCCACCGGTGCACAGACATTGGCAAGGCCATACGTGCCATTCGGGCTGGTGGCATTAATCAATGCCGTGATATTGGCGAAGCACTGGAAGCCGGTGTAGTTAAATCCTACCGGAGCACCCGAGTTATAATAATCAGTTTGTGTTGAAGTAATGGTTGTATAAGAAGCGGCGCCTGGTAATTTCAATTTACAAGTGGTTTCGCCGGTGATCCAGGCAGTACTTCCACCATTCACCCCTTCGCCGGCACCCCAATATAATCCTGCAAAAAGCACGTTAGAGCAAGATGGCAGGTTAAGGTCGGAAGTTGATGAGTTAAAGGTTCCGTTATTATAAATACCAAGCACCTCCATATCAAAAGACATATCGTTTGAAGTAGTTGATCCTAAATGCACTTCTACGGCAATGGTATTATTTCCTGAGTTAAAAAAGGCCGGACTTAAGCTATACGTAACAGCTTCTGTTGCTCCGGGTGCAATACTAGAAGAGGCCAGTGTTCCGTAAGCAACACCTCCACCCGGCATGTTATTACGAATCCTTTCTACCCCGTTCACATAAACAACAATACCGTCGTTTCGTAAAAGATTCAACTGGATAGAAGCAAATGCTGTTGATAATTCAGTGGCAGTAAAATTTACTGTTTTCCTGAAATAGTAAGCAGTGTATTTGTTACCTCCTACTGGTAAGCACAATGGCAACTGGCCATTGGGGAGGCAGGTTGTTTGACCGGAGTTATATCCGTATTTGCCGGGACCATTTACGGGTAATGCACCCACATTCCAGGTGGCGGGCAACACATAGGTTTTCTGCTTCCAGTCTGTAGCAGCCGGGTTATTTGCCGGTGCAGCATTCTGCGCATGGTAATCCCAAACACTTCCAAAAGGAACCTTTACGGTAGGTGCCGGATTGTCCACGTCGATATTGATACCGTTCCCATTGTTGTCCATAGAAGTGCCCAACGGCGGTACTTCACCGGTTCCGGGATCTCCCGAACCAACACCAGAAGTGGAAATAATACTGTTGGAAACGTACACGATATTTCCTTTTACAGAAGGGTTGTAATACCGGGGACTAAATGAACGCACTATCTGTGCATTTGTTACTGAACATAAAAGTACAGTAGTGATCAAAAGGGGTACAATTCTTTTCATAATTCCAGATTTTTAGTAAGCATCTGGCCTTTCAAAAAAGAATACTGGATGGTTAAAAATTCTGTTTAGTTTCTTGTGAAAATTTGCCAAGCCGTAATGACTTAATAGTAAAACCAACTTAGCTCTGTAAGGGAGAAAACACGTGAAAGACAGTAAAATTACTATTCTGTTAGGGGGACGCAAATATAGCAAAATCATTTTCGCATTTCCAAGCATTTTCTGGTTTTTTTATAGAAATGCTTCTACTTTTTCGCATAAATGAAAGATTATCAAGCAGGTAAAAAATATATATATTTTCTCCAAAAAAGAAAAATGCCACCCGTTTAAGAGTGGCATTTCAAATATTACAGTGATATTAGTTATACTTCTGATTTCTTTTCTTTCTTTTTTTCTTCAGGCTTCAGCGAGAATTTGATCTTTTCTGCGGCTTCATCCAGTTCAGCGATCATTATGTCTCCACTCTTGATATTCATATTCAGTATCTCTTCTGCCAGGGGGTCTTCCAGGTACTTTTGGATAGCCCTGTGCAAAGGCCTGGCGCCAAATTGGGAATCGTATCCTTTATCGGCAATAAATTCCTTGGCTTTTTCTGTCAGTTCCATTGTAAATCCAAGATTAGCAAGGCGTTTCATAACTCCCTGCATCAATATATCAATGATGGCAAAGATATTCTCCTTGTTAAGGGAATTAAATACCACCACGTCATCGATCCTGTTCAAAAACTCAGGACTGAAGGTACGTTTAAGGGCCTTTTCTATCACAGCCTTATTATTCTCATCGGCATTTTCCATACGGTTTGCCGTTGCAAAACCTACCCCATCGCCAAAGTCCTTTAGCTGACGGGCGCCGATATTAGATGTCATAATAATAAGTGTATTCTTAAAATCAACCTTACGGCCCATACCATCAGTAAGCTGGCCATCATCCAGTACCTGTAATAATATATTATAGATATCCGGGTGTGCTTTTTCTATCTCATCAAGTAGAATAACTGAATAAGGTTTGCGACGCACCCTTTCGGTAAGCTGGCCGCCTTCTTCATACCCAACATACCCGGGAGGAGCACCAATCAACCTGCTTACGGTGAATTTTTCCATGTACTCACTCATATCTATCCGGATAAGGGCATCGTCGCTGTCGAACATATGCTTTGCCAGTGCCCTGGCCAATTCTGTTTTACCAACACCGGTAGGCCCGAGGAAGATGAATGTACCGATCGGTTTCTTGGGATCCTTCAATCCTACCCGGTTACGTTGTATGGCTTTCACCACTTTTGATATGGCTTCATCCTGGCCAATAACAGCCCCCTGCAGGTCGTTGGCCATGCGGCGGAGTTTTTCTGTTTCAGCCTGCACCATTCGCTTCACCGGTATCCCGGTCATCATTGATACTACTTCAGCGATGTCTTCTTCCTCAATCGGGTAACGCTTGTGCTTGCTCTCTTCTTCCCAGGTATTTTTAGCTGCTTCCAGTTCTTCCTGTAAACGCTTCTCCGTATCCCTGAGCGAAGCTGCCTCTTCAAAGCGCTGGCTCTTCACTACTTTGTTCTTTTCCAGTTTAATGTCTTCGATCTTCTTCTCCAGGTCAATGATCTCCTGCGGCACATTAATATTCTTGATATGTTTTCTTGCACCCACTTCATCAAGCACATCAATGGCCTTATCGGGTAACAGGCGGTCGGTCATATACCGGTCGCTCAGTTTCACACAGGCATCAATGGCGTCTTTACTATAAAGTACGTTGTGGTAATCTTCATACTTATTTTTGATGTTGTTCAGTATCTCGATGGTTTCTTCTACCGATGGCTGATCAACGATCACTTTTTGAAAACGCCTGTCTAATGCACCATCTTTTTCGATATGCATGCGATACTCATCCAACGTAGAGGCGCCGATGCATTGCAGCTCTCCTCTTGCCAGTGCCGGTTTAAAGATATTAGAAGCATCCAGTGAACCACTGGCACCACCAGCTCCAACAATGGTGTGTATCTCATCAATGAATAAGATCACATCCCGGTTCTTCTCCAGTTCGTTCATGATGGCTTTCATCCTTTCTTCAAACTGGCCACGGTACTTGGTTCCGGCAACCAGGGCTGCCAGGTCAAGACTTACCACTCTTTTATCAAACAATACACGGGAAACCTTGCGCTGAACTATTCGTAATGCCAACCCTTCCACGATGGCTGTTTTACCCACGCCGGGTTCACCAATAAGAATGGGGTTATTTTTTTTGCGGCGGGAAAGTATCTGCGATACCCTTTCTATTTCATTCTCCCGGCCAACGATCGGATCTAATGTTCCGTTCTCCGCAAGGCGGGTGATATCCCGGCCGAAATTATCAAGCACCGGTGTTTTTGTTTTTGGCTGGTTACCACTGCCGGCACGTTGTGATTTTTGCTGGCTGTATTTTTTTTCATCTTCAAAATCCTCTTCGCCTTCATCACTGAATTCGGCAGAGGGAGGATTGCTGGTTACAAAGCCCAGCTCATTTTTAAATACGTCGTAATCCACGTCAAACTGGTTTAGTATCTGTGTGGCGATATTTTCTTTGTTCTTTAATATAGAAAGCATCAGGTGCTCACTTTCCACCTGGGCGCTTTTTTGCGCCTTGGCCTCCAGCACCGTAATGCGGATCACTTTTTCGGCCTGCTTTGTTAAGGGAAGAGAATTGATGTTTGCGATATTCTTGCCGGTTTTATCCTTTACGGCTATCTCTATTTCTTTACGGAGTTCAAAAAGGTCGATGTTAAGTGATTTCAGGATCTTTACCGCTGTGTTCTCCCCGTCCCTGATCAATCCTAAAACCAAATGTTCCGTGCCGATGAAATCATTTCCTAGTCTGAGTGCTTCTTCCCGGCTGTAAGAGATTATTTCTTTTACCTGGGCTGAGAAATTATTATCCATTTTATATTGAATTTAGCTTGTACAATAATAACGATTATTTTAACGATATAGTTTACGCAACCCGGCAAATGTTAATATGTTAAAAAGTTAAAAAACAGTTTTCAGCGCCGTCTCTTCTTCCCGAAAACTACCGCCTATTTGAGGGTGAGAATTGAACAAAACCAAAATTTGCTTTACTTTACAAAGAACACAGGCTTGTAAACTTCAACTTGTTATAATGAATGTCAAAACAGATACCAAAGAAAGATTTACTGTAATTACGCCGCTTGAAGCAGGTTTATCTGTTAATATGACAGAGGAACTCCACAATTTGTTGCTTCCTTACCTGCAAAAAGACATACCGCATATTGTTTTGAACATGGAGAGCGTTACATCCATTAACGAAGAAGCCACCGAACAAATTGCCGGTATCCAGCAACAGTTTTATGCCGAAAATGTTTCATTTGTGATCTGCTGTCTGCAGCCGGAAGTGGAAAAGGCATTTGCCCGACAGGATTTTTTTGATGTAATGAATATCACCCCATCGGAAAGTGAAGCATGGGATATTGTGCAAATGGAAGAAATTGAAAGGGAATTATTAGGAGATGATTAACCGGTTTGTAGTTTGAAGTTTGTGGTTGCACAGCAGTTTTACCGACCGAACAGTCCTAACTACAAACCACAAACTACAAACCCTAAACCTCAAACTTCAAACTAAACACTTTGTTTGCGCTGACTATTCTAGGAAACAATTCTGCCATTCCTGCCTTCGACAGGAACCCAACTGCCCAGGTTTTACAAACCATGGAAGAGAGTTTTTTGATCGACTGTGGCGAGGGAACGCAGATGCAGCTTTCCAAATACAAGATAAAGCGCAGCAAGATCAATCACATTTTCATCTCTCACCTGCACGGCGATCACTACTTCGGACTGATCGGCCTGCTCACCAGTATGAGCCTGCTCAACCGCACACAAGACCTTCACCTGCATGCACCCACCGAATTGGAAGAACTGATAAATATGCAATTGAAGTTTGCCGCCACGCATCTTTCTTATCCGTTGCATTTTCACCCGCTAAAAAATGAAGGCGTGATCGTAGAAGGAAATAAAATGATCATTGAGTGTTTTAAAGTGCAGCACCGCATCGATTGCTGGGGGTTCCTGTTCCGGGAAAAAAGAAACCTGCGGAAAGTAAATGCAGAACGTGCAAAGATCTACGAGATCCCCGCTGCTTTTTATGAAAAACTGCAACAGGGTTTCGACTATGCCAATAAAAAGGGAAGTATTGTACCCAATGATGAAGTAACGGTACCCGGGCCTAAAACAAAATCGTATGCCTATTGTGCCGATACCATTTATGACGAACGCATTGCAGAGAAAGTGAAAGAGGTGGATCTGCTGTACCACGAAACCACGTACTTAAAAGACCTGCATGAAAGAGCCGCCGCCCGCTTTCACAGCACTACCGTGCAAGCGGCAGCCATTGCAGAGAAAGCAGGCGCAAAAAAATTACTAATCGGACATTTCAGTTCCAAGTATGAGAAGCTGGATGAGTTCTTAAACGAAGCAACAGAAGTTTTTAAAAATACCGAACTGGCAATACAGGGGAGTTGTTATATTATTTAGTCAGTGGTCATTCCTTCGTCTTCACCACATAATTAAATCCATCGGCCAATATCCAGGAATAGAATTCAGCAAACCATTTTCGCCAGGCCTGTTCATTATGGCTGCCGGTATAATCTGTTACCGAATAGATCATCACCGAAGATCTTTCTCCCAGCGATTCCTGTATATCTTTTGAATCCTGGATATAGGAATCCCCTTCCTTGCCTCCCATATAAAAGAAAAATTTTCCACCCATTTTACCTGCAACCGAATCAGTAAGTGAACGGATGGCAGGTGCAATCCAGAATGATGGAGAAAAAATACCAGCCTTTCCAAAAACATCCGGCCGCTTTAACATGGCATAATATGAAATAAGTCCGCCCAGCGAACTGCCGGCGATCAACGTGTTCTCTTTAGCCGAAAGTGTCCGGTAATTTTTATCAATATAAGGTTTAAGGGTTGCAGCTAAAAAATCCAGGTAGGCATCTCCTTCACCCTTTCCAAAACGTTCGGCATCGTATGGGTTGTATTCATTTACCCGTTGCGGGCCGTTCTCAATGCCCACCACAATGCAGGCCGTTCTTCCTTTATTGATCAACGAGTCAAGTGCCTCATCTATTCCCCACTCGCCAAAGGCTGATGTGTATTCATCAAACAGATTCTGCCCGTCGTGCATATATAAAACCGGGTAACGCTTTTTACTTTTAGGATATTCTTCCGGCAGGTAGATCCATATCTTCCGGGCCCGGTTCAGTTGCGGGATAAAAAAAGCCGTATCCATCAACCGTACATTATTGCTGGCTGTGTGCTTTCTTTCCACTGGCGCAAGATCATCCTTCCACGCATCAATATTTATTTCAACCGTTGTATCGGATCGTAATTGAAAAACCCGGTTCCCGATATCGCTGCCATCATTCTTCACTTCTACTTTCTGCCAACTGCCCCGGGTGCATTTGTATTCATAATTGCCGGCATCCATTTGGGCAGATAACTGCAAAACACTATCGCTGTTGAAAGAGAACAAATAAGCGGCAGTACCTGGGTTCCAGCCATTGAAATTTCCTGCGATAAAAACAGAATCATCTTTATGAGAAGAAGGAACATTATTGAGTTTGAAAACAACACGGTATTGCGCCTCCGTTCTTGCAAAAGCTAAAAACAATACAACAAGGCACAAAATGTTTTTCATTCAGAAGTTATTTGTGTGCATGGTTGAACCGTTTAGACAGATAGACCTGTTTTGATCTGTTCTATGTGGTTCAGAATTTATTTACCCAGGTACTTCTTTGCCTTTTGCTGTATGCTGCTGCTCAACGGAACCAATGGAAGCCGCAGCACATTTTGAATGATCCCCATCTCGGCCAGGAATGCTTTTGCCCCTGCCGGGTTATTCTCGGCAAACAGCAGGTCGTTTCCTTCCAGGCATTTATAATGCAACGGTCTCGCTGCTGCAAAATCGCCTTTTAAACAATAGCGAACCATGTCTGAAAAATCTTTCGGAAAACAATTGGCGGCCACACTAATAACCCCATCCATGCCGCAGGCGATCAGGGGAAGCGTTATATGATCATCGCCACTCACCACTAAGAAATCTTCGGGGCGATCACGCAGTATGTGCATACACTGTACCATATTGCCACTGGCTTCTTTGATGCCGGCAATATTCTTTACTTCTTTGGCCAGGCGCAATGTTGTTTCTGCCGAAATATTGCTGCCCGTTCTGCCCGGTACATTATATAATAACACGGGCTTGGGGCTGGCATCTGCCAGGTTCTTATAATGCTGAAAAATCCCTTCCTGCGATGGCTTATTATAATAAGGGCTGGCGCTCAGCACCGCAATGGCTTTTTCCAACGGGTAGCTCTGCAGGTTTTCCATTACTTCCCGGGTATTGTTGCCGCCGATACCTACCACTACCGGCACCCGGCTATTCACCCGGTCATAAGTATAATTAATGATGTCGTATTTTTCTTCCGTATCCAGCGTGGGTGTTTCGCCGGTGGTACCCAGTGAAACGATGTACTCAACACCATTACCAATGATAAAATCGATCAGCTTACCCAGGGCATCATAATCCACTTCCATCGATGGTTTGAAGGGAGTAACAATGGCCACACCCGTACCCTGCAATTTTGTACGCAAACTCATAATTCTATTTTTTGTGAAGGTATTGAGAACCGGGGAGATTATGAAACGTGAGGATTTGCAGAAGAGTTTATGCAATCGCAGCCCTCAGTATCCTGGATTTAAGCGGATAAGTCTTATCCTTGCCGTAGATAAACAAACAGGTCCCGTTCTTTATTTTATTGATTATCGGCCTGTGCAGTTTCTCCGGTAAAGCCGGACATCCCTGGCTGCGGCCCAGGTAGCCCTGTGCCCTTATCAATCCTTCGCTTACATAGGCAGCTCCATGTACTACTATATCTCTCCGGTTGGCATTGTCATTAATCCCTTTTTCCAAACCTTCGAGCCGCAATGAATAACCATGACCACCGATATACGTACCGAGTGTTTTATAAAAACCAAGGCTGCTTTTATTGCTTTGCGGTTTGTTAGAAAACTGATCGGCGTATTCCAGTCCTGAATTATGGCCATGCGCCACATACGTACAGTACAATACCTTACGGCTGTTGAGGTCTATCACAAATAACCGTTTTGAAGAAGAGGGCAGACTGAAATCAACAATAGAGATTACCTCATTGTTATCAATATCACCGTTCTGCTGCAGGTACTCAAATCCCTGCACGGCATATTCAAATGCCCGCCGTGAGAGCCCCTGGCGATCAAGCTGCAGGCTGTCGTACAGGAAGTATGCGCTGCTGCTTTTTTTCCTCTCTGCATCTGCAAAGGAAGAATCTTTACCCGGATTTAATTTAATACCTGTATAAAGTGAATGCTTATGACTTGCTGTTGCAAACGACAGGGATATGATGATGCCTGCTGCAACAAACAGGAAGAGTACGGTATGTTTGATTCCGTTGAATTTCACTTGTTGATCTTTCTATTCTTGAACGGGGCAAAGGTCGCCCGGAATTTTGTTTTAGATTTGTTAAAAAGATAACAGAATTATCACCGGGCAGTCATTTTTTTCCCTTGCTGATATTGGTCACAGCCTCAACCCATATTACTCATTTGAATTGCCCGGAAAAAAGTAAAACTTGCCAAACATGGAAAAGCATGGAATACTTTCAACCAGAACAGTAACCTTACTGGCAGCAACAGTATTCATCATCCTGCTGCTGTATTTTGGAAGAACACTTTTTGTGCCCATGTTCTACGGCCTGTTCATTGCCATTGTACTTTATCCCGTGTGCCGCCGGTTAGAAAAGCATGGCTTTTCAAAAAGCATGGCCATAACAACCGGGCTGCTGCTTGTGCTGGTATTATTTACAGCATTGCTATGGATACTCGTTCTGCAATTCAATGCCTTTATGCAGGATCTGCCCGAACTGAAAGCCAAACTGCAGCCATCGCTTACCGATCTTCAGAACTGGCTTGCCGCTAATTTCAACTTTTCCATCGCCTCACAAAATGAATGGTGGCAAAAAACATCTGAAAACCTGTCGGGCAATTCATCCGGTATGGTGGCAGGTATTTTCGACAAAACCGTTTCCGGATTATTTTCTCTCTTCATTATTCCAGTTTTTACAACGCTGTTCCTTTACAACCGAAAAGATTTTGTTCTGTTCCTGGAGAAATTAACCGGTGATGGATACAAAGAACGCCTGCACCACATACTCAACGAAACCATCATCACGTATTTTCATTTCATCAAAGGAATGACATTCGTTTACCTGATCGTAGGCGTACTCAACAGCATTGGTTTGCTGGCACTGGGCATCAGGCACGCCATCCTCTTTGGTTTTCTTACGGCTATCATGACCATCATTCCCTATGTGGGCATTACCATCAGCGCCCTGCTTCCCATTACCATTGCCTGGATAACAAAAGACAGTATCTGGTACCCATTGGGTGTGGTGGGCGTGTTTGTGTTTGTACAGTATCTCGAAGCCAATGTTATATTTCCCCGTGTAGTGGCAACTCAATTAAACATCAGTACCTGGGCAACCCTGGTTGCCATCATTGCGGGTGGAATTTTATGGGGAGTAAGTGGCATGATCCTGTTTATTCCTTTTGCAGGCATGTTGAAACTGGTAACCGACAATATTCCTGAATGGGAAGCAATAAATATATTGATAAGAAGAAATGAAGTAAAGAAGAAAAAAACCTGAACCACATAGGAACATAGTACACATAGTTTATCAACCTGTTTTATGTCTACTATGTTCCTGGGCGGTTAAAAAAAGTTTTATATCAGCGCCTTCCCCTTTAACTGATATGCAATAAGCATGATCACAATTCCCAGGCCCAGGTAAACAAACTGCAACCAGAAAAAAGTATTAATCAGTATCATCTGTACTATTACCCAGCCACAGGTCATGATGCCTCCCGCTAATGCCCAATCATAGCGGTTCTTATTTCTTTTCATATTAAAGAATGCCGCCAGCAGGTTGGTGCCGCCAACAAATACAGTAAGCACAACACCTGGTATCAAAAAATTTTTGAAAGGGGATGTTTTTAACAGGTCGGTTGACATCCGCATCACACTGCCATCCGGATAACAGATAATGATCAACCCCGAAACAAGCGATGTGATCGCCACAAAAGAAATAAGTATGAATAAAAGTGTTCTCATTCTTAATTTTTAATTTTTCATTTTAAATTATATCACGGCCCTTCCCCGGGCTCCGGCACTTCAAAGGGCGGCGGGTTCTCAAACGGATCTTCGTCCGGAATGATCTCCGGGTCTTCTTCGGGCAGCACCGGCATATCCGGAATGGCATCGGGATATATCTCCGGATCTTTTACCGGCGGGATCTCAGGCACCTTTTTTTTAGGATCGTTGTTCATGTGATTATTGATTGTTGTACAAGGTATGTGCAATCAACGTTTTATTTCAATGAGTACTGTTATTGAAACAGGTGATGGTTATCATTTTAACCAACGTCGCCAGGCGATAGATTTGCTTTTTACAAACAATACATCATGCTGGGAGAACTGAACGATATGGAAATAAAGAATGTACTGTCAAGCCAGGTATTAGGCAGGCTGGCATGCACCGATGGTAAACAGCCCTATATAGTTCCCCTCACCTATACCTATGATGGCGAATACATTTACGGGCAGATCAATGAAGGCATGAAACTGGACCTGCTCAGGAAAAATCCTAAAATATGCTTTGAAGTGGATATGATGACCGATATGAGAAACTGGAAGTCGGTACTGGTATTTGGCGAATTCCAGGAACTGAAGAATAAAGATGCGGAAAAAGCGAGGCATATTCTTTTAGACAGGGTGTTCCCGTTAATGACCAGCAGTACCATCCATACCCATGAGCACGGAGAAAAAGGAAAGATAGACGACAGCAACCGGGTAAAACACATCATGTACCGTATTAAAATTAAAAAACTTACCGGCCGTTTCGAGAAAAGATAGGGTTGTACCGTTCACATAAGTGAATACAAGCATGAAGCATGATCTCAAAAAATAAAGCAGCCAAATGGCTGCCTTATTTTTATTACCTGTTGTTGCTTTATTACTGTTTTACCAATACATTTTTCTTTACCATATTCTCCACAATCAGTTTCCCGTACTCATGGCCCAGGCTTTCAGATGAATTGGGATCAAAAGATTCTGTTTGCACAGAATAGACAAGATCTTTTGTATTCATGTCGTACAAATTGCTTTCCCAAAAATATTTGGTATCGGTAACATAATAGCCGGGGGTATATATCCGGTCAAATACAGTAGTGTAGTATCCGCCAAAGCGCCTGTAATAATAAACCGAACGTGGATAAACCTGGCTGCGGGCCGGTACATAATACTGTTCCTTTGATTTATCAAGCAGCACGATGGTGATCACCGCATCGGCACCACTGTTACGGATCTTATCCACTGCATCCTTTTCACACATGTTCTCAAAAGCTTTAGGACCAAACTGGCCCTGCGCAGAAACGGCATTATACCCAAGGGCCTTCAGGTCGTCTACAAAATGATTTTCCATATTGCTGCAAATACTCCGGTCCTGGTCCCTTATTAAACCAAGCACCAGCACTTTATCATATTTTTTGGGAGCAGCGTCTGCAGCACTCCATGAACTGGTTATCCGGGAACTGGAGCAGCCTGTAAACAAACCCAGCAGGATAACGGCGATCAGTTGCACGTTTTTCATAACCAAAATTTTATTGTTGTTTATTACAGAAAATAAGAAACCCTGCCGCCCTGTACGGCAGGGTATTGTTAAACAGGACAGAAGTCTGTTTACTTAATGGCTATGTGTTTAGCCTCAAGTTTCCTGGTTTCTTCAGTTTTGGGGATCAGAAGTTTCAATACTCCGTCTTCATAACGGGCCTCAATCTTATCGGCCTTTGTTCCCATCGGAATGGTGAAACTGCGGCTGAAAGAAGTGTAGCTGAACTCCTTACGGGTGTACTTTTTCTCTTTCTCCTCTTTTTCTTCCCTGGTTTCGGCGCTGATGGTAAGCATATCTCCTTCCACATCAATCTTAAAATCTTCCTTTTTCATACCTGGTACGGCAAGGGAAATTTTAAAATCATCTTTATTCTCAATAATGTTCACGGCAGGGATGGTGAGCATATTGCCCCAAAGGCTACCTCCGTTGTTCATATCAAACCAGTTATTCCATGGTTTGAAGAAGTCGTTAAAGACAGATGGCATCAGGTCACCTGTTCTTACTAATGTTTTTGCTGACATAGCAACCTCCTTTGTTTTTATTGTTGTGAACTAATTCTTTTTACTTAATGAAGGTATAATCATCAATAACCCAAAAACAAGGATGACCGTCAATTAAAAAGATGATGCTTATCAGCAAAATCTCTTCTTCAATCATCATGCAGTACCAGCAACGGCACTTTGGTTTTATAGGCGATCAGTTTTGTATGCTCTTTGCCGAAGAGCCGTTCAAAGATATTATGATGATGTGCCACCATCACCAGCAGATCGGTGGGATGTGTGCTGATAAAATCAGCGATCCCCTTTTCCACATCTTCATCTACCATCGTATAAAAACTGTGCTTTACCCGGTCGAAAGCGATCTCGGTCCCGATCTTGCCTGCCACTTCACCCGCCGCCATAAATGCTTCGTTGCGCTGTACATGAAGCACCTGTACGTCGGCATTAAAATGTGCGGCTATCTCTTCCAGCACAGCGAACCGTTGTACCTTGCGGCTTTCTTTAAAATCGGCGGCAAAACTGATGTGCTTGATAAAACTGAATTCCGCTTCCTCCGGAACAATGATCAAGGGCACGCCGGTTTTACGGATGGCAGCGGTTACTGTACTGCCGAATATAGCGGTACTCTTTCCGGCGCCCTTCATTCCCATCACCAGCAAACCGGCATGTATCTCGGCCGCCAGTTCTTTTAGAACGCCTGCCGTTGTTCCTATCCGTACGTATCCGTCTGCCCGGACATCATATTTAGAAGCCAGGTATTCCATTTCCCGCTGCATAAATGCTTCGTTCTCTTCCTGCACTTCCGTCATCGACAGGGGAATATAACCCGGCGCATCGCCAACAGGCATTGGTATGTAATAGGCATGTACCAGGAAAAGACCGGTATTGAATGATTTGGCCAATGCGGCTGCATAATCCGTTGCTTTACGTGATGCTTCAGAAAAGTCAACGGCAACGAGAATATTTTTCATTGTTTTTATTTTATGGTTTGAATTTCGTTTTAATAATACTGTATCAAAGCAATATGCCCATAGTCCTTAAGCATGTCATCTTCTGTAAACTCCACGTCGCCTCCATTCTCCAGCACTTTCTGAATCACATCGTCCACCGCATCTTTAATATAAAAAGGATAATCAGTTGGCGTTTCCTCTTTGTAAATAATCCCCGGTTCGGCTCCCTGGCGGGCAGGATACATAAAATTCCTTTCTACCAATAGCAACCTGCTGTTTTTATGCGTAGCAGCCTGCCATACCTCCTCCATACCATGCGCCAGTTTTTTTGCTCCCATTGCTTTTTCCAGCTGCTGCAAAAGATCAACCTGTTTTATCCGCCTCCAGTTACTTACGTGCGGCTGAACTATTTTAAATATCTCTGGTTCGGGCAGGTCTTCATAATTCCCATGAATAAACTCTGTAATATCCTGCTCATGTTTGGTGAGTTTTTTATAATGGCCCAGCACTCTTTCTGCCCCCATTACAAACACCGGCAGCGGGTATGCTTTCAGCATCAGGGTAAGGTCATCATCCATCTGGTGAAGAAATTTATCCAGCAATACTTCTGCTCTTTCCTCGGGGTCGGAGAAATTGGCCACCCTTTCCGCAGCATCTTTTTCTGCATGATCAGCATGGTCGGCCATATTGGATTTTACCAGTTTCATACCAGAACCATTGGCCAGGAACATGATGGACCTTTTGGCGCTGAGCATTAATACCAGGTATTGCACATCCTGTTTCTTCTGGTACACCAGGTCTCTTATCTCAAATGATTCATCAATAATGATCTTTTCCTCTACCGGTATATCCAGGTAAAATAATTTCTCCACGATGGGTGAAAGAAAGATCGCAATACTTTTCTTGTGGGTATTGTAATTGATCTGCCCGGTAAGTTCCCTCAACCGGTTGATCACCGGCAGGGCTTTTTCTGATGGATAATTGTTCATCAGTTCTTTCTCCACTTTGCCAACAGCCATTTTCAGCCGGTATTCCAGGTCGGATTTAAGGCTGATCTTTGGTTCAAACGGCATGATCAGGGAGATGGCCGGCAGGTATTTCACTGCATTCAGAACGGCTTTTTCGTCGGGGGAAAATGTTTGTGTCATGATGTGTAAATTGAATAATTAAATTTATCCTTCGCAACAGAACTTTTCCATAACTGCAATCACAGCGGATTATGATTCATCTCATTAAACTCCCCGGGCCTTGTAGATAGTTTTAATGACAGGATAAGTATGACAACAGCAATTTCAAAAAGGGTGGATCTCAGGCAGAATGCCGAACTTGCAGCTATCTTCCGGAAAATGGCTGCCTGCTATGCATACCTGGGCAGGGAAGAACGATTTCGTGTCCGGGCTTATGAATACGCAGCCAATGTGCTTGCCAATATGAGGGTACCGGTGAAAACTTTTGGAGATGATATCATGACACTGGATGGACTAAAAAGCATTGGTGAAAGTATTGCACACAAGATCGTTGAGTATGAACACAGTGGCAAGATCGCTGCTTTTGAAAAATTGAAAAAGAAGGTTCCACAAGACCTGATGGAACTGATGGAAGTTGAAGGAATCGGGCCGGCCACCATAAGAAAATTACACAACGAGCTGCATGTAAATACCAGGAAAGAACTGGCTGCAGCTATTGAACAGGGAATACTGCTCAGAATAAATGGCTTTGGTGCAAATAAGATTGAAAAACTGAGGACGGTACTAAAAACGGATAAAGAGAAGAAAAGGATCCAGCTAAAAGATGCGCTTCTTATCTCGGGACAAATACTGAAAGCAGTTAAAAAGTTCCCGTTTGTTGAAAAAGCAGAGATTGCCGGAAGCATCCGCCGGAAAAAAGCAACCATTGGGGATATTGATATCATAGTGGTGGCCCGGAAAAGAAACCAAAGGAAGGTAATAAAAGAATTCATCAAACTGCAACAGGTTGAAAAAATTCTTGCTGCTGGTGAAACAAAAGCAAGTGCAATCCTCTCTTCCGGCCCGATACAAGTGGATATACGGGTAGTGGAAGCATCGCAATACGGCTCGGCCCTTTTTTATCTAACCGGCAGTAAGGAACATAATATCAAACTAAGGCTGCTGGCCAGGCAAAAAGGCTGGAAGATGAATGAATACGGCGTGTTTGAAAACAAAACGGGGAAACGGCTGGCGGGTGAAACAGAACAAAGTATTTACAACCTGTTCGGCTATCGCTACATCCCGCCTGAAAAACGACTGGGCGGAGATGAGCTTGAAAAAGCAATACTGCTGACGAAATAAATCACCCATTATAAAAAATAGATTCACCATACAGAACAAGGTACAACTGGTTCGGGGAGGCAGCCGGTATTTTGAAAAGCTGATTCAGCTTATTAAGGAGGCAAAAGAAAGCATTCACCTGCAAACCTATATTTACGATGATGATGACACAGGCAAACAAGTAGCTCTTGCCTTAAAAGAAGCGGTGCAGCGAAAGGTGGAAGTATACCTGATGGCAGACGGATATGCTTCGCAGGTAATGTCGAAATCTTTTATAAACGAACTGAAAAGTGCAGGCATCCATTTTCGTTTTTTTGAACCGCTATTAAAAAGCCGTGGTTTTTATTTTGGAAGAAGGATGCACCATAAAGTAGTGGTAGCGGATGCAAAATATGCAATGGTAGGTGGTGTGAACATAAGCAACCGTTACAACGATATGCCCGGCCACCCTGCCTGGCTCGACTTTGCCCTGTATGCAGAAGGCGAGGTGGCGAGAGAACTCTGTGTGCTTTGCTGGAAATCATGGAAAGGCTATCCCCTGAATATGGGCATCACTCCCTGTGAAGAGAAACAATTCCGCTTTAGCATCAACCCCGAAGAACAAAGTGAAGTAAGGATGCGGCGCAATGATTGGGTGAGGCGGAAGAACCAGATATCATCCACCTACGTGGAAATACTGCGTTCCGCAAAATCCGAAGTAACGATCCTCTGCAGTTATTTTTTGCCCAGCGGTTTCATCCGCCGGCAAATGGTAAATGCCGTTAAGCGGGGAGTGAATATACGGGTAATTGCTGCAGGCGTATCGGATGTAAGAGTGGCAAAAAATGCCGAGCGATGGTTATACGACTGGTTACTCCGTAACGGCATTGAACTTTATGAATACCAGAAAAATGTGCTGCACGGAAAAATGGCGGTATGCGATGAGCAATGGATAACGGTTGGCTCGTACAACATAAATAATATCAGCGCTTATGCCAGTATTGAACTTAATCTGGATGTACGCAATCCTGTATTTGCAAAGAATTGCAGGCAAATATTGCAGCAGATCATTGATGAAGACTGTATCCGTATTACGCCTGAGCAGCACGAACGCACCAACAATATTTTTAAACAATTCATACGCTGGGTGTCGTACCAGTTTATTAGAAGCCTGTTTTATCTTTCTACTTTTTATTTCAGGCACAAAGCTTAATTTCCCCTGATCCTTCGCCAGAAATTCCTGGCCACTTCCCAATCCCATCCGGCAAAACGGCCCCGCTGCACCACCATCTTATTATCATCAGGGTATTGCAGGTAATAATGAAATACAAATTTCTCTTTGGGACGCTGCCAGCCGATGACCTGGCCAAAACGAAGGTCATTAAACACGATCGTATCCTTCCATTTCTCTACCGTATAAAATTGCTTTGAGAAACGAATGAGTTTATGCACTTCCTCATCATGCATCAGGGGCTTAAGTAACGAATCATTTTTCGGAAAATATTCAAAGCTTATCTCCTTCTTGCTGTCGAACAAAGAACGGAAACCAACATTATAGCCGCTGTCATTTCCCGCTACCACATACCACAACCAGTTCTGCAACGGCGCCGGTGTGGTAAAATACCGCTCATGGGGGATGCGTTGTTTTTCGAAAGCCTGGTTAACTTCACGGTCTATCTGCATTTTATTAATGCTGCAATACCCCAGGTAGAAGAAAGGAAGCATCAGCCCAAAACGCCACCAGAATCTTCTTTTGACACTATACCTGTTTAAAATGATAAGCATGAACAAGGCGATGCCCGGCCACAGGGAAAAGAAAGGATCGGCCACATAGATGGTGTTAAAGGAATAGCGTGCATGGCTGAACGGTTCAAACCAGCCGATGCCGTAGTTATTAAATGCATCAATGAACAGATGCATGAACACTTCTGCCGCGAAGAATAACAGCCAGGTGCGGAAGGCAATATTGTGCGGCCGGTGAATTTTATCGGCCGTTAATGCAAAAGCCGGGATGATGAGCAGGGCAAATAAGATGGAATGTGTAAAACCGCGGTGAGCAAGCAGGTCGCCGGCAGGTGATGTCCATAACCCGGCAATAAAATCTATGTCGGGTATGCTTTGAGCAAGCGCCCCCCAGATCATGGCTTTTTTTCCAAAGCCCCTTTCAAAAAATGCTTCGCCAACACAGGCACCCAGCGCTATATGCGTAATTGAATCCATTAAAAGCCGTTTTTTTTTGCGAAAGTTACTTAGTATGTGCAATAAACAGCGCTGTTTTCAATTCAATCATCAGTTCATCGGCCATACTTGCCTTGAACCAGCGGGAAACAGATCCCCGGCGGTAAGCACCCAGTACCACCATCACATTTTTCTTTTCTTCGCCCAGGTATTTCACGATCTCAATCTCCGGTAACCCTTTCAGCACTTTAAACCCGGCGCCGGGATAGTGCTGTTTAATGAATTCTTTTACCAGTTTGCCATCGGGCAAATGCATGTCCTTACCTATTCCTTTAACAGCTACCACTTCTACCGGAATTTTATCAGGTTCAGGATACAGGTAGCTGAACATCCGTACTGCATGTACCGATGAAGGCCGGCCATCATACAGCAATACGATCTTTTCTGCTTCCTTATACTTTGGCGGCACCAGCAATACCGGGCATTGAACATCGGCCAGCAGTTCCCTTATAAAACGGGTAGGCAGTGTTTCATCATAATGCGTAAGGGTCTCTTTACGGTCGATGATCAAAAGATCAGCATAAATGCTTTCATGCAGCAATTCCTTCAGGGCGGTTTTCCGGTCGTGATGAATATTGTACGATAACCCTGCCTTTCTGCAGGCTTTCTCAAAATCTGCCACCGCCTTATTACGCAGATCGTGATCTTTCTTTGCCAGTTGTTTCAGTTTTTTATCCGACACCCCGTCCTGTGTGATCAGTTCATACACTTTATAACTGGTATAGGTAACGTCATCGAGGAAAACGCCGGTGAGGTGCATGTTGGCTGCCCGGGCCCAGGCAATGGCATGATCCCGGGTAGATGGCGAATATTTAAGTCCATCAAAAGCGGCGATGATCTTCTTCATGATTTTTCTGTAAACCTATTCACAGCCGCAGGCCATTGCAATGACAAACATCAAAAAATTTGATGACCCATATCATTGATATTAAGCGTAAATTTTGTAACATTTGTTTACCGGAATATTCCGGTAAAGATCAAACAGAAAGCATCATGAACAACAACAGTAAAATATGGGTGGCGCTTGCAGCAGGTATTGCTGCGGGTGCGGTGCTGGGTGTTTTATTTGCTCCTGAAAAAGGCGCCGATACCAGGAAGAAGATCCTGGACCAGGGTAAAAAAATGAGCGATGATGTAAAGAACAGGTTCAGCAAAGGAATGGAAAAACTGAACGACCTTAAGGATGGCCTAAAAGAGAAGGTAGAAGAATTTTCATAACGCCTCATCATTCATAAACAAAATAATAAGGTGATGGAAAAAACATTTGCCAGGGTAGAAGAATTGGCCGATCACGTTAAGGAGTATGTAAACAACCGCATCGCATCTGTTAAACTAAGCGTTGCGGAGAAAACTTCGGCCGTACTTTCCAATATCATAGCTATGATCATTGTACTTACGGTATTTGTTTTTTTCATTGTATTCGCCGGCATTGCCCTTGCCTTTGTATTTGCAAAACTTACGGGTGAGTATTACTGGGGATTTTTGATCGTGGCCGGCATTTACCTGCTGATCGGTATCCTGGTATGGACATTAAAGGAAAAGCTCATCCGGCTTCCTATTATGAATGCCATTCTGCAACAATTATTTAAAGAAGAAAACGATGAACAGGATCAATAGCACCAAACAATTAAAGGCCGAAAAGAAAAGGCTGAAACAGCGGCAGGGCGAACTGGAGAAAGCCATCCGCTACGACTGGCAGGATGTAAAAGAAACGATGAAGCCACGCAACCTTGCCAACCAGGCTTTCTCCGGCATTTTCGACGAGAAGGATACGGAGAAGAAGGCGGGAAAAGATATGGTTTCGGAAGTAGCAGCAAAGCTGGCTGCAAAGATGATAGAGAAAGCCGGCGACAAGATCGGGAAATGGATCCGGAAAAAACAATCGTAAACACTATAAAACACTTTATATGAATCCTAATTTAATTTGCCAGAGCTGCACCATGCCGATTGATAACATGGCCGACAGGGGAACAGAGAAAGACGGATCAAAGAACAGTGAGTATTGCAAATACTGTTACCAGGATGGAAACCTGATTGAACCGGATATGACTCTTTCACAAATGAAAGAAATGGTAACAATGCAGATGAAAAAGATGAACCTGCCGGAAACCATCATTCAGCATTCGCTGCATGCACTGCCCGGGCTGAAACGCTGGCAGAAAGAAGCCGTGTAATGAACATACCCCGCAGATTAATTTTTATTTTACTGGCGTTCCTGTCTTCTTTTTTTGCAGATGCCCAGACATTCAATGACAAACTGAAAGAGTTCATCAATACCTCTTCCTTACCGGCGCTGCAATACCCAAAAGAAGTAAGAGAATTCTACAGCCTGAATGAATACCATTTTTCCTGGCTGGCAAAACAAAACAGCGGCAATCTTCTGTTGCTTGCAAAAAACATACAGGCTTCGGGTGATTTTGGACTGGAAGCTCAGGACTATCAGCCTGAGTTAATAAAAACGTACACATCAGCACCGTTTGTTCCTGCTACGGAAAATGATTCGCTGTTAAGCGAAATTAAATTTACCGACGCAGCCATTCATTTCCTGCACGACCTGATGCTGGGAAATAAAACCGAAGCCCTTTCTTATGATGGACTAAAGTATTCTCCATCCTGCTATAATACCGCTGCCTTGCTGAACAGCTATCTTTCATTGAATCGTTTTGCATCAATGCCAGCGGAACTTGAATCAAAACAGGCAGAATACCTGGCGTTAAAGTCAACATTGAATTTATTTCAGAAAGCAACGGCTTCAACTGATTTTAAAGATGCGTATGTAACCGCATCCAAAACGCTTAGCAGCAATAAACCGTTGCGTACCCGCCTTTACCAATTGGGATTTCTACATTCAGATACCACTTCTTTAAGTGAAGTTGCCCTAAAAGCAAAACTGAAAGAAGCACAGAAACTATTCTCTCTTTTAAGCGACGGCGAATTACGAAGCACCATCATCCAGGCGCTGAATGTACCGTTACACACAAGAATTGCGGAACTGAAAAGTACCCTCAATACTATTCGATGGCTTCATTGCATAAAACAGGAAAAGCATGTTGCAATTGTGAATATCCCTTCTGCCAGCCTGCTGTTGTATGAACACGGCAAACTGGTGATGGAATCGAGGGTTATTGTTGGAAAAAGATCAACGCCTACCCCCACCCTCTCCAGCACCATTACCGAAGTGATCTTATATCCTTACTGGAATGTTCCTTATAAGATCGCTACAAAGGAGCTGCTGCCCGCCATTAAACGCAATCCCGGGTATATCAATGCAAATAATTACCAGGTATTGAACAGCAGCGGCAAAGTGGTTGACCCCTATAAAATCAACTGGCGGTCATTAGGCCCGGGCAATTTCCCTTATACCATACGGCAGTCTACCGGTTGCGACAATGCATTGGGGCTGATAAAACTGAATTTTTATAACCCCTTCAGTGTTTACCTGCACGACACGCCGGGCAAAGGCCTTTTCGGTCTCAACAAACGTTACTTCAGTCATGGTTGCATGCGGCTGGAAAAAGCCATGGAACTTGGCCGTTATATTTTAAAAGAAAAATCCATTGCCATTGATACACTCACCCAAAAAGGCTGTTTAAAGAACCAATCGCCCATCACGGTTCCGGCCACGGAAAAGATCCCCGTTTTTGTTTTGTACCACACGGCGTGGACAGATGCCGATGCAAACCTGAGATTTTATGAAGATGCATACAATAAGTTTTCTGTAATAAAAAGCAAATAGGCTCCCAGGTTCCGGCATCCGGCTCTCGCTGTTTTATTCTTTTTACCCGTACCCTGCTTCATGCACTCAACCAGGGCGAACGGCAGAAAAGACTAATGTGATAAATGTTACCGTACAGTGTTTCTCCTACAGATAGTTTTGCCGAAAATTATCTTAGAAATGAGAAAAGGCTATTTCAGGTTATTTCAGATACTGCTGATTATTCTTCAGCTTACTGTTGCAAAACATTCGGATGCACAGGACAGTACGGTAATACTCCGATTAAATGACCTGATCGTACAGGCTGCTTCCGGTAATCAGAATATTCTGCTTGCTAAAATAGATGAACAGATCGCTGCTGCAAATTACAAACAGACCCAGGCAGTATTTTTGCCACAGGCAGGTTTTTCCTATTCGGCCTTAGCTTCCAACAATCCCCTGAATGTATTTGGATTTAAACTGCAGCAAAAAGCTGTTTCCCAGCAGGATTTTGATCCCGCCCTGTTAAATAATCCGTCAGGAAAATCTGATTTTCTGACACAGTTCAATGTACAACAACCGCTTCTTAATATGGATTTTCTATACCTGCGGAAAAGCGTTCAAAAACAAACAGAAGTTTACCAATTCAAAACACAACGAACCAGAGAACAGGTCATTTATCAATCGCAACAGGCCTATCTGCAATTACAACTTGTGTATGAAACACAAAAGGTTTTACAGCAAGCCCTGGAAACAACCAAGGCCATATTAAAGTTCACCAGCGACAGGTATGCACAGGGATTGTTACAGAAGTCTGACCTGCTGAATGTGGAAGTGCAGATCAAAACCATAGAAACAGCCCTGGCGGATATAGAAAGCAATATCAGGAACACATCAGATTATATAAACCTGCTCATGAATAAACCAACGGGTGTAGTATACCGCACAGAATCACCAGGGTCGTTACCCGACGACAGGTCTGTTATCGATACCTTTTCAACAAACCGTGCCGATTTCAAAGCCATGGAAACAGCAATCGCATCTTATGACCTCTTGATCAAAAGCAGCAAAATGAGTTATCTCCCGAAAGTAAATGCCTTTGCCAACTACCAGATACATGATCACGCAATGCTTGGTTTCGGGTCCGGATCCTACATGGCCGGCATTCGGTTATCGTGGGAGATTTTTAAAGGGAATGAAACAAAAAACAAGATCGCCACACAAAAACTGGAACGGAGCAAAATGGCAGAAGACCTGAGCAAACTAAAGGAAGAAAGCCGGGTTGAACTGAATAAAACATATCGCCGGTATATGGATGCAGCCTTTAAAATTAAACAGCAGCAGGCTGCCGTTGACTACGCTAAGGAGTCTTTGCGCATACTGCAAAACAGGTACTTCCAGGGCCTGGTAAATACCACGGATATTCTTTTAGCACAAACCCAGCTCTCACAACAGGAGCTGGCCTATTCAGAGGCGGTATTCAGTAAAAATATTTCTCTGGCTTATTACCGGTTTTTAACCTCCAACAATAAATAATATAAAAAGGGAAACTAAAGTTTATGAACATGAACACAAACAGATCATTGCTGCTAATTGTAACAGTTGTTATAACATCATTTTTGTATAGTTGCTCAGCTGATAAAGAAGAGCAAAAGAACAGCCGGGAGGAGAAGGCTGTTGCAGTAACTGTGTCAACACCCGGAAATGAGGATGTTTCCGGAGGCATCAATGTTAGCGGGCAGGTGGAAGCTGTTCAAACTGCCCATATCAGTACAAGAGTGATGGGTTACATCACTAAAGTGTATGTGAGCATCGGGGATCACGTAAAACAGGGACAGTTGATCTTTACGGTAAACAGTACCGACATATTAGCCAAACGTGCACAAACAGAGGCCATGATTGCACAGGCCGATGCCTCATTACAGAATGCACAAAAAGATTACGACCGCTTCACCGCTTTATATAACCAGCAAAGTGCATCTGCAAAAGAACTGGATAATGTATCGCTGCAGTATAAGGCGGCAAAATCCAATTTACATGCAGCCCGGCAGATGCGTAACGAGGTGAACGCCCAGCTTTCATATACCAATGTTACAGCGCCATTCAGTGGAATCGTAACACAAAAAATGCTGGATGCCGGCAGTATGGCCACGCCGGGGATGCCAGTAGTAACAATTGAACAAAGCGGCGCTTTACAGGTAAGCGCTTCGGTGAGTGAATCGCAGATCGCCTCCATAAAACAAGGTGATGAAGCGATACTGGATATCAAATCTACCGGGAAAATAATTTCGGGAAAGATCACACAGGTAAGCCAGTCTTCGCAGTCAAGCGGCGGGCAATATATTATCAAGATAAGCATCCCCGCTGATGAAAAACAACAGGTTTATTCCGGCATGTATGTAAATGTGCATATTCCTGTTAAAGAACTTTTGCAGAACAAGGGCGCTGCTAATAATATACTGGTGCCTGTTGAAAGCATTATAAACAAAAACCAGTTAACGGGTTTGTACACCATCAGCACGAATAACACTGCCTTACTGAGATGGGTACGATTAGGGAAGAATGCAGGCAATAAAGTGGAAGTATTATCGGGCCTTGCCAGAAATGAAATCTTTATTCTGCATGCAGATGGACGCCTGTACAACGGGGTTCCGGTCATCATCAAAAAATAAATAAAAAACGACTTAACATAATTACATGGAAAATGGTTTCTCAGGAAAAATTGCCAGGGCGTTTCTTCAGTCAAAATTAACAATACTGCTGATGTTTGCCTTTTTACTGATCGGCACATACAGCACCTACCTGATCCCCAGGGAAGAAGAGCCGCAGATACAGGTGCCAATGGCCGATATCTTTATTGGCTACCCGGGTGCCGAACCCAAAGATGTGGAGACAAAAGTGTCGGCACCAATGGAAAAAATGATCTCGAATGTAAAGGGTGTTGAATATGTATATTCTACGTCGATGAAAGGCCAGTCTATGCTGATCGTTCAGTTTTATGTTGGAGAAAATGTAGAGAGATCCCTGGTAAAGCTTTACAGTGAGATCATGAAGAATATGGATAAAATGCCACAGGGGGTTACCCCTCCTTTAATAAAGACCCGTGCCATTGATGATGTGCCGGTACTGGGCCTAACGCTGTGGAGTGAAACCTATGACGATTACCGGTTGAAGCAAATCGGCCAGGAGTTATCGAATGAAATAAAAAAGATCCCGGATGTTTCTGATATCAATATCATTGGAGGCCGAAGCCGTGAAGTGAAAGTGATACTGGACAAAGATAAAATGGCTGAACAGCATGTGGACTTTCTGTCGGTGAGCAAACAGGTACCTGGCAGTAATGCTCAAATGCAAAGCGGCATACTGTTACAGCAAGACACCGCTTTTTCGGTAGAGACCGGTAATTTTTTAACCACCGCAGCCGATGTTGAGAACCTGGTGGTGGGTATCAACCAGCAACAACCCGTTTACCTGAAACAAATTGCCAAAATAGAAGATGGACCCGAAACCACGAATCAATATGCTTTGTTTGGTTATGGAAAAGCAGACCCGGTAAAAGCGAATGCGTTCCGGTCCATGTATCCTGCAGTAACCCTGTCTGTTGCCAAGAAAAAAGGGGCCGATGCAATGAAAATGGCAAAACAGATCATCGCCAAAGCGGAACATTTAAAAAAAGACCTCATCCCCGCAGACGTTCAGTTAACCGTTAGCCGTAACTACGGCGAAACCGCTTCGGCTAAAGTATCAGAACTGCTGTTTCATTTGTTCATTTCAATTCTGGTAGTAACCTTGTTTGTGATGCTGGCCATGGGTTGGCGGGGAGGCCTGGTGGTGTTCTTATCGGTACCGGTAACATTTGCCTTAACATTATTCAGTTATTACATGATGGACTATACCCTTAACAGGATAACGCTGTTTGCCCTGGTATTTATAACGGGTATTGTGGTAGACGACTCCATCATCATTGCAGAGAATATGCACCGGCATTTCAAGATGAAAAGATTACCGCCTTTGCAGGCGGCCATCTATGCCATTAATGAAGTAGGCAATCCAACCATCCTCGCTACTTTCACCGTGGTGGCAGCCGTTTTACCGATGGCCTTTGTATCGGGCATGATGGGGCCATACATGAGCCCCATGCCCATCGGCGCATCCATTGCCATGATGCTGTCACTCATTGTAGCCTTAACGCTTACACCATACCTCGGGTATATTTTTCTTCGGGAAAAAGAAAAGAAAGCCGGCATAAAACACAAAGAAAGCAAGCCCCATCTGCTGGAAGAATCCCGCATTTATAAAGTCTATCGTTCATTCATTCGGCCCCTGCTTGAAAAAAGGTGGAAACGATGGGCATTTATGATCAGCATTGTATTGATCCTGTTAGGTTCTATGCTGCTGTTCTACACAAAATCGGTAGCCGTAAAAATGCTTCCTTTCGATAATAAGAATGAGTTTCAGGTGGTAATCGATATGCCTGAAGGAACAACGTTAGAAAAAACACAGGCAGTAACAAAAGATATTGCAGCCTATGTATCGCAGCAACCGCTGGTTGAGAATTACCAATCGTACATCGGCACTTCTGCCCCTATCAGTTTTAATGGCCTGGTAAGACATTATGATTTAAGAAGAGGAGATCATGTGGCAGACATACAGGTAAACCTGGTAAACAAGGAAGACAGGCGTAAACAGAGTCATGATATTGCAAAAGCCATGCGTGAACCCATACAGGCAATCGCAAAAAAATACGGCGCCAATGCTAAAATTGTGGAAGTACCACCGGGGCCTCCTGTTTTGTCAACACTGGTTGCTGAGATATACGGGCCAGACTATAATGAGCAAATAAAGATCGCACAACAGGTTAAAGACAGGTTTGAAAAAACAACGGATGTTGTTGATGCAGACTGGATGGTGGAAGCCGACCAACCCCAGTACCATATAGAGGTAGACAGGGAAAAAGCAATGCGGTACGGCGTGGCGGCTGCACAGGTTACCGCCACGGTAAATGCTGCTTTATCCGGCTTGCCTGCAGGTAATATGTATCAACCGGCATCCTTCACCCAAACGGTTATAAAATTGCAATTAAGTGATGCCGGCAAAAGCAGCATTGATGATATCCTCAATCTGAAAATAGTTGCTGCGCAGGGCAATATGATTCCCATACGGGATGTGGTTGAAGTGAAAAAACAAGTGAAACAAAAAAGTATTTACAGAAAGAACCAGAAAGAAGTGGTTTATGTACTGGCAGATATGGCCGGTAACCTGGAAAGTCCTTCGTATGCCATTTCAAATATCTCCGATAGTTTAAAAAGCATTAAAGTTCCGGCAGGCTACTCCCTGGAAGAAGCATATACACATCAACCCCAACTGGAAGATAATTACAGCCTGAAATGGGATGGAGAATGGCAGATTACATTTGAAGTGTTCAGGGATCTTGGCATTGCATTTCTGGTGGTAATCATAATGATTTATATCCTGATCGTTGGCTGGTTCCAGAATTTTTCTGTTCCACTGGTCATGCTTGCCGCCATTCCCTTATCGCTGGTAGGCATTGTACTTGGCCATTGGATGCTGCATGCATACTTTACGGCCACTTCAATGATCGGGTTTATTGCACTGGCAGGTGTAATGGTACGAAATTCCATATTGCTTATCGACTTTATTAATATCCGCTTAAAAGAAGGGATACCGTTAAAACAGGCCATCATCGAAGCGGGTGCAGTACGTACAACACCTATTTTACTGACTGCCGGCGCCGTGGCACTGGGCGCTGTCATTATCCTATTTGACCCGATCTTCCAGGGCCTTGCCATATCGTTGATGGGCGGAACCATTACTTCAACTTTTCTGACATTATTGGTAGTGCCACTACTCTATTATAAGATGATGCGGCGAAAAACAAAATAAATTGATTGTATTAAAACAGCAGATATCATGAAACTATTAATAGTAACGAGCCTTAAGGAATACCAGCAAACCGTTTCTAAAATTTTTGAAGATGCCGGGATTCAGGTATTCAGCGTAAGCAAAACAATCGGGTACAAGGATGACCACCGGCAAAACCTCCTCGACAATTGGTTTGCCAGTGGTGAAGAGGAATTTGATTCGATCGTTTTGTTCAGTTTCACATCAGACAACAATGCAGCTACAGCACTGGAGCTGATTAATAAATATAATGTAGCGTCTGTATCCGGATTCCCGGTGAGGGCATTTATTGTGCCGGTAGAACAATCAAGTAATTAACTATTAAAAAATAAAAAATGAGAGAAAGAATCGTTCGGGCTGTTGCTGGTAGTTTTGTTCTGATCAGCATTACCCTTGCCTATTATGTAAATATAAACTGGTTATTGCTGAGCGCTTTTGTCGGGTTGAATTTATTGCAATCCTCCTTTACTAAATTCTGCCCGCTGGAAAAAATCCTGGATAAGTTTGGCGTCGCACCAAACAAAGACAATTGCTGCTGATCTGCGGCGCCATGCAAAAAACTGAATTATTGCTCTAAGACGAAATAACTATTCAATAAGGTTTTGTGCTCTTTGCTAATTCAGGTTACAATTTTGAGCAATTTATTATTCTCCTTTTCCTTGTTGGTGAAAGGGGAAAAAGCTATTCAGAAAAGAAAAAGCCCGCAAAACGGCGGGCTTTTTCTTTTCTGCGGACTGGACGGGACTCGAACCCGCGACCTCCGCCGTGACAGGGCGGCATTCTAACCAACTGAACTACCAATCCTACTACCCGGGTCATGGATTTAAGGCAGGAAACCCGACTTTGAACCCATTTTTTCGGGAGGGCAAAGATAGGTTTTTTTATCTTTGCCATCCAAAACTTTTATAAAAAAATTGTAAGCCATAATTTTACAAACTATCTTACACTTTCCCTTTTACAAAGCATGATTAAATTGTAACCAAAACATCAAACTTACCACATGATCGAGTTTAAAAAAAGGCAATTTCTCGACTTTGAAAAACCCATCAAAGAACTATACGACCAGATAGAGCAACTGAAGATCACCTCTGAAAAATCGAAAACCAACATGAGCGATGCCATTACCATGCTGGAAGAGCGGATTGTGGAGACCAAAAAACACCTCACCGCCAATTTAACCCCCTGGCAAAGGGTTCAGCTGAGCCGCCATCCCGACAGGCCCTATACCCTCAAATACATAATGAACATGTGCACCAACTTTATTGAGCTGCACGGCGACCGGAATGTGAAGGACGACAAGGCCATGGTGGGGGGATTTGCCCAATTAGGTGGCGAGACAGTGATGATGATCGGGCAACAGAAAGGCTCCAATACCAAGACCCGGCAGCTGCGCAATTTTGGCATGGCAAATCCCGAAGGATACCGTAAGGCGCTGAGGTTGATGAAACTGGCGGAAAAATTCAATAAACCCATTATTACCTTAATTGATACACCGGGCGCTTTCCCGGGGCTGGAAGCCGAAGAAAGAGGACAGGGAGAAGCCATTGCTCGGAACATTTATGAAATGATCCGTTTAAAAGTTCCGGTAGTTTGTGTCATCATCGGCGAAGGAGCCAGCGGTGGCGCATTGGGTATTGGCGTAGGCGACCGGGTGTATATGATGGAGAATACCTGGTACACGGTTATCTCTCCCGAAAGCTGCAGCAGTATCCTTTGGCGCAGCTGGGATAAAAAAGAAACAGCCGCCGAACAACTGAGGCTTACCGGCAACGACATGCTCAAATTCGGGTTGGTAGATGGCGTGATCCCCGAACCACTGGGCGGCACCCACTGGGATTATAAAGGAGCAGCAGATATTCTGAAAGATCATCTCTTACCCATACTAAAAGAATTAAAAGCCATCGATCCCGAAAAAAGAGTACAGCAACGGATCGAAAAATTCGGCAGGATGGGATTCTGGGATGAAAATTAAATCAAAAGTGAAAGTTCTGAACCAGGATGATGTTTTGGATCCGGGCTTTTCACTTTTATAATCTTGACCTAAAAATTTTGACTTTTTCAGCATGCTTAAAATAGGCGTTATTGGCGCAGGCCATTTGGGAAAATTTCACCTCAATAACTGGTTAACCATCGAAGGGGTACAAGTGGTTGGCTTTAGCGATACCGACGATACCAACGCAAAGGCTGTAGCCCAAAAATACCAGCTGCAGCGGTTTGAAAGCGTTGAAGAACTGATCGACGCCTGCGATGCACTTGATATTGTTGCCCCTACTTCCTTTCATTTTGAATTGTGCGAACTGGCCATAAAAAAAGGCAAGCATGTTTTTGTAGAGAAGCCGCTTGCCAATACCATGGAAGAAGCAAAAGAACTGGTGAAGCTGGCAAAAGAAGCAAATATTAAATTCCAGGTAGGACACGTGGAGCGCTTTAACCCGGCATTTCTTGCATTAAAGGGCCAGCCATTGAACCCGATGTTCATTGAAGTACACCGGCTGGCACAGTTCAATCCGCGTGGCACCGACGTAAGTGTGATCCTCGACCTGATGATACACGACATCGATATCATTTTAAGCCTGGTGAAAGGCAACGTAAATTATATAAGTGCAAATGGCGTGGCGGTGATGAGCGATACCCCCGACATCGCCAACGTTCGTATTGAATTTGATAATGGTTGTGTGGCCAACCTTACCAGCAGCCGCATATCGATGAAGAAGATGAGGAAGATGCGCCTGTTTCAGAAAGATGCGTACATCGGTATCGATTTCCTGGAAAAGAAAACGGAGATCATCCGCCTGAACACTCCCGGAGATAAAAATGTTTTCACCTTCGACATCGATACAAACAATGGCAAAAAAACAATTGCCATTGCCAACCCGGCCGTAGAAGAGGTGAATGCCATTAAGATGGAACTGGAACAATTCAGGGATGCCATTTTAAATAATACCGATACGCCGGTAAGTGTGGTAGATGGCTTCAGGGCTATGGAAGTGGCGCACCAGATACTGGAAAAGATAGGCAATGTAACGACCCATTAAAAACATAAACTGATCCCCCCGGGATCCACCCCCATTGAAACAACCCAGGATACATATCGGCTGGTATGCATTCGGCGATCTTATTGCCGGCATACTTTCCTGGATGAGTTTTTATTTTATACGCAAACATATCATCGGCGAGGCCTTCATCATTGGGCCAAAATTCTACACGGGCATCTTTCTTTTCCCCCTGGTATGGCTTGTGCTTTATTACCTGGCAGGATGTTACGATGCCTTGTACCAGAAATCAAGGGTGATCGAACTGATGAACACGATCATTTATACTTTCTTCGGGAGCATCGGGATACTATTCCTCTTTCTCATTTACGATGTGACCGGCGATTACAGTATCTATTACAAAGAATTTCTTTCGCTTTGGGGCCTGCAAACCTTTTTCACTTTTTGCATCCGGCTCATTGCACTGGGCCAGGCAAAAAAACAATTGAATAACGGTTCTGTTTTTTTCAACACACTCATCATTGGCTCCAGTTATAATGCCGCATCACTGTATAAAACCGCTATCACCGATAAGGGCACTACCGGTTTCCGGGTACTTGGTTTTGTTAACACCAATGGAAACCATGGCTCTTCACTACCCGAAGCCGTTAAGAATTTCGGTAATGCTGAAAATATTACGTCGGTAATAAAAGACAACCAGGTAGAAGAAGTGATCATCGCCGTGGAAAAGAAAGAAAGAGATCAGCTGGAGAGGATCCTGCAGCAACTCAGCGATAAAGATGTGAACATCAAGATCACCGCCGATACGGTTGACATCATCAGCGGCGCTGTAAAAACAAACAGCGTGATCGGCATTCCGCTTATTGACCTGCACAGCGGACTGCTCCCCCTCTGGCAACAGAATTTCAAACGCATCATAGATATCAGTGTTTCTGTTTTGGGCATCATACTCCTTTCTCCTCTTTTCATTTATACTGCCCTGCGGTTAAAATTATCTTCCAAAGGGCCTTTATTATACCTGCAGGAACGAATTGGTTTTAAAGGCAAACCCTTTATCATGATAAAATTCCGGAGTATGATAACGGATGCAGAACCCAACGGGCCCGTGCTGAGCAGTGATCACGATCCCCGGATAACCAACTGGGGTAAAGTGATGCGTAAATGGCGCCTGGATGAATTGCCACAGCTATGGAATATTTTAAAAGGCGAGATGAGCCTGGTGGGACCCAGGCCGGAAAGAAAATTTTACATTGAACAGTTGATAAAACAACACCCGGAATATAATTACCTTCTCAAAGTAAAGCCCGGACTTACCAGCTGGGGTATGGTTAAATTCGGCTATGCCTCTAGCCTGGAAGAAATGGTAGTCCGTATGCCCTTTGACCTGATGTATATAGAGAATGTTTCGCTGGCACTTGATTTTAAGATCATGCTGCATACCATTCGGATCATATTGCTTGGTCAGGGTAAATAAATGATCTTTGAACCACATAGCTCCATGCGCCGCCCTTATAATTAAGATTGCCCCGATTTTGTTTATTTTTGAAAAAACAACCCTGCTTTGAAAAGGATCACCGGTTTACTGCTGCTTTTCTATTGCTTCCTGCCTGTTACCTATTGCCAGCCCCCTTACTGGCAGCAACAGGTGAATTATAAAATTGATGTTACACTCAATGAAGCCGATCATACCCTGGATGGTTTTGTGAGGATGGACTATATCAATAATTCGCCCGATACGCTTCATTTCATCTGGATACATCTTTGGGCCAATGCTTACAAAAATGATAAGACGGCTTTTACTGACCAGGTACTGGAGAACGGAAGCACCAGATTCTATTTCAGTAATAACGAAGACCGGGGATATATCAACCGGCTCGATTTCCGGGTGAACGGATCTGCTGCAAAAACAGAAGACGACCTGCACCACCAGGAGATCGTCAAACTGATCTTACCCGACCCGCTTGCCCCGGGATCATCCCTTAAAATTGAAACACCCTTTCATGTAAAGCTGCCTAAGATATTTTCAAGAGGCGGGTATATTGATAACAGTTACCAGGTTACACAATGGTTTCCCAAGCCTGCTGTATACGACCGCAAGGGCTGGCACCCCATGCCTTACCTTGACCAGGGAGAATTTTACAGCGACTTTGGTAATTACGAAGTGCAGATAACCTTACCCGAAGATTATGTAGTGGCCGCTACCGGCGAACTTCAGACCGATAAAGAAAAGCAATGGCTAAAGAACCGAAAAGCCATAACTGCGAAACCCAAAAAAAGAAGTTCACCTGCAAAGAAAAAAATAACCCAAAATGTTGTAAAAACCACTTCAGTAAAAAACAAGACCCTCGTATTCACACAAAACAATGTACACGACTTTGCCTGGTTTGCAGACCCGGAATTCTCCATTAAAAAAGATACACTCAAACTTCCATCCGGGAAAGTGATCAGTGTTTTTGCCTATTCCTATTCATACAACGAAGATACCTGGAGCAACAGCATTGCCATGATCAAGCAGGCCATCCTTACCAAGAGTAAATGGCTGGGAGAATATCCTTATAATATTGTAAGTGTGGTGGACGGCGGAAATGGCGGTGGTATGGAATACCCTACCATTACCGTACTGGATGACGGTGGTTCGGAAAAGATGCTTGACTTTGTGATAAACCACGAAGTGGGCCACAACTGGTTCCAGGGCATACTGGCCAGCAATGAGCGTACGCACCCATGGATGGATGAAGGCATGAACACCTATTACGACAACCGTTATTCATTGCAGCAATACGGCAATACAAATCTCGATATCATTCCTTCGAAGTTGAAATTCATAAACAACCGCCTGCCCGATGATATTCAGCAAACCCTTTTGCAAACCATCACGGGTATTAAAAAAGATCAGCCCATTGAAACCAGCTCTGAGAAATTCAATATTCTTAATTATAACATGATCGGTTATACAAAGACGGGCGCCTGGATGAAAGTGCTGGAAAATGAACTGGGCAGATCTTTGTTCGACAGTTGTATGCAGGAATACTATCGCCGCTGGCAGTTCAAACATCCTTACCCCGAGGATTTTAAGAAAGTGGCAGAAGAAGTAAGCGGAAGAAATCTGGATGCCGTTTTTTCCTTACTCAGTAAAAAAGGCGAACTGGTTAAACCAACTGCGAAAAAGAATATCCGCCTTGCTGCATTCTTCAGCATGAAAGAAACAGATAAACACAATTATGTTTTTGTAAGCCCGGCTGTTGGGTATAATTTTTACGACAAATTCATGTTAGGCGCCGTGCTGCATAATTATACGCTTCCGCTGAGTAAATTTCAATTTGTTGCAGTGCCTTTATACGCTACAGGAAGCAGGCAATTCAATGGAACGGGCAGGGTAAGCTATACGATCTATCCTGGCAGCAACGGGCAAAAGCTGGAACTGGCGCTGGCAGCAGCTACGTTCAACGGAGATAATTTTACCGACTCTGCCAACGTGGTACATAGCCAGCGTTTTTCAAAGATCGTACCTTCTGTGAAGTATGTTTTTGCAAATAAGAACCCACGCAGCAGCATCACAAAATTCATCCAGTGGAAAACATTTTTTATTGAAGAACAAGGCCTGCTGTTCACAAGGGATACAGCCAACCAGATCGATATCATCACCTTCCCTACCAAAAACAGGTATATTAACCAGCTGAAATTTGTAGTAGAGAACAACCGGGTGTTATATCCTTACCGTGGTGAATTACAGGTTGAACAGGGAGATGGTTTTGCCCGTGCTGCTTTTACAGGTAACTACTATTTCAATTATCCAAAAGGCGGCGGACTGGATGTACGTGTATTTGCCGGAAAATTCGTTTACCTCGGTGAAAAAACATTCCTGAAACAGTTTCAGACAGATCCCTACCAGTTGAACATGACCGGGCCAAAGGGCTATGAAGATTATACGTACAGCAACTATTTTATCGGGCGAAATGAGTTTGACGGTTTCTCTTCGCAGCAGATCATGATACGTGACGGTGGCTTTAAAGTGCGTACCGACCTGCTGAGTAGTAAGATCGGTAAAACAGATGACTGGCTGGTTGCTGCCAATTTCACAAGCCCAATTCCAAGAGCCATCAACCCCTTGTCGGTACTGCCTTTCGATCTTCCAGTAAAAATGTTCTTAGACATCGGCACCTATGCCGGCGCCTGGAAAAAGAATGCAGAAACCGGGCGTTTTATTTACGATGCAGGGCTGCAGCTTTCTTTATTCCGCAACGTGTTGAATATTTATGTGCCACTTCTTTACAGCAAAGTGTACAAAGACTATATTAAATCAACCAGTACGGAAACAGGATTTAAAAGGTTTGCAAAAAATATTTCCTTCAGCATCGATATCCAGAACATCAACCTGAAAAGACTGATACCTCAAATACCTTTTTAATGGAGGCCATCAAATATCTTACAAATGACCAGGTAGATAAACAAAAATGGGACGCCTGTATTGATCATGCTTCCAACGGACTCATTTATGCGTATTCGGTTTATTTAGACAGCATGGCAAAGAACTGGGATGCCCTGGTACTAAACGATTATGAAGCAGTAATGCCCCTGACCTGGAATAAAAAATACGGGATACATTACCTGTACCAGCCCCCGTTCACAGCCTGCCTGGGCATATTCGGGCAGCAATTAAATGCTGCACGGATAACTGATTTTCTGCAAGCCATACCGGCTAAATTCAAATACTGGGATATTTACCTGAACCACGGTAATTTTTTTAAGCTTGCCGGTTTTGATCTGTACGAACGGATGAATTATGTATTGCCCCTGAATTTATCTTACGAAAGCCTGCAGGATAATTACAAGGATAATATCAAACGCAATATCAAAAGAAGTGAAAAGCTGGATCTTACCATTAATAAGAATATTACCCTGGCAGAAGTGATCTTACTGGTAAGAGAACAAGCAAGGGATTTTGCATCACTTTCGCCCGAGGATTTTGAGCACTTTAAAAAACTTTACCTTCTCTTTTATAAAAAAGAAAAAGCTACCACGTATGGGGTTTATACAAAAGAAGGGCAACTGATCGCCGCCGCTGTTTTTTTCTTTTCGCACAACCGGGCTTATTATATCATGGTGGGCAATCATCCCAATGGAAAAACACTGGGCGCTTCGCATGCCCTTATCAATGCATTCATTAAAGATCATGCCGGGCAAAACCTGTTACTTGATTTTGAAGGAAGCGATATTTCAAGCCTGGCACGCTTTTACAGCAGTTTTGGCGCCCAAGAGGAAAAGTACAGCGCCATCAGGCTGAACAGGCTGCCGGCGCCTTTCAGATGGTTCAAAAAATGATCAGCAGGCGATTATCGCTTTTATCTTCTCCCGGATCTCTTTTTCTGTTGGCTTGCCTATCGACTTAACATCAATCCATTTTTTTCCCATATTCATCCGTAGCCTGATCAATGGGTTTGAAGCTGATAAACCCATTCTTGCAAAACCCATTCGTGGAATGCTTAACAGGTCATTGCCCGGCGAGAGTGTATCTAATTCTGTAGAAAACGCCATAGCGATATTATTCATGCGCAGGCAATTCATTTCCCTTTCACCAAAATCAATTCCTGGCCGGCCGTTTGGATAGGCAAAATACCGCACCGGGTGTTCAAGCATTCTGGCAAGTGCTGATACCGACTCTCCTATTTCATAAAGGCTGCTATCGTTATCCTCATTTTGAAGGATTGGATGATTGATGGTATGAGCGCCTACTGCTACCAGCCCGGAATGATCCACCTCTTTCAGTTGTGCAACCGTCATATTTTGCGAAGCCTTCTTGCCGCAATTTTCCTGTTGCTGGTAGCATGTAATTATCTTTTTTATCCGGCTTACCGGCAGGCATTTAAAAACAGCCTGGCTTGAAAAGCCGTTGAGTTTACCCGCAGCAACCTGCAGTTCTCTGGCAAGGATGTCTTTTACCACTTCTTCGGTATAGTCTTCTGTTTCCTGGAACCAGAAATTATCACCGGTACGTATTATCTCGGGAGATACAAATAATGAAACGGGAACATGGTGTTTTTTCAGTAAGGGAAAAACTACGGTGTAAAAAGACTGCAACCCGTCGTCGAATGTAATATGGCATACATTCTTTGTACTGGTTCCCTGGCTGAGTAACTGTTCCAGCCGGCTGGCAGATACCAATGAATAACGGGCCTTCAAAGCAAGGATGATCCTTTCAAACAATTCACTGTTCTCTTCCTTATGAAATGCCAGTACCAGGCCTTTGGCCATACATCATTATTTATCTGGTCAGAAAATATCCAGCACACCGATCATCAGGTTCAGATGTTCAATAGCCGGCATATCCAGGTTATAAAAGATAAAGCCATTCATCTTTGCCGGCTTCCAGTTGCCCAGTAATGGATTAAAACTGTTACTTGCGCAACTGAAGAACTGTACAAACAATATCGGGTAAGAATGAAAGACAGCCGACAGCAATCCGGGCAGGTCTTTTTCAGATGCCAGAAAAACACCACCCACATAAAACACCGGCCATTTTATTCCATACTTTCTTTTTTTTTCCAGTTTGCCCCAGAGCCAGCTTTTATTAAACCGTACCTGTTTTACTTCGGATGGATATTGTTTCCGTTTATGCTCCATTACCTGTTCTTCATTGATCAAACAGGCATTATTATAAACTGGTACAACGGTTTTATTGATGCGGCGATACCGGTAAAAGGGAATATTCGGAATGCGTAATACAAGCGAGTTTGTTTCAGTAAATCCCAGTTTGGTTGTAAATATGGGGTTGGAGCGATCGTTGGCAATTCCGTATAAAAAACCGGCACCCTGTTCCTTTAATATCCGCTTTGCTTCATTAATGATACTGGTAAATATCTTTTTACCCTGGTGCAGCGGGTGAGTGGCCGACCAGCAGCTCTGGTAGCCGGTATAATGGTTGCCGTTTAAAATAAAATCATTTGCGATGAATCCGTTGCAGCCGATTATCTCATTATTCTCTTCGGCAATAAGAAAGAAACTTGTAACAGATGCATTGCTTGCCAGGTTCTTTGCCAGGAATTTTCCAGGTAATAATTCCGGGGAGTTATTTGCTGCTTTAATCAGTTGCCGCAGGGCCAGGTCTGTTACCGGATCATTTATATCAGCTATTTTAACCTGGTAGTTCATGAATTGGCTGAGAGTACCTGTTCGGCAATGAGCAGGTCGGCAGGTTTTGTTATCTTAAAATTATTCTCCTCTCCTTCTACCAGTTTTACTTTAAGCCCGAAGGCTTCTGCCACCGTGGCTTCGTCGGTGAATTTATCTTTGTAGTCGATCTGGTATGCAGGTAATAATATCTTGCTGTGAAAGGTTTGAGGCGTTTGCACCAGTTTCACCAGGCTTCTTTCCAGCGATTCGTTTCCCCCGCCCGATATAAGACGCACACTGTCTTTACAATCTATTACCGGTATGGCAGAACCATTCTCGATAGCAGCCTCATAACAACGGTGAATGAGTTGCGTACTTAGTAAGCAACGTACGGCATCGTGTACAAATACAATTGTTTCTTCGTTCACCAGCTTCAACCCGTTTTGTACAGAGTGAAAACGGGTGCTGCCTCCCGTGGTTATTTTAATGCGGCTGTTATCAAAGAAGGCATCAATGATCTCCTGGCCGGCTGCTATATGATCTTCGGGCAGCACCAGTATCACCTGCATATCTTCATACGACTGCAGGAATGTATTGATGGAATAATACAGAACAGGCTTGCCCTTCAGCAGCAGGAACTGTTTGGGTGTGGGGTTATTCATCCGGCTTCCGCTTCCACCGGCAACTATAACGGCGATCTTTTTCATGAGTCAGAGAAAGGTTTTTCGTTCAGGCCGCTAAAGCGGTCCGGGATCAATCTTTATAAATTCCAATGGTTTTATCTCCCTTGCTGTTCTGCATGGCCCGGTACATCCCGGCGCTGTTGAAGACCATCGCCGCATTGCCGTCTGCATCAACACCGATCATGCCGCCTTCGCCATGCATGTTAACCAGTTTTACATTCACCACTTCATTCATGGCCTGTTTTAAACTCAGTCCCTTGTATTCCATCAGGCAACTTACATCGTGTGCCGCCACGGCGCAAATAAAAGGTTCACCATGGCCGGTGCAACTGATGGCGCAGGTACTGTTGTTGGCATAGGTGCCGGCGCCGATCAGCGGACTATCCCCAATACGACCGTATTTTTTATTCGTCATGCCCCCGGTACTGGTTGCAGCCGCAATATTTCCATCCTGGTCGCAGGCAACAGCGCCTACCGTACCAAATTTTTTATCCTTCATCAGTTCTTCCAGTCCTTTATTGGTATGATCCAGTGAGTAGTTATCGCTGTCACGTATCTCTTTCCATTGATCGTAGCGGAACTGGGAGAAAAAATATTCATCGGGCTCCAGTTTAATTCCCTGCTTGATGGCAAAATCATTGGCACCTTTTCCGCTTAAGAAAACATGGTTGCTGTTGATCATTACTTCGGCAGCCAGTTCAATGGGGTTACGTACATTTCGTATGCCTGCCACAGAACCTGCATCAAGAGATTTTCCATCCATAATAGCCGCATCCATTTCCTGTACGCCCTTCTTGGTAAAAACAGAACCTCTCCCGGCATTGAATAACAGGTTGTCTTCTAAAACCACAATGGCAGCTTTTACTGCATTAATGGCCGAACCTCCCTGTTCCAGAACCGCATAACCTGCAGCCAGGGATTCATCCAGCCCTTTTATATAAGCCTGCTCCAGTTCGGGTGTCATGTCTTCTTTTAAGATGGTTCCAGCCCCGCCGTGTATTACCATGGAATATTGCTGCATACGTGTCAGTGGGTATTTGTTTCAACTCAAAATTATCTAATTTACCATCGCAAACTTTCTACAATTTTATGCGATTACTTAAACGAAAATTAACTGCAGGTGATTATCTGTTGATAATTGTAAATCTCATTCCGGTGTACGGCGTTTGGTTTGAAGGCTGGAATGCAGCCCAGGTATTTTTAGTGTATTGCCTGGAAACAGTGATCATCGGGATATTCACCGTGGTTAAACTGGCCTGTGTAACGCTTATTGTAAAACCCAGGGATGAATGGAATGCCGGTAAAGGTTCTGTGATGGTAAGCGGATTATTCTTCATCCTGTTCTTTATTGTTCATTACGGCATTTTTGTTTTTGTACAAACACAGATATTTTTCAGTGTAAGCGGATTGATCACCGACCATTCCATATTGGGCACTTACCGCCAGGTTCCAAAGATATTAGGGCACGAGGGGCAATTGCTGCTGTTCATCTTCATCATTTATTATACCCTGCAGAACTTGTTCGGGTTTTTTCTTTCGGGAGAATACAAAACGATCCCGATGATGAAACTGATGTTTCAGCCCTATGCCCGGATATTTGTACAACAGCTCGTTGTTATTGTGGGAAGCATGTTCCTGGCCTTTGGCGCCGGCAAGGTATTCATCCTGGTTTTGGCCCTGGTGAAAATATATTTTGAAGTGTACGTAAACTTCGATCGCATCCTTGCAAAAACAGAAATGGATGCAAAAAGAAAAGCGGCCCAGGCAGAGCGGGAACAGGCAAATCCATAACCGGCCGGTGATTTACAAAACAGAGAAGTGATAGATAAGTATTTTTTTCTTTCCAAAAGAAGGCAACCCCATCTTCCCATCGCTGAGCGCTGTTAGTTCCAGTTCCGGGAAACTGTTTTGCAGGATCTGTTTAACCGAATCAACCCTTTTATCAAAAAACAAGTCCTTCCGCAAGCGGAGTCCAATGGAAGAAGGCAACGGATTTGTTTCCAATAAGTTTATCCATGCGGTATCGGAGCCGTTGACGGATGCATAGCTACTGATAGCTTCCTCTTTTGTCACCACATCAACCTGTTCAAATAATCCCATACCAGTCAGCGTTACCGAATCCTTTATCAACTCGTTGGCTGTGGGGCTGCCGTGATAAAACAAGGTATACTGATTGATCATGGAAAGACCATGCAAGTAACATTTTTCCAGGTCAACTTTTATATACCCAATACTCCCCTTTTGCAGTTTCAGTAAATTGCTGTCGTTCTGCAGAGGCAAAACAAACATACTATCCATTTCAGGTGGTATTTCATTAAGGCTATCGGGAAGAAACAGTTTCTCGCCAATAAGCCATCCTGCAAATTGAATATCGGGTATCCCTTTACCTCCATTGCCGGTGTTGATGCTGTATGATATACCATTGTTACTACCAGATTCCGTCCAAGAAATAGTATGAAAATTTGTTTGACGGGACCTGCATGAAAACAAAAGAATTGCTAAAAGAAACAGGGAGTAATATGAGTACAGGATCTTCATGAAAGGAGGCGAATGCATTCATTTAACAGTTTATCACGGTCAATGGCTACGGTTCCCACTTCTTCACAAACCAGTCCACCGGCGATATTGGCCATTTCTGCCATCAGTTTTACATCTTTTGTAGCGGCATACACCAGCGATGCTACCGCAATAACGGTATCACCTGCGCCACTCACATCGGCAATGCTTCGTATGTGTGTGGGTATGATGGCCGCATTATTTTCCTGCTGGTAAAAAACGCCTTTTTCGGAAAGGGTGATGAGAGATACCTGGTGATGTAATTTTTCCTGCAGTAACAGGTGCATATCTTTAAGTACGTTCAGGCTGATGCTTTCGGGCATCATGTTCAACCCTTCCTTTATCTCCTTCAGGTTGGGTTTAAATATTCTCACTCCTTCGTAGGTGAAGAAATTCTTACGCTTCGGATCTACTGCAGTAAGAATACCATGTTTTTTACAAAGACTTACTACCTGTTGAATAACCGCAGCCGTAAGCACTCCTTTATTATAATCTTCCAGTATTACCACATCCGGGTTTTCGGCGGCTATATAATTCTCAAAACTGTAAAGCAACCTGTCTTCATCTTCTTTATCCAGGTCATCTGCTATCTCGGCATCAAGCCGCATCATGTGCTGGTTACGGCTAATGATACGGATCTTATTGGTAGTAATACGCCGTTCGCTATGTACCAGGTATTTTGTTTGTATGCCGCTGGCATGAAGCAACCCGGTCAGCTGATCACCATCGTCGTCTTTACCCAGTACGCTGATCATACTTACCGATGCCCCCAATGAATGCGCATTTAAGGCAACGTTGGCAGCGCCGCCAATGCGCTGTTCTTTTTTACTTACGGCCACAACGGGCACCGGGGCTTCGGGAGAGATGCGGTCTACATTTCCCCACCAGTAGGTATCCAGCATTACGTCGCCGATAACGGCCACTTTTAAACCGGCAAACTGGTGAAAGAGTTTATCAAAATCATTACCCGTCATACGGAACTAACTTTTTTTCTGGTTGGAAATAGATGCATAATAAACCGGGATACCAAGCAACACAATTCCCAATCCTATACCGGCATAAACCGGTTTAAATATGATGAGGAATATGCAAAACACCAGCGCCAGTAAAATATAAATAGCGGGAAGCACCGGGTAGCCAAATGCCTTGTATGGTCTTTCTGCATCGGGCCTGGTTTTACGCAGTTTAAAAATGCCGATGATGGTGATGGCATAGAAGAGTACCACTACAAAAGAGATCATATCCAGCAGGTCGCCGTATTTACCACTAAGGCAAAGTATGGAAGCCATGATGCATTGCGCCCACAAGGCGTATTCGGGAACGGCATATTTATTAAGGGTGGCTGCTTTTTTAAAGAAGAGTTTATCAATGGCCATGGCATTGTACACCCGGGCGCCGGCCAGTATCAGTCCGTTATTGCAACCAAAGGTTGATATCATGATCATCACTGCAATAACAATGGTGCCAGCATTACCAAAAATAGCATGCGAAGCCGTTACCGCTACCCGGTCGTTTTCAGCAAAAGCAATTTCATTCATCGGCAATACTGATACATACATTAAGTTAGTGGCCACATAAATAACAGTAACGATCAATGTTCCCAGGAACAAGGCAAGGCCGATATTCCGTTTTGGATTTTTTACTTCACCTGCAATGAATGTAACGTTGTTCCAGGCATCGCTGCTGAAGATAGAACCCACCATGGAAGCCGCCACGGCGCCTACCATGCCCATGCCGATCACATCCTGCCATGATTTTGTTTCTCCATTCCACCCTTTCATTGAAAATGCATCACTCCAGTTCGCATTCCATATCTCCGACTTAGCAGCCAGTATAAAACCAAAAGTAATAAGGCCGAAGAGGCTGATCAGTTTAGTAGCCGTAAAAACGGTTTGAATGATCTTACCGTTCTGTATCCCTCTTGAATTAATATAAGTAAGTAGTATGATCAGCACGATGGCCACCAGTTGCGCTGCAGATATCTGCACAAAACCAAGGTCGGCCAGGATATTCTTTTCGCTCAATGCCGGCAAAAGGTAGGCGGCGAATTTACTGAAGGCCACCCCTACTGCTGCAATGGTGGCGGTTTGTATCACGGTAAAAAAACTCCAGCCATATAAGAACCCGGCCAACGGATTGAATGCTTCCTTCAGGTAAACATATTGTCCTCCTGCTTTTGGGAACATGGCGCTCAGTTCACCATAACTTAGAGCGGCTGTTAATGTCATAAAGCCGGTGATAAGCCATACGGCGATAAGCCAGCCGGCGCTGCCTACGTTACGGGTAATGTCGGCACTTACAATAAAAATACCGGACCCTATCATGGAGCCGGCAACGATCATAGTGGAATCCAACAGGCTGAGTGTTGGTTTAAAGGAGGCAGTTTGTTCTGTCATATTGATCCCGGTTTATCAGAACAAGATATAGAAATTACGGCAGATTATTGTTTTGCAGCCGCTTTCATTTTCGCATTCATCCCCTTTATTACATCGGCGGTGATGTTGAGGGAGGAATCTTTATACACCATATAGTCCAGCCCGGTACCGGTGGTGAATATGTACATGTAGTTCTTTTCCTTATTGTAATCCGCCAGGAATTCTCTCAGTTGTTTCTTGATATCTTCCATGATGGTAAAACTTTTCTCATTCAGCTTCTGACTTTGTTGTTGTTTATAGCCGTCTATCTTCTGCTGCTGGTCTATCAGTTTTTCCTGGAAACTCTGCGCTTCTGCTTCGGTGATAGCAGCTCCTTTCTTCAAAAAATTATCCCGCTGTGCCTGCAATCCTTTGTATCCTTCTTCCTGCTGCCGTTCGATTGCTTTCATTTCATTTTCCAGTTCTTTTCTTCTATCCCTGATGAACGTGATGTTTTCATTCAATGAATCCAGGTCAACATAGGCCAATGCCGGGCGATGCCCCCCGCTATCAGAACCTGTATAAGTATGATTGATCTTTGCGGCCACATCTTTCACTTTTTTCCCGGAGAAATCATAGTAATACAGGTACCCAACCGCCGCCAGTAACACGATATTTAAACCCAGGGATAAATTTTTCATCATTCGTTCTATTTGCCGGCAATATACTTACAAACCCACAGCCGGCAATGATTTTGGAAAATTTTTAGGAAAGGGTTAACGGCCATTTCTCTTTTTTAAATAAGTGGCAACAAGGGATGAAATATGCCGTTATTACATAATTCCTTTTATCTTACACAAAAAACAGGTTATGAACCGCTACTTCTTTATCCTGCTGGTTTTGCTTTTACCCCTGCTGTCTTTTGGCCAGGACTGGAAAAAATTCACCGATACGGCCGGCAATTTCACGGCAACTTATCCTTCCAGCTGGGTGAATAAAATAAAGCAGGGTAACCGGGTATTCTTTACCTCCCCATCTTCGGGCGAGTCGGATTCGTTCTACGAAAACATTAATATTGCCGTAACCTATAATAAGGCTTACGGGGGAGATACAAAGATCAAGGATCTTTTTCCGGATGTGGTTACACAGATCAGTGGGTCATTCAGGGATTTTAAAGAAGAAAGTCTGCGGTATTTTAAATGGAACAATATGAATGCTGCAGAACTGATCTATTCGGGTTATAACAAAACAGATGAATCTGTTAAAGTACGCTGCACCCAGTGGTTTTGTTTTTATAATTCGAAACTATACCTGGTAACCTTTGTGTCTGATGCCGGTACCGACATTCACAATAAGACAGCGCAAAAGATAATGAGCAGCATTATTTTCAAGTAGGCCATTACTGCATACTTTACCGTTTAAGAAATTTACCTGCCAGCAATTTTTCCACCACTTCATCTTTTAACCCCCGGCTGATGGGTATGCGGTGCTGCCCTATCCGTATCTCGTTACCATCAATGCTTTCAACCTTTGCTGCAGAAATGATAAAGGATTTATGCACTTTGATAAAACGGCTTACCGGCAGGTAATCTTCCACCGATTTAAAGGTGAGATAACTCATGTATTTTTTATCAGTCGTATGAATAGTTACGTAGTTCTGTAATGCTTCAATGAAAAGGATATCGTTGTAGAATATTTTTACCAGCTTATTATCTGTCTTGATGAAGAAATGCGTTCCTGTTGCATCGGCTTTGCTTTCAGGTGTATTTACCTGCCGTACCTCAAAAAAATCTTTTGCCTTAAGCGATGCTTTTAAAAACCGGTCGAAGGAGATCGGTTTCACCAGGTAATCAAGGGCATTCACTTCAAAGCCATCCAGCGCATATTGAGAGTACGCAGTTGTGAATATCACAGCCGGGGGCTCCTTCAGTGTTTTAAAGAACTCAAGGCCGGTGATCCTGGGCATCTGTATATCCAGGAAGAGCAACTGAACATTACCGCTGCTGATGATCTCTGTTGCTGCCAGGGCATTATCAAAAGAGCCAAGCAGGTTTAGGAAACTGATATCGCCGATATATTCCTTTAGCCCGGCCCTTGCCAGTGGTTCATCGTCTATGATTATACAATTGATGGTCATTGCCTACTATTAGATGCTGATAGAAAGGTTCACTGAAAAAATATCCACCCCGTTCGTGATCTGTAACTGGTGTTTCCTCGGATACAAAAGATCCAGCCTTCTGCGTACATTATTCAACCCGATGCCCGAATGATGGTTGCCGGATCTTTCTATTGGTTCTTTGGAGTTTTCAATGATAAAATGAAAGTTCCCCTGATTCATAGCCAGTTCCAGCCTGATAAAATTAAGCTGATTTTCCCGGTGAGAGATATGTTTGAAAGCATTTTCCACGAAAGGGATCAACAGGAGCGGCTCTATGGAAAAACCGCTTACTTCCGGGGCAGAAATGAAGGTAACCGCATAGTGTTCGTCTTTACGGAGTTTTTGCAGGTCGATATAATCCTGCAGGTATTCTATTTCTTTTTCAATGGGAACCTTATCGCCCCCCATTTCGTACAACTGGTACCGAAGCATGGCGGAGAATTTGTGCAGGGCGCCCCGGGCATCTCCGTTGTTCTTATCAATGAGAAAGTAAACTGAGTTGAGTGAATTAAAAAGGAAATGCGGGTTAATCTGCGACTTCAGGAAGTTGAGTTCGGCCTCTGCTTTTTCCTTCGCCATTTCCACCATACGTTGCTGCATCCGGGTATAATCCATCATCAGTTTAACCGCTGCGCCGGAAAGCACCAGGAAGAAATGCGGAATCACATTATCGTATATCCTGGCCTTCCAGTTTCCCGACAGGTTAAGCAGCGAAGGGTTATTGGTAACATGGCCAAGGATATTCATTTTAAGAATGCTGCTGATCACTATCATGCCGATAAAAGCGACTCCGAACAACAGGTATCTCTTTTTGTAAAGCAGTTGTGGTATCAGCAGATAGTTGGTGAGGTACACCATTATGGCCAGGTCTATCACTTTTATAAGGGTAACCTTGAAAGCGGTTACTTCCAGGGCATAATCTTCATAGCGTAAAAAATACCAGAGTCCAAATACCAGCATCCAGAAGAAAAGATGGTGCAGTTTATATTGTATAAAAAAAGCGGCGTTTTGCATACTCAAAAATAAAAGTACAAATTCCCGTTGGTAATATCCTTTACAGCACCTGCAGCATCTGCGTGATGAAATGCAGGTTTCCTGCTTGTCAAGCCCGGTTGCCTTTTGGTGTAAATGATTTTCATATTGCGGCTTAGAATACCAGCTTTGTTCTGTCGAACTGATTCTCCAACACCTAAACGTAATTATATGAAAAAGGTTTCATTCATTTTAGCATTGTTTGTCGCTGGCCACATCATTGTATCCTGCAACGAACAATCAAAAGCCGGTACCCTGGATCGAAGCCGGCCAGTTCGGGAAGAATTGCTTCCGGATTACAAATGGATCGAACATACCAGCAATGCGCCCTTTCCAAAAAACTACAATTTCCAGCTGTTTAATTTCAGGGATACGCTCTGGGCTTTTCACCCGGCCGGCAACTGGTATTCATTAGATGGAAGCGGCTGGACAAAGACCAGTTTACCAAACAGCATCAGTAACCTGGCATTTCTTGATTACGTGTTTTTCAATAACAGCATTATCGGGCTGGGACATTTTGAAGGGAATATTGAGCAGTATAAGTTCACTACAGAGATATTCCAGACAAAGGACATGAGAACCTGGACCGTATTGGCCAAAGAAAGTAACCTGCCAAAACGGTTCTTTTACCATCCCTTTGTTTTTACTAATAAAATATGGATCATTGGCGGCAGTAACGGCATTGATTCTTTTGCAGACATCTGGAATTCGGAAGACGGCGTTCATTGGAAAAAGCAGGCAGATAATATGCCCTTTGGAAAACGGGAAGGCAGCAGTTTTGTGATACACAACAAAAGAATATACATGATCAATAACGATGTATGGTCATCGGCCGATGGATTAAACTGGGTGCAGGAAACTAAAGAACTGGTGAAAGGAGAAACGATCCATGGTTCTGCAGCAATCGTTTTTGATGATAAGATATGGCTACTTGGCTGCAATCGTGCCGGTAGGTTCAAAAGCGAGATACTGGTGAGTACTGATGGCAAAGAATGGACCGCACAAAGAGCACCCTGGAGCCCAAGAGGTGGCATTGCTGCCTGCGTGTACCAGAATAAGATTTTCATGACTGGCGGAAAGTACGGCGGGCCGGGCATTGCAGGGCAAACAGAATTTGTATACAGCAATGATGTGTGGTCGTTAGGGAAATAATTCATTCGCATTGATCCATAGCCATCCAACAAAAAAGGAGTAAGAAATCAATCTTACTCCTTGTATTTAATTTCATATAACAGTTTCTTATTCCTCTTCGTCGAAGCTCATCGCTTCTTTGGTGGTCATCAGCAGTTCATATTCTTCTTTGCTGCCAACGATCATGTTCTCAAACTCACGCATTCCGGTACCAGCAGGTATATGATGCCCGGTGATCACGTTCTCTTTCAGGCCAAGCATTTCGTCTGTTTTACCCTGTATGGCAGCAGAAGAAAGTACTTTGGTAGTTTCCTGGAACGAAGCGGCAGATATCCAGCTGTGTGTACCCAGTGATGCCTTGGTGATACCCAGTAACAACGGGGATGAAGTTGCCGGTTTTGCGTCACGGAATTCAGCCAGTTTTTTATCGGCCCTTCTCAGGATAGAGTTCTCTTCACGAATATCACGCAGTGTAACGATCTGGCCTGATTTCAATTTAGTGCTTTCACCAGCTTCGGTAACCACTTTCTTATCAAAGATGAAGTCGTTCTCCATGTTAAAGTCGAAACGATCTTCTGTATCCCCTTCCAGGAACTTGGTATCGCCGGCATCTTCAATACGCACTTTACGCATCATTTGCCTTACGATCACTTCCACGTGTTTATCATTGATCTTCACCCCCTGCAAGCGGTAAACTTCCTGTATCTCATTTACAACGTATTCCTGAACGGCATACGGTCCTTTAATTGCCAGGATATCCACCGGTGCTATCTGTCCATCACTCAATGCAGCACCGGCTTTCACAAAGTCGCCATCCTGCACCAGGATCTGGCGGCTCAATGGAACAAGGTATTTTTTGATTACACCGTCTTTTGCTTCTACAATGATCTCCCTGTTACCACGCTTGATAGCGCCGAAGGCAACCACTCCGTCAATTTCACAAACCACCGCAGGATTGCTTGGGTTACGTGCCTCAAACAATTCTGTTACACGTGGCAGACCACCAGTGATATCTTTCAGTTTGCTTAATACCCTTGGAATTTTCACGAGCACCTGGCCACTACGCACATCATCTTTTTCTTCTACCACGATATGAGAACCTACCGGCAGGTTATACGTTTTCTTTTCTTTTCCTTCTACAATAATGGTTGGCAACTTGGTTTTATCCTTTGTTTCGATAACCACTTTTTCACGGTGACCCGTTTGCTCATCGGCTTCATCCCTGTAGGTGATGCCTTCGATCAGGCTTTCAAAATGTACCATACCGTTCGTTTCGGCAACGATCACATTATTGAATGGATCCCAGGTACAGATGATATCTCCTTTATTAACTTTCTGCCCGTCTTTTACGTTCAGCGTAGCGCCATAAGGAATGTGCATGCTGTTCAGTAAGCGGTCGGATTTAACATCAATATTCCTGATCTCACCGGTACGGCCTATAACCACCTGAACTTTTTTGCCTTCATTGTTCTCAGTAGCTACGGTACGTAATCCATCGAACTGTAAGGTTCCTTCAAACTTAGCTGGTAAAGAAGATTCAACTGAAGCAGAACCTGCCACACCACCCACGTGGAAAGTACGAAGTGTTAACTGTGTACCTGGTTCACCGATCGACTGTGCAGCGATGATACCAACGGCATCACCACGCTGTGCCAGCATTCCCGATGCCAGGTTCTTACCATAACATTTCACACAAACACCACGTTTGCTTTCGCAGGTAAGTACCGAACGTATCTCAACGGTCTCGATGCCGCTTTCTTCTATCAGTTTAGCCATTTCTGCGCTGATCTCTTCACCGGCATTGATGAGTAACTCATCATTCACCGGGTGGAAAATATCGTGCAATGAGGTACGGCCTTCAATACGGTCGCTCAATGGCTCAATAATGTCTTCATTATCTTTCAAAGCAGAAGTAGCAATACCACGAAGGGTTCCGCAATCTTCTTCATTAATAACCACGTCCTGGGAAACGTCAACCAACCTACGTGTTAAGTAACCGGCATCCGCTGTTTTAAGGGCGGTATCGGCCAGACCCTTACGGGCACCGTGGGTAGAGATGAAGTATTCCAATACACTTAAACCGTCTTTAAAATTGGCAAGGATCGGGTTCTCAATGATCTCACTTCCTGAAGAACCTGATTTACGTGGCTTGGCCATCAATCCCCTCAAACCAGCCAGCTGCTTGATCTGCTGCTTGCTGCCACGGGCGCCGCTATCCAGCATCATATAAACAGAGTTAAAGCCCTGTTTATTGGAAGCCAGTTCGTGTATCAGCGTTTCTGTAACTTTTGTATCCACACGGCTCCAGATATCAATGATCTGGTTATACCGTTCGTTATTGGTGATGAGACCCATGTTGTAGTTCTCCCACACTTCATCAACTTCACCCTGTGCATTCTCGATCAGCATTGTTTTGATCTCAGGAATGATGAGGTCGTTGATGTTGAACGACAGTCCGCCACGGAATGCCATGCGGTATCCCAGTGTTTTGATATCATCCAGGAATTTAGCGGTCAAAGGAACGCTTGTCCATTTGATGATGTCGCCAATGATCTCACGCAATGCTTTCTTGGTAAGCAACGCATTGATGAATCCAACTCCTTTCGGAACAAATTGGTTGAAGATCACACGGCCAACAGTGGTGTCAAGCAATTTCCTTGTCAACGTACCGTCTGCATTACGCACATCGGTCTTCACTTTTATATTTGCATGAAGGTCGATCTGCTTTTCATTGTAAGCGATGATCACTTCTTCTGCAGAATAAAATGCTTTTCCTTCGCCTTTTACTTTTTCATCAGCCGTTGATTTTTTACCCTTGGTGATGTAGTACAGGCCAAGAACCATGTCCTGTGAAGGCAGGGTGATCGGGGTACCATTCTGCGGGTTCAAAATGTTGTGCGAAGAAAGCATCAGTAACTGGGCTTCCAGGATAGCAGCATTGCTCAATGGCACGTGAACCGCCATCTGGTCACCATCAAAGTCGGCGTTAAAGGCCGTGGTTACCAACGGGTGTAATTGTATCGCTTTACCTTCGATCAGTTTCGGCTGAAATGCCTGGATAGAAAGACGGTGAAGCGTTGGGGCCCTGTTCAACATAACAGGATGACCTTTCAATATATTTTCTAAGATATCCCAGATGATCGCCTCTTTCTTATCAACAAGTTTACGGGCCGATTTTACTGTTTTAACGATACCTCTTTCAATTAATTTACGGATGATGAACGGCTTGAACAGTTCTGCCGCCATATCTTTTGGTAAACCGCATTCGTGCATTTTCAATTCAGGACCTACCACGATAACCGAACGACCGGAATAGTCAACACGTTTACCAAGCAGGTTCTGACGGAAACGACCTTGTTTACCTTTCAGTACATCACTCAGTGATTTCAAAGCACGCCCACCTTCTGCTTTAACGGCATTTGATTTACGGCTGTTATCAAACAATGAATCGATCGCTTCCTGCAGCATCCTTTTTTCGTTACGAAGGATCACTTCAGGCGCTTTAATTTCCAACAACCTTTTCAAACGGTTGTTACGGATAATAACACGACGGTAAAGGTCATTCAGATCAGATGAGGCAAAACGGCCACCATCCAAAGGAACAAGCGGACGCAGTTCTGGTGGAATAACCGGAATGTATTGCATTACCATCCATTCCGGACGGTTGTTGATCCTTGTATTAGCATCACGGAAGCTTTCAACAACACTCAATCTTTTTAAAGCATCCGCTTTACGTTGCTGGGAAGTTTCGTTGGCAGCAGCATTACGCAGGTCGAAGCTTAACTGATCCAAATCGATGCGTTGCAGCATATCATGCACTGCTTCGGCACCCATCTTGGCGATGAATTTGTTCGGATCTTCATCAGCCAGGTGCTGGTTGTCTTTTGGCAGGGTATCTAATATGTCTAAGTATTCTTCTTCTGTCAGCAGGTCGCCATAGTTCTGGCCCTTATCGGCACGGATACCGGATTGGATCACCACAAAACGTTCGTAGTAAACGATACTCTCCAGTTTCTTAGAGCTCATGCCCAACAGGTAACCAATTTTATTTGGCAGCGATTTAAAATACCAGATATGAACAACAGGCACCACCAGTTTGATGTGGCCCATTCTTTCACGACGCACTTTCTTTTCGGTTACTTCCACACCGCAACGGTCGCACACGATACCCTTGTAACGGATACGCTTGTATTTACCGCAGGCACACTCATAATCCTTCACAGGTCCGAATATCCTTTCGCAGAACAAACCATCACGTTCTGGTTTGTAGGTACGGTAGTTGATGGTTTCGGGCTTTAAAACTTCACCATAGCTTTTTTCCAAAATGCTGTCCGGCGAAGCCAAACCAATTGTTATTTGAGAAAATGTAGGCCTTGGGCGGTTTTCTTTTTTGAATGCCATATTCTTAATTTATCCGGCCTCCCTAAATCCCTCCGAAGGAGGGACTTTGAAGACTCTGTTAATTTAAAAGTGTTTAATTTATTGAACTCCCCATTCCAGTTCCCTCTCCTTTGGAGAGGGGTTGGGGTGAGGCCTAGTCAAACTTCAGATCCAATCCCAATCCCCTCAACTCATGAACCAATACGTTGAATGATTCAGGAATTCCGGCTCTTGGAATGTTATCACCCTTCACAATTGCTTCGTATGTTTTCGCCCTTCCGATGATATCATCCGATTTAAGCGTCAACAACTCCTGCAAGATGTTAGATGCACCATAAGCTTCCAGTGCCCACACTTCCATCTCACCAAAACGCTGGCCACCAAACTGGGCTTTACCACCCAACGGTTGCTGCGTAATGAGACTGTATGGTCCGATAGAACGGGCATGCATCTTATCATCCACCATGTGGTGAAGTTTAATGATGTAGATGATGCCAACGGTTGCTTTCTGATCGAAGCGTTCGCCGGTTTCGCCATCATATAAATAAGTATGTCCGAACTTAGGTAATCCTGCTTTTGTGATCTGCTCGTCAATTTCAGAAACGCTGGCACCATCAAAGATCGGCGTGGCAAAACGGGCTCCCAGTTTTTCACCGGCCCAGCCAAGAACGGTTTCATAGATCTGGCCCAGGTTCATACGGCTTGGTACGCCCAATGGGTTCAATACAATATCAACCGGTGTTCCGTCTTCAAGGAACGGCATATCTTCCTGGCGAACAATCTTGGCAACAATACCTTTGTTACCGTGACGGCCTGCCATCTTATCTCCCACTTTCAGCTTACGCTTAACAGCCATATACACTTTAGCCAGTTTCAATACACCTGCAGGTAATTCATCTCCAATGCTGATGTTGAATTTTTCACGCTTATATCTTCCCAGTTCTTCGTTGAACTTGATATTATAGTTGTGCAGCAAAATGTTGATGAGTTCATCTGTTTTTGCTTCACCACACCACCCGAGAGGATTAACGTTCTGGTAATCGATATTGGCCAGGTTCTTTGCATTGAACTTAGCGCCTTTACCGATCAGTACTTCACCAAAGTTGTTGCTAACACCTGCACTTGTTTTATCCTTCAGCAGCGTTTGCAGTTTGCTGATGAGTAATTCAAGCAGGTCGGCTTCGTTCTTTTCGTGTGTTTTTTCTATCTTATCCAGTTGTGCTTTTTCACGAACTTTTGCATTCTTATCCTTCTTGGCACGCTGGAATAATTTCTTGTCGATGATCACGCCTTCTGTTCCGCTTGGCGCTTTTAATGAAGCATCTTTTGCGTCGCCTGCTTTATCACCAAAGATGGCACGAAGCAGTTTTTCTTCTGGTGTAGGATCGCTTTCACCTTTTGGAGTGATCTTACCGATCAGGATGTCGCCTTCTTTTACATGAGCACCGATGCGGATGATACCGTTCTGGTCCAGGTCTTTGGTAGCTTCTTCACTTACGTTCGGGATATCCGGCGTCAGTTCTTCTTCACCCAGTTTGGTATCACGTACTTCAATTTCAAATTCAGAGATATGAATAGAAGTGAACAGGTCTTCTTTAACCACTTTCTCAGAGATCACGATCGCATCCTCGAAGTTGTAACCCTTCCACGGCATGAAGGCCACTTTCATGTTTCGTCCCAAAGCGATCTCCCCACCCTTGGTTGCATAACCTTCAGTTAAGAAATCACCTTCGGTAACTTTTTGTCCTTTTGTAACAGCCGGACGCAGGTTGATACATGTTTCCTGGTTGGTACGAACGAACTTGGTTAAGCGATACACAACCAGGTCTTCATCGAAGCTTACCAGTTGTTGTGTTTCATTTCTCTTATAGCGAACATGAATTTCATTTGCATCTACAAATTCCACCACGCCATCGCCATCAGCATGGATCTGGATCCTTGCATCACGGGCAGCCTTGGCTTCCAAACCGGTACCAACAATGGGTACTTCCGGTTTGATCAATGGCACCGCCTGGCGTTGCATGTTCGATCCCATCAAGGCACGGTTGGCATCATCATGCTCCAGGAACGGGATCAGTGAAGCACTCAAACCAACGATCTGGTTCGGAGCAACGTCCATGAATTCCACTTCTGTTTTATCCAGGATCGGGAAGTCACCGGTCTGGCGGCTTTTGATCCTGTCATCCACAAAATTTCCTTTTGCATCTATATCCACATTCGCCTGGGCGATCTTAGCTGTATCTTCTTCTTCGGCACTTAAGAAAGTGATCTTCTTCATATCCACTTTACCATCGTCTACCTTACGGTACGGCGTTTCGATAAAGCCCATTTCATTTATCTTGGCGTGCACACAAAGTGTAGAGATCAAACCGATGTTTGGTCCTTCCGGCGTTTCAATGGTACACAAACGGCCGTAGTGAGAGTAGTGTACGTCACGAACCTCAAAGCCTGCACGTTCACGGCTTAAACCACCGGGTCCGAGCGCCGAGATACGACGTTTGTGCGTGATCTCACTCAATGGATTTGTTTGATCCAGGAATTGAGACAACTGTGATGTACCAAAGAATGAATTGATCACAGAAGAAAGTGTTCTTGCATTGATCAGGTCAACCGGGGTGAACACCTCGTTATCACGAACGTTCATTCTTTCACGGATGGTACGGGCCATACGGGCCAAACCAACACCAAACTGGGCATATAACTGTTCGCCTACAGTACGTACACGACGGTTGCTCAGGTGATCTATATCATCAACTTCACTCTTGCCATTGGTTAATAATACCAGTGTTTTGATAATGGCAATGATATCGTCTTTGGTCAATACTTTTTTAGTTATGGGGAAATCGAGGCCAAGGCGACGGTTAATTTTGTAACGACCTACTTCACCCAGATCGTAACGTTTATCACTGAAGAATAATTTATCAATGATACCACGGGCAGTTTCATCATCCGGGGCATCTGCACCACGCAGTTGCTTATAGATGTGCTGAACCGCTTCCAGTTCGCTGTTAGAAGTATCTTTGTTTAAGGTATTGTAGATGATCGCATAGTCGCCGCTCACTTCTTCTTTCTGGATGAAGATGCTCTTCACTTCCATTTCCATGATCATGGCAATGTTGGATTCATCCAACACACTATCTCTTTCCAATACAATCTCGTTTCTTTCGATAGAAACAACTTCGCCGGTATCTTCATCCACAAAATCTTCCACCCAGGTACGCAGTACACGGGCAGCAAGGCGTTTGCCGATGCATTTTTCCAGGTTCTTCTTATCGGCTTTCACTTCATCAGCCATACCGAATAATTCCAGGATGTCTTTATCCGTTTCGTATCCGATAGAACGCAACAGTGTTGTTACCGGGAATTTTTTCTTACGGTCGATATAAGCGAACATCACGTTGTTGATATCGGTAGCAAATTCCATCCAGGCTCCTTTAAAAGGAATAACCCGGGCAGAATATATTTTAGTTCCGTTTGGATGAATTGACTGACCGAAGAACACACCCGGAGAACGGTGTAATTGAGAAACAACCACACGCTCGGCTCCATTGATAACAAAAGTACCACGTGGGGTCATGTAAGGGATATTACCGAGGAACACATCCTGAACGATGGTCTGGAAGTCAACGTGCTCTTCATCATTACAACTTAACCTCAGTTTTGCTTTCAATGGAACAGCATAGGTCAATCCTCTTTCAATACACTCTTCAATGGTGTAACGTGGCGGATCAACAAAATAATCCAGGAATTCCAGTACGAAGATGTTACGGGTATCGGTGATAGGAAAGTTTTCCTTGAACACCCGGAACAGTCCCTCCACATTACGTTTGTCGGGAGTGGTTTGTAACTGGAAGAAATCTTTGAACGATTGTATCTGGATTCCCAGCAAATCGGGGGTCTCCGCTAAAAGTTCAACCTTTCCGAAATTGACACGTTTAGCAGGGTTTGTTTTTGTTGCAGACATATTGTAATTAGAACGTTTTAGTGTGCAGAAGATCCTTTAAACATTGAGGCAGGGTACAACATGCGCCACTAACCCCAAATAAAAGGACGGCAAAGGTAGGAAATCTTTTACTATTTTGGGCTTCCGAAATGCGATTTTTTAAGGCTTTGGAAGGGTTTTTGTGGATAACCCGGCGTTTTGCCTTTCCCGGGCGGTTCCAAACAGCAAAAAGCCCCGGGAATCTCCCGGGGCCCTGGTCTATTTTAGAAGAGTTTATTAAGCTATTTCAACTTCAGCACCTGCCTCAGTCAATTTGGTCTTCAGGTCTTCTGCAGTGGCTTTATCCACACCTTCTTTAACTGGTTTTGGAGCACCATCTACCAGGTCTTTAGCTTCTTTCAGGCCCAATCCAGTCAATTCTTTAACGATCTTAACAACAGCAAGCTTATTGGCTCCGCCGCTCTTCAGAATCACGTTGAAAGATGTTTTTTCTTCCGCAGCAGCAGCACCGTCGCCACCACCTGCACTTACTACAACTGCAGCTGCAGCTGGTTCAATACCGTACTCGGTTTTTAAAAATTCTGCTAATTCCTGAACTTCTTTTACTGTTAAGCCTACTAAGTTTTCAGCTAATGCTTTTACGTCTGCCATAGTGTTTAAATTTTTGCCGCCTTCATTGTTTTTGACTCCGGCGGAGTGTTTAAAAAAATTGTTTTGCCTTTATAACTATCCGGCCAGTTATGTTAGTTTAATAATTACTCTGCTGGTACAGCGGCTGCTTCTGTTGCTGCCTCTGGCCTGTTTTGCAAAGCACCCAATACACGTTGTATTGGTGATTGCAGCAATCCGATCACTTCACCGATCAGTTCGTTCTTCGTCTTGATCTGCGTAAGCGCTTTCAGCTGGTCGTTGCCCACAAATACATCGCCATTGATGAACGCTGCCTTCAGTAAAGGCTTATCGTTATTCAATTCCTTACGGAAACTGCTGATGATCATCGCAGGGTCTTTCGGGTTTTCACTGAACATCAAAGCAGTTACTTTGTGCAGTGAATCGTAAACGCCGCTGTATTTTTCAGCATCCAGGCTTTCCAGCGCTTTCTTGATCAGGGTGTTTTTTGCCACTTTCATCTCTACCTGCTTGTTAAAACAATGCCGGCGCAGTTTACCAACCTGGTCAACCGTTAAGCTTTCTGTATCGGTTATGTAGAAGTTGTTGTATTGAGAAAACTTGCCTTTCAGCAACTCAATCACTTCATTTTTTTCCTGTTTTGTCATATCAAATATTTTTTATCCTGCCTTGAAAGGCAGGGCAATTCAGATTTAGTTTTGAACAGATTTAGTGTCGATTGCAATACCAGGACTCATTGTGCTGGCCATGCTCACTCCTTTCAGGTAAGTACCTTTAGAGGAAGATGGTTTCAGTTTAATGATGGCATTGATAAGTTCCTGGCTGTTTTCAGCGATCTTTTCTGAAGCAAAACTTACTCTTCCGATAGAAGCGTGGATGATACCCACTTTATCTACTTTAAAAGCAATTTTACCGCCTTTCAGATCATTGATAGCGCCGGCAACATCATTGGTAACCGTACCGGTTTTTGGATTCGGCATCAGGTTACGTGGACCTAATACTTTACCCAGCTTACCGATCTTAGGCATCACAGATGGAGTGGCCACGATCACATCAATATCTGTCCAGCCTCCTTCGATCTTAGTGATGAACTCATCCAGTCCAACAAAATCAGCACCTGCACCTTTTGCTTCGGCTTCTTTATCAGGCGTGCAAAGAACAAGAACTTTCTTTGTTTTACCTGTTCCGTGCGGAAGAGAAACAGTACCACGGATGGCCTGGTCTGCTTTTTTAGGGTCAACACCCAGGCGGATGTGCAGGTCAACTGAACTATCGAATTTTGTTGTGTTTACTTCTTTAACCAGGGTTGAAGCTTCCTTCAGGGAATACGCTTTGTTTGCATCAACCTTAGCATTTGCTACTTTTCTTTTTTTCGTAATCATTTCTTACAAATTTTTAAGGTTGATAATTAATTTTCCCAGGGAGCTTTTCCTTCTACAGTTAAACCCATGCTGCGTGCTGTACCAGCCACCATACTCATAGCGCTGTTAAGAGTAAAAGCATTCAGATCAGCCATTTTATCTTTGGCTATTTCTTCAACCTGTGCCCAGGTAACTTTACCAACTTTTACACGATTGGGTTCTTTACTACCGCTTTTAACTTTTGAAGCATCCAGTAATTGAACTGCAGCGGGAGGAGTTTTAATGATGAAGTCGAACGACTTATCAGCATAAACGGTAATCAATACAGGGAGCACTTTACCCTGTTTGTCCTGGGTTCTGGCATTAAATTGCTTACAGAACTCCATGATGTTGATACCTTTAGAACCCAAGGCTGGGCCTATTGGTGGTGCCGGATTGGCTTGTCCTCCTTTACACTGGAGTTTGACAAAGCCGGTTACTTCTTTTGCCATTTTTTTACATTTTTTGGTGATAACGTCCCGGCAATTACCGAGACTCCCAAGTCAATACAATTCCTACTAAAGAACTATTTGGGGCGGCAAAGCTAAGGAATATATTGACAATTTGAGCCTTTTTGACAAAAAAATCCCGGGAAACCCGGGATGAATACTGTTTCAAGGGAAATTATAAAACCAATATGCCCTTAGCCTGCATGGTTATTTCCTTTTTGGGCTCTTTTAGGGCTTCTATCTCTGCTTTACTCTTACCGGCATCCTCGGCATAATGGCGCAGCATTTCCACCGATGTTTCCTTTAAAGTAACCGTTCCATCTGCTACAATGGTCTTGCCGTTCATAGACAATGGAACCAGGAAAGCATGGTCTTTCATTTTAATAAGTATTGTTCCATTGGTTGTTTTCATCCGCAGCCAGCAGCCCTCGGCTTTACAAACTTCCGTCACTTCACCGGTTACTTTTACTTCAGCTGGTGCTGTACCTTTTAATTTAGCAGTGAGTTCATCAGATGCAATAGCGCCTTCAGCGGTGGTTTTTTCACCAAATGTCATTCCTTTATCGGCTGGCCCTTTGGGTGGTTGGGCAAGTACACATGCACTGATGAGCAGCGCAGAGATCATGGTTGTTATTTTTTTCATACACATACGTTTTATCATTAAAAAAAGCCACTTCCGTGGCTTTGCAATTTAAACTATTTTTTCCACCTGCATATAACTCAGTTCTACCGGTGTGGCTCTTCCGAATATCTTTACCTGTACTTTCAGTTTTTTCTTTTCATCATTTACTTCTTCAATAACGCCATTGAAGTCGTTGAACGGCCCGTCAATGATCTTAATGGTTTCACCAATAATGAATGGTTCGCTCATGGTCATTCCTCCGGCATCACTCATTTCATCAACCTTACCAAGCATTTTATTCACTTCCACTTTACGCAGGGAAATGATATTTCCTTTAGAACCCTTTCCATCTGTAAGAAAGTGCATCACGTTGCTGATATTGCTCATCGACTGGATCATGTCATCATTCAGTTTGCCGTCAGCAACCTCGATCATGATATAACCCGGGTAGAAGTTACGCTCCCTCATTACTTTTTTACCATTCACTACTTTATACACTTTCTCTACCGGCAGAAAAACCTGTTTTACAATATTGTTCCAGCCATTGCGCACAATATCCTTATCCAGGTATTCCTTTATTTTACGCTCTTTCCCGCTCACCACACGCAGCACATACCATTTGCTTTCCTTCTCCGCCTTTTCGGTTTTTTCTATTGGTGTTGTTGCTTCCATTATGTTGTTGATTTAAAAAGAGAATAAATCAGTTTCATACCGTTGTTAGAAACAAAATCCATTACCCAAACCATTGCCGTTATAATAAGGGTGGTTCCCAGAACGATCATAGTTGACTGCTGTAACTGGTCCCAGTTTGGCCAACTCACTTTATGTATCAGTTCCTTGTAAGAATCCCTCAGGTATGTTGTAAACTTGTTCATGTTAATCTGTTAATTAGTTAATCTGTTAATTAGTTAACACGTTTAAACCGGTTAACGTTTAAACGGATCAACTGTGTAATCCGCACGGGCACTAGGATTCGAACCCAGATCAAAGGTTTTGGAGACCCGTATGCTACCGTTGCACCATGCCCGTATTCCCCTATCCCCTAAAGGGGGACTAGGAAAGTATTTAAAAATTTAAAGAACATTTTAAAAAGCAAAGTACCTAAGCCGCAGCCTAAGTACTTTGCAAAGATATGAAAAGCCTTCCGCAAAGTCCCCTTTAGGGGATTTAGGGGCTCTTATTTAATGATCTCTGTTACCTGTCCGGCACCTACAGTACGGCCACCTTCACGAATCGCAAACTTCAAACCTTTTTCCATTGCGATAGGCTGGATCAGCGTAACCTGTAAGTTGGTGTTATCACCAGGCATAACCATTTCAGTTCCTGCAGCCAAAGTAACTTCACCAGTTACGTCGGTAGTACGGAAATAGAACTGAGGACGGTATTTGTTGAAGAACGGAGTATGACGTCCACCTTCTTCTTTGCTCAATACGTAAACTTCACCTTTGAACTCAGTGTGCGGAGTAATTGAACCTGGTTTGCAAAGTACCATACCACGACGGATCTGGTTCTTTTCAATACCACGTAACAACAAACCTGCATTATCACCGGCTTCACCTTCGTCCAGTAATTTCTTGAACATCTCCACACCGGTACAAGTGGTAGCCAGTGGTTTTTCCTGCAGACCAACGATCTCGATCGCTTCGCCCACTTTGATACGGCCTCTTTCGATACGACCGGTAGCAACAGTACCACGACCTGTGATTGAGAACACGTCTTCCACAGACATCAGGAATGGCTGATCAACCAACCGTGGAGGCAGCGGAATATAGCTGTCAACAGCAGCCATCAGTTCGTCGATCTTGGCAACCCATTTTTCTTCACCAGCCAAAGCGCCGGTAGCAGAACCCTGGATGATCGGTGTGTTATCACCATCAAAACCATATGACGTCAGTAATTCACGAATTTCCATTTCAACCAGTTCCAGTAATTCCGGATCATCAACAAGGTCAACCTTGTTCATGAATACCACGATCTGAGGTACACCTACCTGGCGGGCAAGCAGGATGTGCTCTTTGGTTTGTGGCATCGGGCCATCGGTAGCAGCTACTACCAGGATAGCACCATCCATCTGGGCAGCACCGGTGATCATGTTCTTCACATAATCGGCGTGACCCGGGCAATCCACGTGAGCGTAGTGACGGGTAGCCGTTGCATACTCTACGTGAGCTGTATTGATCGTAATACCCCTTTCTTTTTCTTCAGGAGCACCATCGATATCATCATAATTCTTTTTTTCCGCCAAACCTTTTTTTGACAAAACATCGGTTATAGCGGCTGTAAGTGTTGTTTTACCATGATCCACGTGACCGATAGTTCCAACGTTTAAATGGGGTTTATCCCTTTTGAAAGATTCTTTTGCCATTGTTTATATTTTAATATTTGTTTTGAAAAAGTGGTTGTCGTTTAAAGTCCGTAAACCATAGACTTGAATATTTTATTGAGCCACCAATGAGAATCGAACTCATGACCCCTTCCCTACCAAGGAAGTGCTCTACCCCTGAGCTACGGCGGCAAATCTTCTGAGCCATAGGTGGGAATCAAACTCAACGCCCCCCGATATCATCGGTCCCGATTATTATCGGGATACCTCTGAGCTACTACAGCTTGCACTCCCGAACCCAACCGGGACAAAAAAATGAGCGGAAGACCAGGCTCGAACTGGCCACCTATAGCTTGGAAGGCTATCGCTCTACCAAATGAGCTACTTCCGCTTGTTAATTTGAGATTTGATAATTACCCATTCCGGTAATTACAATCTTCACAATTTAAAAGAACTTAGCAATCATCAAATTACCAAATCAGATAATCATCCAATTGCTCCTGTGGGCAGAGTAGGGTTCGAACCTACGTACTCGTGAGAGAACAGATTTACAGTCTGTCGCCTTTAACCACTCGGCCATCTGCCCAAACCCTGAGCCGAAGAAGGGAGTCGAACCCCCGACCTACTGATTACAAATCAGTTGCTCTACCAACTGAGCTACTTCGGCAATGCTTAAAGAACTCTTTCGCACAAAATAAGGCACATGCAGAAGCACCCCTTTTTTTGGGAAGGCAAAGGTAAGAGAAAATGCTTAATACCAAAACTTTGAATTACTTTTTTTTAGCTCTCTTTCTCAAAATGTGAATAACCAAAAAAATCCCGCCACCAGGGCGGGATCAAAAACAATAAATATCGGGTTGCTTAAGCCGCCTGCTTTTCTTTTTTCCGTTTTATCTGCGTAATGAGTGAATCCAGCGCCGCATCAAAACTTTCTTCAAATGATTTGGATGAGTGCTTGGCAAAGAATTCGTGACGGGGAATGGAAACTTTTATTTCGGCCACTTTATCCTTAATGGCATGCACTACATTGTCCAGTTTCAGGAACACATCCACTTTCGTTATCCGATCGTGATACTGCGATAATTTGGAAGCTTTTTTTTCAATGTAGGTAAGTAGTTTCATATCAGCATCAAAGTGCACTGTCTGAATGTTCACGTTCATGTCGTCTTTTTTTATCGGTGAAAAATAGTATTAAAACCAAAGTAGAGATTCAGGGCATAGGCGATTTTTTGGGCGTTGCTGGTAGCGCTGTTTTGCATAATGAAGTTACTATCCCCATGCGTTTTTTCAAAATAAAATTTTGCATTCTGCCTGTTAAATTTTCTAGGCTTTGGGGTGCGCCTTTTTGTGAATATCTTTCAGTTTTTCAATGCTGTTGTGGGTGTAAACCTGCGTGGCAGCAAGGCTGCTGTGGCCCAGGAGTTCTTTTACAGCATTCAGGTCGGCACCGCTATTCATCAGGTGGGTGGCAAATGTATGGCGCAGTACATGCGGGCTCTTTTTATCAATGGTGGTAACCAGGGCCAGGTATTTTTTAACCGTGTTATACACATATCCCTGGTACAACTTTTTGCCGCTGGCAGTTACCAGCAGGTGCACTTTATCGTACGCTGAAAAATTCTTTGATTTATCGGCCATGTATTCCTTCAATTGCTTCACTAATTGTGGACTAACGGGTATGATCCTTTCTTTACTGCCCTTGCCCAACACTTTAATGCTGTTATTGCTCTTATCAACCTGGGTTTCTTTCAGGCCAATCAATTCTGCCTGCCTGATGCCTGTATTATATAAAAGTTCAAGCAACAGCCGCTGTGTCTTCCCGTCCCAATCATCCGGAAATTCAACGTGCTGAAATAATACGTTGATGGCTTCATTGTCGACAAACTGGGGCAATCGTTTGTTTATTTTGGGAGATATTATCCCTGCCATCGGACTTATGGTAATCATCTCCTGGCGCAACAGGTATTTAAAGAAAGATTTTAAGGTTGATATCTTCCGGTTGATTGTCTTGCTTTCCATCCCCCCTTCTTTCAATTCGGCCAGCCACGATCGTACAAAGGTTGGTTTGATCTCCTGCAGAGGGGTTTCACCAAACCGGATCAATATGAAATCAAAGAATGCGTTGAGGTCGTTTTTATAGGCGACGATCGTATGCTGAGAATACCGCTTCTGAAATTGCAGGTAATTGAGAAATTCCTGGATGAGTTGCCCGGTGGTTTGCTGCATAAAAAAACTGATACCCAAAGTTAATATAACCGGGTATCAGTTTAATATATTGTTGACGAGGGTCGCTTAGTCTAATTTACCGGCAGACATCTGCTCTTTGTAAACAGCTTTAAGTACTTCCTTGCGGCGACGGATAGAAGGTTTAATGAAAGCCTGTCTTTCCCTTAACTGCAAAAGGATCTTACTTTTCTCAAATTTCTTCTTGTACTTTTTGAGCGCCTTGTCAATGTTTTCGCAATCTTTTGAATCAATAATCAGCATAAAATAATATATACCTCCTTTAGGTGAATTTTCCTGCTTTTATCAGCAGGGGCCGCAAAGATAGCAGATTATATCATAAAAATGCAATTCTTAAGAACAAAATCCGGAAATTTGACCCATGTTCACCGGAATTATTGAAAAAACTGGCATTATTGAGGAGGTTTTGTCCAATGGAACCAACCGTACCTTCCTGGTCTCCTCCCCTTTGTACAGCGAATTAAAGGTTGACCAAAGCCTTAGCCACGATGGCGTTTGCCTTACCATTGAAACGCTGAAAGACGGCCTGCACCAGGTTACGGCTATTGCAGAAACCTTGCTGAAAACCAACTTAGGTAAATGGCAGAAGGGCAGCATAGTAAACCTGGAAAGGTGCATGCAACTGAACGGGCGGCTTGATGGCCATTTTGTTCAGGGACATGTTGATACTACCGCTAAATGCCTGGATATTATTAACCGGAATGGCAGTTGGGAGTACCGGTTTGAATTTGATAAAAGTTTTTCAACACTGATCATTGAAAAGGGTTCGGTAACCGTAAACGGGGTAAGTCTTACCTGTTTTAATGTAACAGAAAATCAATTTACAGTAGCCATTGTTCCCTATACCTACCAGCATACAAACATCAGCCATATAAAAACGGGCAACATCGTGAATATTGAGTGGGATATGGTTGGAAAATATGTGAACAGGCTGATAAAACTGAACTGTTAAGTCCTTTGCCAAACTGAAAAGCATCAGCCAGACATGAAATATTTGTATACTTTTTTTTATTGTCTGGCGATCATCATCATTTGCTTTTTACTTACTGCCCTGCTCGATAAACTCTTCCCGGATGCAACGCCTTTTATACACAACCTGCTGTCGCTTGTTCAGTTGATAACACTGCTCACCGCCATTACCGGCCTTTTACTCGGAACCTTTACTACCGGAAAGAAAAGTTTCAAAAAGTTATTTCTTATTATAGCCTGCTGTATTATACTGCCCGAGTTGTTACTTACCTACCTGCTGCATCATCCTGAAAAGATCCCCAACCGGCTGCGTTCGTCTTTTCGTTATTATTATTCAGAGTCGGGTAGAAATGTTATCCAGCTTGATCCGCAATGCAGCGAATACGACAGCAGCCTCTTTTATACGCTGAAGAGATCAGCCCGGTTTACGTTCAGCAATTACGAGTTTACAGACAGCTTCATAACCAACAGTTCGGGACTTCGTGACGATGAAAATTCCTTACTAAAACCAGAGATAATTTGCCTGGGCGATTCTTATGCCATGGGATGGGGAGTACAACAGGATGAAACATTTTCCAGTATCCTGGGTAAACAGTCGGGTTATAACGTATTGAATGCTGCCGTGTCTTCTTACGGAACAGCCCGGGAGTTAAAGAATTATTACCGGCTTGATACATCGAATGTGAAGTATCTTATCATACAGTATTGCAAAAATGATCTTGAAGAGAATAAATCCTATACTGATTCAAACCACAACCTGCACATATCTGCTGAAAATGTTTACCAATCTGCAGCTAACCTGCACTACTGGAATAGATACTGGTTTCCGGGGAAACATTTTATCAGTTTCTTAAAATTGAATACCCGGCGAAAGCTTTACGACATCAATCATCCCGGCAAAGATTCAATCCTGGAACTGGCAAAAAAAACTACACAGCAGGCAGCGTTCATTTTTACAGATATGCTGGCCCGCTCTTCCATTAATTTTTCCAGGATAAAAGTATTTGTAATTGACCTGGATGGGAAAGGGATGCTGAACAATGATCTTATTGAACAGGTAAACATTATCGCCCGGTCGCCTGAATACCGGGATCATTTCAATAATAATCTTACCATGGTTCCGGTAACCGACCTGCTGGCAGAAAGCGATTACTACATACTCGATCCGCATCTCCGGCCATCGGGTCACCGCAAAATAGCCGACCGGTTATACAAACTGATCAGTGCTTCACAATGATCTTATAAAACAGCGGGATTGAATTTGCTTATGAAGAAAAAGTTCACAGGCCAGGTACTTTCTTTTTAAATACGGCAACTGTATTTAAAAAACCCGCTGCAGCCAGCACCAGTATGAAAGGGAATACCGGGCTTATGAAACGATTGGCCCAGTCATCGCAGGTGAAAAAGATTGCAACAGCGGTAATGGACAGGTATGCTATTGCAAACCATTTGATATAACGGAACAATCGGCCTTGCTTTGAAAAGATCCCAATTAAGGCAAACGGGTACAACAACGTATAGCACAGTAACAGCAGGTTGTTCTGCCAGCTGTAGTAAGGCCGGTACATACCGAAGAAGTATCCCAGTTTTGCAAACCCGTTCCGGAAAAAATTACCAACTCCCACCTCATTCTTTATCACCCGGAATGCCTTAAATAAACCCTGCCGGTTGAATTCTTCGTAAGGCGCATTGCCATTGACTTCCGGTACCTGGCAAATGATCTCCATGCGTTTCAGCGAATCGGGATTTACAAAAGCAGTGAGCGGCGAATTAAGAACAGCGATGATGGTAACAACAGCAATCCCGGTAACCGTGTAAAAAGCAAATCGTTTTTTATTGTGGTGCAACCAGGCGATTAATATTGCAAAAAAGGTCATCAAAAAAATGAGCCCGGTGGGACGGGAAAATAAAATGAGCAACAGCAAAGTTGATAATGACAGCAGGCGAATGAACTTTGCCTGGTTAAGCCACCGGTGAAAAAAATACAGTCCGATTACAAGCAGGCTGTTGTGTAAACTTTCGGAATACAGGTAAAAATTCCATCGCTGAACCGGGTAACAAAACAGGTATGCAATAAAGAAAACAAAAGCGATCGTTTTATTTTCCAGGGTAGCCAGCAGCAGTTTATAAAAAAGCAACCCGGCAAAAAAAGAAAGCACTACCTGCACCACAGCAACCGCAATGAGGTTTATAGAGAACTTCACAAAAAAGGCCACCAGCAAGGAATACAGCACATAAAAAAAACCGAAAAAGCCGTTGCGTAATTCATCTCCGTTCAATATACGGTGTGCATTATCGATATATTTTTCTGCCTCCCCGCCCAATTGTATCCCGTAATTATACAGGATGAATGCGCTGGCCAGGAAATAAATAACAGCAACAATGATGATGTTCTTTCCAGCTGGTAATTTTCCTGTTTCCATCAATGATGCATTGTAAAGATTAAACTTTTTTGCCGGCCATTGCCTGTCCTACCGCATTGTCCATGATCCGTTCGGCATAGGGACGTGATATCTCGTTCAACTCTTCCGTTTTGGCCTGTATCAGATTCTTGTCATTCATATCCAACGACAATTGCAGTGCCTGCATGGCCAGTGATGTGTTGCTGACCTCTTTTTCTGTCAGTTCTTTGAAATTCTTGTGAATGAATTTTTCGGTGGTTTGTAAAAGTTGCTCTGCTTCTGTTTTTGCTTCGGTTAGTGCCCGGTTATCCATATCTTCTTTTGCATGCGTCATCGATTCCAGCAACATCCTTTCCACGTCTTCATCAGTTAATCCATACTGGGGTTTCACTTCAATGGACTGCTCAACGCCGCTACGCAACTCTTTTGCCTTTACCAGCAGTATGCCGTCGGCATTGATCAAAAAACTTACCTCCACTTTTGGTAATCCTGCAGGCATGGCGGGTATGCCGGTTAAATTAAACTCGGCCAGGCGCCGGTTATCTTTCACCATATCCCTTTCGCCCTGGAATACGGATATCTTCATTCCGCTTTGCCCGTCTTTATAAGTAGTGTATTGCCGGGATGCCTTGGTTGGTATTTTTGAATTTCGTGGAAGCAACACATCCATCAGCCCGCCCATGGTCTCCAGGCCAAGCGACAAGGGAGTAACATCCAGCAGTAGAATATCTTTTGTATTACCGGCCAGTATGTCGGCCTGAATGGCAGCGCCCAACGCAACCACTTCATCGGGGTTAACTGTATCATTAACCGGCTTATCAAAAAAATCAGAGACCATTTTTTTCACCAGGGGCACTCTTGTACTTCCGCCAACCATTACCACTTCATCAATATCTGCTTTCAACAGGCCGGCGTCTTTCAATGCAGCAGCGCAGGAGTTAATGGTACGATCAAGTATTGGCCTGATCAATGATTCAAACTCTTCTCTTGTTATAGAAACAGCATTGCCTTCGTAGGTTGATTCAAATCTTTCATTGGCAGAAAGTACTTTCTTTGCTTCCTCTGCTTTCAACCGCAATACCTGCCGGTGTTTTGATTCATCAGCCGATCCGCCCAGTTTATTTTTTTCGATCCAGTAGCCGGTGATGGCATTATCCAGGTCATCGCCACCGAGGTAGGTATCGCCATGGGTAGATAACACTTCAAAGATCCCGTTTGCAATATTGAGAATGGAAATATCAAATGTACCTCCGCCGAGATCATACACAGCGATGGTTTTATTTTCTTCTTTGTTCAAACCGAAGCCATAAGCAAGACTGGCGGCGGTGGGTTCATTGATGATACGAAGCACATCAAGCCCGGCCAGTTTACCTGCATCCCTGGTAGCCTGCCGTTGTGCATCATTAAAATAAGCAGGCACAGTAATCACGGCTTTGCTTACCGGTGTTTTTAAAATATGTTCGGCTTGTTTTTTAAGTTCTTTAAGAATAAGGGAAGAAAGATCAACCGGCGAATAGAACTGTTGTCCAACCTGCACTTTCACCAGCCTGTTTTCATCATCAATGATCTTATAGGCCAGGGAGGCTGAATTGTTCTTTACATCATTATAGGTTTTACCCATCAGCCGCTTTGCCGAAAAAACAGTGTGCGCCGGGTCTGTAACCAGGTATCTTTTTGCTTCCTCTCCTACGGTTACCGAATCGCCAAAATGAACTACAGAGGGAACCAATGAACTGCTGTCGTGTTCCTTCAGCGCCACCGGCTTTTTATTCTCGGGGTGAATGATGGCCACCAGGCTGTTGGTAGTGCCCAGGTCAATACCCACGATCATCTCTTCCTGCTGCAAACTTCCGGTGGCTATATTGATAGCTATTTTAGCCATTGATATTTTTTTGCCAAAGGTAACAAATAAAAAAGGCTGTCCCGAAAGTTCGGAACAGCCCTGTATAAATAGGTATCATCATCTTACCTGATCAGCACCATTTTTCCATAGCCCTTGTTAAAGTATTTATCCGTTTCACCATCCTTCTCTTTGAATTTATCGAGCGACTTACCATTCAGGTTTGTAAGCACCCGGTACAGGTAAACTCCGTTCGCCAGTTTGGCGCCGTACATATCGGTACCATCCCATTTAAACTCGGTGATATTTCTTCCTATATGCAAGGGTCCTAATTCATCTTTGGTTATTTCCCTCACCACTTTACCCGTAATGGTAAGCACCTGTATGCGTATGTTCTGCGGCACTTCCGTTCCGGTGATATAAAAAACAAATGCCGTTGATGTTGTGAACGGGTTGGGATAATTGAGCAGGTTACTGATCATCGCTTTGGTGATCACATGAAACTTAATATGGTATTCAATGGCGCCCGCTGTATTGCCCACCACATCTTTACCCGAAACGATCAGTTCGTAAAATCCTTCATCTGGAAAGTAAGGAAGGAAGTCGATCACCGCTGTATTATTACCCGTTGAAAGATTGGCCGGCGTAAAGCGCATGGTATCTCCTCCAAAACTATAATTATGTAATGAGCCATCGGGGAAACGAACCTGCACTTTCAGCAAAGCCGTATCGCTTAATGCCATGAACCTGCTTTCATCTTTTAGGTTAACAAGTATATGTGGTTTGGCCGACACGATATCTTCATTAAGGATATGCACACCATCGAACGTAACATCCAGCAGCGGGTTATAATTATCCGGTTTCACATACAGCTCCTTGAACAGGATATTATTGAAATGATATTGTTCCGGCTGTGCATTGTTCGGGTTCACTTCCACAAAAATGGTATTGGAGCCGGGGTAATCCTTTGTATTAATGCGGTAGCTTGCAATTAATGTATCGCCCGACACCAGCACTTTACCTTTAGAAAGACTGATGGGGTTCGGATTATTCATCCGGTCGGTTATCACAAAGTTGAACCGCATGCTGTCGGAAAAAGCAGTAGGACTTATATTCTTAAACGCCAGTTTAAAATCAACCAGTTCGCCCTGCTCACAGGTATCCTTCATACTGAAAAGAATATTGGGCGCCACAGCACCTTCGGGTACGTATTCGCCATTAACCCTCCAGTATCGAAGCTGGTAAGGAGTTCCCTGCACGGTATCCTGGTTATACATTTTAAGTTTCAGGTAAGGATACTGCGACGCATTAATAGCAGAGATATTAAAATCCTTTTGCGTGGAGTCAACCGTATACAGTTCTGTTTCCACTCCCGCATTTGTTACACCAATAACCTTAAAGGAGAGGCTATCTCCCGGCCCTGTTTCTTCTCTTGAGCCCCGCCAATGAAACTGGCTCCACGATCTGGCCGGGCCATAAACCGGCGAAGTAATGATTCCGGAAGCTTTGCTGCCCGGGCAGGAAGCATCAAGCACTATTTTATCATAGATACCGTCTGACAGTTTATATAAAGGAATAAAACTGTTATCGGCCTTTTTATAAATAAAGTTGAAAGCCCTTGGCCGGTTGAACGAATCAACATCGGTAAACCCGGCATTCTTCAATCGATGATACAACGAGTTGCCACTTCCCATCAATAAAGTATCATCCTGCCAGGTATTTGGATAGGTATTACTAAGCGGATCTATTCCCGAAGTATTTCTTACGGTTATATAATATCCATTGGGCACCATATCGAGGAAATTAACCGCTGCTATACGCTTTGATTGAATTAATAAATTATACTGGAAATTCCATCGCCGTTCGGGTCCACAAACACTATCACTACCATACAAGCCAACGCCAGTACCATTACCCGGCCATAAGTTCTTCCAGGCAGCCATACCAAACGGACTGAACACATTAAAGATGATGGCCGATACACCGCAAACACTCTGTATGTCGTTGTTGCCGTCTAACTCCACTGCAAAATCAGGTGCATTACGGGCGGCGGTTGGGAATACGCCATTCTTTATTTTAAACCCTACAGTGTATTTATCAAACTCCCATTTGCGGTTGCTTTGCAACTTGAGATCGGTTACTGAAGATCGCAGATGCTGGAAATAATGCGATTGGTTATATCCCGCTGTACTGTTTGCCAGGTATACAAATGACGATGTGTTCCAGATATAATTATTACCCGGTGCAGGTACCGTGGATGTTCGCCAGTAATAAACCGTACTGTCGGTAAACGTTATGTTTGATGTATTGAATTGTATCAGGCCGCCCGTACCGGTTACATTGTATGTTCGCTTAAATGCAGAGTTGAACAGTTCTGTGGTATCCACTTCCATCACATACTGCCGCTGGCCGCTGAGCGGATTGGCTGTACTTCCATAAAATAATATGTTCTGTTGCGTAACGATGGAATAGTTGTACGGGTAGATGGGGCGTAGTTCATCTTCAAAGATGTAAAAATCCTTTGTAAGGGTATTGTTCATTTCCGACAATTCATCCACCTTGCCATCAACATCCAGTGTAATGATAAGCCTGTTAAGTCCTTTGTCTGTTAACGGATTTATGTTCACTATGATATTAATGGAATCCATATACAGGGTTGCCCTGATCTTCTGGTCGTACAACACACGAATGGTATCATTGGGCAATTTTTGTTTTACGGTTACCCGCATTGAATCATTGATGGCACGGCCGATGTTCAGGTGCTTCACATCCAGTTTAAATGTCTGATCGCCTACGGTGATAATGTTGGGCGTAAATTTCACCAGTTGATCTTCGATCACATAATCCGGTTTGGCATGCGCATTTATCTTCAGGGCCGGATCGCCGTGAAGGTTTATTTCTTCCAGGTGGATCTTGGTCACAAAATCCAGGCCCGGACTGGTACTCAATGTTTGCAAAGTGCTTTTCAACTGGTTACCGATGGTATTGCCGTACATGGTTTTAAAAAGATTGTCGTGCATCACCACATTGTATTTGTTAAGATGATACCCAACACCAAAATGGGTACTTCCCAAAAACCCGATACTTCCCTTGTGATCGAGGAAGATATATTTTTCAGAAAGCGACATGCCGGCATACCCGTTTATCCTTGTTGGACTGAAGGTGAAAAAATTACCAACCGTACAACCACTCACATGCATGAAGGGATATTTACCATTGTTCTGGTAATTTTCCGGATAGTTGAGGTTAATGGCAAGTTCGTTCGCAGAAGAGTGGCCGAAATATTTTATGTAACTGAGCCCTTCCTGGAAAAGCCCCGTAATCTGCTGGCTTTGCTGCTGTTCAATGGTGGCAACCGATGTTTTTGAGAATGTTTCTACATGCCCGCCAAACAAGGTATCCTCCACCGTGCTTTTGTAACCATTCATATAACTTGTGAATTCCGCTTCTTCAAAACTGTTGCTTGCGCCGATTGTATGCAGTACGTTCTTCATCCATCCTTTATCGGTAATGGTTTGGCTGGTTGATTGCTGCGCCTGCTCATACTGCTTCACCTTATCGAGGTAAACTCCCACTTCGCTGCCGCTAATTGCGCCCAGGCGGCCAATAGGTACCAGGGGAAAAAGCGTACCGGGTGTAGCAGATAATAACATATCCGATGCCGGCCATCCAAAGGTTTGCACCAGATCGAGCTGGTCAGAAAGAGGATTGGCCTGGTTAGCGGTGTAATCAAAATAACTGAGCCCCCGGCCAATGATAAAAACGTATTTAGGTGCAGTGGCAAAGTTCTGACTGGCATATCTGATAAAATCACGAATGGCAGCCGGGTGTTTTTTAATACCGAATGCAAACTGATCATTCAGTTCATCAATGTTATAAATTTTTGCGTTGAACCCTCCACCAACTGCCGAACTCCGGTACTGCCGGTATAACTCCACATTATTTACCCCGCTTCCGTTATCGTAAAGAACGGGGTTACTTATAATAATATAGTCAGCCTGCAGCGAGGCATTCGCATAATTCACAAATGTTTTGCTGCTAAGCGAGGTCACCAAATTAATACTGGAAGCATCCTGGCTTATAAGGTTAAATCTTCTTAGCGTATCGGATGAAGCCGGCAACGCAAATCTTACCTGGCCTGCCGTACTGATATCGCCTATGTATCTCCTGTTGTTATTCTGGTCGTATAATACCGGTGCCACAGCATTGTTGTTAAAATTGGTTATTACCAGGTAATTTCCAACGGCACTGTTCTTCAGTTCAAAATAAAAACTCTTCTGGTTATTGAAATTAAACGTGCCCGGGTAGGTTAGTGCAAAAGAACTTACCACAACCCGGTCGTTTACGTTGGTTGAATTTCCGTTGATAGCTACCTGCAGGTTAGTGGGATTGGTAAGCAGGCTTAATGGCAGATTTCTTAGTGTATCTTTTAAATAACCGAAATAAGGCATTGGCTTTTGCGAGATGGTATTACCATTGAACCGCACAAACAGTTCCCGGGTATTGGGTGCATTGCCCGAAGCAGAATAGGTAAAGGTTAACGTATTTGCAGGAAGTGCCAGGTAGCTGTTCATATTCTGTAAACCCAGCGCAAGCGGATAACCGGGAAAGATATCGTTGCTTGTCCAGCCTTCTCCTGCATCATATGAAGAAGAGAACAGGTACTCTGTATAACTTACATCGGCGTAACCTTTATTGATCTGCTGCCTGAAATTCATTTCAATACGTTTCATACAAAATGCATCGGCGGGCAATACATTACCTGCGGTATTATTAGCCGCAGAAGCGTAGCGGAGGTTAGCACCAGCAGCATTAACCGTAAGAAAGTAAGTGGCCGTATCTGTTTCGAGGCTGTATTTATCTCCGAGCTGATTTGCGGTATTCTGGTAAAGCGCTTTATCTGGTTTGCTGTCATTCATTTCGCCCCAGAATTCTATATAGTCGCCCGAACCCATGATACCAGTAGGTACTGAAGTATAGAGACGAACCTGCTGGCCATTTCTCCAAAGCTGGAATTGTTCGGCCGGAACATTTCCCAGGCCCGCTGCAGCCAGTACCGGCTGGTTGATACGGGTAAGGGTATCTTTGGCAAGTTTAAATTTGTAATAGGTCTTACTATGATCGATCCAGCTGTTATTCAACTGCGAATAAACACTGGTTACCATCAGTATAACGAAGGAGGTTAATAGTATCTTTTTCATTGGGGTTATGCTTACTTGGTTGTTGTCTTCTTTATTTAATGAAGGACTTATTTCATCCCCGTTCAAAACATAAACAGAAAAGGCTGTTCTGTTGGTATACAGACAGCCTTTTCGAATTCATATTTCAAAGATTTTCAGTTACCTGATCAGCACCATTTTTCCGTAACCCTTGTTAAAGAATTTATCGGTGTTATCGCCATCGCCCTTGAACTTATCGAGCGATTTGCCATTCAGGTTTGTGAGTACCCGGTACAGGTAAACACCGTTTGCCAGTTTGGCGCCGTACATATCGGTACCATCCCACTTAAACTCAGTTATATTATTACCTACATGCAGCGGACCTAATTCATCCTTGGTTATTTCCCTCACCACTTTACCTGTAATGGTCAGTATCTGTATCCGTATGTTCTGCGGCACTTCGCTGCCGGTAATGGTAAATACAAAGGCGGTAGACGTAGTGAACGGGTTGGGATAGTTGAGCATGTTACTGATCATTGCCTTGGTGATCACATGGAATTTCACATGATACTCGATGGCTCCGGCAGTATTGCCTACTACGTCTTTACCCGAAACGATCAGTTCATAATATCCTTCATCGGGGAAGTAAGGCATCAGGTCTATCACGGCTGTGTTATTACCCGTAGAAAGATTAGCCGGTGTAAAGCGCATGGTATCTCCGCCAAAATTATAATTGCGTAATGAGCCATCCGGGAAACGAACCTGTACTTTCAGCAAAGCCGTATCGCTTAATGCCATGAACCTGCTTTCGTCTTTGAGGTTGATGAGGATGTGCGGCTTGGCCGACACAATATCTTCATTAAGGATATGCACCCCGTCGAACGTTACATCCAGCAATGGATTATAATTATCGGGTCGTACATACAGTTCCTTGAACAGGATATTATTGAAATGGTATTGTTCCGGTTGTTCATTATTCGGGTTCACTTCCACAAAAAGTGTATTGGACCCCGGGTAATCCTTTGTATTAATGCGGTAGTTTATATTCAGTGTATCGCCCGAAACCAGCACTTTACCTTTTGGCAATACAATGGAATGCGGAACATTACTCCGGTCGGTAATCACAAAGTTAAAACGCATACTGTCGGTAAACGCCGCCTGGCTGATATTTTTAAATGCCAGCTTAAAGTCAACCTGTTCGCCCTGGTCGCAGGTATCTTTCATAGTGAAAAGAATATTGGGGGCCACAGCGCCTTCAGGGATATATTCTCCTTTCACCCGCCAGAATTTTAGCTGGTATGGTGTACCCTGAATGGTATCCTGGTTATACATTTTCAGTTTCAGGTAAGGATATTGCACCGCACTGATGGCAGATATGTCAAAATCCTTGGTGGTTGAGTCCACGGTATACAGTTCTGTTTCCACACCGGCGGTAGTAACGCCTATCACTTTAAAGAACAGGGAATCACCCGGAGTGGTTTCTTCTCTTGCACCTTTCCATTGGAACCTGGACCATGATTTTGCCGGACCATAAACCGGTGAGATAATGGTGCCGGAAGATTTACTAACCGGGCACACTACATCAAGAACTATCTTATCGTAGATACCATCTGAAAATTTGAATGCAGGTGTGAAACTATTATCCGATTTTTTATAAATAAAATTGAAACACCTTGCCCTGTTGAAAGAGTCTACATCTACAAAACCGGCATTCTTCAACCGGTGATATAATGAGTTACCACTGCCCATTGCCAGGGTATCATCCTGCCAGGTATTTGGATAGGTGTTGGTAAGCGGATCTGCCCCGGAAGTATTTCTTATGGTAACATAATATCCATTAGGTACCATATCCAGGAAGTTAACGGCAGCAATACGTTTGGCCTGACTCAATATATTATACTGGAAGTTCCACTGGCGCTCGGCCCCGCACACATCATCACTGCCGTATAAACCGGTACCCGGCCATGCATTCTTCCAGGGTTTCATATCAAAAGGACTGAATACGTTAATGATGATATTTGATATACCACACACACTCTGTATGGCATTATTACCATCTATCTCCACCGCAAAATCAGGTGCGTTACGGGCGGCGGTAGGGAACACGCCATTTTTTAATTTAACGCCTACGGTGTATTTATCAAACTCCCACTTGCGGTTGACCGGAATGTTGAGGTCTGTAACGGTGGATTTTAAATGCTGAAAATAATGCGACTGGTTAAAACCGGCCGTGCTGTTTTGCAGGTATATGAATGAAGAATTATTCCAGATATAGTTATTCCCCGATGCAGGAACGGTAGATGTACGCCAGTAATAAACCGTACTGTCGGTAAACGTTATGTTGGATGCATTGAACTGTATCACACCACCAGCGCCGGCCACATTGTATGTTTTCTTAAATGCCGAGTTGAACAGTTCTGTGGTATCTACTTCCATCACATACTGCCTCTGGCCGCTGAGCGGATTAGCCGTACTGGCATAAAACGGTATGTTCTGCTGGTTAATGATAGAATAATTGTACGGAGAGATCGGGCGTATCTCATCCTCAAAAATGTAAAAATCCTTGGTAAGGGTATTATTCATTTCCGAAAGTTCATCCACACGGCCATCAACATCCAGTGTTACAATTAGCCTGTTGAGTCCCTTATCTGTTATTGGGTTTATGTTTACCGTAAGGCTAACCGAATCCATATACATAGTTGCCGGTATCTGTTGATTATACAATACCCGGATGGTATCGTTGGGTAATTTTTGTTTGATGGTTACCCGTATGGAATCTCTGATGGCCCGGCCAATGTTCATGTGCTTCACATCCAGTTTAAAAGTCTGGTCGCCTACGGTGATAATGTTGGGCGTAAATTTCACCAGTTGATCTTCTATCACATAATCCGGTTTGGCGTGCGCATTTATCTTCAGCGCCGGATCGCCATGCAGATTTACTTCTTCCAGGTGTATACGGGTATAAAAGTCAAGACTGCCGGGGTTACCGCCCAGCCGCTGTAATGTGCTCTTGATCTGGTTGCCGATGGTATTGCCGTACATGTCTTTGCAGAAATCATTATACAAACTGGTATTATAATAGTTAAGAAAGGGGGCAATACCAAAGTGAGTGCTTCCTAAAAAACCGATACTTCCTTTATGATCGAGGAAGATATATTTTTCGGAAAGTGACATGCCCGAATAACCATTTACCCGGTTTGGACTATAGGTAAAGAAATTACCCACGGTACAACCACTCACATGTATGAATGGGTATTTACCGTTGTTCTGATAATTCTCCGGATAGTTAAGGTTAATGGCCAGTTCGTTGGCAGATGAGTGACCGAAATATTTTACATAACTGAGTCCTTCCTGGAACAGTGCAGTAATGCGCTGGCTTTGCAGCTGTTCAATGGCCGATACCGATGTTTTGGCAAAGGTTTCTACATGGGCGCCAAAGAATGTATCCTGTGCAATGGTCTTATATCCGTTCATATAGATCAGGAAGTCGGCATTTTCTGTACTGTCTGATCCGCCAATGGTGTGCAGAATGTTCTTCATCCAGCCTTTATCGGCAATGGTTTGGCTGGTTGATTGCTGAACCTGCTCATACTGTTTCATTTTATCTAAATAAACACCTACTTCATTTCCGTTGATAGCGCCCAGGCGCCCGATGGGGATCAACGGCACATTGGTACCCGGCAGGCAGGATAATAAAACATCCGATGCCGGCCATCCAAAACTCTGTACCAGGTCTATCTGGTCGGAAAGAGGATTACTTTGATAAGCGGCATAGTCAATATAACTCAATCCACGGCCAATGATAAATACATATTTAGGCGTAACACTAAAATTCTGGCTGGCATAACGTATAAAATCACGGATGGCAGCCGGATGCTTTTTAATGCCAAGACCAAACTGGTCATTCAGTTCATCGATATTATAAATTTTTGCATTAAAGCTGCCGCCTGCTGCCGAACTCCTGTATTGGCGGTACAATTCCACGTTGTTTACCCCGCTTCCGTTATTGTAAAGAACCGGGCTGCTGATAATAATATAATCTCCCTGTGCAGCCGTGTTTGCATAATTGACAAAGGTCTTGCTGCTAAGTGAGGTTACTAAACTCACATTAGATGCATCCTGGCTCATCAGGTTAAACTTCCTTAATGTATCTGTTGAAGCCGGCAGTGCAAATTTTACCTGTCCGGCCGTGCTGATATCACCCAGGTATCTTCTGCCTGTGTTATAATCGTACAATATAGGTGCAATGCCGTTATTGTTAAAATTGGTTATCACCAGGAAATTACCTGCAGTATTATCTTTTAACTCGAAATAAAAATTCTTCTGGTTATTGAAATTAAACGTAGCCGGGTAAGTAACCGATAATGCACTTATCACAATACGGTCGTTTGCATTGGTGGAATTACCGTTTATATTCAGGTTTATAAATGCAGGGCTCGTTAACACCGACAAAGGAAGATTCCTGATGGTGTCTTTACGGTAATTGAAATATGGCATGGGGCTCTGCAGGATATTTATGTTATTGATCTTAACCACCAGGTCTCTTGTATAAAGCGCATTACCTGCTACAGCAGTGGTAACCGTTACACTGTTGGCCGGACCGGCTGTATAGCGGTTAATATCCAGGAAGCCATACGACTGGGCACAACAAGGATAGGTATCGTTACTTGTCCAGCCCTCGCCAATATCATAAGCCGAAGAATAAACATATTCGCCGATAACCGCTGCATACCCTTTGTTTACCTGGTTGCGGTAATTGTATTCAAGCCTGCGCATAAAATACGGATCAGCCGGCAACACATTGCCGGCTGTATTGTTTACAGTGGCTGTATAGCGGAGGTTACCGCCGGCCGGGTTAACCGTAAGAAAATAAGTGGCGGTATCTGTTTCCAGGCTGTATTTATCAGAAAGCTGGTAATCGGGATTGCGGTAAAGGGCCTTATCCGGCTTACCATCATTCATCAATCCCCAGAATTCTATATAATCGCCCGAACCCATGATGCCTGTTGGTACAGAAGTATAAAGACGTACCTGCTGGCCATTTCTCCAAAGCTGGAATTGTTCGGCCGGAACATTTCCCAGGCCCGCCGCAGCCAGTATGGGTTGATTGATACGGGTAAGGGTATCTTTAGCAAGCTTGAATTTATAATAGGTCTTACTATAATCGATCCAGCTGTTATTTAGCTGCGAGTAACCACTGGTTACCAGCAATAACACAAAGGAAGCTAATAGAATTTTTTTCATACTGATTTGAAATTATAATTTATTCCGTTTCTTTTTTTCCGGCGATGTTGAGTCGTATTGAGAATATGTGTGTGTATAATGGATTCGATTGGTTGGCAAGATTGGTGAATGCATAATCGATCATCACATTCTTCAGCTTAAACCCGGCGCCCACACCCGGCTGGTATATCCATACTTTTTTCTGGTTGGTGGTATCGCCGTCTTTGATCGCTTTTTGAAAATTGTTGATGCCTGCCCGGATAAAGAACACATCCTTGATATTTGCTTCCAGGCCAATGCGTGGATCCACACTTACGGTATTGCCGCTGAGTACGGTGTTTCTTTTACCATCGAAAGTTACATCGGCATTAAGTTCTGCCATCAGGCTGATGGAATTGCTCAGTTTAAAATCGTATCCGCCTCCTATTACCAGGCGTGGAGCGGTAAGCTCGGTTGATTTAACCGGTATCTCATTTTTAGTGAGGTATAGTACTTCTTTTTCCTGGTCGGTGAATTTGAAAGACCATGCATTGAACGTGGTAGTGATATCTCTTGCCACCACACCAAAGTGGCTGCGCTTGCCGTGGTATTGAAGGCCGGCGTCTAAACCAAAACCCCAGGCCGTTGCAAAACTTCCTATTTTACGATAGATGACCTTGGCATTGATACCAAAGCTTAAATTACTGTGTTCCGTTGTTTTAAGATTCTGAGCAAACGAAAGCAGTAGGGCCCAGTCGGCCACCGTAAATGTTTTGATATTGGAATAGTTGATGCTTCCATCAGGCTCTACCAGGTTCAGTGTATTGGGTATCTCATCCACCGCAAAGCGGATCAGCGATATTCCCAGGGCCCGTTTATTGTCTTGTATCGGGATACCGGCCGACAGGTAATCGTATTTGGCAATGCCGCTGAAATATTCAGCGTGCATCAATCCAACAGAAGGATGATCTTTTATACCGGTTAACCCGGCGGGATTCCAGTAGCCTGCCGTCTCGTCTTTTGCAGAAGCAACCTGGGAACTACCCATGGCAAGACCCCGGGCGCCAGCACCAACATTTAAAAATTCATTGGAGTATTTTCGGAATTGCGAATGGCAAGGAATTGATATGGCTAGCATAGCCGATAAGCATATAGTCAGGTAGATTCTCATAACGTCATCAGGTTAGTAGTTTGTTTTTTATGGGGGTGGATCTTGGTAAAACGTAATTATACTTGGTAAATTGTGTGTATATATTTATAAAATTAAGCCTATTCCAGCATATTTAGCCCCGGCTTTTATGAACAGGGGGCTTTGTTTAAAAACCCCGGCCCGGCTCCCAAACAAGAGGCCACTTCCCGGGAAAAGGATGCCTTTAAAAGAACGGAAAAATCAGTGCAAATGTTGGCTTGCCGGCAAGGATAATATGTTCACAACAGCTTTGTGCCGGGTAAGTTATCATTTTGTCAATTTTTATGAGCATTTTTGCCGAAGGATATACGCTATTCTAATTTTTAAGGTTTGATTTTTAAATTTTTACGAAGAACATGCATTCTTTAATCGATGAACTACAGTGGAGGGGAATGATACAGGATATTATGCCCGGCACAAAGGAACAGTTAGACAAGGAAATGACCACCGCCTATATCGGCTTTGACCCCACTGCCGACAGCCTGCACATAGGCAGCCTGGTACCCATCATATTGCTGGTTCATTTGCAAAAAGCCGGACATAAACCCATTGCCCTGGTTGGGGGGGCTACCGGTATGGTGGGCGACCCCAGCGGTAAAAGTGAAGAAAGGAATTTATTGAGCGAAGAAGTGCTGAATCATAATGTGGCTTGCGTAAAAGCCCAGTTGGAAAAGTTCTTAGACTTTGATAAAAGCAAGCCCAATGCAGCCGAAATGGCCAACAACTACGATTGGTTCAAAGAATTTTCCTTCCTGAATTTTATCAGGGATGTAGGAAAACACATTACGGTTAACTACATGATGGCAAAAGACAGTGTAAAGAAACGCTTAGAGGGCGAGAACGGGATGAGCTTTACAGAATTCACTTACCAGCTTGTGCAGGGATATGATTTTTACTGGTTGTACCAGAACAAAAACTGCAAACTGCAGATGGGTGGCAGCGACCAATGGGGGAATATTGTTACCGGTACCGAACTTATCCGCAGAAAATGCAGCGGCGAAGCCTTTGCCTTTACCTGTCCGCTGATAAAAAAGTCGGATGGCGGCAAGTTTGGCAAGACCGAACAGGGCAATATATGGCTGGATGCAAACAAGACATCGCCTTACCAGTTTTACCAGTTCTGGCTCAATGCAAACGACAGTGATGCAGAAACCTGGATCAGGATATTTACATTCCTCGATCAGCCTGCCATCAATGAACTGATTGCCGAGCAAAAGAAAGACGCTTCAAAAAGAGTTTTACAAAAAGCGCTGGCCAAAGAAGTAACCACACTGGTGCATGGAGCAGATGAATACAATAAAGCCGTGGAAACAACCGGAAAATTATTTGCCAACCAGCATGCAGCAGCAGAGAGCCTGAGCATAGAAGACCTGGAAGGAATGGACGGTGTTTTGAAAATAGGTATTGCCAAAGAAAAAATTGCAGCGGGAATGGATGTGGTCTCTTTCCTGGCAGAGTCTTCCATATTTCCCAGCAAGGGAGAAGCAAAGAAAATGGTACAGGGCGGCGGCGTAAGCATCAACCGCCATAAAGTGGAAAGCACCGACACGAAGATAGAAAGCAGCATGTTGCTCCACAACAAGTACCTGCTGGTGCAAAAAGGGAAAAAGAACTATTACCTGGTAAGCGTTGTGTAGCATGAATTACCAGCCACCTGCAATTTAACCCGGGCCAAATGCGTTAACGCATCAACCAACAAACGATACTGCCTCGTTACTGAAATCAATGTCGAGCAACAAACCAATATTTTTTCCCGGACTCAATGGCTTAAGAGCACTGGCTGCCTTATCGGTGGTTGTATTCCACCTTACCCGTGACTTTGAGATGTTCAACCTTGACCCGTACATTTTCGGAACATTGGCAGATGGCTCACCAAAAGGTTTTGCCATGGCGGGTTTTGGTGTTACCATATTCTTTTCACTCAGTGGCTTTCTTATCACCTACCTCCTGCTGGCCGAAAAACAAAAACAGGAAATAGGCATCAAGAAATTTTATTTCCGCCGCATACTAAGGATATGGCCGCTCTACTACCTGTACCTGGCGGCAGCATTGGTGGTGATCTTTTTGTACAACATGCCCTTTAACGGCAACATGTTGCTTACCTATGTTTTCTTTGCGGCCAACATACCGCATATTACCGATACCCCGTTACCATTTCTGCGTCATTACTGGTCGCTGGGTGTGGAAGAACAATACTACCTGTTCTGGCCCTGGGTGGTAAAAAAAATAAAAAGGAATCTTACGGCTTTTGTGATCGGGTTCATCAGCGTGTTCATTATTATAAAATGCGGTCTTCATTTTCTATACCCCCGCTCTATCCTGTTCGCCTGCTTTGATGTTATCCGCTTCGATTGTATGCTGATCGGAAGCCTGGGCGCCATACTTTATTTCAACAAACATGCGTTGTTCTTAAAGGTCTTCACATCAAAAGCAGTGCAGGCAGCAGCGTGGCTGGTTATTGTATTATTGCTGCTGAACATTTTTCACATCGCCTCCATCATCGATCATGAAATTGTGAGCGTGGTTACTGTGGCGCTGATTATGGGACAGATCACCGTAAAGAACCGGTTGGTGAATCTTGATATAAAACCCTGCGATTTTCTTGGTAAGATATCCTACGGTATTTATGTAATACACCCGCTGGTGATCTTCTTCTCCGCAAAGATCCTTAAAGACCTCCACATGCCGGCGGTACTGAAATACGCATTTGTGTACAGCTTTGTAACGGCTGCCACTATTGTCGTATCCTGGCTTTCGTATAACTATATTGAGAAATGGTTCCTCACACTCAAATTAAAATACACGGTGGTGGAAAGCTCCAATGCAAGAACCACATAACTGTTATTACTGTATAAAAAACATCCCGCCAAAAAAGCGGGATGTTTTTTACTGAAACTATTTATTGTTTTTTCTGTTCTGCCGGCTTACCGCTTAAATGTTTATCAAAGAATTTTTCCATCGCTTTATAAAAATCGATGCGGTTGTTCTCATTGGCAAAGCCATGGCCTTCGTCAGTCTTCACCATGTACTCAACTTCTACGCCTCTTTTCTTCAATGCTTCCACTACCTGGTCGCTTTCTGCTTTGTTCACCCTTGGATCGTTGGCTCCCTGGGCAATGAACAGCGGCGCTTTGATATTTCCAACATGCAAAGCCGGGGAAACCTCCGCAAGCAATGCGCTGTCCTTTGCAGGATCGCCTACCAGTTCGTACATCTGTTTTTTAAATGGTTCCCAGTACGGTGGTATCGTGTTCATAAACGTGAACATATTGGATACGCCTACATAATCCACTGCACAGGCATACAGGTCGGGCGTAAACGTAACACCGGCCAGTGTTGCATAGCCTCCATAGCTTCCTCCGTAAATAGCCACTCTCTTCTTATCGGCAATTCCTTCTTTTATCAACCAGTTAACACCATCGGTTATATCGTCCTGCATTTTCCTTCCCCACTCTTTTGAGCCTTTCAGCCAGAAATCTTTTCCGTAACCGGTTGAGCCACGGAAGTTCATTTGCAATACCGCATAACCCCGGTTGGCTAAGAACTGAACCTCGTTATTAAAGCCCCATGCATCCCTTGCCCAGGGGCCTCCATGCGGGTTAACGATCACCGGAAGATCTTTTGCTTCCACTCCTTTTGGCAACGTGAGGTAACCATGAATGGTCAATCCGTCTCTTGATTTATATTCAATGGGTTTCATCGTGGCCATATCCTCTTCTTTTAACCAGGGCCTTGATGTAGCCAGGTATTTTGTTTCACCGCTCTTCTTATCATAGAAATAAAATTTCGCCGGTAATTTATCATTGCCTGTCCATACAATGAATTTATCCTCGTCGTTATTATTGCCGTAAATAGCTATTTCGTACCCTTTGAATTTATCTTTCATTTTGTTGTAATCGCCTTCTGCTTCCTTGTCTAAGAAATGCTGTTCGCCTTTCCAGGAAGTGTAATAAGCGGCTTCCAGCACTTTTCTTTTAGGTGAATATCCCAGGCCATCCATATCGTACTCTGCATTCTTATAAATTTCCCGTATCTCTTTTTTTGCAGCAAGGTCGTACTCCACAATGGCGATCTTATCCCGGCCGATATTGCTGGCGGCGTAAATATTCTTGTTATCAAACGTAAAGAAGTTGGGTGCAAATGTTTCTTTGTAGCTTGTTGTAAGCAGCGAATCAAAGGGATCTGCTTCCGTAGCCCGGTGAAAGAGGGTAACATTTACTCCATCGGTTTTACCGGCCAGCCTGATAACACCATTATGATCGGTGTACCAGCTGTCGTAATTTTTATCATTCTGGTAAAGCACTTTTGTTTCTCCTGTTTCGATATTGATGCTGTAGGGATCAAAGAAACGGGCATCCCGTTTATTCATTTGTATCATCACTTCCTTTTCCTTTCCGGCAACATAGCGCAGGTCGTTCAATATCATGGTACGCACTTTTGGAAAAGGGGTTAATGCCTTCTGATCCTTTCCATCAATGGATACCGAGAACAACTGGAAGTTCTCATCGCCACCCACATCCTGCAGGTATAAGATGCGGTTGCCCTTCCATTGGTACTGTGAAATATTACGTACCGAATCAAATGTTACTGGGGTTCCTACCGAATCGCTGATCTTGCGTACAAATACATTCATGTGACCCAGGTGAGAGGAGCGATAGGAAACATATTCTCCATCGGGAGAAATTTGCCAGCCCGTTTTGTCGGCATTCTTAAAAAAATCTGCCAGCGCTACCAGCGGTGGTTTTTCTTCTTTGTCTGATTTGGAGGTACAGGCCGCAGCGGTAATTACTAATACCGATACAACCCATAGCAGTTGCTTTTTCATCTTCATGGCGTTTGTTTGTTGGTGAGTAAAAATGTGGGGAACAGAGTAAGTAAAAACTGAAGATAAATATTTTTTAACGACTATGAAATGGTTCGACTGAAATTAGCGCAGTTAGGAAATTTTTAACATTTTGCCAGCAAGTAAGGTATTTTATTAAGCGGGAGAAAATGCCGGGGGTTTATGCAGCATTACTGGATCACCTGCAGCACTTTCCATATCTCATCGGCCACCAACTGGTTTCCTTTTGCATTCAGGTGTACCCGGTCGGTGGTAAGAATACCTGATTCTTTATTGGCCGTATTATTCTTTAAATTATAATCCAGGAAGGCTTTGCGCAGATCAACCAGGGGTAAGCCATTCTTAGCGGCAATGTCGCGGATGATATTGCTGTATTTGTTAAGATCGCCATCCTGCTCATTACTGAAATCGGTACGTTCGCCTATTACTGCCGGGGTACAAAGTACCACTTGTATATTCTTTTCTTTCAGTTTTTTGATCATGGCGCTGTAAAATCGTTCAAACTTATCGGCATCGGTTCCGGTGCCACCGGTACGTTTATGCCACACGTCGTTTACGCCTATATAGATGACCACGATGGCTGGTTCTTTTTTTAGCACATCGTCTTCCAGGCGAAGAAAAAGATCGTATACTTTATTACCACTTACGCCTGCCCCTGCCAGTTCGTAACGGTCGGACAGGCCCTGCAATGCGATCATCGAATCCATCCGGGTGATATATCCACCGGGTTTTACTCCTGCTTCTGTAATGGAATCACCGAAAAAAATGACCCGTTTCTTAAGACTGGAAGGCATAAGCAACGCAATTAAAGCAAAGAGAGAGGTAAAAAGCAGTGTCTTCATAAATCAGTTAATTCAGCAAATGTCTTCTTTCTTTGTAAATTTTCCATACAAATTCTCCAAATAATGTATTGGCCCATGCAAACCACTTTCGGGTGAACTTAGTGGCATCGTCTTTATGAAAAGATTCATGCATAAACCCGGTGTCCGCATGTGTTTTCTGCAACATATCCAGGCAATTTTTTATTTCTTTATCATCGGTGCTGGTGAGCCCCCGCATGATGATACTCATCGGCCAGATATAATCCATACCCACATGCGGGCCGCCAATGCCTTCGGCTGCTTTGCCTTTAAAGAAGAAGGGGTTATTCTCAGACAAGGTAAACTTCCTGGTAAGCTGGTATCGCTGATCAGTTAAAATGTCTTTATTCAAATAACCCAATGAAAGCAATGAGGGAATATTTGCATCATCCATTAAATTATAACTTCCAAATCCATTAACCTCGTATGCTATTATTTTTCCCGCTGCCGGGTGATCAATAAACACATTCTGTTTTAATACATCGCTCAATTGTTTCCATAAAGCCCTGCATTCCTGGTCCAGCTTTGGGATCGGGATATTGCCATTTGATACCATTTCTTCCAGTTGTATCAGGCTTTGCATCGCAAAAAAATTGCCCGGTATATTGAACGGGTAAACCGTTGCATCGTCACTCGGCCTGAACATGGCATGTATCAGCCCGGTCTTCTTTGTTGGGTATCCATATCCACCCAGGGGCACCCCATCTGTTGCCCAGCTGGTGGTACGTTCAAATTTATACGGACCATTATTTTCCAGGCGCTGTTGTTCTTTAAATGTTTTTACGATCAGCCGCATCGCTTCCTGCCAGTCTTTATCAAAAACAGAAACATCTCCTGTTTCCTTCCAGTAACCATAACTCAACCGTATGGGGTAACACAAACTGTCTATCTCCCACTTACGTTCGTGAATACCGGGTTTCATTTCGGTTTTATCATCCTTCCATTCGCTGATCTTTGTTTCGTCTTTATAAAACGCATTGGCATACGGGTCTTTTAAAATGCATTTTACCTGTCGGTTGATAACGCCTTTGATCAGTTCCTTCAGGTTCTTATCTTCCTTCATCAATGGCAGGTAAGGCCATACCTGTGCGGATGAATCACGCAGCCACATGGCATCAATATCGCCGGTGATAACGAAGGTATCCGGCTTGCCGTTGATGATCTCAAAATCAACCGTGGTATCTAAGGTGTTGGGAAAACAATTTTCAAAAAGCCAGGCGATCTCTTTATTGCCGATGTTCTTTTTTATTTCGGCGATCAGCTTTTCTACTGCCGGGCTTTTAAATTTGCGCTGGTTTTCCGCAACTCTTACCAATGGAAAATCAGTATGCCAGCCGGCGAAGGAGTAGTTGCTCATTAATAATCCGGCAGAAGCAAGCGAAGACTGCCGGATGAATTTTTTCCGATCCATGCCGTTAAGGTAAAAAGAAAATGCATCCACCGGTTGGTGAATGCATTCATTATTTATACACGAATGTTTATTACTCCACGTCAACTTGTTTTTTAATGAGCGATCCGTTGCCGGCCTCCATCAAAAACTTTCTTTCCTTTATAAGATACCCGTTGCCGTGTTCACAAAAATGTACTTTTAAATTTTCGATGCTGATGGGATTGCCATCGGGTATGTCGGCAATATTGGAATGTATGATCTCATGCCCGTCTATGATCATCACCAGCCCGCTGCCAATGGCTTCCATTCTGTTTCCCCCGGTTATCAGCATACCGGTATCTTCCCCCAGTCCGATGCCGATGCAGGCAGGGTTTGCTGCCACTGCCTGGGCAAGCCGTACAAAGCGCCCCCGTTTTTCAAAATGCGAATCAAATATCACGTTATCCATAAACCCGAGGCCGGTGGTTATTTTCACTTCACTCTTTAAATGTGCCTTGGCGGCATTGCCTTCATAGATCATGGTATTGCTCATGGCCATGGCGCCTGCTGAGGTGCCGGCAATAACAAAACCATCTTCATTGAGATAACGGTCCATGATGGTTTTAAAGAACAGGGTACCACCAAATGTGCTGCTAAGGCGTAACTGGTTTCCGCCGCTGAACATCACCACTGTGCAAGCCGCAATGCGATCAATGTATTCTTTATTATTGGTATCGGCCCGGTTGCGGATATGCATCACCCCCACATCGGTGCAGCCGATCTTTCCAAAAGCATCCAGGTAATTATCGCCCACTTCGTAAGGGATGGTGCTGGCCGTGGTGATCACTTCTATGCGGCTGAGGGGGCCGCCGGCTTCTTCCACAATACGGCGAAGAATGCCGAGTTCAAAAAAATTGAGGTTGTTGCGATGGATCTCTCCTTTCTCTAAGTCTGTTCCCTTGTCTTCCGCCCCGCCGATCGCTATCAGTTTTCCTTTAGCAAATTGCATCAAATCTTTTTATGATTAACGCAAAAATAAGGGAATTCGTGTTTGACGGGGAGAAACTACTTATTAAGGGATGTTAATTTCAGTGGTTGCATGTTGTTTAAAATAGTTGAAAATAGTTGAAGGGTTACCAAACGACATTCAACCATTTTAAACGACATTCAACCATCTTAAACAACTTTAAACGGCTTTCTAACTCTTCGCAAACTTCTCTATCCCTTCCACCAACCTGTCTAAATTCTTCGTACTGGTATATACATTGGGTGTGATGCGCACGCCTTTTATATTCTCCCATTCGATACCCACCACATGGATCTTGTAATTGGCCCACAAATAACTGTCAAGCTCGGATGGCTTCTTTCCTTCCACGCTTACCAGTCCGATGGCACAGCCGTATTCTTTTTTAAACGATGTATGCAGTTTTACTTTAGGAATGTCTTTCACTTTGTCCATCCAGTAATTCTTCAGGTAAAGCAATCTTTCTTCTTTCCGTTTAGCGCCGATCATGTCAAAAAAATCGATGGCTTTATCGGTTGCTTCTTCAATAAAGAAGGGCCGGGTGCCCAAATGTTCAAACTTACGGATATCGTCTTCTTCTTTTTCACCGGCGCCAAATAAGGGCCAGACATTTTTTATTTTTTCTTTGCGAACATACAGCAGGCCGGTGCCGATGGGCGCTCCCAGCCATTTGTGCAGGCTGGTGCCAAAATAATCGCAGTTGAGATCGGGAATTAAAAATTCAAACTGGGCAAACGTATGTGCCCCGTCCACCAGCACATCAATATTCTTTTTCTTTGCGGCATCGGCAATTTTACGCACGGGCATCTTTTGCCCTATCCAGTTTATCATGTGGGTGATCTGCACCACTTTTGTTCTGGAAGTAAATGCATCGGTGTATTGCTTCACCATATACGCTTCATCCTCACTCGGTAATTCCAAATTTATCCAAACGAGTTTTATGCCTTCTCTTTTCTCCCGTTGTTTCCAGGCGCCGATCATATTGGGATAATCCTGTTTGCTAAGCACCACTTCATCACCTGCTTTCAGGTCTAAACCAAAGATCACTGTTTCCAATGCTTCAGAGGCATTACGATGCAGGGCAATTTCTTCCTTATCACATCCGGCCAGCTGGGCCAGGTTTTTACGCAGGGGTTCTCTTCCCTGGTCGATGATACGCCACATATAATAACTGGGGCCCTCGTTGCAGAAATCGTAATTACGTTTCATGGCATCGGCCACTACTTTGGGCGCCGGAGCTACTCCCCCGTTATTAAGGTTAATGAAGTTGGGCGCAATGGTATACGACTGCTGTACATAATACCAGAACTCTTCATCAGTTGCCAGCTGAGATGGCGGCACAGCTTCTGCATTCTTTAGTGCCGACTGCAGATCACGGCCCCAGGCCTGTTGTAAGAGATTTGCAGTAAGTGCAGAAGCGGTGAGCAATCCTGCTTTATTGATGAAAGAGCGGCGGCTTGACATGTGTTTTATTTTAGGATTACAATGTACAAATTTTGTTTTTTTGCAAAGCAAGATGATTGTGGTAATTTCCAATTTCCCCTATCCCCTAAAGGGGGACTTTAGAGAATAATTCTTTGCAGCTATTTTGTATCATACGCAAAAAACTGAAAAGATATACAAAATCGTGAAGTCTTTATACTCCCCTTCAGGGGATGGGGGCAAAACTACAAACTGTTTTATTTATGAAGATTGTTGAAATTAAAGTGCTTAAAGGCCCCAACTACTGGAGCGTTCGCCGGACCAAACTGATACAGATGAAACTTGACCTGGAGGAGATGGAGCAGCGCCCCACCAATTCCATTGATGGTTTCAGGCAAAGGCTGGAAGCAATGTTCCCAACAATGATCGAACACCGTTGCAGCGTGGGGACAAAGGGTGGCTTTTTTCAGCGGGTGGAGGAAGGTACCTGGATGGGTCATGTAATTGAACATATTGCCCTGGAGATACAAACTCTTGCCGGCATGGATGTGGGCTTTGGCCGCACCCGAACCGCCAATGAAAAAGAAGGTGTGTACTATGTATGCTTTACGTACATGGAAGAAGACGCCGGTGTATATGCCGCCCGTGCTGCCGTGCGTATTGCAGAGGCGCTTACCAATGGAACGGAATATAACTTAGATGAAGATATTCAGAAATTAAGAGAGATACGGGAAGATACCCGCCTGGGCCCTTCCACCGGTTGCATTGTGGATGAAGCGGCAAAAAGAAATATCCCTTATATCCGTTTGAATAAACAAAGCCTGGTGCAACTGGGTTATGGCGTTCATCAAAAAAGGATACGGGCAACCATTGCTTCCACCACATCTAACATTGCTGTTGACATTGCCTGTGATAAAGAAGAAACAAAATTATTGTTGGAAGCAGCCGAAATACCTGTGCCAAGAGGAACGGTGATACGAACCGAAGCCGGGCTGGATGAAGCGATACAAAAATTTGGTTTCCCCCTGGTGATAAAACCGATCGACGGCAACCACGGCAAGGGCAATACCACCAACATCACCAACCGGGAGCAGGCCATAAAAGCCCTGGAAGCAGCCAAACAATATGGCCGCAGTGTTATTGTAGAACGCTTCATCACCGGTTATGATTTCCGTTGCCTGGTGATCAACAATAAATTCATTTGTGCGGCACTGCGTACGCCGGCATCGGTGGTGGGTGATGGCGTGCATAATATTCAGTGGCTCATAAATGAGACCAACAAAGACCCACGCCGTGGTTATGGACATGAAAAAGTGCTGACACAAATAACCATCGACCAGTTCACACAAAAAATGCTGGACGATGCAAACAATACCTTGGAAACCATCCCCGAAAAAGGCGAACGTGTTTTATTAAAACCAACGGCCAACCTTTCAACAGGCGGAACCTCTACCGATGTTACCGATGAGGTACACCCGGCCAATGTATTTATGTTTGAACGCATTGCCAAGATCATCGGCCTTGACATTTGCGGCATCGACGTAATGGCAACCGACCTGCGTACGCCCGTGAGTGAGAACGGAGGGGCCATCCTGGAAGTGAATGCAGCGCCAGGTTTCCGCATGCATATTGAACCCGCCGAAGGCCTGCCACGCAACGTGGCCGAACCGGTGATAGATATGCTGTTCCCAAAAGGAAGTGTAGGACGCATTCCCATCATTGCCGTAACAGGAACCAATGGCAAAACAACCACCACAAGATTAACAGCCCATATTGCAAAGAGCGCCGGAAAGAAAGTTGGTTACACCACCAGCGACGGGGTATACATACAAAACCAACTGATGATGAAGGGCGATTGCACGGGCCCGATCTCATCCACCTTTGTATTAAAAGATCCTACGGTTGATTTTGCCATACTGGAATGTGCAAGGGGTGGCATATTAAAGAACGGGCTGGCATTTCAAAACTGCGATGTAGGTATTGTTACCAATGTAGCAGCTGATCATATCGGCCTGGGCGGAATTTATACCGTGGAGCAAATGGCAAAAGTAAAAGCCGTTGTTCCCGAAACCGTTTTTCCGCATGGCTTTGCCATTTTAAATGCCGAAGACGACCTGGTGTATGCGATGAAGAATGATCTTAAGTGCAACATTGGCTTATTCAGTATGGACGAAAATAACCCAAGGATAAAAGAACATTGTGCTGCCGGCGGTTTGGCATCGGTTTATGAAAATGGTTTTGTAACCATCATGAAAGGCAACTGGAAGATACGGGTGATGGCAGCAAAAGACATTCCGCTTACCTACGAAGGAAAGGCCGTACACAATATTGCCAACTGCTTACCTGCGGTACTGGCTACATATTTATATCGTGACATTACCATCGACGATATAAAACTTGGCCTGCAAACCTTTATGCCTGGTGAAGCACTAACACCTGGCCGTTTGAATTTCTTCCACTTTAAGAACATCACGTTCCTGGCTGATTTTGCACACAATCCGCATGGACTGAAACTGCTTTGTGATTTTGTAAGCAAGCTTGATTACAAAACCAAGATAGGTGTTATCAGCGGCACCGGCGACCGCAGGGATGAAGACATCATGGAACTGGGTGAAATCTCTGCTCAATACTTCGACCAGATCATTATACGCTGCGATAAGAATTTGCGTGGCCGCACTGCCGATGAGATCATCGGTTTACTGAAACAGGGGATCGATAAAGTAAATCCTCATGTACCTACACTCACCATTGCCAATGAGAATGAAGCGCTGGAGTATATTTATGCCAACCAGGTACCTGGCGCCTTATATACCATCATGTGCGACGTGGTAGCCGGGGCGCTGGATAAGATAAAGGAACTGAAGGCGAGGGAAGAGAAGGAATAAATGAATGCTGAACAAGGAACAAGGAATTTTGAACAAGGATCGGAGTGCAACACTTCACAATTCGAAATTCCTTGTTCACTATATATGTTAAAATATAATAAGCCCAATAAAGTTTGAGGTAAAATTTGCTAGTTTGATAATGAACAGGAAACTACTTTACGCTATAGCTCTCTTGCTTTACCCTGTATTGGGGTTCTCACAAATAGGAATTGGTTCTTTTATCATAAATAGAACTACCACTTCTATAATCGATAGTATTGCCTCTCAGACACAACTCACAACTAAAATCAGATATGAGAAAAACTTCACAATAGAACATTATATGAAGGACTTTACCGCCACTATGTGGATGGTCGATCTTCGAAAGGATTCTTCAAAATATGGAGAGGGAGATTCAAGAGCATTTATTGATTCGCTGGTAAAAGTGTTTTACATAAACTATTTTAAGATTGGAAAGATCCCAGTAAGAGACATGTATCTCACGTTTTATAAGGATACTTTGACACGTTTAGATTGCAAATATTCTGAAGACTTTATCGAAGCTGTTTCATTTAAATTTGGCTCTCCTGTTACAAAAACAGAAAAGAAGCTTATAGTTTGCCAAAATGGATATGGTGCACAAACGACAAACGAAGAAATTGAGAGATTTTATTATTGGAGTAACTTAGGTAGTGGAGTATCTGCACATGCTGCATTCTTCTATAAATTTGACGACAAATGCAAGTCTTCCTTGTATACATCTTTCTCAATCGAGAATTCAGCAAAATACGATGCTTTGCTGAAAAGAGATAGTAAGTATAAGCAAGCCTATGAAAACAAGTTAAAACAAGCAGAAGTAGAAAAATATAAAGGATTTTAACATTTTCAGTACTCTTATTCTATATTTAATTTGACTTAGATTTCTTTTGGTATTTTTTTTCTCCGAAGTTATTTTTGCTGCCCAACTGGGACATGGTGTAACGGTAGCACTACAGATTCTGATTCTGTCTGTCTGGGTTCGAAACCTAGTGTCCCAACTTGCCCTCCATAGCTTCAGCGAAGGGGGCTTTATTTTTCCTGAACCACATAGACACATAGCTTACATAGAAAACTATATAGAAGATTCATCAAGAGCCTATGTGTACTATGTTCCTATGTGGTTCAACCCATGTTTAAATTCCTTTTGGCCGAAAAGGCCTGAACCCTTATTTTTGCAGCCGATTTTGCGCTGGGTTATGGTGTAAAGGTAGCACAACAGATTTTGATTCTGTTTGTCTAGGTTCGAATCCTAGTAACCCAACAAAGGAGCCGGCCCCCAACCGGTTCTTTTTATTTAATACCGTAGTTGCTTTTCTATATTATGATCTTTTGTCAATTGGCTGATACTTTTCCTGTTTTATTAGCCGTTTAACTTAAAAAAATTAATTTTGCCGGTTGCTATGAGGCGTCTTTTTATCATCATACCATTATTGAGCAGTATCACGGTGTTTTGCCAATACAATTTCTATTTTGGCAATATACACAGTCATACCTCTTATTCCGATGGCAATAAGGACAGTGCCAGCACCGGATATAATAATCCCGGGGGCGATTACAGCTATGCCAAAGCCAGTTATCATATGGATTACCTGGGTATTGCGGAGCATAACCATTACAGTGCAAACAATAACCCGGGCATGCATGTGGGTCATTATCCCATGGGGCTTTACCAGGCAGATACCGCCAATAATAACGGAAGTTTTGTAGCCATGTATGGTATGGAATGGGGTACCATCAGCCAGGGCGGCCACGTGGTTGTTTACGGTGTACCCTTACTCATCGGCTGGGAAAGCGGCAGTGGCGGATGGGGATCAGCCAACAATTATGATATTTTTTGCGCCAAGGGCGATTTCAGCAGTTTCTGGCCAATAGTAAAAAACTACCCTACGGCCTTTTGTACACTGGCCCATCCGCAAACAAATGATTATGGCAACCTGTTCGATGGGGCCGCATATAATACAACTGCCGACAGCGTGATCACCGGAAGCGCCATCCGGAGTGGCAGCGCCAATTCCACCACCACCAACTATACCGATCCGCCTGCATCATCATACGAATCCAGATTTTTAAAAGGACTGGCAGCCGGGTATCATATCGGGCCTACCATTGACCACGATAATCACTACACCACTTTTGGCAGAACCAATAAAGGCCGTACAGTGGTGCTGGCAATGATGTTAAACAGGGACAGTATCATGGCAGCATACAAAGCCATCCGCTTTTATGCATCGGATGACTGGAATGCACAGGTTAATTTTACCATCAATGGAAAAGTGATGGGGACCACTACCACTACAGGACTCAACTCATCCATTTCGGTTATTGTAACAGACCCCGATGCACCCGGAGACCCCAACGACAATATCAATAAGATAGAAATTTTTTATGGTAACCCCGGCAGCGGAATCAATGCCACGCTTTTGACATCGAATACCGGAAGTACTTCATTAAGCTATCCGCATATCACCACTATCAACACCAGTTATTATTATTATGCAAAGATAACCCAGGTGGATGGCGACATTATCTGGACGGCTCCCATCTGGATCAACCGTATTGCCACCGTGGTTCCGCTGGAACTTACCAAATTCACCGGGCAGCAGGAAGGCGAAGTGATCAGGCTGAACTGGACAACAGCCAATGAAATCAATGTTAGTCATTTTGAAGTGGAACGTGCGGCAGATGGAGTGAATTTTGAAAAGATAGGAACCGTTTCCAGCAGGTACCAAACTACCAGCGCTGCCACTGATTATGATCTTATTGATCCCTCGCCCGTAAAAGGAATGAATTTTTATCGGCTGAAGCAGTTTGATAAAGACGGGCAGTTCAAATACTCCGCCATCGTTCCGGTGATGTTCAACTATTCCATCGTTAAGGAAATAAAGATCAATCCCAACCCGGTCATCAGTCAGCTGAACATTGCATTAACTGTTTCTGAAAGCACACCGCTCATCTGTAAGATCTATACTTCAGAAGGAAGAGAAGTAAAATTAATAAGCGCTTCTGTTACTGCCGGAAGAAACACCATCAGCAGCGACGTTTCCAGCCTGGCCGCAGGTTCTTATATCCTGGTTCTTATCAGCAATAATGAACGGGTTGCGGAAACAAGATTTATTAAGCAGTAATTTTTTGCTAAGAGGACAAAGAAGCGAAAGAGGAGAAAGCCCTAGGCTCTTTTCCTCCTTTGTCCTCTTAGCCTGTTTTAGCTTATTTTATAACCTCCATTATCACTTTCCCCACACAACCACTCGGCATCTGTATCTTCAGCATGGCAGCAACAGTAGGTGCAATATCGGTCATATAGGTCTCCCGGTTAGTTTTACCCGGCTTAACGCCCCATCCAAAAAACACAGAGGGAATATGACTGTCGTACGGGTACCAGGCACCATGTTCGGTACCATCGGCTCTTCCTTCTATGTACTGTGGTTTGTAGAAATACTGTATATCGCCGCTACGGCGGAAATAATAACTGTTCATTAATTTTTCTTTTACCACCGGCGGCAGTATGGTTGTTGCCAGTTCTTCCTCGTCATATGCATTCCATATCTCTGTCTGGCTTTTTAAATAAGTAACCAGCGCTTTCTTCACCTCTTTTGCATTCAACCCAAGTGAATCAACACGCCTGTTATCCAGGTAAGCCTGGAAATCGTATATCCTTTTCACCAGCAGGCTGTCGCCGAATTTTTCTTTGCAATACCTGTTCATGTTTTCTCTTACCGCGTCGGAACTTAAGGTACCGGCGTTCAGGTATTTATTTGTCTTTAAAAACCCGGCTGAATTCGGCGCTCCGTGATCGGCGCTTAAGAACAACAGGTAATTATTTTTACCCAGGGTCTTATCAAGATAATTCAGGAATGAAGCGATCTCTTTATCAAGCCGCAGGTACATGTCTTCCACTTCCAGCGAATTGGGGCCATACCGATGCCCCACATAATCGGTAGATGAAATACTTACACAAAGCATATCTGTTTCGGTTCCCTGCCCCATCTTTTCTTTATTGATTATTTCCCTGGCAAAATCGAATGTATAGGTAGTGCCGTAAGGACTTGAACGAAAAGGATCATACCGCTTGCTTCCGATAACCGATTGATACTTGTGCGGAAAAGTGCGGCTCTTATCACTTTCCAGTAATCGCTCCCAGGGCATATCATCTTCTGTACTTTGTATGTACTTTGATTTATCGTAAAGTAAGTTCCAATCATTCTTCATCAATGAATCCGGTATACGCCGGTCGTTATACCGCTGCACCCAGGCAGGTAATTCGTTCATGTAATAGGTACTGGTGATCCACTGTCCTGTCTTATCATCAAACCAGTACGCCGCATTGGCGCTATGCCCGGCCGGGAATATACCTCCCCTGTCTTTTAATGCAATGCCAATTACCTTACTTCGGAAATTGGTTGCCAGCCGCAGCTCATCTGCCACACTATTGCTGAGCATATTGCGTGGGCTCATCTGCCCTTCCCATAAACTGTTGGAACCAACGGGCCGCACACTGGTATCGGTGGCGCAATACATCCGGGTACCCGTTTCTCTTTCCACCCAATCATTGGCAACAATACCGTGTATGGCAGGTACACTGCCTGTATAAAGACAGGTATGCCCTGCTGCCGTTACCGTAGGTGCATAGGGAATGATGGCATTTTCGGCGCTAAAGCCTTCCCGCAGTAACCGTTTGAATCCATCAGTCCCATACATATTGCTGTAACGATAGAGATAATCCCAGCGCATCTGGTCTATCACCAGCCCTACCACCAGTTTTGGCCGGCTCACCTGCGCCGTTGCCAGCAGTGAAGTAAAAAGCAAAAAGTAAAAAACTAAAAGTGGTTTCCGTTGCATTGAGTTCTTTTGGCCAAAGGTAATTATTAAGCCCCTATTTCTGCCCTACCCATGTTACGCCAATGTTATGTGTTTTGCGGCCAAAACCTTAATTTTGCCGCATTCAATAAAGCGTTTGAGGAATCTTAAATAAACAATCTTAAATAGTAAATATCAATGGACGTATTTGAAAAACTGGTAAAAGACGGCGGCCCCATCGGCCAGCATATGGACAGGGCTCATGGCTATTTCACATTTCCAAAATTAGAAGGTGAACTGGCGCCCAGGATGAAATTCCGTGGAAAAGAAATGATCGTATGGAGCCTGAATAATTATTTAGGACTGGTGAACCATCCCGAAGTAAGAAAAGCAGATACGGAAGCTGCTGCCAAATACGGTATGGGCAATCCCATGGGTGCACGCATGATGAGTGGCAATACCACCATGCATGAAGCGTTGGAAAAAGTGATAAGCGATTTTGTAAGCCGGGAAGATACGATGCTGCTTAACTTTGGCTACCAGGGCATCATGAGTTGTATTGATGCATTGGTTAACCGCCGCGACGTAATTGTGTACGATGCCGAAGCACATGCCTGTATCGTAGACGGCGTTCGCCTACATATGGGCAACCGCTATGCATTTAAGCACAACGATATTGCCGATTGTGAAAAACAATTGCAGCGTGCAACAGAGATGGCGGCGAAGAACGGTGGCGGCATCTTACTCATCACCGAAGGCGTGTTTGGCATGGATGGCGAACAGGGAATATTAAAAGAGATATGCGCCCTGAAGAAAAAATACGAATTCCGCATTTTGATCGACGACGCACATGGCTTTGGATATATGGGCCCTACCGGCGCCGGCGCCGATGAAGCGCAGGGGTGCCAGAAAGATATTGATCTTTATTTCAGCACCTTTGTAAAAAGCATGGGAAGCATTGGCGCTTTCATCAGCGGACCAAAAGCTGTGATCAAATACCTGCGCTACAATACCCGCTCACAAATCTTTGCCAAGAGTTTACCATTGCTGATCGTTGAAGGAATGTTGAAGCGCATGGAAATGGTAAAGACCATGCCCGAGCTGCGTGAAAAATTATGGCACAACGTGAACCGCCTTCAAAGCGGGTTGAAAGAAAGAGGTTTTGATATCGGTAATACCAACAGCCCCGTTACTCCCATTTACATGAAGGGCGATGTACCCGAAGCCACGCAAATGGTGATGGACCTGCGGGAGAACTATCACATATTCTGTTCCATCGTGGTTTATCCCGTAATACCAAAGGGCGATATCATTTACCGCATCATACCCACTGCAGCACACAGCGATGCCGATATTGATGAAACACTGAAGGCATTTGAAGAAACAAAGAAGAAATTAGACGCCGGCGCTTATAAAGCCGTTGACATACCGGATATGGCGGAAGTGATCTAAGTGATGAAATTTTCATAAAAAATCCCATTCTGAATGAGTGGGATTTTTTTATTGCGCTGTTTTCAGCAATAAGTTTTTTCATCTTAGTACCTTGTACCTATAATCATTTAAGATGAGAATTGCATTCTTCCTTATTTTATTGCTGCAAGGCCTGGTATCATGGGCCCAAACAGAAAGAACATTCCACATCACTTCTGCCTACACTTCCTTTCCGGATACCGGGAGGGCCAATGGCCATCGCTACAGTAATATACTATATACCGCTGCTGAACATTACAGCGATAGCAGTGTACTCATCATCGTACCCCCGCAATTAAAAGCAACCAAACAGGTTGATGTTATCTTTTGGTTCCATGGCTGGCGAAATAATATTGACAGCGCTGCCAGCTATTTTGAACTTACAAAACAATTCCTGGCATCAAACCGAAATGCCGTATTGGTATTTCCTGAATCGGCAAAGAACTCTCCCGACAGCTATGGCGGCAAACTGGAACAGAAAGATATTTTTAAATTTTTGCTGAATGATGTGCTGGATAAACTGAAGAAAGAAAAAGTTATTGGCAAGAAAGTCGCCGCAGGCAATATTGTGCTGGCCGGCCACAGTGGCGCCTTTAGGGTAATGGCGCATATACTGCAGAACGGCGGCGTGGAAGTAAAGCAGGTTGTTTTATTTGACGGACTCTACAGCCAGGTTGATAAATATACCAACTGGATACAGGCCGATACATCGCACCGGTTCATTGATCTTTATACCAATAAAGGCGGCGGCACCGATGAAGTATCTGCCAACATGATGAAACTCCTTCGTGAAAAAAATATCCCTTTCATCAACCCCGAAGAAAAAGAGGTGGATGCAGCTATGCTTAAAAACAACTCCGTTATTTTCATTCATAGTCTTAAGGAACACAATGACGTCATCAACCGCCCCGATCATAATTTCCGCTTATTCCTGCAAAACAGCCCGGCATTGAGGCCCTTGCAATAGCCTTACTCCCTCGTCCAGGTCTCTACTCGTCCCGGTCTCCGACCGGGATGCTTTGGTTGAAAGTCTCCGACTTTTCCGGTATCTGTATAAATTCCGCGGCCACCAGGCGCAACTCATCCACTGATTTTTCCAGTTCATTCCTGTTTGGCTTTTTCGAGTGGCTCTAAAAAACAAACTTGCAGGTAAAGTAAGTCTTTCAAAAGCCATGAAAGTAATAATTGTAGAGCCAGAAAAACATGTGGTGCGTAAAGTGATCCGTACCCTTTATTCCATCGACAGCAGTATTGAAGTGCTGCCGGTGGTAAAAGACGTGGAAACATTGCTGAAGCGTATCAACACATCGCCCCGGCCCGACCTGGTACTGGTGAACAGGCTGTTATTGGGAACTTCTCACCGCAACATCGAAGCAAAGCTTATCATCACTTCCAGCAGCAATCACCTGGTGTACCTGGCCTTCCGGATAAATAACCTGGAGTACCTGCAAAAATGTTTATTGAAGCCAAAGCAAACCGGTGCCGATATTAATCCGCTGCCAAACAGGAGTAGCAGCAGTGGTAATTACCCCGGTGAAGAATTGGGAACTTCTTCACTGCAACAGGCGGTTAAAAAAAGATTCCTGGTAACTTACCAGCAAAAGTTATTATCTATTTCTGTAGAAGACATCGCTTATTTCTTCTCCGACAACCGCTTTATCTTTTTCAAAACATTCGATAATCGCAAATTCCTCATCGAATACCGGATGGATGAACTGGAGACCATGCTTGATCCGCAACTTTTCTTTCGTATCAACCGGTCGTATATTATTTCCATAAATTCCATCCTTGTTATTCATGCGTATCCCGGTAACCGTTTTAAGATAAACCTTAACCCCGCGGTTGAAAAAGAGATGATCGTAAGCCGGGAACGTATCCTCAATTTTAAAAAGTGGCTGGGCGAATAGGGTCCAAAGAGAAAATCAGTTTCTGATTTAAAACAAAATGTCAGCCTGCCTGTCCCGATTATTTCGGGGAGCTTGTCGAAGGTGATAAAGGATAATCAATCCTAATGACTTCGACAAGTTCAGCCTGACAAAACTTCAAACTGATCCTCGGCTATTTCCGTTTGTGTGCCGATTTCAACAACTAATGCAGTGATTCTTTCAACTGCTGCAGCTTCGTTGTTGTTTCTTTTTTTAAGTGCATAGGTTTACCATGCGACTGCCTGCTTACAAAGGCTTCCGGTTGCACCAATAAACCCGATAAATTCTATATCCTAAAAATCAACTGTATGAAAAACCGTTTCATGTACCCGGTCATTTTTTTATTACTGGCCCTCACTCCTTGTACAGGCCTGTACAGCCAGTGTTTAACGGCACCAACAGCTATCTGCACCAATACCGAACCACTGGTAACCGATGGAGAAGTGCTGAACACCTCAACCACCAAATGGTATTACGGGCCTGTAGCCACACTTAACATGCTTACACTAAAAGGAGGAACCCTGGTTGTTTGCGGCAACCTTACCGTAGATAAATTTTATATGGACTCCGGCAGGATATTCATACAGCCCGGCGCCCGTTTTGTAATTGGTAATGGCGAAGGCGCCGGCCTTGTATTCCGTGGCAACTGCAGCGTTTATAATTTTGGAACAGTAGAGGTATTACGCAATCTGTCTTTAGAAAATGGCTGGGCAACTCCTGCAAAACCCAATGTGGTCATAAATGCCACGCTTACCTCGGTTTTTAAAATGAACAACCAATACTTTGTTATCAACAACGCCAACTCCTGGTTTGTAAACAAAGGCAAAGCCTATTTTCACGGGCTTATCACCGACCCGCAGGCTTCTGTAAAGAGCGTATGCCTGGGAAAAGGAAGCCAGACCATCATGACCGTACTTTACAATAAAGTGAAGAATAGTTATTTTGCCCCGGAACAATTTGCCTGCGTAAATGTTTCTGAATTCTCGCAATTATGGGATACGCTTACCACGGTTAATCCTTACATCAACATGTGCCTGGGGTTAACGCATCGCACCGATTCTACCTGTATTCCCTGGGGATGCAAACCCAACTGGGGAACCGCTAACCTGTTCAGGGGTTGCGTAAGTTGCGGAACCATTGTTGTACTACCCACCCGTTTCATTTCTTTTTATGCAGAGCAGCATCCCGATGGCAATGCGCTTTACTGGAAAATGGAGAATCCCTCTTCTGCCGGTATATTTTATATAGAAACATCAACAGACGGGCGGCAGTTCAGCTCCATTCACTCCTTTGCCCCGGATCAGCAAAACAACACAGCTGATTATTCTTACTTTGATGCGGTCATTCGCACCGGATTGAATTATTACCGTATAAAGTATGCAGACACAGCAACAAAATTCATTACGTACAGCCCGGTTGTGAAAGCGATTCAAAAACCAACGTCTTCTTTAAGAGTATATCCCAATCCTTTTTCCGACAGGTTGCTTATAACATTGCCAGGAAATTACACGGCTGCCACAGCGATCATCACTAATGCCTATGCAGGGAAGGTTTGCAACCAGCAACTGTTGCACACAGCTGATAAATGGGAACTCAGGTTATCCCGGCAGCTTGCCCCTGGTATTTACCTGTTAACCATCATGGCCGAAGGACATACCTGGAAACAGAAGATCGTAAAGCAATAGCAATTGTTTTCACCAGGTATTTTATACCAACCTGCATGCAACCGTTGCAGCGCTTTTGCATGTACCATATAACCAGCGTCAATCACTCCAATAACTAATCCATTATGAACTTCAGTTCGATGCAGCTTTATGCCCAAATGCAGGAAGAGATCGGTCAGCTGGAAGCATTAAGCAAAAATGAGATCACAAGACTGGAAGGCTGCTTCAGCATTGCACTTACGTATCTTGAAAAAATAAAAGAACGTTCGGCCTCTTATGTTTTCCGGTACGAAACTGACGAGATCCATTTCTTTAAACACATCAGGCCTTTATTCATGGCGGCCAAAGAATATTATACACTGCTATACCAGGCTGTTTTATTTAAGCCGAATGATAAAGACCAACTGGTTGCCTACTGGCTGCAGCAGTTAAAACGGGCAGACCGGTTCAATAATCGCAACCGGGAATTTTACCAGTACTATACGAACGGTTGCACACACAAGGATAAATTGTATTTCACCCGGGTGGGCAATGCAACCGGTATAAGAACCGGGGAAACCGATAAAAACAAACCTTTAGATCCCCCCTATTACACGACTGCCCGTATACTGGCGCTGCAGCAATACCGGCTGTATGTACAAATGGAACTGGAAATGCTGATGGCGAACTATTATAATACAGCATCCCTGTCGGGAACGGATCTGCCTTGCTTACCGGCTACAACTGGTACAGAAGTATTTTCTTTCCGAAAGAATATAATACCCGTTTCGGGTTTTAAACAATATTTCGTTTCTTTAGTAAGCATCCTTTTCAGTTATCGATGAAATTTTTCAGCACACTCCTTGCTTTATCAATTCTTGTTTCCGGCAGGCAACCGGCCGGGCCGGAAAACAGTTTGCCACCGGCAACAAATGCTGCTCCTGCCTTAGCTGAAACATCCCTGGTAATTCTTGGTACTGTACAGGATGCCGGCTCACCACAAATAGGTTGCAAAAAGAATTGTTGCAAGGATCTGTTCCTGCACCCCGACAAAAGCAGGAAGGTGGTTTCATTGGGTTTGATAGATCCCGTAAACAACAGAAAATATCTTTTTGAAGCAACACCTGATATGCCTGCACAACTGAACATGCTGAACAGTTATTCTCCAGGTGCAGGGAAAGAAACACCTGATGGCATTTTTTTATCACATGCACATATCGGTCATTACAGCGGCCTGATGTACCTGGGCAAGGAAGCTATGAATACTGCCGGCGTTCGGGTTTATGCCATGCCCCGGATGAAAATATTTTTAGAGAAGAACGGACCATGGAGTCAACTGGTAGCTAATAAAAATATCCTGCCGGAAGAGATGAACAATGAAAAAGAGATACAACTTACACCCACTATAAAAATCCGGCCCTTCCTCGTTCCGCACCGGGATGAATTTTCTGAAACCGTTGGTTTTCATATCAGCGGCCCAAACAAAACAGCTCTCTTTATTCCCGATATTGATAAATGGGAAAAATGGAAGACCGGTATTGTTGAAGCCTTCGCCGGGGTTGACTATGCATTTATTGACGCCACATTCTACGATGCTGCAGAGATCAATAACCGGGATATTTCGGAGATCCCCCATCCCTTCGTGATTGAAAGCATGAAACTGTTCAAAGACCTCAGCCCCATAGAAAAAAAGAAGATCTATTTTATCCACTTTAACCATACCAACCCTTTACTAAATAAAAAAAGCAGGCAGGCTATTGAAGTAGTTAAGAATGGATTTAACATTGCAGGCATCAATGATATCATCAAACTGTAAACCGATGCGTTATTTACTGACTCTCATGCTGATCATTTGGTTAAACCATAGTTATAGTCAACCCAATACTGAGGTGAAGGATTCCAACAGGGTATACCTAACCGGGATGCAGCAGTTTTTTGATACAAATGAAAGTCTTAATGTGCCTGATTCTGTAAAACGTCAAACCCTTTACAACGAACTCAAATCGGTCATACTAAAGCACCCGGCAAACGAGATTAATTTCAATGCGATATTCTTATGGGGTCTGAATCTTACTCATACACAGGTGGACACACTTATAAACCTTATTGATACTTCTATAAAGAATGCTCCCTCTAAAGTATGGGCCGACTTAACATTAAACCGTACATCTGTTGTCGAAACAGGGAGGCCATTTCCATCCTTGATCCTAAAGGACAGTTTAGATAATGAACTGCTGCTATCAGACTTAAAAGGCAAAGTCATTTTACTTGATGTATGGAGTTCCTGGTGTGTTCCCTGCCGGGAACAAATTCCTGAATTAAGGAAATTATATAAAAAATATAACAGTAAGGGTTTTGAAATAATCGGGATTTCTATGGATGACAATAAGCAGCGCTGGTTAAAAGCGATACAGGAAGACAAACAACTCTGGAAACAATATTGCGAATTCGTGAACTGGCGAAGCAATAAATTTGCAGCGAGGTTTTACAGCTATGCCATTCCTGATAATTTCTTAATTAATGAGAACGGGATATTGGTGGGACAGAATTTAACTACAGAAGCAATAAGTTCATGGATCACACGGCATTATTAATTGAATACAATGAACCAACACATAGCCCACATCGCTTTAGTAGTGAACAACTATGATGACGCCATTAAGTTTTACACCGAAAAACTGAACTTCATTCTTATTGAAGACACAAAGCTGAGTGAAACCAAGCGCTGGGTGATGGTAAAGCCAGCCGGTGATGGACAATGTTGTTTACTACTTGCCCAGGCCGCCGGTGAAGAACAGAAAAGCAGGGTGGGCAACCAGACCGGGGGCAGAGTGTTTCTATTTTTATATACCGATGATTTCTGGCGTGATTATAATGACATGCTCGCTAAAGACATCCATTTTGTAAGGCCACCGGTAACCGAACCGTATGGCACCGTTGCAGTTTTTGAAGACCTGTATGGTAACTTGTGGGACCTGATACAGCCCACAAAAAACCTATAAGGTCTGCCTGCTGAAAAGCTGGGCTGCAGACCTTATAGGTTTGTAACATGCCGTCAAAGTTGCTTTGTCAACTTTTTACATAATTGTGTAGTTTTGCCGTAACTTGACCCTCATGAAAATTGTGGCTTATTTATTTCTTTTTTCCTGCCTGGTAAGTCTTACCGGCTGCTTTGAAATTGTAGAGCAGATCTTTTTAAAAGCCGATGGCTCCGGCGATTTTCAATTGGTACTTAACCTCAGCAAAAGCAAAACAAGGCTCAACTCCATCATGAAGATGAAGACCATTAATGGCCACGACGTGCCATCGAAGGAAGACATAAAATACCGCATGGCCGATGTTGAAAAAACCGTTGCCAGAACGCCGGGCATCAGCAATGTAAAAACATCGGTCGATTTTGATAATTTCATTGCCAGCATTAGTTGTAATTTCAAGCATGTTACCGGCCTCAACAATGCCGTTAAGAATATTTACCTGAAGGAGAACGCTTCAAAAAAAGCCCCGGATAAATTCTATGAATACAACGCCGGCGTTTTTGAACGGCTGAACAAATACTCTTTTAAAGAAGATTATAAGAAACTGAGCAATGCCGATAAAGAGATATTTGCCACGGCCAATTACACGGCAGTATTCAAATTTGAATCAACGGTTTCGGCAGCCAGCAATAAAGAAACAAAGATAGCCCCCAGCAAAAAAGCCGTAATGCTGAAACTGAATGCGCTGGATATAATTCACGAAAAAAGATCGGTAGAAAATAAAATTAACCTGACAAACTAATGCAAATGAAAAAGATCATCCTGACCCTTACCCTGATTTGTTTTACGGGCGTTCTCACATATGCCCAGGACCTGCTGAACCGGGTACCTTCCACCGCTACCATGGTAATGAAATATTCCGGGGAGAACTTCGGCAAGATGCTGCCGGTAAAAAGACTTGAAGGCTATGATTTTATCAAGAATGATATTTTCAAAATGCTGCATATTGATAAAAAGACCTCTTTACAGAATATCGGGATAAACTTTGAGCAGGATATTTACCAGTATGTTTCCCTGGAAGATACCTGTATGAGTTTTGTAACCCTGCTGCCGCTGAAAAACGAAGCCCAGTTCCTGAAATTCATGCAAACAAACTATGCAGCAAAGAAGAAAGCCGGTAAGAAGAACGGCTTCAGCTTTCTTTCCCTTTCGGATGATTCTTATATCGGCTGGAACAAGACCACCGCTGTAATAGTGAATACCACGTACCAGAACAGGGCAAACTACTGGGACAATTATTATAAGACGCCAAGCTCCGATTCTACTGCCGTGATACTGGTCGACTCTGCCATTTCGGTGGTTGAGGCGCCTGTTGCGGATACTGCAATCGTTCAATCAGACAGCGCCAGCATGGAAATTGAACTGGTACCACTGGATGAGGAAAAAGAAGCGAGGGAAGAAATGGAGCGGAAGGCAGAGGATAGCATTAACAACCTCAAGTGGGAGTTATGGCAGCAACAACAGGATATGATCGCCCGGAAAAAACAAGAAGCTGCTGCTGAAAAAATAATGGCTGCAGGTTTTGCACAAACTGTTTATTCCATAAAAAATGACCCGGGCTATAATAAGATCGTTGACCCGGCATCGCATGCCAGTATGTGGATCAACACCGAAAGCATCCTGAATCAATACAGTAATTTTTTCGCCCGGGGCGCTTACGGTATCTTAAACAGTTACCGCTCTTATCGTACCGATACCACTGATGATTTTAAGTCGGCGGTGAATTTTTATTTTGAAAAAGATAAGCTGCGGATGGAGAACAGGAGCTATTCGGCCAGTGCTAAAATGTCGGCTCTTGCAGCAGCCGTAATGAACAGCAAGCAAAGCAACAGCCTGGCCAATTATGTAAACCCCGATAACATCGGTTACTTCTCCATGAGCATCAACAGCGAGGCCATGGCCAACTATTATTACGTATACCTGCGCAAGTACCTCAGCAATACCTTACGTATGAATGAGTTTGCCGACATGGTAGATGTATACATCGACCTGCTGGAGATCGTCATCGATGAAAAAGCCATTGCCGACCTGCTGCCAGGCAATTACATCTTTGTAATGCACGACATGAAGCCGCAGATAGTGAATTATACTGACTATGAGTACGACGATGAATTCAACCGTAAGGAAGTGAAGAAGACGAAGAAGGAGCTATCGCCCAGTTTCACTTTCGCACTGGAAACAAGGAAAGACGACTTTATGAAGAAACTGGCAGCGCTTCCGCTTAAATACGCCGAAAAAGGAGGCTTTAACTATAAAGAAAAAGATGGCTATTATGAGCTGGCTTTTAAAGAAGGCGATGTTCCCTTCAGCAGCCTTTACTTCATGGTAAAGGAAGGAAAGGTGGTTGTTACCACATCCAAAGAAGTGATAGACATGACCAAAAGCAATACCGGCTTTGCTACAGATGAAAACACAAGAAGTTCGATCCTCAATAATAATTACTCACTGAACATCAACAGCAAAAGGCTGGTAGACAAGATAGCCACCCAGGTAAGCGCCGATGTAAATAAAAAGATCACTGATTATCTTTCCAAAAATCTTGGCAACCTTAAAATGGAAAGCAGCCTTAAAGATGGTATGATACAGGGCACCACCACCCTGAACATTACCGGCAACCACCAAAACAGCCTGGAGTTCTTCTTCAACATGATGGATGCCATCAACAACATCATGGAACAGGACAGGCAGGAAAGAGAGAAAAAACTTTACTGATGCGTAAGCGGAAATGGGCATTGCTGGTACTGGTGATCCTCCTCGTTGTTGGATACATAAAACTCTTTTACAAAACCTGGAGTGAGAAAGCCGTGCCTGCCAGCGCCGACTGTGTGGTTGCGCTGGATGTAAAAAGGATCACCAATACCTTACTCTGGAACCTTGTTACAACACCCAAAGAGTGGAAGATCAGCAAACTTTTTTCAAAAAAAAGCGCCGATACCAGTTGGCGGGATATGTTTTCCATTCCCGATTACATACTGGCCTTTCATTCAAAAGGTCAGCCGGCTAGCAACTGGTATGTATCACTCGGCAAAAAAAGTAAGCAAGGTTTTGAAGCTGGACTTAAAAAATTTGAGTTTGAAAAAATAAGTGATCATGAATTTGCCAGCAGGCCCGCCGGCCTGTATCTTTTTATACAGGATGAAAAGGTATTGGCAGCAAAAGCTTCTGCAGGAGACAGCAGCCTGGTAAGGCAGGTGGCCAGCGAACTCTTTGCCGATAAAAAATTCATTGCCCGTACCAAACTTGAGAAAGCGGTTGATGCAAGAAGCCACCTGGCGGTTTATATACCTGCCAATACCTTTTTAAAAGAGCCGGCTGTTGTTACCGCCAATTTTGATAAGGAGAAGATCCGTGTTGACGGAGGCATACTGCCTGCCGGTGAATATGTTTTCCGGGAAGAACTTTTTCTTTATCCTTCCGGCTCGCTTTCTTCATTGGGTTTTACCCAACCCTCTCCTGCCTTGTACAGCCTGCTGGATAAAGCAGCCAAAGAAAAAATATCAACTGCCATCAACCTGAACATGGATTCGGTATTCACCCAAAGCAATACTTCGTACAGTTTAAACCTGCAGGAAATAAAAGAGCGGGCCGATTCGGCGATCACCTATACCTACGATGATGAATTCAACAAAGTGGAAAGATTAGCAGTGAATACGATACAGGAACCTTCTTTCAGCTTCTTCATCAACGGCAGGGATATATCGGCTGTTCTCCATTACCTGCAGCGTAACAATAAATTAGAACCCACTGCAGCCGGCGAGGTCTTTCTTCCCATGCCGCTGGTAAGATCGTATTGCCGTAAAAGAACGAAGAGCACATTATCCATCACAGCCTTTAATTATAATGATCCTAAAGTGGATACAGGTATCAATGCTGTGCTGTTCTTTCGCCTGGCCATCACAAAGATCCCAAAGAATCTTCTTCGTTATTTACCCGATGCTTTCGCAAAGAATATGGAGAACCTGGATGAGTTGAACTTCGCTGTTACCCGTAAAAATGAGCGGCTTCATATTACCGGAATGTTAACAAAAAGGAAAAACAGCCTGTCGTTATTTAAATTCTGAACAGCAAAATCAATGTTGGCTGTCATAACACCTCGTTTTATAAACCCTTTACCAGCAATGGTTTCAGCCCCTGCTCTGCCGGTTGGGTAAATCAATTTCACCCGTAAGTTGGTTTGCAAGGCAAAAAAACATCGTATACTTTTACATTATCAAACAATCAGCGCCCTGCCGGTTGTCCGTACTGCGGAATCATTCCGCTCTCTTTTTTAACCTTCTTGCTACATGATACGATCCGGTTGTTTGTTAATAAACTTTTTTATTAACCATTAAAATTACACTTTATGAAACGCTACAACACTTTCATCGCCATCACGCTTATTGCCGTAATGCTTTTTTCAAACGCCACTGCTGCCGACACGGCCTATGGTACCAGTTCAGTACCTGTAGAATTAAAATACGCTGGTAGCTACAAGAACCAGCCGTTGATACAACTTAATTTCTCCGGTTCAAAAGAAGAGAATGAGTTCAGCATCGCTGTTACCGATCAATCGGGTGTGGTACTTTATTCTGCCAATGTAAAGGGTGAAACCTTTTCAAAGCAGTTCTTACTGAACACCGACGACCTGGGTGATGCCGTACTTACATTCGCCATCACCGGGAAGAAATCAGGGAAAACGGTTTCTTACCAGGTAAGCAGGCAGAAAAAAGTTACCGAACAAATGGACGTGGTAAAATTATAAACAAAACACTATAATATCTGCAGCACTGAGACCAGCCCGGCAGATATTATTGGTTTACCGGTAAATCAACCTATAAACCAATAAGGTTTTCCTGACACATTGCCGGCACCGCAAACCTTATTGGTTCCACTAACCTCCATATAAAAAGATCCCACCTGTTGTAAAGCAGATGGGATCTTTTATTTGACCGATGTATAGTTGTTATGGGAATATACCTAACTCGGCGTAGCTGGTTGCCACTTTATTAATGGCGCTTACATAAGCAGCCGTACGCATATCGGGAATATCTGGATTGCTTTTCCACAGGTCCATTATTTCCCGGGTAGCGGTGATCATGGTTTCTTCCAGTCCGCTGTGTACCAGTTCCTGTTCATCTGCCCCGTGAACGATCTGTTTTTTTTGCGACTCACCAACCGATTTACCGGTAAGGGCTTCCATCTGGTTAATGATCTGCATATTCATATTTTCGTTGAAACGCTTTTCCATACGTCCGTAACGAACGTGACTTAAATTCTTCAGCCATTCGAAATAACTTACCGTTACACCACCTGCATTCAGGTACATATCCGGTACACAAAGGATACCCTTCTTTGCAAATACCTCATCGGCTTCCGGTGTGCAAGGGCCATTTGCCGCTTCACCTATGATCTTCGCTTTTACCCTTGGTGCATTTTCCCCGTTAATAACATTTTCCAGTGCAGCGGGAATTAAAATATCGCATTCCAGTTCCAATGCATCGGTATTCTTTGCCAGGTTAGTTGCCCCGGGAAAATTCAATATAGAGCCGGTTGCTTTCCTGTGTTTGAAAACTTCTTCTTCATTCAATCCTTTGGCATTGTAAATGGCGCCTTCGTATTCTGCAATTCCAACTACTATTGCTCCGTGTTCCCGGAAGAACTTGGCGCAATAGAAACCCACATTACCCATACCCTGTACCACCACGGTTTTACCTTCGATACCTACAGGTAAGCCCTGCTTCTTCATTACATCGGGCATATTACATACTTCACGTATGCCATAAAAAACACCCAGGCCGGTTGCTTCCGTACGTCCACGAACACCGCCTTGCGTAATGGGTTTACCGGTTACACAACCGGCAGCATCAATTTCACCCGGCTTCAGCGAAGCATAGGTATCCACGATCCAGGCCATTTCCCTGGCGCCGGTACCATAATCAGGCGCCGGCACGTCGATGCCCGGGCCTATGAAATTCTTCTTTACCAATTCTGATGTATAGCGGCGTGTGATTTTTTCCAGTTCGTACTCACTATACTTACGTGGATTTATTTTGATACCGCCTTTACCACCGCCAAAGGGCACATTTACGATGGCGCATTTATAGGTCATCAAACTGGCCAGGGCCATTACTTCATCCTGGTTTACTTCATCACTGAAACGGATACCGCCTTTACAGGGCGATTTGTGCTGGCTGTGCTGCACACGATAAGCTTCTATTACTTCTATACTTCCATCATCACGCTTTACCGGAAAACGCATCTGGTAAACACTGTTACATGCTTTAATCTGTTCTAATATCCCCAAATCCCATTTGGTGAATTTGGCGGCTTTGTCAAAACTTCTTTCCACGCTATGGAAGAAACTGTAGGGCTGTTGCGCACTCATAAAATTGGTTTAATATTTAGCAATCGTTATATAGAAATTGTTTAAGGGTTTAAAGGCTTGATCGTTAAAGGTTCATATCAACCTCTCTACTTTATACCTTAAACCTTATATAGCATTAATCTTTTCCTTTCTCCAGCCTGGATATCTTCCGGTCTATTGAAAAAACATACCCGAACAGGCCCAGCAATATGGTGAGGCATACCGCCACCACCACATATATTTTTCCGTTGCTCCGCATCAGGTCTGCAGAGCCGCCATTGTCCTGCGCAAATGAACTTGCACAAAACACAAAACTCAGCACACAGAATAACAAACGTAAAATAAACTTATTCATTCAGCAGGGTTTTATCTTTAATTAATTGTAACCGTATTTTTAATGTGGCGATCCATACGCCCAGCAAGGTCCATCCTATTACTGCCGGGTAAAAGATCATACGCATTCCGGCATCCAGGTCTTTTTGCGCATTCAGAGCCGGGTTACCGCTGTCGCTGCCGGGGGCACCGGGGTGTAAACTTCCCACCAATCTTGGTATGATCCAGATACTGGGAAACAGCATGGCAAAAGCAAATATATTGTACACCGCACTTACCCTTGCTTTTTTATCCATGTCGGTGAATGAGCCCCGCAAAACAAAATAAGCACCATAAATAAGTAAAGCAATAGCAGCACCAATAAGTTTGGGTTCTTTTAATACCGATCCCAACGACTGGCTTTGATCGGTAAGCCAGGTATAGTTGGCCCAGATAGAGCCGGTAACATATCCCAGGATACCGAAGAGGGTACCTACTGCCGCAAAATTCTGGGCATAAATATCGTTCTGCAGCTTAAAGCCACGGAGGTATTTGATGCTATATACAAAGCTTATGATAAAGAGGATCATCATCCCAAACCACATACACACGTGGAAATACAGGTTACGGATAGATTGATGAATAATAGGAAGGTCGGGTACAGCAACCAGAAAACCAGCCACAACTGTGTAGATCAATAATAACAGGGACAATATTTTCCACCAGTTCTTCTTCAAAAAAGAAAGAAATTTATTGAGGGGGCAAAGATAGGGAAGTTGAGGGTTATTTAAAAAGACTGATATTGGATACGGGATACAAGATTCAGGATACGGGATGAAGGATACTTGATACTGGATGCTGGATACTGGATACTGGATGCTGTATACAGTCTGATAATTAAAAAGACCTTTTGTCATTATACCCTACCTAGTATCCTGTATCCTGTATCCAACCATTCAATCCTTCCAGAGATACGGAAACAATATTACCGCCATTGCAATTACCAATACGTCAAGCCCGGCAATCAGTCCGGCCATTTGCAATACCATTCCCTCCCGGAAAACTTCTGCAAAAGCAGCCTTACTCAACCGCATCAGTAATAATAGTTGCGGTAAAATAACCGGGAAACCAAGTATGGCAATAAGCGCTGCATTCTGTTGCGCCTTGGCTGCAATGGCGCTCATCAACGTAAATACAATGCTGATACCGGCGCCGCCCAGCATTACGATGCCGGTAAAGAGAAGAACATTATCAACCGGGTTGGCTAAAAAAACAGAGAACATCAACAAACTGATGAGACTCATCAATACCATCAGCACCAGGTTGTAAATAATCTTGGAAACAATGAACTCCACCGGCGATGCTATGGAATAAAAATAAAGCATGCGGCCCCGGTTCTCCTGCAAAAAACTTTTGGCTACTGCATTTACGCATATGAAGAGCTGGATGGTCCAGAACAATGCATTCCATACATTGGCATCGGGTTTATCCATCGACAGATAAAGAACAAAAATGGTGGAGGCGATATAAAGGAGTATACCATAAAAGGTATGCTTCTGCCTGAACTCGAGCAGCACATCTTTTTTTACCAGTGTAAATATCCGTTTTATCATTGCGGCGGGTTAATCTTTCAGTTGGGCGCATATGCGGCACCTGGGTTCGTATACATCTTTCTCTCCCAGCAACACCTGTCCGCCTTCATTTATTTTACGGTAACTGATATTGGCGATATTACCACATACCTGGCAAATGGCGTGCAGCTTGGTAATATAATCGGCCTTGGCCAGCAGGTTGGGCATCTGGCCAAAAGGATTGCCCTGGTAATCCATATCCAGCCCGGCCACTATAACCCGTATACCTCTTTGGGCCAGTTGCTCACACACATTGCTTACCTGGTCGTCGAAGAACTGAGCCTCGTCAATACCCACTACATCTACATCCTGCGCCAGCAGTAAGATCGTTTGTGAATTATCAACCGGGGTAGAAAGAATGGCATTGGTATCGTGACTTACGATCTTTTCCTGGTCGTACCGTACATCAATGGAGGGCTTAAATATCTCCACCTTCAGGTTGGCGATCTTTACCCGTTTTAAGCGACGTATCAGTTCTTCTGTTTTACCGCTGAACATGCTGCCGCAGATCACTTCTATCCAGCCTCTCCGCTCCCCCTTCAGGTTTGGTTCAATAAACATTTAGCTATATTTTTTAAAAATCTGTTTGTAACTTGGTCACCGCAACTTAATTAGTTACCCAGCCTCTCTAAACCGGGCATCAAAAGTATATTAATTATCATGGAAAGAGTGGAAACACTCCTGAAAAAATTACAGGACCAGTTTGCGCAAAATGCCTCCCCGGAGCAATTGCTGCTTACTGTTCAGATGTTGCAGGCGGAATTGTTTCTCCTGCAGGGAAACCATGGGCATGGGGTGATAAACCAGGATGTGGCCGTAACAGTTTCGGGCATGATAAACCCGGTAAGTCAGCCGGATACCAATAACCACCATATTGAAATGGAGATAAAAACGGTGGAAGTACTGCAGGTAGATGAAGCTGAAATTGAAGCCGAACTGGAAGAGATACGAAGGAATGCCGAGGAGATGCAAAAAATAAGCATCCAGAACAAACCGCATATTATGATGGACAGCGAAGACGATATTCCCACGCTTACCCACCAGCAACAAAAACAGGAAACCCCGCCCGAAGAAAGCAAAAGAGAGATCAACGAAACCGTAGCTGTTAATGGCACAGCCTCTATCAATGAACGGTTGAAACAATCAAAGATAGACCTGGGAGAAACGCTTACGGAAGTTCCCATCAGGGACCTGCGGAAAGCCATCGGGGTGAATGACCGTTTCTTATTTATCAATGAATTGTTCCGCGGCGATGAACCGGCCTACGAAAGAAGCATCAAGACCATCAACAGTTTTTCCATCTTTCCCGAAGCGGAATACTGGATACAGCGGGAGTTGAAAGTAAAAAACGGCTGGAGCGATGCCAACGAAATCGTTCAGCAGTTTTATCACCTCGTTAAAAGGCGGTTCTCCTGAATGAACTGAATTATCTTTTTAGAAGCTCCTGCATTTTCATACACATATTTTTTTGATGCTTCTCCCCTTTTCATCCGCTCCTGTTCATTACTCACCAGTTTATTCAGAATATCTTCCAGCTTAATAAGTCCATCTACACTGATACCGCCGCCTGCGTCAACCAGCCCGCTTGCTTCAATGAATTTTTCATACACGGGCCCAAATACAACCGGCTTTCCATACACGGCTGCTTCCAGTACATTATGCACACCATCTTCGCCAAAGCCGCCGCCAACATAAGTAATGTGGGCATATTTGTATAAACGGGCCAGCATACCTACATTGTCGATGATGAGGATGTTTGAGGTTTGTCCTTCGGCTACGCTCAGGATGGGTTTGAGGTTTGAGGTTTCAGGTTTGAAGTCTGAGGCTTGGAGCAGCTCGGAATAAAAAACAGAATTCATGAACTCCTGCTTTACATCCTTTAAATTTTCCGGATCGATCTCGTGCGGGGCAATAATGAATATTATCTGCGGATGTTGCTTTACAAAATGCAGCAATTCTATCTCATCTTCTTCCCAGGTACTGCCGGCAACCATTACCATGCTATCGCCGCAAAAATCTTCAATGAACGGAACCGGCTGGTGTTTTTCTGCGATCTCTATCACCCGGTCGAAACGGGTATCGCCGTTGATGCTGACATTCTTGCTGAAACCAAGCTGTGCCAGCAACTGTTTCGATTCGTCATTCTGTACAAAGAAATGCGTAAATGATCCAAGCATCTGTTTCCATATCCCTCCATACCATTTAAAGAAGGGCTGGTTTTGCCGGAATATGCCCGACACAAGCAGCAGCGGAATATTTCGTTGCTTTATTTTCTGCAGGTAATAAAACCAGTATTCGTATTTAACCCAAAGCACCAGGCAGGGATCAACGGCATCTAAAAATCTCTTTGCATGCAATGGCGAGTCCATCGGCAGGTAAAAGATATGGTCGGCGCCTTTATAATCCTTCATTACCTCATATCCGCTTGGAGAGAAAAAAGTCAATACAATTTTTAATTTTTCATTTTTAATTTTTAATTCCTCCAGCAACGGCCTCCCCTGTTCAAACTCTCCCAGGCTGGCGCAGTGCATCCATACGGTTTGAGGTTTGAGGTTTGAAGTTTGAGGTTTGAGGTTGATCTTAGCGAAAATATTTTTGCGGCCGTTGAGCCACTTTTTTGCCTTGGGGTTCCAGGCCGCTGCGATCCGGATCCCGGTGGAATAGAGCAGCAGAAATAAATTATATAAGAGTTTACCCGGCATGTAATTTCAACAAATCTAACCGCTATTTTTTAATTGGCAGGGCACATATTACAAATTCCCTATTCCTGATGCAATCCTTATCTTTGCGCCGCATAAATATATACTTATGAGGCCCCTCCAAATGGTTGATACAAAGACCCAGTATCAGAAAATAAAAGAAGAAGTGGATGCTGCGGTGATAGAAGTAATGGAAAGTTCTATGTTCATCGGCGGCAAAGTGGTGAATGAGTTTGCCGAGAACCTGGCAAAATATCACGGAAGCAAACATTGCATTCCCTGTGCCAACGGAACCGATGCCCTTCAGATTGCCATGATGGCCCTGGGCATGCAGCCCGGAGATGAGGTCATCGTTCCCTCCTTTACCTATATAGCCACGGTAGAAGTGGCAGGCCTGCTTCATATCAAGCCGGTGTTTGTGGAAGTTGACAAAAGAACCTTCTGCATTGATCCCGCAGTTATTGAAAAGGCCATCACCCCAAAGACCAAAGCAATTATTCCTGTTCATTTATACGGCCACGCTGCCGATATGGAAAAAATAATGGCCATTGCCAAAAAGCATAACCTGTTTGTGATTGAAGACAATGCCCAGGCCATTGGTTGTGATTATACCTTCAGCAACGGAACGGTTAAAAAGACCGGCAGTATTGGCCATATTGGCTGCACCTCCTTTTACCCCTCTAAGAACCTGGGCGCTTTTGGTGATGGCGGCGCCATATTCACCAACGACGATGACCTGGCGGCTAAGCTCCGGATGATCGCTTCCCACGGGCAAAGCAAACGGTATTACCACGATGTGGTAGGCTGTAATTCCAGGCTGGATGCCATGCAGGCCGCCATACTCAATATCAAGCTGAAACACCTGGATGAATACATTGCTGCCCGCCGAAAAGCAGCCGGTTTTTACGATAAAGCCTTTGCAGAAAATAAAAGCATAACTATTCCGTTTAGAGAAGGCAACAATAAACACGTATTTCATCAATATACGTTGGTATTGAATGGGGTTGACAGGGACGGACTAAGCCAATTTCTAACTGAACAGGGGGTGCCCAATATGATCTATTACCCCGTGCCGGCCCACCGGCAAAAAATGTTTGACGCTTTTGGCGGAAGCAGTTATGATCTCCCATTAACAGACTGGCTCACAGAAAGAGTGATCTCTTTGCCCATTCATACCGAACTGGATGAAGAGCAGCAAAGTTTCATAGTAAGCAAGGTGCTGGAATTTGTAAACAAATAATTCTTTAACCTAAAAAGCTAATCCCCCTTTAGGGGATAGGGGTATGAAAATTGCAGTTATAGGAACAGGCTATGTAGGATTGGTAACCGGAACCTGCTTTGCTGAAACCGGTAATAATGTTACCTGTGTAGACATTGACAAAGCAAAGGTTGATAAACTCAATGCCGGGGGCCTCACCATCTATGAGCCCGGACTGGAAAAATTATTTACCCGTAACCAGAAAGAAGGAAGACTGCATTTCACCACTTCGCTTAAAGACGGGATCAAAGAAGCTAAGATCATCTTCCTTGCACTGCCTACCCCTCCGGGCGAAGACGGAAGTGCCGATCTTAAATATATACTTGGCGTAGCCGATGATCTGGGCAAATTGATCACCGAATATGTGGTGATCATTGATAAGAGTACGGTGCCGGTTGGCACGGCAGATAAAGTACATGCAGCCATTGCAAAAAATGCAACCGTTGAGTTTGATGTTGTTTCCAATCCCGAGTTTTTAAGAGAAGGCGTTGCCGTGGATGATTTTATGAAACCCGACCGGGTGATCATTGGCACTTCTTCTGAAAAAGCGAAGCGTATAATGAACGACCTGTACGTTCCTTTTGTACGCCAGGGAAACCCAATCATATATATGGACGAGAAGAGTGCGGAACTTACCAAGTATGCCGCCAATTCTTTTTTAGCCATGAAGATCACTTTCATGAACGAGATCGCCCAGTTATGCGAACGCCTGGGCGCAGATGTGGATATGGTACGAAAAGGCATTGGCAGCGATGAACGGATCGGAAGACGTTTTCTTTTCCCGGGCATCGGTTACGGCGGCAGTTGTTTTCCCAAAGACGTACAGGCACTGGTAAAATCTTCCAAAGATGCTGCCTACAATTTTAAGATACTGGATGCCGTGATGGAAGTGAATGAGAAACAGAAAATGCACCTGATCCCTAAAATAAAAAAGCATTTCAATAATGACCTGCAAGGGAAAAAGATCGCCGTATGGGGCCTTGCCTTTAAACCCAATACCGATGACATACGGGAAGCTCCTGCCCTCAGCATCATTGAAGCATTGCTGGCAGAAGGCGTAACCATCACCGCTTATGATCCCGAAGCAATGACGAATGTAAAAGCAATACTTGGTAACAAGATCAGTTTTGCAGAACGGCAATACGATGCACTGGCCGGTGCCGATGCATTGATCATTGCCACCGAATGGAGTGAGTTCCGCACACCCGATTTTGACAACATCATCCGCTTACTGAAAAATAAAGTAATTTTCGATGGCCGGAACTTATTCGATCTGGCAAAAATGGAAGAGATGGGTTTTCATTATGAAAGCGTGGGAAGAAGAGCAGTTGCCCCTATCCCCTAAAGGGGGATCTGAGAATAATAATTTAAAGATCTATTAAATAAAAAAAGTGCCTTCAAATAATAAAAATACAATGCAATCTAACACTCCGCCAGCTGGCGGAGATGGGGGCAGGGCACGTGGCAAGGTTTTAATCACAGGCGCTGCAGGTTTTTTGGGATCCCATCTTTGCGACCGGTTCATCAAAGAGGGGTTTCATGTTATTGGCATGGATAATCTGATCACCGGCGACCTGAAGAATATTGAGCACCTTTTTAAACTGAAGGAATTTGAATTTTATCACCACGATGTTTCAAAATTCATTCACGTTACCGGCAACCTGGATTATATTCTTCACTTTGCCTCACCTGCCAGTCCGATCGATTATTTAAAGATCCCCATACAAACCTTAAAAGTAGGCTCGCTGGGTACCCATAATTGTTTGGGATTAGCACTGGCAAAAAAAGCAAGGATACTGGTGGCTTCCACCAGCGAAGTATATGGCGACCCGCTGGTGCATCCGCAAAATGAGGAATACTGGGGTAATGTAAACCCGGTAGGCCCAAGAGGAGTATATGACGAAGCCAAACGTTTCCAGGAAGCGATGACGATGGCTTATCATACTTTTCATAATGTTGAAACGAGGATCGTACGCATATTTAATACATACGGCCCACGCATGCGGCTGAACGACGGAAGGGCATTGCCTGCTTTCATTGGCCAGGCATTGCGGGGCGAAGACCTTACTGTTTTTGGCGATGGAAGCCAGACACGCAGTTTTTGTTATGTAGATGATCTTATTGAAGGCATTTACCGTTTGCTGATGAGTGATTACAGTCAGCCTGTTAACATCGGCAACCCCGATGAGATCTCATTAAAGGATTTTGCAGAAGAGATAATTAACCTGACCGGAACAAAGCAAAAGATCGTTTATAAAGAACTACCCAAAGACGATCCCAAACAACGGCAGCCGGATATTACGAAAGCAAAAAAATTGCTTGGCTGGGAACCAAAAGTATCCAGGGCAGAAGGGCTGAAGATTACGTACAACTATTTTAAAAACCTGCCTAAAGAAGAATTGAATAAATTGCCTAAAGAATTTGAAAGTAAAAAATAATTCGTAAACCATAATTATACTTATTGATGTACCAGGAATTATTAGATAAAAAGAAAAAGCTGGCTGTGATCGGCCTCGGTTATGTTGGACTGCCCATTGCACTGGAGTTTGCCAAAAAGATAAAGGTCATCGGCTTCGACATTAATGCTGAGCGGGTGGAAATGATGCGGAATAAGATAGACCCCAGCCAGGAGCTGGAGTCATCCGACTTCGACGGCTGTGATATAGAATTCACCAACGACCTGGATGTATTACGCCAGGCGAATTTTTTCATAGTGGCCGTACCCACTCCCGTTGATGAACACAATGTTCCCGACCTGAGGCCGGTGCAGCGTGCCAGTGAAACAATCGGCAAAGTGCTGAAGAAAGGTGATTACGTGGTGTATGAAAGTACCGTATACCCCGGTTGTACAGAAGAAGACTGCGTACCCATCATAGAAAAATTATCCGGTTTAAAAATGGTTACCGATTATAAGATCGGTTATTCGCCCGAGCGGATAAACCCGGGCGATAAGGAACACACCATTACCACCATCACCAAAGTAGTAAGTGGTTGTTGCAATGAAAGCCTGGACGTTATTGCAAAAGTGTATGAACTGGTGGTGAAAGCGGGTGTTCACCGGGCCTCTTCCATTAAAGTAGCAGAAGCAGCAAAGATCATTGAGAACACCCAGCGTGACCTTAACATTGCCCTGATGAATGAACTTTCCATCATCTTCGATAAGATGAACATCAATACGTACGAAGTACTGGAAGCGGCCGGAACAAAATGGAACTTCCTGAAATTTCAACCGGGCCTGGTAGGCGGGCATTGCATCGGTGTAGACCCCTACTACCTTACCTACAAATCAAAAAAACTGGGTTATAATTCACAGGTGATCCTGGCTGGCCGGTTCATTAATGATGCCATGGCCGGTTATGTGGCAAGAAAGATATTGAAACACATCATCCGCTACAACGGCAATGTAAAAGATGCCAAAGTACTGGTTATGGGCGCAACTTTTAAAGAGAACGTAAGCGACATCCGCAACAGTAAAGTGGCGGATGTGGTAAAAGAACTGAGATCATTTTCATTGAACGTAGAAATAACCGATCCGTATGCCAACAGCGCCGAACTTAAGCATGAATACGGGTTTGAGCTCACTCCCAAACTGAGCAACGACTACGATGCCGTGATCGTAACCGTGCCGCATTCGGAATACAGGAAGATGGATGATAAGTATTTTGCTTCCATTACCAGGGAGCATGCAATGGTGGCCGACCTGAAAGGGATTTACCGGGGTAAGATCGGTTCAAGAAAATACTGGAGCCTCTGATAATTTTGAATTTTTAATTTTGAATTTTGAATTCTGCATTTCACACAAAAGACCTCAGCAACTCATCCTTCCTTGTTACGGGAGGTGCCGGCTTTATCGGCAGTCATATCTCAGAATATTTATTGAAGCACGGGGCAAAAAAAGTGCGGGTGCTTGATAACCTGGCAAACGGGTTTAAAGCAAACCTGAATATACTGAAACAATACCCCGCTTTTGAATTCATTGAAGGCGATATCCGCAACCTGGATATTTGCCAGAAAGCATGCACGGGTATCGATTATGTAAGTCACCAGGCTGCACTGGGCTCTGTTCCCCGCAGCATCAGGGAACCTGTTTATTTTAACGAAGTGAATGTTGGTGGGTTTGTGAATGTATTAACCGCTGCGGTAGACAATAAGGTAAAACAGTTTGTGTATGCCTCTTCTTCTTCGGTATACGGGGACGAGCCTACGCTCCCAAAACAGGAAGAAAAAGTGGGGAAATGCCTCTCTCCGTATGCCGCCACCAAAAAAACAAATGAATTGTTTGCCCAGGTATTTGCCGATGTATATGGTATCAAACTGATGGGCTTCCGGTATTTCAATATTTTCGGTCCCCGCCAGGATCCCGACGGAGCTTATGCCGCCGTTATTCCTTTGTTTGTAAAAAGCATTATGAAAAGAACGCCCGCATATATCAATGGAGACGGGGAGCAAACCCGTGATTTTACCTTTGTTGATAATGCGGTGCAGGTAAATATAAAAGGCATGCTTACCGATAATGCAGAAGCCATGAACAAAGTATATAATGTAGCCATTGGAGAAAATTTTTCAGTGAACTATCTCTACCAGGCCTGTTGTAACCAGCTCAACAGCGATTTTGCTCCGGTATACCGGGAGCCAAGGGCCGGTGATATACGGAATTCACTGGCGGATATTTCACTGGCAAAAAAATTACTGGATTATCAACCCACCAAACGGTTTGAAGACGGGCTGACAGAAACCATAGAATTCTTTAAAAAGAAGTATTCCTGATAAGCGCTTTATTATGCCATTTATTAAAACAGACTTCCCGGGCTTATTCATTTTTGAACCGGCTGTATTTGAAGACAGCCGGGGTTATTTCTTTGAAAGTTATAATGAGAAGATCTTTGCGGCAGAAGGCATCAACATAAAATTTGTACAGGATAACCAGTCCAAATCCTCTTACGGGGTTATTCGTGGCCTGCATTACCAGCTCAGCCCCCATGCACAAACAAAATTAGTAAGGGTATTGAGCGGAAGAATACTGGATGTGGTTGTTGACATACGGGCAGGATCCCCCACTTATGGAAAGATATTCCCCGTTGAACTATCAGCCGAAAACAAAAAACAATTACTGATCCCCAAAGGTTTTGCCCATGGGTTTTCGGTATTAAGTGAAATGGCCGAAGTGCTTTACAAATGCGACGGCTTTTATAATAAAGAATCAGAGGCCGGGATACGGTATAACGATCCTGTACTAAAGATCGACTGGTGCATACCGGCAGGCAAAGCAGTCATCTCTGATAAAGACATGATACACCCGGATTTTGCAAATTGTAAAAACAATTTTGTTTTTGAAAAATAAAGAACAAACGATCCTGGTAACCGGTGCCAATGGGCAGCTCGGCTGCGAAATAAGAACCATTGCAGCTAAATTCCCGCAATATCATTTCCTGTTTGTTTCAAAAGAAGCGTTTGCTATTGATGATCACAAGGCAGTAGAAGGTTATTTTTCAACCCACCGGATCGGCTATTGCATCAATTGCGCCGCCTACACCGCCGTTGACAAAGCCGAAACAGAAAAAGAAAACGCATTCCGGATCAATGCAGAAGCTTCCGGTAACCTGGCAACTTGTTGCAGGCAGTATAATGCCCAACTGGTACATATCTCCACCGATTACGTTTTTGATGGTGCAGGCGATCGCCCTTATAAAGAAACCGATGCCACTCATCCTTTGGGTGTTTACGGCGAATCCAAATTAATGGGCGAGCAACTTATTCTGGAGAATGACCCCAGAGCAATTATCATCCGCACTTCCTGGCTGTATTCTTCTTTTGGAAACAATTTTGTGAAAACAATGCTGCGGCTGATGAAAGAAAGGGACAGTATTAACGTGGTGAATGATCAATACGGATGTCCTACCTATGCTGCCAACCTTGCGGATGCGATCATACAGATCATTGCTTCTGGAAAAACGGAAAATAATGCCGGCATTTATCATTACGCCGATGCAGAAATTACAAACTGGTACGAATTCGCCCTTGCCATAAAAGAACTGAGCAAAAGCAGTTGTTCTGTAAATCCCATAAGCACCGATCAATACCCCACTGCTGCAAAACGGCCTTCTTATTCTGTACTGGATACAAAAAAGATCCGGGATACTTTTAATATCAGCATCCCGGACTGGAAAGCAAGTTTGCAAACCTGCCTAAAAATTATTCAAGACGACCTGTTACTTTAATGTAAAGCCTTCTAAAAACTTCGTGGTAAAATTTCCACTGATGAAATTCTCATCCTTCATCAGTTGCTGGTGGAAAGGAATGGTTGTTTTCACACCTTCTATTACATATTCACTTAGTGCCCGGCTCATGGTATCGATCGCTTCTTTACGTGTTTGTGCCACGGCGATCAGTTTGGCGATCATACTATCATAATAAGGCGGGATCACATAGCCTGCATACACATGGCTGTCTACCCGCACCCCATGCCCGCCGGGTTGGTGCAGCACGGTGATCTTTCCGGGCGAAGGACGAAAATCGTTGTACGGGTCTTCGGCATTGATGCGGCATTCAATGGCGTGCATTTGCGGCAGGTAGTTAACGCCGCTTACTTTTTCACCTGCGGCAATTTTTATCTGTTCTTTGATCAGGTCGAAATTGATCACTTCTTCTGTTACACAATGCTCTACCTGTATACGGGTGTTCATCTCCATGAAATAGAAATTGCGGTGCTTGTCAACCAAAAATTCGATGGTGCCCACTCCTTCGTAACTGATGGCATTGCAGGCCTTGATGGCAGCATCTCCCATTTTATTTCTCAACTCGGTCGTCATAAACGGCGAAGGCGATTCTTCCACCAGTTTCTGGTGCCTGCGCTGAATAGAGCAATCCCGTTCACTTAAATGGCAGGCAGTTCCGTATTGGTCGCCGGCAACCTGGATCTCAATGTGCCGAGGTTCTTCCACAAATTTTTCCATATACACCCCGTCGTTCTTAAACGCAGCCGCTGCTTCAGTTTTAGCCATATCCAGGTTGCGTTCCAGTTCGCCTTCTTCCCAAACGATACGCATCCCTTTTCCACCGCCACCGGCAGTAGCTTTTAATATTATGGGATAACCTATTTCTTTTGCAATTGATTTTGCCTCTTCCACACTTTGCAATAGTCCGCCGCCACCTGGTACCACAGGCACGCCGGCTTTGATCATCGTATCTTTTGCCGTGATCTTATCCCCCATGGCGTCGATCATCTCGGGTTTGGGACCAATGAATTTTATTCCATGGTCGCCGCATATTTTGGCAAACTTGGCATTTTCGGCCAGGAAGCCATAGCCCGGATGAATGGCATCTGCATTGGTGATCTCGGCTGCCGCCATGATATGGGCCATATTCAGGTAGCTGTCGGCGCTGGCAGGTTTGCCGATACAAACTGCTTCGTCGGCAAATTTTACGTGCAGACTGTCTTTATCAGCGGTGGAATAAACGGCCACGGTTTTAATGCCCATTTCCCTGCAGGTACGTATAACACGAAGAGCAATTTCTCCACGGTTGGCAATCAGTATCTTTTTAAACACGATAGTTTGAATTAAAAATTAAAAATTAAAAATTAAAGAATTCAGAAAGGAAGGGCTCTTTTTTACTTTTGAATTTTTAATTTTTGCTTATGCAGGTTCAACAAGGAATAAAGGCTGGTCGTATTCAACCGGGCTGGCATCTTCCACCAATACTTTTACGATCTTACCCTTCACTTCGCTTTCAATTTCGTTAAAGAGTTTCATGGCTTCGATGATGCAAACAACTTTACCCGGGGTAACGTCGTCTCCAACATTTACAAAAATGGGTTTACCCGGACCTGCCTGGCGATAGAAGGTTCCGATCATCGGGCTTTTTATAGTAACCAGATTATCTGCCTTAGGTTCTGCGGCTGGTTTTGTGGCGGCTGGTGCGGCGGCTGGGGGAGGTGGCGGAGGAGCCGAAGCTGCGGGGTAAGCGGGCGGCATAGCACCACCGGCATATATTTTCTGAACGGGGTCTTTTTTCTGCTTAACAGTTATTTTCACTCCTTCTTCTTCAATGGTGATCTCGCCTATGTTGGTTTTGTTTATGAGCTTTACTAACTCCTGTATTTGCTTGATGTCCATGTGCTTGGTTTAAGTAGTTAAGTTATGATATTGAAACCGGCTGCTAAGATATGGTAAGATTGATCATAACTGCAATCAAAAAATTAAAAACCTGGCAAAAAGGGCAGTTTTTAAGCCTAAAATGGCCAAAATTGCCCTAAAAAAGGCCAAAAATCAGTAAAAATACTGAAAGTAAAAATGGGCAACCAATCGCTCAGTTACCCATTTTTACTTATTAGTTCAGGTTGGTGGTTATTAGTCTTTTACCCGCTCAACGTATTCGCCGGTTTTGGTATTCACCCTTATCAGTTCTCCTTCATTTACAAACAAAGGAACGTTTACTGTAGCTCCTGTTTCAACGGTGGCAGGTTTTAAGGTACGGGTAGCTGTATCGCCTTTCATTCCTGGTTCGCTGTAGGTAACCAGCAATACGATCTTATCCGGCAACTCTACCCCCATCGGCTGGTCGGTTTCTCCATTGATCAATACCGATACTTCCTGTCCGTCTTTCAGGAACCGGGGAGCATCAACCATAGCTTCCTCAACGGTTATCTGTTCAAATGTTTCGGTGTCCATAAAACTATAGCCGGTATCATCTTTATATAAGAACTGGTAAGGCTTTTTTTCAACCCTTACCGGGAAAATGGTTTCCCCGCTGTTCCAGGTAACTTCTATGGTGCGGCTGTTATCAACCCCTTTCAGTTTAGCCCAAACCTTTGCTGCCGCACGGGCTGTTTTATTCTGCCCGAATTCAATTACCGTGTACAGGCTGCCATCTACTTTGATGATAAGCCCGGAACGCATATCTGCTGTTGTTGCCATATTGATTTTTTTAAGTGGCTGCAAAAGTAACGATACCGGGCCGAAATCCGAAATTCAAATCGGCCCGGCCACCCCCGCTGCTTAACATCCTGTTATCACATAAACCAGTTAGCTTTGTCGAAATTTAATACGTGAAAAGGATCATTTGTATATTTCTATTAGCCTGTTCATGCAAGCCGGGAATGGCCCAGGCAGACAGTGCGGATATTTACCGCCGTTTTCCGAGCATCCCTGTGTTCAGCCTCACAAAAATATCCGACAGTACCCGCTTTACAAAAGATGACCTGGCAAAGAAAAAGGCAACGCTGTTTATCATTTTCAATCCCTTTTGCGACCATTGCAAGCAGGGAACAGAAGACCTGAAAGCCCATATTGAACTTTATAAAGACGTACAGGTCATCATGGTCTCTCCCATTGAATTTTCTCACCTCAAAAAATTCTACGACGATTACAAACTGGCTGATCATCCCAATATCACCGTGGGAAGAGACCCCTCGAATTACCTGGGAACCTTTTTCAATATACAATCCATTCCCGCCATTTTTGCCTATGATAAAAAAGGGAATTTTGTGCAGCGGTTCGGATCAAATAAAAGCTTCACCCAGATCGCTGAGATCCTGAAATATTAAAAAATCATGAACCGGACGGTATTAATCATTTTCATCCTTTTCAACACGGTGTTGGGTTTTTCACAGGGCGATGACACTGCTCCCTTCCTTAAAACAAAACAATGACCCCAATTCACTTTAACCGATATTGATTTTAAGGATTTCAACCAGAACGCACTCCCCTCCACAAAAAGCACCATCATCATGCTGTTCAATCCCGAGTGCGATCATTGCCAGCAGCAACTGGAGCTTTTGATCGCTACGCCCCAGGTGGCAAAAACGGCGCAGGTTGTTTTATCCCCGGCCGAATCGCAGGAGATAAACAGGGAATTTTATAAAAAATATCACCTGGAAAAATATCCCTTTATCCATCTGGGAAAAGAATATGGTTATTTTTTCGGGGGATATTACCGGCCATCCCCCATCCCTTTTATTGCTATTTATAATGTCAAAAGGCAGTTGGTGTTTCATAACCACGGCGTTGCCACAAAAGCACAACTGCTGAATGCGCTGGATAGTAAAAAAGTTCCGCTTAAGTAAACACAAATTTCCCTTTTCTGAAAAGCGAATTAATTACCTTTGCGCCGATATTGATTTTTCCACTTTAAACATACATAAATGAAAGTAACTGTAGTTGGAGCCGGTGCCGTAGGTGCAACCTGTGCCGATAATATTGCCCGCAAAGAACTTTGCAATGAACTTGTTTTACTTGATATTAAAGAAGGCGTTGCCGAAGGAAAGGCAATGGATATGATGCAGACAGCCACCCTGCTTGGGTTCGACACCAAGATCACAGGCTGCACCAATGATTATACAAAAACCGCCGGAACCGATGTTGCCGTTATCACTTCCGGAATTCCACGTAAGCCCGGGATGACCAGGGAAGAACTGATCGGCATTAATGCCGGGATCGTAAAAACGGTAACACAGAATATTTTACAACATTCCCCTAATGCCATCATCATCGTTATCAGCAACCCGATGGATACCATGACCTACCTGGCCTTTAAATCAAGCGGACTGCCAAAGAACCGCATTATTGGTATGGGCGGAATTTTAGACAGCAGCCGTTTTAAATATTACTTATCCACTGCAATGGGATGTACCGCAACTGATCTGCAGGCCGTGGTTGTTGGCGGGCATGGAGATACCACCATGATTCCCCTGGCAAGACTGGCTGCTTACCAGGGAACACCTGTTGCCAATTACCTGGATGCCGATACCCTGAAAAAAGTAGTGGCCGATACCATGGTTGGTGGCGCAACCCTTACCGGATTACTGGGCACATCGGCCTGGTATGCGCCGGGAGCGGCCGGAGCAGCATTGGTAGAATCAATTGTAAGAGATGAAAAGAAACTTTACCCCTGCTGTGTTTATTTAGACGGCGAATACGGGCAAAAGGACATTTGCATTGGCGTTCCCGTGGTGATTGGAAGAAATGGCTGGGAGAAGATTGTAGACTATAAACTCAACACCGAAGAACAGGCCGCTTTCAACAAAAGCGCCGATGCGGTAAGAAATATGAATGATGTATTGGCCACCCTGAGCCTTTAATTCATTTTCAACAGGTTATTAAGGCCCCTGAATAAATATTCAGGGGCTTTTTGTGTGAAATATTGTTACCTTTAATTCGTTACTTATCGTACATGAAAACCATACGAAAAAGATCGGTGGGCTACCTGCTGAATCGTTGCGTTTTATTACTGCCTCTCTTTGTTTGGGTAAATGGTATTGCCCAGGTGGCAAACCCAAACCCGGCTACCATCAATCCTCCTTTAAATTCCCTGGTTTCTCAAAATAATAACGGATTGTTTGGCAGTATGGGCGCCTTCATCCGGAATATTGGCCAGTATAAGGATACGGTGGCTGGGTTTAGCCGGATGGGCAAAATACTATACGGATATGAAGGTTTGAAGATGCCGGTGTTGTTTACACAAAAAGGCATCATTCACCTGCAGCGTGCCACAAAGAAAATAACGGCTCAGGAAAAAGAACGGTTGGTAAAAAAAGGATGGAAAGAAAAGGATATACAAAGAACCTATACCATCAACCGCATCATCAGTATGGAATGGGTCAATGCAAATGCAAACCCGGTTGTGGTAACAGAGGAAGAAGGAGCAGATTATTTTACCTATGGATTTTTAAAAGAGAAAGCCAGAACATTCCGCAAGATCATTTACAAAGAACTTTACCCGGGCATCGACCTGGTTTATTCTTTTGATGCAATCAAAAAAACCGGGTTTGAATACAGCCTGGTTGCCCGCCCCGGTGCCGACATCAGTAAAGTGAACTTCCGCTACGACGGAGATGTAAAGAAGATAGAACTTGACGTAAACGGGAACCTCCGTATCTCATCAGGCATTGATGATATATCGGTTTCGGCTGCTGAATGTTTTTATTCAGACAACAGCAACCAGAAATTCAGATCCGCTTTCAGCCTGAACAATAACAGAATCGGTTTTAAACTTCCGGAAAATTACAATAAACAGAAAACCCTGGTGATCGATCCATTTGTTTCCGGAACAGGCGGACTTTCGGGCACAGATGCCGGCAAGGCCAAAGACATTGAATTTGATTACGCTGGGAATATTTATATCGCAGGCGGCGGCGATGCCACGGCACAGAAGTTATCGAAATATAATGCTTCCGGCATACTGCAATGGACCTTTAATGGATCATTAAGTATTCCCTGCTGGGAGTTTGGAAGCGGGCATGGTGGCTGGGTGGTAGATAAAGCAAGTGGTGATCTTTACCTGGGCCAGGGCATTAATGATGATGGCTTCAGCATCATTCGCCTCAACGCTGCAGGATTGTACGATAATTATATTACTAACCCCGATCGTTCTTTTACACAAAACTGGAAGATGGTATGGGGCTGCAATGCAGGTGCACCAAAGATCTATATTGCCGGTGGCGGCGGATCAGGAACCGGCAGTACCTCAAATATTGAGCTGCTCAGTTTTTCTACCTCATCGCAAACATTTCATGGGGTTAATATCACCGGCATCAATACAGGCAATACGGATATTTCCGACCTGCTCATCGACCCGGCATCCACTGAATTGTATACCATATTCTCCACCTCAGTACTGGATCCAAGGGAAGAGAATAAGATATACAGGCACAACACACCTTATAACCACGATCACATTTTATGGAGCAATACCACGAGTCTTTCTGCACTGCACGAGCCGGTGAACAGGCCTTACTTAACCGGTATTGATAACTCAAGCAATACTATTGCTGTGAACTCCGGCTATTTATTTTACTGGGACGGAAAGAACCTGAAGGCATTTAAACGATCAGATGGTTCATTGGCCTGCAGCCCGTATACTGTTGCTGCAAACCAGTTACTGATGCAGGGCGGTATTATTGCAGATGAATGCAATCATGTGTTTGTTGGTTCATCCAACGGCACCATTAAGGTATTTGTTTATAACGGATCTTCTTTTGATGATGCAGCGGCACCGGATATAAACATTGCAGGCGCTGCATCCGGCGCTGTTTACGACCTGGCCTACGACCCGGGCAAAAATCTTTTGTATGCATGCGGCAATGGCTTTGTGGCGGCGTATGATCTTTCATCGTACTGCAATGCTTCCACTTACTCATTGAACATTACCGGCAGTTGTTCTTCTGCTTCTGTTACCGCATTGCTGAGCCCGACCCCTCCTGCCGGTTCTGCTATTACATACCAATTGTATGACGGCACCGTGCTGGTAAGCAGCAACAGCAGCGGCCAGTTCAGTGGTTTAACGCCTGGAAAGAACTATAAGATCCTCACACTCATTACTGGAGCATGCAGCGGCAGCCAGGTAATAAAAGATTTTACTGCAGACCAGGCAGTATCGCTAAAGATCAGCAGTCCAGCCGGTGTTTGTTCCGGGAATACATTTGATCTTACTGCTCCTTCTGTTACAGCTGGTTCTTCAACAGGCTTATCGTTCACGTACTGGTTAGATGCGGCGGCAACCGTTCCGCATCTCAATCCTGCAAAAACAAAACCCGGAACCTACCATATTAAAGCAACTTCTTTAAACGGATGCAGCGTTATCTCATCTATTGAAATAAAAACATTGCCCTCTCCTGCTGCCCAGGCAGGGCCCGATGCCGTTATTTGCCCGGGTGAAACAAATATTACTCTTAAAGGAAGCGGTGGCACCGGTTATTTATGGACACCCGCCACCTATTTAAGCGACCCTGCTATCGCAAACCCGGCAGTTAATTACCCCGGGAATTCAGGTACGCTCATTTACCGGCTGAAAGTAACGGATGCCAATGGTTGCGGATCGCAGAAGGAAGATGAAGTGAAAATAACATTTGTGTCGCCCATCAGCATTTTTATAAATGCCGACAGTGCGGTGGCGATCAATCAACCCCTGCAGTTAACTATTACTGAGCCGGCCAACAGTGGCTTTGTTGATTACCGCTGGTCGCCCACATACGGACTGAATAATCCTTTTATAAAAAACCCGGTTGCCAGGCTGGATCATGATATGACCTACAATGTGCAGGCAACCAATAGTTATAAATGCATATCAACTGCCAGTATAAATATCAAAGTATTCAGGGGACCGGAAATTTATGTGCCTAATTCTTTTACACCAAACGGTGATGGATTGAATGATGTGCTTAAACCTATCCCGGTTGGCCTGGCAGAATTCCATTACCTGAAAATATTCAATCGCTTCGGGCAATTACTGTTTACCATTACCGATCCTTCCAAAGGATGGGATGGAAGAATAAGCGGTAAGGAAACCGATTACGGAACCTTTATCTGGATAGGAGAAGGAATAGACTACAAAGGAAATCTCATTATGCGGAAAGGCGCTACTACGGTTATCAGGTGATTGATTCCAAATCAAAAAAATTACTTCTTTTTCAAAATTGCTCTTACCTGGTTAATAAATCTGTCGCTTAATTTTAAATTTTCGGTTATAATTTCAGCCTTAGCGATAAGTCCATCTCTATACTGAACTTGTTTATTGTAGTTCGTCCTAAGCCCATCTACCAGGTTTATTTTGGCTGCATAGCCGCTGTCGGTTGCAATATGAGAAACAAAATCCAGCTTACCTTCAATAGCCCCGTATTCCTGGAATGGGTAAGATGGTAGTTTGAGTAACACCCGTTGCCCTTTTTTAATTTTTCCGAAATTACTTTGAGGGATATATACTTCTGCATAGTAGCTGCTATTGTCCGGGTTAATAAAACAAATGACCTGGTTGGCCTGCAATTGCTGGTTTACCTGGATAAATCCTGCAAAAGCAATCTTACCTTCAATTTGGGCAGTCAAAAGGTATTTACTTCTCCAGTCATCAATCTGTGCCTTTAATGTGTTTAATGCCTGTGTAAAAATCCCTTTCTGCTGAGCTATCTCGTTTTCCAACTGCAATATCTCTTTTTGTTTTTCGTGGCTGCTACTTTCATTACTGATGATGGCGGATGAGATTTGCGGAATAACCAATGCTTTACCGATATACTTGCTTTTTTCATTCCGGTAGTCGAATGCAGAAATCACTTTCTGCTCCTTCAGGATTGAATTGGCATTAAAGGTCTCTGTTGCAAGGTCAAGGTCTTCCTGCTGCATTTGTTTTTGCCTTGTTAGACTTTCATTTAGGCGTTGCAGATAAACAAGGTCTTTTTGCAACATCATCTTCTTTTTCAGGTAATACCCTTCAGAAACATATTGATTGAATAAGATAAATGCCTGCATGAAATTCTGATAAGACTGTTGTACTTCGCCCAGATGCTCATAAGGTTGCCGCAGATACTGCTTTACGGCTTCAACCCGGTTATTGATCAACAACATCTGCAAACTGTCTATTACCTGCGAAAGGGATATTACCTGATAATGATCGGCCTGGCTTTCAATAAGACCAAGCAGTTGACCACGATGGACGGGTTGGCCTTCAGTTGCGTCAAGCATTACTAACTTACCTGCAGTTTTATTGATTACCCCTTTGGGGGCATTGATGGAAGTAAGTTTGGCGGCAGTCTCCACCGTATCGGGGTAATAAATAAAAAAGCTGGCCGTTACAATTAATAGAACTAATAAAAAGAATATTGTTATTCCCCACCTGATTAGAAAGCCGGGCTTATGAGAAATAATCGCATTGATTTCTGTACTCCGTAATAAAGTGTTTACTGCTGATATTTGGTCAGTAGTAATTGCAGTTGTTCCATTTTCATTGAAGCTGTAAGGCATAAGTTATTTTTTACTTCCCTGTTGCAAAGAATGCTTGAGCAGGTAAATAATTTGGTTTATGTACCTAATTCAAGCTGGTTTTTTACTAATTCATAATACTCCCCTTTTTGCTTTGATAGTTCATTATGTGTGCCGCTCTCCGTTATACGGCCGTTGTGCAGCACTACAATATTGTCGGCATTTTTAACAGTGCTTAAACGATGTGCAACCACAACAACTGTTTTGCCCTTAAAATACTGCTGCATATTTTCCAATATCGCTTTCTCATTATTGGCATCAAGGCTATTGGTAGCTTCATCAAAAAAAAGATAGTGTGGATTTTTATATACAGCCCTTGCAATCAGGATACGCTGCTTTTGCCCGGCGCTGATGCCATTGCCTTCTACGCCTATTTTTGTATTAAACCCCAGGGGCAGCGATTCTATGAAGGCCAGGATATTTGCTACCCGGCATGAATAAAGCAGCCTGCTGTACTCCGGCTGTTCATCACTCACCGCAATGTTTTTAGCAATACTGTCATTGAAAATATAGCCCTCCTGCATTACACTACCACAATGGCTGCGCCAAAATTTGGGACTGATGTAATTTAACTTCATCCCTAATCCTTCCCCTTCCGGTAAAGTATTACGTACTGTCCAGGATGTAGCATTCCCCCCTATGGTAATATCGCCGGAATAGTTATCATAAAAGCGGAGTAATAATTTCAACAAAGTGGTTTTACCACTACCGCTCATGCCTACAATAGCAGTTGTTTTGCCTTCGGGAATAGTAAGATTTATATTCTTTAACACCGGTTCATTACCTGCTCCGGCATAAGTAAAAGAAAGATTGTGGAGATTGATTGATTTACTCTCGGGTAAAATTTTATTTAATTGGCTATAATCTCCGCTGATATCTCCTACTTTTCCTCCGCCTTTGGGGGAAATAGAGGGGGCCACTTCCTCTTCTTCCATTTCATGAATTTCATTCAGCCGCTCCAAACTGATTTTAGCATCCTGGGCCTGTTGTGCAAACCCGATAAGTTGTTCTACGGGGCTGTTCAACTGTCCGATGATGTATTGAACGGCCAGCATGGCGCCAAGGGTTAACTGCCCGTCAATCACAGATTTTGCCACAAAAAAAGTGATAAGGATATTTTTACCCTCATTGATGAAGAAAGCGCCCGCCTGCTGGTATTGGCTCAGCGACAAACTTTTAAAACTCAGCTTAAACAAAGCAGCCTGCAGGCCCTCCCACTCCCAACGGCGGATATGCTCGGCCCCGTTCAGTTTTATCTCCTGCATGCCATAAATCAATTGCATGGTAGCGGTATTCTCCTGACTGGCAACGGCAAAGCGTTTATAATCAAGGTTCCGTCTGTAACGCAGGAATAACTTTATCCATAAAAAGTATAAAATACTGCCTACGCAAAAAATGCCAAACACATAAGTATTATACTGAAGCAGCACCACCGAAAAGATAACCAGATTGAATAAAGAGAATAAAGTATTAAGCGCCGAGCCGGTCAAAAAACCTTCAATGCGCTTATGGTCGCCGATGCGCTGGATGATGTCACCGGTCTTTTTAGTATCAAAGTAACTCAGCGGCAATTTCATCAACTTTATCCAGAAATCGGATAAGATGGCCAGGTTTATTTTAGTGCTGATGTACAACAATATCCTGCTGCGGATAAACTCCACCACTGTACGGCCGAAAAATAACATGGTTTGGGCTGCAAGCACCAGGTATATGAATGACAGGTTATGCTGGTTAATGCCCGTATCAACCATGCTCTGTGTTAAAAAAGGAAAAATAAGCTGAAGCAAACTGCCCAACAGCAAGCCAATGAATAATTGAAAAATATATCTCTTTTGCCGGGCAAAATACCCGAGCAGCATACCCCAGCCCAGTCTATTCTCTTTTTCATCTTCCTGCTTGTAAAATTCAGAAGTGGGTTCTAGCAGCAGGGCAATACCGGTTTCTTCTGACCTCTCCCCCAACCCATCACCAAGGGGAGAGGGGTGATACGAAGATTGTTGTGTAGATTGTGGAGCCCTTATTTTGTTGCTTAGCCAATTTTGTAAAAACTCCTGTTTCGATAATTTAATTATTCCTTTACCAGGGTCTGCGATAGTTATCTTGTCATTCCGATGCAGGAGAGGTCTACTGACTTTTACCAGCACCACAAAATGATTTTGCCCCCAATGCAAAACACAAGGTAGTGGCGCATCTTTTGTTATTTGTGCATAAGTTAACTGTACGCCTTGTGTTCTAAAACCAATATTTTCTGCAGCGATACAAATGCCCAATAGATTTACTCCTTCCTTGCCAATTTCTGTTTTATCTCTTAAAGTTTGTATGCTGATGCTTTTACCATAATACCTGCATATCATTGCTAGGCAAATGGGGCCACAGTCCATTTGGTTTTGTTGATAAAGGAAAGGGAATTGAGGCATTAAATCACTTATAGCTTTAACAAAAAAAAATAACAACGCTTATCAGATATATTTTAATTAACAATCACTAGTTTTATAAATTTGCTATTATTATTTTTTCCATTTCTTTCTCCTTTAAATCACTATTTATTATTAAACCATCTTTTCCAAGTAAAACATATCTAGGGATACTAGAAATGTTAAAATATTTCACTCCAAGTCCATCCCACGCTTTCAAATCTGAAATATTTTTCCAAGTCAGCTCCGAACGCTTAATTCCATTTTTCCATTTTTTTATATTATCATCTAATGAAACCCCAATTATTACAAAATTTCTATTTTTATACTTCTCCTCAATTTGTTTCAATAGTGGGAAGTTTTCTATACATGGTTTGCACCAGCTTGCCCAAAAATCGATCAATACTAACTTGTCTTTGTAAGATTTAAAACTAAACAATTGATTAAGTGTATCATAGAATTTTATATCGTAGAATTTTGAAATTTTTTTTAACTCGGATTCAAGAGAAAATTTTTTGTACTTAATTTCCTCGACCAATGGGTTATTTTGTAAGTCAATTGGCAAGCTTTTAAGATATTGCTTTGTGGAATCCTTCGAGAACAATTCATAATATGCATTAAACATACCTAAGGATGTAAGATTCTTAGGATTTTTAGATATAAATCCGAGATTATACTGCCTAATTTTATTACCCCAAAAATCATTTAAAGACACATATTTCCTATATTTTGAAGAATCACCACCCAAATAAGAAACAGCACTATCAGCATAACTATTCATTACTACTATCAATGGATCCAAGCCATTGATATAATTTCTTCTAATAGTATTTTCTTTAGACCCAGTAATTTCAGGATAATAAAAATCAGATGTATCACATTTTATTTCTATGTTTCCGCCTGGGCTACAAATAAAAACGAATCCCTTTTTTAAATTTTTTAATCTTATAGAATAATAGTCTGTGTAAGCTATTGAAATCTTAAAATAAAATATTCCTTTATTTGTTGTTGATGAATCTATAATTTCCAAATCTTCTAAATCTAAAAAAGGTTTGTTCCCTTTTACCAAATAAGCAATGCCCTTAAAATTTTTATCCGATATTTTTCCCTTTATTTTGCAATAATCAGATTGAGCGTTAGAAAATTGCATTATTAAAAAACTAAAATAAAATACAACTATTCTTGGCTTTATTGAAACAATATTTTTAATCATCTTTTTTACTTTAATTATAGTAAAGCAACCAAATAAATTTGGTTGCTTTACATTTTTTTTAAGGATTACAAGAATCTCCACCACCACAACATTTTTTCGCATCGCCACATTTGGCACCGACATTATCTTTAGCACTGCACGACCCGCTACAAGAATCGTAACCTACATTTCCACCTGAGCTGCAAGTTGCCCAACACCCGCTATTGGGTGCACTTCCTCCAATTACTTTTTTCATTTCATTTCTTGATAATTTTTTCATTTCATAAAAATTAAATTGTTAAACGCAGCAGTTGCTAACTACATCGATTAGTTTATATATTCGGAGGCAACTATTTATGCTGTGCACAACATTAATCTCCGAAATATTTTAATTTTCCTTTATTATACCTCTGATAACAGAACTGCTAAAGAGCCAATATTTTCAGAGTTCAAAAAAATGTATTCGTTTTCGTAAAGAAAAAATATTGAGGTCATGAATTATAAGTCTCGTTAAATATCACTAGGTTAAAAAGATTTCGTGACAGAAAACATCAAAATACTCAATGATTTTTACCCTTATCGACATTCATTTATTGGCTATACTTTTATTTATTAAAATAAGGCAACCAAATGGAATTAGTTGCCTTATGTTTTTAAGGATTACAAGACTGTCCACCAAAACAACACTTTTTCACATCGCCACATTTTACTCCTTCTTCGTCTGTAGCTTTACATGTTCCAGAGCAACTATCAATACTTACAAATCCAGGGTTACAATTCGCAGAACAGCTACTAGTAGGTGCACTCCCACCCATTACCTTTTTCATTTCGCTTTTGGACATTACTTTGAAGGCTTTATATTTCATTATCATAATATTGCGTTGCTTTTATACATTAAAAAACAACAAAAACTTTAATGAGCCCCACCCGGCCTCCCCAAAGGAGAGGAGAACAAGGCTGAAGTTTAATAAATATACCTACTCTTTTATTAAGCCCGCTTTAAATAATCCGGGTAGGGTTTTCGGCTTGGCCCTTCAGGTAAGACTAATGTTGTACACCACTGGCGTTACCTTTTGTTTGCAAACAAACTCTTATAAAATATTTTCCAATTCCTCAATACTGTAAGTTTCGGGCAGGCGATAGCCGTTAATAAAAATGGTGGGGGTAAAGGTTATTTCCGCCTCATCGCACCACTTCTTCATCCGGTCTATCTTTTCTTCCTGTTCGTTAAGTTTCCCGTTAACGGGGTATTTGGTGGCAAATGCCTCATAGTCTTTTTTACCAGGCTGGTACCAATCGTCCATCGCCTGCTCAGTCAGACCCGGGTTCTGCATAGCGGCTATAGCTAAAAAATGTTTAACCGGCTTGCCCATAATGTCGCCTTCCTTATTACTGGCTGTAAAAATCACTTTCAATTTTACGTTCTTATTATGCCGTACTATACCCTCCAATACAGGGTGCGCCTGGGCGCAGGGGCCGCAGTATGGGTTGCATACTTTAATAATGGTTTGGATAGCTTGGGGGTTGCCTATATCAATGCCTATGCCTTGCCAGCCATCTGGCGCCGCAGCCTGCTGCTGCAACAGGCCATTGAAAATTTCGGGATTATACAACAGCCGCTTATAATTTGCCAGGTAACCTGGTGCAGCCTTGGCAGAAAGTAAAATGGGTTTAAGTAAGTACCAGGCAACGGGCGGAAATAACAAAGCTATTCCAATCCATTCCAAAGGAACGGGATTGGAAGAAGACATTAGCGAAGAAATGTGTAGCTGATTTTGAGCAACCCAAAAATTGCTGATAGCCCAAACTAATTCCATAGCCAATATGGTTTGTACGGCAAGGCAAAGTATGCACCATTGCTTTACTACTTTCCACTGGTAATAAAGACTGAATACAATATAAGGTGCAGCTAAGAAAGAGGCGATAGCAAGCCAGGGTAGTTTGTTCATAAAAGCCAAGCTGGGAAATAATAAAAATAAAGTAGTAGAAGCAAAATAAAAAAAACCTATTTCTCCCCAACTAATCCCTAATATTTTGCCTGCTTTGCTTTTTAACAAAGCATCGCAATTGGTTTGCTTGCCGGCTGCACAAATGCCTTTTACAAAACTGTTGGTTTTGTCAACTTCATAGACCAATAGCAGAATTGTAATAGCAATACCCAGTAATTTTATTATTGTTATGGCTGCTGCACCTATAATTAAATTAGCCCCGGCATTACTGAGAAAGGAGTAAAGCGTAAGGCATGCCAGCAAAGCAATACCTGTATGTAAAATGGCCTGTCTGTTCCTCCTTACCTTTTCCCTCTTTTGCATCAATTCATAATCCTTTTCACCGCTTTGTGCATTAACCTCGGCTATAAACACAATTTTTCTCCATTGCTTTATAAAATCGGCCCTGTTTATCTCTCTGGACTTTTTCCCCTCAGCGAGGTAATTCACGGTTGTGCCCGTTATTGCTGTTACCAGCACAAAATCATTACCGTTACGCTGTTTGCTGCAGTAAGTGATAAAGGGAGGTTCAATCTTATCAAGGTTCACCTCATCAGCATTGAAAGATTCGTTGGCAATATTAAACCGGCTGAAAACATTACTAAGACTGTACAGGCTGGGGTAGTAAGGGTTTTCTTCCAGGCTTTGCCTGAGTGTAGTTTTGGTGACCGGCGCTTTTAGCCGCTGTATATAATGCTGAGCAACATTAATGAGGTTTGTATTGCGACCTGTAGCCATTTGATAAACGGGTTTAGCCGAATTAAAAAAGAACCGGAAAGAAAATTGAGAAGAATAATTCTATAAACCAAAAAGCAACAGGTTGTAAAAAACAACCTTTCCAAACTTTAACAGTTTTAAGAGGCCCTATTACCACTTTAGGGTATTGCCGGTGATGAAATAGGTTCATACATTTAATACACTAATCGCTACGTACCATGCCCCCGACTAAAAACGGACAGCACCCCGGAGAACTTTTAAAACTGTTACGAAACCTGAAAGGAATAAAGCAAGGAGATGCTGCCCGTAAGCTGGGGGTTAAGCAGCAGACAATATCTAAATTGGAGAATAGTAAAAGAATAAGCGCAAATCTTTTTGAAAAAGTTATAACAGCCCTTAACCTTACAGAAGAAGACATTGAAACAGCCAGTAAGTTTTTATCCCCCCCCCCCCCCCCCGATAGCATTTAGTAAAATATTGCTACCAGCCTCCCTTATGGCTACTCCAAACCTGAGCCATAATAAAGCCATACTTAGTTCATCAGAGGCATGAAAAAATATCATCAACTCACACCATTCACAATCATTTCTTTATTGATCTTCATCACCAGGCCCTGTAATACTTTGCCTGGTCCGGCTTCGGTAAAATGAGTGGCTCCGCCGCCGATCATAGCCTGTACACTCTGCGTCCACCGTACCGCACCGGTGAGTTGATCAATTAAATTTCTTTTTATTTCGGCAGGATCACTCACTGCCTTGGCCACCACATTCTGATAAACCGGGCATCCCGGATGATTAAAATGTGTGGCATCAATGGCGGCAGCCAGTTCTTCTTTTGCAGGCATCATCAGGGGCGAATGAAAAGCGCCCCCCACGGGTAATACCAGCGCTCTTTTTGCTCCTGCTGCTTTCATCCGTTCGCAGGCAATATCTATTCCTTTAATGGTGCCGCTGATGACTAACTGGCCCGGACAATTATAATTTGCAGCGACCACTACTTCACCGGTTTCGGTGGTAACGGATTTACATATCTCTTCTACCTTTTCATCGGCCAATGCCAATACTGCCGCCATGGTAGATGGATTCATTTCGCAGGCACGCTGCATGGCCTGCGCCCTTATCGAAACAAGCATCAGTGCATTCTCAAAACTAAGCGCCCCATTTGCCACCAGGGCAGAGAATTCGCCGAGTGAATGACCGGCAACCATATCGGGCCTTGCACCGGGCAGGGTTTTGAATGCGATCACGGAATGTAAAAAAACAGCAGGTTGCGTAACATTGGTTTGCTTGAGGTCCTCATCCGACCCACTGAACATGATATCCGATATCCGGAAACCCAGTATCTCATTCGCCTGTTCAAACATTTCCTTTGAAACGGGATTGGAATCGTACAAACCTTTTCCCATTCCGTTGAATTGAGACCCCTGGCCGGGGAATACATATGCATGCCTCATCGTTATGTGTTTAGAAATACAAATTAATAAAAAATCCCTCACAGGAGGGATTGAAAATGTATTTTATGCTTACTAGTGCAATTTGGCACTGATCAGTTTCACAAACTCACTTCTTGTCTCATTCTTTTCAAATTCACCCCAGAAAGCAGAGGTGGTGGTTACCGAGTTTTGTTTTTCCACACCCCTCATCATCATACACAGGTGCGATGCTTCAATTACCACAGCAACGCCCAGGGGGTTCAGTGTTTCTTTTATTGAATTCAATATCTGGTGGGTTAACCGTTCCTGTACCTGCAGGCGGCGGCTGTATGCGTCCACCACCCGTGCAATTTTGCTCAGGCCGGTAATAAACCCGTTGGGTATATACGCAACGTGTGCCTTGCCGTAAAAAGGAAGCATATGATGCTCACACAGGCTGTACAGTTCAATATCTTTTACAATGATCATCTCACTCACATCTTCATGAAATTTTGCTGAGTTTAATATTTCATTTGCATCGATACCATAACCCTGCGTAAGAAACTGCATTGCCTGTGCCAGCCGTTCGGGTGTTTTCAGCAAGCCTTCCCGGTCAGGATCTTCGCCCAGCAGTTCCAGGGTATCTTTATAATTCTTCATGAGCCCGGATGTGGTTGCTTCATCGTACTGCTCAATTTTTTTATAGGCCATCTGTCTTTCTTTAATACGTGTTAACAAATTTATCCAGGATCAGTTTGCAGGATACTCAACAAAATTCCTTGGTGTTTCATACAACCTCAATTTCAGTTCAAACTTACTATCTATCTTCTTTCTTAATATCCGGTAGATGACAATTACGATGTTTTCAGCAGTAGGGTTCAGGGCTTTGAATTCCTCCGTATCCTCGTTCAGGTTCTTATGATCGAAACGGTCAATGACATTTTCCTTCACCAGGTCGCTCAGCAGTTTCAGGTCGTATACATAACCGGTGGCGGGGTCGGGTTCTCCAACCAGTTTTACGATCAGTTCATAATTATGCCCGTGGTAGTTGGGATTATTGCATTTACCAAATACCCGGTCATTGGTGGCTTCATCCCATGCCGGGTTATGCAACCGGTGGGCTGCATTAAAATTCTCTTTGCGGTAAACGGCTACTTTTTCACTCATGATAAGATCTCCTTGCTGTTGATGACCGGTATGGTAAAATCTGAAAATATTTCTGTTTAATCAGGGACAATGCTGCAGGTTGTTGAAACAGAAGTATGCTGTTCAAAACAGACCGGCTATTGAAGCTAATTACAAATAAAGTTAGGGATTGTTTACAGGAAACAAAAAATTAATCCCCGTAGTATTCGGTGTATATCTTAGGGGTTTCCCGCAGTTTCAGGCAATGAAGCTTCACGCCTTCCGGCAGGTGTGGTACCAGTTGGTTCCAGATGGCGATCACCAGGTTTTCGATGGAACACATTTTACCGGCCATAAAATCAACGTCAAGGTTCAGGTTCTTATGGTCCAGTTTCTCAATTACGTATTCATTGATGATCACACTCAGTTTCTTTACATCGTACACAAAACCGGTATCCGGATCGGGATCACCTTTGATCGTTACATCCAGCTCAAAATTATGGCCATGCCAGTTCTCATTGGCGCACCTGCCAAATACTTCTTCGTTCTTTTCGCGGCTCCATTTAGGATTGTACAATTTGTGAGCGGCATTAAAATGTTCTGATCGTGTGATATAAACCATCTAAATCTCCAAAATTTCCGCAAAGGTAGCTGCAAAATCCTGAAATATGAAGTGTAACCACGAAATTTGCGGTATGCAAATTCTGTTGTTAGCTGCTACCGAACAGGAAATCAGGCCATTTACCAATGCCAATACAGGAATGGATGTATTGATCTCGGGCGTGGGCCTGCCCTCTGCCATGTATCACCTGCAAAAAAGGATGCAGCAACTGGACTATGATCTTATCATCCAGGCAGGCATTGCCGGTTCATTTAACCGAAAACTTGAATTGGGCCAAACCCTTTGGGTAAAAAAGGATGCTTTTGGCGACCTGGGAACAGAGGAGAAAGAAAAATTCTTACCTGTTTTTGATTCAGGACTTGCCGATAAGAATGAATTTCCTTTTACAAACGGCTGGCTGCTGAATGAAAGTGAAGTAACAAAGAAGATACAGATCAATGCGGCGAAAGCCGTAACGGTAAATAAAGTAACCGACAGCAAATTGCAGGAACAGCAGATCATCCGGCACTTTGATCCGGATATTGAATCAATGGAAGGTGCGGCACTCCATTATGTTTGTTTGCAGGAAAAAATTCCGTTCCTCCAGCTAAGGGCTGTATCTAATTATGTGGGAGAAAGAGATAAAACAAAATGGAAGATGAAAGACGCCATCACCAACCTGAACACAGAACTGCTTAAACTAATTAACGAATTAACCTATTAACGCCCCCGTCCCCTAAAGGGAATAAAATATAGTTCAATGAAATTCACTTTAGGCTTTTCGCCCTGCCCCAACGATACTTTTATCTTTGATGCCCTGGTAAATAATAAGATTGATACCGGCGGACTGGAATTTGATGTGGTGCTGGAAGATGTGCAAACCCTGAATGAATGGGCAACCGAAGGGAAACTGGATATTACCAAGTTGAGTTATGGAGTGTTGCCGTTGGTTCTGGACAAATACATTTTACTGAACAGTGGCAGTGCATTGGGCAGAGGCGTTGGGCCTTTATTAATTCGAAAGTCAAAAGTAAAGGAGCAAAATATTGAAGACTGCATCATTGCAATTCCTGGTGATAATACTACTGCTCACCTGTTGTTCTCCCTGGCTTACCCAAATGCAAAAAAGAAAGTTTTTTTACGGTACGACAGAATTGAGGACTTTGTACTTGAAGAGCAAGGGCTTGGAGTGATCATTCATGAGAACCGGTTTACTTATGCCGAAAAAGGCCTGACCAAAATAACCGACCTGGGTGATTACTGGGAAAAAGAAACAGGCAACCCTATCCCTCTGGGAGGCATTGTTACCAAACGTTCGCTGGATAAAACGGTAAGCAAAGAAATTGACCGGCTTATCAGGGCAAGCATTGAATGCGCTTACCAATATCATCACAAGGAGCTTACAGAATACGTAAAAAAATATTCACAGGAGATGAGTGAAGCCGTGATGCGGAAACACATTGATCTTTACGTAAATGAATTTTCCATAGCCTTGGGTGAAGAAGGCAGAAAGGCGGTAAAAAAATTACTGGAAGTATTCAACCAAACCAATCCGCATATCTCATTCCCGGAAGATGTATTTATTGATTAATCTTTAAGGCCGGTTGCCAGGTCCTTTTTCAGCGCTTTACCATATGCTTCCAGGCAACGCTTGCGGGCAAACTCATGCACTACGATGGGTTTGGGATAACTGAATTCATTTAATTCGGGCACCCATTTATTTATATATTCGAGTTGCGGATCAAATTTCTGCGTTTGCAGGTAGGGATTGAATATACGGAAGTACGGCGCTGCATCGCAACCGCTTCCTGCGGCCCATTGCCAGCCACCATTATTGGCGGCCAGGTCAAAGTCTAACAATTTTTCGGCAAAATAAGCTTCCCCCAGGCGCCAGTCTAACAACAAATGTTTGGTTAAGAAAGACGCTACGATCATCCGCATCCGGTTGTGCATGAAACCTGTTTCGTTCAGTTCCCGCATGCCGGCGTCTACAACAGGATAACCGGTTTGTCCATTGCACCAACGCTCAAATTCGCCGTTATCGTTTCGCCATTCAATGGTATCGTACTCCGGTTTAAACGCTTTGCCCTTTCCTACTCTTGGAAAATGCCAGAGTATCATGTGATAAAAATCCCGCCATATCAGTTCATTCAGAAAGGTTTCACTTAGGTTCATACTTTTTTGTACCAATTGCCGGATACTTACCGTTCCAAACCGCAGGTGAACACTTAGTTTGGAAGTTCCGCTTAATGCCGGAAAATCCCGTTGCTCTTTATATTTTTTAACCAGCTGTTCATCCAGATCTTTGGGTGAGAATACAGCCGTTGTTGTTTTAAAACCAATGGATGGAAGGTTCGGCAGTGTTATGGCGTCCTGCTTATAAAAATTATTATTATATTTTTCTGTTGGGTAAGATGAAAAATAAAATTTACCCAGGCTTGCTTTCCATTTCCGGCTATATGGAGTGAATACTGTATATGGTTTGCCATCGTCTTTCAGCACTTCGTCTTTTTCGAAGATCACCTGGTCTTTATATGTATGAAAACCGGCGCCTTGTTCATTCAGCATCTTTGCTATAGAATTGTCTCTTTCCGCTGCATAGGGTTCGTAATCATGATTGGTAAAAACATTTTCAACCTGGTATTCAGAAAGAAGTTGCTGAAAGGCATCCTGCGGGGTGGAATGCAGCACATGCAGGGTTGATCCCATCTTCAGCAGGGCCTGCTGCATTTCTTCCAATGCCGCATGAATGAATGCTACCCTGCGATCCGCCTTGTTCTCTAATTTAACAAGAATGTTCTTATCAAATATAAATACAGGCAGCACAGGCAGCCCTGACCGCAATGCATGATAAAGCCCGGCATTATCTGTCAGCCGAAGATCGCGGCGAAACCAAAAGATGTTGACTGATCGCATATGGCTGGGGTGCTCAATTGAGGATATTAACAGCCTTATTGCAAAATGGTTGAGAAGATATCAGAATAAATTTTCTGGATGAACCGGTTCGTATAATTTTTATCCCCGATGCTTTGTACCCAGCGGATATTGAATATGGAATTGCTGAGAAATACTTCATCGGCGTTCAGCAGATCTTCCACAGGAACAGCGGTTTCCTGTACGTTAATATTATTTTCAGCAAGCAGCCTGATCACCTGCTTGCGCATCACGCCAGCTATACAGCCCTCGTTCAGCGCTACCGTGCTGATCACTTCATTTTTTATAAGAAAGACATTGGCGATGGAGCTGTCGCAAACCCTGCCGGCATCGTTCAATACCAGGGCATCGTTCCATTTTTGTTTTTTGGCTTGCAGTGCTGCCATTACGTAAGGCAAAAAGTTATTGTGCTTGAGGTTACTGAAATGATCCCTGTTCTTCCTGGCATCGTTATAAATACCCATGGTTAACCCGTTGCTGTTCCATTGGCCTGCATTATCGGGCAAGGCCCAGGTTTGGATGATATAGTCGGGGTGGTGATCTATTTCATCATACAAGCCACCGTTACCCCGTAACATGATCAGCCGGACCCTTGCCAGTTTATTGTGTTTGTTCTTTTGCAGTAAGCCCTGGATTTCTTTATGTAATTTTTCTTTTGTAAGCAATGATGGTATCCTGAATTGCAGAAGTTGCAGCCCTTCCCATAAACGTTGAAAATGATCTTCAGCAAAAAGCAGTTCGCCATTCCTGCTCTTAATGGTTTCAAACAATCCATCCCCGTATCGCAAGCCCCTGCTGTTGGCGCCGATAAGCGCTTTGTTTGCTTCCAGTATTTTGCCGTTATAATTAATGTATTCCATTTGTCAAATATACTATTAAGCCTTATTGCAGTATCCAGGTTAAAAGTAAAAGCCCCCGGTAAACCGGGGGCAGTTCTTCATTACAGTTTTAGAGACCAGAGTTGAGACGAAGGATCATTAATGGCTTTCGTCTAGAATATTATGTTTTACGGCGTACATTATTAATCCTGCAGTGCTTTTGGCGCCGGTCTTCACTTTCAGTTTATCCCTGATTGCTTCTACGGTACGTGGACTGAGGTCTACGATATCGGCAATTTCCTTGGTGCTTTTTTCTTCGCACATCAGTTTAAGAATGAGTATTTCTTTATCATTCAACTGGGCTTCCTGCTGCATAAGCCGGGGCATGGCATCGTTCTTTTGCTTGAGGTTGGTGAGCAGGGCCTTATTGGTGAGTGAATTAAAGTAGTACTCCTGTTCAAAGCAGGTCTTTATCGCTTCGTAGATTATTTCACTGTCGCTGGTTTTGGTAAGGTAGCTGTTGGCACCTATCTCCATCAGTTTGGTGATCATACTGTGGTCGTCCATCATGGTCAACATGATTACCCGTACATCGGGATAAAGTTTCTTTATTTCGGGCAGGGCGGTAATGCCATCCATGATCGGCATCTGTATGTCCAGCAGGATCACATCGGGCTGGATCATTTTGAGCATATTAAGCAGGTGCATCCCGTTATCGGCCTCGGCAATCACTTTTACGTCCTTTTTTGCACTTAAAGCAGTTTTAACACCCGCCCGGTACAGCACATGATCATCGGCAATAATAACCTTGATAGGCTCCCTCATATTTTCATTCGGCATCATATTTTGGTAATTTTGGGGTTACGAATACCCTATTATAACGTAGGCCGCAAGTTCAAATTATATCTACAGATAATAAAGCGTGTAATTACCCTATGTTCTGCATGGGGTTTTTACGAGAATAGCTGAGTAGTTTAACTTTTGGAAATTTCTGTAAGAAAATAACGACAGCAATTACCGGGAACATTAAGCGGCTAATTTTTAAGTGAGTAGTTAAATGAGAATTGGTAGATGGGGAGGGAATAGTCGATCTCAGGCTGTTTTCTATACCGGTAATAAATCACTTTCAGGTTTAAAAGATCATTGATTTCCACACCAAACGCAATGGAATACCCATGATACAGGCCATTAGTATTAATTCCCGGCAAAAACTGCCTGATCTGTTTTGGGTTGGTGTAGCAGGTAATATAGCCAGCCGCCATATTAATAAGAATGACAAATTTTCCTGGCACTTGTATATAAAGCGAATAAATAGGGCTGATACATTTACAAATCCTTACCCGCACAACTAAAACGATTCAGAAAATATCGCAGCATCATGATTATGCTATACTGGTTAACTCTTATGCTTTGCATCCGGCTTACTAAACAGTCCTATTTCTCTTATCATGGAGGTTAATACCACAGCGCCTAATACAACTTTTACTGTCTTACTTCCCTCGGTATTAACAAACCACACCAATACTAACAACAGAATACCTATTATTATCCTGACATGGTGTATGATTGGTCTTCTTAAACGATGAAGTAACAATTGCGAAATAACCAGAACAGCAATTACAGCAATAAATAAGACAATCTCATTCATTTTCTTAAAATTATATGATTATTCCTACCTCCGGTATTTATGGTGCTGTACCAGAGATAATTGCGCCTCTTTTTGCCAGCTAAAGCCCGGAACTACTGTTTATCTCTTACTACCGGATACACCTGTTTAATATACCGTGTACAGATTGGCTAAAATGGGGCACGGATTAAAATCGTAGCCCAAAAGTGGCAACTCCGGTTTTTAAATAAAAGGGAAAAACAACAGAAAAAATGGGGATTTTCTTAGAATGTATATTCAGAAAGAGAAGTAGTATTGTGGAGAAAAATTAACCGACTTGAGATTATCATACTTCATTGTTCAATTTGGAACAGCCGTTATTGTTATTACATTTGTAATCTCACTTATTTTCTTGAGAAAAGACAAACCACGCTACTATAACTACATATTCTTTTATATAATTTCTGGACTTCTTATTTCTGCAAATACAATTGCCAACAATAATAATAGTTGGCTTTTGAATAAAAAAATTCCAATTTTAACAGAGCAATTATTATTACTATTTCAAGTATTGATGCTTGGCTTATTTTTTATTGAAATACTAAAAAATTCAGTTTTTCTTAAGGGAGCCAAGTACCTACTTATTCTAACCCTATTAATTCAAAGCAGTTTGATAATTCTTGTACTATATTCTAATACTGAAATCAAGCCATTTCTACCATCGAATCTATCGCTTCTTATTTTTTGTTTCTTTTATATAAAAGATCTAATGACCGCAAAACCTACTTTAAACTTAACTAATTCTTCGGCATTTTGGTTAACTATAGGCATATTCTTTTTTTTAGGTATCAGTTTTCCAGTAAATTCTTTATTCATATTTATTCCCAAAAATCAAGAATATCAGGATTTAAGAAGTCAGATTTTTTCTATAGCTAATATGGCCATTATTATTTTTCATCTTTTCATTATAAAGAGTTATATATGCTTAAAGCACCAACAGAATTTATCATAATATTTATATTCATTTCAGTATTATTAATATTAGCGCTTGGAGTATTTATCACAATAATTATTTTTCGCTACCAACAAAAGCAAAATTCTTATTTTATGGATATAGAATCTCTTAAAATATCCTATCAAAATTCACTTCTTCAATCTCAATTGGAAATTCAGGAGCAGACTTTTCAAAACATATCCCGGGAAATACACGACAATATCGGCCAGAAGCTAACCCTTGCCAAGCTTCACCTTAATACACTTACATACAATACTGAAGTTGAGACAGCTTCACGGGTTAATGATTCGATCAATATCATTGGCGAAGCCATCACTGACCTCAGCGATATAAGCAGGAGTATGAACAGTGAGATACTTTTAAACAACGGACTGATCAAAGCATTGGAATTTGAAACGGCACAATTTCTAAAATCGGGCAGGTATAAAATAGGCTTTTCTGTAACGGGAGAGCCGGTTTTCCTAGACGCCAATACGGAACTGGTTCTTTTTCGTATCACACAGGAAGCATTGGCCAATATAATAAAACATGCCGATGCATCCGCAATAGATATGCGGCTGCATTATGATGATGTTTTTGTAACAATGGTTATAAATGATAATGGCAAAGGCTTTCGTACAGATGAACATTATTTTGGAACAGGGCTGTCGAATATGAGGAAGCGTGCCGATGCTATAAAAGCCAACCTGCTAATCAGCAGCACCCCAAATGAATGCACACAAATAAAAATTGAAATACCCCTTTATGAAAAAAGCAATTCTGTATAAACTTATCCTGGCCGATGATCATATTCTGCTGAGAGATGCATTGGCTAACCTAATTAATAGTTTTGAGGAATTCAGGGTTGTTGCCACAGCCGGCAACGGGGAAGAGGTAAAACAGGCCATTAAGAACGGCAGCCGGCCCGATATTATCCTGATGGACCTGAATATGCCCAAATTAGATGGCTATGAAACAGCGCAATGGTTACAGGAGAATTATCCGGGGATCAAGGTAGTGATCCTGACGATGTACGACAGTGAGATAGCACTGATACGCCTGCTGCGTACCGGCGTAAGCGGCTTTCTTAAAAAAGATATACATCCTTCAGAGCTGCGAAATGCCTTGCTCACTATAGCAGAAGGAGAATATTATTATTCCAACAGAACAACAGGTAAGATCGCTTCTTTATTCCGTAAAAACCAGGAAAAAAAGTCAGCGATTGAAAATGCCATCCTGAGCGACGTAGAAGTTCGTTTTTTAAAACTGGCATGCACCGATATGACCTATAAAGAGATTGCCCATGAAATGCACATGACTCCCCGCAATATAGATAGCTACCGGGATGCATTATTTGATAAACTGGATGTAAAAAGCAGGGTGGGACTTGCAATCTATGCCGTCAAAAACGGCATAGTGATTTTATAATTTACTCGATCAGCTTATTCCGCATACCATACATGATCAGTCCACCGATGGTCTTGGCATCTACCTTGGTTTTCATATTCTGACGTATGGTTTCAATGGTCCTGGGGCTTAAAAATATTATTTTGGATATCTCTTCTGTTGTTTTGTCTTCAGCCAGCAACTTCAATATCTTAAGCTCCTTTTCATTGAAGTGAACCGGGGTATTGCTTCCATAGTGCTGCCGTACGTTTTTCTTTTGCATCAGTTTCCCCATCACCGCTTTATTCACCAGTTCATTAAAGTAAAAATCGTCATTCATACAGGTGAGTATGGCTTCGTAGATCTCTTCCGGGTCGGTTGTTTTGGTTAAATAGGCATTGGCTCCCATTTCCATCATCTTACTGATCATTTGCTGATCATCATACATAGTAAGCACAATGATCTTGATATCTTCATATTCTTTGCGGATTAACTGGATGGCGTTGATCCCGTCAATTTCCGGCATCCGGATATCCATCAACAGCACTTCGGGCTTTTTAATGGCTATTTTATGCATCATGTCCTTTCCATCTTCGGCCTCCCAAAGCATTTTCAGATTTTCCTTTCCTGCCAGGGCCATTTTAATTCCATCCCGGAATATCTTGTGGTCATCGGCTATTGCGATCTTAATGATGTGGTCGTTACGCATGGTATTTTCCTTCGGGGTTAGTATATAACCAGCCCAAGTTACAATTTTCGTGATAATTTGAGAAAACTAGCCAAAGATCGATGATAGGCTATTTTGGTAATTCCCTGATTTTCAAAAGAAGCGGGAATTATACCTAGTAAATTTACTACCCTGGTTAATCGGTGATATACCTGCCCAAAATGCACTTATACGCATTTAAAAAGTAAATATTACAAAAGCAAAATAGGGCATAAATGCTCTTTTACAGGCCGTTGCCAGGCTTTACTTTTGTACCAGTTGATTGACATTGGTTCACTACCTGTTTTATATCCAAATATCCAATAGAACCTAAGAACATTTCCAATTATCCAAGAAGAACCAGTTTGTGCTTGTGTTGCCAGTGTCAATCAACTTTCCTTCTGATTTCAACTATGTGCTATCTAATAGGCTGAAAAACAACAAGTAGAAACCTAGTCAACGCATTTAAATAAACACATTAAAATTAATAACCACCCGTTTAATCTCCACAGTGTAAGGCCAACTAAAGGCTAAAGATTCTATCGTAAACCCCACATCCCTTCACTAGTAGAATTGCTAAGGTAAAGTTACGTTTTACTCCATAGTAATTTTACTATTTTTATTTAGTATATTTACCTTAAGTTTTCAAGTTATTTTACTAACATTTTATTACCAAACTCTTTATGGCATTGAATTTGACTATTTTTTAACAGGAATATCCTATGGCGCAGGGGTTGCTAGGGTTTGGCTTTTGAGAGAAGTTTACATCTCAAATTACTTAGAAACCTTAAAAACTAAATCATTATGTTGAACGGAGTTATCGAGTTATTGGTTGAATGCTTTTGCTAAGACCTTTAATCACACAAGCGAATTTTATATTTTTGAATTCTGCGAGCAATGGTTATTTTTGATTAAATAATCATTTTTTTATCCTACAGAATCTTAAATATATTACTTACTTCACTGAAATTCTACCTTTTATTTTTTGTCTGTTCTTTTTTAAAAGGATCACTACAAAAAATACAAAGGTATTTTTTTTGTATACTGCTGTGATTACTGTGCTGGTAATTGCAGTATTAATTACTCGGTACTTATACAATTCTTTTCCTAGTTACTTTTTTATAACAAGAATATATAATGTATTAGAATACTCAATACTATCTTTTCTGTTTTACTTATATATTAAAAATAGGATACTGAGATATTTTTTACTTTATTCCATTATTCCTTTTATACTATTCAGTATCATCAATTATATAGGTGCCACTAAGCCTGGAATACCTTTTCTTCCATTAATTTTTGAATACCTAATTTTACTAGCCTTTATCATTTACTTTTTCTTTGAAGTAATTCAAGAAACTGTAATAGAGCCGATTTATCACAAACCTATCTTTTGGATATCTGTTGGCTTCATTATTAATTTTTCAGGCAACTTCTTTGTACTACTATCATCAATAAAAAGTTTTGATGATGAAGCATTTCGAGATGTTTTTACTGTTATTTATAGTTCAGTAACAATTCTAAAAAATATACTGCTATGTATTTCGTTAACCGTCAAAGAAAGTAAATCCGATATACAAAATATGAATGATTTCACAATTGACTCTAAACTTGACACCTACCTCCCCTTTAAAAACTCAAATCAATAGTTAAGGAAAATGTTTTTTCTACAAACAACTGGCTCATCAGGGATTACTCCATTTATGTTCTTAGGGACTTTGGGTATGTTAACTCTTGCTATAGGGATCGTTGGCTTTGTCATTTTCCACCAGCGCAAAGTAATCCGCTACAATAGCCAGTTAAAGAAATTAGAAGAGGAAAAACAACAGATACTCTTAAATGCCTCCATACGTTTCCAGGAAGAAGAACGGAATCGGATTGCAGCTGATCTGCACGATGATGCCGGCCCTTTACTTGCCACGGCCCGCCTGTATTTAAATGAGAACCTGGTTAACCAGGATAAAGCCCAGCAGTTGCAAAGTATTTTCAGCGCCAAACAGATACTGGATGATGCCATCCTGCTTATCCGAAACATCAGTCACAGCCTGATGCCTCCTACCCTGAAGAATTTTGGTTTGGAAAGCGCCTCCACCGACCTCTTCCAAAAGATAGGCGCCAGCGGAAGCCTGAATGCCAGCGCCCGCTTTCATGACTATAGAACACGCCTTAAAGTTGAACAGGAACTACTGGTTTTCCGGATCATCCAGGAACTGGTGAACAATATATTAAAACATAGTAATGCCGGATTCATCCATTTAACCCAGAATGTAAGCGGTAAAAAAATGTATTTCCGTATCCACCATGATGGAACCGGTATTGTTCAGGCTGATTTTGAAAAACTCAACCACAGTACGCTTGGATTGGGCCTGAAGAACATTGCCAGTCGTACCAAAGTACTCAACGGCCGCATATTTTTTGAGATCGATCCAAGTCATACTTATTATAAGGTAACCATAGAAATACCCAGGGAGCCAGCCATCTAAACTCCGGAATTCGGGCATGATTTTGGACGAATGAATTTTCTTTTCTTAATTTTACCGGACTGCTGAAATTATGAACGAAATAAAAGTAGCCATTGCGGACGACCACAAGATCTTCAGGAAAGGAGTAATTCTCTCTATGCGGTCGTATACCAATATCAAGTTTGTTATGGAAGCCGATAATGGTGAAGACCTGCTGGCCAAGATCCCCGAGTCCCAACCCGATGTTATTTTATGCGACCTGAAAATGCCCGTAAAAGACGGCATCGATACCACCAAACTCATCACCAAGAATTTTCCCGGCATACGTGTAATCATTCTTACGATGTATGAAGACGAACGCTTTGTTGGCCACTTAATGGACTGCGGTGCTGCCGGATACCTGCTTAAAAGCACCGAGCCGGCCGAAATCAAGAAAGCCATTATGGATGTGGTGCGTACCGGCTTCTACCTTAATCCTTTTGTAAATAAGGTGCTCATTAAAAAGAACTATTCCAAACAAAAATTCAATCCTTCCCTTACTTCCGAAGTGGTGCTGAGCGAACGGGAAAAAGAAGTACTTACCCTGGTTTGTATGGAATTTACCGCTGCCGAAATAGCTGCAAAAATGGATATCAGCGCCCGTACGGTAGAAGCGATCAAAGACAGGCTGATGGAACGGTTTGGAGTTAAAAACTCGGTAGGGCTTGTATTTTATGCCATGAAGAATTCGCTGATAGATTAAATATCTCCTAGAACAATCCGAATAGCGTAGAATCGATGCTGGTTATTATCTGGCCCAGGTGCTCTTCATTCTCTGCAAATTTATTTTTATCCGCATCAATGATCAACAGCGGTCCTTCTTTGTAATTATCTATCCAGTTATTATAAAACTCATTCAGCTTTTTTAAATAATCAAGACGGATATTTTCCTCGTACTCCCTGCCCCTTTTCTGGATTTGAGCAACCAAGGTAGGAACCGAAGCTTTCAGGTAAATAAGAAGATCAGGCGGCTGCACCATGGTCTTTAATGTTTCGAAGAACTTATAGTAGTTATCAAAATCCCTTTTGCTCATTAATCCCATATCGTGCAGGTTGGGAGCAAAGATGTTGGCATCTTCATAAATGGTCCTGTCCTGGATCACCGTTTCAGTACCCCGGTGAATTTCCAGCAATTGATTAAGCCGGCTGTTTAAAAAGAATATCTGCAGGTTAAAACTCCACCGGGGCATATCCTCATAAAAATCATTCAGGTAAGGATTGTGGTCCACATCTTCAAACTGGGGGATCCATTTGTAATGCTTACTCAGCATCTCGGTTAACGTGGTTTTGCCGGCACCAATATTCCCGGCCACTGCAATATGCTTTGGTTTTTTTGTCTTTGCCATGCCCCTATCCCCTAAAGGGGAATTTTAATTTGTATAAATCTGATTCAATCTCCATTATTAATGATTGAAAGTATGCAAACTTAGCAATATCACAAATATATTTGCACCCTTTGTTCCCCTTTAGGGGTTAGGGGTCAATAATACTTTAGCCCGATCGCTTCCCTCACCAGTTTCATGGTAGCATGGGCGCTTTTATTGGCTTTTTCGGCCCCCTGTTCCATGATCTGTTTAAGTCCTTTTTCATCATTTAAAATACCATCTACCTTGTTTCTTACAGGTGCAATAAATGCAACCATATCTTCTGCCAATTGTTTCTTCATATCGCCATAACGAATGTTGCACTTGTTATAGTCTTCTTCAAATTTTTGCAGCACATCGGCACTGCTTACAAGTTTCATCAGTAAAAAAATGTTCTCAATATAGTCGGGCCTGGGCGAATTCGGTTCGGTGGGTCCGCTGTCGGTTTTCGCCTTCATTACTTTCTTCCGGATCATATCGTCGTCATCAGCAAGGTACAAAGTAGCCATCTGGTTCTCACTCTTGCTCATCTTACCAGCCCCGTCAAGGCTTGGAACTTTTACCAGCTCCTGGTTAAAATTAAATGCCTGCGGTTCTGGAAAAACCTCTCCATACCGGTGATTGAACCGGTTGGCAAAAGTACGGGCCATCTCCAGGTGTTGCTCCTGGTCCTTTCCTACCGGCACATAGCTGGCCCGGTGCAGAATGATATCTGCAGTCATTAAAACAGGATAGGTCAACAACCCTGCATTTACATTTTGCGGATTAAGCCGTACTTTATCTTTAAATGTGGTGGTCTTCTCCAGTTCACCTTTATAAGCCAGCATGTTCAGATACAGGTAAAGTTCTGCTGTTTCATGAACATGACTTTGACAATACAGGGCCACTTTTTCCGGATCAAGCCCACTGGCAATATTTTCAGCCAATACCCGGTGCACATTTGCTTTAAGTTCTTTGGTATCCGGGTGTGTAGTTAATGAATGCAGATCGGCCACCATAAAGTAACACTCAAATTCCTCCTGCATCTTTACATAATTCCGGATGGCTCCAAAATAATTGCCCAGGTGCAAAAAACCGGTGGGGCGTATCCCACTCATTACTATTTCCTTCTTCTTTTCCATCAGATGGCGAAGATAGCAAAAGTCAATAGTCATTGGACATTGTACCTGCTAAAAAATACGTGCCGCTTAAATAAAAGCAAATCCGGCAAAGCCAAAACTGAGCTATATTTGTTTAATGGAAGTAAACGACGCATTGGTAGATAAACTGGCTCACCTGGCCCGGTTAAAGTTTGATGATACCGAGAAAGCAGCCATCAAAAATGACCTCCAGAAAATGATACGGTTTGTTGACAAACTCAACGAACTGAACACTACCGGCGTTGAACCCCTGCTGCATATGAGCGATAATATAAATATGCTGAGGCCTGATGAAGTAAAAGGTAGTATTTCACGTGAGGAAGGCCTGAAGAATGCTGCTGTTCACGATGAACAGTTCTTTAAAGTACCAAAGGTTATTAAGAAGTAGTTAATCCGTTAAGACGTTAATTAGTATACACGTACCTGCTAACGGATTAACGAATTAACAGATTAACAAATTAACAGATCAACGAATTAACCAACCATGCAAAGCATCATTCATCTTGAGAACATACGTAAAAGTTATTATTTAGGTAAGCACGAACTGCAGGTCTTAAAAGGCATTTCACTGGATATCTTTAAGAATGAGTATGTGGCGCTGATGGGACCCAGCGGTTCAGGAAAATCAACGCTGATGAATATTCTCGGCTGCCTCGACAGCCCTTCGGCCGGCAACTATTTTTTGAACAGCAAGGATGTAAGCCGTATGCCCGATAACGACCTTGCCGAAGTACGCAACAAGGAGATCGGCTTTGTATTTCAGCAATTCAATTTATTACCCAGATTAACTGCGGCGGAGAACGTGGCCCTTCCGCTTGTATACAGCGGCATCAGCAGAAAAGAAAGACAGGAAAGAGCAATGGATGTATTAAGAAGAGTAAAACTTGATGACCGCAGCCATCACAAACCAAATGAACTAAGTGGCGGGCAGGCGCAACGGGTTGCTATTGCCCGGGCATTGATAAACAATCCTTCTATCATCCTGGCCGATGAGCCCACCGGCAACCTCGATACAAAAACATCTTACGAGATCATGGAGATACTGAGTAAGATACATACCGAAGGAAATACCGTGATACTGGTTACACACGAGGAAGATATATCACACTATGCCCACCGGGTAATCAGGCTGAGAGATGGCGTAATTGAAAGCGATAAAGTGAATGAAAATCCGCTGTCTGCTGCAGTTCCTGCCTGACCCTTTATCGCAGGCAAACTATTATCAATAATTTTTGTTGCTTTACATATAAAACAGGCATCAATCATGGCCATAAAAATATATACCAAAACCGGCGACCTGGGCAAGACCAGCCTGATCGGCGGTACCAAGGTTGCCAAGAACAATATCCGTATTGAAGCGTATGGCACTATCGATGAATTGAATTCTTATATCGGCCTCACTGCCGACCATCTTTTGCATGAACATTCAAAAAATATTCTGAAAGAAATCCAGGACCGTCTTTTTACCATCGGCTCTTCGCTGGCTTGCGATCCGGATAAAGAACCTTTATTAAAGATCCCCGACCTGAAAGAAACAGATATTGAGCTGCTGGAAAAAGAGATCGATAAAATGAATGAAGAACTGTTGCCCATGAAGTCTTTCATTCTTCCCGGCGGGCATGTTGCCATTTCCACCGCACATGTTACCCGTTGCGTATGCCGCCGTGCCGAACGGCTTTGTGTGAATATGAAAGAGCATGATCTTTTTGTAGAACCCCTGGTGATAAAATACCTCAACCGCCTGAGTGATTATCTTTTTGTACTGGCACGATATGCCGGGCATTTACTGGGAGTGGAAGATATTCCGTGGAAACCGAGGATCAATTAATCAATTTGAAGATTTGGAAATTTGAAAATTGCAGGCAGCACCAACTGGTACATTTTCAAATCAATTCATCTTCAAATTTTCAAATTATTCTTCCGTCCTTCATGTGCACTACCCGGTCGCTCAGTTTCGCCAGTTCTTCGTTATGTGTTACAATTAAAAAAGTCTGGTTAAACTGATCCCGCAGGTCGATGAATAACTGGTGCAGTTCCCTTGCATTACTGCTGTCTAAGTTACCGGTTGGTTCGTCCGCCATCACAATGGCCGGGCCGTTTATCAACGCTCTTGCCACCGCCACCCGTTGTTGTTCGCCACCCGAAAGTTGCTGGGGTTTATTTTCCAGCCGTTCACTAAGTCCTAAAGTTTTCAACAATTCCGTAGCCTTTGTTACCACTTCCTTCTTTTTTGTACCGGCAACCCAGCCCGGTATGCAAACATTTTCCAATGCGGTAAACTCTGGCAAAAGATGATGAAACTGGAAAACAAAGCCGATATGTTTGTTGCGGAAGGCGGCCAGTTTTTTGCCCGAGAGGCTTTCAATATGCTGGTCATTCATAACAATCCTGCCTTTATCGGCCTGGTCTAAAGTGCCTAAAATGTGCAGCAGCGTGCTTTTGCCGGCACCGGAAGAGCCAACGATACTAACGATCTCTCCTTTATTAACAGAAATATCAACTCCCTTTAACACAGCCAGTTGCCCGTATTGCTTATGAATATTTGTAGCAGTTAACATACTTCGAAAATAGCTAATAATTACAAGTTTCAGCCCCCGGAAAAAAGGGAGGGGTGAAATAGCATTTATGGCAAAATAATTTCCGGGAAAAGCCGTTTAAAAAACACTTTTGGTTATTTCGTACGAACCTATACATTTGCAAAAAATTAAACCCGTTAAGAGATGTTCTGGACCTTAGAATTAGCATCACATTTGGAAGATGCACCCTGGCCTGCCACAAAAGATGAACTCATTGATTATTCGATCCGTAGTGGTGCTCCTATTGAAGTGGTAGAGAACTTACAGGAACTGGAAGATGAGGGAGAGATGTATGAAGGCCTTGAAGACATCTGGCCCGATTATCCAAGCCAGGAAGATTTCTTCTTTAATGAAGATGAATACTGACCCCTATCCCCTAAAGGGGGACTGGACCATAAAAAATTAAAGAGCCTTTCAAAAAATGAAAGGCTCTTTTCATTATAAACAGCAATAAAATTTAAATACTTTCGATTCAACAAACAAAGCTAAAGGATCAGGGGGCGGAGGGGGTCTCCATCTTCTCTATCACCGCTTCGGTAACACCGGTGTAGGAGAAGCCACCGTCGTGGAAAAGATTCTGCATGGTTACTTTCTTTGTAAGGTCGCTAAACATCATTACAATATAGTTTGCACACTCATCAGATGTTGCATTACCCAGGGGGCTCATCTTTTCGGCATAGTCCATAAAACCATCAAATCCTTTTACACCACTGCCTGCAGTTGTACGTACCGGCGATTGCGAAATGGTATTTACTCTCACGTGTTTTTTAACGCCGTAATGATAACCAAAACTGCGGGTAACACTTTCTAATAATGCTTTGGCATCGGCCATTTCATTGTAATCGGGAAATACCCGTTGTGCAGCGATATAGGAAAGGGCCACCACACTGCCCCACTCATTAATGGCATCCATCTTCATGGCTGTAGCCAGCATGCGGTGCAGGCTCATAGCCGATATGTCAAGCGATTTGGCATTGAACCCGTAATCGATCTCGGTATAATGCTTTCCCTTACGTACGTTTATGCTCATGCCAATGGAATGCAGGATAAAATCAATGCCGCCGCCAAAGTGTTCCATCGATTTAGTGAAAAGATTTGCCACATCCTCATTGCTGCTTACATCACAAGGGATAACCGGGGCCTTAACAGCTTCCGCCAGTTTATTGATCTCACCCATACGCATGGCTACTGGCGCATTGGTTAATACGATCTCGGCTCCTTCTTCGTAACATTTCAATGCGGTTCGCCAGGCAATTGATCTTTCGTCCAAAGCGCCTGATATGATCCCTCTTTTTCCTTTTAGCAGATTGTATGACATGGTAGCCTGTTTAATGATTGAGTGGTAAAAATAACAATCTTATCTTTTAAAGAAAAAATCTTTATAATGATTTAATACCAGGCTGAAAAGAAATACCCAGATCAACACACTTGCAAGATGAGCCAGTATATAAATAAGAAAGCCTGCCACAGAGCGCCTGGGATCAATGGTTCTTTTCAAAATCAGGTGCATAAGATAAGCTCCGGTGGTAGCGGCGAGAATAAGTAATAAAATTCTTGTGTTGTACAATCCTGCTGTTTTACAATGATCAATTGCCCACCATCTCCCTGGCATTCTGCAATGCAGCAGCAGTAGGTTTTTCGCCGCTCAGCATTTGAGCAATGGCTGTAATGCGTTCGTCGTTGCTCAGCAGCCGTATCGAAGTAACGATCTTATCATTATTGATGGCTTTGTACACAAAGTAATGAGCCGTGGCCCTGGCAGCAATCTGTGGCTGGTGTGTGATGGAGATCAGTTGATGAGAAGCGGATAGTTCTTTCATGATATTACCCACCTGCCTGGCTGCTTCGCCGCTGATGCCGGTATCTATCTCATCAAATATGAGGGTGGGCAATTGCAGTTTACGGGCCACCAATGATTTTATACAAAGCATCAGGCGGCTTAACTCTCCCCCGCTGGCTACTTTCTGTATCGGTTCAAACCGGTTGCTTTTATTGGCGTCGAATAAAAATCCGATCTTATCTGCCCCGTTCTCCGCAAGATCATCCAGCGGTTCTGCTTCTGCTTTGAATCGTGCATTGGGCATTCCCACTTTGGCCAGTAATCCATTTACGTTCTCAATAAACGGCTTTATCGCCTTTTTCCGGTTGGCCGAGATCGTTTTGGCCAGTTGCCCGGCCTGCTTCCATAATCCGGCGGTCTCTTTTTCCTTTTGCCCGATGGCTTCACCGATATTGAGGATATCATCCAGTTTTTGCTGTAATTCATTTTGAATGTGCAGCAATTCGCTGGTGCTGTTCACCCCATGCTTCTTTTGCAGTTTATAACCAAGCGATATGCGGTCGTTCACAAGCTGTATCCGTTCGGCGCTGTATTGAACACTGTTGTTAATATGCTCCAGTTCATCGGCGATATCCTGCAACTCCAGCTGGGCGCTTTGCAAACGTTTAGCCAGTTCGGCAATGCCGCCATGGTATTCATCCAGCGAATGCAGTTTGTTTTGCAGCGATCTTATTTGCTGAACAACCGGTTGTTCGCTTTCCTTTAATTCGTAGCAGATACCACTTAGTTGCAGTTTTACATTCTCTGCATTGTTCAGCAGTTTTAATTCGGCGTCCAGTTCTTCCAGTTCATTTTCTTTAAAGCCGGCTTCATCCAGTTCGTCAAATAAGAACCGGTTATAATCCAGTGCTGCATTGGCAGCGGTTTGCTGTGCCTGTAATGATTCCAATTCTTTCTTTGTCCGCTGGTATGCATGAAAGATATTCCGGTATTCTTTCAGCAGTTCGTTATTATCTGCCAGGGCATCCAGCACTTGCTGCTGAAAAGCAGCCGAGTTCAGTTCCAGGGTATCAAACTGCTGGTGCAGGTCAACCAGCTCCAGGCTAAGCGACCTGAGTTGGTTAAGGTTAACAGGAGTATCGTTCACAAAAGCCCTTGATTTGCCATTGGAAGCTATTTCCCGCCGTATCACCAGTTCTTCGCCGGCGTCCAGGTCATTCTCTTTTAAGAAGATGCTGATGGCTTCTTTTGCCCCGGCATCAAACCAGGCTTCTACAAAACATTTCTTATCCTTGTCCTGCAACACGGTGGTATCGGCCCTTTCGCCCAGTACCAGGTTCAATGCCCCCATCAGGATACTTTTACCGGCTCCTGTTTCGCCGGTTATGATATTGAGGTTACCGGAGAATGCGATCTCCAGTTCGTTAATGATGGCGTAATTCTGTATATGAAGTTTGCGAAGCATATTATTAATTGAGCCGGGAAGCAAATTAGTGAATTTAGCAGCGCATTCTTATTGGATCAGCAGATTGGGTATAAAAAATTAAGAGCCAATAGCAGCTAAGTGCAATGATCATTCTCTTATCCATCGTCTGACGCCCTCGTCTGACGATGAAATTTTACTTTGATAGCAATGGACAGACGTGGGTGTAAGACCTGTAACACATGGTCAGACGGGGACGTCAGACCAAAAAAAAAGCCCACAAATCGTGAGCTCTTCCGGTATCTTGTATCCAGTATCCTGGATCTTGTATCCTATTTCACTTCCACCGAATCATTCAGATCGGAGTCAACCAATATCCGTCCGCAGTTCTCACAAACCATGATCTTCTTACGCAGTTTTATTTCGCTTTGTTTTTGTGGAGGAATGGCGTGGAAACATCCGCCGCAGCTGTCTCTTTCTACGGCTACCACGGCCAGCCCGTTGCGGTAGTTCTTGCGGATACGGTCGTAGCTCATCAGCAGGCGCTCATCAGCATGCTTACGTGCATTGTCCGCTTCTTTGTTGTAGTGCTTTTCTTCTTTCTCTGTTTCAGCAATGATCTTTTCCAGTTCGCCTTTTTTAGCAGAAAGGTTTGCTTCTTTATTGCTTACCGCTTTTTTAGCCAGCTCCAGCTGTTTTGCTTTTTCAGCAATTTCTTCGGTAGCATCTTTAATATGTTTTTCGCAAAGCTTTACTTCCAGCGTTTGCATTTCTATCTCTTTGTTGATGGCTTCAAACTCACGGTTGTTCTTTACGTTCTCGCTTTGCTTCTCGTATTTTTTTATCAGGGCCTCTGCTTCCTTGATACCGTTCTTCTTTTGTTCAATGAATTCCTGGATACCGTTGATCTCCTCTTCTACCCTTGTTTGCCTGGCGTGCAATCCTTCGATCTCGTCTTCCAGGTCTTTCACTTCCATCGGAAGTTCGCCCTTCAGGATCTGGATCTCATCCAGCTTGCAATCAACTTTTTGTAAAAGAACCAATGCACTTAATTTTTCCTCGATAGAAAATTCTTTAACGGCGGCCATTTTTATTTGAAGTTTACTTTTAAAAATTACAGGAAGTAACGTACCGGGTTGGTTTTTACCCCTGTTTTAAGGACGGCAAAGGTAGGGAATTTTTGGGTCAAAATGTCAAACAAAAGGTCGGTGGTGAACTGTTCGCTCTCGTAGTGGCCTATATCGGCTACCACCAGGCGGTTATTGGCGTCAAAAAACTCGTGGTATTTAACGTCGCCGGTAATGTAAAAGTCGGCCCCCGCCGAAGTTGCAGCCCCAATCAGGAAGGCCCCGGCTCCGCCGCAAAGCGCCACTTTTTTAACCGGTTTACCCAGCAAGGGAGTATATTTTATTACCGACAGGCCAAACTGGGCCTTTAACAGCTGCAGAAACACCTCTTCCAGCAGGGGGGTAACCAGTTCCCCTATCATGCCACTACCGGTGTTGGGGGTATTGTTTTCCAGGGCAATGATGTCGTAAGCCACTTCTTCGTAAGGATGGGTTGCCAGCAGGGCAATGATGATCTTTTTTTCGAGCCAGGCCGGGAAGATCATTTCCATTTTTACCTCGGCCTCGGTATGCCGTTCTCCCTGCTTGCCAACAAAGGGGTTGGTTCCTGCACCTGCTGTAAAGGTTCCTTCGCCGGCAGCATTAAAACTGCATTCGCTGTAATTACCAATATTACCTGCCCTCGCAGCAAAAATTGCCGAACGTACTTTTTCGGCATGATCAACCGGAACAAATGTGTACAGTTTTTTCAGTGTATCGTTCTTTGGTAAGAGTACCTTCCTGTTCACCAACCCTATCTTATCTGCGATAGCAGCGTTCACACCGTTCAATACATTATCGAGGTTGGTATGAATGGCGTAGATGGCAATATCGTTTTTAATGGCTGTGATGATAGTACGTTCCACATAGTTCTTTCCGTTTATCTTTTTCAGTCCGCCAAAAATGATAGGGTGATGCGCCACGATGAGGTTGCATTTTTTTTCAATGGCTTCCAGCACTACTTCTTCTGTTGCATCAAGCGTAACAACAACGCCGCTGCAATCCCAGCCGGGCTGACCGGTGAGCAGGCCGGCATTGTCGTATCCTTCCTGCAGAACAGGCGGGGCAACTGACTCCAACTCCGTTATGATATCCTGTATCTTCATCTTTGCTAAATTAAAAAGAGACACTATCCCTTCAACTTATTAACCAGCGCTACGTATTGCTGCATGGCTTCTTCCGATGATCTTCCTTTTAAGGATGACCATGCTTCGTATTTTGCTTTGTTCACAAAATCAAAGGGGTTGGAAGGCGCTTCGCCGCTAACATCGCCTTCGGTTGATTGTTTATATAATGAGTATAGCTCCAGTAATGTTTCGTTGGAAGGTTTTTCAGGTAGCTGTTTACTTTCGGTTACGGCTTTTTCAAATTGTTCTTTCATGTCCATATTCGTTTTTTTTTTGCGAAGCTACGGAAAGGGAATTAAGTGGGGTGCAACCAATAGTCGCAGGTTAGTATTTCAAACTTGAAAATAAATTCAAGAGAAATGTCAGGCTGAGCTTGTCGAAGCCATAAGAATTAACTATCTTAAACCGCCTTCGACATCCGCCAGCTGGCGGAGACAATTTTCAAATTGGTATATTACTCAATCGCTTAATCCCATAAATTATTCCGAAATTTACGGTACCATGAGCCTGTTAAACCGGAGGAGCCGTTTTTATTTTCTTTCTTTTCTTAAACACGATCTTAAGGCAAGCATCACCGTCTTTTTTGTAGCGCTGCCGCTTTGCCTGGGCATATCACTGGCGTCGGGCGCCCCCATGTACTCCGGTTTAATGGCAGGCATACTCGGCGGCATCGTGGTATCGCTCATAAGCCGGTCGGAGTTAAGTGTAAGCGGCCCTGCAGCCGGGCTTACCGCCATTTGCGCAGCTGCCATCACCCGCTTGGGTGCTGTTGAAATATTCTTTCTTTCGGTTGCTGTGGCCGGACTATTACAAATATTGCTGGGTTTATTTCGCCTGGGCGGATTTACTCACTTTATTCCTTCAGCAGTTATAAAAGGAATGCTGGCAGCCATTGGCATCATCCTCATTTCAAAACAAATTCCGGCATTCATTGGTTACGATAAACCCGATTTCTGGTCGAATGAATTCTTCAACATCATCTCTTTTAAAAATGTGTACAGCAATGTAGACAGTTTATACAAACATTCCTCTGCCGGTGTGATCGTGATCGCCCTGCTCTCCATCATATTATTATATGTGTGGAAGAATACGCTGGCAAAAAAGATCAGTTTTCTTCCCACTTCCTTCATCACTGTTTTATTTGGCGTATTGCTGGCATTCGTCTTCGGGCAGTATGCTCCTCAACTGGCGCTTAAGCCTTCGCAGTATGTGAGTGTGCCAAAAGATATTTTTTCGCAGGTAAAACTTCCGAAGTTTGATGCGTTCTTCAGTAATATGGAGATATGGCGCAATGCCGTAGTGATCTGTTTTGTGGCAACGCTGGAAACCTTGCTGAGCATTGCCGCCATCGACAAACTGGATCCGCAGAACCGCATTACGCCGCAGAACCGGGAGCTGGTGGCGCAGGGTTCCGCCAATTTTTTCAGTGGTTTACTGGGCGGACTTCCCATCACTGCGGTAATAGTAAGAAGTTCGGCCAATGCAGAAGCAGGAGCAAAAACAAGGCTCTCGGCTTTTACACACGGGTTGTGGTTATTGCTGGCTGTGCTGTTCGCCATTCCGCTCATCAATCTTATTCCTTATTGTGTACTGGCGGTTATCCTCATCCGCACCGGGTACAATCTTGCCAAACCAAAGATGATCATCTCCGTGTATAAACAGGGACGTGAACAGTTCATGCCCTTTATCATAACCGTTGTTTCCATCCTCTTCACCGACCTGTTGATAGGCGTACTGATCGGCGTTGGGTATTCCATTTATTTTTTAATAAAACATACCTACCGTGCCGGTTTTACTATGAAAGAAAAATTGGAGGGCCATACCAAACATATAACCATCGACCTGGCGCTGAATGTAAGTTTCCTTAACAAGAAAAAATTCATGGAGATGCTGGATGCCCTGCCCGCCTATTCCATTGTGGAGATCAATGGCAGCAACAGTGTGTACATCGACCGGGATGTACTGGAAATATTCCAGGACTTTAAAGCCAAAGCGCATAACAAACACATCCAGCTTATTTTAAAGGATATTCCAGAAGTGGAGACGATTGAATTACATTGACCCCCGTGAAAAACAACTTCAAAATGCGGGAGAACCACCAACCCCGGCAGTGTATGTTAGTTACCTTGAAAGATGCAAACAGTAACGCTATGTTATCTTCTTCACCGCCGGCAGGATTGCATGGGCATTTTTTTTACAGCAGAAAAACAACTGAATAACCTGGTCAGAAAAATTCCTGCCATAAAATGGAGTCATACAAATAAATGCTGGTACCTGCCGCTTACCAAAGAGCATTACCAGGAATTTTGCAACGGGTTAAAAGGCAAAGTCATTATCGACCGGTCTTTACTGAAGGATTTTTTAGAAAAGAAGAAAAGGTTGCAGCCGCTGCTGCCCGAAAAAAGGCTGCCGGCGAACCTTGGGGAAGAAACAGCGGCAAGGCCATTTTTATTAAGCCCGGTATCGCAGCTCTCTGATGAAAATTTTAAAGCCCTGGAAGAATTTGTACAGAAACTGAAACTGAAAGCCTATAGCAGTTCAACTATAAACACATACCGGAATGAGTTCATGCAGCTATTAAAAATTCTGAAACACAAATGTGTGGATGAACTTACACCTGATGAGATGAAGCGCTATATGGTATATGCCATGGAAAAGGAAGGCATTAAGGAAAACACTGCCCACAGCCGGTTAAATGCCCTGAAATTTTATTTTGAGCAGGTGCTTGGCCGGGAAAAATTTTTTTGGGAGATACCCAGGCCCAAGAAAAGGATCATACTACCCAAATTGCTGAACGAAACCGAGATACGCAGGTTATTTAATGCCCTCGTCAATAAAAAGCATAAGGCCATGCTGTTTACTGCGTACAGCGCCGGTTTGCGGGTTAGCGAGATCGTTAATTTAAAAATATCGGATATAGACAGCCATCGTATGCAGGTGTTTATAGAAAAAGCGAAGGGCAAAAAAGACCGTTATGTGAACCTGAGCCCGATACTGCTTGATATTTTGCGCAGTTATATAAAAACGTATATCCCTCACCCCAAATATTACCTGTTTGAATCTGATACAACCGGCTATGCCTACCCAACCAGGACCGTACAGCAGATATTTACCAATGCGAAGAACCGGGCCGGTATAAAAAAAGGGGTGGGTATACACAGCCTGCGCCACAGTTTTGCCACTCACCTGCTTGATAAGGGTACCGATATCAGGTACATAAAAGATATTTTAGGGCATTTCAGCATTAAAACCACCGAGCGCTACCTGCATGTAAGCAAGCAGCAGCTGGTAAATATTATCAGCCCGTTTGATGATCTGTGGGGGAATGAAAAGGTAGACTGGTAGCCGGGCAAAAAACTTCGGTAAAGCCGTAGAAATACCCTACCCGGAGTGAAAATTTGGCTGTAAATTCAATACTTACTCGTTGCCTGGCATTCTACCTGTGATCCAGATAGGCGAAGCCATAAGCAGCAATCAATTGCTTCGCATATTAATTTTTTCTAAATTGCATTGACGCAATAAACAATACAAAATGTATAACAGCAGTTTCCTGAAGATCAATGCCTTTTTTGATTGAGGGGGTACGTGTTATTACATAAATGCTAATGTTAGCTGTAATGCTGGCAGGACATTCTTTTCAAGCAAAATTCTTATATTTGGGTATGACATTACAAGTAGACATACTAAATCCTAAGGCAACTAAATTGCTTCAAAATCTTGCTGATCTCAACTTAATTTCAATCAAAGAAACTAAAGAGGATGGATTTTTGAAAATTATAAAAAAATTGCGATCAAAGGCAAGCATCAATCCTCCATCATTAGAAGAAATTACTAAAGAAGTTGAATCAGTAAGAGCCAAGCGATATGCCAAAGAAAAAAAATAGAATTGTCATTGACACAAATATCTGGATTAGTTTTTTGCTAAACAAAGATTTCTCGGCATTCGACAAAATCATTTCAACTCCTGACGTAAAATTATTATTCAGTAGTGAATTACTTGAAGAATTTATTGAAGTAGCCCAACGTCCAAAATTTCGCAAATACTTTTCCCCTAGTGATCTAGAGGAATTACTCTTTCAAATAAGGGCACATGGTGTATTTGTCATAGTTACAAGTTCAACAACTATTTGCAGAGACCCAAAAGACAATTTTTTGTTGTCGCTTGCAAAAGACGGGAAAGCTTCACATCTTATTACAGGAGACAAAGACTTACTTGATCTCAAACGATTTGGGAAGGCCCAAATCATTACTCTAAAAAAGTATCTCTCTGAAAATTGACGCACTACAGCCAACAAAAAGTTTTGCGCAAACATGGCTGGACAATCAATATTTCAGCAGTTGTACGCAATTCAGCTTTGGTTCCGGGCTGGACAAACAATTTTGGGCATTTGTTCTTAACTTCAACTAAACAAAATTATCGGCAACAGTTCCGGGCTGACAATTATAAAATTCCATGTCAGCGCAAAGCTTTGCCCGTTAGCTGTCACCCTGTGAAACACCCTACAAGCTATAAATACAATCTGAAAACTGTAAATAACAAATTATGAAAAAGCAAAACCTAATAATTGCAATTCTAATTTTACTTAATTGTCAATTTTCGTTTGCACAACAGTACAAGCTGCAATTGGACAAGTTAAACAATTACTTAAAAACAATTAATGATGGATATTATGGATATTTTGAAGTAAATGGCAATGATATTTATCTTCGTTTGCAGTCTGGAAAATATTGCAAAGCAACTATAACAGACTTGGATAAAGCATATCCCGAAGTTGAAAATAAAAGTGTTTTCTTGAAATGTAAGAATGGTGCAAATTGCATGACTGCAACATATACTTCTTCTAACACAATTGGTATAATTATGTCGAATACTACGAACATAAATACCACAGAATTTGCGCAATTAATCAATGATTTTTTATCAGCAGTTAGATCAACTAATCCGGCAGCGTCTTTACAAACACAAGCAAGTTCAACATCCAACACTGAAAATAAAATAACTCCTTCTATTGTAGCAGAAACTAATAAAACAGCTTCAGCTAATAAAAATAAAAATGATGAAGATTTTGATGCACTTGAAAAAATTGCCGTTGATGTTAATAAAAATATGAAATTGGCAAACAATGTAATAATTCCAACCGGAACCAGAGTGAAACTAATTAATGTGTTTGAAAAAAATGATAATTACAACGAAGCCAAAAAATATTTTGGCAAAATAGGTACAACACTTACCGATATGAAATTTGCAGGAGATAGCTACACTTATGGAAAAGTAAAATTTGAAGATGGCAAGGAATTATATTTTAGCAATGCTGTGTTGGAAGCTACACCTTTGATAAATACCACTTTACAAGTTCAAGATAATCTACAAAAACTGAATCAGATTCTTAAAACACTAGATGGTGGGGCCTATAGTCTGGCAGAAATTATTGATGGAACGCTTTTCATCCGAAGAAAAGAAGGTTCTTCCATTTCTATAAAATTACAAGATATATCGAACGTGGGTTTGCCTTACAAGCCGAGCGATATGAATTGGGTTCGTCTTTTCTGTAAAGATGGGAAAGAATGCGTTAATTATATAGATAAGACTGGAACTTATAAATCGGCCGATGATTATGGTTTTTTTGCCACTAGTGTTTCTAAAACAATTGAGCTACTCAATGTATTGAATGATTTAATCGAAAGTGTTCAACAAAAAGCAACATCAGTTGTAAAAAAAGCAGGAACGTTTGCCGATTGTAAATTTATTCTTACCGAAGATTGCCAAAATTATTTTATGCAATCAACCATCAACGATTTACGTTCGCAATTTACCTTGCGAGAAAATTCGGCAGAATTTTATAAAGGCGATGGGTTTGAAGTTTCGGTTGAACCTTCGAGTGGAGGCATACTCGAAGTTAAATTTTATAAAAGTTTCGGCAAAAAACCTTCTAACAACATTAAATGGGGCGAAGGAATAAGTAAAGTACAAGAAAAATACGGACAAGGTAAATATTCACGATTCACACAAGAATACCTTAACTACCCTGGTATTGAATTGGAATTTTGGAATGGCGACCTTTCTTTTATCACTTTCAAACGAGAGCGTACCACATCTGAGTTGCTTGCCTACAACATCCGCCAAGTAAAGGAATATGAGGCGAAAACCAAAACGGAACTTGCTGAAGCCACCATACAAGCACTCAAAACGCCTGAACAAAAAGCCAAGGAAATAGCAGACGCAAAAGTACGAAAAGAAGAACAAATGCAGACTGATTACGAGCAACTACTTGACCAGCTCGAGGCAAAAATCCGTGAAGGCGAGCGAATAATAAATTCAGAAAAGACGGCGATTGCAGCTGGCGGAATATTTAAAAAAGCAGTAGAGAATAAATTAGATAAAGTGAGAGAGTCTGGCATCAGTTTGGTGGATTCGTTCAGCAAAAAATATCAAGGAATGATTCCATCTTGGATGGTTAAAGGAATTTTGGACAAATGGCAAAATGGAGCAGTAATAAAATAACCCTTACAGAATGAGTATTAAAAAAATATTCATTGGAAGGGCGAACAGCTAACATTGGTATTGCCAATAGTGGGGCTGGACATTGGAGCAATCAACAGCGGTAATTCTGCTGTACTGTGGTTCCGGGCTCGACGAATAAAGCCCAGCTATAGTTCTTAATATTTAACTTTATCAAAAAGCCAGGCAGCAGTTCCGGCGGACGAATATTAAATTCCCCACCATCGGCAATACCTGTTCGTTGGCGGTCATTCTAAAAGACACCATCCTTCGAACTAAATTATTAATCTTTAACACACACTATTATGGGACTATTTGACTTTTTAAAACCAGGTTCTAACAAACCTTCTATTGATTTGACAGATTTCAAGTTCTTGTC
>JBGAQR010000003.1:0-854342 GCA_044220615.1 Ferruginibacter sp. | reverse complement strand
GGCTAAACACTATAAGGTTTTTCCACACAGCACAAGCCCTGGCTTTAAACCTTATAGGTTTTGCTTTACAGTACAAGCCGGGCAAACGCTATAAGGTTTTATCTAACTGCACAAATCCCGGCTAAACCTTATAGGTTTTGCCTAAAAATCACCTTTTCATGGTATTCCGGGGAATGAAATTATAACCGATTTTTACCGATGTACCCTCCGTTTAATAACCGGCGATTCCCGGTTACTAAATATTCTGCCCGCTTTTGGCCTTGCTTGATTAAATTTGAATAGCTGGTGAACAAGGCAGGCAGACATCCCAGGGGTTGTGAAAAATATAACTGTTCAATTAAACTGGTAAGATCATGAAAAGAACCATTTTACTTTCAACTGTTTGCCTGCTGTCGTTGCTGATACAGGCGCAATTAAAGATCGATAATGCGGTCTTTTTTATCGGAGCCGGATCTACAGTAACCGTGCAGGGCGATGTTACCAGTAATGTAGATATACTGGGAACGGGCCTGCTGCAGTTGAAGGGAACTTCTTTGCAGAACCTGAACATGGGCGGTAATACCATCCCCAACCTGGAACTGGACAATACGGCCAATGCAACCTTGCTAAGCAGCAATGCACGCATTGGCAACAGCCTGTTGTTCACCAATGGAAAATTTTTGCTTGCTAACCTGAACCTGTTAATGGCGCCGGGGGCTTCTGCCAGTGGAAATAATTCTTCCCGTTTTGTAGTTACCGGTGGAAGCGGTGTATTAACAAAGCAGGGTTTAACCACGGGTTCTTTCACCTACCCGGTTGGTTTCAGCGCCACCGAATATAACCCGGTTGCGATAACAAATAATGGAACAACCGATGATATCAGCGTACGTTGCTTACAAAATGTACTGGACAATGGGTTAACAGGCAGCCCGGTAACCGGCCACTTTGCCAACAATAGCTGGGTGGTTACAGAGGCAGTGGCCGGGGGATCAGACCTGGCCATGACCGGCGAATGGATAACTGCTGATGAATTGCCCGGCTTTAACCGGTTACGTTCCGGAATAGCCAGGTATAATACCGGTACCGATTGGGACCTGCCCGCTGGTAATGTACAGGCAGCCGCAGGCGCAGGTCCCTATACCCGTAACAGAACAGCCATTAACCAGCCCGGTGTTTTTGCTATAGCCGACCTGGATAAAGTGAATGCCGCAAAACTGAACCTGAAGATATTTTTACAGGGACCTTATAATACCGGTTCGGGTATGATGAATGATGGTTTGCGGACCAATAATGTTATTCCGCTTAGTCAACCTTACAGTGCCGCCATGAGCAGTTTCTTTAACCGGGCCGGCAGTATCTATGATGGTTCCCCGTCTGTGAATGAAACAGTTCCCGCAGCAACCGTATTTGATGTAGCCGGAACCAACGACGATATTGTTGATTGGGTATTTCTGTCCATGCAGGATGGCAGCACGCCGGCCACCCGGTTACAAACCCGTGTAGCCCTGCTGCAGCGTGACGGCGATATTGTAGAATACGATGCCGGCACCTCAACCTATGTTCCGGTAAGGATGCCTCTTAATGCCGATGGCAATTATCACCTGGTGGTGGGCCATCGTAATCACCTGCCCATTCGTACTCCCGTATCGCAATTACTGCAGGATAATACCGTATTCAATTATGATTTTACGACTGGCCAAACCCAAGCTTATCAGAATGGATCAATACTTACTAATGCAGCGATGGTCCAAAATGGATCTACTTTCCTGATGTGGGGAGGTAATGTGATCGTAAATACACAAGTAAGAGCAAGCGGTGCTCCGGCCACACAGAATGATGCATTGTATTTAGTGAATACTCTTTTGGGAGGTACTATTGGTACTATTTTAACCAACCAGTACAGTAGTGGAGATGTGAACATGGATGGCTCGGTAAGGGCCAGCGGTTCACCAACGACACAGAACGACGCATTAATTCTTGTCAATGGTATATTGAGTGGAAATATTGGAAACGTGATAAATCAACATTTATAATACAAACACTGTAAAAAAACAATAATGATGAAGAAAGTCTTAATTGTAATGCTAGCTTTAGCCGTATCTCTGGTTGGGAGATCTCAGTTGATGTTGGGAAGTATCCAACCAGGTGCAGCAGCAAACAGAGCTGATATAGTTTTTAATCCGAGTCAAAGTCCCGGAGGTACGGAATATGTGAATTATCTCAGTATTTCCATTGCTATTCCGGATGCAAGTTCGGCTGGTGTTACTCCTACAATTTCTACTGCCGGAACTCCGTTTTCTAATATGAATCTTGTTCAGGCTGTTCCATTCAGTTATACTCAGGGTACGGAGAGGATTTATTCCTGGATTGCAACCAATTTGACTATTACAACACCCACTGTGTGGACAGGAGGGGTTCCTTTTGTAGGAGCTACCATTACTTTTTCCGGAGGATCAACATCTCAGAAAGTAAGGCTTGTTGATTTTTCTAATTTTGGTGGCGGTACAAATGGTAATACATATTTCTTTGTGGTAACCAATCTCAATGATTGGACTGACTATACTAATTATTTCTATTCCATACCGGGTCCCACCAGTGTTACCGGTACCTATGGCAACGGAGATCATTGGGCAGAAACCGTAGGATTGGTAACTCTGCCTGTAGACTTGCTTACTTTCAGTGGATACAAGGATGGCAGTCGTAATCAACTTCGTTGGACAACCAGTGTAGAAGTAAACAACAAGGGCTTTGATGTTGAGCGTTCATTGGATGGGGTTAATTATACATCAATTGGCTTTGTAAATTCACTTGCAGCAAACGGCAATAGTTCTGTTAAGCTTGATTATGCATTTACTGATAACAATGTAACGGGCAGCAGGCAATACTACCGTTTACGCCAGGTAGACTTTGATAACCGCAGCAAACTGAGCAATATTGTATTACTCAAGTCAGACAAACCGAATGTGATCACCCTTGATGGTATGTTCCCGAACCCTGCTACTACGGTGGTTAACCTGATGCTGTCGTCGCCGGTGAAGGATAAGGTACAGTTGGTTGTTACCGATATGAATGGGCGCATGATGATGCAGCGTCAGCTGAATGTAGAAATGGGTAGTAATACTTTACCTGTAAATGTGGCTGCACTGGCAGGTGGTACCTACATGATCAAGATGATCAGCAGCAATGGCGAAGTGAGTACCGGTAAGTTGGTTAAGCAATAAATTCTTTATAATAATGGGAAAAGGCTGTGTGAGAACACGGCCTTTTTTTTACCTATAATGTTTGCGGGCGGGCTATGTGCGGAGGCAAACCTTATAGCGTATAGTATTTTATTTACCCCCGGCTAAACACTATAAGGTTTTTCCACACAGCACAAGCCCTGGCTTTAAACCTTATAGGTTTTGCTTTACAGTACAAGCCGGGCAAACGCTATAAGGTTTTATCTAACTGCACAAATCCCGGCTAAACCTTATAGGTTTTGTCTTTAAATAATGCCACAATCCCCATTTTTAATGCCCGGGCCCTTCAGATTATAGAAAAAAGCATTATCTTGTCTGTTCGATCTGCTTATGAAAAGAACCGCTTATGCAACCGGTTTTTTATTGAGGTAGTTGTCGTTTTAACGGCTCCTCATTCCAACCTTAGCATTATTATCAAATTACCAATTCCTTTCATTACCAACTAACATCCACGTTCCCTCAATAGCTTTATTTAATTAAATTATTTCATACAGCACGGAATGAATACCCGGGTGCTACATAATCTTTTTGCGGAAACAATCGGTTTTATGCACCGGGCATGGCATCATTTGTTTGCCCTGGTCTTCTTGTTTTATCCAGGTATTTCTGCAACGGCTCAGAGTGCAGCCAACTACAGTTTTACTACTAACAGCACCGCTTCTCTTACCGATATGAGCAGTGGGACAACCACACTCATTATTGCAGATACTGACGACGGTATATCAGCCGTCAGCAATATCGGTTTTGATCTCTGGCTCCAGGGGCAGCGCTTCAGCCAATTCTCTGTAAATTCAAACGGGCTGATGAAACTGGGAGCAACCGCTGTTCAGACAGGCAATCCTTATCAACCACTTGGCCAGGTTTCTGCAACATTGATAACTGCTTATGGCGCCGATCAACGGGGACACAGCACCGGTAAAGTACATTATAAGATAACGGGTGCCGCACCCAACCGTATGCTTGTTGTGGAATGGCTACACATGCAGGCAGACTTTAACACAGGCGGTACGGCCGATCTCACCTATCAAATAAGATTGTATGAAACAACCGGTGTAGTAGAAGAAGTATACGGAACTATGAACATGAGTGTGGCCGGTGCGGTGGATGATAATTCAAAAGATCCGCATATCGGTTTTTCTTCGGGTAATGCAACAAACAACATTGGTTCGGTAATGGCCCCGCAAAGCGGAACGCCTTCTCCAACTTATGACGGAGCATCTGCCACAGCAGCCGTAAACTTATATACCGCCGGCCCTATCACTGTATTGAATTCTGCTGCAGACGGAAGCCGGAGGATATTCATTTATACGCCGCCATTGCCGGCAGCGGCTACCGGGTTAAGTTTTACCGCAGTAGGCATCAGCAGCATGACGTTGAACTGGACAGACAATGCAACGAACGAAACAGGCTTTGCCATTTACCGGTCAACAGACGGCATCAATTATACATTCATAAACCAGGCGCCTGCTTCTGCAGGAACAGGAGGGGCGGTTAGCTCCATACAGACAGGATTGAACGGATCAACACTTTACTACTGGAAAGTGATCGCTGTAACAGAAGGTGCGCTAAGCGCTTCGCTTGATGGATCACAACCTACACTGATCTGTTCCATTGCCGCCGGAACATACTCCGTAGGTCCTACCGGATTTTATACATCGATAACTTCCGCACTCACCGCATTAAATACAAGCGGCATAGCCGGGCCCGTAATACTGGAACTGCAGGCAACCTATACCAGTACAGCCGAAACATTTCCTATCAGCATCGGCATAATACCCTGCGCCGGAACGGTTAATACGCTTACCATAAGGCCCGAAGCAGCCGCCATCAATCTTTCCATCAGCAGTGCCAGTACCATGGCTACCATTGATATGAACGGGGCTAATTATGTTGTCATTGACGGACGACCCGGCGGAACCGGAACGCTCAAACAACTTACCATTGCCAATACAAGTACAGCAACCGGCGGCACCGCCATCCGCTTTATCAATGATGCGTCTAACAACATAATTAAGTACACAGTGTTGCAAAGCTCATTTCCTTCTGCCGCATCGGGCGTGGTTGTTTTTAGTACCACTACCGGTACCAGCGGCAATGATAATAACACGATCGATAATTGTGATATTGACGGAAGTGCAGGAACTACCGCATCACCCACACTGGCAGCCAATAATGGAATTTATTCGCTGGGCACGGTTACTACGGTGGCACAGTACAACAGCGGCAACACAATTTCCAACTGTAATGTCTATAACAATTTTGTTACCGGCACTTCCACCACGTCGGCAGGCATCCTGTTGCTTGCAGGTAATACCGGCTGGAACATTAATGCCAACAGCATTTATCAAACCAGTGTAAGAACAAGCACCAGCAACGGCACAACCATTTATGGTATCGGAATCTCCAATTCAGCTTCCGGAAATAATTTTTCGGTTACCAATAACTTTATCGGAGGCAGTGCAGCTAACTGCGGAGGACCAGCCTGGGCCATCGACGGTTCTTTTTCGAACCGCTTTAATGGTATTGGTCTGTTGGTTGATACCACCGTTGCATCTTCGGTGCAGGGCAATACCATTGCTAATTTTTCATTTACAAGTACCAGTTTTTCCAGTACAAACAGCACTACCATTCTTGCCAGCGGTATCTGGAGCGGTATCATGATCGCCGGCGGAAATGCAAATGTGGGTACCAGTACCGGCAATACCATCGGAAGCACTACCGGCAATGGTTCTGTTTTTGTTACAGGAAGAAGCAGCGGTGCCACTGCCAATGGAATAGGAGTGGCCGGCCTTGGTATTGTAACCATCCGGAATAATAAGATCGGTTCCATTACCACCACCGGTTCAACCACTACCATTGCAACAGGTATCATCGGCATACAATCATCTTCAGAAGGAATTGTTACCATCGATTCCAACACCATCGGAAGTATAACTACCATAAACAGTTTACAGGCTTCCAATGCATCAACGGGCAACAATACACAAATTGTTACGGGCATCAATAATATCGGCACGGCCACCGCAATGATCATTACCAACAACCTCATTGCAAATCTTCACAATGCTTATGTACCCAATACGGCCAATACAAACCGCATCGTGGCCGGCGTTGTTTCCACCGGCGGTATCAACAGCATTACAGGCAATACGGTTCGTAACCTGGGCACAGCAGCCAATGCTACCGGCGCCGGTGCAGCAGCATCTGTTATTGGCATCTCATTGAGTGTGGCTACAGAAGGCATTACTACGGTTTCGCAAAACACCGTGTATGCACTAACCAATAATAATGTTACGGCTGCTTCATCGGTAACAGGTATTTATTATTCAGGGCCCACCACTTTAGAAAATACAGTTGCCCGAAATAATGTCTATAACCTTGGTTTGGGAACCACAAGCAGCGCTGCCAGCATACGGGGTATTCATTTCAACAGCGGACTAACATCCGTTGAAAATAATTTTATCAGGCTTGGCTATGATACATCCGGCGCTTCACTGATCCATGGTATTCCCATCACGGGTATTTATGAATCAGCAGGTGCATCGGGCAGTGGTATTTATTTCAACAGCGTGTATATCGGCGGAACAGGTGTGGGTGCAGAAACAGGAAATACATTTGCTTTCCGGTCGGACCAGGTAACAGTTAACCGTAATTTTGAGAATAATGTTTTTGTAAATGCCCGTTCCAATACTTCAGCCGGGGGAAAACATTATGCCGTTCGTGTTGCGGGAACCACTGTGAATCCAGCCGGATTAACCATCAACTATAATGATTACTTCGTGTCGGGAAACGGGGGCGTATTTGGTTTTTATAATTCACTTGATGTCAGTGATCTTGCTTCCTGGCAGGCATTTGTGGGAAAGGATGTGAACAGTATTTCCGGCAACCCCGTTTTTATCAATGAATCAGGTACTGCACCCAACCTGCACATCAATGCTGCCATTGCATCGCCGGTAGAGAGCGCAGGCATATCCATTGCAACCATTACCAATGATATCGACGGGCAGCTTCGCTCAACACTTACACCAACCGATATGGGCGCCGATGCCGGTGATTTTATCTTATCAGATATTTCTGTACCAGTGATGAGCTATACAACTTTAGGCACCACCTGCAATACCGGCAACCGTACACTTACTGTAAACATCAGCGATGCATCGGGCCTGCCCGTATCGGGCATTTTGATGCCCCGCATTTATTACCGGAAAAATGCAGGTCCTTATTTTTCTTCCCCGGGTGTTTTAAGTTCGGGTACCGCAACTAATGGCGTGTGGACATTTACCATCATCGCATCCGATATGGGTGGCATTGCCAGCCCCGATGTGATCTCTTACTTTGTGATTGCACAGGATATCACTGCTACGCCCAATATTATTTCTTTACCGTCAGCCGGGTTGGTTGCTGCTGATGTAAATAGTGTAAGTGTTCCGCCAACTACTCCCAACAGCTACAGCATAAAAAATACCTTGTTTGCGGGAACGTATTCCGTGGGTATTGCCGGTGTATATCCAACACTTACTGCAGCAATGGCTGTTTATAACAGCTCCTGTCTTTCGGGAGCCGTTATATTTGAACTGCTGGATGACACATACCCGGGCGAAACATATCCCATCGTCATCAATACAAATGATGATGCGAGTGCAGCAAATACGCTTACTATTAAACCGGCAACAGGAGTTAATGCAACCATTGCTGCCAGCAGCGCAACGGCTGTTATTGTATTTAATGGCGCCGACTATGTTACCATCAACGGATCGAATACCAATACAACCAATACTATTTGTCCGCCCAATACCGCCAGCCGCAACCTTACTATTATTAATACCAATACCAGCACGGCCAGTGCGGTGGTATGGCTGCAATCATCCGGAACTGCGAATGGCGCCAGCAATAATACGGTTAAGAACTGCAACATCACGGGTAATTCTTCTACTAGTACTTTATTCGGTATCGGAAGTGGTTCTTCCATCATCAATACAAACAGCCTGGGTAATGATAATAACAATAACCGGTTTGAAAATAATAATATCAGGGCCGTGCAGGTGGGTATCTATTCGCAGGGAGCCGGTTTCAATGATAAGAATTCCGGTAACATCATTAACCAGAATGTGATGAATACGCCATCGGGTTCGGCACAAAACATCCGCATCGCCGGTATTATGGTGGGCTATGAGAATAACCTGACCATTTCGGGAAATACCATCTCAAATATAAGCGGGTCATCCGCCGATGCATTCGGTATTGCCTGTGGTAACCTGGCTATTTCCAATACGCTTTATAGTGGCAACGAAGTATCGAATGTGACCATTTCATACAATAAGATCGACAGCATACGGTCGGCCGGCAGTTTTTCTGTATCGGGCATCTTTATAACATCATGCAGCGCTTCGGGTACCAATCTTATTGCTAATAATACCATTGCAAACATTACCACCAACGGTACCCTGGGCGATTTTGGTTCGGGCATATTCATCGGGGGCGGTATTGTAAACACCAATATCTATTTCAACAGTGTAAGTATTTCCGGAACACTCACCGGTGGAAACCAGCCCAACTTTGCACTGGCCATTGGTGGCCAGGATCCGGCACTCAATATCAAGAACAATGTATTCTGTGCAGGTTCCGTTACCGGAAGCGCCGTTACTCCCGGGCTGGGTGAGTATGCCATTGGGTATGGATACAATGTTTTCAACAGCCTTGTTTCTAATTACAACGACCTGTTTACAACTGGCGCTGAAGCAAAGTTTGCAAAAACGGGAAGCCTGCTGCCGGGCAGTGGTACCGATATTGCCACACTCGCTGCGTTACGTACCGCTACCGGCGAAGAAGCTTCGAGCATCTCTGCTGATCCACTGTTCAATGGCTTATCTAACCTGAAACCACAAACCGGTTCATCACTTATTGCTAACGGAACTGTTATTGCATCTATTACAAACGATATTGCCTGTACCACCCGTAGCGCCAGCAATCCTTCTATCGGCGCTTATGAAAATTCTGTTGATGCAGCGGCTCCGGTAATTACCTATGCTGCATTAAGCGGAACATGCTTAACGGCCAACCGGGTCATTACAGCCACCATTACCGATGTTTCGGGCGTGCCCGTTTCGGGTGCATTACAACCACGTATCTATTACCGTAAGAATGGCGGCGCCTGGTTTTCTTCACAGGGCGTAATAAGTTCGGGTACGGCAACCAACGGAACCTGGAACTTTACCATTGTTGCTGCCGATATGGGTGGCCTGGTAAGCGGCGATATTGTTTCTTATTTCATCATTGCACAGGATGTGGCGCCGGTCATTAATATCGGCTCTTCCCCTTCGGCAGGTTTACAGGCAACGGATGTAAACACCGTTACTGCTGCACCTGCATCGCCCAATACCTATCTTGTTCAGAATACCATGGCGGCCGGAACATACACGGTTGGTGTTGCCGGAAACTATCCCACACTAACAGCAGCCATTAATTCATATAATAATTCCTGCCTGGTGGGTGCAGTTGTTTTTGAATTGACAGATGCAAATTATACAGAAGCCGGCTCCATCACCATTAACCCACATGCAGAAGCCAGTGCAGCAAACAGTTTAACCATCAGGCCGGCCGGCGGAGTGATTGCCACTGTTACCGCTTCGGTTGCCAACGGGCCGCTTATTAAAATACTGGGTAACTATATAACGATCGACGGGTCAAACAATGGAACCACGGGCCGAAACCTTACACTGGTTAACAGCAGCAGCACTATACCGAATGTGATATGGATAAGTTCTTCGGGTACCACGGCGGTGAATAATATAAGTCTGAAGAACTGCATCATGATCAACGGAGCCAATACTGCAACGGCGCTGTTTGTAAGCAATGGAAATATACCGGGTATGCCGGGCTATTTCAATAACATAACGATCCAGAACAACAGTATTCAAAAAGCATACATCGGTATCAGTGCGGTGGCGGTGGTGAGTTCCGGCAATGGAAACGGGCTTAACATATCGGGCAACGATCTTTCTGCAACCGGGGCCAATGCCATCAGCTATACCGGTATTTATGTAGAAGGGGTGGATGGCGCCACCGTATACAATAATACCATCGGAAATTTTGATGGAAGCAATGATGAGAATGATAAATGCATCTGGATCGCCAACAGTACAAAGAATGCCACCGTAAGCAGCAACCGCATCAGTAACCTGGCCTATGCCGGAAACGGAGGATATGGTTGTCATGGAATTTATGTATCTACCGAAACCGCAGCGGCCAATGTATTGGTGGTAAATAATGCCATTACGGGGTTAACCGGCGATGGGTGGGATTATGACAGTCCTTTCCTGTTAGATAATATCATGGGTATTGCATTAATTGGTACGCAAAGCGGCATAAATGTTTACTTCAACAGTATTCATCTGCCGGGCAATACGCTCAATGAACTGGATGCCATGTCGATGGGCATTTACCTGGCGGCGGGCACGGTGGCCAATGTAAGGGATAATATTGTGGTAAATAACCTGGGCCTGCTGGCAACAAAGGGATATGGTTCATCGGCCATTTATGCGGCCGCATCCAGCACGCAGTTTGCTGTTGCCAACTACAACGATTATTATGTGAACCCTTCCGGCGCCGGAAATAAATTCATCGGGCAGATAGGCGCTGCCGGTTCGGCAACACTTGCCCAATGGAAAACAGCTACCGGACAGGAAGCGAATAGTATTTCGGCAGATCCGTTATTTACCAGTTCAGCCAATCTTGCACTGCAAAGCGGTTCGCCGGCATTGAACTCAGGTATTTCCATTACAGGCATCACTACCGATATAAACGGTGCAACAAGAACGGTTCCGCCTGCCATGGGTGCTTTTGAAGGAAAGTTATTGGTATCGGTAAAGATATTCCTGCAGGGTGCTTACAGCAACGCACTGAGCAGGCATAAAGACGTAACCGCTGCCTGGGCAGCCGTACTCAATGCCCATGCATTGAACCAGCCATATAATACCGCTGCTTTTGGAAATTACAATGGCGGCGAAAATGTGCCCGCCGGGTTCTTTACTTCAGGCGGTGCTGACACCGATATCACCGATTGGGTGTTGTTGGAACTCAGGGATGCCATAACGCCATCTGTTGTAATTGCCCGCCGGGCTGCTTTTGTACGGGAAGACGGGTTGATTGTGGATGTGGATGGGGTATCGGCGGTATCGTTCAGTACGGTGGCTGCGGGTAATTATTTTATTGCCATCAGGCACCGCAACCATTTAGGTATTCGCACAGCGGTTACGCATGCTGTAAATGGCAGTGGGGTGGCGCCGGTGTTGTATGATTTTACGATTGGCCAATCGCAGGCTTACCAGAATGGAGCGATTGTTACGAATGCAGCAATGAAAGATCTTGGTGCTGGAAGGTTTGGTTTGTGGGGTGGTAATGCCAATTCAAATACGCAAATCAGAGCCAGCGGCTCACCTGCACAGAATGATGCTTTATATCTGGTGAATACGGTATTAGGCGGGAATATCGGAATAGTACTTTCAAATGTATATAATACTGCTGATATGAATATGGATGGTGCTGCAAGAGCCAGTGGTTCGCCTGTACAAAACGATGCTTTATTTTTAGTCAATACTGTATTGTTTGGAAATATAGGGAACGTATTTTCTCAACATCAATAATAACCTTCTATTGGTTTAATAAAATTAGTTTCAATATACCAATAAGATTTATGGCTGATTTTTGTACCGGATAACCTTATTGTGTTTTATGGTTGGATGGTACATTTTATTTCCTCTCTTCAAGTTCCACCATCACCGCTTTTCTTAAATGCACCGGCTGGGAATGATATTCAATGAATCTCTCCGGACCGCCAAACCAGTCTAAAATTGATTGCCGCTCAATTTTTGTTGGGGCATTTGAAAGAATTGTTTTATAGGAAGACCATTGCCAGTCGCTTATCTGTTTGCAACAGCCATGATGAACCGGATTTTTATGGATATAAAAAATGGTTGCCGTGTAATGAGCATCTGTTTTTACTTCCAGCCGCCGCATGTAATCAATAAACAAAGCGCCCCGCCGGTTATTTACCTTGTTAAAGGATTTTACATAGCTGTTAAGCAAGTTCGAGAACCGTTTCATTACGAAGCCGGGTTGCCAGTTTTCCTCTTCGATGCCATGAGGCTTTATCTTTCTGTAATGTTCCAGTAACTGAGCATACGGCCTTATCCGGATCAGGAAATGAAAATGATTGGGTAAAAGAGCCCAGGCAAATGTATCGGCAACGGGACTTATATACTTATCAAACCGTTGTAAAAAGAAACGGTAATTTTCATTGTGTAAGAACAACTTCTCATCGCCAACGGCACGGCCGGTAATGTGATACATCCTGTCTGCAAGAAGGGGTGGAAAATAATCCATGTGCGTGTGGATTGATACAGTTAAAAATACTTCCGGTCAAATTTCTGATAAGGGTTAAAAAAACATAAAACCGGGAGAGATTACTCAACCCGATTGGATTTTTCGCACAAAACCAATAAGGTTTATGCGTTGGTATGTGCAGGGGTGACCTTATTGTGTTTTGGTTTTACCATACCCTCAAACACGATAAGGTTTTGCCCGGCTGCACTTACCCGGCTGCATACCTTATCGGTTTGCCGCATAAAACCAATAAGGTTTATGCATTGGTATGTGCAGGGGTGACCTTATTGAGTTTTGATTTACCATACGCCTCAAACACGATAAGGTTTTGCCGGCTGCACTTACCCGGCTGCAAACCTTATCGGTTTGCCGGTTTGGCCCCCTGTGGAAATCTTCATGTAATTTTAATAGCTCCCCTTGCAGCATTATGGCGGAATAAAGTATCTTGCACCCGGTTTGGCATGATAAATGCGCCAAATTCAGGCCTAAAACTCCAATATTCCTACCAAAAGCCGCTCAGCCGAACTACTGACTGATTTTTAATTATAAACCCTGGTTAATTGATGACTATGAAAAAAATTTACTTCGTACTGTCTCTGGTATTCCTAGGTGCAGGCGCTTCAGCACAATTATTACAATGGAATACTTTTGGTAATGCTGGAACTGAGACAACCGAGCCAAGTGTTGCTAATAATGCTAATATCTCTGCCGCTAATTTAACCCAAGGAACTATCACCGCAGCTGCCAATGGCAACCGGTTTGGAGGCAGTGGCTGGTTCAATACCGGTAATACCGCTGGCGGAAACACATTAGCTGAAGCTGTTGCAGGAAATGATTACATCCAGTTTATAGTTACACCCAATGGTGGATTTTCATTTACACCAACATCGTTTGTTTTTGTTTGGGACAGATCTGGAACTGGTCCGCAGAACGTAACACTACGCTCTTCTGTGGATGGATTTACTGCGGATCTGGGGACAGTAACAGCAATAGTTTCGGCTGCTTTTGCAACAAATACAATTACAATTGCAGGGTTAACAAATATTACAACAGCAACAACTTTCCGGCTCTATGGCTATGGAGCTTCTGCAACAACTGGCACCGGCGGATTTGATGCGAATGCGAATGCCGTTAATGTAACATTGAATGGAACTACAGCCCCTATTGGCGGCATTCCTAACATAGTCGTAACACCAACATCACGTACGGGCTTCTTATCAACTGTTAGTGTGCCATCTGCGGAGCAAAGCTATGATGTAAGCGGAACAGACCTAACAGGAAATATAACTATTACTCCCCCTGCCGGGTATGAGATATCTACCGGAACAGGAGGTGGGTTTGTGCCAACTAACCCCATCACTTTAACCCAGGCCGGTGGTTCTGTACCGTTAACACCTATTTATATCCGGTTGAATTCTGCAACGTTGGGAGTGAATGCAGGAAATATCACAAACGTAAGTGCCGGCTCAAACAATCCCAATGTATCGTTATCGGGTAATGTAATAGATGCTGAACCAACTACACAAGGTGCTATTACTGTTGGAACGGTTACAAACAACTCCATAGAAGTCACATTAACCCCTGGTAACGGCGCAAAACAATTATTAGTGATTCATGCACTTACCCCGGTAGTAAGTACACCGGTAGATGCAACATCTTATACAGCAAATACAGTATATGCTGTTGGTTCAAACCTTGGTGCAAATACTTATGTGGTTTATAATGGCGTAAGCGGAAATGGAGGAGTGCCAATTACTATAACAGGTCTTGCCGTTGCAACTCAATATCATTTTGCTGTTTACGAGTTCAACGATGGTGGAGGAATAGCAGGGGCGGCAAATTATTTGCTGACAACACCAGGCTTAGCCAATGCCACCACGCTGAATGTTGTTAATACCTATATATGGAGTGGTGCGAACGGCACATTGTGGACCGATCCGATCAACTGGTTGCCTGCCCGTATATCACCTTCAACCAATGATAGTCTTTTGTTCTTAGGGCCACTTACAGTAACTGTAACCGGAGTGCCGGCTGAAACCATCGGTTATCTTGGGATATCGCTGGGATCTAATGTAACATTACAGGCTGCTGTTAATAATACTACCTTAACTATTGGTGCAGGATTTGGCGGAGAAGAATTAGAACTGGATGCAAGTTCACAACTGAATATTTCGGGGGCCAATGCTTATACAATTAACTTGCCTACAGGTAATTCATCTATCATTGATGGAAGCATGACGTTTACGGGTGGGGCACATAAATTTACGGCTGTTGATGCAGGTAGCGTTACCTTTAATACCGGCGCATCTTTTACTGCCGGAACAGCATTCAGCGGCAATGCATTTGGTACAACGAATTTGAATTCAATTGTGTTTATTAGTGGTTCGGTCTACAACCAGATTGCCGGTGGAAATCCTTTTGGCGCCGGCCAGCCTAACTCTGTTGTGGTATTTCAAACCGGAAGTTTATTCCGTATGCTAAGTAATCTTGCTCCTTCATTGAGTGGAAGAACCTATGCAGATTTTGAGATTGATAATGCAGCCTTCAGCCAGTCTGGTACAGGAGGCGGTGCTTTAAGTATAGATAATTTAACCATCACACAGGGATTGTTATTAGGGCTTAATACAACCGGCGGTATCAGTATCAAAGGAAATATTACTACCGTTGCGGGTTCAACACTTAATTTCCTGTCTGTTGCTGCAAACACAGTTACGTTTAACGGAACGTCTGCGCAAACAGTTAATATTGGCGGTACATTCGGCTGGAGTGTTTTTGAGAGTTTAACAATAAACAATGCAGCAGGCGTAGAGTTGAACAGGGATATCACCCTCGGTGCAACCACCACACTGGCATTAACAGCCGGTATCTTAAAACTGAATGCACCGACTACCATGCTTACAATGAGTGCCGGTACCACGTTAACCGGTGGTAACACCAACGCCAGCTATGTAGATGGCAAAGTAAGGAAGATCGGTAATACCGACTTTACATTCCCTGTTGGTAAAACCAATTTTGGTTATGTGCCTATCCGGGTGAGCAACTTTGTTGGGGGTGCGGCTACCGATCAGTTTGATGCAGAATACCTGCGTGGTAATGCAAGATTGCTGGGCCCTGTCACCGATCCAATGATAAATCACGTAAGTGGTTGCGATTGGTGGACATTAGACAGAACCAATGGTACACCTACCGTTGATGTAACCGCATTCTGGAGCGCTAATAATGTTTGTAACGGGACCTATATCGATAACCTTGCTACGCTGGCCCTGGTACATTTTGATGGAGTTAACTGGAACAGCAGCAGTGTTGGTTTTAATCCGCCGCCAAACGGAACCATTGCAGCCGGAGATATTACCTGGCCAAGTGTAACCACTTTCAGCCCGTTTGCATTCGGTAGTACTGCCGTTGATAACCCACTGCCCATCACCATCAACTACTTCACCGGTGTAAAACAAAGCGGCAATCATTTGCTGAACTGGAAAGTTACCTGCACCAATACGCCAACCGTTAATATTGTTTTGGAACGCAGCAGCGATGCAAGGAACTATGCTTCTGTATACAGCCTTACTGCTACGGCACTTCAATGCCAGCAGCCATTTGCATATACCGATGCAAGCCCGGTGAAAGGAGTAAACTACTACCGCCTTAAACTAACTGATGCAAACGGTAAAGTAAGCTACAGTTCTGTAGTGAACCTCATCAATGCAGCCACCGGTATCGACATTCTGAATATCTCACCCAACCCGATCGTTGGCGGTACTTTCAGTTTGAAACTAAGCGCTGCACAAAAAACAAATATGGAACTGCTGATCACCGATATGCAGGGCAGGATGATACAGAAACAAGTGGTTAATGCAGCCGCCGGTTTCAACCAGGTACCTGTTGATGTAAGAGGCCTTGCAGCCGGTACCTACCAGCTGGTTGGTTACAGCAGCGAAGGAAGAACAAGAATATTACGTTTTGTGATACAATCAAACCAATAAGGTTTTTAAAACCTTATTGTGTTTTTAAAAGGTCTCCTGCAAAGCAGGAGACCTTTTTCATTGCATGAATCCTTTGTGTTCCGGCAAAAGCAGTTACCTGTTGATAATCATCTTTATACAAACCCGTTGCTTAAAATACAATCCAGTCTATTGCATAAGCAACCCTTATTTTGTAGATTTATCCATCCATATCAACTGCCGGCGATCTGTATTTATGAAAATACTTTAACCATCTTTATGAAAATGAAACTTATTATTATAACCATTGTGTTCTTTCTCTCTTTCCTTTGTAATGCCCGTGCTGCACAAAAATTCTGGATGGGTGCAAGCGGCGGCGCCTGGAGTAACGGGGCAAACTGGTCTGGCGGAACCATACCCGGCGCCAGCGACTCTGTGATCTTTGCTTCATCTACTACGGTCAATGTTGATATCTCACCCAGTATAGCTACGCTTACGATAGCAGGTGGCGGCAATGTCATTTTCAGTGCTGCTGCCAACCGGCTTATCACTATTGGTAATAACGCATCCGGTGGATTTGTTTTCCTGGTTGATGTTTCCAGCACCCTAACGCTTGGACAGGGAGCGGGGGTTTCCATACAAACATATGGAGCTGGTGTTTCCAACACTGCTACGATCGGCTTTGATGCAAAACTGGTTTTGGGAGAAGGGAATTCTCAATGGATAATTGCTCCTTCTGCCGCTTCACCCAGTAACTGTATAACCGATATTTATAACCAGGGTATTGTGGAAGTAGCAGCAAACAATACGGCTGCATCGGCATTTAGTGGCTCGGGAACCAATAATCTTATTTTCAGTTCCGGCTCGGCACTCAACTGGAAACGAAGCGGGGGTGTTGCGCCGGCAGCCGACTTTCAAAACGGCTCTTTGATCGATGTTACCGGTATTGTGGGAACCAATATGTCGTTCAGCAGCCTGGCAACATATAGTGGTAAGCTCTTTTGGAATTGCATTTCACAAACTATCAGCGGCGCATCGGCCATACTTTTACCTGCAACCAATACGGCTATGGACAGTATCCGGGTTATCAGTACCGGCACCGGCACATTGAGGCTGGCAACCAATCCCACGGGTTACAGCATTGGTCACCTGGAAGTGCAGGGAGGTACATTGGAATTAAGTGCGGCACAATCTTCCTTTAGAACGGGCTCTGTTACAACCAATCTGAAGATGAGTGGGGGTACGGTTATCGGCAATGCAACTTTTGCAGGAGATGTGGGTGGATATCCCATGACATTAACCCTGGGTGGAAGCCTGCTGATCTCCGGGGGAACACTTAATCTTACCAACAGGGCCACGGGCGGAGCAGGTTCAGGCGCTTTTCAGTTAAATGTGCCGGGTACCGTTTCACAAACAGCGGGTACCATTACCAGCACAAGTGCATTTGGCTCGCAGAATTATATTATGATGAATGGAGCGGTAAGTCAGAACCTGCAGATGAATAATGCAACCGGTTCGTTTAGCCTGGTCATAAATAATGCAGCCGGTGTGGTAATGCAAAGTGCTGTTACCCTCCCTTACGCATTGGTGCTTATCTCGGGTGTGCTTACCACTACCAATACAAACCTGCTTACAATGGCTGCCGGCTCTGTTGTTGCCAGTGCATCTAATAACAGTTTTGTTGACGGACCGGTACGAAAAACAGGCAACATTGCCTTTACTTTCCCCGTGGGTAAAACAAACTGCGGTCCATCGGGCGCTGTTAAGGGATATGCTGCATTGTCCATTTCCAATTTCACCGGCGGTGCTGCCACCGACCAGTTCACTGTGGAATATAAAAGGGGAGATGCCATGTTACTGGGCGCTATTTCAAATCCAGGTCTTCATCATATAAGCCGTTGCGATTACTGGACACTCACAAGAGATAATGGAACTTCTACGGTGGATATCGCTTTATCGTGGAATGAAAGCATCAATAACTGTCATGCCACACTTCCTTATATCAATAATCTTCCCACACTTACAGTTGCACATCATAACAATGCGGGCGGTACCTGGGATGTGATTGCTGCAGCGGGTGTTACAACAGGCAACGCCACAGCGGGTACGGTTATCTGGAACGGAACACAGTCGGCTACTTTTGGGGCTTTTGCCATCGGCAGTACCAACTTCCAGAACCCATTACCGTTTACCATTAATTACTTCACCGGTTTAAAACAGAACGGTCATCACCTGCTTAACTGGAGACTCACTTGTTACAGCACGCCATCCCTGAACATAACACTTGAACGCAGCAGCAATGCAAGAGATTATGTTGCCGTTCATAGTATACATGCTACAGCGCTTCAATGCCAGCAGCCTTTCAATTATACCGATGCCAACCCAGCGAAAGGAATAAACTACTACCGCCTTAAACTGACAGATGCAAATGGCAAAACAACTTACAGTTCTGTAGTGAGCCTCATCAATGCTGCCAGCGGAATCGACATACTGAATATTTCGCCCAACCCGGTCGTAGGCGGCACCTTCAGTTTGAAACTAAGCGCTGCACAAAAAACAAACATGGAACTGCTGATCACCGATATGCAGGGCAGGATGATACAGAAACAGGTTGTTAATGCTGTCGCCGGTTTTAACCAGGTGCCTGTTGATGTAAGAGGCCTTGCAGCCGGTACCTATCAGTTAGCTTGTTACAGCGGCGAAGGAAGAACAAGAATATTACGTTTTGTGATACAATAAAACAAAGAAGATTTTAAAACACAATAAGGTTCTTGAAACCTTATTGGTTTGATAAGTGTTTTATAAAGGCCTCCTGCAAAGCAGGAGGCCTTTATAATTATATGAACGTTTCGTGGCCTTTGCGCTATCCTTTATGTTCTTTGTGGTTAATCTTCGCTCCGGATAAAATTGGAACTACAAAGCAGGAACTGCCACTTACCCTGGTTTTTTTCCCCATTAAATCTGTGTAAACAACTTGCATCTGGCAGCTGCTTGTTGTAGCTTTAATATGCCCTGAACAGCCTTAACCAATTAACGAGTTATGAAAACGCTGTTTACTTTATTATTGACCATATTTATTTTTACAGGTTCAGTTGCTGATCCGGGCGGCCCTATAAGCAAAACAATCTTCTCAAATTCTACTGATTATTTCCGTTCTGTTGCTACCGGTGACTGGGCTACATTAGCCACCTGGCAGTCTTCTCCCGATAACAGCACCTGGAGTGCCGCCACACTCATACCCACCAATGCTGCCAATACGATCTATATCCGCAGCGGGCATACGGTAACCGTAAGCGTAAATGAGGATATGGACCAGGTGATCATTGAAAGCGGTGGCATCCTTTTTCATTCCGCCAATACCTTAACCGTGAATGATGGAACCGGGGATGATATCATTGTACAAAGCGGAGGAATATTCACACTTGCTTCTAACAGCAATGGTCCGCAGTTCACAGGAACTGCAACGGTAAATATTAATACCGGGGGGATGCTGCGGCTTTCGGCAACCGGTTTAACAAATGCAGGTGTGGGTGTTCATGCTGCAAATTACGTTTATCAAAATGCAGCGGTTCTCGAATACACGCCTATTCTTGCCTTTGCCTCTTCGGGTGTTACCTTCTTTCCCAATGTGGATGCGGTTACCATACCCATCTTCCGGACTACGGGCAACCTGGGTTTGATAGGCGGCCTCTCAAATACAGTTATCAATGGTTTGTATGAGGCCAATGGGTCCATTACCTTTTCAAATTCGGGCACCAAAACTTTTCGCAACGGCATTATTGGTACCGGTAATATCGGGCATGACGGAACCTCCGGAAAATTCATCATCAACGGCACCACGGCCAGTTTAGGCGGCAGTGGCTCCTTAACACTTCCTGCTGCCGGAATGGATATCGGAGCAAGTACAACGGTTACCATGGTATCTAACAAATCGGTTACGGGTAATATTGCATTGCTTTCAAATGCATTGGTGATGATGGGGTCGTATAATTTGACCATGACGGGAGATATCAGCGGCGGATCTGCCACATCACATCTTGTTACCAACGGATCAGGGAAACTGGTGCTTAATAATATTACAGCAACACCCAGGATCTTTCCTATTGGCGGCAATACAACTACAATTAACCCGCTGGCTATCTTTAACGGCAGCGGACTTAATTATGGCGCCCGGGTTGAGATCGGTATCAATCCACCCATAGTCGTTCCCTTAAGCGCCGTTAACCGTACCTGGGTTGTCAATCCATCTGGTGTTCCGGGCGCAGCGGTGAACGTGAATTTCTTTTATTATGCGGGGCATGGTAACATGTTTTTCAATTATACCACTACAGTTGAACAGGGATTTTATACCGGTGTATGGAATGTGATCAATACCGGGCTTACACAGTTCGGAGCTTACCAGGTAACCACCACGGTAAGTTCATTTGCTGCCAATACCGATGCACCGATGGTGATCGGGAACCTGGGTGCCATTCTTTCTGTACATGGCAGCATAGAATTAAGTGTACAAAAACAAAACGACCAGGCGGTACTTCACTGGACAACAACCAATGCCCAGTCCATTGATGGCTTTACCATTCAACGTGCTGCCGATGGGAATTCATTTACCAGCCTGGCAGAGTTGCCTGCAAGCGATCTTAGCTTTACCGATATGCATCTTTTACCGGGCCTGAATTTTTACCGGGTAAAAATGAAGGAGAGAAGCGGCAGTATAACATACAGTAACCTGGTTGTTATACTGAATGCTGCAAAAGGATTTGAGTTAATAAACGTTTCACCCAACCCGGCCAGGGACGGCAACTGCAAACTGAATATTAGTGCTGCACAAAAAATGAATGCCGAAATGCTGGTCACCGATATGCAGGGAAGGCTGATCAAAAAGCAGTGGATAGAACTGCTGGCGGGCTTTAACCAATTGCCTGTTAAAGTAACCGGCCTTTCAAAAGGAGTATACCAGCTTTATGTGATCGCCGCAGGAGAGAGGAGCAGGGTGCTGCCGTTTGTGGTAGAGTAAAACATCTTTAACCACAAAGTGCACAAAGTGAATGTCACAAAGTACACGGGAGGAACTTAATCCAGGTATTTTTTCACCAGCACAAAACATATCACGATCAGTACCAGCAGCAATACAATGCTGAAATAGAGCCAGGGTTGCTCTTTGAGTTTGCGCTTTTCTTTTCGCTGTTTCTTTTTACCGAGTTGTTTCTTAAGATCGTTGTTCAGTTGCTGAACATACAGTGCGAGGTCTTGTTTATTCTTAAACTGTTCCAGCCCTTCTACGGCATCGTTCACAAATTCATCATCGGCCATCTGCTTCTCCAGTTCATGTGCTTCGGAGGCAGACAACTTCTTATTCAGGTAATCGAGCAGTTTTTCCTGCTCAATATCCTTATTAAGGTTGGATAATATGTCTTTTAATTCATCGCTCATCTGGCCATTTACTATTTACCATTTACTATTGGAGATCGCATAATTTCTAATTTTTCATTTTTAATTTTTCATTCCTTCTCCCGTTCCATGATCAGCTTCAGATTCCGTTTCCCGTTCTGTATATGGCTTTTAACCTGCATCATGCTGAACCCGCTGATACCTGCAATTTCCTGGTAGCTTTTTTTCTCCAGGTAAAACAAAGTTACGCATAGTTGCTGCTCTTTGTTCAGTTGCAGCAGGGCTGCCGCCATGCTGGTAAGGGCCCTGTCTTTTTCGAGGTGGATATTCTTTTCTTCCGGCCCGTCTGCTACCGCCATCGTACGTTCATTTATTTCGGCATTGAACCTTCCTTTATCACGCAGTTGCATCAGGCAATGGTTCTTGGCGATCATGTATATCCAGCTTTTGAAATACTCTACTTTGTATTTGTGCAGTTCGTTGATGGCTTTTAGGAAAACCTGTTGCACGGCGTCTTTAGCTTCTTCTTCATTCTTCAGGTACTTCATACTTACACCCAGCAGCAGCATGGTATAGCGCTGCATCAATATGCCCAGCCATTCATTATTGCCGTCGGCGTAAAAACGCTTCAGCAGGTCGGCATCGCTGAGAGTATGGTATTGGCTGCTGTTCAAAAGGGTTCAACAAATTTGTTTCAGTTAGATGTAAACATACTTTAAATTCCATAATTTAGACCACCTAATAATGAGCACATGAGCTATGCTGCCTGTTGTGTACCTGTAGCCCCCGTACGGCTTGAACCAGATCACCGGTCTGAAATGGTGAGCCAGCTGATATTCGGCGAATGCTGCATCATTACCATCGTGGAAAAGAATGGTTGGGTAAAGATCGTGAACAAACTGGATGCGTATACCGGCTGGTGCGAGCAATCGCATTTCCAGGAGATAGACGACACGCAATATTATGTGGAAGAGAATGACTTTACCGCCGAATGGGTGAACCAGGTTGATTATAACGGCCACCAGATGTGGGTTCCCTTTGGCAGTTCGCTGACAGCGATGAAGAACGGAAATGTATTCTGGCGCAGGAATACCGTTCACTATTCCGGAAAAGTATGGAACCCGGTAACAGCGAAACGAGATGCCAAAACCATCAAACAACTTGCCTTTAAGTTCCTTAACAGTCCTTACTTATGGGGAGGCAAATCTGTTTTTGGTGTTGATTGCAGCGGCTTTACCCAATCGGTTTATAAAATGCTCAATATTCATTTGTTCCGTGATTCGCAGCAGCAGGCCACGCAGGGAGAACTGGTTGCTTTTTTACAGCAGGCGCATTGCGGTGACCTTGCTTTTTTTGATGATGAGGAAGGAAGGATCATTCATGTGGGCATGTTACTCAATGCAAATGAGATCATTCATTCGGCCGGGAAAGTGCGGATAGATAAAATAGATAATGAAGGGATCGTTCATGCAGAAACCGGGCAGCGTACCCAAAAACTCCGTATCATACGAAGGTATTTCTGATCAGCCTCCTTTTCCTCCACCGGTTTTATACAAGGCATCGTTTGCTGAACTACTACTGGTTTGTTCTGACCCGGTCTTTATTGTTTCCTTTTTTGTCTTATCAAAAAAAAGCATTTTAACAGCAATGATCACCATCAGGATCGCAAATATTTTTTTCACCGTTTCCTGCGGAAGGCTGAGTGCTATCTTACTTCCAAAATAACTGCCAACCAAGAAACCAATGGCCAGTATACCCACTACCCTAAAATCAACATGCCCCTGTTTATAGTATTGCAATACGCCCAGGATGCCTACCGGCAACATGATCAGCCCGAGTGAGGTACCCTGTGCCGATTTCTGGCTCATACCTATAAAATAAACCAGGGCAGGTACAATGATGATGCCGCCGCCAACGCCTACCAGGCCGCCCAGCATGCCCGCCGCAATACCCACCAGGATGATGATGAGAATGATCTGTATGTCCATTTCTTTCTTTTTTATGTTCACGTTGAAAATTTTGTTTTATACAGTGCAATGGCATCATCAATCACCTTATAAGCCGCTTCCTTATCCTGGAACTCGTCTATCTCCACTTTTTTATTCTCCAGCACTTTGTATTGTTCGAAGTAATTCTTCAGTACGGCAATAAAATGTTTGGGCAGTTCATCTACATGCGTAATGTAGTTTACTCCGGGATCTTTTGCTGCCACGGCAATGATCTTATCATCCGCCACGCCTGTGTCTATCATCTGCATATTGCCGATCACCGTTGCTTCCACCAGGCATAGGGGTTCAATACTTTCGCTGCACATCACCAGTATATCCAGCGGGTCGCCATCCAGCCCCAATGTTTGCGGAATGAAGCCGTAATTGATGGGGTAGTGAAAGGAAGAATAAATAACCCGGTCGAGTTTCAGCAAACCGGTCTTTTTATCGATCTCGTATTTAGCCCGGCTGCCCTGCGGAATTTCAATCAATCCATTTACAACCTGCGGAGCTTTGTCTCCGTAGTGAGCGCCGTGCCATGGGTGAAGAACGTACATAGTTGTTAATTAAGGATGAAGAATTAAAAATTAAGAATTATAGAATTACCGGGTAAAGCACACTGGTTGTTCATTTTTAATTCTTCATTTTTAATTTTTAATTATTAGCTGGTACCCGATAAAAGTAGCTGCAATTCCCAGAACAATGCTGGCGGTCATATAGGCGGCTGCCATCCCGTACTTCCCGCTTTGTAACAATCCCATATTCTCTAATGAAAAAGCAGAGAAGGTGGTGAAGCCTCCGCAGATACCGGCTGCCAGGAACAGTTTCCAGCTATGCGGCAATGGTTCCTGACGGATACTGAGTGCAAAAACGATCCCGATGATAAAACTTCCTGCAATATTTACTGCCAGTGTGGCCCAGGGAAACAGCCTGCTGCCCATCAGCAGGGATGTGCCATAACGTAACACCGAACCCAGTCCGCCCCCCAAACCCACGAGTAAAAAGTTTTTAAGCATCGGTATTTTATAAATTACCTGAGAATGTGTACTGGAAGTCGATCAGCCATTTGCCGTTCACTCTTACTAATTTCAGTTTATTCTTTACTTCTTTTGTGTAACTGTTGCTGTAGTTAAAGATATAGATGCTGTCGGTAACATAGCTCTCTTCATTCACCAGTATATCGGCGCTTTTGTATTTTTCCAGCACTTCCTTTTTCTGGTTACTGTACTGGTTCCTGAACCGGCTGAATAACTCCGTATTGGTCTCATTCTTCAGCAGGAATTGTTCTGCTTCATCAAATTTATTATCGAGGATGTTGCGTACAAAAGCGGTGGCTACTTCGGTATCGGTTACCGGGGCTTTTTTTGAAGGGCTGCTGCAGGAAAAAACAACTGCAGTAAACAGGATGGGCAATAAGATATTTTTAAGCATGATTAAAGTTATGCATCTTTCGGGAACACATAAAAAAAAGCATTCGCCAGCTGGCGAATGCTTCTCATATAATGCAGGTTCTTTTACAGATTTCCTTTTCTCGCTTTAAGGGTATCCAGGAACTGGTTGGCTTTTTCCATCAGCATCTTCAGCGAATCCTTGTCCATGTTCTTTAGTTTTTCAATTCCTTCTTTCAGGTCGGGTTCGCCGGGTCCCCTGTTGCCCTTCATACTGTTGAACATACCGTCGTCGGATTTACTGAGCGATATTTTCCAGGCACCGTCTTCTTTCACCAGGTTAAAGGTATGGGTCTCGGTCTTAGCTCCTTCGGTAACTTCGGCTTCCACGGTGGCATTGTCGCCGTTCAGCTTTTCGTTCTTCAGTTTATAGGTAACGTTCTTTACCTTTTCTTTAAATTCTCTTTCCATGGCCTCCTTTGCTTTCTGAACGAAACCGGAGTCAAGGCTGCTGACAAGTTTCATTCCTTCTTCCATCATGGTTGCATCTTCTTTTGTAATGAACTTTTTAAAGTCATCGATCTTGCCGTTCTTCATGGCAGTGAACATGCCATCAATGGTGGCAGTGGGTGAGGAGGAGGATGGGCCGGCATCGTTGCTGTTGCAGGCAATAAAAACCGTGGCAACAATCAAGGCTAAGAATATTTTCTTCATACGGGGTATTTTAATGGTGAACGCAAATTTAAATTTAATCCGCCGCTTCTGCACAAAAAAAATCAGGCAACGCAAGGTCGCCTGATGTTATGGCAGGGGTTAGCAGCATTCAAGGGGTCAGGAACCTTTTTTTTGCTCAGTCATTTTATCATCATCCTTATTATAAGCTTTGATGATCTGTTTAACAAGGCGGTGCCTTACCACGTCTTCTTCTGCATTGGGCCCGATCCTGGTGAGGAACATCTTTATCTGCAGGTCATTGGTGTTTTGTGCCTCATCTAAAATGATAAAAGCATTATCCAATGTTCGTCCACGCATATAGGCCAGCGGCGCTATCTCAATGGTCCTGGTACTCATATAATAGCCCAGTTTATCGGCGGGTATCATATCATCCAGTGCATCGTATAATGGCCTTAAGTATGGATCGATCTTTTCCTTCAGGTCGCCGGGCAGGAAACCAAGACTTTCTCCTGCCTCTACGGCGGGCCTGGTGAGGATGATCTTTTTTACAAGTTTGTTCTTGAGCGCTCTTACCGCCAATGCAACGGCAGTATAGGTTTTACCGGTACCGGCCGGGCCAATGGCAAACAGGATGTCGTTCTTGTCGCAGGCTTCCACCATCTTTTTCTGGTTGGCGGTGCGGGCTCTTACGGTTTTGCCATTGGGACCAAAAACCAGTACGTCATTGGGATTGCGGTCCATGAAATTATCAATGACCCGTTCGTCGTCGCCGCCCAGTATCTGTTCAAAATAATTGGCGCTCATGTGGCCGTTCCGTTCGAGGTAACGGAGAATGAGGTCGATCTTTTCCCTGGCTCCTTCTATCTGTTCGGGAGCGCCGCTCAGTTTTATCTGGGTGCCGCGGCTGAGAATTTTTAACAGGGGGAATTTCTTTTTTAAGATGTCGAGCTTACCGTTGTTTACTCCAAAAAATTCGATAGGGTTTACGGTTTCGAGGTTAATGATCGCTTCTGTCAATGGATTTTAGTTTTTGCGCTGTTTCTGTCATGCCATATGGTCAAAGCATACATAGCAGCGTTCTGTTATCAAAAATTTCAAAAGGTACTTACTAACGCATCTTCCTTTCAAATGTAACAAATTGATACTGATACATCCCAAACTTACTTATACACAAAACGTATTTTTCGTGGAAAAGTTTTTTAAGCAGCCGTATTTAACAAATGATAATGTTCCTGTTGCAGGCAATAAGCGGGGCATAAATAGTGAACCGCAGCACGGAGATGCTGCGGTCGCAAAACAAACGCTGATGAAATTTTTTAGCAGTAAACCGTCTTTCTGTTTTTCGTCAAACTGCCTGAACAGATGCATTACCGGATCTTAAAACGGGCCTTGGTCGGTTCTCATAGGGGCATTTACTGTTTCAATCATTTACTTAATAAATATCTATCACAAAACAATCAGTTAAAAATGAAAGATGCCCAACCGGTATTTTTCAATGCTGAATCGGGATAAGACATACTTACCCCGAATACCGGCCTGTTTATTTAGTACTTCCTCCATCAAGCCATATCTTAAAATCAGCCGATCGTTCGGTGCTTACAATGGTTTCCTGTTTGGCTGCCGGCTTCAATTTGATGAGAACCCGTCCCTTCGTGTACGCAAACATTTCGGCAATGGAATTAACCGATACAATGAACTGCCGGTTGATGCGGAAGAATATCTTCGGGTCCAGGTGTGTTTCCAGGTTATCCAAATTAAAGTCGATGGCATATCGCCTGCCTTCATACGTGGTAAGAAAATTCACTTTGTCTTCTGTATAGAAATAAGCGATCTCGTCGGTATGAATGGTTTTGATGTGTTCGCCATACCGGATGATGAACCTTGTTTTGTATTGCTGGCCTTTCGGATTGTATGCCTGCAGCAGTTTGCTGATGTCGAATGGGGCAGCCGGCGCCGGCCGGGTTGATTTGTATTTGCTGATGGCTGCCAGCAACTCATCCTTCTTCAGGGGTTTTAACAAATAATCAACGCTGTTCACTTTAAATGCATCAATGGCATACTGGTCAAAGGCTGTAACAAAAATAACGGGGCATTCGATCTTCACTTCCCGGAAAATATCGAAACTGGTTCCGTCTGCCAGTTGAATATCAGAAAAAATAAGGTCGGGCGGGGGATTCTCCGCAAACCATTTAATGGCGGATGAAACGCCGGGGATTGAGCCGAGTACCTGTGCGTCCGGCTCCGCTTCTTTTATCATTTTCTGCAGCCGGTTGGAGGCTGGTTCTTCGTCTTCTATGATCAAAATACGCAACATAATTAATTTTTTAAAAGGGGTAATGAAACTATGAAATATTTTTCGTCATTGCTTATCTGTACTTTTTTATTGCTGAGCAGGGTATAGCGGTTACTGATATTCTGCAGGCCCATGCCGGCGCCTTCCTGCCGGCTCATTCGGGTGTTGATGTTGTTCTTTACCTGCAGGTATTCATCGCCGGTTATTTCCAGGCTTATCACCAGTTTTGTTTCCCTGGAAATGGCATTGTGTTTAATGGCATTCTCCATCAAAAGCTGCAGGGTAAGCGGCGGAATAAAATACTGCAGCTTCTGCTGCTCCGTAAGGTTGCTATTCAGTTCAATATTGCTGCCGTGCCTTTTTTGCTGCAGGAAAAAATAAATATTCAGCAGGTCGGTCTCTTCTTTCAATGAGATGATCTCTTTATCGCGGTAATTAACAATGCTGCGGAAAAAATCAGATAGCTGTTCTACGTATTCCACCGCCATCTTCGGATCGTCTTCAATGGTAGAGATGAGTGTGTTGAAACTGTTGAACAGGAAATGAGGGTTCACCTGGTTACGCAGTACTTCAAACTGGAACTGTACTTTTTCCTGCCGCAGCCTTTCCAGTTTCTTTACTTCGGCTTCGCGGCTTTTTATATACCAATACAACAGGCCGGCAATGATAAGCACACACAGTATGATGAACCATGCCCGTTTGTAAAACGCCTGTTTTATCACAAAGCGGTATGAGGCTTCATCGGCATTTTTAAAATTCCGGTTCAGGGATGATTGTATGCGGAAGGTATAACTGCCGGGTTCCAGGCTGGGAAAATTCTTACTGCGGTCGCGGGTAACCACCCAGCTGCTGTCGAGCCCTTCCAGCTTGTATTGATAATATACCTGTTCGGGATCGGAATAGTACAGGCCGGTATAATTGAACGTAAAATTATTTTCATCATGACTGAATAAATTAGACCGGTTATCGTCGATATCCTGTAAGAATAACTGAACCGATTCCAAAACAGCTGTAGGTTTCTGTAACGAATGGGCGGGCGACGTATAAGAAAGGATACCATCTACCGTACTCACCATCACTCTTCCTGCATTATCCTGGGTAACAGCCCCCAGGTCTTCGGCATTTATTTTCGGGGTGCCCTGGTTGCTGTTGAGGTAAGAGATATTACCGGTAACGGGATTGAGGATATTGAGCCCCATTTTATGAACGATTATGATGTTGCCCGACCTGTCGGTACGAAGTACCGATATATTCAGGTCGCTCAGCCCGTCGCTCACCGAATAGTTGGTGAATCTTTTTCCATCGTATTTATAAACACCGGCGCTTGCCGTACTGAACCAGATATTTCCCTGCCTGTCTTCTGTGATGGAATAAATATGGTCATCCTTTATCTGGTCTTTTTTTGTGAAATAAGAAAAAACATTGTCCTGTAACATGGTAAGCCCGTTTCCGTCGGTGGCAAACCAAATCCGGCCCCGGCTGTCTTTAAACACCGTATAAATATAGTTGGTGCCTGTGCTTGAATTGTGGTAATTGATAAAGCGGCATGGTTTGTTGATATTGATATTCTCCGGTTCAATGGTAATGGCCATGGTTCCTTCCAGGCTGCTTACATATAGGGTATTGCCTTTTCCGCTGATGGAAAGGATGCTGGCATTTTTAAATGCCGGGTTTTCGGTAAAGGGCCGGTGCTGAAGATTGTGCGGATCCAGGATGAATAGTCCCCTTCCCATACTGCCTACCCAGATATTTTCATTGGCATCCTGGTACAAGGAAGTAATGTCGGTTTTTTCGGTAAGCACGGGGATCTTCACTTTTTGTGCTTCATAGTTTCCGTTTCTGGCATAAACCCGTATCAGATCGTTATCATAATCATTCAGCCAGATATCTCCGTTCTGGGCAGATAAGATGGCATGTACGTGTTCAAAAACCGGGGAGCCGGGTATGGCAATCAGTTTTATCAATTCGCCGGGGGTTCGTATCAATCCGTATTCTGAAGAAGAAAGCCATACATTTCCCTGGTTATCCTGCAGCAGGCCTTCTATCTTACTGCCTGCTTTAATCTGTGTTACCGCATCCAGGATTCCGGTGCCGAAAGAATATTTATAAAGTCCATTATCATGGGTGGCTATCCAAAGTATGTCCTGTGCATTAAGCAGGGCATTAATCTGGCCGTGATTCCAGTTTGCGGCGGCGGGGGGCGTACTGATCTTCTTATTTGTATGATCGTACAAACAGAAGCCTTTATCCTGCAGGCCGATCCAATAGGTGTTTTTTCCGGCGGGGATGATGGAAGTAACAATATAATCGGGCAGGCCAAGTTTTGGACCCACCACCGTAATACTTTTTTTACCGCCCCTGATGCTGCAGATATTGATGCCCTGGTCGCTGCCGGCCAGTACATCACCATTATCGGCCAATGTAATGGTGCTGATGTTGAGGTCGCTTAAACCATCGGCTTCATTGATGAGGTATACATGCCTGCCCCTGATGAAATAAATTCCTTCCCCATTGGTGGCAAACCAGAGATTATCTTCTTTGTCTTGAAGAAAAGCCGTTATCTTTTTTTTTGGTGTTCCTTCTTCCGGGTTAAAATAAACAAGCTTTTTATTGCTGATGTTGGCAATGCGCCCGCTTTTAAATCCCACCCATATTTTTTGCTGCCTGTCCTGGAACAGGGCCGTGGCGGTGTCGTTATAATCTGGGTTATCAAAATTTATCCGGGTGTATTTTTCGCCGTCGAATTTATATACGCCATTGTCGGTGCCGGCATAAATATAACCATGGTTGTTTTTGAACAGGGTATTTATTTTTACTGCCTTATTGTCTTTTTCGAGTTTAAAGTATTTGTGCCCGATGGTTTGCGATACCGTTTCCGAGAAAACCGGAATCAACAGCATGAGCAGGAGGAAACGGTTGATGGCGGGCCTCATGATGATACCAGGTCGGTTTTAACTTCCACTTTTATTTCCGATGCCAGCTTTTCATGCACCACTTTTGGTATAAGGATATTATGTTCGGTGAGTAATACGGTGAAACTGGCTTTTACCGTTACTTTACCCTCTTTCACCAGCAGGTCGCATTTGATGATGCGTTCCTGGGCTATGCCATGTATGGTAAGGTTTCCTTTGGCCCGTACGGAATAGTATCCGTCCTGTGTAAGATCGAGGTCTTCAATGATACGTCCGCTGAAAGAAGCATTGGGATACTGCACGCTTTCCATATAGTTCTCGTTGAAGTGTTCTTTCTGCAGCGGACTGTTGAACCCGGTAAATGAATTGATGCGTATGGTAAAAGCGAATATTTTTTTTGCCATGTCCAGTTTACCCCTCATTTCATTGCTGGATGCCTTAATCAGTTCCAGTGGAGCATCGGAACTGAACGTGATGCTGCCATTGCCGGTACTGTATACCTGTGCACAGGCTGCGCCGGTATATAGCTGTGCAAGCACAATCAGTATGAGTGATATGAAGTAGTATTTCCGCATCTGCCCTAATCGGGATACAAGTTAATTATAAAACGCTTAAAAATACAGTTTTGAATCACACCTGAACACAGGATAAAACAGCGGGAGCCGGACCTGCATTGCCTATATGATTCGCTGTTCTCCTGCGGTTATCTTTTTCTTCTTCCAACAGTAAATACCCTTGAAATATTGAAACCGAAATAGATATCTCCTTTCTCCCAAAGGCCGGCAGTTTCAGAAATGAACGTGCGTTCATTCATGCCGCGGGAGTTGGTAAAATGAAGCTGAAATACGTGGCCGCCTGTTTCTATATCAAAACCTACCGAAAGGGAGTTGGTGGTTCCGGTAAGCCGGTAGTTGGGAACCTGGTAATAATATTCTGCGTTGATGCTGATCCGTTTTGTGATCTTCTGCCTTCCGCCAATACCTATAGCCATCAGTTCATTCGGCTCGGATGCATACTTCACCAGGTTGCGGTGAATATAGGTAGGCATCAGTTGTATAGAAGTTCCTTCCGAAAATTTACGGCCAATGATGAGCTGGTGCGTAAAGTACAAACGGGAGGTATAATAATTCTTCCGGCTGGGGTCTTCCCACTTCAGCGTTTTTAATGCGATGGTGGGCACATAACTTAAGGTGAACGGCATTTTTCTTTTGCCGGTCGACTGCCTGAGTAATTTCAGTTTAAAATAGGCGTCGTAGGTTTTTTCAAACGTACTGCGGCCAATGCCAACCATCAGGTAACGGGTAATGCCGTAGTCGAACCCAAAACGCATACTGGCATTATCAAGGCCGAATAATTCATAGCCGCCCCCATTCAGTTTGCCAAAGCGGTGCGATATCTTAACATCCAGCACGCCTGCCGCTACATTTTCTACGGTATGTCCGTTGATCAAACGGGTGGTTTTAAAAGTGGCGGTGGTATAGTTGGTCTGGCTTTTTTCATCGCCCGCCACTTCTTTTTCAAGCAGGGATAAAAGATCGGTGCTGTCTGTTTGCGCCATAAGCCTGGCGGAAGACAGCAGCACACAAAGGACGAAGCCGGTCATTTTTTTTAAGCTGGCCATGCGATTGGTATTTGGGTTTACATTTTCTGGTCGAAGCTGGATAATACCGTTACTTCCACCGATTCGGCAATATTGTCTTTTACGATGCTGGGTATGCTGATGTTGTAGTCGGCAAGTTTTACAAAGAATTTAGAAGTGGCCGAAACCTTTCCCGCCTTGATGGTAATGGTGGCGGTGGTGACGACCTTTTTGGTAACGCCGTGCATGGTCATGTCGCCCGAAACCGGAACGGTATACATGCCGTCGGTGCCAAAGTTTACCCGCCCGATGTCGGTGATGCTGCCTTTGAAAGTGGCCTTGGGAAATTTTTCACTTTCTAAATAATTCTCATTGAAGTGTTCTTCCATCAGCGCTTTTTCAAAATGAAAACTCTTTATCAGTACCGAAAACTGTACTTCGCCGGTTTGTGCATTCAGCACACTCAGCACCTGGTTATTGTCGGCCTTGATATTCTCCAGCGATGTTTTGGAGAAGAAGGAGATGCTGCCGTTCTTGGTATAATATTTTTGAGCAACTGCCTGGCTCAGCAGGGCGCTAAAGAATACAGCAAAGAGAATAACGTGTTTCATGTAACAGGGTTTTTGTTTGTAGTTATCGTTTAATTGTTGGGGGCGCCGCTGTCGATCCAGCATTTAAGTTTGGCAAGCTCTGCGGGTGGCAGGGCCCCTGATGTGGGCATGGTTTTTTCCAGTACGGCCCTGGCATATACCCGGTCTTTTTTAGCGCTTACCTGGCTATGTGTTTGCAGTACCACGCCGCCCGAAGCGCTGGCATCGTGACAGCCGCCTGTTGCACATTTTGATACGATGATGGGTTGCACATCGGCGGCAAATTTTGCCTGTACAGTTGTGCAGTCAACCGCACTTACACTGCCGGGGTATAAAAGTTCTTCCTTATCGTAATAGCAGCCGCTTATAGCCGATGCCAGTATAAAGTATATGCCGGTCAGTAATGTTTTATTTGCTGGTTTAAATTTCATCTTGCCTGTTTTAGTTGTTTAAAGAGCCGGCAGCTATCCATTTGCGTACCTGTGTAAGTTTGCAGTCGCTTAGTTTGGTGCCGCCTTTTGGCATAGCAGAAAAACCAGGGAGGTGATCAATACTGCCCATCAGTTTTCCATTTAATGCGATGGCCTTAACATTAGCAAAGGTGGTCAGGTCTAACCCACCGCTGATGAAACTGGGATTATGACAGCCCTTGCAATGCGTATTGATGATGGGCAGCATAGCCCCAGAATAGGTAAACGTGCTGGTGTCGCAATCGTTGCATGCATTATTCTTTGCTCCCTGCTGTATCCATTTATAGATGATGCTTTTTTCGGCAGCTGTTAAGGGCGAAGAAGGAGGCCGGGGCATTATCTTATCCGGGCGTGTTTCATTTAATACCTCGTACAGTTCACTGCCGCCGGGGTTGCCGGGGTTTACCGTACCGGAGGCCATAATCTTATCATAAGAAGTGAGTTCAATACCATCTTGTTTTGAGATGGCATCGTGGCATCCGCTTTTAGCACAACTGGAAACGATGAGCGGTAATACTTTATTCTGAAAGTAAACCGTATCGGCACTGCAGGTTTGCGTACCGCCGCTAACAGGGGTGGGAGCGATACTACCCGGGATCTCGTGCTTACAGGATGCAAAAAAACAAATAAGTACCATTGCCGGAAGCAACAGTTTTGCTGGTTGGTTCATTGTTGGGTTTATTTATCAGATACAATACAACGGGTAAGGTATATATCACCGGGAATGCCCAGGTCGGCATCGCCCTGGCCAATGCCACTGCAGATGCCCTTTATATTTATCGATCTGTTCACGGCAATGTCGTTGGCTGCTTCATCCAGGGTGCAGTTGATAAAGGCGCCATCGGTTCCGGTTTTTATAAGTATTACTTTCTGCTGACTGGCGTTTGTGCTTACCTCGGTTATTTGCCCGCTTACCATCAGCACTTTTGATATGTATTTTTTTCCGGCCAATACCGAGTCGGAAGTAAAGAGGCTGTACAGGTCATCGGCATTTACCGGTATGCCCCTTAATGTTTTTACATCCACCGGGCCTTTGTTGTATAAATAAATGCCAGCCGATATGGAGAGCACCATCAGGGACAAAACAGAAATAATGGCTATTTTTTTTGCGTTTCGTTTCATGTAATCAAAACTAACCCTGTATAAAGCCTGTAAAAATTCAATTTCACCGAACGGGAAAAATAACTGGTTGAACAGGGAAAGAGGGATATTGTAGCGGAGGATGGGAAGGCAACTGTTTGGAAGCAGATTACGACTTTGCAAAAATGATCACCCCGGAAGCGGATAACAGAAGGGATTATTTTTCTTTCTCCTGCAATATTTTTTTGATCAGCACAACCTGCCCCAGGTGGTAATGAATATGTTCAATGATGCCCTGGATATTGCTGTAGTAGGTACCGTATTTTTTATCGGTAAAATCTTCCCAAAGACGGCTTTCGGGTAACTGTTCTATGAGTGTGGCAAATCTTTCGGCATCTGCCCAGGTTTTATCCAGCATTGCTTCCCAATCCTGCTGCGAATGCAGCGGCGGGTGATCAAAACTGTATGCATCCTTTGCATCAAGCGGCCCACCGGCCAGTACGTTGGCAACAGCGCTCACAAAATAATTCATATGGTAAGTGAGCATGGCAATGGTATTAAATGAACCGGCTTTTGTGCTGGCCTGTTGCCAGTTTATCCCCGCCAGGGTTTCTTTAAGGTTTACCGAGGTCCAGTTTCCTCCGAAATGAACTTCGTTTACTTGCTTTGCTATTTGTGCACAAATACTCATATTCCTTTGCAATAAGAAACGGAAGTTACGTATTAAAGCAAAAGAAGAAAATTGTCAATCCAGTGTTTTCAATATGGCCAGGCCTTCTTTCCATTCTTTATGCCCCGAGGCGGTATTGATATGCCCGGCATTGCCGATATTGATGAACTGGCTGCCCCAGTAGGAGGCAAATTGCTCTGCCCGTTCCAGCGAAACCCAGGGATCATCGGCACTGGCAACCACAATGGTTCTGAAAGGGATCTTGGCCAGCGGGATAGGAGTAAAGCCCGTTGCCGGAAAGGTATATTGCGGCGCTTCCAGGTCGCTGGGCGCCACCAGTAATGCGCCTTTTATTTTTCGTTTGTATTTTAATGCCCAATGTGCAATGGTGGAGCAGCCGAGGCTGTGGCCGACCAAAACAACGGTGGATGGATCGTAGGGTTCAAGGGCTTTGTCGATCGTTTCTATCCAGTAGCTGCAGTCAGGCGCATCCCATTCCTGCTGGTTGATGCGTTGAAAATGATCGTTGCTCTTTTCAAAAAATGTTTGCCAATGATCCGGGCCCGAATTGCCGAGGCCGGGGATGATGAAATAGTGGGTCATATATTAAGCGGGCAGGGTGCTGACGCTCATGTTTATTTTGAGGAATAATTTATTTACTTTCTTCAAATTTATTAAGTACAAAACGCATTCTGTTGGCTTCGGGATGTTCAATATCAACCAGCAAAGTGAGTTTCCCGTCTTTCCCGTTAATGGTTAGTTTTGTAACCCATCGATCTCCGTTCTCATAGTTCAGAACGCCCCTGATGTATGTATTGCCTTCTTTAAAAGGAAGTTTCCAGTTACAGTTAATGGAATCAATGGTTCCATATAGTGTATTATTTTCGGAAATAATTTCGAAGGTTTTTGAATCGTATTTAATAGTAGTTACCCGGACTGTGTCCTTTATTTTAACTTCATCTTGCCCATTTAATATCTCTGCTCCTGTAGAAGATAAAATGTTTTTCTTATCACACTGACTATAACAGCAAGCAGCAATAGCGATACTAATAAATAAGAATAATATTTTTTGTTTCATGATAGATCTTTTTAAAATTAAAAGGTTTTATGGTAACGGCTAACGTTCGGGCCTTGCTGCTGTGCCCGCCCGGCTGCAAAGCCCGGTTAAAGAAACGAATTATTATCTAAAACGTGAAGCCGAAGATTAAATGGTCAACCCCATGCAACAAACTCATGTTAGCGACTGCTTTCTAACTATCCTCATCTTTGTCGGTTATATAATCTTCAATTTCTCCTTCAACTGTTTTTACTTTTAAAGGGTCTTCAACTAAAATATCTTCATACTTAGTACTTACATTTGGTTTAACTTTTATTGTAAGAATCCCTTCTTTTTTAAAATCTTTTGACAATAACTTCCATTTTATGAAAATTTCTGACTCTTTTGGGCTTGACTTAATATAAATTCTTTCAGAAGAAAAAGTATCATCCCCAACAAGAATTGACTTTCTTGGAATTAATTTCCCTGATAAAGAATCAAGCCATAGGTAAGTAGTATAAGTATAGTTTTTGGGAAGTGCTAATATATTCATACCAAAGTCATTCGTATCTTTCAGATCCAGAATATCACCTTCAAAATTTAGAAGTAATTTGTACTCTTCAATTGGATCTTTCCCGTCGTTATGAATTCTAATGGTGAATCCAAAATAACTTTTATTGATTTCTTTAGGAAATAATGGCTTTGGAGTAAAAGCTTTTAAAAATGCTTGCTGTTTACGTATGGATTCAAAAAACGAATTTGGCTCGGTTAATACAATTTTTTGCTTAAAATGGGTGATTAATTTTTTGAATTTGGGGTTACGTACAATTTCAGTTTTGCAATTTTCAAATGTCACAGCCACGCTCTGGCTTGTTTTATAATTCTGACTTTTGACGTAATAGTCATGCGTTCTTTTGTTTTCATCAATCAAGTCAACTATTGTTTCCCAACAAAAAAGATGAATTTCAAATAACCCCTCTTTTTTATGTTCAATATTTTTTAACCGAACAAAAGCCTGAATTTTTGCATCATTTAAAGCAGTCGTTACTAAATAGAATTTCTTTAATGGTGGCAGAAAGGTCTTTGCCTTTTCTATTTCTTTCTCAATTTCCTGTTCTGTAAACTGAGGATGCTCATATTGGTTATCGTTGTATTCACTTTTGCCTTTGCATTGAATGCCATAATATGAATCGTCACTTAAGGGTATTCCAAATATATCAACTCCCGATTGTTCTTGTCCAAGCCTACCATTTTTCTGAATCTCTGGGCAATTCCAAATCTCCCCCCAAAGAATTTTGCAAAGAGATTCAAAGTCTTGCCAATTTGAGGGTCGTCTTAGAGTTTGGGGAGCTTTCATAATTTCTATTGTTAGGATTGGACTCTCTCAATAAAGTAACCCCTAACACATAAATTTACGCATTTATCTGCCTGGTGCTAAAAATTTACCATAGCTAATCAAGGATTTAGCGTTACACGGTCTGTATTGTTACCAACACGATACGCTCAAAAATGCCCACAGATATCTGCCTCAATCAAACTCATTCCTGTACCCCAGGTTCTTCACGTTCTTCACACTTTCCAGTACAATATCGTCCTGGTATTCTTTAAAGGCTTCTAATTTACCGGCAATGGATGTGTCGTGCAGGGCTAATATCTGTGCAGCGAGTATGCCGGCATTTTTTGCGCCGTTGAGGGCAACGGTGGCCACGGGTACCCCGTAAGGCATTTGTAAAATAGAGAGCATCGAGTCCCAGCCATCGATGCTGTTGGAAGATTTAACGGGTACACCTATCACGGGCAGTATGGTATTGGCGGCGATCATACCGGGTAAGTGTGCGGCGCCTCCGGCGCCGGCAATGATCACTTTCACGCCTCTTTCTTTTGCTTTTTGTGCATACTCACGCAGACGCTCGGGCGTACGGTGAGCCGATACAATGGTGAGTTCCGGCTCCACTTCAAACTGGCGAAGCATTTCGGCAGCGCCGTTCATTATCTCCAGGTCGCTTTCACTGCCCATTACAATGCCCACGAGGGGGCCGTTGGCGGGCTGTTTGAAGTTTGAGGTTTGAGGTTTGAGGTTTGAGGTTTGTTTGGCCATAACACTCTGGTTTTAAAATTTAGCTCTTTTACTTTGGAAGCGTTAAGGTATGAAATAAATAGAGAGAAATGGGGTTTGAAGTTTGAGGTTTCGGGTTTGAGGTTTGCCCTTCGGCTACGCTTAGGATAAGTTTTAGGTTTGAAGTTTGTCACTGCTGCCTGCTTTTAAATTTTTGCCCCTTGATCTTTGAAGCGTTAAGGTAAGCGATGAATGTGTAAATTTTCTTTGAAAGAGCGCCAGCCTGTTCATAGAGAGTATTAAAAACTTCCTGGTCTATGTATTGATTATCAAAACACCTGTATAATTGCGATTTAAGTTCACCAACTTCTCCTTTGGAATAACTCAGTGAATTCACAAACTCCAGTTTGCTGGCTCTTTCAAATCCTTCCGCAATATTATCCATAACAGAGCCGGCACTTCCCCGCATTTGGTCTTTAAGCCGGAAATCACTTTTTAAAGGTTCAATAAAAGTAAGTGAATATATCTCCTTAGATAATGCTCTTGCCAGTTGCCAGACTTCCAGGTCCTCAAATTTTGTAATGGTTGCCATGGGGGGATCAGTTTGAGGTTTAATGTTTGAAGTTTGATGTTATGCAGGGGCTTTTAGTAATGAGGTCTTCACAACCTCAATCCTCAAACTTCAAACTTCAAACCCGAAATCGCAAACTCCTGTTGCAAACCCCCAGATTATCTGACCAAATCCCCCTTCAACTTCAGCAACTCTGTTTCTGCCAGTTTTGTATTATACCTTGCGGCTATCAAACGATCATAAGCAAGCTCCAGGCTTTTTTGTGTTTCTCTTAATTCCAGGTAGGTGGATATGCCGAGGCGTAATCTTTCCAATGCGATATACACATTCTCTTTGGCCAGGATGATATTCTCTTCTTCCAGCGCCAGCATTTTCTTTTGCAGATCGTAGTCTTTAAATGCATTGGTGATGCCCAGGTCGATCTTTGCTTTTTGGTTCTGGTAAGCGATGTTGAGGTAATCGATATCCAGTTTCGCCTGCTGTATCTGCCTGCGGGTATTAAAGCCATTCAATATGGGAATGCTGATACCTACGCCATAGTTGAAGCCATTGTTACGGCTGTACAAGGGCGTAAAGGGATTGATCACCGTTTTGTTATCCGTTTTTGAATAGTTGTAAGCCGAGTTGAAAGTAAGCACAGGCCAGCGTTCGGCCCTTCTTTCTTTTAATGTGAGTTTGCCGATATCGATATTCTTTTTGGTAAGCAGCAACTGCGGGTTGGTTTTTTCCACAGCGCCCAGCATGTCGCCCAAAATAATGTCGTTTGTGAATGTGATGGAATCGGCAACCTCGTAACGGGTATTCAATACTACATTCATCAACTGGTTCAGTTGTTCTTTCAGTTGTTCAATCAGCGTTTGCTGCCGCAGCCTTGCTGCCTTTTGTGCATTCAGGTCTACCTTGCCCTGCAACAGTTCGGGTTTGGCGCCCAGGCCCACACTCAATCTTTTTTCGGCCACTTTCACCCGCTCTTCATTGATGCTCATCTGTTCTTCAATGGCTTTCAGTTGCTGTTTCTGCCGAACAATGTTGTAATAATTGTTGACCACATCGGCAACGGTGGTCACCATCTGGTTCTTAATGTTCAGTTCACCCAGCCGCACAAACTCAGCCAGTTTATCTTTAGTGGCAAACATTTTCAGCCCGTCAAACAAGGTCCAGTTCAGTTGCACCGAACCCGTGAGGGTATTTGACCTAACAGCTTTGCTTTCCCGTTTGGTGCCATCGGCCAGTCGTTGTTTCTGATCGTTGTTGTTGAAAACAAGCCCGCCGGTTGCATTCAGCCTGGGTAAAAAAGCAGCCCGTGCATAAGATTTATCCAGTGCATAAGAACTGGAATCGTTGCGTAATAATTTTATATCGAAATTATTTTCCAGCGCTGCTGCAATGGCCTGTTCCACCGTTAATTTATTCTGCGCCGTTGCCTGCCGGCTTCCCAGCAACATGGTAAGACATAGTATTGTTATGTTAAAGTGATTCTTCATTAAAAAATTATTTATCATCCTTGTTGGGGAGTTGATTCGGGAATATCATCCAGCGCACTTCTTTTTTTCCGGGTAGAAAGATAAGAATACATGGCAGGTATTACAAACAGGGTAAGTATCAGCGAGAACATTACACCGCCTACGATCACAATGCCCAGCGGAATGCGGCTGGTGGATGCATCGCCCAATGAAAGGGCAAGCGGTAATGCACCCAGGCTCATGGCCAGGCTCGTCATGATGATGGGGCGGAACCTGGCTACCGAAGCTTCTGTTACCGCAGCAATTTTTTTACTGCCGGCCAGTTGTTTCTTGTTGGCAAATTCAACAATTAATATCCCGTTCTTTGTTACCAGGCCAATGAGCATGATCATACCGATCTGTGAAAAGATGTTGAGTGTTTGATCGAAAAGCCATAATGAAAGCACGGCGCCGGCCAATGCCAGCGGTACGGTGAACATGATGGTGAAGGGATCGATAAAACTTTCGAACTGGGCTGCAAGTACCAGGTATATAAGCAGCAGCGCCAGCAGGAATGCAAACATGGTATTGCCGGAACTTTCTGCAAAGTCTCTTGATGTGCCGGTGAGGGCTGTAGAGAACGTATCGTCTAACAACTTCTTTGAAATGGCTTCCATTTCTTTTATCCCGTCGCCCACTGTTTTACCGGGTTGTAATCCAGAAGAAATGGTGGCCGACCGGTAACGGTTAAAGTGATAGATAGTTGGCGGCGTTACTTCTTCTGAATAAGTGATCAGGTTCTCAAGCGGAATGGCCTCGCCGCTTTTATTACGAACATAAATTGTTTTCAGGTCGGAGGGATCGTCACGGTCTTCACGAACCACCTGGCCCAATACCTGGTATTGTTTTCCTTCCTTGGTAAAATAGCCCATGCGCCGGTTGCTGAGGGCAAGTTGTAATGTTTGAGAGATGTCATCCACACTTACTCCCAGGGCGCTGGCCTTCATGCGGTCGATATTGATACGCAGTTCCGGTTTATTGAATTTAAGATCGGCATCTACCCCCTGCAGCACCGTACTCTTATTCGCTTCTTCCAGGAATTTGGGTAATACCGCTTTTATTTTTTCGGGATCAACATTCTGCAATACAAACTGTACGGGCTGACCGGCACGGCGGTTCACCGAAATGGTTTGCTCCTGGATGGCGAAGGCCCTTCCTTCGGTAAAGCGGGGTATTACTTTATTGACCCAGTTCACCACATCCTGCTGACTGCGTTTTCTTTCTGACGGGTTGACGAGTACTACCCGTACAAAACCGGAGTTGGAAGAACCCGAACCGGTAAATCCCGGTGCCGTCATGCTCACCATGTATTTTTTCTCCGGGATGGAATCGAGGAGAAAGCTGGAAAGTTTGTCCATGAACTTATCCATGGCATCGTATGCCGTTCCTTCGGGTGCGGTAACCTGTAAACGGAATGCATTTTTATCTTCCATGGGCGCCAGTTCGCTTTGCAGTTTGCTGCCGATAAGATAAATAACGCCGAAACAAACAACCAGCAGCACCAATGCTACCCATCTTACTCTCATAAAACCGGTGAGTAAACGGCGGTAACCGTTTTCCAGGCTGCGGAAGAAAGGTTCGGTAACGGTATAGAACCAGGAATGTTTGTGCGACTTACCGGCCAGGTAAACATTGAGTACCGGTGTTAAGGTAAGCGATACAAAGGCGGATATGAGTACGGCCCCCGCCACCACAATTCCAAACTCACGGAACAGTCTTCCTACAAAACCCTGTAAGAAGATAATGGGTAAGAACACGATCGCCAGTGTGATGGAGGTGGCAATTACCGCAAAATAAATTTCTTTGGATCCTTCTTTGGCGGCCTGCCACTTGGGCATTCCGTCTTCTATCTTTTTATATATATTCTCTGTTACCACAATGCCGTCATCCACCACCAGCCCGGTTGCCAGTACAATGGCAAGTAAGGTAAGTACGTTGATGGTAAAGCCCGAGAAATACATGATGAAGAAAGCGCCGATCAGTGATACAGGTATATCTATCAGCGGGCGGATGGCGATGAGCCATTCGCGGAAGAAAAGATAGATGATAAGCACCACCAGTATAAAAGAAACTATGAGGGTTTCGCCCACTTCATTGATGGACTTGCGGATGTATTGCGTTTGGTCCCACGACATTTCAAAACGGATGTCTGCCGGCAGGTCTTTCTTTATCTGGTCGATGCGTTTGGTTATTTCATCGGCAATGGCAATATAATTAGTGCCTGGTTGCGGAATAACAGCAATGGCGATCATGGGAACGCCGCTTTCTTTTAATACACTCTCTTCGTTCTCGGGACCCAACACGGCCTCGCCAATATCTTTTAAACGGATATCGGAACCATTCACATTCTTTACGATGAGGTTGTTGAATTCTTCTTCGGTATTCAGTTTGCCAAACGTGCGTATCGATAGTTCGGTAGCATCACCGGATATTTTGCCCGAAGGTAATTCCACGTTCTCTTTCATCAAGGCGGTCTGCACATCGGCCGGGGTAAGTGCAAAGGCGCTTAGTTTGGCCGGCGAGAACCAGATACGCATGGCGAATTTCTTTTCGCCCCATATCAGCACATTACTAACACCCGGAACGGTTTGTAAACGCTCCACGATATTATTGTTGGCAAATTCGGTTATCTGTAACGAGTTGCGGATATTACTCTGCAGCAGCATGATGATCACCGGGTCGTTGCTGTTATCGGCTTTTGATACCACCGGTGGGGCATCCAGGTCGCTGGGCAATGAACGGGTTGCCTGCGATACTTTATCACGAACATCGTTGGCTGCTTCTTCCAGGTTGGAGCCCAGTACAAATTCAACAGTGATGTTACTGCTGCCCTGCGAACTTTGTGAAGAGATATTTTTAATACCCGCAATACCGTTGATGGCTTTTTCGAGCGGCTCGGTGATCTGTGTTTCAATGATCTCGGCATTGGCGCCGGGATAGGAGGTACGAACACTGATGTTTGGAGGATCAAGCGCCGGGAAATCACGAATACCCAGGAAATAAAACCCAATGCCGCCAAACACCACGATGAGGATGTTGAGAACAATGGCAAATACGGGTCTTCGTAAACTGAATTCTGATATGTTCATACTCGCCTACTTGTTTATTTTAGTGATAGAAACCTTTGCATCGGGTCTAAGGCTCAGCAGGCCGGTTGTAATTACGGTGTCGCCTTGTTTTACACCACTCACAATCTGCACAAAGGCAGAATCCCGCAGGCCGGTAACCACATCGGCAAAACTGGCAACTCCGCCCCGGTAAATGATCACTTTTTTACCACGGGCCTGTGGCAGTATGGATTGACTGGGTACCATCAGCCCATTGGGATCGGTATTAAAGTTGGTGGCCACTTTTGCAAACGTACCCGGTAATAATTTGCCATCGTTGTTGGTAACCACGGCCCTGATGTTGAGGCTGCGGGTGTTTTCTGCCACGCCCGATTCGGCGGCAATAACTTTTGCGGTATATGTTTTTGAATTTCCTTCCGTGGTGAAGTTGACCGATTGACCGATCTTAAAACTGTTGGTGAATTTTTCCGGTAAAGTAAAGTCCAGTTTTAGTTGATTATTCTGACGGATGGTGGTTAATGTGGTTGCCGGGCTGATGTAGGCGCCGGCGCTTATATTCTTCAAACCAAGTGTGCCGCTAAAGGGCGCCCTTATTTCGGTACGGCTGATATTGGTGCGAACGATCTCCATATCGGCTTTAATGGTGTTTACCTGTAAAGCGCTGAGGTCGTATTCCTGCTGGCTTACGCCGTCGATCTTGCGCAGTTCGCCCATACGGCTTACGGTTTGTTCGGCTACGGCCAGTTGTACATTTAATTTTTTCAATTGAGCCTGCAGGTCGCCATCAAATATTTTGGCAAGCAGGGTGCCTTTGCCAACCACTTTTCCTTCGTTGAGGTTGAGGTAAACAAGCCGGCCCGAAATCTCGGGATGTATTTCTGTTTCTTCATTGGGTATGATGGAGCCGGGCAGTTCGGCTTTATCAGTTACCGTCATGGTCTTAACGATATAGCCCTCCACTTTCATTACCTGGGATTTGGGAGCAGCGGGTGCAGTTGCTTTTTTATCGCTTCCCTTGCAGGAGAAGAGTACAAAAGAGGGAATTAAAATGCTGCTGAAAAAATAAATGTTTCGAAAGAATAGTTTCACCTGGTTTTAGTTTGATTCAGGCGATAAAATTAAGACATAATCAACAGTGATAACTGTTTTTTATATAGCCGGTCGTACTATTCTAATGACTTTATAATGAGCGTATGCTTAATACGGTTGGCCTGGTGAATGAGTTCCTGTTTTTCCCTGCTCAAAATGGTAATATGGCCCATCTTGCGGCCGGGCCTGGTTTCTTTTTTACCGTAGATATGAACAAATACATTTTCTAATTGTAAGATCTCATTCAGTCCTTCATAAACGGCTTCGCCCGAGTATCCTTCGGCACCGATGAGGTTAACGATGGCAGCGGGCAAAATATGGTCGGTGCATCCCAGCGGATAGCCCAGCATCACCCGCCACAACATGTCAAATTGCGAACTGAAGTTTGCTTCAATGGTATGATGCCCGCTGTTGTGTACCCGGGGAGCGGTTTCGTTCACAAAAACGTTATCATCAAAGTCAACAAATAATTCTACGGCAAAAATACCCGGGCTTTTCAGGTCTTTAACCACTTTCAGTGCAACGGCTTCTGCCTTCCACAAAACCTTTTGCGGAAGATCGGCCGGACTTATCTGGTAATCGAGCAGGTTGAGCCGGTTATCAAATACCATATCCACCGGCGGGTAAAGCGCTGTTTCACCTTTGTCATCCACCGCAATAATAATGGATACTTCTTTTTTTATGCGAACGAGCTTTTCCAGTACGGCCGGGGCGTCAAAACCCTTTTCCAGGTCGGCATTTGTTTTAATTAGCTGAACGCCTTTGCCATCGTATCCACCCATACCCAGTTTATGTGCGGCGGGTAAAAAATGGCTTTGTTCATTCAGCTCGGCCATGTTGTTGGTAATGATGAATTCGCTGGTAGGAATCTCGTTGTCTTTATAAAACTGCTTCTGAAGTATTTTGTTTTTGATGATACGGAGGGCCGCTGGTTTTGGATAGATATCCACGCCTTCCGATTCCAGTTTCTCCAGGGCTTCTACATTCACCGATTCAATTTCGATGGTAAGGGCGCTCAGGCCTTTTCCAAAATTGTAAACATCATCGAATTTTGTGATATCGCCTTTGCTGAAATGATGACAGAGGTGAGCAGCCGGGCAGTTCTCATCATTCTCCATTACAAAAGTTTCAACAGGGTAGTTGGCTGCAGCCTGGAGGAGCATGCGGCCTAACTGGCCGCCGCCTAAAATGCCGATACGGAGCTGCCCTGAGCGAAGTCGAAGGGCAGGTGGTCGAGCAGAGTCGAGACCTTTTTCCAAATCTTTATACTTATGGTGTGAAAAATTATTGCATTGCGAAAGTAACTGAAGCTTGTGAAAATTCCCTTCGATCAATGCTTTTTTCTTTGCTTTCGACCAGCCCTTTACCTGCAATTCTCTTTTCACTGCATCTTCCAAAAAGGGAATTGTTTCATAATACTTCAATGCCAGAGGCCTTCGGGTGTAGGTGTAACAGGTCTCGTAAAACCCGGTTACATGCTCTTCAAACCTTCTTACCAGGTCGTTAGTAAGGCCGGTATAATAAGAGCCGTCGTTGCAGCGGATGATATATACATAATATAATTCCTGTTGGGCGTTATGGATCATGCTGGTAAGCTAATGCGAGGGAGATGAGCGGAGAAGTGAAAAACACCATAGTTCTTTGTGGTTGTACCCGGTTTGTGGGTCGTACCTCGACTTCGCTCGGTACTTATCCTCACTCCCTTCGACTTCGCTCAGGATAGTAAAAAGAATTGCTATCTTTGATAACAGAATGACTCCCGATTATCCACATAAACTCTTCTCCGATAAGCGTAACAACTATTCCCTGTTGATGCTTACGCTGGCCATGGATTCGGCCAATTAATTTGAATGCAGCGCCAAAAGCTATTTTTTATTTCAAATTAATTACAATGGAAACAACAACACTTCCCTCTTCAACAAGAAACAGTAAAACTGATTTCCTTCCCCTGCAGGGAACCGACTATGTAGAACTTTATGTAGGTAATGCCAAGCAGGCGGCTCATTTTTATAAGACCGCTTTTGGATTTCAATCATTGGCCTATGCCGGGCCCGAAACAGGTGTTAAGGATAAGGTAAGCTATGTGATCCGCCAGAACAAACTTACGTTTGTATTAACCACGCCGCTGAAGAGCGGTAATCACATTGCCGATCATATTTATAAACACGGCGATGGAGTGAAAGTACTTGCCCTGAAAGTAGATGATGCCAGCAGCGCATTTGAAGAAACAACCAAACGGGGCGCTAAAGCATACCTGGAGCCAACCGTTTTGAAAGACGACAGCGGCGTAGTGGTGTTGAGCGGTATACATACCTATGGCGATACCGTTCACCTTTTTGTAGAGCGGAAGAATTATAACGGGGTTTTCATGCCTGGTTTCCGGGAATGGAGATCGAATTATAACCCGTCAGAAACAGGTTTATTATATGTAGATCATTGCGTGGGAAACGTAGGGTGGAACCAGATGAATCCCTGGGTTAAGTTCTATGAAGACGTAATGGGCTTCCGCAATATCCTCAGTTTTGATGATAAGGATATCTCTACCGAATATTCTGCCCTCATGAGTAAAGTGATGAGCAATGGGAACGGCTATGTAAAGTTCCCGATCAATGAACCGGCAGAAGGAAAGAAAAAAAGCCAGGTGGAAGAATACCTGGATTTTTACAATGGAGAAGGCGTGCAGCATGTTGCCATTGCCACCAATGATATTGTTAGTACCGTAACCGAACTGCAGAACAGGGGAGTGGAATTCTTATCGATCCCGGCCAGTTATTATGAGACCGTTCTGGAACGTGTAGGTAAAATTGATGAAGACCTGGAACCATTGCAAAAACTGGGTGTGCTGATAGACCGGGACGAAGAAGGGTACCTGCTTCAGATATTCAGTAAGCCATTGGAAGACCGGCCTACCTTGTTCTTTGAGATCATTCAGCGTAAGGGTGCAAAAAGCTTTGGAAAGGGCAATTTTAAAGCACTTTTTGAAGCTTTGGAAAGAGAACAGGACGCAAGAGGAAACCTGTAGAAGATTACCAACTAAATATAACAACTGCATGAAAACCATGTAGTTACTTTTGGTTTTATATCGCCCTCATTAATGAATTAAAGGTATGATGCTTTTATATTCAATTATTTTTTTTACTTTTAAAGTCGCAACAAAATAATCCACTCAAATTAATGGGCCGCCTGTTTTTAAGATCATGTCTTACGGTATTCATTGCAATTTTTGCAGGGGCTGCCTGCTATTCACAAACGGCATTCAACGATAATCAAAAGAACAACTACCGGGTAGGAGGAACATTTAACAGGCTGGAAGATTCTTTAAGGAAACAGTTTGAAGACAGGCATCTTGCCTGGCCGCCTCAATCAATATATATCCGCTCTTTCAAGTACGATCGCCAGCTGGAAGTTTGGGTGAAGAATGAGGGTAAAGAAACGTTCAAGCTTTTTAAAACATACAAGGTTTGTATGCAGAGCGGTACCACCGGGCCCAAAAGAATGGAAGGCGATTACCAAATACCCGAAGGCTTTTATTATATCAACGAATTCAATCCAAACAGCAAATATCATTTATCACTCGGACTTAATTATCCCAATGCTTCCGATCGTATACTAAGCGATTCCCTTCGCCCCGGCGGCGCTATTTATATTCATGGTAATTGTGTTTCCACCGGCTGCATTGCCATCAGCGATCTGCCCATTGAAGAGTTATTCATTATTGCCAGCCGGGCCCGGGCTAATGGGCAGGATTTTATTCCCGTACATGTTTTCCCGGTACGCTACGATGTAAAGAAATCAATTCAATACCTGGCTGAAACAACCATCCGTAACCAGGCCATTCAGAAATTCGCCATCAAGCTAAAAGAAGCCTTCGATTTTTTTGAAGAAAGGAAACAATTGCCCGTTATCATGGTAAACAGGTCGGGTGAGTATGTGATCGATTAACGCATCAGTACCTGTACCGTTTCGGGGGTACGCTGCATCAGCAGAACCTTTTTTCCCTTGGTAAGTTCCTCGTATTTTTCCCTTGAGTAATGCCGGATGGTTAACAACGTAAGGTTCTTCTCCAGTTGCACATCAAATATCTCCGAGGCGGCCAGCGCCAGTTTTTCGATCTTTTCTGTTTTATCATCCAGGCAGCATAATAAACTTACCGCCCCGTTCTGCGAAAGGTTGGGACGGATCTTAATATGCGAAAACATCTCATGCAATTGTGCGATGGGCTTTTCTTCCACAAATGAAAAATCCTTGGAGCTTAATTCCATCAGCACCTGGTTCTTCTTCAGCACAATAATGGGGGGCAGGTTATGAACCGGTTTGTTGCTGATGATGGTACCGGCGATCTCCGGTTTTAAAAAACAACGTACATGAAGAGGGATATTTTTATTCTCTAAGGGTTTAATGGTTTTTGGGTGTATCACCTGTGCGCCATAATATGCCATTTCCACCACTTCCCGGTAACTGAGTGCATCGATCACCTCGGCTTCCGGAAATTCTTTCGGGTCGGCATTCATCACACCTTCCACATCTTTCCAGATGGTCTGGCTTTGTGCATTTAAGATATTGGCAAAAATGGCGGCGCTGAAATCACTGCCCTCTCTTCCCAGCGTGGTGCTTTCATTTTCATCTGTTGCGCCAATGAAACCCTGCGTTAATACAATATCGTATTCCGAAAATATGGGTTCCACTTCAGCCGTTATTTTTTGTTTTGTATAATTCCAGTCGATGGCCGCATCCCGGAAATTGTCATCCGTTCTTACAATATCCCGTACATCGATCCATTTGTTCTTTATGCCGGCTTCGTTCAGGTAATGGCTCACCAGCGATGTGCTCAGTAATTCGCCGCAACAAACCACCTGGTCGTAATAATAATCGTACTCTTTCACCGGTTTATCGTGCAGCAGCCATTCTACTTCGGTAAAAAAATCTTTCAACTGGTTCTCTGCCTGCTGCCAGTTGATGGTAATAAGGTATTTAAGCAGGGTAAGATGTGAATCCTTTACCTGTTCAAACAATTTCAATGCATCTTCCTTTCTTCCTTCAAAAAAAGCATCCACCACTTTTTCCAGTGCATTGGTGGTTTTGCCCATGGCAGAAATGATAACGAGTATCTTTTCTCCGCCATACGACCGTAAGATATTCCCGGTATTCTGTATCCTTTCTGCCGTATTGATACTGGCTCCGCCAAACTTAAAAACCTTCATTCGTTGTGGGTTGATTGAGTAAATTGGGTTAATTTAGCCCTGATAAATTGATTGCAAAAATCGTTAATCTTACCCAATAAATAATTGCTGTCACCAAATAAATAATCATGAGCATTAATCGCAGAATACAAACACTGGATGAATTCACCATTCAGCAATTGAGAGATTTTCCGAACGCCACCGGTGAGCTGTCGGGGCTTTTAAGAGATATTGGACTGGCGGCAAAACGGGTAAATGTGGAAGTGAATAAAGCCGGGCTGGTGGATATATTAGGTGATGCAGGAAGTATTAACGTGCAGGGCGAAGAAGTGAAGAAACTGGATATATATGCCAATAACCAGTTTGTAGGTGTGTTGCAGCATGGCATCAGTTGCGCCGGTATCGGCAGCGAAGAACTGGATGATATTGTGGTGTTCGACGACCCCGTTAGCAATAACAGCAAATACGTTTGTCTTTTCGATCCGTTGGATGGCAGCAGCAATATTGATGTGAATGTTTCTATTGGCACCATCTTCAGCGTTTTCAGGCGGGTGAGCGAACTGGGTAAGCCGGCTACCAAAGAAGATTTTCTGCAACAGGGGAATAAACAGGTGGCAGCAGGTTATGTCATTTATGGCTCCTCTACCATGCTGGTGTACGCAACAAGAAGAGGCGTGAACGGTTTTACCTTAGATCCTTCCATCGGGGAATATACCCTCAGTCACCCCAATATTGTTTGCCCCGATAAAGGCAAAATGTATTCGGTGAATCATGGTAATTTTTTCCAGTACGATGAGCCTGTAAAAAAATACATAACCGCCTGCCAGAAAAAAGATAAAACGAATGGTGGGCCTTATACCCAACGTTATATTGGCAGTATGGTGGCGGATGTGCATCGTAACCTGATCAAGGGCGGCATCTTTATGTATCCCGGCACTACTGATAAACCAAAAGGGAAACTCCGCTTGTTATATGAGTGCAATCCTTTTGCTTTTATTGTAGAAAGGGCCGGCGGACTGGCAACCAATGGAAAGATCAGGATACTGGATGTACAGCCAACAGAACTTCACCAGCGTACGCCTTTGTTCATCGGAAGTAAACTGATGATGGAAGAATTAGAAAGTCACCTGGCTGAGAAATAAAATCAACATAAGAAGCGATCATGCAAAATGCCATCATCTCAGTAAAGAACCTGGTTAAGAATTACGGAACCTTCCAGGCGGTAAAAGGAATTTCCTTCGATGTATATGAAGGAGAGATATTCGGATTGCTTGGCCCAAACGGCGCCGGTAAATCCACCACGCTGGAGATCATTGAAACGCTGCGGGCCAAAACAAGTGGCGAAGTAACTGTTTGCGGACTTGACCTGGATAAACATCCGGAAGATATTAAAAAACTGATCGGTGTTCAGTTACAGACATCGGGTTTTTACCCGGGGCTTAGTTTAATACAGCTGATCGAATTGTTTGGCGGGTTATATAACCAGCCTGTTAACCCGGCCGAATTGCTGAAGCTTGTAAATCTTACCGACAAAGCAAAAAACAAATACAAAGACATGAGTGGGGGACAGAAACAACGTTTCTCTATTGCCACCACGCTTATCAATAAACCAAAGATCATTTTCCTGGATGAACCTACCACCGGCCTCGATCCGCAGGCCAGGCGCAACCTCTGGGAACTTATCACTAATATCCGTTCGCAAGGCGCCACGGTGATCATTACCACGCATTATATGGATGAGGCCGAACAATTGTGCGACCGCATTGCCATTATGGATGAAGGAAAGATCATCTCACTCGACAGCCCGGATAAAATGATCGACGACCTGGTGCAAACCGGCTTCGAAAGGCCCAAACAGGTAAAAGCCGCCAACCTGGAAGACGTTTTTATACATTTAACAGGCAAGGAAATGCGGGATGAATAAAATGCCGTTTATTTGCAATTCAAATTTTCAACAAAAAAAGTAGCAATGAAAAAAGTTCTCTTTAGTATCATCGTATTGTGTGTTGCCGGGTTACCTGTATCGGCACAAAGCGGGGCAAAACCAAAGCCAAAGCCGGTGGCAAAAACATCATCAGCTCTGGCCATGAAAAACCTGCTGGATAGTTTCAGTTATGCGGCCGGTGTAAATGTAGCAAGCAATATGAAAGCACAGGGCATCAGCCGGCTAAATGCTGCGGCCATGCAAAAAGGGATCGATGATGTATTTAAAAATAACAAGCAATTATTAAGTGCCGAAGCAAACGGCGCCTGCATGCAAAAGCAGCTGGATATTTTTGCTGCAGAAAAAGATGCGGCTGCACACGAAAAAGGAAACGCATACCTGGAGAATAATAAAAAACGCAAAGGAGTGATAACACTGCCCGACGGGTTGCAGTATGAAGTGATCAAGAGCGGGGATGTGAATGGGGTAAGTCCTAAACTGGTTGATACGGTTGAAGTGAATTATTTAGTGGGATTGATAGACGGGACCGAAGTGGAAAATTCTTTTAAGAGCGGACAGATGGCAGCATTTCCTTTGGGTGGTGTGATAAAAGGATGGGTTGAAATATTGCAACTGATGAAACCCGGCGATCACTGGAAAGTGATCACCCCTAGCGAACTGGCCTACGGAGCTGCGGGCAATGGTACTGCCATTCCACCAAACTCGGTGCTGGTATTTGAAATTGCCCTGGAAAGAGTAAGGCCTGCTGTGGAAGCACCAAAAAATAATTAAAACGATGGAAGACCAGCGATACCCGATAGGAAAGTATATTGTTCAGCCATTCTCCGATGAGCTATGGCAGGAATGGATAATGGATATAAGGAACCTGCCGCAGCATTTAGAGAATTCAGTGCTTAACCTGGATGAAGCACAACTGGATACAGCTTACCGGGAAGGGGGCTGGACGGTAAAACAACTGGTGCACCATGTGGCCGACAGTCATATGAACGCCTACATCCGTTTTAAACTGGGATTAACTGAAGACAATCCCACCATCAAGCCATACGATGAAGCGGCCTGGGCAGAAATGAACGATACAAAAAATCTTCCCATGAATATTTCGCTCACCATCCTGCACGCAGTGCATGCAAGGTGGAACGAAGTATTAAAGAGTATGAGCCGTGCAGACCTTGACAGAACAGTATTTCACCCCGAACATAAAAAGCAGTTTACCCTGTGGGAACTCCTGGGTATGTATGCATGGCACAGCCGGCACCATACGGCGCATGTAACGTTTTTAAGGGAGAGAATGAAATGGTAGGAATGTTGATCTGTTAATCCGTTAATTGGTTAATTAGTATACACGGATCAACGGATCAACCAATTAACTAATTAACCTTTATGGACTGGAAAACACTTTCTTCAAAATATTTAAGCAGCCACATTTATTTTACGGCCCGGGAAGACCGTTGTGAAATGCCCGATGGCACCATTGTAGATCCTTACTTTGTGGTGGAGCTTCCTACTTCTGTTTGTGCATTGGCGATCACTGAAAATAACGAAGTCATCCTGTTGCAGCAATACCGGCACCCGGTAAAAGAAACATTGCTGGAAATACCCGGGGGGTTTGTGGACAGTGGTGAGGCTTCTGATAAAGCCATTGCAAGAGAATTGCTGGAAGAAACAGGGTATGCCTTTTCATCTTTTCATTTTGTTGCAAGAGTGGCTGCCAATCCCGGGGTGCTGGATAACTATACCGATCTTTACCTGGCTACCGGTGGAAAAAAGATAGCCGCACAACAGTTAGATCATAACGAAGAGATTGAGATTAAACTTTTTCCGGTGGAAGAAGTGAGGCAGATGCTGATGCGGAACGAATTCAAGCAGGCCCTGCATGCCACCTGCATCTTTTATGCTTTCCATAAACTGGATTCACTTCAATAAACCGGTTTCTACCTCCGCCACCAGGAACACACTTCCGCACACAACGATCATATCTTCTTTGCCTGCATTTTTTATAGCTTGCTTTATGGCGCTGTTCACATCATCAAAGCTTTCGCCATGCAAACCAAACGTTGCGGCTTTTTGTTTTAGCTCATCGTGCGGCATGGCCCTGGGTATGTGGGCCTGGCTGAAATAATAATTCCCCTCTTTTGGCAAAAGGGATAATACTTTGCTGATGTCTTTGTCTTTTACCATGCCCAAAACAAAATGAGTTGTGCGCCGGTGATCTCCCGCCGCCGACAACTGGTTCAGTAATTGTTTTATACCGTCTTCGTTGTGCGCCACGTCAAGCACAATGGTTGGATTGCTGCTGATCACATCCCACCTGCCATGCAGCCCGGTTATTTTTTTTACTTTATGCAGCGCTGTTTTTTCATCTTCAGGAGCTATTGCAAAACCATTCTCTATCAGTATGCCTTCGGCACACAAAACGGTACAGAGATTTTTTACCTGGTAAAGACCATTAAGGTCCAGCTTAAATGATTCGGTTATTTTATGCTTTGTATTTGTAACATCGCAACTAAGCGACTCAATGGTATACCTGGTATTTGAAACGGTGTATTCTTCCTGGGTAAAATGAATGGGCGCATTCATTGCGTTCGCTTTGCTGATAAAGATGTCTTTTGTTTCAGGCAGGTATTCGCCAATAACCACCGGCACACCGGCTTTAATGATACCGGCTTTTTCGGCAGCGATCTCTTGTAAAGAATTCCCGAGTATGTTCATATGATCATAACCAATATTGGTGATGATCGAAAGAACAGGAATAATGATGTTGGTACTGTCTAACCTTCCACCAAGACCGGTCTCAATTACGGCAATGTCAACCTTTTCCTTCTCAAAATAATCAAAGGCCATGGCCACGGTTAATTCAAAGAAGGAGGGTTCAATCTCATCTGAAACTGGCCTGGTTCTTTCCACAAAATCAACCACAAAATCCTGGCTGATCATTTCGCCGTTCACTTTGATGCGTTCCCGGAAATCTTTTAAGTGGGGAGAGGTGTACAAGCCTGTTTTATAACCTGCCTGTTGCAGTATGGCTGCCAGCATATGACTGGTGCTGCCCTTACCATTTGTGCCGGCAATATGTATGCTCCTGAATTTTGTTTGTGGATCGCCCAACGCTTTGCAGAGTGCAATGGTATTGTACAGGTCTTTTTTATAAGCCGCAGCGCCAATGCGGCTGAACATGGGAAGCTGTTCGTATAAATAGTCGATGGTTTGCTGATAATTCATCAGCACAAATATAAACAACGAACCAACTGGAAAAGATTATTGTTCTCTGAAGTTGAAGGGAACTGTTACAATAGACTCGTGGTCTGATTTATTGAACTCAATATTGGGAAGATAACCCCTAATGGCATTTGCATATTTAGGATCGGCGCTGGTTGAGCCTTTGTCAAAAGTTACAAATGTTCCTCTTCCTGCCGGAGAAACTTTTATGATGGCGTTGATAGTAGCTTTTGGAAGATCGCCCATGAAAATATAATTGTTTACAATGGTACGGTCGCCTTTTGAAACACGTAAGCCACTACCACCCGTTCTTCCGCCGGGATTGTTTCCATAACTATCCGGTTTACCATTCGGGCTTCCGGCATCGCCTTTACTGCCGGGGTTGTTTCCCTGGTATTTATATCCATTATCTTCTGTAGCGCCATTACCTGTTCCGGTCTTTGGTCCGCCATAGCCGGCAATTTTGGGTTTCTGGGGTTTGGGTTCAGGCTTTACCAGTTCCGGGGTTGGCGTTTTCACTTTTACCGTTGTTTTTGCAGGGGCTTTAACCGGTGCCGATTCTTTATCTGCCAGGTCATCGGTCTTTACATCTTCTGCTTCCGGCGTTTTAACGGCTTCCGACCTTGGTTGTTCTGCATTTTCTTCGCCGGGAGACTTTTCGCCCTTTACCAATGGCTGTACTTCTCCATATCCTTCGGAGTTATTGCCCAGGTTTATTTCGATGAGGTCTTGCAATGCGGGAGGGGGCGTATGCTGGTGTGTCCACGAAATAAGAAAGGCCATCAATAACAAAGTACCACAGATGATGGCTGTATAAATAAATGCTTTCCGGTTCTTTTCTGTTTCAAATGTTGCTGACATGAAGCTGGTATACATCCCAAAGTTATTTAATTACCGGCAAACGATACAATACCGTGCCGTATTTAATGATGATTGTTAAGGTTTTAACAAATCTGAAACGCATTCGCCCTGCTGCCAGTAAAAAAGAATCTGCTTGACATTGGGAAGTATTCGCCGTACTTTTCTTAAGGCTTTACCATTGCCGGGCATTTTACAGTAGTTACCAGGTACCCTGCCTGCTTCTTTAACTGCTATTCTTCACTGCTTAAATTCTTTTTATGAAACAGAGATACCTGCTGCTCATTGCATGGTTCATTACTGCATGGCCAGCTGCTTTTGCCCAAACAATTTCCACGCAAAAAGGATTGACTACGGCTGTATTTAATTTACCCGAAGGCATTATTACCGTTTACCTGCCGGCTGATATAAGGCCGGGTGACCCGATCTCCGGAACGGTGGAGGCTGTTGCGGCGGGAAAGAATGTAAAACAAACAACAAAGAATCTTTCAGCACTTAAAAAATTTTTGGTGGAATTTGACGGGCAGAAATTCCCGGTGACAGAGGCTGTTAACCCTGTTCAGTACAAAATGAATTACAGTAAACTGTTACAACGGCCATTAAGCATCATCAATAGTAATGGGGTTACCGTTGAACAAACCCTGGTAAGTTGCCCTTACAGTAACGAAACAAAACCTGTTGCCGGTTGCAGCATTCCTACGCATGCATTAACCGCATCGCCGATGAGAATAACCGGATCTTTTGATGGCAATAGCAGCAATACACAATGCAGCGTAGGTGGAAAGGAAGTAGCGGTATTGGCCGAATCTCCGCGGCAGTGTATCGTTCTGCTTCCTGCCGGCAATGGAAGAAACCAGGCTGTACAGGTAAAAGAGAACAGCCGGGTTGCTTGTGAAAAAACGATATCTGCTGTTGATATGCAGATCACAACAGGCCGGTTGAGTTTGCGAAGGAGTGAACGAACCTTTATTAAAGTAGAGATAACCGGCTTGCAAAATTTACCCGATACGGCAAAACTTACGCTTATCAACATAACAACGGATGTGGTGGAGATGCAACCTTCCAACGGCTTCAGCATTTTACTTGCACCGGATAGTGTGGCCAATGGTAATTATGAAAGAAGTTTTGAAGTACAGAGTATAAAGCCCGGAAGTTTTACGGTGAATGTAAACCTTGACCTGCCCGAACCGCCACTTGTGTACGCCGATAACAATGGGGTGGATGTGGGAGGAATAAAATTACACCCGTTAAAAGTGGATGGGTTAAAGAACGGCATGTCGGACGCCTTTAAAAAAGCGGTGATAGAAGTAACCGGTAACCGGTCAACTAAATACCCCGAGCTGGATGGATGCGGCAGTTGCCTTACCTGTATACAAAGCATGCTGGATGAAGGCAAGGTTGCACTGGTAGGAGAGATCGGGAAAATTCTGACGGAGCATTATGTTGACCTGCTGGTGGGTAAAGCAGGCGGTGCACTGGCCTGGATAAAAGATAAGTATGATAAGCTGGAGAAGGTAGAAGATATTGCCGGAGCCATAGCAGATGCCGTTTCAAAAGGCGAGATACAGGTGGTGGAATTCCCCGAAAAGCTTTGTGGTTACTGCCTGGTATCGGCCATTGGCTTTTACGATGCGAAGACACAATGCATGGATGCATTCTTTTACTGTAAGGGTTCAAAAATGTGCTGCACGCATGCGCTTACTATCATCCATCTTAAATATTGTGTAAACGATGATGGATTCAAGAAGCCTGATGCAGGACTGGAGATTGATGTGATCAGCCGCTGATCAGCGTGAGCCGAAAAGCAGGCTGCCGATGCGAACCATATTGCTGCCTTCTTCCAGGGCAATTTTGTAATCGGCGCTCATGCCCATGGAGAGGGTTTGAGGTTTGAAGTTTGCCCTTCGACTACGCTCTGGATGAGTTTGTGGTTGAGAGTATTTATCAAAAAGGGATTTTAAATAGCGGAACTCACTTCTAACCAGGTCAACATTGTCTGAAAAGGAGGCCATACCCATGAGGCCGGTGATCTGTATATTGGTTAATTCGTTAATTGGTGTAATTTGTAGTAATTCGTGCAATTCGTTCTCATCCAACCCGAATTTAGTTTCTTCTTTGGCGATATAAACCTGCAAGAGGCAACCGATGATACGGTTATTTTTCAGAGCCTGCTTATTTATTTCTTTCAATAAATTCAAACTGTCAACCCCATGAATTAGATGAACGAAGGGGGCAATGTATTTCACTTTGTTTGATTGAAGATGCCCGATAAAATGCCAGCGGATGTCTTTGGGCAGTTGTTCGTATTTGTCTTTTAATTCCTGCACATAATTTTCACCAAAGTCACGCTGCCCAAGATTGTACAGTTCCAGGATGTCTTCAACAGGTTTGATTTTGGAAACAGCCACCAACACTGCCTTGCTGCTCAATTCCTTTACGATCTCCTGGTATTTTTCTTTGTTGATGCTCATATGCTGGTCAAACAAAAATGTGCAAATCTCCTTCGGCCTGGCGCAGGATTCATTTGCACATATTCAAATCATCAGATTGTCAAATCATTTTAATATCGATCGGCTGATCACGATTCGTTGCACTTCACTCGTTCCTTCATATATCTGTGTGATCTTTGCATCCCTCATCAATCGTTCCACATGGTATTCTTTTACAAAACCGTAACCGCCGTGAATCTGCACGGCTTCGGTGGTGGTCCACATGGCGGTTTCGCTGCTGAATACCTTTGCCATACTGCTGCTTAGGGTATAGTCGATCTTATTGTCTTTTTCCCAGGCCGCTTTCAGGCAAAGTAATCTTGACGCTTCGATCCGTGTGGCCATGTCTGCCAGTTTGAACTGAATGATCTGGTGGTTCATGATCTCGGTGCCAAATGCCTTACGTTGCTTGCTGTAGGCAAGCGCCAGTTCATAAGCGCCGCTGGCAATGCCCAATGCCTGCGATGCAATGCCGATCCTTCCGCCGGCCAGGGTCTTCATGGCAAACGTAAAACCAAACCCATCAGCACCGATCCTGTTTTCTTTCGGAACTTTAACATCATTAAATAAAATACTGTGCGTATCGCTTCCGCGGATGCCCAGTTTATTTTCTTTGGCGCCAACGGCCACACCCGGCCAGCTCTTCTCTACAATAAATGCATTGATGCCGCGGCTTCCCTTGCTGGGGTCTGTTTGTGCGATCACTAAATACACACTGGCACTGTTACCATTGGTGATCCAGTTCTTGGTTCCGTTCAGTAGGTAATAGTCGCCTTTGTCTTCGGCTGTTGTTCTTTGCGATGTGGCATCACTGCCGGCTTCGGGTTCGCTAAGTAAAAAAGCGCCGATGTATAATTCGCCATTCTTCTTTCCCTGCGCAAGCGGCGTTAAGTATTTTTTCTTTTGTTCTTCGTTGCCATATTCCTGCAGGCCATAGCAAACCAGGCTGTTGTTCACACTCACACAAACACTCACACTGGCGTCTATCTTACTGATCTCTTCCATGGCCAGTACATAGCTGATGGTATCCATACCGCTGCCGCCGTATTCCTGCTTCACCATCATACCCATAAAACCGAGGTCGGCTAATTTTTCGATCTGTTCTTTTGGAAATTTCTGTAACTCGTCTCTTTCAATTACGCCCGGAAGGCATTCATTTACGGCAAAATCCTTTGCGGCCTGCCTGATCATCAGTTGTTCTTCAGTTAGTTGAAACAGCATATGCAATATGTTTTGGATCCGCTGCAAAAATAAGGGTTTATTGCCCTGTATTTTCAGCAATTATCCGGGTAAATAATTCCCGGCTTATCATCCGGGCGCCCAGGCTTTCCAGGTGTTGGGTATACACCTGGCAGTCTATTAACTGTACCTGTTCTTTCTGTAAATGCTGCACATAATTTATAAAGGCGAATTTGCTGGCGTTTGTTTCTGTACTGAACATACTTTCGCCAAAGAACACATTACCCAACCGGATTCCATAAAGGCCGCCTACTAATTTTCCATCCTTCCATGCTTCAGCACTATGGGCAAATCCTTTTTCGTGCAATACCGAATAGGCATTTTGTACGGCCGGGGTTATCCAGGTGCCGTCCTGGTCTTTCCGGCTGATTGTTTTGCAATGTTGTATCACCTGGGTAAATGCCCGGTTAATGGTAAAGCGGAATTTTCCATTGCCCAGTGTTGCTTTCATACTCTTACTCACTTTCAATTCGCCGGGATATAAAACAAAGCGTGGATCGGGACTCCACCAGCAGATGGGATCTGTTTCATTATACCAGGGAAAGATCCCATTGCGATAGGCGAGCAGTAACCGTTCTGTGCCCAGGTCGCCGCCAATGGCAAGTAAGCCATCTTCATCCGCCATTTCTACGGGAGGAAATATGAGTTCATCGGTTAGCAGGAACATGATTAAAGATAAAATATAGTTGTTATTTACGTAGCAGAATAGACTTAAAGTACAAATACTGCTGTCATGCTGAAGTACGAAGCATTCCCGCATAACATCAAAGCAGTACCTGTTGCGAGTGGGATTCTTCGCTATCGCTCAGAATGACAGCGCAGGATCAAACATTTAATAAAACAGTAAATAATAGCTGGGAAAAAATTAACTGGCAATTACTTCAACAGTAGCATTGATGCCCCGGTCGGTAATGGCATCGCATTGTGGTTTCAGCAATTCGTAACTGCCTTCTTTAACCGCATACTTGCCTTTAGCGTCGATGATGATGGCGCATTGCTCGGCCTGTTCCTGGGTATGGCCGCAGATCTTTATGAGTGTTTCAATCACCCATTCAAATGTATTCACATCGTCGTTCCATACGATGAGAGTACAAAGGTCATCGAGTGAAGTGAGCAAGTCGGTTTGCTCGTTAATTTGTGTATGTAATTTTGGCGACATCATGGCTGCCCGACAAAAATAAGGCGAAAAATCCATCCCCGCAATTGTCCTTATTCCGGCCGTTAAACCAGTTTTCTATCGGTAATTACCATGGCCCATTTTTCCAGCATATTCACCAGCTCGCCCAGTTGCACGGGCTTGCTTATATAATCGTCCATACCGGCCTGCATACAGGCTACCCGGTCGCCGTGCATTACATTGGCTGTCATGGCAATAATGGTGGGTTGCTTATTCAGGCATACCCGTATCATTTTAGTAGCTTCCAGGCCATCCATTCCGGGCATCTGAACATCCATTAATATGAGATCGTAGGTTGTTTTATCAACCATTTCCAGTACGATATGACCATCGCCGGCAATATCGGCCTGGTAGCCAAGCTTGCCTAATATCTTAGTGGCCCATTTCTGGTTCACCAGGTTATCTTCTGCCACCAATATCCTGAGGGGGTATTGTTTGGCAAAATCGGCGGATAGTTTTTTGACAGACATATCCTGTGCCTGCCCGGATTTTTTATGGCGGAGGTTGCTGAGTATATTATCGAAGAGGGTGTGTTGTTTTACCGGTTTGGTCAATACCGTGATCTCTTTTGCTATCTCTTCCTGTTCCCTGTACTGATCATCATTTAGTGGATTCAGTAATATTACCGGCAGTTGAGGAAATTCATCTTTTATACATCCTGCCAGCTGGTAACCATTCATCCCGCCTGCGTTTATATCGGTAATCACCAGGCTGAATGATCGTTCGGCCAATAGTTGCAAGGCCTGTGCAGCATTGTCGGTCATCACCGGTTTTAATTTCCACTGTTGTAACTGTTCGTTCAAAATATGGGCAGCAGTTTTATTGCTGTTCACAAGCAGAACAGACTTGCCTTCAAAATCCTTCAGGCTGTAACCTGTATTACCGGCCATCAATGTCACTTCATGCAGCGGGATGCTGAACAGGAAACCGTTGTTGGGTTCATTTGTTATTCTTACCTGTCCGCCCATCTCTTCCACTAATTTTTTACTTATGGAAAGGCCCAGTAATTTTTCATCCTGTTCTTCTTCCGCTGCCATATCCGGTAAGGTAGTTCCGGAAGCCAGCATCCTGGCTACGTTGATCGAATTACCTGCTGAATCATTTCCAATGCTAAAGCCAAGGGTTGGTGGCAGGCCGGTGCTGTCGTGTTTCATGATGTGAACGCCTATCACCACCTGCTTCGGACTGTTCTCCATTGCTTTTTCAACCAGGTTTGTCAATACCTGTTGCAGGCGGTTGTTATCTGCAAGTACCTGCATGGGTACTTCTTCATTTATCTCGTACAGGAGCTCTGTCATTTGTTGCGATGCTTTTACAGCAAATGTTTCTATCACTTCTTCCACACAATTGCGGAGATCGGTATTTTTCTGTTGTGCGGCAGCCAGTGTACGGTCGATCTTAGATTGATCAAGCGTATCATTGGCCATTACTTCATCTACTTTATTAAGCAGGATCCTTCCCGAACTGATGATGGTATCAAGGTAATCCCGCTGTTCGGTGTTGAGGTCTGTTTCTTCCAGCAGGATGGCCATGCCTAATATTCCGTTCATAGGAGTACGTATCTCGTGGCTGAGTGAAGTAAGTAATTTATCCCGTGCTGCGGCTGATCTTTTTGCATCTGCCCGGGCATTTGTTTCTTCCCGGCTTGCATAATCCAGGTGCTGCTGCATGGCAACTGCCTGTTGCTGCAATCCCGCTATCTTATTGTGATAGCTGTTCACCTTTGACCGGTAAAAGCCGAACAGTACAATTACCATGGCCACCATCACCAATAAAAAGATAATGGTATTGAGGCCCGACAATACAAAGAGCGGCACGGCCCCGGTTAAAAAAAACTGTTCAGCTATTTCCATACAATAAGGTTATTTTTCATTTTGTTTTTTGATGTTAACTGCAACCTGCTACTGCAATTCTTCGGTATACACCACGGGTGCCTCTGTTAATTTTTTAATGGTGCTGATGTCTTTCAGGTGGTGATTCCAGTGAAAAAGTAAATTATCAATGGGCTGCCACATCATCACCCAGCTGAAAATATCGATGCCGGTGAGTATCGCCGATTCAATACCTCCTTCATCCTTTATGATCATCGGTATAAGTATATGTGATAACAATATAATGGCAAGTCCCACAAAAAGTACAATGTAGTTGCGCCGTTTGAACCGTTCAAATTCGCCCTGTTTGGCCAGCATGATATTGGAGAAGTGCCGCTTAATGGCATACATCAGCGGTTCGGTATATTGTTTGTCGCTTTCTGTTTTACAGGTAACCTTGTATTCAATTACCGTGTGCCTCCGGGCAGGCGCCTTGATGCGGTTGATGTATTCTTCAAACTCGTGGCTAAGCTGTCTTTTATAAAAAGGAGAGGGATCATTCTTATTAAAATGTTCTTCTATTGCCTGTGGGTTCACCACCAGGAAAATATCGATCTTTTCCGGTGAAATAGATTTCATTGGACTGGCGGGTTGCATCTGACTTATAAACCTTGTTATGTTTTGCTGCGTTTATCACCCGGATTTATAGTAAGTCCGGCTGCAATATGGTACAACTCAAAATGAATAACTGTATTGTATATGCTGCTGCAAAATCGGTTGCTGCCGGTATTAATAGAAATATTACTACAAAACTTTGAGCGTTTTTTCTCATACTAATAAGAAGTAAAAGGAGTTTTATAAGATGATACAATATCCCTTAATAAAAAGCAACAGCAAAAGCATTCATACTTTTTTCTGCTCCTGTTTAACCTATGAGAAAGCCGATTTCCATCCTGATACTATTGTTCGCATTTGCCGGTATATTCAGTTTGTTCTGGTACAGCGAGTGGCGGTATAGCCTGCCCACACCGGTGCCGGCTGCCTATCATGCCGTTGAGGCAGGAGAGCGGATCGATATCAGTTACGGATTTAATGCGCCGGAAAAAAAGCCGGTATTCTTACATTTTTTTAACCCCGATTGTCCCTGCTCTCGGTTCAACATACCACACTTTAAAGACCTGGTGAAGAGCTATGCGGATAAAATAAGTTTTGCGGTGGTGGTGATGACGAAAGATAAAAGTTATAAAGAGTCATCCATCCGGGAAAAATACGGCCTTACCATTCCGGTTCTGTTTGATACATCGCTGGCGGCAACCTGTGGCGTTTATTCCACCCCCCAGGCGGTATTGCTTACAGCAGATAAAGAACTTTATTACCGCGGAAATTATAACCGGAGCCGTTACTGCACCGATAAGAAAAGCAACTACGCCCAAACAGCCATTGATGCTTTACTGGCCAGCAAACAAGAACCTTTGTTTAATAAGTATGCACTTACTGCTTATGGCTGTTCATTGCCTGGCTGTAACAAACAAGACCAATAAATCCTAAAAACAAATAGCGAAATGGAACTTACTCAATTGGAAAAACAACGACCTGCCGGTTCATTTGCACAACAGATAAAAGAAAGATCGGATAAGCTGATGAATTATTTCCTGATCTGCTTTTTTGTTTGCGGCTTACTGCTGGCGCCTTTTTACGATACCTGGCTTATTGCTATCGGCGTGGGTGGGCTTAACCTGTTTGTCTATTACTATACCAAGGCAGCCATGCCCGATTCTAATTTATACCAGTATGTTTTAAGTGTTATACTGGGTATTTTTATGGCCCAGGGTATTTACCAGATGCATGGCCTGTTTGAAATGCACTTTGCTGCATTTGTTGCCAGTGCCATCCTCATCACTTATCAAAACTGGAAACTGCAGATACCCCTGGTACTCTTTGTACTGATCCATCATGCCGGGCTTGCTTTTTTGCAGAACTCGGGGGTAAAAGGAGTTTATTTCAGCCAGCTCGATACCATTGAACTAAGCGCTTTCATAATCCATATCGTACTGGCAGGGTTGATATTCTTTACCTGTGGCCTGTGGGCTTACCTGCTGAAGAAATACAGCAAGATACAGGTGGAACAAACCCGTGAAGTAGGCAGGCTGGAAAGAGAATCGCAGATACACAAAGAACGCATCTTAAATGAAGAAGCGCTTAAAGTGGCTTATCAAAAAGCAGAGCAGGCACGGCATGAAGCCGATGAAGCGAATAAAGCAAAAAGCGTTTTCCTGGCTACCATGAGTCACGAGATCCGCACACCCATGAACGGGGTGATCGGTATGGCTTCCCTGCTAAACGAAACAAAGCTTACACCCGAGCAGCAGGAATATGCCAAAACGATCAGCACCTGCGGGGAAGCACTGCTTACCGTTATCAACGATATCCTTGACTTTTCCAAGATAGAATCGGGTAATATGGAACTGGAGCACCGGGATTTTGACCTGCGTACCTGCATTGAAGATGTGCTTGATGTATTTGCGGGCAGGGCCGGCAAGCTGGGACTTGACCTGGTGTATGAAATTGATTACAATGTTCCGGCACAGATCATTGGTGACAGTTTAAGGCTGCGCCAGGTATTGGTGAACTTAGTAAGCAATGCCATTAAGTTTACCGAACAGGGAGAGATATTTGTGGGCGTTCATTTAAGTAAAGTAAGTAACGACGGACAAATTGAACTTCAGTTTGAGATACGTGATACCGGCATCGGTATCCCGGCCGATAAAATGGAAAGGTTGTTCAAAGCTTTCTCGCAGGTGGATTCATCTACCAGCAGAAAGTATGGCGGCACCGGGCTTGGACTTATCATCTGCGAAAAACTGATCGGCCTGATGGGTGGAAAGATCGATGTAAAAAGTAAAGAGAGTGTGGGCACCACGTTCACGTTTACCATGCAGTCGTCTGCCAGTTCACAATCACTTCGTACCTATGTTACCAATCATATTGCAGGTATAGAAGGAAAGCAGGTATTGGTGGTAGACGATAACCTGACCAACCGTTGTATCCTTAAAAATCAACTGGAGATATGGAAACTGGTACCCACCCTTGCCAGCAGCGGCGCCGAAGCATTGGAAATAATGGCAAAGGGAATGCAGTTCGACCTGTTGCTTACCGATATGCAAATGCCTGATATGGATGGATGCGAACTTGCGCAGCATGTACAAAGATTATATCCCGAACTGCCGATCATCCTGCTCAGTTCGGTGGGTGATGAACGGAATAAACAATATGAAGGCTTGTTCAAGTCCATCCTGACCAAACCTATCAAGCAGGAGATGCTTTGCAAACTGATCATTAATGAACTGCGTGGTAAAACAAAGACCGTAACAGAATTGCAGCCTGCCAAACAGAAGTTATCCATTGATTTTTCAAAAGAACATCCGTTAAAGATACTGGTGGCCGAAGATAACCTGGTGAACCAGAAACTAACACTTAAGATATTAAGTAAGCTGGGCTTTGAGGCGGCCCTTGCCGAAAACGGAAGTGTTGCGGTGGAAATGGCTAATCAGCAGCCGTACGATATCATATTGATGGATGTGCAGATGCCGGAGATAGATGGACTTGAGGCAACCCGTATCATACGACAGGGTATGGAAGTGCAGCCTACAATCATTGCCATGACGGCAAACGCTATGAAAGAAGACAGGGATGAATGCCTGAAAGCAGGAATGGACGACTTTTTGAGCAAGCCCGTAAAACTGGAAGAACTGGTAAATATGCTTGCCAAATGGTCGGTGCTCGGCAGAGAAAAAAATGCCGGAAAAAAAAGGGCCTGATACTACTAATAACCAAAAAACAACACTATGAAACAAGCGGAAAAAAATACACTGACCTTTGTTTCCGGGGAAACAAAAGGTTTATACGACCTGGGTATGCTTGAAGAAATGGAGGATAACGAGTACCTGCAGGAAGTACTTACCATCTGGCTGATGGAATCGCCAAAAGATATAAAAGACATTCAGGAAGCCTTACTGGCAGGAAAGATTGACGCTGCCTGTAAGAAGGCACATAAACTTAAGGGCAGTGCAGTGGTGATACAGGCAGAAAACCTGAAGGCCATGCTGGAACATATTGAACAGCGGGGCAAAAACGGCGCTCCGGTTGATGAACTCCAGGGCCTGGTTGGGGATGCAGAAAAGGAATATCATTCCATTGAAAATTCACTGAAGCGCTATATGGAAGCACTGAATAAGAAAATTGCGTAAAGCGGGGATCGCTTTAAATGATAAAGGGCTTCACGAAAGTGAGGCCCTTGCCTGTTAAAGAGGTTGATGTGGAATTAGTGCCCGGTAATTTTTTTTGTTTCAAAACCTTCCTACCCTTATCTTTGCCATCCGATTTTAAAAAGGGAGTTTAGCTCAGTTGGTTTAGAGCATCCCGACTTGTAGTCGGGAGTGGTCGGCGGAATAAGAGATTTAATTGAAAGGGAGTTTAGCTCAGTTGGTTTAGAGCATCTGCCTTACAAGCAGAGGGTCGGCGGTTCGACCCCGTCAACTCCCACAAAGGCCTTACATTATGTGAGGCCTTTTTAATTCAACTGCACTGCCGGCAGGCGATACGACTGCCCGTCGTACACAAATAATTCATCGATCTCCACCGTCCAGTACTTATATAGTGGTGATTTACTGAGGTAGTGCTCCACTTCTTCTTTATCGGGGGCATTAAACACCATCCAGCTTCGCTGGGTTTCCATGCTTACGGTATAATAATCAATAATGTTCTTTTCAATGAGGCTGTTGATATAAACACGGTGCGGGGGTACAAAACTCATGAACTCATCATCCATTTCAAATTGTACGGTTACCTGGTATTTGTTCAGCTGCGGGCCGTTTAAATTTTCCATTCGGTTATTTTATTTTGCCATTCCTTCTGGTACGGGATGGTTATTTTAATATAGTTATCGGTATATCCTTCCATCATACCGTTGTTACTGTGCATTTCAAAAAGCACTTTCCTTGTCTGGCCCATGTGCTGGTTGGTGAAGTATTGCATCTTCTGGTAACTCAGGTTACGCAGTATCTTATTGCGTTCATTTCTTACATGCACCGGCACTACCGGTTTCATGCCTGCGGCCAATGTGTTCGTTCTTTCCGAATAGGTGAATACATGCAGGTAAGATATATCAAGCTGCTGCAGGAAGTCAACGGTTTCCATAAAGTCGGCATCCGTTTCACCCGGGAAGCCAACGATCACATCCACGCCAATACAGCAATGCGGCATTACAGCTTTGATGAGGCCGATCCGTTCGGCATACAGTTCTTTTTTGTAACGCCGCCGCATCAGGCCCAATATCTTGTTGCTGCCGCTTTGTAAAGGAATATGAAAATGCGGCATGAATCGTTTACTGTTACTTACAAACTCAATGATCTCGTTGCTCAGCAGGTTGGGCTCAATAGAAGAGATACGGAAACGTTCTATTCCTTCTATCTTATCCAACTCCTGTATAAGTGTAAAAAAATTTTCTTTAGCAGGCACTTGCCTTGCATCCCCCCTTTGGGGGGTGGGGGGGCTAAAATCGCCCAGGTTAATTCCCGTCAATACCACTTCTTTGGCACCCTGTGTGGCAATGCTTTTTACATTGGCAACCACATTCGCAATGCTGTCACTCCTGCTTTTACCTCTTGCCATGGGAATGGTGCAGAAGGAACAGTTATAATCACAACCGTCCTGAACTTTTAAAAATATCCTTGTGCGGTCGTTGAGTGAATGAGATGCAGTGAACTCATTTACGTCTTCAATATCGCAACTGCATATCTTCGTGCTGTCTCCTTTAGTGATCTCTTTAAGGTGCTGGGTGATGTTGAATTTTTCTGCAGCGCCTAACACCAGGTCAACACCCGGTATGGAAGCGATCTCCTTTGGCTTCAGCTGGGCATAGCATCCCGTGATCACCACCATGGCTTCCGGCGCTTTGCGCTGAATACGGCGAACCAGCATCCGGCATTCCTTATCGGCATTCTCTGTTACCGAGCAGGTATTGATCACATATACGTCGGCCACTTCATCAAAATTCCTTTTCTCAAAGCCATCATTCTCCAGTAACCTGCCAATGGTGGAGGTTTCGGAAAAATTAAGCTTGCAGCCCAATGTATGCAGTGCAACGGTTTTGTTCATTGCGGCAAAATTAACGAAAACAGGGGATAGAACACGGATGACACGGATGAACGGATTTACGCAGGTATGATCAGTACAGATCAGTTTTTCCGTGTCATCCGTGTTCTATCATTAATTAACTTGCATCATGATTAAAAAATATCTCCCATATATCTTCCTGGTGGCCGCGGCTTTACTGTTGTTCTTTATTAAGAAGAACCAGCGGGGGCCGGTGCCGGTAAAACCAGCCACTGAGCAAACAGATAACCACATAACCGTACCGGCTGTTTTACCTGCGGAAGAAAAGCAGGAAGAGATAGAAGGCTTTAACAGGAATACCAGCAACCTGGTATTCAGCAAGCACGCCAAATGCCGGATGGATTGCAGGAAGATCGATGAAAGTGAGATACGGGAGATACTAAAGAACGGAACCGTGAATGAAAAAAAGATACAACGGGATAAGCGGGGTATGACCTACCCGGTAGAAGGCACCACCCACGACGGGCAGCGGGTTCGGATCGTTTTTGCTCCTAAAGACGATGCCCTGGTGGTGGTAACGGTGATCGACCTGGGTAAAGAATGGTCATGCGACTGTAAATAAACTTCCGTTTATAAATCTTCACTTTTTGTAACAATAAAAACCTGTAAGTTTGTTATCGAACGGTTGAGTAATGAATATTAAATCCATCCTCGCAAAGCCATTTGCCGGGTATATATATAAACAGATAAAGAAGGGAATGGAAACGGCCCAGGCCGATCAGCAAGCCATTTTCAATCAGCTTATAAAAGTTGGAACAAAAACGATCTTTGGTAAAGACCATGATTTTGCCAGCATCAAATCACACGAGGATTTTATTAAGAAAGTTCCGCTGAGAGATTACGAAGCATTCAAACCCTACATAGAAAAGATAAAGCAAGGCACCCACAACGTGTTGTGGAAGGGCCAGCCGATCTACCTTTCAAAAACAAGCGGTACCACCAGCGGGGTAAAATATATTCCCATCACCAAAGACTCCATTCCCAATCACATCAACACTGCCCGTAATGCTTTACTGTGTTACATGGCAGAAACGGGCAATACCAGATTTGCTGATGGCAAACTTATCTTCTTAAGCGGCTCTCCTGAACTGGAACGTGTTGGAGGAATACCAACAGGAAGATTGAGTGGTATCGTTAATCATCATGTGCCGAAATATTTAAGGTCCAACCAGCTTCCTTCTTTTACCACCAATTGTATAGAAGAATGGGAAGAGAAGCTGGATAAGATCGTGGAAGAAACCATCAACCAGAACATGACACTCATCAGCGGCATACCGCCGTGGATGCAGATGTATTTCGACAGGCTGATAGAAAAAAGCGGGAAGAAGGTGGGAGAGTTGTTCCCGAATTTCAATGTGATGGTGCAGGGCGGGGTGAATTTTGAGCCCTATAAGGCAAAGCTGTTTGAAAGCATCGGTCGGCCGATTGATTGTATAGAACTGTTCCCGGCAAGCGAAGGTTTTTTTGCTTTCCAGGATTCGCAGAAAGAGCCGGGTTTACTGCTGAATACCAACAGCGGGATATTCTTTGAATTTGTTCCAGCCGGGGAAATATTCAATGAGAACCCAACCCGGTTAACATTGAAAGATGTAAAAGCAGGAGAGAATTATGCGCTGATCGTAAACAGTAATGCCGGATTATGGGGATACAATATCGGCGATACGGTAAAGTTTGTATCCACCAATCCATACCGCCTGGTGGTTACCGGCCGTACCAAACATTTCATCTCCGCATTTGGTGAACATGTGATCGGGGAGGAAGTGGAAACGGCTTTATTAAAAGCTGCTGAAGAAGAGCACGTTCATATCACCGAATTTACCGTAGCGCCAAAAATTGCAACCGATGCCGGCAAAAGTTATCACGAATGGTTTATTGAGTTTGAGAACATGCCTGCCAGCCTGGAGGCTTTTGCCAATAAGATCGACGATAACCTGCGGAATAAAAATGTTTATTACAACGACCTCATCTCGGGTAATATCCTGCAACGCCTGAAAATTTCTGCGGTGAATAAGAATGGGTTCATCGACTATATGAAAAGCATTGGAAAACTGGGCGGGCAAAATAAAGTTCCGCGACTGAGCAATGACCGTAAAATTGCCGATGCGCTTTTACAATTTGTTAATTCTTCCCAAACAACGGGCTTACTAAGCGGTATGAAATAATTTTTGACCGTTTTTTTTCAAAATAACATACTTTTGTGTCGTAAATAACTGATCACAGCAAGTGAACATGATTCAATCACATATTTCTTCTTCCGAATTGTTGCCTTCTGCAGGCAGCATATCCCGGTTCGTTATGCGATACCGACGTGGATGCTGATAGGACGAGCAGTTAAAAGCTGCCCCTGTCAGTGAAAAAATCCCCAAAGCATTTTCAACATCATTTACAATCACCGCTTTCAATTTTACCAAATTGGAAAACAGCAACATTATCATCCGGGTTGCTATACCCGCCGATAAAAAATATGCAGGCATCATCACCGATGAGATGGCCTCTTCTGCCAAAGCACGTGGTACCGGTATTGCCAAACGCAGCCCCGGCTACATTGAGCAGAAGATGGAAGAAGGAAAGGCCGTTATTGCCCTCACCACATCAGGAGAATGGGTTGGTTTTTGTTATATAGAGGCCTGGGAGCACAACAAGTTTGTGGCCAACAGCGGGCTCATTGTTTCGCCTGAATTCCGTAAGACCGGCGTAGCCAAGTCCATCAAGAAAAGGATATTTGAATTGAGCAGGGAAAAATATCCCGATGCTAAAATATTCGGCCTCACAACCGGGCTGGCCGTTATGAAAATAAACTCCGACCTCGGTTACGAACCCGTTACTTATTCGGAACTAACCAACGACGAACAGTTTTGGGCCGGCTGTAAAAGCTGCGTGAACTACGACATACTGATGAGCAAAGACCGGAAGAACTGTATGTGTACCGCCATGCTCTTTGACCCGGCCGATCATTATGAACCCGAAGAAACCAAAGAAGAGTTTAAGAAACATTCCAAACTCTATGAACGTTTTATGCGGCTGAAGCAAAGCAAACTGGTACGATTGCTGCAAAAGAAGCAGAACGATGGAGTAAAGCGGTCATTACTCAGCCAATTCTTTAATTTTTAAAAATCAAGTATAGATGAGCAAGAAAGTTGTACTGGGATTCAGCGGCGGATTAGACACTTCGTATTGTGTGAAATACCTCACCGAAGAAAAAGGATATGACGTGCATTCGGTGATCGTGAATACGGGCGGCTTTACCGAAGACGAATTGAAAAAAGTGGAAGCACATGCATACAAACTGGGCGTAAAAACGCATACTACGGTCAATGCCGTAAAAAGTTATTACGATAAGATCATTAAATACCTGGTGTTTGGAAATGTGCTGAAGAATAACACGTATCCTTTAAGTGTGAGCGCCGAAAGATTGACCCAGGCAGTTTTCATTGCCGAACACGTGAAGCATTTGCAGGCTGATATAGTGGCACATGGCAGCACCGGTGCCGGCAACGACCAGGTGAGGTTTGATATGATCTTCAATATCATGATACCCGGTGTGGAAATATGCACACCCATCCGTGATCTGAAACTGAGCCGGGAAGAAGAGATCGCTTATTTAAAGAGTAAAGGAGTGGCAATGAATTTTGACAAATCGATGTACTCCATTAATAAAGGGCTGTGGGGAACCAGCGTGGGCGGAAAAGAAACATTGAACAGCAATGGCATGCTGCCCGAAGAAGCCTGGCCCACCCAGTTAACTAAAAAAGACACCGAGCATTTGGAGCTGGAATTTACCAAAGGTGAATTGTACAAAGTAAACGGCAAAACCTTTGCTCATCCTTCTGAAGCGATCGAAGAAGTTCAAAAAATTGCCGGCCCTTATGCCATAGGCCGCGACATACACGTGGGCGATACCATCATCGGCATAAAGGGAAGGGTTGGTTTTGAGGCAGCAGCTCCTATGGTTATTTTAAAAGCACATCATGCACTGGAAAAACACGTACTTACCAAGTGGCAACTTAACTGGAAGGACCAACTGGCTTTGTTCTATGGTAACTGGCTTCACGAAGGACAGATACTTGACCCGGTAATGAGAGACATTGAAGCCATGTTTGAAAGTGCCCAGCAAAACGTTACCGGGAAAGTATTCGTGCAATTAATGCCTTACCGGTTCCAGGTAACCGGTATCGAATCAGAGTACGACCTTATGAGCAGCAAGTTTGGCAAGTACGGAGAAATGAATACCGGCTGGAGCGGCGAAGATGTAAGAGGCTTCTCAAAAATATTCGGCAATCAAACCATGATCTATCAGGCTATAAAACAAACAACAGATGGTAAATAAGATAAGAGTTGGAATTGTTGGCGGCGCAGGTTATACCGGTGGCGAACTGATACGGATATTGTTGAATCATCCGCAGGCGGAGATCATTTTTGTTCGCAGTAAAAGCAATGCCGGTAATTACCTGCATTCCGTTCACCAGGACCTGCTGGGGGAAACCGAAATGAAGTTTGCTGCAGAAATGAATAACGGCATTGATGTATTATTCCTTTGTGTTGGCCATGGTGAAGCAAAGGCCTTCCTGGAAAAAAATACTATCGAGGATAAAATAAAGATCATCGACCTCAGCCAGGATTTCAGGCTGGGCGAAACAGCCGATAGCCGGAAATTTATCTACGGTTTACCTGAGTTGAATAAAGAGAAAATAAGCACTGCACATAACGTGGCAAACCCCGGTTGTTTTGCCACTGCCATCCAGTTGGGTTTATTACCATTGGCAAAAGCAGGATTGCTGGATGATATTTATACCACGGGTATCACCGGATCAACCGGCGCCGGGCAGGGACTGAATGCCACTTCACACTTCAGCTGGCGGGCTAATAATATACAGGCATATAAAACACTTACCCATCAGCACCTGGCCGAGATCGGGCAATCTTTTTTACAATTGAATCCTTCCGGTGATGTTGACCTCAGCTTTGTTCCCTGGCGGGGAGATTTTACAAGAGGGATCTTCATCAGTTCTCAGATCAAATGCGAACTGAGTATTGAAGAATTAAACTCGTTGTATAAAAAATATTATTCCCTTCATCCTTTTGTTTCAATAAGCAGCGAACCCATCTTTTTAAAACAGGTGGTGAACACAAATAAATGTTTTATCCAGCTGGAAAAAGTGGGGACGAAGCTGGTGATCCATTCCATCATTGATAATTTATTGAAAGGAGCAAGCGGGCAGGCAGTGCAGAATATGAACCTGATGTTTGGGTTGGATGAAGCGGCGGGATTAAAACTAAAAGCAAATTATTTTTAAAATTAACCGCGGAGACGCTAAAGCGCAAAAAAATTAAATGACTCAGCGTCTTTGCGACTTAGCGGTAAAAAATCAACATGAAACTATTCGACGTATATCCACTCAACAACATAACCATCGTTAAAGGCGAAGGCTCTTACGTTTGGGATGATAAGGGAGGAAAATATTTAGACCTCTATGGCGGTCATGCGGTGATCTCCATCGGCCACACACACCCGCATTATGTAAAACGGATAGAAGACCAGTTGCACAAAGTGGGGTTTTATTCCAACTCGATAAAAATCCCGTTGCAGGTAGAACTGGCTGAAAAACTGGGAAAGGTTTCGGGCAAGGAAGATTACCAGCTCTTCTTATGCAATTCGGGAGCGGAAGCAAATGAGAATGCATTGAAGCTGGCTTCTTTCTATAATGGCAGAAAAAAGGTGATCGCATTTAAGAAAGCATTTCATGGCAGAACATCGCTGGCGGTTGCTGCAACGGATAACCCGAATATTGTAGCCCCGGTAAATGAGACGGACAATATCATCTTTCTTCCGTTTAATGATGAAGCAGCGTTGGATGAGGCCTTTAAACAAAATGATATTTCATCTGTGATCATTGAAGGCATACAGGGTGTGGGTGGTATCAACGTAGCTTCTGAATCTTTTCTGAAGAAGATCAGAAGTCTTTGTGATGACTACAATGCCGTGTTCATAGCCGATAGCGTTCAATGCGGGTATGGCCGCAGCGGAAAATTCTATTCGCATGATTTTGCCGCGGTGAATGCAGATATATATACCATGGCAAAGGGAATGGGCAATGGGTTCCCGGTAGCAGGTATTTCTATCTCACCTAAAATTCAACCCAGGCATTTTATGCTGGGTACTACTTTCGGCGGCAACCACCTGGCTTGTGCCGCTGCCATGGCGGTGCTGGAAGTGATTGAAGAAGAAAAGCTGGTTGGCAATGCAAAAATGGTTGGTGATCATTTAATAAAGGAATTGAAACAAATCCCAAAGATAAAAGAAGTAAGAGGCAGGGGTTTGATGATCGGGATAGACCTGCCGGAAGAATTGAATATGGTAAAGAAGAACCTGCTGTTCAAACACAAAATATTCACCGGTGAGGCAAAGCCGAATGTGATACGCCTGCTGCCGGCATTGAATATTACCAAAGCAGAAGCGGATATATTTTTACAGGCACTTAAAGCGGAGTTAAACCTGGTCTGACTTCCCCGTCTGACCAACCAGATAAATAAAAATGAAGAATTTTATCTCAGTACATGATGTGGAAGATGTGAATACCCTGGTTGAAAAAGCCATGATGTATAAGGCCAATCCTTTTATGCATAAGAACCTGGGTGCCAATAAACGCATCGGGTTGCTGTTTCTTAATCCCAGTCTGCGTACCCGGCTAAGCACCCGCATTGCTGCAAACAACCTGGGCATGGAAGCCGTAGTGTTCAATATGGATAAAGAGGGCTGGGCCATTGAATTTGAAGAAGGCGCTGTAATGAATGGAACCACGGTGGAACATATTAAAGACGCCGCTCCAACCCTTGGAATGTATTTTGATATCCTTTGCATCCGCAGTTTCCCTTCTTTAAAAAACCGGGAAGAAGATTATGCAGAAACAGTGATCAGCCAGTTCATCAAATATGCCGGCGTGCCCATTGTTAGCCTGGAAAGCGCCACACTGCATCCGTTGCAGAGTTTTACAGATGTGATCACTATCAAAGAAACATTCGCAGAAAAACGTAAACCTAAAGTGGTACTTACATGGGCGCCGCATGTAAAGCCATTGCCGCAATGTGTGGCTAATTCATTCGCTCAATGGATCAATGCATGGGGAGGTGCCGACTTCGTTATTACTCATCCCGAAGGATATGAACTGGATGAAAAATTCACAAAGGGTGCAACTATGGTCACCAGCCAGTCTGAAGCATTGCAGAATGCCGACTATATATATGTAAAGAACTGGAGCAGCTATACAGATTATGGGAAATTGATCAGCACGGATGTAAGCTGGATGCTGACAAATAAAAAACTAGAACAAACCAATAGTGCAAAAATTATGCATTGCCTCCCGGTACGAAGAAACATAGAACTAAGTGACGAAGTGCTGGATGGCACAAACAGTCTTGTTACCAAACAGGCTGGCAACCGGGTTTGGGCAGCGCAGGCAGTGTTGAGTGAAATACTACCCCCATCCCCTAAAGGGGAGTTATAAAAAGAGTACTATGAAAGATAAAGACCAGGCCGAAGACAGAAGTTGGAATATGCATTACGGTGCTAACCCCAAACTGTTTGAACTGGCTGAAGAATTGAGGGCAAGAATGACAGCAGCAGAGGAAGTACTTTGGAATTGTATAAAAATAAATGAGTGGCATCTGAAATTCAGGAGGCAGCATCCTATTTCTAATTACATCGCAGACTTTTATTGCCATAATGTAAAATTAGTAATAGAATTGGATGGCGGGTATCATGAAAATAAAGAAGTAAAAATATATGATGAGGCAAGAGAAAATGATATAAAAGAACATGGCATTACAGTGTTAAGATTTAAAAACGAAGAGGTTTTAAACAATATTGAAGACGTGTTAAATAAAATGGGCGATACGATCTCTTTAATAAAAAAAGAGACGGAAGAAAAAACAGGGAAGTCGAATAACTCCCCTTCAGGGGATGGGGGCAAATTATTCGTGATCAAGATAGGTGGTAATGTAATTGACAATGATGCTTCATTGCAGTCGTTCTTACAGAACTTTGCTGCAGTGGAAGGTAAAAAAATACTGGTACATGGCGGAGGTAAGATCGCTACATCCATTGGTAAACAACTGGGCATTGAACCCAATTATGTGAACGGCCGCCGTATTACAGATGCAGCAACGATCGACCTGGTGACCATGGTGTACGGGGGCCTGCTTAATAAAAAGATCGTTGCGCAATTGCAGGCGCTTAATTGCAATGCGATTGGCTTAACCGGCGCAGATGCCAATATCATTCCGGCAACAAAAAGGCCGGTAAAGGAAATTGATTATGGGTTTGTGGGAGATATCGCCAATGAAGAATTAAGAATTAAAAATTTAGAATTATTTCTCAGTAATGGACTTACCCCGGTGATAGCGCCACTGACGCATGACCGGGGCGGACAGATATTAAATACAAATGCCGATACTATTGCTTCGGCACTTGCTGTTGCATTTTCCGGGTTGTATGATGTAAGGCTGATCTATTGCTTTGAAAAGAAAGGCGTGCTGGAAAATGTAGAAGACGGATCTTCGGTGATCAATTTTATCAATAAAGAAAAGTACCAGCAGTTACTGGCAGATAAAAAACTGGCTGACGGCATTCTTCCAAAGATCGATAATGCTTTTGCAGCAATAAATGCAGGTGTGAAAGAAGTGCTGATCGGCGATGCGAACGACCTGCTGGAGAATGTAACCGAACATATAAAAGGAACTTTATTCCGTTAATGAGCATAGATACACTATATGATGATGCAGTAGAGTTATTAAAGAAATTAATAGCCACGCCTTCTTTCTCAAAAGAGGAAGACAACACTGCGGCCATCATTGAAGAGCTCCTCAAAGCCAGGAATATAACGGCTAACCGCCAGCTGAATAATGTGTGGGCAGTGAATAAGCATTTTGATGCGGCAAAGCCAACCATCCTGCTCAATTCACATCACGATACGGTAAAGCCAAACCCGCAGTACACAAAAGACCCGTTTAGCCCGGTTGTAGAAGATGGAAAATTATATGGCCTTGGCAGCAATGATGCCGGCGGGTGCCTGGTAAGCTTGATGGCGGCCTTCATTCATTTCTACGAAAAGAATGATTTAAAATACAACCTTGGTATAGCTGCTACTGCCGAAGAAGAAATAAGCGGCGCAAATGGCATTGAAAGCATTTTGTCTTCTTTGCCGCCTGTTACATTTGCCATAATTGGGGAGCCCACTCTTACAAATTTAGCCATTGCCGAAAAAGGCCTGCTGGTCTTAGATTGTATTGCTACCGGTAAAGCAGGCCATGCAGCCAGGGAGGAAGGAGAGAATGCCCTTTATAAAGCCATGCAGGATATTGAGTGGTTCAAAACCTACCGGTTCCCGGGAATATCTGAAACATTGGGGCCCGTAAAAATGTCTGTAACATCCATCAATACCGAAAATAAAGCGCATAATATGGTGCCGGCGGTTTGTAGTTTTGTTGTCGACATACGGGTTACAGATGTTTATACACATGAAGAGATACTTGAAATGATCAGGCAGCATGTTAAAAGCGACGTGCAGCCAAGAAGCATGCGGCTTCGTTCATCAAAGATAAACAGTGATCATCCTTTAGTGCTGGCCGGGCTTAAACTGGGAAAGAAAACCTATGGTTCACCTACCACTTCGGATGCGGCACTCATCCATGCGCCGGTTTTAAAATGCGGCCCGGGCGATAGCGCCAGGAGCCATACGGCCGACGAATTCATTTATCTTAATGAGATCAAAGAGGGGATATCAACCTATATTAAACTGGTAGAACAGGTAGTTTGAAATTCTTAATTCCTAATTTTTAATTCTTAATTGATCATGAAGCTCTGGCAAAAAGATAAAACATCAGTAAAGGAAGTGGAACAATTCACAGTGGGTAAAGACCGTGAGCTTGACGTATACCTGGCTCCATTTGATGTGCTGGGAAGCCTGGCGCATATCAGAATGCTGGAATCGGTGGGATTGCTTAACAAAGAAGAACTTGGTTTACTGGAGAAAGAACTGAAAGATATCTACAAACAAATAGCCGAAGGAAAATTTGCACTGGCCGATGGGGTAGAAGATATTCATTCGCAGGTAGAACTGATGCTTACGCAAAAACTGGGTGATACAGGAAAGAAGATACACAGTGCCCGTAGTCGTAACGACCAGGTTTTGGTTGACCTGAAATTATACATGCGCAATGAAATTGAAAGAACGGTATCCACAACAAAAGAGCTGTTTGATCTTTTAATTGACCAAAGCGAAAAATATAAAAATGATCTGCTGCCCGGGTATACACATCTCCAGCTAGCCATGCCTTCTTCATTTGGCTTATGGTTTGGCGCTTATGCCGAAAGCCTGGCAGATGATATGATCACACTGGAAGCTGCTTACCGGGTAGTAAATAAAAATCCTTTAGGTTCTGCTGCAGGTTATGGCTCCTCTTTCCCTATAAACCGGCAGCTAACAACTGATTTGTTAGGCTTTGATGCAATGAACTACAACGTGGTGTATGCACAAATGGGCAGGGGTAAAACCGAACGAATTGTTGCATCGGCTTTGGCAAACATTGCTGCAACGCTTTCTAAACTGAGCATGGATGCATGCTTATACCTTAACCAGAACTTCGGGTTCATCTCTTTCCCTGATGAACTAACTACCGGCAGCAGCATCATGCCCCACAAAAAAAATCCCGACGTATTTGAACTCATCCGTTCGCATTGCAACCGCATACAGGCATTGCCCAACGAGATCATGCTGATGACCAGCAACTTGCCATCGGGTTATCACCGGGATCTGCAACTGATCAAAGAACATATCATTCCCACTTTTGGGAACCTGCAGGCCTGCCTGCAGATGACCGGGCTGATGTTAAGCAATATCCAGGTTAAGAAAGACATTTTGAAAGAAGAGAAATATGCCTTCCTCTTCAGCGTGGAAGAAGTGAATAAACTGGTGATGCAGGGCATGCCTTTCCGGGATGCATATAAAAAGACCGGGCTCGATATAGAACAGGGAAAATTCAGCCATTCGGTTTCACCGGAACATTCACACCAGGGCTCAATCGGTAACCTCTGTAATGAGCAGGTACAACATGCCATGGATGATATTATCCAAAAATTCAATTTTACCCGGGCGAAAATTGCGTTGCAACAATTATTAAGTTAGATTTGTCGTTCTAACCGTTTTCTGGTAATGACTGATCAGGCTTCAAAAAAGCGAATTGCAATCTTTGGCTCCACAGGTTCTATCGGCACACAGGCGCTGGATGTTATCCGTGCAAATCCTTCTATGTTTGAAGTGGAGGTCCTCACCGCCCAAACCAACGACGAATTACTTATTACCCAGGCCATGGAATTCAGGCCCAATGCGGTGGTTATCGGAGATCATACCCGCTACGAAAAAGTAAAATCGGCCCTTTCTTCAACCGACATCAAAGTATTTGCTGGCGAATCGGCCCTGGAAGAAGTGGCCGACTTTGATACCTACGATATGATGCTGGCCGGCATTGTAGGCTTTGCCGGGTTAAAGCCAACCTTAAAAGCAGTGGAGAAAGGAAAGGCCGTGGGCCTGGCCAATAAAGAAACCCTGGTGGTGGCCGGCGATATTGTAATGCAAACGGCCATCGATAAAAGGGTGCCCATCATCCCGGTAGATAGTGAACATTCCGCCATCTTTCAATGCCTGGTGGGTGAAGTAAGGAATCCCATCGAAAAGATCATTCTCACCGCAAGCGGCGGCCCTTTCCTGGGTAAAAAACCCAATTACCTGGTGAATGTAAAAAGAGAACATGCCCTGCAACATCCCAACTGGAGTATGGGCGCCAAAATATCTATCGATTCAGCCACCTTAATGAATAAAGGACTGGAGATGATCGAAGCCAAATGGCTGTTCAACCTGCGGCCCGACCAGATACAGGTGGTTGTTCATCCGCAAAGTATCATTCACAGCATGGTGCAGTTTGAAGACGGCAGCATTAAAGCGCAGATGGGATTGCCCGATATGAAACTGCCGATACAATATGCCATGGCTTTCCCGGGCAGGGTTAAGAACGATTTCCCAAGGTTCAGTTTCCGCCGCTATCCTTCGCTTACATTTGAAGAGCCCGATGTTAAGACTTTCAGAAATTTACTGCTGGCAACCGAGGCGCTCAATATGGGCGGTAACATGCCCTGCATATTAAATGCAGCCAATGAAATTGCTGTGTGGGCCTTTCTGCGCAACCGTATTGGCTTTTTGGACATGACGGCCATGGTGGAAAAGACCATGCAAAAAGTACCTTTCATTGAAAAACCAACCCTGCAACAATATTTTGACAGCGACGGCGAAGCCCGTAATTTTGCCGCTTCACTAATAAACCTGTAAAAAACATTATCAGTCCGGCTTTTGTACTACTATGTTACATCGTTGTGTCACTCACTTTTACATTTTCAGCCATACTGAACATTAAAACTTAAAGCATTAAATGGAATTATTAGCAATAAACTGGGGCAGCGTGGGTCTTAAAGTGGCGCAGTTACTCTTATCCCTCTCCATCCTTGTCATCCTCCACGAATTTGGTCATTATATTACCGCCCGCTGGTTCAAATGCCGGGTAGAAAAATTCTATCTCTTCTTTGATCCCTGGTTTTCTATCGTTAAGAAAAAGATCGGCGATACCGTGTATGGCATCGGCTGGCTTCCCCTGGGAGGCTATGTAAAAATTGCCGGCATGGTGGATGAAAGCATGGATAAAGAAGCATTGAAACAGGCGCCGCAACCCTGGGAGTTTCGCAGCAAACCGGCCTGGCAACGACTCATCATCATGCTGGGTGGTGTTACCGTAAATATCTTATTGGCATTCGTGATCTATGCAGCAATATTGATGGTATGGGGGCAAAAGAAAGTGTACAACAATTCTTTGAAGTATGGCATTGCGGTGGAAGACAGCCTGATGAAGAGCTTTGGATTTAAAGACGGCGATAAGGTACTTGCAGTAGGCGGCAAAACCGTGGAAAATTTTTACAGTGTGATCCCCGAACTGATCGTAAGCGATGATGTAACCGTTGAAAGGGATGGTAAAGCCGAAACCATTCAGTTACCCAAAAGCCTGATCGGCAAACTGGTTGAAAAGAAAAGAAGTGATGTTCCGCTGATCGGCATCCGTTACCCGTTCTGGATAGGGGGTACAGAGGAAGGAAGTGCCGCAGCCAAACTTGGATTGCAACGCTGGGATAAAGTGGTGGCCATAGATTCTATCCCGGTTGAATTTGTAAATGATGTGATCAAAGTGCTTGATAAAAAGAAGAACAGCACGGTAAGTGTACTGTTGCAAAGAAAGGATAAAGAAGGGAAAGAGCAGCAGGTTAGCAGTTCCTGGGTGATAGACAGTGCAGGAAGTTTACCGGTGGGTATGAAAGTGATCGGTAAGCCCGAATCGCTTGACTCGGCAGGTGTTTTTAAATATGAAGTGATCAAGTATGGTTTCTTCAAAGCACTTCCTGCGGGGGTGGTATTGGCAGGTGAAAAACTTGGCTGGTATATCGATCAGTTCAAAAAGATATTAACCCCTTCAACCGGTGCCTATAAAGGTGTTGGTGGTTTTAAAGCAATGGGCTCGGTTTTTTCCGGCGATGGCTGGGACTGGGAACATTTCTGGAACATCACCGCATTCTTCTCCATCATTCTCGCCTTCATGAACCTGTTGCCCATACCGGCACTGGATGGCGGCCATGTTTTATTTACGTTAGGTGAAATGATAACCGGCCGCAAGCCCAGCGAAAAATTCCTGGAGTATGCACAGATCGTTGGCATGGTGCTGTTGCTTTCACTGATGCTTTATGCAAACGGAAATGACTGGTTTGGATGGGGAAGGGGGAAGTAAGGCTATTTGAAGTTTGAAGTTTGAGGTTTGAAGTTTGAAGTTGAAAAGAGTAAAATGAATTTAACAGCTTCTCAAATTGCATACGCCCAACCTCAAACTTCAAACCTTTTATAACTCAATCCCGATCTTCTTCATCAGTATGGATGCATTCAAACTATTGCAGATGCCTTCCTTCAGGCGGTAATCAAAATAAAGTTCGTCGTTACTTACCTGTACATCAAAATGATGGTTTAAAATACTGGCGGGGTATGCTTCTTTCATTTTTGCCAGTTCCACATCATGCGTGGCAATGATCCCTGCAGCATTGTGTTTAATAAGTTGTTTTATTAATGCCACCGACCCGGTATGCCGGTCAAGCGAATTGGTGCCCCGCAATATCTCATCCAGCAGTATGAAAACCTTTTCGTTGTTGTTCACTTTATCAATGATCGTTTTCAGTTTTTTCAGCTCTGCATAAAAAGTAGACGTGCTTTCTTCCAGGTTATCGGCTATGCGCATGCTGCTGATGATCTGAACAGGCGATAAACAAAACGAATCGGCACATACCGGCGCCCCGGCCATGGCCAGTATGGTATTAATGCCAATGCTGCGCAGGTAGGTACTCTTGCCGGCCATATTGCTGCCTGTTACCAGCATCAGTTCGCCGGCCTTATCAATTTTAACCGGATTGTTCACCCGCTTTTCAGCAGGTATCAGCGGATGGCCCACATTCATTCCTTCTATACTAAAATGCGGTTCTTTAAAAACCGGGTAGCACCAGGCAGGATGATTGAAGGATAAAGTGGCCAGACTGCCTGTTGCTTCAAAGCCACCCAGGGCATCAAACCAGTGCAACACATTTTCTTTATGCTGCTGTTTCCATTTCTCCAGGGCAATGGCTTGCTGCAGGTCCCACTGAAGTAATATATCCAATGGAATGAACACGATGAAATTAAAACGAAGATCGAGCCGCTCGAGAATTTTCTTTAGCCGGTTTAGTTTTGCAGATGCTTTTTCATTTTGTTGATTGAACGACAACTGCAGTGTTTGCAAAAATTCCGTATTGAAATTTGTTTGCTCAATTAACTGTATGCTGTCTTTCAGCACATCCATTTCATCAGTCATTTTTGAAACCTGCTGGTGAAGCGGCGTAATTTTTTTGCTCATATACAAAGCAAAGAGGGCAGATGCCAGCAGGAAATAATTCCGTACGTAGTTGTTAACCACGTCTGTTATGTTCAATGCGATCACTGTGATTACAACCAGCGGCAGCAGATACCTGAGCCAGCGCCATAATTTATTACTGATGAACCTGTCTTCTTCTTTGAACCACTCCTGCAAACGGATGAGGGTTGCTGTTTGTATTTTTTTAGCCGCACCATATGCCTGTAACTTTTGTCGCCATGCTGTTTGTACACTCAATTCTTTTACGGCTGCCTGTCTTTGTAAAATGATGTTTTTGTTTGCAGGGTTTAACAGCCAGGATGCCAGGGTACTACTGCCCATATCAGAACAGGTGCGGTTCAGGTATTGATAAATCGAGGCATGGCCAAGAATATCCAGGTCGTTGGCATATGCATGTTCTTTGGGCATGTATTCATTCCCACCGGTAAACTGGTAATAAGCATGCTGCAACGCTTTCAATTCATTTTCATTGATGCCGATCAAAAAGCGGGTATGTTCAATGGCTGCACTGTTTTTCAGATCTGAAAAGACCAGGCGGGTAAATAATGTGAGCAGAATCAGGCAGGTAAAAACAATATATAGCCAGCCAAATGGGTACAAAAAATAAAAAAGAGCCAGCAGTGCAACGATCGTAGCAAACCGAAACCAGGCCAGCCTGGATTTTTTTTTAAGCAATGTCTTTAAATCGGATCCAAGATTTTCCAATCTTTGTGTATAGTAGGCTGCAGGCTGCATTTTTAGTTTGTTAAATGAAGGTATTACAAAATGCGCTCACTATTTCACCAGTCATCTTCAGGATAGTTTTCGTATTTTTGCAGAACAAAATATTTCCGGGGCTGACCGGTTTTGACAGCATAGATCTTTGTAAGTGTAAGCATGTAGTGCGTTGCGTAATTAGCACTTTAATATGAATACGAAACTTTAAATGGCAATACTTCGTATGCCATGGCTGCTTAATCGATAGATTAACATCCATATGGGCCGCCGAACAGGTCAGTTCTGTTACCATGTTCCGCCGCCGACTCAAAAACAAAACAGGATGCTGCCGTGGAATGATGTGACCGCGGCTTAAGACCATTCATCTAAGGATCCGGTTGGTTTGTTATGCTCCTGCCGTTTCCCTACAACCAATGCATAAATAAACATGTAGAAAGCTTACGGCGAATATGTTTGGACTCGAGTTCGATTCTCGACAGCTCCACCAGTTTTGATCTTGGCTATTTCTTTAAATAGCCATTTTTATTTTCCAGGCAGGACAAAACACCTGGAAAAAACAAGCTGTTCCTTTTTTACCTGATCAAAGAATTGCTAACCTCTTTTGTGCCCGTTGGGTCAATAGTAAAATCTGCCATCATTACAGTAAAACCTTACATTGAATAGGTTGTAACATGGTTATAATTTGATGTTCTGTTTTGCAGGTGTTTCTTTAAGCCAGGAACGTTGCAGGCTAACGATTGTAAAACGGTTCTTTAAATGGATCTGGTTGCTGTATGATGCCGTAAGCTTGTATCGCATTTCAATTACAAATAGTACCGCTGCATGGTAACTACGCTTTGTAACCAGCCCAAAAAAATACCGGTTAACCAAACTGCTCAACTGTGATCCGACATGTTTATTAAAAAATATTTTGAAGAATTTGAACCGGGGGATACCCGTTATACAAAGGAGCGGTTGATTTCGGCAGCCGATATAGATCTTCATGCAAAAGAATCCGGCGATTTCTTCCCTCATCACATGGATGAAGAATGGTGTAAAACACAACCGTTTAAAAAAAGGATCGCTCATGGTACGCTGATCTTTACCATTGCAATCGGGCTTACTGCCGATTTTGTGAACGAATCGGCCATGACCTATGGGTACGACAGGCTTCGGTTCATCAAGCCTGTTTTTATTGATGATGCTATCAGGGTTACAGTTTCTATAAAGGATAAGAAAGAACATAAGAAGCCGGGCTTTGGACTGGTAACAGAACTGGTAGAAACATTTAACCAGCACAACGAACTGGTGATGGTTTGCGAACATATCTTACTCGTTAATAAAAAGACAGCTTGATCACAATGGCAGCGATCGTTTTAAACGGCATAACATGGGCGCACAGCAGAGGCATTACACCATTGCTGGCAGCATCGCAGCGCTATAACGAATTGCATCCGGATGTGGAGATCAGGTGGAAGAAAAGAACGCTCCAGGAATTTGCTGATCTCCCTATTGAAAAATTAACGCAGGAGTACGACATGCTGATCATTGATCATCCCTGGGTTGGCTGCGCTGCTGCCACAAACTGTGTATTGCCCTTGAATGAATATCTGCCAAAGGAATATTTGCAAGACCAGTTTGAAAATTCCGTTGGATTTTCTCATGCCAGTTATAATTATGAAAACAGCCAGTGGGCATTGGCCATAGATGCGGCAACACCTGCAGCCAGTTTCAGAAAAGACCTGCTGGATAAAAACAATATTGCCCTTCCGCAAACCTGGCAGGATGTAATTGCACTGGCGAAAACGGGCAAGGTGGCGGTACCGGGTATTCCTATTGACATGCTGATGAATTTTTACAGCTTTTGTATTGCACACGGAAACGCTCCTTTTACAAATGAAGAGGAAGTAATTGATGCCGAAACCGGGTTGCAGGCTATTGATGCCATGAAAGAATTGTATGCACTGGTTGATGAGAATATGTTTAACAATAATCCCATTGGCGTAGCGGAGTTAATGAGTTCAGCCGATGATCACTGGTATTGTCCCTTCGCCTATTGCTATTCAAATTATTCAAGAACAGGATATGCTAAGAATATTTTACATTATGCAGATGTGGTTTCGTTGAACGGAAAAAAAATGCAGACTACCATTGGCGGAACCGGCTTGGCAGTATCGGCTTTCAGTAAACATGCTTCAACAGCTGTTGATTTTGCACAGTGGGTGGTTTCGGGAGAGATACAACGCAGTTTATATGTGCAGCATGGCGGCCAGCCCGGCCATCGTTCTGCCTGGACGAACATAATGGCAAATGACCTCACGCATGATTTTTTCAGCAATATTCTGCCTGTAATGGACAGGGGTTATGTAAGGCCCCGCTATAATGGTTACCTGTACTTCCAGGATCTTGCAGGAACGCCCTTGCAGAAATGTATCAGGGAAAATACCAATGCTGCCGCCGCTTTGCAGGAGATGAACAAAATATACCGGCATAGCCTTCTTCACAAAAAAAACAGCATCGCCGTATGATGAGCCTGCCTTTAAAAGGATTAGTGGTACTGGAGTTCAGTCAATACCTTTCGGGGCCTTCGGCTGGCTTGCGGCTGGCCGACCTGGGCGCAAGGGTCATCAAAATTGAACGGCCCGGCAAAGGAGATGCAGGAAGAAAATTATCGATCAAGAATATCTGGGTAGACGATAATTCTTTGTTGTTTCATACCATCAACCGCAATAAAGAAAGTTTTACCGCCGATCTGAAAAATGAAGCGGATGCAGCGATGGTAAAAAAACTGCTTGCAAAAGCCGATGTGCTGATCCATAATTTCAGGCCTGGTGTATTTGAGAAAACCGGGTTTGGTTACGAAGCGGTGAAGCAGATCAATCCACGCATTATTTACGCAGCCATATCGGGCTATGGAAAAGAAGGACCATGGAAAGATAAACCCGGGCAGGACCTGCTGCTGCAATCAATAACCGGTCTTGCTTTTACCACAGGCAATGGTACCAATGGCCCGGTGCCTTTTGGTGTTTCCATTGCCGATATATTATGCGGGGCACAATTGGTGCAGGGTATATTGGCGGCATTGATAAGAAGGCAGAAAAAAGGCATTGGCGCCTTGATCGAGATCAGCCTGCTGGAATCCATACTCGATTTTCAGTTTGAATTACTTACCACCTACTACGCCAGCGGGCAACAACCGCAGCGAAGTAAAGTGAATAACGGCCATCCCTTGCTTAGTGCGCCTTACGGTATTTATAAAACGGCCGATGGTTATATTGCACTGGCCATGATGGATATACAGATACTTGCCAAGGCAATTCAGTGCAACGGGTTGCAGACATTCACGCAGGACCAGGCATTTGCACAAAGAGATATCATTAAGAAGATACTGACAGATCATATCAGTACACAAAGAACAGCTTATTGGTTAACCGCTTTGCAGGAACAGGATCTTTGGGCCATGGAAGTGCTCGACTGGGAAAAAATGCTGCAGCAGGAAGCGTATAAAGTTTTGGAAATGGAGCAGGTGGTGCAGGCAGGAGATAAAAAATTTTTCACCACAAGATGCCCAATCCGTATAAACGGAAAAAAATTGTATGCCGGTAAGCAGGCACCACAACTGGGTGAACACAACGAAAAAGTAAAAGCCGATTTTTTGATTGATGAATAGCGGGATATTGTTGAAGAGTGTCCTTCGGCTATGCTCAGGATAAACTGCCACTGAAGTTGAACAAAGAAATATTGTTGGGCTAAAAAAATAAAACACAATAAATCCTCCGCCTCGGCGGATTAGGGGCATGAATTTATTAGAAGATATAATTGTTATTGATTTCAGCCAGTTCTTATCTGGTCCTTCTGCGGCTTTGCGCCTGGCAGATATGGGCGCACAGGTGATAAAGATCGAGCGGCCGGGCGTTGGCGATATTTGCCGGGAACTTTATGTTTCCGATGTGATGATTGCAGGCGAATCCACCATCTTTCATGCGATCAACCGCAATAAACTAAGCTATGCGGCCGACTTAAAAGACCCGGAAGACCTGGAAAAAATAAAACAACTGCTGGCAAAGGCAGATGTGATGATGCATAATTTCCGCCCGGGAGTGATGGAACGCATCGGGCTGGATCATGAAACGGTTAAAAAAATAAACCCTTCTATTATTTATGCCACGGTAAGTGGTTATGGCAACGAAGGGCCATGGAAAGACCTGCCCGGACAGGACCTTTTATTGCAGGCGGCATCCGGCCTCACCTGGTTAAATAATAACAACGATGAAAGTCCAACACCAATGGGTGTTGCCGTGGTGGATATTATGGCAGGTACTCATTTAGCACAGGGCATTTTAGCAAGTTTGTATAAAAGAGCTATCACCGGCGAAGGGGCCCTGGTACAGGTGAATATGTTTGAAAGTATTCTCGATTTCCAGTTTGAAGTGCTCACTTCTTATTATAACGACGGAAGACAATTGCCGGTTCGAAGCGCCATTAACAGCGCTCATGCATATATTGCAGCGCCATACGGGATCTATAAAACAAAAGATGATCACATTGCATTGGCCATGGGCGATATCATTCAACTGGCAACGCTTTTACAATGTGAAGCGTTAAAACAATTCAGCGACAGTAATGACTGGTTCAGTAAAAGAGATGAGATCAAAAAGATACTGGCTGATCACCTGTTGACCAACAATGCGGCCTTTTGGTTAAACATCCTGGAAAAAGCCGACGTGTGGTGTGCGCCTGTTATCAATTACGACGAACTGGTAAAACAGGAAGGATATAAAGTATTGAATATGGAGATCACCGTAAAAACAAACAACGGGCTGGAAGTACGAACGACCCGTTGCCCCATACGGGTTGATGGCAAACTATTGGTTTCTGAAAAAGGGGCGCCACAACTTGGCGAACACAATGATATGATCGAAAAACAATTTCACCTGGAGAAAATATTCCAGGATAAGTAATTTACAGCAGGATATTCTCCGCCATGCAAAAGATAATTGATACACATATTCATGTCTGGAATTTTGACAAAGCAGTTTACCCCTGGCTGGATGGTAATACAACCATCCTGAACAGAACCTATCATATTGAAGAGATTGAAAGGGGGCGAAAAGAAACAGGCATTGCAGGGGGCGTATTGGTACAGGCATCCAATAACCTGGAAGACACCAACTGGATGCTGGAAGTAGCCACAAATACCGGTTGGATAAAAGGCGTGGTTGGCTGGCTGCCCCTGGTGGATACCGAAGCCACAGTTCGTGCGCTTGAAAAGTACGGGGATAAAGAATATTTTAAAGGCGTACGGCATTTGATCCATGATGAAGCCGATCCAAAGTGGTTGCTGCAACCAGCCGTAATTGACAGTCTGAAAATTCTGGCAGAAAAAAACATTACGTATGATGTAGTAGGCGTATTACCGCAACACATCGAAACTGTTTTAAAAGTGGCTGAAAAGATACCGTCATTAAAAATGGTATTCGATCATTTGAACCAGCCGCCAATGAAAACCAATGAAAGATTTGGCGCCTGGGGTAATTTGATGAAAACCGCATCAGAACATAAAAATTTTCATGCTAAAATATCCGGGCTTGGTACAGCAACTGCCAATCCCGGAAATTGGACCATTGAAGATATTAAGCCTTATGTATCTTTTATCCTGGAGCAGTTTGGAACCGACCGCTGTTTTTGCGGAGGCGACTGGCCGGTATCTTTGCTTGCCGGTACTTATTGCGATACATGGAATAAATACAAACAGGTGATCAATGAACTGGTTGATGCCAACGAAAGCGATAAAATATTCTACAGCAACGCCGGTCAATTTTATAACCTGTAAAAACAACGCAGCAAAAAATGGAATTGATTAACGGGGTCTTGTTTCATGCTACCGGTGCATCAAGCGCTGCATTGTGTTATGCACCACAAAAAAAAGTGGTGGGCTGGAGCTGGCAAACCTACTGGCTTTCGCAGGCCTTTATCTGCTGGCTGGTATTACCGGTGATCATGGCATTTGTAACCATTCCCCAATTAATACCGGTATTAAAAGAAGCGCCAACGGATGCCATGCTGAAGTCTTTTTTATTAGGCATGGCCTATGGCGTGGGAGGTACTGCATTTGGTATTGCAATAAGATACGTTGGATTTTCATTGACCTATGCCATTGCTGTTGGGATCAGTTGTGTGCTGGGTACCTTACTACCGCCCCTGGTGCATGGCACGTTAAGCGAGGTGTTGAATGGCAATGGCGCCTCTTTTTTAATAAGCGGAATAATGTTGGGTGCAGCAGGTATTGCATTGTGCGGACTTGCAGGAAGGAATAAAGAAAAAGATATTGAAAAAGAGCAGGGCGCAGGTTCCACTTTCTCATTAGCCAAAGGCCTGCCCATCTGTTTGCTGGCCGGAATTTTATCGGCCCTCTATGGCTTTTCTTTAGACCAGGGGCAGCCCATTGCCGATGTAGCGGCGAAACATGGCGCCGGAAATTTCCAGGGAAACGTCATTTATATCTTTTCCAATTCGGGCGCTTTTGTTACCACATTATTATATTGCCTGTACCTGCATAAAAAGGAAAATACCTTTCAGCAGCATACATCAGCAGGCCCGGGCAGTCTTACAAAAAATTATTTAATGTCCATACTTACAGGCATATTGTGGTACGGGCAATTTTTCTTTTACGGCCTAGGACATGTACGCATGGGCAATTACAAATTCACCAGTTGGGCCATACACATGATCATGCTGGTACTGTTCAGCGCTATTACCGGGTTGTTAATGAAAGAATGGAAGAATTGCGGCGCCATTACCATGCGTTTGTTAATACTGGCGCTTTTGGTTTTAATTACTGCAGTAATATTGCTAACTTATGGTAATTACCTGGGAGCTGATTAATACCCATATCATCATTTATGCAGTCTGATACTTCTTTATCATCTCAAAACATTCCGATATACATCATTGGTGCCGGCGGTATCGTAAATACAGCTCACTTACCCGCCTACCGTATTGCCGAGTTTAATGTACAGGGTATTTATGACATTGTTCCTGAAAAAGCGAAATCAACCGCTGCTAATTTCAATGTGCCGAATGTATTTGAAAGTGTGAATGAAATGATGGCTCATGCACCCGAAAATGCGGTGTTCGATGTGGCGGTTCCCGGCTCACAAACGATCGCTTTACTTGAGCAATTGCCTGTTGGAGCAAGGGTGCTGTTGCAAAAACCCATGGGGGAGAGTTATGAAGCAGCCAAACAGATACTGAACATCACCCGCAACAAAAAAATGCTGGCCGGTATCAATTTCCAGTTACGCTATGCGCCTTATATCCTGGCGGCAAAAGAACTCATCAATAAAGGCTTGCTTGGAAACCTGAACGATATTGAAGTGAATGTAAATGTTTATACGCCCTGGCATATCTGGGATTTCTTACAAACGGCACCCAGGGTGGAAATTCTGTATCATAGTATTCATTATATCGACCTGGTGAGGAATTTATTGGGCAGGCCCCAATCGGTTTATGCTAAAACAACAAGGCATCCGGCCATGCCTAAGCTGGCTTCTGTTCGCAGTAATATCATCATGGATTATGGAGATATGGTGAGGGCTAATATCCTTACCAATCATTGCCACAACTATGGCATACCCAAACAACAATCTTACATAAAGATAGAAGGAAGTAAAGGCGCAGTGATCATAAATTTTGGAGCGCTCATAAATTACCCCAGGGGAGCCGCTGATAGTTTTGAATATGTGCTGCTGGAAGAAGGGAAAGAACCGAAATGGCAGCAATTGAAGATTGAAGGCAGTTGGTTTCCGCATGCTTTTATAGGCAGTATGAATGAAATGATGAAGGCTGCTGCCGGCATCATTGAACGGCCTGATAACAGTGTGGAAGATTGTATTGATACCATGGCCTGCCTGGAAGCAGCTTACAAAAGCAGTGAACAGGGAGGCGTTAGCCTTGATGGTATATTGTGACGACCCTCGTGTTTCTTTGTGCCTTTGTGTCTTAGTGGTTCAAAAAAATAAAATGAAAAAAATAATTTTTATACTCCTCGTTATCGCCTCACAAATATGTTCAGCACAGCAAATTGCTTTTCCCGGTGCCGAAGGTTTTGGTAAATATGCAACTGGTGGCCGCGGAGGAAAAGTGGCTGCAGTCACCAATCTTAACGACAGCGGCGAGGGTAGTTTCAGAAATGCGTTGGAGAAATACCCCGGCGAACCGCTTACAATCGTTTTTAAAGTTTCGGGTATCATCGAACTGCAATCAAAGATCCAGATCAAACGCAGCAACTTAACCATTGCCGGTCAAACTGCACCGGGCGATGGCATCTGTTTAAAAAATCAATCCTTCATTCTTAATGGTGCGTCTGCCAGAGGCAATCATGGCAATATCATTATCCGGTTTATCCGCTCACGCCCGGGAGGTACCGATAAAAAAGGGTTGTATGGTTTTGATATGGAGAACTGCCACGATGTGATTGTTGACCACTGCAGCTTTAGCTGGGCCAATGAAGAATGTGCGGCGATGTACGATACAAAGAACACTACCGTGCAGTGGTGCATTGTAAGTGAAGGATTGTATGAAGCCGGCCATGCCAAAGGCCATCGTTCTTACGGAGGTGTGTGGGGCGGACAGTATGCCAGCTATCACCACAATTTAATTGCCCATCAGAACAGTCGTGCCGTTCGTTTTAATGGTGCCCGGGCGCATGATACGATCGCATTGATCGATTACCGCAATAATGTTATTTACAATTGGGGAAATACCAATGCCTGTTATGGTGGTGAAGTAAATATTCCGGGCGGCGTCTCACAGGTTAATATCCTAAATAATTATTACAAGCCCGGTCCTGCCACTGCACAAATAGAACTGAAATTCGTTCACGCCAGTTATAATGCCGGTGCTGCAAAAGGCACAGGCCAATGGTATCTCAGTGGAAATATTATGGAAGAGAGTAAGCCGCTTACCAAAAAGAATTTTAAAGGGCTTGATATGGCGGAAGAAAATTATCCCAAAAAGGCAGAAGCAAATGATCCTTTTGTGATTTCTGCCTCAATACCTGAACAAACAGCCGCCGCTGCTTACGAAGCGGTGTTGAAATACAGCGGAGCGGTTTTGCCGAAAAGAGATGCAACCGATGAACGGATCATTAATGAAACAAAGACCGGGAAAGCAAGTGGCAAAGGTGTTTTTGGCAAGGCCGGTATCATTGATTCTCCTTCAGCCGTTGGCGGCTGGGCTGAATATAAAACTATGGCTGTGCCTGTTGATACCGATGCCGATGGCATGCCTGATGAATGGGAGAAGAAAAATGGATTGAATGCAAATGATGCAAGGGATGGAAATAAAGTGGGGGCAGATGGATTTACCATGCTGGAGAAATATTTAAATGAACTGGCGATTATTAAGTAAGTTTTATGAGACCAAACCGTATTTTTTTTCTGTCATTATTTCTTTCGATCGGTTTCGTAACAAGCCTGTATGCGCAAACAAAAGGGGCTATTAAAAAAGGGCATATTGTAATAGATGTTATTAACCCGGAACATCCACGGATAAAATTTGGCGTTGAACGTTTACAAGCCTCCTTGATACAGGCTGGTTATACCGTATCAATAAATACCAAGGCCCCCTTTCTTGCATCAAAGAAAAATATTTGGGTAGAGGACCTGCTGGAACGGGTATTAAATATTCCGGGAGAGATTTCAATTAAAGAGCGGAGAAGTCTTCTGAAAAAGGAAGGTTATATTATTAAGTCTGAAAATGACAGCAATATTTATGTAGCAGGTAATGATCCCAGCGGAACCCTGTATGGATGCCTTGCCCTGGCAGAAAAATTTTTGTCAGAAAGAAAATGGCCTGCGAATATTGATATAGTTGATAGCCCCGAAATGGTGCTGCGTGGCCAATGCATCGGCATACAAAAATCCACCTATCTCCCCGGAAGAAATGTGTATGAATATCCTTATACACCCGAAACCTTCCCCTGGATCTACGATAAAAAACTGTGGCTGCAGGTTCTGGATTCAATGGTTGACAACCGGATGAATTCTTTGTACCTCTGGAACGGCCATCCTTTTGCTTCCCTGGTAAAACTGACGGAGTATCCTTATGCTGTTGAAGTGGATGATGCTACTTTCAAAAAAAATGAAGAGATATACCGCTTTATAACTACAGAAGCCGATAAACGGGGTATCTGGGTGATACAGATGTTTTACAATATCATCGTATCAAAACCATTTGCCGAATACCATAAAATAAAAACACAGGAACGGGAAAGGCCCATCATTCCGTTGATCGCAGATTATACAAGAAAATCCATCGCGGCATTTGTAGAGAAATATCCCAATGTTGGTTTGATGGTTTGTTTGGGCGAAGCGATGGAAGGCGTAGGCAAAGACGATGTGGAATGGTTTACCAAAACGATCATTCCCGGTGTGCAGGATGGATTGAAAGCATTAGGAAAAACAGAAGAACCACCCATTGTTTTACGGGCTCATGATACCGATGCGCCATCGGTGATGGAAGCCGCCTTGCCCATCTATAAAAATTTATACACCGAAGCAAAATTCAATGGCGAAGCTTTAACCTATGCCAGGCCAAGAGGAGAATGGGCAAAGCTTCACAGGCGATTGAGCGAATTAGGAAGTGTGCAAATTGAAAATGTACATATTCTTGCCAACCTGGAACCGTTCCGATATGGCTCGCCTTATTTTATTCAGCAGTCAGTTATTGGCATGCATGAAATAATGGGAGGAAATGGATTGCATTTGTACCCACAGGCATCTTATTGGGACTGGCCTTACAGCGCCGATAGTATAAAAGGAGGGCAACGGTTACTTCAAATTGAAAGAGACTGGATCTGGTACAAGGCCTGGAGCAGATATGCGTGGAAAGCAAAACGGACCAGAGAAGATGAAATAAATTACTGGAGTAAATTACTGGCAGATAAATTTGGTTGTAGCATTGCTGATGGCCACAAAATTTTAACTGCATATGAAGAAAGCGGCGAGATTGCTCCCAAACTTCTACGTCGTTTTGGTATAACAGATGGAAACCGTCAAACATTAACGCTTGGAATGTTAATGACGCAACTCATCAACCCATATCGTTATGGTTTATTTACGTTGTTGTATGAAGCCGAAGCACCGGAAGGAGAGATGTTGCTGGATTATGCAGATAAAGAATGGAAAGGGATTAAGCATATTGGAGAAACGCCCGTGAAAGTAAATGAAGATGTAAAGCGGCATGCTGTAAAAGCTGTTGATGCAATTAATAGTATTATAGTAAAAAAGAACAAAAATGAGTTTAATAGAATTAAAAACGATGTAAACAGTTATTATGCAATGGCTTTGCATTTTGTTTATAAAACAGAAGCGGCATTATCTGTATTGAATTATAAATACAATAATGATATAAATAGTTTACTTGAGGCAGAACGGCTTCTTAGATTAAGTGTAATAACATATACTACATTAACCGAGTTGACTAAAGCCACCTACTTATACGCCAACAGTATGCAAACTTCACAACGCAAAATACCCATGCGTGGCGTAAATGGAACTTACAGGCACTGGAAAGAGATGTTGCCGGTTTTTGAAACCGAATTGAATACGTTTAAAAGAAAAATTGATTCGCTGAGGAACAACGCTCGTAAGGTAGTTGCCGATGTTAAACCTTTTATGAATGCTGAAGTTCGTACAACCGATTCAGCAGGGGCTTATTTTGTTATTGAAAAGGAAGGAAGAATGTTTGCCGATACCAGCCTGGTTATAAAATCTTATGCAAAGGAACTGGAAGGTTTGAAGGGAGTTAATTTTGGATACAGACAACAACTAACAGAAACTGCATCTTTTACCTTTGTAAGTGATAAGCCTGTAAAAGTTTTGGTTGGTTTTTTTAAACCACAAAAAGCTGCGTTCACAAAAGATGTGATCTATTTAAAAGAACCCGAACTGGAAACCAATGCCAGTGCCGATGATTATGGACAATCCGAAATCAAGATATCTAATGCCATTGCTATTGAAGGTATGCCGCCTGTAAATATTCATACCTATAGTTTTAAAGCAGGTAAAAATATTTTGAAACTGGAAAGAGGTGTTTGTTTGATTCTTGGTTTTGTGGATGGCGATACAATAGTTCCGGTGTACGATGCCGGGGTGATGAGTGATAATAAGAATAAGAACCTGGATTGGTTGTTTGAATAGTTTGTTTACCGGTTTCTCAGATGCTCACAGATGATCTGTGCAAGTCCGTGTCATCTGTGAGCAAGCAAAACAAAGTGCCGGCAGAAATCTTAGAATTGAAAGCTACAGGAAAGCTCCGTAGGAGCGGTATTTTGGTAGCCCAATGAAGCAATTGTTTTTAAAGCCCCGTAGGGGCGGCATTATAATTAACCCGTAAATACGATGATAAGCAAAAGAGGATATTTTATTGCATTCATGTTCTTATTGAGCATGCATACATCTTTTGCCCAGGACCTGAAACTCTGGTATTACAACCCTGCAGTTAAATGGACCGAAGCCCTGCCACTTGGTAACGGAAGAATCGGCGCCATGGTTTTTGGCGGTGTAGAACAGGACAGGATACAATTCAACGAAGAAACATTGTGGACGGGGGAGCCAAGAAATTACAACAGGAAGGGGGCATACAAATATTTAGATTCAATAAGACAGTTATTATTTGCCGGCAGGCAAAAGGAGGCTGAAGCATTGGCTGAAAAGGAGTTCATGGGTACCAAAAGCAATGAGGGGAAAAAAGAATCCTGGCTTAAAACCGTTTTACAAAACAGCGATCCTGCTGCAGCGGATTTTGACGACAGCAAATGGAAAACAATGCCTGTGCCGTCTTATGATGGATGGGAAGCTGTGGGTTTTGAAGGACTGGATGGCGCTGTATGGCTCCGCTACAACTTTGAATTGCCTTCATCATGGAATGGAAAAGGCCTGCAGCTTGATCTGAACCGCATAAGAGATTATGATCTAACCTATGTAAATGGAAAACTCATCGGCACACAGCAGAATACGGAAGCAAGAAAATATATTATTCCTGCATCGGTTTTACATGCAGGTAAAAATTCCATTGCCGTGCAGGTAATTAATTATACCGATAAAGGCGGTATTGCCGGGTATAAAGATACAGCCAGGCATATCAGTATCTATCCGGTTGGAGATGAATCTGCCAAAATTTCATTGAATGGGCAATGGAAATATTTTATACAAAATGATGAACCGCCGGCTGTGGGCGCTTACCAGGCAGCTTACCAGCCTTTTGGTGATTTGTTTTTGCAGTTTACTAACGCAGCACCGGCCACTAACTACCGGAGAGAACTGGATATCAGCAATGCGGTAGCCTCAACATCATATTCGCTAAGCGGCATTGATTATAAAAGGGAATACTTTATCAGTCAGCCCAACCAGGTAATGGCTGTTAATCTGACCGCATCAAAAAAACAAAGCATCAGCTTTAGTGCATGGCTTGGTAGTCCGCATAAAAATTTTGTGATTAAAAAGATCAGCGGCAATACCATTGCGCTTTCCGTAAAAGTCCGCAATGGTGCTTTGCAGGGCGAAAGCTATTTACAGGTAAAGATAACAGGAGGCTCCATTAGTACCAGTGAGAACAAAATTGTAATTGCCAATGCAGACGAGGCCACTTTGTATTTAACTGCCGGTACCAACTATAAAAATTATAAAAACGTTACGGCAGATCCTGTTAAGCCCTGTACCAATGCATTGCAATCCATTGCCGCAAAAACCTATCAGCAGGTAAGATCGGCACATATAAAGGAGTATCAGAAATATTTCAATACCTATTCTATAACACTTTATAATAAATCAGTGTCTAAAGCCCATCCCCGGGAGGCTTTGCCAACAGACGTACGGTTAGAAAAATTCGCATCTTCCAGCGACCCTTCCTTTGTAGCGTTGTACCAGCAGTACGGCCGGTATTTATTGATCTCATCTTCACGTCCGGGTACGAGGCCGGCCAATCTGCAAGGTATCTGGAATGACCTGCTCACACCTCCCTGGGGCAGTAAATACACAACCAATATCAATGCAGAAATGAATTACTGGCCGTCGGAGTTGCTGAATCTTTCTCCCATGCATGAGCCTTTGTTCAGCATGATCAATGAATTATCACAAACCGGTAAAGAAACGGCAAGGGAATATTATAATGCGCCCGGCTGGGTATTGCATCACAACACCGATATATGGCGGGGAACAGCGCCCATCAATGCAGCCAATCATGGCATTTGGGTTACAGGCGGCGCCTGGCTCTGCCAGCACCTCTGGGAACATTACCTGTTTACACAGGATAAATTGTTTTTAAAGAACAGGGCCTACCCGGTAATGAAGGAAGCGGCGTTGTTCTTCAGTTCATTTCTGATTAAAGATCCGGTAACCGGTTATTTGATCAGTACACCATCTAATTCGCCGGAACAGGGTGGGTTGGTTGCAGGGCCAACCATGGATCATCAAATTATACGAACACTTTTCAAAAATGTTGTTGCGGCAAGTGAGTTATTAAATGTGGATGCAGCATTTAGAAAAACTTTGGAGGAAAAATATAAACAGATCGCTCCAAACAAGATAGGCAGGCTGGGGCAGTTGCAGGAATGGATGAAAGATGTAGATGACAGTACCAATAAACACCGGCATATTTCTCATTTGTGGGGCATGTACCCCGGCAGCGAAATAAACTGGGGAGATGATACATTGATGAATGCAGCAAAACAATCCTTGTTATATCGTGGCGATGCCGCCACCGGCTGGAGCCTGGGCTGGAAGATAAACTGCTGGGCCCGGTTCAGGGATGGCGATCATACTTTTAAAATGATACAGATGCTGATGAGCCCGGTAAAGGGTGGTGCAGGCAGCTATCCCAATTTGTTTGATGCACACCCGCCATTCCAGATAGACGGCAACTTTGGCGGCGCAGCAGGCATTGGAGAAATGCTGCTGCAAAGTCATACCGGAATTATTGAGATACTTCCTGCCTTGCCAAAGGCTTTGCCCGATGGAGAAGTAAAGGGTATCTGTGCCAGGGGTGGTTTTGTGTTGGATATAAAATGGAGTAATGGAATGATGGAAAGTATAAAAGTAAGATCATTGTCGGGCGGAAAAATAATCCTCCGGTACTTTAGCAGGGAGGTGGAGTTTTCAACAACTAAAAATTCAGTTTATTATATTGATGCATTGCTTAATAAACTATAGGTATTTTTCAAACCACAAAGAAACAAAGGCACAAAGTTTCACAAAGGCTTTGTATTGCTTCGTGTTCTTTCTGTCTTTGTGGTTCCATTCTTTTTCTCAGCGACAGGATATTTTACTCAATAGCAACTGGCAAACCAGGCTTAATCAGACAGGCGAATGGAAGCCGGTAAGCATTCCGCATAACTGGGATGAGTATTATGGATACAGGAGATTGCTGCATGGTAACCTGCATGGTGATGCCGAGTATAAGAGAGAGCTGGTTGTAAAACAATCAAAAAAGGGCAAACGTTTCTTCTTGTACTTTGAAGGCGCAGGCAGTTACGCAACCGTTTTACTGAATGGGAAATACGCAGGAAGCCACGCAGGCGGCAGAACCACTTTCACATTGGATGTAACCGATGTTCTAAAAACAGATGGAACCAAAAATACCATAGAGGTAAAAGTTTCTCATCCTGCCAACATCAAAGATCTTCCCTGGGTTTGCGGTGGCTGCAGCGATGAACGGGGATTTTCCGAAGGCTCTCAACCTTTAGGTATTTTCAGACCAGTTCATTTAATTGTAACAAACGATGTCAGGATTGAGCCGTTTGGTGTTCATGCCTGGGCGGATGTACAAGACACTGAGACATCATTATGGGTTAAAACCACATTTAAAAATTATTCATTAAGGAAACGGGGTGTTACCGTAAGTAATCAATTGATTGATGCCACTGGTAAATTAGTTGCCCAGTTTATAGATACTCATAGTGTTGAAGTAGAAGAAAATGATTCAGCGGCTGTAACCTCAATTGGTATCAGAGTAAGTAAACCTGTTTTGTGGTCTATCGAAAATCCTTACCTCTATAAAATCGTAACCATTATCAAAGAAAATAATGTTATTGTTGATAAACTGCAAACTGATTTCGGTTTCCGCACTGTAAAATGGAACAATTCTTCACACCAGTTTACCCTGAATGGCAAACCGGTTTTCATCAATGGCATTGCAGAGTATGAACACTTGCTTGGACAAAGCCATGCGTTCAGCAATGAACAAATCGTTGCACGGATGAAATGGATACTGTCAGCCGGCTTCAATGCCTTCCGCGATGGACACCAGCCGCATAATTTATTGTATGGAAAATTGTGTAATGAAAAAGGGATTCTCTGGTGGACACAATTATCGGCCCATGTCTGGTACGATACAAAAGAATTCAGGGATAATTTTAAAACGCTGTTAAAAGAATGGGTGATGGAAAGGCGAAACGATCCTTCGGTAATTTTATGGGGCTTACAAAACGAAAGCAAGTTGCCTAAAGACTTTGCAGAAGAATGTACGGCCCTTATCCGCTCACTCGATCCAACCGCATCAACACAACGACTGGTAACCACCTGCAACGGCGGCGAAGGAACCGATTGGGATGTGCCGCAAAACTGGACGGGAACTTACGGCGGCAATCCGGCAACATATGGGAATGACCTGAAGAAACAAATTCTGATCGGAGAATACGGTGCCTGGCGTACCATCGATCTGCATACCGAAGGTGGCTTTGTGCAAAACGGTATTTTAAGCGAGGATAGAATGACGCAATTGATGGAACAAAAAATACGATTGGCCGAACGTGTAAAAGATAGTGTGGCCGGACAGTTTTTCTGGTTGCTTACTTCGCATGATAATCCCGGTAGAGTACAAGGTGGGGAAGCAGCCCGGGAGCTTGACAGGATCGGCCCGGTGAATTACAAAGGTTTGCTTACACCCTGGGAAGAACCAACGGATGCCTATTATATGTACCGCAGCAATTATGCATCAAAGGAAAAAGAGCCGATGGTATATATCGTTTCGCATACCTGGCCCAACCGCTGGATGAAACCCGGAATAAAAGACAGTATTTACGTATACAGCAATTGCGATGAAGTAGAACTGTTCAATGATATGAACAATGCATCTCTCGGTAAACAAAAAAGAAAAGGCATTGGTACGCATTTTCAATGGGATAAAGTGAGCATACAATACAATGTGCTGTATGCAGTGGGCTATGTGAATGGAAAAGCGGTTGCCAGAGATACGGTCACATTATTTCATTTACCACAGCCGCCCAATTTTAGTAAACTATATACCGGGGTGAAATCAATTACAAAACCGCTGGAAGGATACCATTATATCTACCGGGTAAATTGCGGAGGCGCTGATTACAAAGATGAGCATGGAAATGTATGGCTTGAAGACAGGGCATTCAATCCGGAGATCACCGGCCACGGTTCTACTTCCTGGACAACAGATTTTCCAGGTATGCCTTCGTTTTTTGCAAGCCAGCGAAGAACTTTTGCGCCAATAAAAAATACAAAAGACTGGAAACTCTTTCAATCATTCAGGTATGGAAAGGATAAATTAAAGTTTCAATTTGACCTGGAAGATGGAGAATACCTGGTAGAACTGTATTTCATCGAGCCATGGCTGGGCATTGGCGGTGGAACGAATGCAAAAGGAATGCGGCTATTTGATGTAGCTGTTAATGATAAAATTGTGTTGAATGACCTGGATATATGGAGTGAAGCCGGTACAAATGCTGCATTAAAGAGAACAGTGAAAGCGAAAGTGGTAGATGGGAAAATGGTCATATCCTTCCCGGAAACTAAAGCGGGCCAGGCTTTAATATCAGCCATTGCCATTGCAAAGGCAGGCATTCCCGAATCGAGAAGAACTACCAGAAGAAGCAGTTCAAACAGAATGAATTCCTGGTTAGATATTGGGACTAAATTATTTACAGAAGATAACATTTGTATCAATTCCCTGCCTTCTAATCTTTTTGGTGCAGACTGGGTTGAGTTAAACAGAAGTACAGCGATAAAGCTCTTTAAGTTCACAGCTTATGAAACGAATGATTTGTTTATTGCAATAAAAACAGGATACACAGATACCGCTTTTTTAGAAGGCTTTGAAAATACCAAAACACAGATCAGTACCGATGAAGATGGCGGAAAACAGTACCATGTGTATCGCAGGCGTTTTGCAAAAGGAGATACGATGACTTTTACTATTAACCAGGACATGATTGTTTGCAGGCAGCCCGTAAATAGTATGCAACCTGCTTTTGACCTGAAACCAGTTGCTGCTTATCGTACAAATGTTGCTATAGCGGGCCCGGGAGTAAACAAAGAACTATTTGGCGGGCGGGACTGTGCGGTAGTTAAATCTGATGGCAAAGTAACCATTGATTGGCCTGTGCAAACCGGTGTGGCAGATATCTATTCCATTACCATGAAATATTTTTATGGCAAAGAACAACCGGTAAATGCAAAACTGCAACTGATTGGGGCAGGGCAGACCATGATGCTGGAAGAACCGGTTAATTTTACTTTTACCCGTGAAGGTAAATGGAACCAGTTCACTATTAACACCGGTAACATGATCAACGCAGGAAATTATACTGTAAAGCTGATCATTGAAAATGCAGCCGGTTTGGCAGTGAGTGGAATTGAAATACAATAATAACAGAACAGATACATGAAACGATTGCCGATTTTTGGAATACTTGCTTTGTTTGCAATCACGTTGCATGCCCAAAATCTTTCGGTTGAAAAACTCACCTGCAACTACCGCTTTAATCCATTAGGTGTTGATGCGGTGAATCCCATGCTGGGCTGGCAACTGGTTTCTAAACAGAATAATGTTTTGCAAACTGCATACAGAATACTTGTGGCAGACGATACTGCTTTACTTACAAAGAATATTGCAAATGTTTGGGATTCTAAAAAAGTACAAAATTCTTCTTCTATACAAATAAAATATGCCGGTAAAACGTTGCTGTCGGCCAAAAAATATTTTTGGAAACTGGTGGTATGGGATAATAAAGGGAATGTAGCAGAAAGTAAAATTGCCGGTTGGCAAATGGGATTGCTGAAAGACAAAGACTGGGCCAATGCAAAATGGATTGGATATGAATCATTAGCTGATTCTTTAAAGATCGTTCCTGCTGAGCACGGCAGCGGAAAAAAGGAGTGGGGTAAGCGGCCCGATGTATTACCGCTTTTCAGAAGAACATTTCCTGTTTCAAAAACAATAAAGCAGGCCACGGCTTTTATTTGCGGCCTCGGCCAATTTGAAATGAGCATCAACGGCAAAAAAGCAGGAGATCATTTTTTAGACCCGGGCTGGACAAAATTTGATAAACAGGCATTGTATGTAAGTTTTGATATAACCGGTTATTTAAACAACGGCAGCAATACAGTTGGTGTAATATTAGGCAATGGTTTTTTTTATATTCCCGGTGAACGTTACCGGAAAATGACCGGGGCATATGGCTATCCAAAAATGATAACAAGAATATTAATTGAATACACAGATGGCACTTCAGAAAATATTGTGAGTGATGAAAGCTGGAAAGCAACTCCTTCACCGGTTACTTATTCCAGCATTTACGGTGGCGAAAATTATGATGCAACGCTGGAACAGAAAGGCTGGGACATGCCCGGCTTTAATGATTCCAACTGGAAAAATGCGGTATTGGTAACAGCGCATCCGCTGGCTTCACAAACAGCTGAACCGGTTAAAGTGATGCAGGAATTTGAGCCGGTGAGTGTGAAGGAAATTAAAAAGAATACCTGGGTGTACGATATGGGGCAAAACATGTCGGGCATTCCGCAAATAGCAGTTAAGGGAAACAATGGAGATACGATACGCATTACAACAGCTGAATTATTAAAAGAAGATGGAACGGCTAACCAACGGGCAACTGGAAATCCGAGTTATTATCAATACATAGTAAAAGGAAGCGGAGAAGAGAAATGGGAGCCTCGTTTTTCTTACTACGGCTTTCGGTATGTTCAGGTAGATGTATTTCCCAATAAAAAAAATGAAAATGCTGCAGCAACCACAACAGTTACGGCAATAAAAGCATTGCATACCAGGAACAGTGCTTCAACTGTGGGTTCGTTTAATTGTTCCAATGAATTATTCAATAAAATAAACAGTCTGATCAAGTGGTCGGTTAACAGTAATATGCAAAGCCTGTTTACCGATTGTCCGCACCGGGAAAGGCTGGGCTGGCAGGAGCAATTGCACCTGATGGGTACGGCCATTCAGTATAACTATGATATTCATGCCCTGTCAAAGAAGATAACCACAGATATACGGGTGGAACAAAATGCAAGCGGTCTCGTTCCTTCTACGGTTCCGGAATACACGCAAATGCATTTCGCCGATGGTTATTTCAGGGATTCGCCGGAGTGGGGCAGTAATGCCATTCTTTTTCCATGGTGTTTGTACCAATGGTATGGCGATAAAGAAGAGTTGGAGAATAATTACCCTGCTATGCAAAAGTATGTTGACTACCTGCACACAAAAGACAGCAGCTATTTACTGATGTATGGTTTGAGTGACTGGTACGATCTTGGCTCCAACCGTCCGGGCTTTTGCCAGCTTACACCCATGGGGTTAACAGCCACCGCCTATTATTACAACGATCTTGTTGTTATGAAAAAAATAGCAACACTGCTGGATAAAAAAAATGACGCAGTAAAATATGCACAGTGGGCAGATAGGGTGAAACTGACGTTTAACAAGATGTATTATCATGCCGACACCAAACAATACGGCAGCGGCAGTCAAACGTCCAATGCCATGGCAGTAAGCATGGGCCTGGTAAATGAAAAGGATAAAAAATCGGTTATTGAAAATATTGTAAAAGATATTCAGCAGCGCAATTACAGGTTAACAAGCGGCGATATTGGTTTTCATTACCTCCTGAAAGTATTGATTGAAGCAGGACGGAATGACATTATCTTTAAAATGAATAACCGCACCGATGTGCCGGGTTACGGTTACCAGCTAGTGCATGGAGCAACGACGCTAACAGAATCATGGCAGGGGCTGCCTAGCGTAAGCAACAATCATTTAATGCTGGGGCATTTAATGCAATGGTTTTACGAAGGGCTTGCCGGAATATCGCAGGCAGAGAATAGCGTGGGCTATAAGAATATCGTTATTCGCCCGCATATAGTGGGCGATATCACCCATGCGGCTGCAACATTTCAATCGCCTTATGGCGAGATAAGATCGGCATGGAGAAAAGCAGGGAATAATTTTGACTTGAATGTAACTGTGCCTGCAAACTGCACAGCAACAATTTACCTGCCGGGTACAGCCAAACCAGTTAAAGCAGGTTCGGGCACTTATAATTATACTATCAGCTTAAAGTGATCATAAATTGAAAAAATACTATTGCGTTTTCTTTTTATCGTTTCTATTGGTGCAGCATGCGGTTGCACAATCACCACGCAGCGTTATTGATTTTAACAGCGATTGGAAATTTTATTTGGGAAGCGACAGCAACGCCTTCAATATAAATTATAATGATGCTGCCTGGATAAAATTAACCCTGCCGCACGACTGGAGCATTGAAAGCAATTTTATTAAAGACGCCCCAGCTACCAACCAGGGCGGTTCATTGCCGGGTGGCATTGGCTGGTACAGGAAAATATTTACGGTGCCTGCATCAGCAAAAAATAAAAATGTAAGCATTGAGTTTGATGGCATTTATAAAAACAGCGAAGTTTGGATCAATGGCCATTATCTGGGCAAGCGGCCTTATGGTTACAGCAGTTTTGCATACGACTTAACGCCCCATTTGTTTTTCGGTAAGCAGAATGTGATTGCTGTAAAAGCGGATAACAGCCAGCAGCCAGATTCAAGATGGTATTCCGGCAGTGGGATTTACCGGGATGTGAAATTGGCTACTTATGGAAATATCTTTATTGAAAAACATGGAATTTTTATTACAACGAAAGATGTTGACAGCCAAAAGGCAACACTTGAACTGACTGTTTCATTAAATACAAAACTTAAGATTGATCAGCCAATAAAAATACTGATATCTGTTATTGACAACAAGGGAAAGCTTGTTAAGCAGTCAGATCCGGTTGATATGAACCTGTATTTTGATGGCGGAGCATTAGTAAAAGAAATTACACTGGATAATCCTGTTTTATGGTCTGTAAAAAACCCTGCGTTGTACAAATTAAAAATACAAATAGAAAAAGATAAGAGAATTGTTGACGAAATGGTCACTAGTTTTGGTATCCGGTCTTACAGGTTTGATACTGAAAAAGGATTTTTCCTTAACGGGAAATCGCTGAAACTATATGGTGTTTGCATGCATCACGACCTGGGCGCCCTGGGCGCTGCATTTAATAAAGCAGCAGCAAAGCGTCAATTGACAATTCTAAAGGAGATGGGTTGTAATGCTATCCGCTTCTCACATAATCCGCCAGCCAGTGCATTGCTTGATCTGTGTGATGAAATGGGGTTCCTGGTAATGGACGAAGCATTTGATATGTGGCGGAAAAGAAAGAATAAAAACAAATTCGATTATCATTTAGATTTTGAAGAATGGCATGAAAGAGATCTGCAGGCCATGGTGCTTCGTGACCGCAATCACCCTTCTGTTTTTATGTGGAGCATTGGCAATGAAATAAGAGAACAGTTTGACAGCAGCGGTACAAGCATAACAAAAGAGCTGGTGGATATTGTAAAAAGACTGGACCCCACCAGGCCCGTAACTTCTGCATTAACAGAAACAATGCCGGAGAAAAATTTCATCACAAAAGCCAATGCACTGGATGTGCTTGGGTTCAATTATAAATATTATGACTATGCTGCACTGCCGCAACGGTTCTCCGGTCAAAAATTTATAGCTACCGAAACAGCCTCTGCTTTGGCCACAAGAGGGGTGTATGAATTTCCATCAGACAGCATGCGGATCTGGCCACCCGATTATAAAGCACAGGATACCTTTGTAGGTAATAATGATTACACAACCTCAGCTTACGACAACACTTTTGCTTACTGGGGTGGTACACATGAAAAAACCTGGCTGGCAGTAAAAAAATATCCGCATATGGCCGGCATATTTGTATGGAGTGGTTTTGATTTTTTGGGCGAGCCATTGCCTTATCCAAATTTTCCTGCCAGAAGCTCCTACTATGGCATTGTTGACCTGGCCGGTTTTCCGAAAGATGTATATTATATGTACCAAAGCGAGTGGACGGATAAGCCCGTGCTGCATGTATTACCTCACTGGAACTGGAACAAGGGCGATGTGGTAGACGTATGGGCTTATTATAACAAGGCAGATGAAGTAGAACTGTTTGTAAATAACAGATCACTTGGCAAACGAAGTAAAACAGACAGTGTTTTGCATGTAATGTGGCGTGTGCCCTTTGAACCCGGTACTGTAAAAGCAATTTCAAGAAAAAACGGGAAAACGGTTTTAGTAAAAGAAATTAAAACAGCCGGTAAACCTGCAAGAATAGAATTGGTGGCCGACCGGAAAGTGATGAGGGCGGATGGTAAGGACATGTGTTTTATAACGGCAAGAATTGTTGATGCAGCCGGCAACACCGTACCGGGTGCCAATAACCTGATCAGTTTTTCCATTTCGGGCAACGCAAACATTGCGGGAACCGATAATGGATACCAGGCAGATACCGTTTCACTCACCAGTCGAAAAAGGCAGGCCTGGAAAGGTATGGCCCTGGTTATGGTAAGATCATCTGTAAAAAAGGGGAATAGTACATTAACCGCCCGGTCTCCCGGGTTGGTTCCGGCAACGATTGCGTTGAAGATAGCTGATTAACACTGCTTGCGACCGTTTTAAATCTTCGTTATTTTTTTTTGAAAATAGTAAAATCTTACATCTTTATAGCAAAACCTTACATTGTTACGCCATAGGGGCGCCAGTACCTTTAGTTTCAATAAATGGATATTCTTTATTAGCCATTTATCAACGATTAAACTACGATAATGAAAAGGTTTCAGCTTGCTGTTATGAAGGTTCGGTCTACAGGTGTTATTGAAACCAGCTGGCATTACTTTTTACTGCGTTCCCTTATTTCTTTCCGTTTACCCCTTGCAAAAAAGATCTTACCGGCAATGGTATTGTTGTACAGCGTTACTGTTAATGCACAGCAGAGTGATGTAATTACTCCTGATACGGCCTATCAAAAAGTAATTGCTGATCGTACAGCGAAGATCATAAATACTCTTGGTATTGCTGACCCGGCGCTGTATAAAAAAGCACAACAGGTACTGGCTGACCAGTATTTTAAATTAAATGCTGTTCACGATAACAGTAAGGCAGGCATTGCAGCGATCAAAGCAAAGCAATTGGCAACCGAAGAAATGAACGGTGCCGTTAAGCAGGAAGAAGAAAAGAAAGCAACCGCATTAAAGCAACTGCATGTTGTTTTTATTGCACAGTTAAAAGAGATACTAACAGAAGAACAGATCGAAAAAGTAAAAGATGGAATGACCTACCGGATATTGCCGGTTACCTGGGCCGCTTATATGGATATGCTTCAGAAATTAACACAGGAACAGAAGGATAAAATGTATGCCTGGCTGGTTGAAGCAAGAGAACTTGCTATGGATGAGGATTCCAGCGACAGGAAACATGCGGTATTCGGAAAATACAAAGGACGTATCAATAATTATTTATCGGCACAGGGCTACGACATGAAGAAGGAGAGCGAGGAGTGGGCCAAACGGGTACAGGCTGCAAAAGAAGCAAAACAGAATTCTAACTACTAATAAACGATTTCATTTTTTTTCAAAACCAAAGCTATATGACAAAGCTTCATTTAAGGAAGGTACTGCTCCTTCAGTTTTTACTACTGCTTGGCTGCATATCATTTGCCCAACAAAAAACTGTTACCGGTAAGGTATTGGATGCAGATGGTAATCCTTTACCCGGAGTTACTATCGGGATAAAAGGAACCAATACAAATGTGCAGACCATTGCCGACGGTTCGTTCTCCATCACTGTTCCATCAAACCAAACGGTGCTTAAATTTTCCAGCGCCGGAATGAAGTATGAAGAGCATACAGTTGGCAGCCGGTCAACGATCGTAATTAAAATGGAGAAAGACATCAAGTTGATGGATGATGTGGTGGTGGTAGGATACGGCACCAAGAAAAGAGTGAATATACAGGGAGCGGTCTCCACCATTAAGGCTACAGAGATTGAGGATATCCCCGTTGCTAATCTTCCGTCGTCGCTGGTGAACAGGGTGCCGGGTGTAAGCGTGAACTTCAGCTCCGGAAAGCCGGGTTCCACCACATCTATTAATATACGTAATTCCATCACGTTCCCCGGGGCGCCCGATGGGGTAACTTCCCAGCCGCTGATCGTAATTGATGGTATCATTTCAAACCCCACGCAATGGACACAGGCAACCAATGCCGACTTTTTTGAGAACCTGGATGCCAGCCAGATTGAGGATATCACTTTCTTAAAGGATGCCTCAGCCGCAATTTATGGAGCTGCAGGTGCCAAGGGAGTGATACTTATTACTACCAAAAAAGGCAAACCCGGTAAACCAAAAATTTCATACTCAGGTTATTTTGGTTATTCAACCGAAGCGGTTAAATCAGAAAGCCTTTCTGCTTATGAGCATGCTAAGTTTTTAAATGATGGATATACATTAACAGGGGCTGCTTCCAACCTGCGGTTCTCACAGGCCGACCTGGATTCGTTAAAAGGAATTGAAGACAAATCATGGTATGATCGTTTCTGGAAAGCAGGAAAAGTGCAACGCCATACCATTAATGTTTCCGGCGGTACAGAAAGGGTTACCCTTTTTGCGGGAGGCAGTTACTATAGCGAAACAGGTAACTATGGAAAGATAGCAACAAAAAAATACAGCTTACGAACCGGGATGAATGCAACGATCGTGGAGGGCCTTACTGCCACGGTTAGTTTTGCAACAGACTTTAACCGGGAAGAAAGTAATAACCATAAGAATGCACTTGCCGAAACAGATGACCTCACCATACGTGCCTTATACTTAACTCCCAAATGGGTACCGGTTACTATTGGCGATAAGATCGTAGGTTTCCAGGGTGCCAATAATTCATCTCCGCAAAATCAGAACTGGAGCCTGTTAGGCGTACATAACTCAGGTTCTTACCGGGATAATAAATCGCAGGGCCTTGCCGTAAATGCTTCGCTGGAATGGCGGCCAAAAATTGTAAAAGGATTAGCTGCACGGATTCAATATGGTAAAAATAACCGTACTGCCAGCGGCAAAGGATATTATGCTTCGTATAATGTATCAAACCTGCAACGCAGGGGGCAGAATAGCTTATTATATTCCGACCAGTTGGTAGCAACACCAGGCGCCAGCCCAACAGTAAAGATTACCAATAACGATCAGATAGAAGAGGGTACCACCACTTCAGAGAACTACCAACTGATCGCCACCTTATCTTATTCCAAAAAAATCCGTAATCACGACCTGGATGTGATGGTGGGTTTTGATCAGAGTGAAGCGGAAAGCCGCAATATTCTCTTATCAAAATCAACACAACTGGTACAGGGTGTAGATGAATTCTGGGCTTTCAGTAATGATCCGTCAACACTGGGCAGTGTACAGGATGCACTTCGCAATCCCCAGGTATTCCTCAGTGCAAAGCGTTCTTACCTTGGCCGGTTGAATTATTCTTTCAAGGGTAAATATTTCTTTGAATTCATTGGCCGGGCAGATGCTTCTATGAATTTTGCGCCTGAGAACAGGTGGGGATTCTTTCCAACCGTTGGAATAGGCTGGAGAATAAGCGACGAGAAATTTTTCCGGAATATAACCTTTGTCAATTCACTTAAGCTAAGGGCTAACCTTGGGTTGGTGGGCGAAGACAGGGTAGGTAACCGTTTATACGAATCAAGGTTTACCCAATCTACCGGTATATTATTAGGTGGGGTATCAACAGGGGGGCTGGATCCGAATATTTATCCCAACCGCAATATTACCTGGGAAAAATCAAGAACATTTAATGTGGGATTTGACGCTACCATTCTCCGCAACAAGATCAATATAACCGCAGAGTTTTACCAGCGATATACCTACGATGGCTTCGACCGGTATGCTGCCAGCGTATTTCCGCCTACAACAGGCATACCACCACCGGTTATTAACTACGGTAAACAGTTAAGCTGGGGTACCGAGTTCTCCATTGGTTACCGTACCAAGATCGCAAGAGACTGGGGCTTTAGTGCCGATGTGAATTTTGGATGGAGCAACAGCCAGTTGATGCAGTCGTTTTACAACGAAGCATTCTTAGGTCAGTTTGGTCCGGATCAACTGAACATACAGGTTGGTCGTGACCCAAGAAGGTATAACAGTAATAACATTGGCTATATAGCAAAAGGAATTTTAAGAACGCAGGCAGATGTGGATGCGATACTCGCAAAGAATCCGAACTACCTGATCGGTGGTGTTAAACCCCAGGTTGGATTTATGGATTTTGAAGATATAAACGGCGACGGGCAGATTACAGAAGCAGGCGATGCCACGCTTATGTTCAACAGAACCACACCTGTTATTGGCTTTGGATTTACATTGGGAGCTACGTACAAACAGTTCCGGCTTAGCACCAATATAAATCTTTCAATAGGCGGTAAACGTTTGTACGATGGCGAAGCCAGGAAAGTGCCAACCACTACACAAAATGCACCGGCTTTCTGGGCCGATCACTGGACGCCTGAAAATCCAAACGGAAAATACCCGAGGGCAGATGCGCCATTGGTTACCGCTAACTCAACTTTCTGGGCGGTTAATGGTACCCAGTGCCGGGTAAATAATATGATTCTTTCTTACCAGATGCCAAGGACAATTGCTTCCAAACTGAAGATACCCGATCTGCGTATCATGCTCACCGGAACCAATTTGTGGAATATCATTAACCCGTTAAAGTATAAAGATCCTTACACGTCAAACTATGCCAACTACCCTACACTCCGGACATATTCGGTGGGTATAAATGCAAGTTTATAAGATCAACTATTGCTTAATAACTATTTAAAAGAAAATTATGAGATATATAAAAAATACAGGAAAGTTGATGCTGCTGGCAGCACTGGCAACGGTCATCGGGTTAGCGGCCTGTAAAAAAGATTCGGAGTTCTTTGATATAGACGATCCGCAGGGTATCGATTCAAAGATATGGAGCGACGAAGGCGCTGTAGGTTTATACCTGAACAGAACCTATGGGTTGATCATGCCGCAATGGCCTACCGCCGGAGGCATTCACAATACCTCCGATGAACTGAATAATGTGAATACTGCTTTCTTATACGGTACGCTTAACGAAAACTCCGTTACCGATATAGGAACCGGTAATGCCATCACCACAAACCGCTACTTTGATATCCGCCGTTGCAATGTTGCCATTGAAGGATTGAATGCAGGAACATTGCCCGAAGCAACAAGGGAAACACTGAAAGGGCAGTTCTTCTTTTTAAGGGCTTATGTATACTTCCGGTTAGTTAGTTTATATGGCGGCGTTCCGCTGGTATTAAAATCACAAGACCTTGACGGGGAAGACCTGAATGTTCCCCGTGCCAAAACAAGTGAATGTATTGCTGCGATCATAAAAGATCTTGATTCGGCTACAGCTAAATTGCCGGTAGCATGGACGGGTAATGATGTAGGCCGTGTTCCCCGTGCCGCCGCATCGGCAGTAAAAGGAAAGGTATTGATGTATTGGGCCAGCACACAGTTTAACCCAACCAATATCTCTACCCGCTGGGACGATGCCTATGCGGCCTGCAAAGCGGCATACGATCAGTGCATTGCCGATGGATTTCTGCTGATCCCCAACTATTCAAATATTTTCATCACAGAAGATCATAAAGAAATTTTGCTGGTGAGAAAATATAATACGTCTAGAGACCTGGGAAACACCATTGAAAGTGTTACCCGGCCGGATTCCGAAACAGACGGATCCAGCGGACAGAATCAACCAACCTGGAACCTGGTTCAGGCTTATACTATGAGTAACGGTTTGCCTACTACGCATGCTTCTTCGGGATATAATAATATTATGTTCTGGCAAAACAGGGATCCACGTTTTGATGCCACCATCGCTTACAATGGTAACGCCTGGCCTTTAAGCGGTAAAGCCACCCGTAAACAATGGTCGCATGTGGGTGTACCCGATGAAGGAGCCAGTACCATTGTAACAGGATTTTATTGTAAACGCCTTTGCAATCCATCATTTACAGCAGCCCAGTCGGTTTATGTATCCGGTACAGGTGGCGGAAGCGGTATGGACTGGATAGAGATGCGTTTTGCAGAAGTGATGATGAACCTTGCTGAGTGTGCCAATGAAACCGGAAGATTGTCTGAAGCAAAAGACATGGTTCGTGTTATCCGTCAGCGTGCAGGTATTGTAGCCGGTACTTTTGACTATGGTTTGGCTGTTGCTACGGATAAAGTTTCTATGCGCAGCCTGATATTGAATGAAAGAATGATCGAATTTGCCATGGAAGGAAAGAGGTATTGGGACCTGCGCAGAACAGGAAATCTGAGTTTGATCACGGCAAGGCAATCGTATAAACTTACACCCAAGCCGCCTTATTATGCCGGTACAGGTTCCGTGGCAGGCAGAATCTATCTTGACATGGCAAATGCAGCAGGTGCAAGGCCAAGGGATACAGCTAACCTGAATCTCCAGTCAACATACGTTTCCATTTACACCGCACCGGGCGCCATCGCTTCCCTGGAAGGATCGAACGTGATCAGCATCCCGTCAAAATATTATTTCTATGCATTGCCCAATTTCTTCAGCCAGAACTCATTTGTAATACAACAAACGATGGGCTGGATAAATGGCACATTTGATCCATTACAATAATCAATTTATAAAAATGAGATTTCGTATGAAAAAATATATAATTGGATTCCTTGCAGCCGGCATGTTATTTTCTGCCTGCAAAAAAAAGGTTGACCCCGTAGACACGTATGGCGTAACGGTGGAATACCGGAACAGCGGTCCAAAATTTGTTACCGGCAATGTTACCGTAAACCCGAAGGACAGTATTTACTTCGACTTTACCATAACATCGCAAACCGACATGTCTTACGTAGAGATACAGAAGAACGGGGTAAAGATTGATACCTTCAGGCTCAACGGGTTTGCCGATAAAAAGACCTTTTCATTGATCAAAGGCTACCGGGCAGACAGCGCTGCCGGCAATTATTCTTACCGGGTATTGGCAAGAGACGCCAAAGCAATCTTTATGGGCGATGGCGGAAAACAATTTACGGTAACCATAAATACCGATTTTAATTTCTGGTCGTACCGGATACTGGCTGTACCCGATACCGTGAATAAGACCAATAAATGTTATTACTCCTCTGTAGATGGTAAAATATACAGCTATACTGATGGTGGAGCTAATTCTGCCATGATCGATTTTGGTTATTACTGGGATACAACCGGCAGGGCAACCACGGTTACAACAGACGACCTGAAGCACACCATCTATTCACTCTCTTCTGCCCAGCCGCAACTTGGTTTTTATGATATAACTTCATGGACAAAGAATAATACGCTGCTGAAGAAGATGCCAACTTCTGTGAATTTTGTTTCCGGCCTTACTTCAGGTGGAGCCATCCAGACCCTGATCGGGGGTAATATGACGTCAGGCACTGCATCAAAAGTAACATTGGTAAGCACCACGGCCGGAAGTAATGTGATCGGCTTCAGAACAGCAGCCGGTAAATACGGGGCAATACTGATACGTTATGTGAACGGCGATTCTCCTGCAAAGGAAACGCAGATTGAAGTGGATGTTAAAGTACAAAAATAACAGGATGAGATACGTGTTAAAAAAGAGAAAGGAATTACTTTCTCTTTTTTTAATCTTTATAGAAAAGAACAACCGTAGTTTCATAAATGACCGGGTAAATAGTTATTAAACTATCGTTATGATGAACAGAATTTTTAAACAGGGTTTTATCTCAGTGATCGTTTTACTTGCTTCGCAAACAGTAGGTGCACAGTATCCTGAAATACCTGCCGATGTACAGCGGAGCGCTGATTCATTGATGAGAGCCGCCATCCGGCATTCCGATTCTGCCTGGGCAATCGCCTATCCTGTTATACAGGAAGAAGCGGCCAAATACCAACGGCCTTATGTGCCCTGGGCTGCAAGGCCGGTTGACCTGCCACAGGCAGATATTCCTGCCTTTCCCGGAGCCGAAGGCGGAGGCAAATATAGTTTTGGCGGCCGCGGAGGTAAAGTAATTGTTGTAACCAACACTAATGATGATGGCCCCGGAAGTTTGCGCTGGGCCTGCGAACAGGGCGGTGCACGAATCGTAGTGTTTAATGTAGCAGGCATCATCCGTATTAAAACACCCATCATCATAAGAGCGCCTTATATCACTATACAAGGACAAACAGCTCCCGGCGACGGGGTTTGTGTGGCAGGCGAATCTTTCTGGCTGAATACACATGATGTAGTTATCCGCTACATGCGTTTCCGCCGCGGCGAAACATGGGTGGGAAGAAGAGACGATGCCATCGGCGGTAACCCGGTAGGCAATATCATGATCGATCACGTAAGCGCCAGCTGGGGATTGGATGAGAACATGAGTATGTACCGGCACATGTATAACGACAGTACACCTAACTTAAAGGCCGAAGAAAAATTAGGTACGGTAAACATCACCATACAGAATTCAATTTTCTCCGAATCACTGGATACCTGGAACCATGCATTTGGCAGCACCCTGGGCGGAGAGAATTGTTCTTTCATGCGCAACCTATGGGCTAACAATGCCGGAAGAAATCCTTCCATTGGCTGGAACGGCATTTTTAATTTCGCCAATAATGTAGTGTTCAACTGGGTGCATCGCTCAACCGATGGCGGCGATTATACCGCCATGTATAATATCATCAATAATTATTACAAACCGGGTCCGGCCACACCGGATCAAAGCCGGCCGATATCGCACCGCATATTAAAACCCGAAAGCGGCCGCAGTAAATTAGGCTATTCGGTTTATGGAAGGGCTTATGTGAACGGCAATATTGTAGAAGGCAATGAACGGGTTACTAAAGACAACTGGGACGGTGGTGTGCAGGTAGAAGAACAACCCGATGCAGGCAAATACAAAGACAAAATGAAATGGAACAAACCATTGCCCATGCCCGAGATGACCATTATTCCGGCATTACAGGCAAAGGAATTTGTTTTGTGGAATGCAGGCGCAACCATGCCCGTAAGGGATGCAGTAGATAAAAGAATTGTGGAACAGGTACGAACAGGAAAGATAACCGTATCGGATAAAGTAGTGCCGCCCGAAACGCAGTTCAAGCACCGGCGCCTCCCCCTCGACTCCTATAAGATCGGTATCATCACCGACATTTCACAGGTAGGCGGCTACCCCGATTATAAAGGAACACCTTATAAGGACTCTGATAACGACGGCATGCCCGATGCATACGAACTGAAGAACAAATTGAACCCCAATGATGCCAACGATGCAGCAAAGATCACGAAAAGCGGATACAGCAATATTGAAGTATATTTAAGCAGCGTTGTGGATATTAAAAAAGTAAAACCATAGGAACATGTTACTGAATTGTTCCTTGAGGGGCCGCTACAAAAAATCAAGTGAATATAAAACGATCATATAAGCAACTCTTTCTCATATTAGCAGTAGTTTACAGTTTGCCGCAGGCTTTATTGGCTCAAAAACCTTTAAAGCCTGCTCCTTTATATACCAATAAGGGAAAACTGTTGTACACAGCCGATTCACTTGGCAACCGAATTCCCGATTTTTCTTACTGTGGGTACAAAGCATCTGAAGAAACCATTCCCAACATAGATATAAAAATAGTGGTGCCGGTAAGTAAAGGCGATGCCACATTGCGCATTCAATCGGCATTGGATTATGTGGCTTCGTTGCCGCTTGATAAAAATGGATTCCGGGGCGCTGTTTTATTGCAGAAAGGAACCTACGAGGTTTTTGGACAGTTGCAAATTACAGCTTCAGGTGTAGTACTTCGCGGCAGCGGCGTAAATGCCACTATCATTTTAGGTGCAGGTACGCAAAGAACAACATTAATAAAAATAAAAGGGAAGGGTGGCCTGGCTAAAGACCTTACCGGGTTAACCATCAGGGAAACGTATGTACCAGTGAATGCCACCTCATTTAAATTAAGCAGTGTTATCCTGATAAAAGAACACTCCGGCAAGATGATCATCCGCAGGCCTTCAACCAAAACCTGGATTGATGCTATTGGTACCGATATCTTTGGTGGAGGTATTTCCGCCTTAGGCTGGAAACCCGGCGACAGAGACCTGTTTTTCGACAGAACCATTGTAAAGATCGAAGATTCTACCATTACAATTGATGCACCCCTTACCACTGCGTTGGATTCAGCTTATGGCGGAGGCTCTGTTTATTTTTATAATCCAGATGTGCGCATAAACAATTGCGGTATTGAAAATATAAAACTGGTATCTGCTTACGATAAGAATAATGTAAAAGATGAGGATCATCGCTGGAATGCCATTGATATTGAAAATGCAGAAGATGCCTGGGTGCGCCAGCTGAGCTTTGAGAATTTTGCCGGGTCGGCGGTACATGTGTTAGAAACTTCCAAACGCATTACGGTGGAGGACTGTATTTCCAAACATCCTATTTCTGAAATTGGCGGACAAAGACGTTATACATTTTTAACCAGCGGTCAGCAAACCTTGTTTCAGCGTTGCTATGCCGAGAACGGCTTTCATGACTTTGCAACAGGTTATTGTGCCCCCGGCCCCAATGCATTTGTTCAATGCGAATCAGTGTTGCCATACAGTTTCAGCGGCGCTATCGACAGTTGGGCCAGCGGCGTATTGTTTGATGTGGTGAATGTGGATGGTAATGCCCTGCGTTTTGGTAACCGTGGCCAGGATGCAAACGGCGCCGGATGGGCTGCAGCCAACAGTGTATTCTGGAATTGTACCGCTGCCCGGATCGATTGTTATAAACCACCCACGGCGCAAAACTGGTCATTCGGCAGCTGGAGCCAGTTTGCCGGAGACGGGTATTGGGGAGAATCGAATAATACCATTACCCCAAGAAGTTTGTATTACGGGCAACTGGCAGCAAGACTGAATAAAAATGTGGATCAGCTTGCTCAATTATTATATATCCCTGGAGAAGCAAGCAGCAGTCCTTCTGTTGAAACAGCGCTGGAACTTACAAAGCAGGCCAGTAAGCCCAGGAAGCAATTGCTTGAATGGATCAGTGAAGCCGGAAAGAGAAATCCAATAAACGTAGATTATCAGACAGAAAAAGTATTATCTCTCAATGAATATCAAAGACTCTTGAAAGTAGCAGAGTCTAAAATCCCCCCTTTGGGGGGTGGGGGGGCTTCACCGTTACTTATACGGAATGGTTTATTGATAAGAGGCGATCAATTGCTCACAGGCAAAAGGCAAGGCGTGCAATGGTGGAGTGGGGGCATAGAGGGAAAAGACCTGCAGCAGGCAAAAGCACATATCACCCGCTATGTTCCCGGCAGAACCGGCAAAGGACTAACCGATGACCTTGATGAAGTGACTAATGAAATGAAAGCGACCAATACCATTGCCATTGAACATAATTATGGTTTGTGGTACGACAGGAGAAGGGATGACCACGAAAGAATAAGAAGAATGGACGGCGAAGTTTGGCCGCCGTTTTACGAACTGCCTTTTGCCCGCAGCGGAAAAGAAACAGCCTGGGACGGATTAAGTAAATACGATCTTACAAAGTACAATGTATTTTACTGGAGCCGTTTAAAACAGTTTGCCAACCTGGCCGATCAGAAGGGACTGTTACTCGTTCACCAGAACTATTTTCAGCATAATATCATTGAAGCAGGCGCTCACTATGCCGATTTCCCATGGCGTACTGCCAATAATATCAACAACACGGGTTTTGTAGAGCCGGTAAACTATGCCGGAGATAAACGCATATTTTATGCAGAACAGTTTTACGACATTTCCAACCCGGTAAGAAGGGAGCTGCATAAAAAATATATCCGGCAGTGCCTGAATAATTTTAAAGATAACAATGGCGTGATACAATTAATTGGCGAAGAATTTACCGGGCCAACGCACTTCGTAAAATTCTGGCTGGAAGTGATCAGGGATTGGGAAAAGGAAACCGGTAAACATCCCATCATCGGGTTAAGTGTTACCAAAGATGTACAGGATTCAATTTTACGTATGCCTGCGTATGCTGCTATAGTTGACCTCATTGATATCCGTTACTGGCATTACCAGGCCGATGGTACAGCTTACGAACCTAAAAGCGGACAGAGTTTGGCACCCCGCCAGCACGCCCGGTTATTGAAGCCAAAGAAAACAAGTTTTGAACAGGTGTATCGTGCTGTTAAGGAATACCGGGATAAATACCCGGGTACAGCCGTGGTTTATTCAGGCGATAGTTATCCCGAATTTGGCATGGCAGTATTTATGGCCGGCGGTAGTTTACCTGTGCTATCGGGTAATACCGATGCAGCAATTTTAAAAGCAGCAGTAGGAATGAAACCTGTTGCTTCTGCTAATGCAAACGAATACATTTTAAGTGATGGAAAGAGCAGTATTGTTTATAATACTGAAACAAAGAAATTAGAAAAAAGATAGGTACACAATTTCACGCAAAGGCACAGTATTAAATAACACGTTTCAATTTTGCGCCTTAAAAACTTTGCGACTTTGCGTGAAAAAATAAAAAAAATGAAAAAGTATTTTGCCATAGTATTATTATTTGCAACGGTAATTTCGAATGCACAGATGCAGCCATTGAAAATATCTGCCAACAAAAGATATCTTGTAACCAAAGATGGCAAGCCGTTCTTCTGGCTGGGCGATACCGGCTGGCTGTTGTTTAAAAAATGTAAAAGAGAAGAGGCAGTCAGGTATCTTGATAACCGGAAAGAAAAAGGATTTAATGTGGTACAGGCGATGTTGCTGCACGAATTATCGGTAGGGGATGCGTATGGAGATTCTGCATTGATCAACAGGGATGTATCAAGACCAAACAGTACACCTGGAAACAGCTTCAATAACAAAGGCGAATACGATTACTGGGATCATGTGGATTTTGTTATAGACGAAGCGGCCAAACGGGGCATTTATATGGCGCTGGTACCCGTTTGGGGAGGGAACATAAAAAATATTTCTGTTGAGCAGGCAAAAAAATATGCAGAATTTTTAGCGAACAGGTATAAAAACAAGATCAACATCATCTGGCTGAACGGCGGCGATATAAAAGGAAGTGATGGATTGGATAAATGGAATATGATCGGCAACACGATCCGGTCTATTGATAAAGATCACCTGATGACATTTCATCCGCGGGGAAGAAATTCTTCCTCCACCTGGTTTCACAATGAGCCCTGGCTCGACTTCAATATGTTTCAAAGCGGCCATAGGCGTTACGACCAGGATACACTGGCAAATGAAAAACTGCATTATGGCGAGGATAACTGGCGCTATGCAGCCGTAGATTATGCATTAAAGCCGGTAAAGCCAACTTTTGATGGAGAACCTTCTTACGAAAATATCCCACAGGGCTTACACGACTCAGCCGAAAAAAGGTGGACCGATGCCGACATCAGGCGTTATGCTTACTGGGAGGTATTTGCAGGTGGCTGCGGTTTTACATATGGCAATAATTCTGTGATGCAGTTTTTCAGGGATGGAGATAAGGATATGAGTTATGGAGCTAATAAAGACTGGGATAATGAATTGAACACACCGGGCGCAGGCCAATTAAAATACTTAAAACAATTGATGTTGAGTAAAAGTTATTTCGACAGGGTGCCCGATCAATCGTTGGTTATTAATAACGGGGAAAGATATGAAAGGGTACTTGCAACAAAGGGTAAAAATTATGCAATGCTTTACACCTATACCGGTGCCGATCTTAAAGTGGCACTGGGTAAACTGAATTTTAAACCCGGTAAGGCGGAATGGTTTAGTCCGTCTGATAACCGGGTGGTTCCAGTAAAGGACTATCGCTATGCAACGCAAAAAACATTTGATCCTCCGGGGGAAAAAGAAAATGGGAATGACTGGGTATTGATACTGGAAAAATGATAAAGAATTGTATAATTATATCATTGTTATTTCTACTGGCATCATGCAGTAACGAAATATACCTGTTCACTTCTTTTCACGAACCGGCAAATGAGGGCCTCCGGCTGTTATACAGCAAGGATGGCTATCATTGGAAAACCACGGACAGTATTTATCTTAAACCCATGATCGGTAAGGATAAAATACTGAGAGACCCTTCCATGTTGCAGGGACCCGATGGAACCTTTCATTTGGTATGGACAACGGAATGGAAGGGAGGCAATGGGTTTGGTTATGCTTTTTCAAAAGACCTGGTTAACTGGAGTGAACAACAGTATATCCCGGTGATGCAGCATGAGCCAACCGTGGTAAATGTTTGGGCGCCCGAATTGTTCTATGATGAGGTAGCCGGGCAGTATATCATTATCTGGGCATCTACCATTCCGTTCAGGTTTGAAAAGGGAATAGAGGATGAGAATAATAACCATCGCATGTATTACACAACAACAAAGGATTTTAAAACATTTGCAGATACAAAATTATTCTTAGATCCTAAGTTCAGTGTGATCGATGCGGTGATCGTAAAACAAAATGTAAAAGATTATGTGCTGGTACTGAAAGATAATACCCGGCCGGAAAGGAATATCAAAGTGGCTTTTGCCAACGATCCGCTTGGTCCATGGACGGATATTTCAAAGCCGTTCACCGAGAAATTTACAGAAGGGCCGGCTGTTGCAAAGGTAAAAGATGGGTATTTGATCTATTACGATGCTTATCAGAAGAAACAGTATGGAGCAAGCTTTACAAAAGAGTTTAAAAATTTTGTTTCCGCCGATAGTTTGATAAGTATACCTGGTGGACATAAGCATGGAACAATTTTGAAAGTGAACAAAAAATACCTGAGGGCTTTACAGTGAGAAAATATTTGGCAATATTAGTTTTAGGAATAGCGCCTCGTATGCATGCACAGGATACGGTGCGTTATGTTGGCACAACTTTGTCGAATGTAGATTATCACCACGGACAGTTATCTCCTGCAATAGGCGTTCACAATATCCAAACCATGAGGGCCAACCGTTCCGCCGACGGCCCCGTAAGCTGGACCTATAACCACCAGCCCATGCTGGCTTACTGGAACAATACCTTCTACCTGGAGTATTTATGCAACCCCGTAGGTGAACATATTGCACCCGGGATGACGGTTTTGCAAAGTTCAAAAGACGGCTATAGCTGGTCGTTACCGGTTGTGCTTTTTCCTCAGTACAAATTAAAAGACGGTACCGTAAAGGAAGGTAAAAAAGATTCGGCTAAAAATACATTTGCTGTAATGCATCAGCGTATTGGCTTTTATTCGAGCAAGAGTAAAAAACTATATGCATTGGGATATTACGGAATTGTGCTGGGACAAAAAGATGATCCCAATGACGGCAATGGTATTGGCAGGGTGATCAGGGAAGTAAAAACTGATGGAACGTTTGGTGGGATTTATTTCTTAAGGTACAATCATGGGTTTAATGAAAAGAACACGTTGTATCCTTTTTATAAAAATTCAAACGATGCCGAATTGATAAAGGCATGTGATGAGATACTTGGCACTCCATTACTAATGATGCAAACAGTGGAGGAGGGCGACCGGAATGATCCACTGATTCCTTTGCAGAAAGATTTTAAAGCGTTTAATTATTATCATTTGCCCAATGGCAACGTGGTTGGGCTTTGGAAATATGCATTAACCAGTATCAGTAAGGATGAAGGGAAAACCTGGCAATATGGGCCGTTGCGTGCGCCCGGTTTTGTAAATGCAAATGCAAAGATCTGGGGGCAAAGAACATCAGATACGAAATATGCAACGGTTTATAATCCTTCAGAATTCAGGTGGCCACTGGCTTTAAGTGTAAGCGACGATGGATTGAACTATAAAAACCTGTTGCTGGTGAACGGCGAAATAACTTCCATGCGTTATGGCGGTGCATACAAAAGTTATGGCCCGCAATACGTTCGGGGCATACAGGAAATGGATGGCACGCCACCCGGTGGAAATATGTGGGTTAGTTACAGCATGAATAAGGAGGATATATGGGTAAGTAAGATCCCTGTGCCGGTAAAAGATAAAGTAACGGCTGACGTAAATGACGTTTTTAATGATAAAAAGGATGGAGAGGAATTGAATGAATGGAATATTTTCAATCCGGCCTGGTGTAAAGTGGCCATTGAAAAAAACGCAGGTAAAAAAGTACTGTCCCTGCACGATAGTGATCCATTTGATTATGCAAAAGCCGAAAGGATTTTTCCAAATGCAAAGAAAATTGCTGTTGAATTTTCAATAACCGCACAACAAAATAATTATGGCCAGTTGCAAATTGAACTGGCTGATATAAAAGGAACATCCTGTTTACGCCTGCAATTCGATTCGGCAGGAAATGTATTAACCAAGCAGGGATATAGAAATAAATCCCTGGGCAAATACAATGCGGGTGAAACCATCAATATCAAGATTGAACTGAATACAGCTACAAGATATTACACGGTTACTATAAACGGGAAATCATCCAATAATATCTGCTTTGCACCAGTTGAAAGTGCAGAGCGTATCGTATTTAGAACCGGTGAAACCCGCCGTTTCCCCAATGCCGATACGCCTACAGACCAGGATTATGATATGCCCAATGCAGATGCGAAGGATAAAGAGGCGGTATATTTTATTCATTCCCTCAAAACAACCGGTCTTAAATAACTGATGTGTAAAAGGTTTGCCATATTGACCCTGTTTGCTTTTACTGCTCCTGTTTGTATTGCACAAACAAAAGAAAAACCCTTTGTATTGAAAGCTACGGGTTTCAAACACTATGTTGACTATTTCAACAAAATGGAAAATGAGAATATTGTGCAGGCCATACCCAATGCACAAAGCTGGAACTGGATGCAGCAGAATATCCCACTTTTTGAATGTCCGCAACAAAATTTTGAAGAAATATTCTATTACCGCTGGTGGACGTTGAGAAAACACATCAAAAAAACAGAGAAGGGATTTGTTTTCACCGAGTTTTTAGTGCAAAGAAGTTATGCCGATAAGTATAATTTAATTGCCAGCGGACTGGGGCATCATATTTATGAAAGCCGCTGGCTGCATGACAGGCAGTACATGAACGATAATTTAAAAGTATGGTATCGTGGTAATGATGGCAAGCCAATGAAGAAATTACGATTTTACAGCAGCTGGAATATAGATGCCGTTTACAACCGCTACCTGGTTACCGGCGATGAGAAATTTACTGTAGATCTGTTGCCCGACCTGCAAGCAGATTATGCTGAGTGGGAAAAGGAAAAAAGATCAGCGAATGGTTTATACTGGCAATATGATGTACGGGACGCCATGGAAGAAACCATCAGTGGAGGCAGAAAAGAAAAAAATCCAAGGCCCAGCATTAATGGATACATGTATGGTAACGCTATGGCATTGGGAAAAATGGGACGGCTTGATGAAAAGAATAACTACTGGTTAGATTATTATGCCAAGGCTGATTCATTAAAATACCTGCTGCAATCAAAACTATGGAACAGCAGCCGTCAGTTTTTTGAAGTAAGAAAAGAGCAAGGTGATACTTTGGCAAATGTTAAAGAAGAAATAGGTTTTATTCCCTGGTATTTTAATATGCCTGATAGTAATTACAGTATTGCATGGAAAAGTTTAACTGATACTAAAACCTTTTGTGCGCCCTTTGGGATCACCACGGCCGATAGGAGCCATCCGCTGTTTCGCACCCACGGCTGCTGTAAATGTGAGTGGGATGGTGCTGTATGGCCTTTTGCCACATCACAAACATTAACCGCTATGGCCAACCTGCTTAATAACTACAAACAGGATTATGTTGCCGACAGTAATTATTTTGATCTGCTGGAAACATATGTGGAATCGCAATACTATCGTGGCCGTCCGTACATTGGCGAATACCTGGATGAAAAAACCGGCTACTGGCTGAAAGGAGATGAGGAAAGAAGCCGGTACTACAATCACTCAACATTCAATGATCTTATTATTACCGGGCTGGTTGGTTTGCGGCCGAGAGCTGATGATACAATTGAAGTGAATCCGCTAGTCCCTGCCGGTAAATGGGATTGGTTTTGCCTGGACAATGTTTTGTACCACGGAAAGATCATTACTATCATTTGGGATAAAACCGGTTTGAAATACAAAAAAGGAAAAGGGTTGAGTGTTTTTGTAAATGGGAAAAAGGCTGCAAGCTCTTTAGAGCTGGAAAAGTTAACAGGTAAGCTGTAAAATCTCTCACGGATTACTCAGATTTGCACAGATGCATTTTATCTGTGTTAATCAGTGCAATCTGTGAGAAAAGCTTAATAAAGATGATCAGTACAAGTGCGCGACGCCAATGAAGGGGATTAAAGAAATGCAGCTTACTCCAAAAGAATAATTTAAATGTTGAAAACATTTTTACATATCACTTTCTTTGTTTTTTTTGCTGTTCCTGCACAGGCGCAGCAAACAGAAAAAGTATATCTCTCAGGAACCGGCCCTGCAGATGCCAAACAATGGCAATTCTTTTGCACGGGTGGCATGAATGCCAATAAATGGACAAGCATTGCAGTGCCATCCTGCTGGGAGTTACAGGGGTTTGGCAAATACGATTATGGTTTTGCAAAAGACAGTGTACGAGGAAAAGAACAAGGTATATACAAATATGATTTTTTAACGCCAACTGCCTGGAAGAAGAAAAAGATAAAAATTGTCTTTGAAGGAGTGATGACAGATGCAGAAGTTAAGATTAACGGGCAACTGGCAGGGGAAGTTCACCAGGGAGCTTTTTATACATTTAAATATGATATAAGTAAACTGCTGAAGTTCGGAGAACTGAATGCATTGGAAGTGACGGTATCCAAACATTCTGCCAATCAATCGGTGAATGAAGCAGAACGTAAAGCAGACTTCTGGATCTTTGGAGGGATATTCCGCCCGGTATATCTTGAAGTATTGCCGCTGTCAAATATTGAGGCCGTTGCCATTGATGCCGGGGCAGATGGAAGCTTTGCTGCCAATATTACCCTGGCCGGAGATGGAGACAAAATAGCTGTGGAAATATTCAAAGCAGGAGACAGTAAACCTGTTTACGCCACATCAAAACAGTATAGCCGTTCAAATTTTGAGAAGTTGGCTGGAAAAATAGCATCTCCTGTTCTATGGTCGCCCGAATTGCCGTACTTATACAAAGCCGTTTTTACAATGTATAAGAATGGATCGGTGGTACACAAGCTGGCAAAGAAGATAGGCTTCAGAACTGTTCAACTGAAACAACGGGATGGTATTTATGTAAATGGCGTTAAGATAAAAATGAAAGGTGTTAACCGCAGCCCATTCAGGCCCGAAACAGGAAGAACAGTAACTAAGCAAAACAGCATTGAAGATGTGTTACTGATAAAGGATATGAACATGAATGCGGTGCGCTGCAGCCATTATCCGCCGGATGAACATTTTTTGGATGCCTGCGATTCGCTGGGCTTGTTTGTAATGGATGAACTGGCGGGCTGGCACGGGCATTATGATAGCAAGACAGGGGTAAAACTGCTGGAAGAAATGATCAGTTTTGACGTGAACCACCCGTCGGTGATCATGTGGGCCAATGGAAATGAAGGAGGCCATAACCTTGAGCTGGACAGGTTCTTTCCGCTGTTTGATATTCAGCAACGGCCGGTTGTGCATCCCTGGCAATTGTACAATGGCATAGAAACCCAGCATTATCGTGAATACAATTACGGTATCGGCAATTATGAAAATGGAAGAGAGATTGTTATGCCAACAGAATTTCTGCACGGGCAATTTGATGGCGGTCATGGCGCCGGGCTGGAAGATTACTGGGAGAAAATGTGGAGTAATCCTTTAAGCGCCGGCGGTTTTCTCTGGGATTTTTCTGACCAGGCCGTAGTAAGAAAAGACAGGAATGATTCGCTGGATACAGATAAATTCCGTGCAGCAGATGGTATCGTTGGCCCTCACCACGAAAAGGAGGGAAGTTATTATGCGATAAAGGAAATATGGAGCCCGGTTTATTTTGAGCGGAAAGAAATCACTTCAGGGTTTGATGGCATATTCAATATTGAGAACAGGTTTATGTTCACTAACCTCAAAGAATGCAGGTTTAGCTATCAGCTAAAAATAATGGCTTCGGTATTCAAACTAAATGGGGATATCCCTTCGCCCGATATAAAACCATCTGAAAAAGGCCAACTGAAAATTACATTACCGGAAGGCTGGGAGGATTTTCATGTATTATATGTAATTGTAAAAGACAAAAACGGCCATGAAATTATTCGCAAAAGCTATGCTTTAACAAGCCCCGGAAAATATGAGGAAAGTATCGTAGTAAATGAAAGTTATTCAACACCTGTGCTTACAGAAACCGATAGTTTTTTTGTAGTACAGGCCAATAAGGCAGAAATAACCATTCATAAGAGAACGGGGTTACTCACAACGGTAAAGAATGATAAAGGAGTTATTCCTTTCAATAACGGCCCCGTCTTACAGGAAGGCATAAATAATTTCAGCGGATTTACTGCAAGAAAAGATAAAGACACGGTGATCATCAGATCTGCCTTTGACCGCAGGAACAGTTATAATACCTTAAGCTGGACTTTTTATCCTGCCGGGTTGGTAAAAATGGAAGTTCTCTATTTTCCCGGCGCTTATTTTACTGATTTTGCCGGAGTTAATTTTTCTTTTCCCGAAAAAGAAATAAAGGCAGTGGACTATATGGGAAATGGCCCTTACCGTGTATGGAAGAACCGGATGAAGGGCGGTTTGCTTGATGTATGGCATAAGGAATATAATGATACGGAGACCGGTGAAAGCTGGAACTATCCTGAGTTTAAGGGTTATTACAGCAATATGTACTGGTGCAGGATCTCTACAGCCCAACAGTCGTTCAGTATAGCTACCGCTACAGAAAATTTATTTTTCCGTCTCTTCACGCCTGCCTGGAAAACCGATCAGTGGCATAATTACGAACCGCTGTTTCCATCCGGTGATATTTCCTTTATGCAGGGTATCAGCAGCATTGGCAGTAAAACCCAGCGCAACGAAACGACCGGGCCTATGGGGATGAAAAATATTTTTTATGACTATGAAAAGGATCCGTCCAGGGCCTTGAAGATGGTATTGTATTTCAATTTTAATAACTGATGAAGAAGATAAAATTTCTGATAACGTATTTACTGGCAGGCTTTATTGCATCTGCCCAGGTAACTGTGAAAAACCTGCGTTGCGAAATGCTGGTGAACCCATTGGGTATAGATGCATCGCAGCCAAGATTCAGCTGGCAACTGGAGAGTACGCAAAGAAATGTTGTGCAGACTTCTTACCAGATTATTGTAAGCAGCAGCGAACAGAAATTAAAAGCCGGTAATGGCGATCTGTGGAGATCTGAAATGGTAAACAACAGTAAATCTTTGCTCATTAATTATGGAGGTAAAGCATTGCAACCGGCCACGAAGTATTTCTGGAAAGTAAAAGTAATTACAAACAGAGGAGAGGCTACCTGCAATGAAAATGCTTTTTTCTCTACCGGCTTGTTAGATACCGGTAACTGGAAAGCGAAATGGATCGGATATGATAAAGCATCGGCGTGGGATAGCATTACGCAATGGTCAAGATTATCGGCCCGGTATTTAAGAAAGGAGTTTCAAAATACTTCAGCAGTAAAAAGAGCAACTGTCTATATATCGGGTTTGGGTATGTATGAATTGTATATAAACGGAAAAAGGATCGGCAACCAGGTGCTGGCCCCCAATCCTACAGATTACCGCAAATCTTTCTTTTACAACACGCATGATGTAACAACAGAGATTAAAAAGGGAACTAATGCCATTGCAACGATCTTGGGTAATGGCCGCTTCTTTACCATGCGGCAAAATTATAAAATGCAAAAGCATAACACATTTGGCTATCCCAAATTATTACTTCAGTTAGAGATTGAGTATGTTGATGGCAGTAAAAAAACAGTGGTAAGCGATGAAAGCTGGAAGTTGAATGTGGATGGGCCGATCCGGACAAACAATGAATACGACGGGGAAGAATATGATGCAACAAAAGAATTTCCCGGATGGGATAGGGCAGGATTTAATGATGGTAAATGGTTGCAACCGGAATTGGTGGCTGCTCCTGCGGGGAAGATGATTGCACAGTTTTCAGCGCCGATGAAGGTAATGCAAACCATCAGGCCTGCATCGGTAAAGGATATTGGCAACGGGAAGTTTATCCTGGATATGGGTCAGAATTTTGCCGGCTGGATAAAATTGAAGAATATAAACGGGAAAAGAGGAGATAAGATCACGATGAAGTTTGCAGAAAGTTTGAAAGCGAACGGTGAATTGTTTATTGCTAATTTAAGAGATGCAAAAGTAACCGATGTGTATACGTTCGGTAACTCCCCTTTAGGGGATGGGGGCTGGAACCCAAGTTTTGTGTATCACGGTTTTCGTTATGTAGAAGTAACAGGTTTTCCGGGCAATCCAATGATAAATAATTTTGAAGGCCAGCTGGTTTATGATGCTTTGGAGACAACGGGTTCTTTTCAAACCTCTAATGCAACCATCAATGCCATTTATAAAAACGCCTGGTGGGGTATTGCTTCCAATTATAAAGGCATGCCGGTTGATTGCCCGCAGCGTAATGAACGCCAGCCCTGGCTGGGCGACAGGGTAATTGGTGCACAGGGGGAGAGCTTCATGTTTGATAATGCAACCCTGTATGCCAAGTGGATGGATGATATACAGCAATCGCAAAAGGATGAAGGCGCTATACCGGATGTGGCACCTGCGTTCTGGAATTACTACTCTGATGATGTTACCTGGCCCGCAGCCTTTATTACCATCAGTAATAATTTATATAACCAGTTTGCTGATATAAAGCCCATTCAAAAGAATTATGCTTCCATGAGAAAATGGATGTGGTACATGCGGGATAAATACCTGGTGAATAATATCATGACGAGGGATAAGTATGGCGACTGGTGTGTGCCGCCGGAAAATCTGCAACTCATCTTTGCAAAAGATTCTGCCCGCTTAACAGATGGTAAATTAATTGCCACGGCTTATTACTACAAATTGCTGGCTTATATGCAACGTTTTGCAAAACTTACCGGTAATGAAGCAGACGTAAAAGAATATACAGAACTGGCAGACAAAATACGTGCTGCTTTCCAGGATAAATTTTATAACCCTGCAAAAAGCAATTACTCAAACAATACCATTACGGCAAATTTACTGCCCCTGTATTTTGGTATTTGTCCCGATTCCTTAAGAGACAGGGTCTTTGAAAATATTTACCATAAAATTCATGTGGAAAGTAAAGACCACATCAGCACCGGTTTAATAGGTACGCAATATTTATTTCGCGGACTTACCGAATACAACCATGCTGATCTTGCTTTTAAACTGGCCTCCAATAAGACTTACCCAAGCTATGGCTACATGGTTGAAAATGGCGCTACTACCATCTGGGAATTATGGAACGGCAATACCGCCGACCCGAATATGAACAGCCAGAATCATGTAATGATGCTGGGCGATCTGATCACCTGGTTTTATGAGAACCTGGCTGGAATAAGAACAGATAAAGAAGCCGTAGGTTTTAAGAAGATAACGATGAAACCTTCATTGCCTGCAGATCTGCAGTTTGTAAATGCATCTTATAAAAGCAGCTATGGTTTGATAAAAAGTAATTGGAAAAAGGAGAACGGCATATTGGAATGGACTATTTCAATTCCTGCAAATACCTCTGCACGAATTTTAATTCCAGCTAAGGCATTGGAAGAGGTAACTGAATCAGGAAGACCTTTAAGGCAGGCAGGCGAGGTTCAACTATTACCTTTTTTGAAAGACGACGTGGTTGTTGTGGAAGTGCCCAGCGGTGAGTATCAGTTTAGATCAAAAATTAAATGATGAAAATAACGAAAACTATTTTTATTCTTCTGCTGGCAATGTGCATTGCAAAGCTTGCGCCGGCACAGGTGGATACTGCGCTTGAAAGCAAAGCTGCCGGCTGGGTAGCATCATTGCAATTGAATGATAATACGAAGACTGAAAAAGTAAAAGCCGCAATTGTTACACATCTTGCCGCTGTAAAAGACTGGCACAACAGCCATCCGTTTACCCTAGTACCCGAAGGCATTAACCCGGCAACCGGAAATAAACTCTCGGAGCTGGACAGGGATATCATTATCTGCTCTGCCAAACCAATAGCGGTTCACGAAAACCTGATGGCTGTTTTAAAAGCCGAACTTGACTCAGCACAGGTGGAAATGATATTGGATAAATACACGATCGGTAAAGTTGACTTTACGCTAAAGGGGTATAAAGCGATTGTACCTGATCTTACTGCTAAAGAAGAAGCGGAGATCCTTAAAAACCTTAGGCAGGCAAGGGAACAGGCCATTGATTATAAGAATATGAGGGAGATATCGGGCATCTTTGAAATATATAAAACCAAATGCGAACAATACCTCAATAACAACGGACGTAACTGGCGGCAGTTGTACAAAGCCTATACCGATAAGGTAAAGGCAGAAAAGGCGGCAGCAAACAAACAATAAATTATCAATGATAAAAGCTAAGATATTATACGGATTGCTTTTTCTTTTATGCGCTGTACAGGTAACGGCGCAAAACAAATGGAAGAAAGGAATACTGATAGATGAATTTATTTTTGATACAGCCTCGTTCCCGCAAAGCCATGCCAGCACCGTTGCAGAAACACCGGATGGTTTGATTGCAGCCTGGTTTGGTGGTACCAAAGAGGGAAATATGGATGTATGCATCTGGACAAGCCGTTTGGTAAATAGCAAATGGACGACTCCTCAAAAAGTAGCGGAAGGTATAATTAATGATACAACAAGATATGCCTGTTATAACCCGGTTTTATATTATGCTGATAACGGCGAACTATTATTGTTCTATAAGATCGGGCCAAATGTAGCAGGCTGGACAGGCTGGATGATGCGTAGTAAAGACAATGGTATAACCTGGAGTAAAAGAGAAGCATTGCCTGATGGAATTTTAGGACCCATAAAAAACAAACCTGTTTTAGTAAATGGCTTGTTGCTTTGCCCGTCGAGCACAGAAAAAAATGGATGGAAAGCGCATATTGAATACACAACCGACTATGGAAGAACCTGGACAAAGAGCGATGATATAAACGATGGCAAAAAAATACAGGCCATTCAGCCAAGCATATTACTATACAAAGATGGACGCCTTCAGATTCTATGCCGCAGCAGAAATACGACCATCAACGAAAGCTGGAGCAGCGATGGCGGTAAAACCTGGAGTGAGATGAAAGCTTCTGAGTTGCCCAATAATAATTCGGGCACTGATGCGGTTACTTTAAGAGATGGAAGACAACTGCTGGTATATAATCATGTGTTACCGGATTCAGGCTGGGTAAAAGGAAAGGGGCCACGTACGCCGCTGAATGTTGCCGTATCAAAAGATGGGAAGAAATGGTATGCCGCATTGATACTGGAAAATTCACCGATCAGTCAATACTCATATCCTTCCGTAATTCAATCGAAAGATGGTATGGTACATATTGTGTACACCTGGCGAAGAGAAAAGATAAAGTATGTTAAGGTTGATCCGTCGAAATTAAAACTGAAGGAAATAAAAGATAAACAGTGGCCAGGTGTGCAGGCAGTGAAAGGGAAGACTGCGGATGATTAGCCCCTCCTATCCTCCCCGAAGGGGGAAATTTAGAGATTGTTGCGATGATTTATTTATAATAAAACATAGTTAAAACTCAGCAAAGATTTAAAGTTGAAGAGTGTGACGCCAATGAAGTCAAATAGAAATAATAAAGTTCGGTTCAAAAAAATAGTCTACCAATCAAACTTCTCCGTTTTCCTCCCCTCGGGGAGGATAGGAGGGGCCGCTTTCAACAATGCCCATAATTGATATTGCAATAATCATTACTTACCTGCTGGCAATGCTTGCCATCGGCTTTTACTTTTCAAAAAAAAATAAGAACAGCGATCAGTTCACCAAAGCTTCCGGTAAGATTCCCGGCTGGGCAATCGGGCTTTCCATTTATGCCACCTTTTTAAGCAGCAATACATTTTTAGGAAATCCCGGTAAAGCATTTGGCGGCAACTGGAATGTTTTTGTATTCAGCCTTTCTATGCCGTTGGCCGCATGGGTGGCCACCAAATATTTTGTGCCGTTTTACAGGAACACCGGCGAGGTTTCGGCTTATACCAACCTCGAAAAACGTTTCGGTTCCTGGGCAAGAACCTATGCGGTGGTATGTTTCTTATTAACGCAGTTTGCCCGGATGGGAACCATCTTCTTTGGAATGGCATTAAGTCTGCAGGCGCTCACCGGCTTCTCCATGCAAAGTATCATGATCGTGATGGGACTGTGTATCATTATTTATACGGTACTCGGCGGAATGGAAGCCGTGATCTGGACAGAAGTGGTGCAGGGTATTATAAAAACCCTGGGAGCCTTGCTCATACTTTATTTAGTCATCAAACAGATTCCCGGTGGCTTTACCAAAGTAATGGAGATTGCCAAAGCTGATGATAAATTCAGTTTGGGCAGTACATCATTTAATTTTACACAACCTACATTTTGGGTGGTATTATTATACGGGTTCTTTATCAACCTGAATAATTTTGGTATGGATCAGAATTACATTCAGCGCTACCACACAGCAACCTCTGCAAAGCAGGCAGCCAGGTCGGTTTGGCTTTGTGTGTGGATGTACATACCGGTGTCGCTGTTGTTTGTGATCATCGGTACATCCTTGTATTCTTTTTACCAGGAGCAGCCAGATCTTCTTGATCCCGTGAAAATTAAACTGGCTTCAGAGAAACTTGGTTCATTGGCAACTACACAGGAAATACAGCATTTGGCTGCAACATTTAAACCTGCCGACTATGCCGATAAAGTACTGCCGCATTTTATGGTAACCAAAGTACCTGCCGGTTTATTAGGTCTTTTGGTAGCCGCCATTCTTTCCGCTGCCATGAGCACCATCAGCAGTAATATGAATGCCAGTGCCACCGTATTTACTATGGATATTTATAAAAAATATTTTAAGCCCAACGTAAATGATAAGCAGCAATTGGCTTCCCTGCATATAGCTACCGTGGTTTTCGGGTTGATCGGTTTGGGGGCAGGCCTTGCCATGATCGGGGCTAAAAGCCTGCTGGATACCTGGTGGAAACTCTCCGGCATCTTTGCAGGGGGTATGCTGGGATTGTTTTTGCTTGGGCTGATAAGTAAGCAGGTAAAGAATGCAGCGGCCGTTACGGCCACCATTATTGGTGTGCTCGTTATTTTGTGGATGACGTTCAGTGAGAATATCAGCAACGAATACAGTTTTTTAAAAAGCAGCCTGCACAGTAATATGATAATTGTGGTGGGAACATTAGTGATTTTCCTGTCGGGTATCGGGATCTCAAAACTAAAGGGAACCAGGAATGACCGGGGCTCTAAAGACAGCCCTTCCCTGTAAACCGGGTGGCAGAAGCATAGTAAAATTGTACAGGTGATTAGTGATATGCTACATTGTTTAAAACAACGAAATGGTTAAAATTTATACCTTCAAAATGATCTGTTTTTATGAGCATTAACAAATTTGTTCCGGTAATGATCACGCCGTTCAATTTAAAGGCAAAGGTTGATCTGGATGCTGTAAGCAGGCTGATAGATTTTTATTTAGCAGCGGGAGTAAAAGGTTTTTTTGCCAACTGCCTCAGCAGCGAGATGTACAGTATTACAGAAGATGAACGTTTGGAATTAACGCAGCATATTGTACGGTATGTGAATGGCCGGGTGCCGGTGGTGGCTACGGGATCTTTTGGGTTGACTATTCATGATAAAGCCGAGTTCACCAAAAAGATATACGATACAGGCATTGATGCGGTAATACTGATCACCGGGCATTATGCAAATGTGGAAGACAGTGATGAAGTACTGCTGAAAAATTTTGACCGCATGTTTAAACTTACCGGCAATATTCCCCTGGGCATGTACGAATGCCCGGCTCCTTACAAGCGGATCATTGGCCCGGAAGTTTTTCAAACACTTTTGTCGTCAAACAGGCTGGTGTATCATAAAGACACTTCCATCGACCTGGAAAAGGTAAAAGCAAAGATTGATATTGTAAAAGAAATAAAAAGCAACCTGGAGTTCTTTGATGCACATTCTCCCAATGCTATGTACAGCCTGCAGATGGGGGCAAAGGGTATGTCTTCCATCAGTGGTAATTTTTATCCGGAAATTTTAGTGTGGATGGTGAATAACGCCACCAATTCTGCCATGCAGGAAGAAGTGAAATGGCTGCAGGCCGAAATAAGCCGGGTAGATCCGCTGATACATATCGCTTACCCTATGAGTGCAAAATATTTCCTGCGTAAAAGGGGGTTGCCGGTGCGTACCATCAGCCGGGCCACGGCTTTGGAATTAACGCCGGAGCAAAAGAAAACACTGGATGAGATACACGATAGTTTTAAAACATGGTGCGAAAGACTGGATATAAAACCGGTGGATGTGGAGCAGCTGATGTTGCCAAAGTATCCGCTTGACGCTGCGATCTGATTTTAGAAACCAGGTTCAGGTTTTTAGAACCACTAAGGCACAAAGACAGAAAGATTCACTAAGACAAGCTTTGTGTTACGTAGAGTCTTCGTGTCTTCGTGGTTCAAATAATAAATTAAAAAATGACCGATAACTTGCTAAAAATATTTTTCCCCGGTAAATTGATCTTTGGCAACGGCGCATTGTCGCAATTGGCCGACGAAGTGCTGCAATTAAAGCCTGCCAGGGTTTTTATAACCACCATCGTTCCGCTACAGGAAAATCTAAAAGAATTCATAACCTTGCTAAAGAAGAACAAGGTTGAAGTTTTAACCGACACATCCATTGTTCAGGAACCTTCCTTTGCTGATTTTGAAAAACTGATGCATACCGTTGCGCCCTTTAACCCCGATGTAGTAATTGGTATTGGCGGGGGCAGTGTGCTGGATATTGCGAAGTTAGTTGCCGCTCAACTGGGCAATGAACAGCAACTGAAAGATTATGTAGGTATCGGCTTATTGAATGAAAGAAAGAAGAAACTGATATGTGTGCCTGCAACAAGCGGCACCGGCAGTGAAGTATCTCCCAATGCAATTTTGGTAGACGATGAAAATCACAAGAAAGGGATCATCAGCCCGTTTCTGGTTCCTGATATTGTTTATGTAGATCCGCTGCTGACGCTTTCTGTTCCGCCCGCCATTACTGCGGCAACCGGCCTGGATGCCTTAACACACTGCCTGGAAGCATATACCAATAAATTTGCACAGCCATTCATTGATATGTATGCTTATGAGGGTATGCGCCTGATAGCGACACATATTGTAACCGCAGTTAAAGAGGGTGCCAATATCGAAGCAAGAGAAAAAGTGGCGATGGGAAGCCTGCTCGGCGGCTTTTGCCTCGGGCCTGTTAACACGGCAGGGGTGCATGCCCTGTCGTATCCTTTGGGAAGCATGTTTCACCTGGCGCATGGCTTATCCAATGCGTTGTTGTTGCCGTATGTGATGGAATTCAATATTCCTGCCGCCACAAAACGCTATGCAGAAGTTGCCATGGCTTTGGAATGTAAACAACAACAGGATGATACAGCCACCGCTCATGCAGGGGTTCAAAAAATAAGAGAATTGATAAAGGCCTGTGGTATTCCTGCAACTTTAAAAGAAGTGAATGTACCGGAATCAGTCATTCCGCAAATGGCCATTGATGCGATGAAAATACAGCGGCTCTTAAAAAATAATCCAAGGGAAATAACGGAGCAGGATGCGATTGATATATATAAAGCAGCATTTTAGCCCCTGAAGGGGAATTATATAAGCGAATAGAATAAGTAAAGATTAAAAAATGGGATCATGGTAACACAAAATACCGAATCGCTGGATAACTCCCCTTTAGGGGTTGGGGGCAAAAAATATAAAGGTGTAATCGTTCCGGCCATAACACCGCTTACAGGAAAACTGCAGCTGGATGAAGCATCGGTAGAAAAGATATTCGCCTCATTCTATCAATATGATATTTCTCCGTTCATACTTGGTACAACAGGCGAATCAGCCTCCTTGCCTTTGCAGCTGAAAAAAAACTATGTACTGGCGGCTGAAAGAAATAAAAGAACAGGCTCTTTGCTGTATGCCGGTATCGGCTCCAATGTTTTGGAAGAAAGTATTGAATTTGCGGCTTATTGCTGCGGGCATGCGGTGGATGTACTGGTGGCTACACTGCCGTCGTACTATGGATTGTCAGAAAAGCAGATGCTTCAATATTTCAATATGCTGGCAGACAGTATCTTATTGCCCCTCTTCATCTATAATATTCCTGCCACCACACATATGAGCATTCCATTAACCGTGATTGATGAACTAAGCCGGCATAGTAATATTGTAGGTATCAAAGACAGTGAACGAAGTGAGGAAAGGATCAACGAATCCTTGAAACTATGGAAAGACAGAAATGACTTTCATTATATACTGGGCTGGGCCGCTAAAAGCGCTGATGCGTTGTTATTGGGGGCCGACGGCCTGGTGCCAAGCACCGGAAACCTGTACCCGGAAATATATGCAGAAATGTTGCAGGCATTTGAGCTAGGTGATAAAGAAAAACTATTCGCTCTGCAAAAACTGAGCGATGACTACGGTGCATTATACCAAAGCAACCGCACATTGGGCGAAAGTCTCCGTGTTTTGAAATCATTAATGAAAGAAAAAGGGTTGTGTAAAGAATATGTAATGCCTCCTTTGTAATAAAAAGAAATAGTATGAAAGAACAAGCAGATAATACAGGTAACTCCCCTTTAGGGGTTGGGGGCAGGAAACCTGTTATAGCAATTACCATGGGCGATCCCGCCAGTATTGGACCGGAAATAGCCATCAAAGCACTATTGCAGGAAAATATCCATGCAATATGCAAACCGCTGCTGGTAGGTGATGCAAAAGTATTTGAACAGATCATAGCTTTATTAAAACTGAATGCCAAAGTAAATGCAGTCGATAAGGTTGCCGATGCGAAATTTGAAATTGGAACTGTTGACGTTTTCGATCTTAAAAATGTTGATATCAATAAACTGGTCTTTGGTGAAATAGCTGCAATGTGTGGCGAAGCCTCTTTCCAGGCTGTAAAAAAAGTGATTGAGCTTGCCCTGGCAAAAGAAGTGGATGCAACAGTTACCGGGCCCATCAATAAAAAATCCATCAACGAAGCCGGCCATCATTTTGCTGGCCATACAGAAATTTACGCTCACTTCACCCATACAAAAAAATATGCCATGCTGCTGGTGGAAGATAAAATGAAAGTGATACATGTATCTACGCATGTTTCTCTGCGGCAGGCCTGCGACCTGGTAAAGAAAGAACGAATTGTAGAGGTTACAGAATTATTACGCAACGGCATGATAAGTTTAGGGGAAACAAATTTAAAGATCGGCATTGCAGGACTAAATCCACATGCAGGTGATAGTGTTTTGTTTGGTACTGAAGATGACATGGAAATCTTACCGGCAGTAGAGGAAGCCAGGCGCTTAGGCTATGATGTGGAAGGACCGGTTCCGCCGGATACCATGTTTGCAAAAGCAGCAACCGGTTATTATGGTGGCGTGGTGGCTATGTACCACGACCAGGGGCATATTCCTTTCAAACTGGCCGGCTTTAAATGGAATACAGAAAAAAAACAAATGGATAGTGTGAAAGGGGTAAACATCACCATGGGCTTGCCTATCATTCGCACTTCAGTAGACCACGGCACCGCTTTTGAAATTGCAGGTAAAGGTATTGCCAGTGCAGATGCCATGGTACTGGCCATTGAAAGTGCTGTGCAGTTAAGTAAATACAAAAAAAGTTATGAGTTATAAGTTATGAATTATGAGTGTTCTGCTCATAGATGTAACTCATAACTCATCATTCATAACTCATAATTTAAGAATGATCGCAGTTATCGCAGATGATTTTACCGGCGCAGCAGAATTGGCTGGCATCAGCCTGCGGTATGGATTATCTGTTTCAGTGCACCTGGATAACGTGGTCGATGCAAATGCTGAAGTAATTATCATTTCTACTGATAGCCGCTCCATGCAAAAAGCAGCAGCCGTATATTGTACAGGTGATGCAGTGGAAGCAATAATAAATTATAAACCTTCACTGCTCTACAAGAAAATTGATTCTGTTTTACGTGGTTATGTAATTGATGAAATAAAAGTGCAGATGGAGCTGAGTGAAAAAAGTAAAGCTTTTATTCTTCCGGCAAATCCTTCTTTGCAAAGAACCATCCGCAATGGCGAGTATTTTATCAATGATATAAAAATAACAGAGACCGGTTTTGTAAATGATCCTGAATTTCCGGTAAACAGTGCGGGTGTTACAGCGATGCTGCATGATGAAGCGGTACAGGTTTTAAAGCATGATGATTGGTTGCCGGTTGAAGGAATTGTAATCGGAGAAGCAGGAAACACAGCTGATGTAACAGCCTGGGCAGAAATAATTGATGAAACCTGGATGCTGGCGGGTGCCGGAGATTTTTATACAGCGTTGCTTGAAAAGGAATATAAGGCAGGGCCGCATCAAAAACCGGAATTGCAATCACCGCACCTGTATGTATGCGGAACAGCTTTTGAGAACAGAAAACAATTTATTAAAAGGCTGAATTGTTCTTCTTACATGCCTGATAGTATTACAGAAGAATGGCTGCAGCAAACCGATAACATAATTAAGGAACAAGGCAAAGCAGTAATTGCCATCGATGAATCAAATGAAACTGCCTTGGCTTTAAGAACAACGATGGCAAAAGCAGTTGCAGCAATCGTGGCAAGAGAAAATGTAAAAGAAATTTTTATTGAAGGTGGCTCAACAGCCGCTGCTGTGCTGGAGGAACTGAATATTAAAAAGCTTACACCGGTAAATGAATTAAGCAGGGGAGTTGTAAGAATGAAAGCATTCTCCTCTCTTTTGGAGGGGCTGGGGGAGGTTGATTTATTTATTACAGTAAAGCCCGGCAGCTATCAACTGCCTAATGAAATAATTGAATTGTATTCATCATAAACTTACCAATCAAAAAGCCTTTTCCAATCGCGGAGTCTAAGCCCCTCTCTTTTGGAGAGGGTTTGGGGTGAGGTCAACTTAACGATTTGCAAATGAACCATCTTCATTTTATAGATTACGCTATCATCCTTTTTGTTCTCGGCATTACGCTCTATCTCGGATTTCGCTTTGCCAACAAACAAAAAACCACAGAGAACTATTTTCTTTCCAAAGGAAATTTTCCTTCCTGGGCATTGGGCTTGTCATTATTATCCACACTCATAAGCAGCAACACGTTTCTGGGGTATCCCGAACAGGGTTTTCAATCCAACTGGATCTACCTGTTACAAGGGTACATGGTGCCAATTGTGTTATTGGGTACTATATGGTTTATTGTTCCGCTTTTCCGCAAAGTGATCGGCTTAAGTACGTACGAATACTTTGAAAAGCGGTTTGGTAAATTTGCCCGTTATTATTCATCATCATCTTTTATCATCCGGCAGTTTGCCGGTATGGGCTCGGTATTAACCCTGGTTGCATTAGCCATTTACAAGTTAACGGGTATTGATCCTGTCATTATTTTATTGTGTGTAGGATCGGTGTTAATAATCCTGAATTTAAAAGGAGGCATGCAGGCGGTAATATGGCTGGATGTATTCCAGGGATTCATGTTATTTGCAAGCGGATTTATTTGCCTGGGTATATTGCTGCTCTCTATAAAGGGCGGCGTACCCGAAGCGTTAAAGATTGCAGGCGAAAATAATTTAACCGGCTTTGGCCCTTACGATTTTAAATTAGACAGGCTTACCTTTTGGGTGCTGATCATCAACGGTGCATTTTATGCCATTCAAAAATATGCTACCGACCAAACAGTGGTACAACGGTATCTTACTGCCAAGTCGGATAAGTCGGCCATCAAAGCGTCGTTAATGGGTATTTTTCTAACCGTGCCCATCTGGACCATCTTTATGTTAATCGGCACGGCCTTGTTTGTATATTACAGGCAAAATCCAATGCCAGCCGATGTTACAGCAAAAACTGTTTTTCCTTACTTTATGATGACCAATTTGCCAACAGGGGTAATTGGTTTTATTGTCGCTGCTTTAATCAGCGCTGCCATCTGCAGCTTAAGCGCCGACATTAATTCAAACGCAGCAGTGGGCATGGAAGACTATTATAAAAAATTCCGGCCCGGAAGATCGGATAAGCAAAATCTTTACGCAAGTAAAATGATGGTGCTCTTGTCGTGTTTTTTTGCAATAGGTATGGGATATTTTTATTTAAAGTTCAGCAGCGGGGGAATAATCGACCTGATCTTTACCGTATATGCAATTTTCTCCGGCGGCATTGTTGGTATATTTTTATTGGGTGTTTTTAGTGCCAGGGCAAACAGGCAGGGCATCAACATTGCCATCATTGCCTGTATTTTGTTTACTGCGTGGGCATTTTTAACCAGCACACCCATTGGTATAAAAGATCCCAAACTGCTGCTGGATTTGGGTAATTTTAATTTCACCCATCATAAACTAATGTTGGGCGTATACAGTCATTTGGTAGTAATTTTTGTAGGGTATATCGCCAGCTTGTTCTATTCTAAACCAGTGCTGCCTGACAATTTGTTGTACAGCAGTTGGAGAAAGAACCGCAATAAATAAAATGATTATGGAAAACGAAAATTACTCAGTGAATTTTCCACGCAAAGCCGCAAAGTTTTTAAGAACGCAAAGTTCTGGTGCAATACTCAATTGCGCCTTTGCTCCTTTGCGCCTTTGCGTGAAATTTCTCGTGTTTCTTTGTGCCCTTGTGTCTTTGTGGTTCAATGCAGCGGCACAATTAAATACCGATAACCAATACAGCAAACCACTCAAAGAAGTTTTAAACGATATCCAGAAAAAATATGGTGTAGCAATAAAGTTTGATGAAAAAATGGTTGCCGGCAAAATAGTTACTTATGCAGAATGGAAATACAGGCCCGATGTGGAAGCAACCCTGGACAATGTATTGGAACCGCTGAGTTTAAAAGTAAAAAAAGACGGCGACAAAAAATACAAGCTCAGCGAGTATGAGTATTACCGCTGGCAACCTGCTGATGGCTGGGCAGAGCTGGACAGAATTGCCGCACAATATAAAACTGTTTCAGAATGGGAAGCAAGAAAAACAGACTTAAAACCCTGCCTTAAAGAAGCTTTACAATTAACACACTTACCTGCATTACCCAGCAGCAAACCCATCACTACACCCAAAAGAAATTTTGATGGCTATACAGTTGAAAATGTAGCCATTGAAATTTTACCCGGCGTTTGGATCAACGGTTCTTTATACAAGCCGGCAAAGTATAAAGGGAAGATCCCTGTGATACTAAACCCCGACGGGCATTGGGAGAAGCAACGCTACCGGGCCGATTGCCAGTACCGTTGTGCAGCCTTTGCAAAAATGGGCGCCATGGCATTTAACTACGACCTGTTTGCCTGGGGAGAATCTATGTTGCAGTTCAAATATGAAGATCATCGAAGAAGTTTATCCATGACGATACAGGCATTGGGCAGCATTCGCATACTGGATTATTTACTGGCACAAAAAGATGCCGATACCAATCGTGTTGCGATCACGGGTGGCAGCGGCGCCGGAAGTCATTCCGTTTTAATGACCGCATTGGATGACCGTATAAAAGTATCGGCGCCCGTTGCTGCCATCAGCTCTTATTTCTATGGTGGCTGCCCCTGCGAAAGCGGGATGGATATTCACGGTTGCGGCGGCAGAACAGATAACGTTGAAATAGCTGCCATGGCGGCTCCCAGGCCTCAGCTATTAATAAGTGATGGTGGCGACTGGACGGATAGGATGCCCGAACATGATTTTCCTTACTTACAAAAAATGTACAGTTGGTATGGAAAGAAAGACGATGTGCAGAATGTACACCTGCCAAACGATAAACATGATTTTGGAATAACCAAGCGGATACCTTTGTATGAGTTCATGGCAAAATACCTGAAGCTTAATTTTAAGGCCATTCAAAACGATTCCGGAAGAATTGATGAATCTAAAATAACAATTGAACCAGAACGGGCCTTGTATGTTTTTGGCGATAAGGGAGAATTGCTACCTGCCCATGCGGTAAAAGGGTTTGAGAATTTAGAGAAGCTATTTATTGATGAGATCCGTAAGGCAAGAACCAATCAACGCTATAAAATTGGACTGATCGACCTCATGTTATTAAAGCGGCAGAAGCTGGGAGCCATCCCTTTGACCAGCCAGCTAAAAGCCGATGGGGTGGAAGTGGATATGGGAGGATTGGGAACGAGACCAACATTCAACAACCAGTTGCTTATTGATTCTATACGCAACCAGTTTTTACAAACTGCCAAAGAGAACAATGTAGAGATATTCTCCTTGGCCATGACCGGTTACTATGCACAGTCATTCTGCGGCAGGGAAGAATACCGGCGCAGCATAGAAGATTGTATTAACACCATGAAGCTGATGAACGTAAAGACGGCATTCCTTCCCCTGGGTGTTCAATGCGACCTGAGAAAGAAACCCGAAGTAAGAGATTCTGTTATTGCAAGATTAAAAGTAGCGGGTAAAATGGCCGAACAGGCAGGCGTGGTCATCGGTATCGAAACGGCTTTACCGGCCAAAGAAGAAGTGCAGCTATTGAAGGAAATCAACTCGCCTGCCATAAAGATATATTTCAATTTTTCCAACCCGTTAAAAGAAGGCAGGGACCTTATAAGTGAATTGAAGATACTGGGAAAGGATCGCATTTGTATGATACATGCCACTAACAAAGACAGTGTATGGCTGCAGAACGATCCACAGATTGATATGTATAAAGTGAAAAAATGCCTGGATGAAATGGGATACAGCGGCTGGCTGGTAATTGAACGCAGCCGGGATGCTAAAAAGGCTTCTGATACAAAATATAATTATGGGGCTAATGCGGCCTACCTGAAGAAAGTGTTTCAGTAAAATAACCGGTATTTATCCCGGCATACGAATAGTAATATTTTCCATCTTTTTAGTAAATACCTACCTTGTCTGCCCCTGCTTATATAGGTAAATTGTACATTGTTAAAGCTATATAGCTATTTTTTTTAGCGTTCTAATTATTAACGATGAAACGATTGCCCCAATGCTTCCTGGCATTGATACTGCTTATTGGTTTTCCTGCATGGGCAGCAGATATTTTTGTGGCAACAAACGGCTCCGATTTAAATGATGGCAGCAAAGAAAGACCTTTTGCAAGCGTGGCAGCAGCATTGCGCAAAGCAAGGGAACTGCGGCGTTTGAATGATCCCGCCATTTTGGGCGGGATTCACATTATTATAAAAGGAGGCGCTTACAATTTATACGAACCGATAGTAATAAAGCCTGAAGATGCAGGCACCGCTTTGAGTCCAACTTACATAGAAGCGGCGCCGGGTGAAAGGCCGGTTTTAAGCGGCGGATTTCAAATCAGGAACTGGAAAAGAACAAATGCAAAAACAACAGGACTACCTGCTGCTGCACAAAGCAAGGTTTGGGTAGCTGATGTGCCGCTTACCGCAGGAAGATCTTCTGAATTCCGGCAGTTATGGATCAATGGCGAAAAAGCAATACGGGCTAAAAGTATGAATGGTGATTTGATGGATCGTATTTTAAGCTGGGATAAAAAAGAACAGACCTGCTGGATACCAACACCAAAAACTTTGCCGGTTCAAAATATGAATGGTGTTGAAATGTTCATTCATCAATGGTGGGCCATTGCCATACTTCGGATTAAAAAAATGGAAACAAGCGGCGACAGTATGAAGTTGTTCTTTCATCAGCCCGAAAGCAGGATACAAAGCGAACATCCATGGCCTGCCCCTTGGATCAGTAAAGAAACCGGAAACTCCGCTTTTTATTTAACCAGCGCCATCCAGTTTTTGGATGAGCCCGGTGAATGGTATTTAGACATTGCTGCCCGTAAAATTTATTACTGGCCAAGGCCGAATGAAAATATGCTGGCTGCAGATGTTGTTGCGCCTTCATTGGAAACATTGGTAAAAATTGAAGGAACGGTTGACAATCCTGTAAGCAATATCTATTTCAAAGGCCTTTCATTTCAGTACACGGGTTGGTTGCGGCCTTCGCAACAGGGGCATGTACCGCACCAGGCAGGTATGTATATGACGGAAGCGTACCGGTTAAAACCTGCCGGCACAAAAGATAAACCTGCGTTGGATAACCAGGCATGGATAGGCCGGCCCGCCGCCGCAGTGGAAATAAATTTTGCTGACCAAACCGGTTTTGAGAATTGCCGCTTTCAACACCTGGCTTCAACGGGAATAGATTATAACAAAGCCGTGCATGAAAATGTTATCAAAGGAAATTTATTTAAAGATATTGGCGGCACGGCCATTTTAGCGGGCGTATACTCAGATGCTGCAACAGAGATTCACCTGCCTTACAACCCAAAAGATGAAAGGGAAGTATGTGATAAGATGATCATAAGCAATAACCTGGTAACAGATGCCAGCAACGAAGACTGGAGTTGTGTGGGTATTGGTTTGGGCTACACAAAAAATTCAGTTGTTGAACATAATGAAGTTGAAAACGTTTCCTACAGCGGCATCAGCATGGGTTGGGGATGGAGCTCCGCTGCCAATGCGATGAAAAATAACAGCATTCATGCAAATAAAGTTCATCATTACGGCAAACATAATTACGATTGCAGCGGTATTTATACATTAAGCCCGCAACCCGGCTCTTTTATAACTGAAAATTATTTCGACAGTATTTATAAAGCTCCATATGCCCACCTGCCATCGCATTGGTTTTATATTTATACCGACGAAGGCTCATCTTATTTTACGGTGCAAAACAACTGGACACCCTCCCGGAAATATTTACAGAATGCCAACGGGCCTGGTAATGTATGGACCAATAATGGCCCGGAAGTCAGCAACAGCATAAAAGAAAATGCGGGATTACAAAAAGAATATCAATACCTGTTGAAAGAAAAAACAGCCGGCCTCAGTCATTTGGCAATTAATACAGAGCACAATGAGGTAATTGAAATAGTAACGAAGCCCGGGCAATCCCTGGACATACATAAACTAAAAACTATTCTGTTTCAGAATAAAATGGACACCACTGCCATTTACCAATGGGAAAATCATTATGTGGTCTTTGATAAAGTACAGGATATTGCTGTAATGCAGGGAAGGCTGCAGAACAATTTCCCCGAAGCGGATGTAAAAGTGTATCACGATATGTTTTATGAGTACAGTAAAATGAAACATTGCCCGGATAAAACCACTGCCAAAGAATGGGAGCATATCATCTTAACCGCAAACCTCGTAAGTGATAAGAAACTGCAGCAGGAATACCTGGACTACCATACTACACAATTTGAAAAATGGCCGGATATAGCAAAGGGTTTTTGCAATGCTGATTTTCAACAGTTATTGATTTACCGAAATGGAAGGCAATTGGTATTGGTAATAAGCATTCCAAAAGGAGAAAGTCTGGATAAGCTGAACCCAAAGACAACAGAAAATAATCCGAAGATGAATGAATGGAATAAAATAATGGGTAAATACCAGGAAGGAATTGCAGGAACTAAGAATGGAGAGACCTGGGTATTTTTAAAGAGTCTTCAATAACTCCGACAGCGGTAGCAAACCCTTTCGGCGGTTGTATAAAATATAAAAACTGGAAAATGTTAAACATCGGAATAGTAGGACTAGGCGAAGGCCGCAGCACCATGTCTGCAGCTTTAAACAGTACTAAGCTGCAACTGAAAACCATTTGTGATGCCAATGAAGAAGTGTGCAAACAACGTTGCAAGGAATTTGATTTTGATAATTATACAACTAAATACCAGGACATGCTCGATGATGCAGCAATCGACATCATCGCCATTTACACGCCCGATCATTTACATGCCGAACATATTAAGCAGGCCCTGTTGCACAACAAACACGTTGTTTGCACAAAGCCGTTTATTGACGATCTGCACAAGGCAAATGAATTAATTGAGTTACAGAAGAAAACAAACAGGAAAGTTTTTGTAGGCCAGAGTTCAAGATTCTTTGAACCTTATAAAAGACAACGTAAGGATTTTGAAGAAGGTGTTATTGGCGAACTCATCACCATCGAAAGTCATTATAATGCTGACCATCGCTGGTTCCTGGAGAAGAAATGGGCATTGGAAAGTTCATTCAAATGGTTGTATGGCGGCCTGAGCCACCCGGTAGATTTTATAAGATATTACCTGCCTGATATAGAAGAAGTGATGGGCTATGGCATGATCAGCAGCAATGGGAAAACTGCTGGGCTAAAAAATGAAGATACCATGCACTTTATTTTTAAAGCCACCGATGGAAGAATTGCAAGAGTGAGCGGCAGTTATAGCGGGCCCACACAACCCACAAGAAGAGACAGCGGAATGAGCTGTGTTTTGAGAGGTGCTTTAGGTGCCAGCCAGGCGGATTACCATGAATTGCGCTATGCAGTAACAACAAAAGAGGGTGAAGAGAAGATCATCATCTGGGGCGATGCTGCTCTGAAACATTATTTCCGTTTTGAAGGACAAAGCCATCATGCAGGTGAATACCAGAACTACCTGGAATACTTTGTTGATTCGATTGAACAGAATTTTACTGCTTACCCGGATATGAAAGAAGGGATTGGTACCGTGGCTTTGCTGCAGGCAATGGATAGAAGTTTGCAAACAGGGATGCCGGTTAAGGTAAAGGATATTTTAAAGGAATATGGTTTATGAACCACTAAGACACAAAGGACACTAAGCTGCACTAAGCTTTGTGAAACTTTGTGCCTTAGTGCCTTCGTGGTTTAAAAACAAATGAATAAAATTTACGATAAACTCACCACACTTGATTTTGCGATAGTCGCCATCTATCTCGTTGCGCTGTTGGTGATCGGCTATATCGCCAGTTTTAGAAATAAAAGGAAAGGCGAAACACTTTTCCTGGCAGGTAATTCACTCAACTGGTACAATATTGGTTTTAATATGTGGGGTACCAATGTAGGCCCTTCTTCATTACTGGCATTTGCAAGCATTGGTTATACGGCTGGTATAGTGGGCGGAAATTTTGAGTGGTATGCTTTTATCTTCTTATTATTATTGGCCATGGTGTTTGCACCGAGATATATCGCCAGTAAGGTAAGTACCATGCCGGAATTTATGGGTAAGCGCTATGGCAAAAGCACACAGGATATTCTAGCAGGTTACGCACTTATTAAAATTTTGATCAGCTGGCTTTCCCTGGGTTTATTCAGCGGCGGTATTTTGGTGAGGCAGATTTTAGGAATTCCGATGTGGCAATCTGCCGTTGTATTGGTGGCTTTTTCCGGCTTATTTACTTTTATGGGAGGGTTAAAAGCGATTGCTAAGGTCAATGTTTTTCAAATGATATTGCTGATCGTTGTTTCTCTTACATTAACCTACCTGGGATTAAGAGAAATTGGAGGCTTGAGTGCATTGATCAGCAAGACACCATCAGACTTTTGGAATCTTACACGGCCTGCGTCTGATACCGCTTATCCATGGCCAGCTATTTTATTGGGCTACCCTGTTTCGGCAGTTGCATTTTTCTGTACCGATCAAAGTATGGTACAAAGTGTGTTAGGTGCCCGAAATTTAAAGCAGGGGCAATTGGGAATTAATTTCATCGGTTGGCTTAAAGTGCTTGCATTGCCCATGTTTATTTTGCCGGGCATTATCTGTTATGTGTTATATCCTGCCCTGGGCGATGATAAATTAGCATACATGACCATGGTTACCAATTTATTCCCTGCCGGTTTAAATGGATTGGTTATTTGTGTTTTGATCGCTGTATTGGTTGCAACCATTGGTTCATCGTTAAATGCACTGAGTACCGTTTTTACAAAAGATATCTATGTAAATAATATTAATAAAAATGCCTCCGTAAACCAACAGATCCATGTCGGCCGCATGGTGGTAATTGCAGGTTGTGTTCTGGCTGTACTAATGGCTATTGCACTGGATAATGTAAAAGGAAAAACACTTTTTGATATCTTTCAATCCATCCTTGGATATTTAGCTCCGCCACTTGCAGTAACTTTTTTATTAAGTGTTTTTTGGAAACGTACTACCAGGCTCGCAGTTAATTTAATATTATCAGCAGGTTCTGCCATCAGCCTTTTTGTTGGTATGTTGAACTTATGGATATTGCCTCCTGATAATAAAACAGGCGAAAACACCTGGTGGCCACATTATTTTTTAGTTTCCTTTTATTTGTTTGCCTTTCTGTTTGTAGCGGCTGTTGTAATTTCTTTGTTGGATAAAAATAAAGTGAAAGCAAGTATTGAAGAAAATGAAATGCCAAAAACCAGCAGACAGGTAAAAATACTGTTTGCTTTATTGGGCCTTGTGATTTTATGTTTATACCTCATTTTTAATTTTCATTAATATGAATATGTTTTTTTCTTTTGATCCACGCTTTTGTACTGCTATTAAACTTCAGTGGCGTCGCACTCTTGTACATTTTGTTCTTTTTTCATCTTTTTCCGAAACGAAGAGGGCGCTGATGTTTTTTTCTTTGCTTGTATTTATCTGTCAACCGGTAAACGCCCAACAGCCAAAAAAACAGAGAATGGGAGGTCATGGTCCGCAGGATACCTGGATATGGTATCCCGGCGATTACGAAATATGGCTGAGCAATCAAATGCAAAACCGGCGTACAGACAGGGGGACCTTCTTCCCTGTTTTCTGGAAAGTGGATAGTCATTATCCTTTAATAGATTTTCATAAAGAGTTTTATCTTTTAAAACCCGAAGAAGTGGATATTTATGCAGAAGGTACTTATAATGTAAAAATAGACGGACAACCTCTTGAAGGCATGCCAAAAAAGATCACGGTTCCTTCCGGTAAACATAAAATAAATATCAAGGTGTTTAACCAGGCTGTGGTACCGGCTATTTATGTATCGGGCGAAACCATTTTTTCCGATGCCAGTTGGCTGGTTACATTTGAAGACAAAGAATGGATCGATGAAACAGGAAAAACGTCCGATATATCTGCCACCAAATGGCTGAACGCCGGGAACTGGAATTTTAATGAACCAACAAAACTGCCTTCGCAATTCAGGCTTCCGGTAATACCTCAAAGTGCTGTAAGCATTACCAAAAATGGCCCGGCCCAACTGGTGGATTTCGGCAAAGAAACTTTTGGCTTTGTTAAACTGCACGGCGTAAAAGGCAAAGGCAATATCACTTTATATTATGGCGAAAGTAAAGAAGAGGCATTGAGTGAAAAGGGAGCGGTAACACTCGACAGGCTCTCTTTTCAAAACAGTGCAAAAAAAGATTCGGTGATGCCTTTGTCAAAGGCCTTCCGGTATGTGAATATGGTCACCGATGAAACCATCCAGGTTGATTCGGTGTCAATGTTATTTGAACATGCGGCCAGGAGGGGGAATGACTTTTTTAAATGCTCAGATGATGAGATCAATAAAATATATGAAGTAGCCAAGTATACGTTCAGGTTAAATTCACGTGAGTTTTTTATTGATGGCATTAAGCGTGACCGCTGGGTCTGGAGCGGCGATGCATATCAAAGCTACCTGATGAATTATTATCTTGATTTTGATAATGAAACCGTAAAACGAACCCTGCTGGCCCTGCGGGGTAAAGACCCGGTAACAGGCCATATCAACACCATCATGGATTATACGTTTTACTGGTTCCTCGGTATTTATGATTATTACCTGTACTCCGGCGATAAAGCTTTCATCACCCAGTTCTATCCACGTATGCAAAGCCTCATGGAATATTGCCTGGGCCGAAGAAATAAAGACGGCTTGATGGAAGGTTTGCCCGGCGACTGGGTATTCATTGACTGGGCCGATAAGCTGAGCAAAAAAGGCGAACTGAGTTTTGAACAGTTGTTGTTATGCCGCAGCCTGGAAACAATGGCTTTATGTGCAGACATTGCGAAGGATACTGAAGGGGAAGTTAGATACAGGCAGATATCGGGGGATCTTAAAAAGAAATTATTTGAGATTTACTGGAACGACAGTAAGCAGGCCCTGGTGCACAGCCGTGTTGATGGAAAGCAAACAGAAAATGTAACACGTTATGCCAACATGTTTTCCATCTTTTTTGATTACTTTAATGAAACACAAAAACAGGCCGTTAAAAGATCTGTGCTGCTGAATGACAATATCCAGAAGATCACCACGCCTTATATGCGTTTTTACGAGTTGGAAGCTTTGTGTGCAATGGGCGAACAGAATTATGTATTGAATGAAATGAAAAATTACTGGGGTGGCATGCTCAAACTCGGCGCCACATCCTTTTGGGAAGAATATAACCCGTCTAAAAAGGGAGCAGAACACCTTGACATGTATGGAAGAGAGTTTGGTAAAAGCCTTTGTCATGCATGGGGCGCCAGTCCCATTTATTTATTGGGCAAATATTATATAGGTATAAAACCAACGTCTCCAGGCTATGGCACATACCTTGTTGAACCGAATCTTGGAGGGCTGGAATGGATGGAGGGCCGTGTGTCAACACCCGGCGGTGATATCGGAATAAGGTATGGCACAACTGAACTGATGGTAACCAGTGCAGTGGGAACGGGTACATTGCGTTTCAAAAGCAGTATTGTTCCGGCTTGCGAAAACTCCGTCATAGAAAGTAAAGGAGGTAATTTATATGAACTTACCATGCAACCCTATAAAACGTATAAAGTAAAGTACCAGGCTATTAAATAAAGTGCAAAGGAATATCGGTTTTTAAAACATTTGTCACACAGAAATTATGGAATTGAAAAAACTCATCTTGTTTGTTTTATGTGTTTCGGTGGCGCAAATCACATTGTCGCAGAACGGTTTGGTAAACACCAATGCCAGTCCACATGCAAAACTCACCAGTGTGGGTATGGGTGAAGTGCAGTGGACAAATGGTTTTTGGGCCGAACGTTTTGCCGTATGCCGGGATGCCATGGTGCCCCAACTCTGGAAAATTTATACCAGCGATACAATCTGTTATGCTTATAAGAACTTTAAAGTGGCGGCCGGAATTGATACGGGACGTTTCCGTGGACCATCTTTTCACGATGGTGATTTTTATAAAACACTGGAAGCAGTGGCAGCCATGTATGCCGCAACAAAAGATAAAAAACTGGATGTACTGATGGATGAAGCCATTGCGGTGATCGGTAAAGCCCAGAAAGCAGATGGGTATCTCTATACAAAGAATATCATTGAGCAACGCAAAAGCGGTGAAGCAAAGATGTTTGACGATAAGCTGAGTTTTGAGGCTTACAATTTTGGTCACCTCATGACTGCAGCCTGCGTGCATTACAGGGCAACGGATAAGAGAAACTTATTGGATATCGCCAGGAAAGCGGCTGATTTTTTAATTGGGTTTTACAATACCGCTTCAGCAGAGCAGGCAAGAAATGCCATTTGCCCCTCTCACTACATGGGGCTTATAGAATTATACCGCACAACGAATGAAAAAAAATATTTGACCCTGGTGAATAAACTGATCGACATACGGGGTACTGTGGAAGGTACAGACGATAACAGCGACCGGGAGCCGTTCAGAAATATGGATAAGATAGTAGGCCATGCAGTAAGGGCCAATTATTTAATGGCCGGCGTTGCCGATGTATATGCCGAAACCGGGGATAAGACCTTGCTTCTCACATTAAACAAGTTGTGGGATAATGTCATTAACACCAAAATGTATGTCACCGGAGGTTGTGGTGCCTTGTATGATGGTGTAAGTGTGGATGGCATAAGTTATAAACCCGACACAGTTCAGAAAGTGCACCAGAGTTATGGACGGGATTTTCAGTTGCCCAACTTCAGTGCACATAATGAAACCTGTGCCAATATCGGCAATGTATTGTGGAACTGGCGCATGTTCTTGTTGACCGGTGAATCAAAGTACGCAGATATTGTTGAACTGGCCTTGTACAACAGTGTACTGAGTGGCATCAGCATGGACGGTACAAAGTTCTTTTACACCAACCCCCTGGCTGCATCAAAAGAGTATCCATATCACCTGCGCTGGGAAGGTGGCAGGGTGCCGTATATCAGTAAATCCAATTGCTGTCCGCCCAATACCGTACGAACCATTGCAGAGGTAAGTGATTATATGTACAGCATTGGCGAAAAAGCATTGTATATAAATATGTATGGCGGTAATGTACTGAATACCGAATTGCATGATGGCACAAAGATCAAGCTGGAGCAGGTTACAAATTATCCCTGGGATGGAAAAATTACTGTCACTATTAAGGAAACTACTTTAAATCCGGTTACTATTTATTTAAGGATACCAGGCTGGTGCAAACAATACTCTTTAAAAATAAATGGAGAAGTTCCGGAAGCACCAACACGTGGCAATGGTTATGCAATTGTGGGAGGGAAGTGGAAAGCTGGCGAAAAAATTGAACTGATACTGAATATGCCAGCCACTTTATTAGAAAGCAACCCTTTAGTAGAAGAAACAAAGAACCAGGTAACAGTGAAGCGGGGGCCTGTTGTTTATTGCCTGGAATCAACCGATCTGCCAAATGCCCATGTGTTTGATGTAACTATTCCCGCCAATATAAAATTTCAAACGCAACCAATGAAAATCAATGGCGGAAATGTGCTGGCATTGACCGGTGAAGCACGAGTATTGCAAAACAGCGATTGGAAAAATACTTTGTACAAAGAAGTAAATACAAGATCGGCAACAATAAAAATAAAACTGATCCCATATTATGCCTGGGCTAACCGGGGTAAAACAGATATGACGGTGTGGATGCCTTTGATGAGATAACAGCCCCCTAAATCCCCCCGGGGGACTTGGAAAAACTTAACTAATGAAAGAAACCATAAATACCAGCGGCTTCAAGAGCCCCTCCTTTGGAGGGGTTGGGGAGGCCATAACAGCAACATACTTTATTGAAACCCCCTTTGCCCCCGAAGCGGCGGCAGCGGTACTGGCAGGAGAACAATCATCCGGCACATTTGTAGCCGTACCCGGCGAAACAGCAGAATTAAAAGAACGTTTTGCAGCAAGGGTGGAATCCGTTGAATTACTGGAAACAGTTACTCAGCCTGCCATTCCCGGAGCCAACAGTAAAGATGGTAAATATCACCGGGCAATGGTTAAAGTGAGCTGGAGTATTGAGAACTTTGGTTACAACCTCCCTGTGCTGATTTCCACCCTGCAGGGGAACCTGTACGAGATAAAGCAATTTACCGGGTTAAAACTTATGGATATCGAATTGCCTGCATCATTCGGAGATCATTATGAAGGCCCAGCATTTGGTATTGACGGTTGCAGGAAGTTAACCGGGGTGAATGACCGGCCATTGATCGGCACCATAATAAAGCCCAGCATCGGGCTGTCTGTTCAGCAAACGGCCAATATCGTAAAAACATTGGCAGAAGCCGGAATTGATTTTATTAAAGATGATGAGCTGCTGTCTTCGTCTGCCAATTCCGGTTTTAATGACAGGGTTGATGCAGTAATGAACGTGATAAATGAACATGCCGATAAGACGGGCAAGAAAGTAATGTATGCATTCAACCTCAGCGGCGAAATTGATGAAATGCTGCAGCGTTATGAGAAAATTGTAAACAGCGGCGGCACCTGTGCCATGATCAGCATCAACAGCGTTGGCTTATCTGCAGCAAAAAAAATATGTGATCAACAACAACTGGCTATTCACGGTCATCGTAATGGCTGGGGTATGTTAACCAGGCATCCGTTACTGGGGATTGATTTTAAAGCGTATCAAAAATTATGGCGGCTGGCCGGTGTAGATCAATTGCATGTAAATGGCATTCAAAATAAATTCTGGGAAAGCGATGACAGCGTGGTGAGTTCAATAGAAGCCTGTCTTGCACCCATGTATCATCATAAAACTGTTTTGCCGGTTGTTTCATCAGGCCAGTGGGGCGGACAGGCTTTTGAAACTTATAGAAGAACAAAAACTGTTGACCTGCTGTACATGGCAGGCGGTGGTATCATGGCACACCCGATGGGTGCGGCTGCCGGTGTAACTGCTTTACAACAGGCGTGGAAAGCAGCTGTGGATGGATTAAGTTTGGAGGAAGCGTCAGATCAATATCCCGAGTTTAAAAAATCAGTAGAGAAATTTGGAAAGTAGAACACGGATGACACAGGTTAAACGGAGTAAAAACGGATTTTAATTAAATGAAACAATTGTTGCTAGCTTTTTACGGCGATGATTTCACCGGCAGCACCGATGCGCTGGAATTTATCTGCAGGGCCGGAGCCAAAGCGATTTTGTTCATTGAACCGCCAACAACAGATCAGCTGACACAGTATCCGGACCTGGATGCTTATGGTGTGGCCGGCAAAACACGTTCTTTACCGCCGGCAGAAATGGAAAAGATATTGTTGCCGGCATTTGAAAAGATAAAGGAAACAGGAGCCAGGCATGTACATTATAAGGTTTGCTCTACGTTCGATTCATCTGTAACTATTGGCAGCATTGGAAAAGCCATTGATTGCGGGGCAACAGTATTTAAAAATAAAACGATCCCCGTATTGGGCGGCATGCCGGCATTGGGCCGTTTCTGCGTATTTGGAAACCTGTTTGCTAAAATGGGTACAGACGGCAAAGGGAAGATCTATCGCTTAGACAGGCATCCATCTATGAGTAAACATCCCGTTACGCCTGCCGATGAAAGTGATCTGCGGTTACATCTTGGCAGGCAAACCAATAAAAAGATCGGGTTGATAGATATTATAGAATTGAAAAAGCCGGGGGATGAGATCTGCAGCACCGATGAAGTAGTAGTAATAGACGCCTTAAATGATGCCCATTTAGTAAGTGCAGCAGCATGGATGGAAATACAAACGGATAAAAGCGGGGGATTGTTTTCTGTAGGGGGGTCGTCGGTTGAAATGGCATTGGGAACATACTGGAACCAAAAACAGGTTTTAATTCCGGCAACTGAATGGAAGCATGCCGGCAAAGTGAATCCACTGTTGGTTGTATCAGGAAGCTGCTCGCCGGTTACCGCAACACAGATCGCTTATGCAAAAGCTATTGGTTTTGAAGAGGTGATCATTAACGCAGTGAAAATCTGCAGCGGTGAAACAACAGGTGAAACTGCAATGAATAAAGTAAATGAATTATTGAAGCAACAAAAGAATGTGATCGTTCATACAGGAGTAAAACATACTGAAAATTTAGTTTCTGAAAAACTTGGAACTGCATTGGGAACTGTTGCAAAAGAAGCGGCAGAAAGAACAGGCGTAAAAAGAATTGTTATTGCAGGCGGAGATACCAGCAGTTACGCAGCCAGGGCCATGGAAATAGATGCAGTGGAAATGATTGCGTCGATAGTTATTGGGGCGCCATTGTGTAAAGCAATTTCAAAAAATAAAAATATCAATGGGTTACAAGTGAATTTTAAAGGTGGGCAGGTGGGGAGTGAGAATTATTTTGAGTTGTTGCTGAATGGCAGTGTGTAATTGTGTTTTAGCTCCGTAGGGACGATAGATTGGTAGAAAAGAGCAGTGTGTTCAATTAAGCCCCGTAGGGGCGACAGATTTTTAGTATAACACGGTAAATTAAACATAATTAAAGCAAAATAGAATTACTGAAGTTGAATGGAGCGTCGCCAATGAAGCCCAATCAGGTTTATCGGCCGGTTCACAAAAAAATAAAAACATAAATATGGCTAATAATAAAATACAAAATTCCCCTTTAGGAGTTAGGGGCAAAACATTAGGGCTCATTCACACTTCGGCAACATTGGTACCGGTATTTGCAGAACTGTGTAATAAATATTTACCCAACGTAAAAGTATTCAACATTGTTGATGACAGTTTAATTAAAAACACCATTGCCTGCGGCGAATTGACAGCGGCAACATCAAGGCGTGTTGTAAACTATGCAGGCTCAGCCGAAGAAGCCGGTGCCGACTTTATATTATTCACCTGTTCATCCATCGGCCCGGCAGTAGAAGCCTCTGCAGCATTAACAGCTGTGCCGGTATTGCGGGTAGATCAACCCATGGCAGACAAAGCCGTGCAAAGTGGTAAAAGGATCGGCGTTATCGCTACTTTATCAACAACCCTTGAGCCAACAGGCGACCTGGTAAGAAGAAGAGCCATCGTAGCCGGGAAGGAGATTGAAGTAAAAGCGGTTTTATGCGAAGGAGCATTTGATGCATTAATGAGCGGAGATACAGCCACCCACGATAAAAAAGTAGGCGATGCATTAAAACAACTGGTTAAGGAAGTGGATGTAATTGTATTGGCACAGGCAAGTATGGGCAGAGTGGTAGATACGTTGGCTGAAGCGGATAAAAAAATACCGATTTTAGCCAGCCCAACAATTGCTATTGAGTACCTGGCAGAAATATTAAAATGAATATTAGCCACGAATTGCACGAATAAACACGAATGAAATATTCGTGAACGTTAGTGTCATTCGTGGCAAAATGAAAATGATAAAATTGAATAAAATATTTTTAATAGTCAGCGGTATTGCTGCTATTGGCTTGCTGATTGGTATTGCTTTGCAGGAGCCGCAAATGTATAAGCCGCTGGCACTGGTTACTGCAATCAGTTTGGCAATAGGATTAGCTGCCGTGCCTTCGCTTAAAGGTTATCAATACACCGCCTGGATCATCAGTGCAGTGGTAGCTGGTATGCTTTTTCCCGAAGCATTTAAAAACTGGGGTGGCGTTAACCTGAGAGACAAGACCTTAATACTCATCATCATTCAAATGGTGATGTTTGGCATGGGTACACATATGAGTGTAAAAGATTTCAGCGGACTGGGATCAACAGGGAAGGGCGTGCTGGTAGGGCTCTTCTGCCATTTTTCTATCATGCCGCTGATGGGTTTATTGCTTACAAAGGTTTTTCAGTTTGAACCCGAGATAGCGGCAGGCATTATTTTAATTGGTAGCTGCAGCAGCGGGCTGGCAAGCAATGTAATGGTGTACCTGGCAAAGGCAAACCTGGTGCTAAGTGTAATTGTAACAGCCATGGCAACTTTGGTTGCACCATTATTAACTCCGCTTTTAATGAAAACATTGGCAGGTACGTTGATAAAAATAAATTTTGTAGACATGATGCTCGAGATCGTTAAGATAGTACTCGTACCTATTGGTGCAGCACTCCTTCATGATTTTTTAAAAAGGGCAACAGCTGCACAAAAAAGAAAAGTGTATACGCTTGCCGCAGTATCTGCCGTATGGATAATTGGGGTAATTGTGTTACAAAAGAATATCACTGAGCCTTCGCTGCTGCAATCCGTTAATTTATCCGGCTTTTTTGCGGGGGCTATCCTTGCAGGCGTTTTGTATAATGCGTTGCACAAACAATTCCCAACGCTTGATAAAATAATGCCGCTTATCTCTATGTTTGGCATCATTTATTTCACAACGGTTACCACGGCTGCCGGAAGAGATAATCTGATGAAAGTGGGCGTTTTGTTGTTCATTGCATCGGTGATCCATAATGCGGCAGGATATTTTTTTGGTTACTGGCTAAGCCGCCTGTTTGGTATGGATATAAATTCAAGTCGCACCATTGCCTTTGAAGTAGGATTGCAGAACGGCGGTATGGCCAGCGGCATTGCAGGCAGTATGGGCAAACTGGGTACGGTGGGCCTGGCTGCGGCTGTGTTTAGTCCGTGGATGAATATTAGTGGCAGTATCTTAGCTAATTATTGGAGACGAAAACCGGTGAAGGATGAAGAAAAATAATTTTATGGTCCGAGCATTTGTACAAATAGGAACATCGTTGCGTCGCACACTTGTACGTTTAGTACTTCATGCAGCAATAAAAACCACAAAGACACGAAGACCCAAAGTTCCACAAAGCTTGGTGATTCTTTGTGTTCTTTGTGTCTTCATGGTTCAATCTCAGGCGCAACTTGTAGATAAAACTCCCGCAGCTATCCCCAACGCACCATCAATTTATAATACCGAACCTTACGAAGATCCTGCAATAAGCGGCATCAACCGTGATGAATCAAGGGCAACAGCGTATTCTTATGCTACGGTAAACGAAGCATTAAGAAATGAAAGAGAAAAAAGTGGCAGGTATATATCATTAAACGGCGACTGGGATTTTTCCTTTGCATTAAAACCCGGTGATGAGCCCGGGGATTTCTATAAAAGCAAGGTCTCTGGCTGGAAAAAAATACCTGTTCCATCTAATTGGGAAATGCAGGGTTACGATAAACCAATTTATAAAAGTGCGGTATATCCTTTCCGCCCGGTTAACCCGCCCTACATTCCCAAAGATTATAATGGTGTAGGCTGTTATCAACGATCATTTACCGTTCCGGCAGACTGGAAGGATAAAAATATTACGCTCCACTTTGGTGGGGTAAGTTCGGCATACAAACTATGGATCAATGGAAAATTTGCCGGTTATGCAGAGGATAGTTTTCTCCCCAGTGAATTTAATATTACTCCCTACTTGCTGGACGGAGAGAATATTATTTCTGTTTGGGTCGTCCGCTGGAGCGACGGCAGTTTTCTCGAAGACCAGGACCAGTGGCGCATGAGCGGCATTCACCGGGAAGTGTACTTAATGGCAGAACCCAAACTGCGTATTGCTGATTTCTTTTATCAAACCAGGTTAGATAAGGAGTATAAAGATGCAACGCTGAGTATTCGCCCACGTATTGAAAACCTTACCGGTAAAGAAATGCCCGGCTATAAACTGAAAGTACAATTGTATGAGGCGGATGATAAACCGGTTTTGGAAAAACTATTGGAGCGACCGGTAGACCAGGTCATCAATGAAATTCATCCCCGGCTCGACCAGGTGAAATTTGGTTTGCTGGAAACAAAGATCATCAACCCAAAAAAATGGAGTACAGAAGAGCCGAACCTGTACAAACTGGTTTTAAGTTTAGAAGACTGCATTGGCAATATCCTGGAGGTAAAGACATGCAAACTTGGTTTTCGTTCCATCGAATTCAGCAAAACCGACAGTAAGTTACTCATCAATGGCAAGCTCACTTATTTATATGGGGTCAATCGTCCCGATCATCATCCGGTAAGAGGCAAGGCATTATCAAGAGCGGACATTCTGCAGGATGTAACTACCATCAAACAGTTTAATTTTAATTGCATCCGGCTCAGTCACTATCCCAGCGATCCATATTTATTAGACCTCTGTGATGAATTTGGTATCATGGTCATTGATGAAGCTAATCTGGAAACGCATGGATTAGGTGGTAAATTAAGCCATGATGCAAAATGGACCGGTGCGTATGTTGATCGTATGAGTCGTATGGCATTACGGGATAAAAATCATCCTTCCATCATTATGTGGAGCCTGGGTAACGAAGCCGGCAGCGGCCCCAACCATGCTGCCATGGCGGGTTGGATACATGATTTTGACATTACCCGGCCCTTGCATTACGAGCCGGCCATGGGAAGCCGTAAAGAAGAAGGTTATATCGATCCTTCTGATCCAAAGTATTTAAAAAGCAATGATCATAGTCACCGCATTCAAAATCCGCTCGATCAATATTATGTAGATGTGGTAAGCCGGATGTACCCCGCCATGTACACGGCTTCATTATTGGCCGATCAACCCAATGGCGATACCAGGCCGGTCTTCTTTTGTGAATATGCGCATGCCATGGGTAACAGCGGCGGCAATATAAAAGACTTCTGGGATCAATGGCGTAATACCAAACGTATCATCGGTGGTTGTATCTGGGAATTCAAAGACCAGGGATTGCTGAAGAAAGATTCAGCCGGTGTCGAGTACTATGCATATGGGGGTGATTATGGTGAAAAATATTTCGACAATTTTACCATCAAGGGAATTGTAAATGCTGATGGCGCACCCAAGGGACTTATGTACGAATGCAAACGGGTTTTTCAACCTATAGAATCTGAATGGGCCGATCCGGTAAAAGCAATCATCAGAATAATCAACAGGAGCCCTGTAAAAGACGTGAATGAATACGATGTTTCTTTGATAATTAAAGAAGACGGCAAAATAATTTCTACAAAAGCATTGCCGAAGATCAGTATCGCAGCAGGTAAAGAGGATATATTTAACATCTCTTCCTATTTGCCAAAGATGAAAGCCAGTACCGAATATCATGCAGAATTACATTTTGCATTGGCAAATGACCAAACCTGGGCCAGTAAAGGATTTGAGATAGCAGCAAATCAACTAAGGCTTATAAACCTGTCAAAACCGGCGGCACAGGCCAATTTTACGGCAGCATTGACTTTAGAACAAAACGACTCCCTTATTAAACTGAAGGGAAAAAATTTCACAGTAAGTTTCAGTAAGGCAAATGGCGCATTAAGTTCTTACACGCAAAATGGACAGGAGCAGGTGAAGGCACCGCTGCTTCCTCATTTTACAAGAGCACAAACAGATAATGATAAGCGTGGATGGAAAACACACCGGGTATTAAAACAATGGATTGAGGCTAAACCGAAACTCGTAAATTTCAGCACGGGTAAATGTGATGGCCATCGCGGAAGCGGCATACATATTAACAGCACCTATTCATTGATCAATGATAGTGCAACGGTGGTTATTGGGTATTGTATTTACGGGAATGGGATCATAGCAGTGAATTATGATTTAAAAACAAAGCAGGGGTTGCCCAATATCCCCAGGGTAGGTATGCAGATGGGCATTGAAAGAAATTATGACAATATTCAATGGTTTGGCAAAGGCCCGATGGAAAATTATATTGATAAGAATCATGGCGCCGATGCAGGCATCTATAATTTACCCATAAACAAATTCATGGAAAACTATGTAGTACCGCAGGAAAATGGCAACCGAACGGATGTTCGCTGGATGTATTTAAGCAGCCCAACAACAAAAGACGGCTTACTGGTGGTTGCCGATAGTTTACTAAGTATGAGTGCATGGCCGTATACCGAAGAAAATATTCAAAATGCAAAACATACCAACCGGTTAAAAGACGCTGGCTTTGTTACGTTGAATATCGACCTGGTACAAATGGGCGTGGGCGGAAATGACAGTTGGAGTGATGTGGCGGCACCACTGCAACAATACCAGGTTCCTGCAAAAGATCACAGGTATTCATTTTATCTTGTTCCTCTTAATTCAAAAAATAAACAAGCAGGTGAGAGAGCAAAAGAAATTAAGTTTTAAAATGTTAAACCACAAAGACACAAAGGCACAAAGATTCATGAAGATATTCTTTGTGTTACTTAGTGTACTTAGTGCCTTTGTGGTTAAATCACAAGTGCCGCAATCTGTAATGCAACAAATTTATGAGGAAGTAAAAACACCTTATAAATACGGATTGGTTATAACACCCGAAGATGCATCCAAAAAAATTGACTGCCCATCCGTTTTTCGTAAAGGGAGCTACTGGTATATGACCTATATTCAATTTGATGGCCGTGGCTACGAAACCTGGCTGGCAAAAAGTAAAGACCTGTTGCAATGGAAAACGCTGGGGAAAATCTTAAACTTTGGCGATACAACGAATGCAGATGCAATAGAATGGGATGCCAATCAAAAAGCCGGGTATATTGCTTTGCAGGATCACAACTGGGGAGGCTCTTACCAACTGCAGCAATTCAATAAAAAATACTGGATGAGTTATATAGGGGGGAGGGAGAAAGGATATGAGACCGGTAAGCTGAGTGTAGGTATTGCCAACACAGATAAGGATATCACCCGGCCACATGCATGGAAAACATACGATCCTGTTTTATCCATGACAGATATTGATGTACGCTGGTGGGAGAATAAAAAATTGTTCAAGAGTACCATCATCTGGGATAAAGAAAAAATATTGGGCCACCCCTTTGTGATGTATTATAATGCCAATGGCGATACCAGCAACAATACGCCCAAGTGGCGCTGGTTCGAAAGGATTGGCATGGCCGTGAGTGACGATATGATCAACTGGCAGCGGTATCAAACAGATCCCGTGGTGCATCATAAAATTGGCATTACCGGTGATGGCGTTATTCAAAAGATAGGCGATATATGGGTGATGTTTTACTTCGGTGCATTCTGGGAAGGCAGAAAAGATGCCTTCAACCGCTTTGCCTGCAGTTACGACCTGGTAAACTGGACCGACTGGAATGGCGATGACCTCATCAGATCATCAGAGCCCTATGATGCAAAATTTGCCCATAAACCTTTTGTAGTAAAATGGAAAGGCGTGGTGTATCATTTTTATTGTGCGGTTGATGCAAAGGATGTGAGAGCGATTGCGGTGGCTACATCTAAAGATCTGCGTAGTAAATAAATTTCTCACAGATTACCCAGATGTTCACAGATAAAAGATCTGTGTTAATCCGTGTCATCTGTGAGAGAAAACTTAACGATGAGAAAAATATTTTCAATCATATTATTTACTTTCCTGGGCAATGCTATCCTTGCTCAAAAAATAAATATTGAAAGTGTATTTAAAAATCCTCCTGAATCAGCCAAACCCTGGGTGTTCTGGTACTGGATGCATGGGGCCGTTTCCAAAGCCGGCATTACTGCCGACCTGGAAGCAATGAAGGAGGTTGGTATTGGCGGCGCTTACCTGATGCCGATAAAAGATACCCTGTCTGCAATTCTTTTTCAACCTACGGTAAGGCAATTAACACCAGAATGGTGGGAGATGGTTCGTTTTTCTATGCAGGAAGCTAAACGACTGAATTTAAAATTAGCCATGCATGTAAGCGATGGTTTTGCGTTGGCAGGTGGCCCCTGGATCACACCGGAACTATCGATGCAGAAATTGGTTTGGACAAAAACATACATAAAAGGCGGCAGCAACGAAAACATATCGCCGGAGCAACCAGAAGCCAACGAAGGTTATTACAAAGACGTAGCTGTATTTGCCTATCCTGCCAATAGCAGCGAAGCATTCACCGGCATTGTACAGGTACCGGCCGTAACGGCAAGCAACGGAACCAGGCCACAGTTCCTGTCTTTCCCCGATAAGAATAACAAACAAAGTTTTAAAAGCGATACGGCTTGCTGGGTACAATATAAATACCCCGATGTATTTACCTGTCGTTCTATCCGTATACATATTGGCGGCAACAATTACCAGGCACAGCGACTGCTTATACAAACAAGTAATGATGGAGAAAATTTCACTACCATTAAAAGATTAGAACCTCCCCGTTCTGGCTGGCAGGATACGGATGAGGATTATACATTTTCCATTCCAACCGCCACCGCAAAATATTTTCGCTTTGTATATGACAAGACGGGTACTGAACCTGGCTCCGAAGACCTGGATGCGGCCAAGTGGAAACCTTCATTGAAAGTAATGGGCATTTATTTATCCGATGAGCCGGTTATCAATCAATATGAAAGCAAGAACGGCTCTGTGTGGCGGGTGGCTGCAAATACAACCGAAGCAGAAATTTCAAACAGTGCTGCAGTTCCTTTAAAAAATATAATTGATCTGTCTGCAAAAATGGATAACCAGGGAAACCTGCAATGGACTGCCCCGCAGGGTAACTGGGTTGTTGTACGAATGGGCCATACCTCCACAGGCCATACTAACGCAACTGGTGGCGCCGGCGCCGGGCTTGAATGCGATAAGTTCAATGCAGCCGCTGTTAAATTACAGTTTGATAACTGGTTTGCAAAAGCATTCAGCAATACCGATCCGGCGCTTGCAAAAGAAGTGCTGAAGGTTTTTCATGTAGATAGTTGGGAATGTGGCAGCCAGAACTGGAGCTCTGAATTTAAAAATGAATTTCAGAAAAGACGGAGTTATGATCTTACACCTTATTTATTGGTTATGGCAGGTGTGCCGGTACAGGATGCGGCTACCTCTGAAAAAGTGTTGCATGATGTGCGGCAAACCATTGCCGAACTGGTTAATGATGTTTTCTATACAACATTAAAAGAACTGGCGCATGAAAAAGGCTGCAGCTTCAGTGCCGAGAGTGTGGCGCCCACCATGGTCAGCGATGGGTTACTGCATTACAAAAATGCAGACATGCCCATGGGCGAGTTTTGGCTAAACAGTCCAACACACGATAAACCCAACGATATGCTGGATGCCATCAGTGGCGCACATATCTATGGAAAGAACATTGTGGGTGCCGAATCATTTACTTCAGTAAGAATGAACTGGGGCGAACATCCCGGTAATTTAAAAACGGTGGGCGACCGGAATTTTGCATTAGGGATCAACAAACTCGTTTTACATGTTTTTTCACACAACCCCTGGATGAATAAAAGGCCGGGGATGACGCTGGATGGCGTTGGTTTATATTTTCAGCGTGATCAGACCTGGTTCAAACAAAGCAAAGCATGGATAGAATACTTAACACGCTGCCAGGCATTGTTACAGATGGGAAAGCCTGTGGTGGATATTGCTGTATTTACCGGCGAAGAAATACCACGGCGTGCTGTTTTACCAGATAGATTAGTAAGTACGTTGCCTGGGATATTTGGCAAAGAAAAAGTGGAAGCAGAAAAGAAACGTTTGGAAAATGCAGGGCAACCCTTACGCCAGATACCTGATGGGGTCAATCATTCAGCCAACATGGCCGATCCGGAAAACTGGGTAGATCCTTTGAATGGGTATGCATACGATTCTTTCAATCCCGATGCATTGATGATGATGCGTGTGAAAGATGGAAGGGTAGTTTTGCCGGGCGGTGCCAGTTATGGCGTTCTGGTTTTTCCTGGGAAGCACCCGCTGCAACCCAATAGTAAACTGATCTCTTTACCTGTAGTTAAAAAAATACTGCAGTTGATAAATAACGGAGCCAGGATCATCATCAGCATTGATGATTTTAATGGTATTGGATTAAAAGATAGCGATGATAGTATTAAGCTCGTGCTTAGCCAATTACTCAGAAAGGAAAACATAACAGATAGATTGCGTTTTACAGCATTCCAGGACAGTTCATTTGTAAAGTTAGGTGTGCAGAAAGATGTAGAAATTCTGAATAACAACCATGCCATTGCCTGGGTGCACAGGAAGGCTGGAGATGATGACATATATTTTGTAAGTAATCAAAGCAATACGAAGCAGGAACTCGGAATTTCATTTAAAAATGACAGTACTAAAATACCTGAAATATGGAATGCGATGGATGGTACCATACGCCAGGCAATCTGGAGCAACGAAAATGGAAGATGTATTTTAATGGAGCAGCTTGCTGCCGGGCAATCGTTGTTTATTGTATTTAAAAACAACGGATCTGTTAACAGCCGCAGAATACCTGTGATCAACAGGGTAAAACAAATACCGCTAAAAGCCGGATGGCAGGCGATGTATGATAAAAGCCATGGCGGCCCTGTTAATGCCATTCATATATCGTCTTTACAAAGCTGGACACTCCAAAGCGATCCTTCCATAAAATATTATTCCGGTACTGCAGTTTACCGTAATACATTTTCAATTGCAGATATGAAGAAGGTAAAGATTGCTTTTATTGGGTTTGATTCCATCTGCAATATGGCAACTGTAAAAATAAACGGGATTGATTGCGGCACATTGTGGACACAACCTTATCAACTGGATATTACAAAAGCTTTAAAGCAGGGAGAAAACAAAATCGAGATATCGGTAACCAACACCTGGCACAACCGGTTGATTGGTGATAATGTTTTATCACCTGAAAAAAGAATTACCTGGACAACAGCGCCATTTCGGCTAAAGGATAAGCCCTTACTTCCAGCCGGTATCATTGGAGAGGTTAATATTATTATTATTCAATAGGCTGTTGATGCGTATGATCTTCGAAGCAATGGAATGCTGATGAAGCCTAAGTTCCCCTTTAGGGGACAGGAGTTACCAGTCATCCGTTCTGAAACTGCTGACAGGATAGCCTTCGGTACTGAACAATTCGCCCATAATAAAATCCTTAAAAGCATATCGTACAGCAACAGGCGTTGCCACCTGTGGTGATGATAGTTGAATGGTTCCCCTATAAATGGCGGCCTGCGCCGGGTAAAAATTCTTATCGACGCCCGCTATTTCAAACTGGGTGATGGGCTTCCCAAAACTGGTTAACCCATTAACCGCATATTTGAATTTTATAGTAGCCACATTGCCATTGATGAGTAAAGAATCGAATAAAGGACTTTGATACGTAAATCCCTTAAAAGAATACGAGTCTCCCAAAGCCAGGTAGGCAAAGCGTTTGCCCACAATTTCTTTATTGGCCGGATGGATATTCTTTTCTTCACCGGCATCCATCAATACGATCATACCGGCTGCCGGTATGGCGGGCAATGCCTTGCGTTGTGCATCCCGTAAGTAGGCCGAGTTTATCCGGGGGTTTAAATTTCCCTGCGGATACATACTGTTATCGTACGGAGCGATCTGTGCATAATAAAACGGAAAATTCCCTTGCCCCCACTCATTGCGCCATAAAGCCACCATCGCCGGAAAAAGTTTTTCATACTGCGCCGGCCGGTCGTAATTAGTTTCGCCCTGATACCAGATACAACCTTTAATGGTATAACCGGCTACCGGGTGAACCATTCCATTATACAAAGTAGTGGCATTCTTATTGGTCAGTTTTTCCGTACCCGTTGCAGAGGGAACAGCGATCTCCGGGAACACTTTTAACGATTCAGCGCTCATGAATGCTTCAGCGGGCGAACCGCCATAGGTTAAATTGATGAGCGCAACTGGTACTTTTAATTGCTGCTGCAATAATCTTCCAAAAAAATAGGCCGTTGCAGAAAAATTACTGATATTCTCCGGTTTCGCCATTTTCCATACCGATGATTTGCTGCTGTCTTTTGTTTGCCTTTCTACAGCACGGGGTATGGTATAAACTCTCAGTTGATCATTGGTTGAATTGAAGATGGCATCATTGGAACCAATGACCGGTTGATCCCGGAATCCTTTCATTGGCATTTCCATATTGCTTTGTCCGCCACACAACCATACTTCTCCTATCAGGATATTATTGATCGTTACGGGTTCACCATCCGAAATAGAAATGCTGTATGGCCCACCGGCAACAGGAGTAGTAACTTTTACATTCCATTTTCCTTTATCATCGGCTGTTACTGTATATGATCTCTTATTCCACGAAGTAGTTGTTCTTATGATGGCTCCCGGTTTTGCCCAACCCCAGATGGATGCAGTGGCCTGTTGCTGCAGAACCATGCCATCACTGAAAACAGAAGGGAGCCGTACCGTTGCTGAAAGAAAAAAGGGAAATAACAAAGCAGGAATCAAAGAAACCAGGCTGGTTCTTATGATTTTCTTACGGGCAATCATTATAAATTTATTCAGGTTGTTACGAATGTAAAGCAATTTTATCTAATACTGTCCTGTACTGTTGCTTCATCGAATGGGGGGTAAAAATCTCTTATAAATGCTGTACATTCATACAAAATTATTGCTGGGCTTTTATGAATGAAACGAATGAAAATAAGGAAGGGTCACGTAAGAATATATGGTATGGCCTGGGCCGCCAGCGCATAGAGATCCCTAAAACCATTATTAAGTCGAGGGTACAGAACAACCCCATGCTGAAGCACCTGTATATTTCTTCCATAGGCTATTATCCCAAGGCCAGGGAACACTATACGTACCGGAAAAAAGGGTTGCCTGGAAATTTTATCTTTTATTGTGTAGATGGGCACGGCTGGTATAAAATAGACAACCAGCGCTACGAGGTAGGCCCCAATGAATTCTTTATTCTTCCCCAGAACAAGGAGCATGCATACGGCAATGATGCCGAGCATCCCTGGAGTATTTACTGGATACATTTTGCAGGCGATGCCCTGGAAGCGTTTAATAAAACCTTGTCCATACAAAAATATTTCAAGCCCTTCCATATAAAGAACAACGCAGAAACCTTTAATGTCTTTAATAAGATATACAAGACATTGCAGCTGGGGTACAGCATCGACAACCTGTTATTCGCCAATATGTGCTTTACACATTTTATTACCCTGTTTGTATACAACGCCCGGTACAGCGAAAACAGGGAAGTGGGCGAGCCAGACTGTGTAGACAAAGCCATCCTGCACATGCAGCAGCACCTGGATGAGAATATTTCATTGAACGACCTGAGCAAACAATATAACTATTCTGTTTCCCGGTTCTCAAACCTGTTCAAGCAAAAGACAGGCTATGCCCCCATTGATTATTTTTTGCAGATGAAAATGCAGAAGGCCTGCCAGGAGCTGGACTTTACCAACCAGGCCATCAAGCTGATCGCTTTTAATATGGGCTTTGATGACCCGTATTATTTTTCTAAAAGATTTAAAACAATAATCGGTGTATCTCCCAAAAAATACCGCACCATGAAAAAGAATGAATGATCATAACCATTCGCTTCAAAACATAAAATGACCTGTAAACTCTTCTTTTTTATTTATTGCATCTTAGCGGCCAGTCCATTGAGCGCACAGGTAAAGGCTGGCAACTATAATATTGTGTGGCGGTTTCAGAGCAGCAATTCATCGCAATCAATGCCCTGCGGTGGAGGCGATATTGGTATGAATGTATGGGTAGAGAATGGCGACTTACTGATCTACATTGCCCGGAGCGGCAGTTTTAATGAAGACAATGGTTTGATGAAAGCAGGACGAATACGGGTAAAACTATTTCCGAATCCATTAAATGGACAAGTATTTAAGCAAGAACTGCATTTACAGGAAGGATATGTTACAGTGGAAGGAGAGAGTAAAGGTATAAAAGCAGCCGTTAAAATATGGGCCGATGTGTTCAACCCGGTAGTGCATATCGACATTACATCCACCAAAAAGATCAATGCAGAAGCCGCTTACGAAAGCTGGCGTTACCAGGACAGAGTTATTAAAGCCAGGGAAAATTTTGCCAACTCATGGAAATGGGCGGCGCCAAAGAATAATGTGTACAAAAAAGACAGTATTGATTTTAAAGGGAGTGAAGTACTGTTCTATCACCACAACACAGCCACTACTATTTTTGATGCCACGGTAACGCAGCAGGGAATGGATGCAGTAAAAGACCAGTTGTATAACCCGCTTGCAAAGTTGGCCTTTGGCGGTTCATTCAGCGGCAACAACTTTGTACCTGCCGGAACGTACGAAGGAACTTATGTGAACACCGGCTATAAAGGCTGGAAGATAAAAAGTAAGTCAGCCGCCAGGCAATTTTCGTTGAATTTGTTTTTGCATACCGCACAGGTTAACGATATCGGAACATGGAAACATTCATTGGATTCACTGAAAGAGAAAGCAGCTGCAACAGCTACCGGTTCATTTACAAGATCGCAGCAATGGTGGCAACAATTCTGGAACCGGAGTTTTATAGAGATAGATACCGACAATAAAAATTCAAAAGCCTGGGAACTGGGCAGGAACTTTCAACTGTTCCGCTATATGCTGGCCATCAACGCACAGGGAAAATGGCCAACAAAATTTAACGGAGGGTTATTGACTGTTGATCCCGTTTTTACAGACACGGCCAATAAATTAACGCCCGATTACCGGAACTGGGGTGGTGGTGTGCATACAGCACAAAACCAGCGCCTGGTATATTTTCCCATGATAAAGAACGGCGACTGGGATCTGCTGCAACCGCAGCTTGATTTTTATTTACGCATTCTAAGAAATGCAGAATTGCGCAGCAAAATTTACTGGAACCATGGCGGTGCCTGCTTTACGGAGCAGATGGAAAATTTTGGCCTCCCAAATTATGCCGAGTATGGAACCAAAAGACCTGCGGGTTTTGACAAGGGTGTAGAGTATAATGCCTGGCTGGAATACGAATGGGATACGGTGCTGGAATTCTGTTTGATGATGCTGAATGAACAGGAGTACTCGGGCAGGGATATCAGTGACCGGGTCCCTTTTATTGAAAGTTGCCTGTATTTTTTTGATGAGCATTATCAATACCTGGCCAAGCAAAGAGGTATTAAAGCATTGGATGGAAATGGTAAGCTGGTTTTATATCCCGGCTCTGGCGCCGAAACGTTTAAGATGGCATACAACTCCACATCAACCATTGCCGCTTTACAGACCGTTACAAAATATTTGATCGCTTTACCATCGTCATATCTCAATACAGAAAGAAGAAAATACTGGCAGGAATTTCTGAAAAGAATTCCGGACCTGAACTATACCAGTTTTAATGGCCATACAACCATTGCCCCGGCAAAAAACTGGGAACGTATTAATAATATAGAATCGCCGCAATTGTACCCGGTATTTCCCTGGGGTATGTATGGAATTGGCAAACCCGGGCTGGATACCGCATTGAATACATATAACTACGACAGCAATGTGGTAAAGTTTAAAAGTCATGTTGGATGGAAGCAGGATAATATCTGGGCGGCAAGATTAGGGTTAACAGAAGAAGCCTGGAAGCTTACTTCCCTGAAACTGCAGAATGCTGAAAGAAGATTTCCCGCATTCTGGGGCCCGGGGTTTGATTGGGTACCCGATCATAACTGGGGTGGCAGCGGCATGATCGGCTTACAGGAGATGTTATTGCAAACCGATGGAAAAAAAATATTCCTGTTCCCTGCATGGCCAAAAGACGTGGGTGTACACTTTAAATTACATGCGCCGTATAACACTACAGTAGAAGCAGAGATTAAAAAAGGAAAACTGGTAATGATGAACGTAGAGCCTGAAAGCAGGAAAACAGATATTGTTTTGCCGTGGTAGCTGTATATAGAGTAAATTTAAAAATGAACTTAACCGGGGCAAAGTAAATTACCCAACACTAAAAACCTTAATTACAAACAACTGAAAATTTGCTTATGAAGAGTTTAACATCCTTAGACATCCTGATCTTTGTTATTTATTTTGTACTGGTAGCCGGTTATGGTTATTGGGTGTATCATAAAAAAAAGAAAGCGACCATCACTGCTTCGCACGACTTCTTTTTGGCAGAAGGATCCCTCACCTGGTGGGCCATTGGGGCATCGCTCATTGCATCCAATATCTCTGCAGAGCAGTTCATCGGTATGAGCGGCGAAGGATTCTTTGTAGGTATTTCTGTTGCAGCTTATGAATGGATCGCTGCCATTGCGCTGATCATTATCGCCATCTGGTTCATTCCTATCTATCTCAAGAATAAGATATACACCATGCCGCAGTTCTTAAAAACGCGGTATAACGAAACGGTGGCGCTCATCATGGCCATCTTCTGGTTATTCTTATACATCTTCGTCAACTTTACTTCTATACTTTATCTCGGTTCGGTAGCTATCAATGAATTGCTCGGCGGCGGGCACCTGCACCTTGTGATGATCGTATTAATGGCCATGGCATTACTGATCACACTCGGTGGTATGAAAGTGATCGGCTATACCGATGTGGTGCAGGTGGCGGTATTGATCATTGGCGGCCTTGCTACCATTTATTTAGCATTACAAATTGTTGATGAAAGAGTGAATGGTGTTGCCAGCGGAAATATTGTTGCCGGCTTCAAAACATTACTTGGCCAGGCGCCCGAACATTTTCACATGATATTGCCGAAGCCGGAAGTTACTACGGCCACCATCGATATGCCGCAGAATCTCGACATTCAGAAATACGTGGTACTGCCCGGCATTGCCATGTATTTTGCCGGCCAGTGGATAGTGAACCTCAACTATTGGGGATGCAATCAATACATCACGCAAAGGGCATTAGGTGCAAACCTCGAAACGGCCCGTACCGGAATTTTGTTTGCCGGGTTTATGAAACTGCTGATGCCTGTTATTGTAATGCTGCCCGGTATTGCAGCCTATGTATTATATAAGAATCACCAGTTGCCCGGATTTGAAGGAGGAAAAGACGGCGCTTATTCTGCTATTCTTGCTTTTTTACCCGCAGGGCTTAAAGGCCTTGCCATTGCTGCACTTACAGCGGCCATTGTTGCATCACTGGCAGGTAAGGCCAACAGCATTTCCACCATATTCACGCTGGATATTTATAAAAAGTACATCAACAAGGATTCTGATGAAAATAAAATGGTATGGACAGGCCGTATGACCGTTTTTATCTCCATGCTCATTGCCATTTTATTTACCTGGAAAGATATACTGGGTATTGGCGGCGAAGGCGGCTTTACTTTTATCCAGAAATACACCGGGTTTATCAGTCCGGGTGTGTTTGCCATGTTCATCCTCGGCTTTTTCTGGAAACGTACCACCGGCACTGCCGCATTGGTAGGATTGATTCTTGGTTTTCTGCTTGCCATCTTCTTTAATAATTATGCGGTTAATATTTTTGGTAAAGAAACCTGGCTGTACACCGCATACGAATACCAGAAGATGGAAAAAGGCGTGCTTAAAACCATTGTTGAAATTCCATTTCTTATCAACATGGGCTGGTCGTTCTTTATTACTGTTGCCACCATGGTTGCCATCAGTCTGGCCGGGCCAAAGGTAAATCCAAAAGCATTTGAGGTAGACAGCAGCATGTTTAAACTGCGGCCAACAACCATTGCACTGATTGTTGCAACCCTGTTGATACTGACACTGATCTATGTACGGTTCTGGTAAGCGACTAATGACGGAACACGAATGAATTGATATTTTAAATAAAGATGAATACACTTATTTGTACAGAACCGGGACTATTGCAATATGCAGAAACGCCTGCACCTGTATATTCGGCAGGTAATACCATCCTGCGCATCAGGCGTATTGGATTATGCGGTACCGATCTTCATGCCTTTGAGGGAACGCAGCCTTATTTCAGTTACCCACGCATACTGGGGCATGAACTCGCTGCGGAAATAGTACAGACCGATAATGCTGATTTTGCTGCAGGAGAAACAGTAACCTTCATTCCCTACTTTAATTGTGGTACCTGCATTGCCTGCAGAAATGAAAAACCGAATTGTTGTACGGCCATGCAGGTTTGTGGAGTTCATGTAAACGGTGGCATGGCCGAATATTTATCCGTGCCGTCTTATTCTTTGGTAAAAAGCCAGGGATTGAACGATGAACAACTTGCTTTAACCGAGCCATTGGCCATTGCCGCACATGCCATAAGGCGGGCAGCCATCCAAAAAGATGAATTTGTATTGGTGATCGGAGCCGGCCCCATCGGTTTGGGTATAATTGCGTTTGCCAGGCTTGCCGGCGCTCATATTATTGTGGTGGATGTAAATGAAGCCAGGTTACAGTTTTGTAAAGATGTGTTGAAAGTAAAGCATACCGTGAATGCGATAACAGGTGATGTGATGGAGCAACTGTTGAAGATCACCAATGGCGATATGCCAACAGCAGTGATAGATGCCACGGGAAGTTTAAAGGCGATCAATAATGCATTTCAATACATGGCCCATGGGGCAAGGTACGTGCTGGTTGGGTTGCAGAAAGAAGAAATATCTTTCAGTCACCCGGAGTTTCACAAACGGGAAGCCACATTGATGAGCAGCCGGAATGCAACAAGAGATGATTTTGAGTATGTGATCAGCAGTATCAAAAGCGGGGATATAGATCCGTTGAAATTTATTACACACCGGGTTTCATTCAACCAGCTGGCCACCGAATTTCCATTGTATCTTAATCCGGCAACAGGCGTAATAAAGGCAATGGTTGAAATGAAATAAGGATTTGCTGTTGATTAAAAGCCGTGTTGAATTTATTAAATTAAAATCTATAAAAATGAACCTGGGATTAAAAGACAAAGTGATCATTGTAACAGGTGGCGCCAAAGGAATTGGAGAGGGTATTGCCAAAGTACTGGCAGCCGAGGAAGCTGTTGTAATAATTGTTGGCAGGAGTGAGGCAGACAATTTAAAGACAGTAGAAGAAATTAGATCAATGAATGGCCGGGCCGGGCAGGTAGTTGCAGAATTATCCATTCCTGACGATTGCGAAAAGGCAGTGAAGTTAACAGTGGAAAAATATGGAAGAATTGACGGACTGGTAAATAATGCAGGTGTAAATGATGGGGTAGGGCTGGAAAGCGGCAATTACGAAAAATTCATGGCATCACTGCACAAGAACCTGGTACATTATTACCTGCTGGCTCATTTTGCATTGCCTTATTTAAAAGAAAGCAGGGGAAGTATTGTAAACATCAGTTCCAAAACCGCGGAAACCGGCCAGGGCAATACTTCCGCTTATGCTGCGGCCAATGGCGGACGTAACGCACTTACCCGGGAGTGGGCCGTGGAATTATTGAAATACGGCATTCGTGTTAATGCAATAATTGTAGCCGAATGTTTTACACCGCTGTACCAGACCTGGATAAAAACATTTGATGATCCGCAAAAGAAACTGGATGAGATAACGGCAAAGATCCCACTGGGCAACCGGATGACAACGGCTGAAGAGATCGCCAATGCAGCAGCATTTTTACTGTCGGAAAGATCGAGCCATACAACCGGCCAGCTTATTCATGTGGATGGGGGATATGTACATTTAGACAGGGCGCTTTTGTAATGAACCAGGAATTTATATCTGGCTAAGCTTCCTTTTTATTCAGATAAATAATGAATTCAACCATTGAACACTTTGTCCAAAAAGACTCCATTGTAAGAACGATATGGGGTAAATCTGATACCATTCTTTTCATCTTTGCCGGATCGGCAGCTGAGTTTGCATTGAACAAAGCGGTTGACTGGTTATATTTCACCGGTAAGCTTCCGGCTGATCCGTTGGGCAGATTATTCTCAACCGTTACGTATGCAAGAGAGATTGTTTTTTCAGATAGGGGTAAGGCCCACGCTGCCATAGATAAGATCACGGCCATTCATGCGGCTGTTGAAAAAGGCCGGGCTGCTAAGATCCCCGACTGGGCTTACCGTGATGTGTTATTTATGCTGATCCATTATTCCATCGCCTCTTTTGAATTGCTGGAACGAAAATTAAGCGATGAAGAAAAAGATGAAGTATATGATGTTTTCTTACGGCTGGGAACAAGGATGAATTTGAGCGAACTCCCTGTAAATTATACCAACTGGTTGATCAGCCGTGAGAAGCACCTTGAAGCTGATCTGGTGAAAAGTAAGTATACCATTGATCTTTATAAGCAATACAAAAAACACCTGGGCGCATTCCGTTTCAAATTGCTGGTAGAGTCGCAGAAGCTGGTAGTTCCTGCAAAAGCCAGGCTGTTGCTCGGCTTTAATAATACTTACTGGCTTAAAATGGTCTTCCCCTTTTATAAGTTAAGCAGGAAAATAAAATTAGACGGGTTTATCAAATCATTGATACTCCCGCCGGAATATAAGCAACAGATAAATGCCCTCGATAATGCCCAATGACTTTAGTTCAAACTGATCTGTTCCTGCAGCATTTTTTCTGCCATTGGAAACAACAGGTTATTCTCCAGGTGAACATGTTTATGCAGGTCTTCTTCAAATTCCTTTAACTCAGCCAGGCTTACTTTAAACGTGGTGCAGGCGTCGGCGGGCGGCGTGTAACTATTGGTAAGTTCCCGGATGCGGTATAATAATTCACCCGCATGGTCATGCTCCATTTCCATTACCTGTACCGGGCCGGAGATATATCCTTCGGCATGATTGCGTTTTTGGTGGATGGAAAGCAGGGTTTCCACTTCTTTTATCCTCGGAAACAGGACCGCTTCTTCTTTATGCATGTGCATCATCATTTCTTCAGCAACCTGTCTGAAAAGATAGAGCACTTCTGCCATAAACGGAAACCGGTCTCCATGCTTGGTAGCTACTTTCTCTACGTGGGAAAGAATGGTGGGGATCGATTGTTTTACATAAAAGTGATGATGAATGAGGATATAGCTGATGAGTTGTTCGGCGGTCATGGATGCAAAGGGTAAGGTGCGGCCTTGTGCAGTACTCATCTTTTTTTCAAGTTCTTCAGCAATGGCTTCAACAGGCAATCCTTTTTCGGCACAGGCCTGAGCCAGGGTTCGTTTTCCCTTGCAACAGAAGTCGAGATGGTATTTTTCAAGTACGGGAACGGTTTGGTGATTGTTGCTAACGATACCAGCCAATGTTTGTTCGGTGATTGTTGACATAAGATTGATTTTTGTCAAAATTGCGTACAATACCGTCAGCAAACTGTGATTGAAATCACTTTCTGAAAAATTTTGACGAAGTGATAAATAATAAGCCTGCCCCGGAGAATAAAAGAAGGGCGGTGCCAAAAAGCATTTCATTGATAAAAGGGATGCCGGTATAACTCATGGCCGATACACCCTGTATCATCAGTAATATTTCATTGATGATAACACCCGTGGCAAAAAGAAAAACAGCAAAAGAAGTTCTTTTGTTTGCCTGTATGTATCCGCCTGCAAAAAAATAGCTCAGTAAAAACAACGTGATCACGCCAAGCAGTACCAGGTGAAGGTAACCGATCACAATAGGCCGGAAGCCAAAAGCGAGATCGCTCAATGAAGGAACCGTTGAGCCAAGCTGTAGCAGCAGTTTGGCCGTTAGGGCAACAGCCGAAAATCCCATGATCCATTTGGCTGTAAGGGGTAATGTATTCTTTAATACAGCCCATTTATTCTTTAGCTGTATCACAATCTTTATCCATCCTGCCACCTGTGCAATGGCGGCAAGTACTACCAGTATATAAACCCAAAGCGGCAGATCCATCCAAAGGGCAGATAAGAAATAGGCCGGCACCGCAGCACAGGCAAAAAGCCAGAAAATCTGTTTCAGTAATTCCGGGCTTACTTCAATTTTGCGAAGTACTTCACTCAGCAGGCCCATACAACCGAAAAAGAACCAGCCATTGTACTGAAAATGCAGGTAAAAATATTCTGCGGCCAGGTAGGCATTTTGAAAAACGATCCGTTCCACCATCATAATAGCCAGTGCAAAAGCGCCAAGCGATGACAGGGCGCCGAAGAACACCGCTGCTTTGATCCATAAATGAGTTGGCGTTTTTTGTTCAAGCCTGTTCAGGTCCCGCCACACCAGGATGGCAAAGGCATAAGAGACAAAAATGGAAGCTGTGGAAAAGAGAATTGAATATAATCCATAACCTTCAATGGGAAATGCAATGAGCATGGCATAGGCAGTAAGCAGGTTGCCGTATAACAACCATTTATATTTCTTATACATGTGTTCGCCGGCCTGCCTGGCCAGGTAGGTTACCAGCAGCGTCATGATGGCCTGGGTTATCCATCCGGCAAAGGCAAAATGCGAATGCCCGTGCAACAGGTGTTTCTGGTCAACAACCGGAAGGGGATACAGGATCTTGTAGCGTAGTATTACACCCAGGATGGCTACTATCAGCAAATTTAAAAGGGAAACACGTACCCAGCGGTGAACCGGTGATACCATAATTTCTATTTATCGCAAAATAACGGCCACGAATGATAAGCCAGTATGACTTCAATCACAATCAGCAATACACTTTACCCTTATCAATACGCAGCAGGCCATGCGAATGCATATTACGCATGGTGCGTATAACCGTTTCTACCCGAAGGCCGGTCATATCGGCAATTTGTTGCCGGGTCAGCTTTAACCGGTTGCACTTGGTGCAGATATTCTTCTTGTGTTGTTTAAAATAACTAAGCAGGGTAGAGATGCTGTTCTCCGGGTTATGGGTGGCCAGTTCTTTAAGGATTAGAAATTTAAAACGGAGGCGTTGCGTAAGCAACCGGGTAAAGGCAAAATGTATCTCGGGGTTTTCTTTAATAAGCTGCAGAAATGATGCTTTATGCAGCCTGATGATCACCGAATCTTCATCGGCAATGGCCGATGCGGCAAAGGGTTCGTCGTCGAACAACGGAAACTCACCAAAACATTCGCCCGGTTCTATAATGGTCTGAATAAACTCTTTTCCTTCGTCGTTGATATTAACCCACCTCACTTTACCGCTTACAAGTTGATAATAGAAAGAAGACTGATTGCCTTCCTGAAAGATCATTTCTCCGGCGCTGAGTTTTTTATAGGCTGCACCCCAGGCCAGCAGCATATCAATATCAATCATCATGGTAAAGTAGTTTAATTGTTGCCGACAAATGTATACCTGGCACGGAACGGTCAGAATGACGGGAGGCAGTATTGGCTATGATTAAAATCATAATAATGCATTCAAACTGAATTGGTTGATAAAATCCTTTGTTGATCGAGGGTTTCAGGTAAGAAAGATATTCTTCAGGATCTATTTACAAACGATATGACTTGGCGCATAAAAATTCATCGTATATACCTGTAATCTTGTGCAATAAATTTAAAACAAAAATTTTCCATTTATGAAAAAACTTGCATTCTTCCTCTTTCTGGGCGCAATCCTGAGCGCCTGCGGAGGTAATTCTGATTCAAATACTGCAAGCACAGAAACTACTGCAGCAACCGAAACAAAAAAGACAGAGAACGGTAATCCTTCATACGACCCGGAGAGGGGCGAAGGAAAATTCAAAGAAGTACAGGTAGGTGCAACTTTAGATGTTGCCATGGCGGCAGAAGGAGAGAAGGTATTTGGAGTTAAGTGCAGCAGTTGCCACAAACTTACCAGCGAAAAACTGGTAGGCCCCGGATGGCTGGGCGTTACCGAAAGACATACCGCCCCCTGGATATTGAATTTTACTACCAATACCGACGCCATGCTGGATAAGGATCCCAAGGCGCAGGCACAACTGGAGATCTGCCTGGTGCGTATGCCCAATCAAAACCTGTCTGATGCAGATGCAAGAGCGCTTTATGAATTCATGCGCAAGAACGACGGCGTTAAATAAACCCAGCAATTAAACAATCTCAATATGAAAAAGTATAAATTAATAACAGCAGCTGTTTTAATATTCGGCTTGCTGTTGGGCTTTACAGCCTGTAAACCAAAGAATGCCGGTTCGGCCGTAAGTTCAGATGCTGCCGCCAAGGCTTATGTAGCCCCCGGTAAGTACGATGAATTCTACAATTTTGTGTCGGGCGGTTTCAGCGGACAGATGAGTGCATATGGCCTGCCATCAGGCCGGTTGCTTCGGGTGATCCCCGTATTTTCTGTTGATCCCGAAAAAGGATACGGCTACAGCGAAGAGACCAAACCGATGCTCAATACCTCTCATGGTTTTGTTCCCTGGGACGATCTGCATCACGTTCAGATGTCGAAAACAGACGGCGATTATGATGGCAGATGGGCCTTTGGCAATGCAAACAATACACCAAGGGTTGCCCGGATAGACCTGAAAACCTTCCGTACAGCCGAGATCATTGAATTGCCAAACAGCGGCGGTAATCACTCTTCTCCTTTTATAACAGAGAATACCGAATACGTAGTGGCAGGCACCCGTTTTAGTGTACCTCCCGATGATAAGAACGGCGATGTGCCCATCAATACTTACAAACAGAACTTTAAAGGAACCATCAGTTTTATCAGCGTGGCAAAAGAAAACGGTAAAATGGATATCGCTTTCCAGATACAATGCCCCGGCGTTAATTTCGACCTGAGCCGTGCCGGCAAAGGGGTTTCGCATGGATGGTTCTTTTTCTCCTGCTATAATACCGAACAGGCCAATACTTTGCTGGAAGTAAATGCGTCACAGAAAGACAAGGATTTTATCATGGCGGTTAACTGGAAAAAAGCAGAAGAATACCTGAAAGCCGGTAAGGGAAGAAAACAGGCCGTTCGGTATGCACACAATACCTACAGCGATGAAACACATTCAGCCACATCAGAAATAAAAACAGAAGTGACCGTACTGGATGCCAAAGACCTGAAAGATATCTGTTACTTCTTCCCATGTCCTAAATCACCACACGGCTGTGATGTAAGCCCAACCGGCGAATACATTGTGGGCAGCGGTAAACTGGCTGCACTGATCCCCGTTTTCAGTTTTGATAAACTGCAGAAAGCAATTGCTGCAAAAGACTTTATTGGTGATTTTGATGGCATCCCCGTTTTGAAATACGAATCAGTTCTATACGGCGAAGTAAAAAAACCCGGCCTGGGTCCTTTGCATACCGAGTTTGACAACAATGGCAATGCCTACACTTCCATGTTTGTTTCATCTGAAGTGGTGAAATGGAATATCAAAGACCTTAAAGTGGTAGACAGGGCTCCTACTTTCTATTCTGTAGGCCACCTTACAGTAGCGCATGGCGATACCAAATCGCCCAAAGGAAAATACCTGGTAGCGTATAATAAAATCACCAAAGACCGCTTCCTGCCAACCGGGCCGGAATTATCGCAAAGCGCCCAGTTATATGATATCAGCGGCGATAAGATGCAGTTGATACTTGATTTTCCAACCATCGGAGAACCACACTATGCACAAATCATTCAAGCCGACCTGGTGAAGGGTAATTCTACGAAGTTCTTTAAAATGGAAGCAAATAAAAATCCCTATTTCGCCAATGGCGAAGCCGCCACAAAAGTGGTGCGTACCGGAAACAGGGTTGATGTATACATGACCGCCATCCGTTCTCACCTTACGCCTGATAATATTGAAGGAGTAAGAATGGGGGATGAAGTTTACTTCCACGTTACCAACCTGGAGCAGGATTGGGATGTACCGCATGGCTTTGCCATCAAAGGGGCAGGCAATGCAGAATTGCTGATAATGCCTGGTGAAACACAAACCCTGAAATGGAACCCCGATAAAGTGGGTATATTCCCCATGTATTGTACCGATTTCTGCAGTGCACTGCACCAGGAGATGACCGGTTACATACGGGTATCACCCGCGGGCAGTAATGTGCCGCTGTTGTTCAGTACCGGTAAGAATTTACCGGCCGCTGATTCTGCAGTTAAGAAATAGAAAAGATAAAGAACAGACTGCAACGCAGTCTGTTCTTCTTTATGTTGTTAGAAAACCTGATACGATGAAAAATGACAGAATAACAACCTGGATAAGGATACTGTTGGTTCTTTGCGGCCTGGCGCTTATCCCGGTGATATTTGTTCCCCTGTGGCGGATAGACCTGGCCGCCCCCCAATATCCCGAAGGACTGATGCTGCTGATCTACCCGTCGAAACTGGGTGGCAATGTAGATATCATCAATGGATTGAATCACTACATCGGCATGAAGACCCTGCATACCCAAGACTTCATTGAGTTTACCTTACTTCCTTATATTATTGGTTTCTTCTCTTTGCTTTTTTTAATAACCGCTATTGCAGGAAAACGTAAACTGCTTTATATACTCTTTATACTTTTTGTTTCCTTCGGCATACTGGCCATGTACGATTTCTGGCGCTGGGAGTATAATTACGGGCATAACCTGAACCCCGATGCGGCCATCATTGTTCCGGGTATGGCGTACCAGCCGCCATTGATCGGGTTTAAACAATTACTCAACTTTGGAGCATACTCCATGCCCGATATGGGAGGATGGATATTTGTAGGGGTAGGGGCACTATTGCTTTTCTGTTTTATAATGGAATGGCGCCGTTCTGTTAAGATCCGGAAAGGATTGCTCACCTTATTAATATTTCCCCTGCTTCTTTCTTCATGCAGTACAGGGCCGCAGGCCATCAATCCCGGTGTGGATCATTGTTATTTCTGCAAAATGACCATCAGCGATGTACGATATGGCGCAGAAATCGTAACAAAAAAAGGAAAACTGTATAAGTTTGATGATATGCATTGCGTGCTGAGCTTTCTTCGCTCAGGTATGCTGGAAAAAGAACAGGTGAAGGATATTTATATCACCAATTACAGCGGCAATCATCAGCTCATCAATGTAAAAGAAGCCTTATTGCTTAAAACAGATGAACTGCGCAGTCCTATGGGCGGCAATGTGGCTGCTTTTGATAACCGGGACAGCCTGTCTGACCTAATGAAAAAATACCCCGGCAATACCACCAGCTGGAATGAACTGAACAATCAATGAACCGGCTGATCATTATATGGATGCTGTTGTTTTTTTCGGGCAGTGTATGGAGCCGGACGATAAGAGTTGGCAAAGATCAGCCCACACATACCATTCAGCAGGCACTTAAAATGACAGCCGACGGAGATACCATACTGGTAGCAGCCGGACATTATCACGAAGGAAACCTGGTTATAGAAAGAGCCGTTTATTTTATTGGAATTGATTATCCCGTTCTGGATGGCGATCATAAATACGAAGTGATATCAGTTAAAGCCAATGGCGTACTGGTGCAGGGATTTAAAGTGATCAATTCCGGTGTGTCGAGCATGGAAGACTTTGCAGGTATCAAAATATATAACAAACAGGATATCCGTATCGAGGATAACATCCTTGAAAATAATTTCTTTGGCATTTATACACAATACGGAACCCGTTGCATCATCCGTAACAATAAACTTACTGCATCGGCTGCAGAAGAACAACAAAGCGGCAACGGCATTCACTGCTGGAAAAGCGACAGCATGCAGGTTATTGCCAATACCATCAACGGTCACCGCGACGGGATCTATTTTGAGTTTGTTACCCATTCGGTCATCTGGCGTAACATCTCCCAAAACAACCTGCGCTATGGCCTGCATTTTATGTTCTCCAATAACGATGCATATTACAGCAATGTATTTGAAGGCAACGGGGCGGGCGTAGCCGTTATGTTCTCTAAAGAAGTAACGATGGAAAACAATTATTTTGAAGAGAACTGGGGCGATGGGTCGTATGGTTTATTGCTGAAAGAGATCAGTAACAGTTTTATTGTGAACAATCGCTTTGTAAAAAACACCACCGGCATTTTTATGGAAGGTGTGAGCCGGGTACAACTGGAGAAAAATGTTTTCAGAAACAACGGCTGGGCCATGAAGATACAGGCAAGCTGCCTGGAAGTGAATGTGTACAGAAATAATTTTCTTTCTAACAGTTTTGATGTGGGAACCAACGGCAGCCTGGTGTTGAATAAATTCAATAACAATTACTGGGATAAATACGATGGATACGATCTGAACAAAGATAAGCTTGGCGACGTGCCTTACCGGCCGGTAAGTATGTATGCCATGATCATTGAACAGAATCCGCCGGCTATGATTCTCTTCCGGAGTTTCATGTCTTCGCTGCTGGATAAAACAGAAAAGATATTGCCGTCTTTAACGCCGGAAGACCTGAAAGACGATCATCCTTTTATGAAATCTTTACCACTATGATCATTGCAAGTAATGTTTCAAAAAGATTCGGCAAATTAAAAGCGCTCGATGATGTGTCGGTTACCTGTGCCAAAGGAGAATGTATAGCGTTGATCGGCCCCAACGGTTGTGGAAAAACTACGCTGATCAAGTGCATACTGGGTATGGTAATACCCAACAGCGGTTTCATCACCTTCAATGGAAAAAACATTTCGCACGACTGGCAATACCGGGCCCGGATCGGTTATATGCCGCAGATAGGCAGGTACCCCGAGAACATGACCATCGGGCAGGTACTGGATATGATGAAAGACATTAGGGGTAAATCAACCGAACAGCCCGATGAAGAACTGATAAACCGGTTTGAACTGAAAGACATCATGCACAAACGAATGCGAACCTTATCGGGCGGAACCAGGCAAAAAGTAAGTGCATCGCTGGCATTCCTCTTTAATCCCGATGTGCTGATACTGGATGAGCCAACCGCAGGACTTGACCCGGTTGCTTCCGAGATATTAAAGGAGAAGATCATTGCAGAAAAAGTGAAAGGGAAACTGGTACTCATCACATCGCATATATTAAGCGAACTGGACGACCTGGTAACGCAGGTGATATTCATGCAGGAAGGAAAACTGTGTTTTCACAAGAATATTGCATCACTGCGGGAAGATACCGGGGAAGAAAAATTATCAAAAGCCATTGCCCGGGTAATGCTGGGGAAATAAACAGTGCTATGAAAAAAATAATCAAATACGTCATCATTGATATCCTGCGCAACAAGATCATGCTGGCCTATACCTTGTTCCTGTTCCTTATCTCCTTCAGCATATTCAACCTGGAAGATAATTCCACCAAGGGGCTGCTGAGTTTGCTCAATATCATCCTCATCATTGTTCCGCTGGTAAGCCTGTTGTTCTCTGCCATTTACGTATACAACAGCGCCGAGTTCCTGGAGCTGCTGGTAAGCCAGCCTCTGAAGAGAAGAACAATATGGCTTAGTTTATATGCCGGCCTCTCGGGCAGTATGGCCATGGCCTTTTTTGTTGGAACAGGGATACCTATTTTAATATTTGAAGCAACCGCTACCGGCTTTATGATGTTGGCTGCCGGCCTGTTCCTGTCGGTGATATTTGTTGCCATTGCTATGCTGGCCGCAGTAAAAACAAGAGATAAGGCCAAGGGTATTGGCGTATCCATTTTATTATGGCTTTATTTCTCTATCATTTTCGACGGGCTGATACTGTTCATTCTTTTTCAATTTGCCGATTACCCGCTTGAAAAAGCAATGATCGGATTAACCGCTTTAAATCCAATAGACCTGGGCAGGATACTGATCCTGCTTAAGATGGACGTGTCGGTGATGATGGGATATACCGGCGCCATTTTCAAAGATTTTTTCGGAACAAAGACCGGTCTGGTCACTTCCTTTATTGTTTTAATCACCTGGGTGATCATACCAGCCTGGTTCTCTTTACGGAAATTCAATCACAAAGACCTGTAACATGAAACGGATAGAAGCATTGGCACCTTTATCACGGGATCATCATGGCTCTCTTATTCTTGCACAGCTTTTGAAGAAGGGGGCGCCGGCATATAAGGGTTTGCCCGATACGGTGGAAGGAAAGATCGCCTATGCCCGCAACCTGTTCGGACATGAGATCAAAGAACATTTCAGAAAAGAAGAACTGGTACTGGATAAAGCAACGGGTTGCCACGAAACGATCGGTCGCATTTCAGAAGAAATAAAAGCAGAGCATAAAGAACTGGCTGCATTATTCCTTTCATTGGATACCGGTTCAGTCCCTGAAATAAAAATGGATGAGTTGGGTAATAAACTGGAACAACACATACGGAAAGAAGAAAGGGTATTATTTCCGCTCTTACAGCAATATTGCCCGGCCGAACTGATGGGCCAGATCCATACTGTATTACATTAAACCACTAACCATGAAAAAAGATATAACATCAAGGGAAGACATTGAACTGCTGGTAAACAGTTTTTATGAGAAAGTAAAACAGGATGCGGTGATCGGCTTTATTTTTACCGACGTAGCAAAGGTTAACTGGGAAAAACATTTGCCGCTGATGTACGATTTCTTTGAGAACATGCTGTTTTATACCGGCAGTTATACCGGTAACCCCATGGAACTGCATCGTCATATTAACCGGCATCTGCCGCTTACCCGGGAACATTTTCAGCAATGGGAACAATTATTCTGCAGTACCGTAGATGAATTGTTTGAAGGAGATACCGCCTCCCTGGTAAAGCAGCGTGCACTAAGCATTTCTGCTGTTATGAAGATCAAGATACTGGATGCTTCAACGATGGACCGGATATTCTGATCGCATAAAAGAAAAAGCGTTCCGGAATTACCGGAACGCTTTTTTATACACGAACTGGCAAAACTATTTTGCAGGAGGAGGTAATAGAACTGCATCAATAACATGGATAATACCGTTTGATGCCGGGATGGATGCAATTATTTTCGCTGTTCCGTTCACATAAATGCCATCTGCCTTTTTGCTGATGGTAATGTTTCCGCCATTTACCTGTCCCAGTGATTGCCCGTCCTGCAGCATATCTTCTTTAAACACACCAACCGAAACATGGTATTGAAGTATGTCGGTTAATGCATCTTTCTTCTCAGGCTTTAATAAGCCATCTACGGTGCCCGCAGGCAGTTTGTCAAAGGCGGCATTGGTAGGTGCAAAAACAGTGAATGGTCCTGCATTGCTCAGCGCATCTACCAACTCCGCTGCTTTAACAGCGGCAACAAGTGTTGTATGGTCTTTACTGCTGATGGCAACCTGAACCACATTCTTTGCAGACATATCGTCTTTTACACCCGATTGGCCTGTAGTTGGCGTATTGTCGGTGGTTACAGCGGCAGCGGTTTGTGCATCGTTGCCTCCCGAATTGCAGGAGGAAGCAAGCAATAGAAATGTTATGGAGGCAGTGGTGATCAATTTACTTTTCATAAATGGTGTTTTTTCTTTTAGGAAAATTTTGTGTAAATCTAACCGATGCTGCTGCAAACATTTATGACCTGAATCACAATTAGAAAATGGTTATTGGTCAATGGTCATTAGTCATTGGTCATTAGCATTGAAAGAATTCACTGGCATAGGGTCTTGAATGACTTAATGACCAATGACTAATATCAAACAACCAGTATATTCTGCGTCTCCTGCTTTCTCTTATTGCCTAAAAAGTTCTTGCTTATGACAAGGATCATTTTTGCGGCCCCCCGGCATCAGTAAATTTGGGTAGCGGCTGAAATAGCTTTGTTAAGCACTAAAACCATTCACAATGAAAAAGATAATTATAGCGCTCGACGGAAAACATTTTCCGCACGGTGCATTTGAATTTGTGAAAAGTATCAATAACCGGAACAAAGTATTGCTGGCAGGGGTGTTCCTCAGTCCCGTGGATTATTCAAAGGTTCTTGCCTTCACCGGCATGGAGGGCGTAACAATGATGCCGGATTGGCTCATGCGGGGAGAAGACGATTCGCTTGTAAACAAGAATATAGAAACCTTTGTACAGGCCTGTACGGCAGAAGGGCTGGAATACCGGGTTCACAAGGACACCGATATGATGGCAATCTCTTCTTTGATAGAAGAGACCCGTTTTGCCGATGTATTACTGGTAAGCAGCGACCTGTTTTATGAGAATGTACAGAAGGAGCAGCCTAATTTTTACCTGGAAGAGGTATTGAAAAAAGCTGAGTGCCCGGTGATGCTGATCCCGGAAAATTATAAAGAGCCTTTGCAGAACTTCCTCACGTACGACGGAAGTGAATCTTCTGTATTTGCCATTAAGCAGTTTGCTTATATCTTTCCGGAACTGGCCGTAAACGAAAGCATTCTTTTATCAGCCGTTGGGCAAAAAGAGGAATTACCTGAATACAGTATGATATCCGAACTCGTTTCCCGGCATTATCCAAGCCTGAAGATATTGTCATTGCCTGTAGTAAACCGCAATGATTTTTCCGGCTGGATGAAGAACCAGCAGCCTGGGTATGTTGTCATGGGGGCATTCTCCAGGTCCTTGTTTTCCCAGTTGTTCAGGAAGAGCCTGGCCAACCAGGTGATCCATGAAATTAAGATGCCCATTTTTATTTCACATAAATAAACAATCATGATATCCAAGACAGAAGCGCACCAATATTATTTTGAAGTGCAGCTGAACCATAAAGAGGGAAGGATCGGTACGCTCTCGGCAAAAGACGTGAAGGGAACCATTGAAGTGGCTACGCCGCCTGAATTTGCCGGTGGTGTGCCGGATAAATGGAGCCCGGAGCATCTTTTCCTGAGTTCGTTATGCGGATGTTTGATGACCACCTTTTTGGCCATTGCCGAAAAGAAGCATTTGCATGTGTGCGATTTTGAGTGCAGCAGCATCGGCCAGGTAAGGTTGTACGAAGGCCACCTGGAATTTTCCACCATTGACCTGTTTCCAAAAATATATGTGGAAACAGAAGCGGATATGGCGGTGGCAAATGAAACCCTGCTGAAGACATACAAGCACTGCATCATTGCCAATTCCATCAAGCCATTGCTGGTACACCACGGCGAGGTACTGCTCAGTAAAGAACAGCCGGCATAAATTTTAACCCTCGATTTCTTTTTAAAATGGTTAAGTTTGAAAAGGAATAATGAGAACCTATGTCTAAAACTGAGATCCGATTCTTAGAGGGCCCTCAAAGCCGCTGGAAAGAATTAAAATTTACCGTAACCGTTTTGTACGAATTCATCAAAGGACTTCGGGCGCTTCATTTTGTAGGGCCTTGTGTTACCGTATTCGGATCGGCCCGGTTTGAAGAAGGCCATCCCGATTATGAAGCAGCCCGTGAACTTTCCGCAAAAATTGCCAAACTTGGATTTACCATCATGACCGGGGGAGGACCGGGTATCATGGAAGCTGCTAACCGCGGCGCCCGGGAAGCCGGGGGCAGGAGTGTGGGTTGCAATATTGAACTGCCACACGAACAGAAGCCTAACCCGTACATGGATAAATGGGTTACCATCCGGTATTTCTTTATACGCAAGACCCTGCTCTCAAAATATTCCTATGCTTTTGTGGTCTTTCCCGGAGGCTTTGGCACCCTGGATGAATATTTTGAAGCCATTACCCTTATACAAACAAAAAAGATCAGCGAATTTCCTGTGGTTATAATGGATAAGGAATTTTATAAACACATTATTGCCCATATTGACCTGATGAAACAGGAAGGCACCATTTCATCAGAAGATATGAAACTGTTCTTTTTTACCGATAATATTGATGAAGCGGTAGATTATATCCAGCGTAATGCCATAAAAAAATTCAACCTGCGGCCCGAAAAACCATTCAAACCGTTCAAATGGCTGTTTGAAAGAGGCTGACCGTTCCTTCTTCACCATGACGAAAGTCATGATTCATTTTGATACCCGTCATTTTATTGCTCCCGGCGTTTCTTCACTTTTGTACTGTAATCATTGGCTATACAACATATTCTAGAAATTCCAGGCAGGGCGGAGGGTATATCATGAAAATGATGTTGCTGATTACAGGCATTGTTTTTATGACCTGCTTATAAATTTTCGGGGCTGAACAACAGTTCAACCAAAAGTGTACAGTAGTTTCTGTTTATTTTACCCGCTGCATATTCTTGTGCGGCGGCTTTTTTTACAGCAAAAAGAAAACCTATCAATAGTTCAGCACACATACCGGTACATTGTTATCACTGCGGCGATACATGCGACAGCACGGCCGTGGTGGCGGAAGACAAATCGTTCTGCTGCCAGGGATGCAAACAGGTTTACCTGCTACTGAATGAGAATAACCTCTGCAGCTATTACAACCTGGATAAAACACCCGGGCTGAAAGCGAAGGGAAAGTTTGTATCGGACCGTTTTGCCTATTTAGATGATGAGGCAACGGTGCAAAAACTGGCTCAGTTTAAAAGCGGCCAGCAGGTGAACATCAGTTTCAGCATACCGCAAATGCACTGTTCATCCTGTATCTACCTGCTGGAAAATCTTCATCGCATAGAGCCGGGTATAAAACAATCGCAGACCAACTTTCAGCAAAAAGAAGTTTTTGTAGCCTACGATCCGCAGCAAACATCACTGCGTAAAGTAGTGGAACTGCTGGCCTTCATCGGCTACGAACCGTATATAAGCCTTAACGATACGGTATCTAAAAAGAAAAATAATTTCAATAAAAACCAGTTGTACCGGATCGGGGTGGCAGGGTTTTGTTTTGCCAATATCATGATGCTGAGCTTCCCCGAATATTTTTCATCGGGTAATATTGAAGAAGCCGGGCTGAAAGAAACCTTTACCTGGATAAACCTGCTGCTGTCGCTGCCGGTGCTGCTTTTTAGTTCTTCTGCCATTTTCAGTTCGGCCTGGAAGGGATTGCGGCAACGGTTCCTCAACATTGATGCACCCATTGCCCTGGCCATCATCGTTACGTTTGCCAGAAGTTATTATGAGATCATCAGCGGTACCGGCGCCGGTTACCTTGATTCGGGAACGGGGATCGTATTCTTTATGCTCGTAGGCAGGTGGTTCCAGAATAAAACATACGACTCTTTCTCATTCGACAGGGATTACCGTTCTTATTTTCCACTGGGAGTTTCTGTTATTGAAAACGGGGCAGAGAAAAATATTCCGGTAACGCAATTAAAAGTTTCCGACCGCATCATCATACGCCATGAAGAAATGATACCCGCCGATGCAGTACTGATGAAAGGGGCAGCCAGCATCGACTACAGTTTTGTAAGCGGGGAGAATACGCCCGTAGAAAAACAAAAAGGCGAACTGATCTATGCCGGGGGTAAACAAACTGGCAGCGCCATTGAACTGGAGGTCATTAAGGAAGCATCGCAGAGTTATATCACCCGGCTTTGGAACAACGAGGTATTCAACAGCCGTAAAAATGAAGAGAAATCATTCATACATCCCTGGAGCCGTTATTTTACCCTGGTGCTGTTCTCCGTTGCCATCGGTGCCTGCATTTGGTGGTGGATCAATGATCCTTCCCGGATACTGCCTGCTGTAACAGCGGTTTTGATCGTTGCCTGCCCCTGCTCTTTATTGCTTTCGGCAACATTTACTTACGGCAATATGCTCCGCATCTTTGGCCGCAATAAATTATACATGAAAAATGCTGCTGTTATAGAAGCGCTGGCAAAAGTGAACAGTATTGTTTTTGATAAAACGGGCACTATCACTCAAAATCATTCTTCGGTGGTTAGTTATGAGGGTACGCCATTAACCAATGCCGAATTGTTTGCCGTAAGGAATATTACCCGCCAGTCATCGCATCCCCTCAGTAAGATCATTGCATCGGAACTGAAAACCGCAGGAGAAAAGGAGTTGACTGTTGAGCATTTTAAAGAATATACCGGCAAAGGCCTGGAAGCAACCGTGAATGATATGGAGGTAAAGATCGGTTCTGCCGGATTCATCAACCAGTTTAACCTGGGCTTCGCTTCTTACGATACCGGAACACATGTTCACCTGATGATGAATAATGTACACATGGGGCGCTTTACGGTAAGTACCCAATACCGGGATGGCATCCGTGGTATGATCAAAGAACTCCGGAAAAAAGACGTTGAGCTTTTTGTATTATCCGGAGACAACGATGCTGAAAGGCCAAATCTTGAAAAAATATTCGGCAAAAGTACCCGGCTTCACTTTAACCAGTCGCCGCAGGAGAAGCTTGATTTTGTAAAAGCCCTTCAGCAAGGATCTTACTCCCTGCCAACTGGCGGGGATGGGGGCAGGAACGTATTGATGTTAGGCGATGGCCTTAATGATGCCGGCGCCCTGATGCAAAGCAATGTGGGTATTGCGGTGAGTGAGAATTCGGCCCAGTTTTCCCCGGCAAGCGATGCCATACTGGATGGCTGCAAAGTGGGGCTGCTGGATAAGTTCATTGCTTATGCAAAAGCCGGAAAAACAATAGTACTGGCCAGTTTTATCTTATCCATCCTGTACAATATTGTGGGTTTATCCTTTGCGGTGCAGGGAACGCTTTCTCCTATTATAGCAGCTATCCTTATGCCGGCAAGCAGCATCAGCATTGTACTGTTTGTAACCATCCTTTCTTCATTTGTGGCCCGTAAAAAGGGGCTTGGGATTACAACATGACCAAAATCATATTCGGTTTTGATAGTCATCATCTTAGGAGGAAATAGCCGATTTTACTTTTGACCCCAACAAAATCATCTCATTTGAGCGCTTTATTCATTTTGATCGGTATCAGCATACTGGTTGCAGGAAGTTTTCTTGCCGCCTTTTTATGGAGCGTTAAAAACGGCCAGTATGATGATGATTACACGCCATCCGTACGGATATTATTCGACGATAAGGAGAAATCAACCGTTTCTTCATCCAATACAACTTTAACTCAAACCAAATAACAACATGCAGGTAGAAAAATTCTATTATGACAACCGTATTGTAAAAAACTTTGCCTACGCCACCATTTTGTGGGGCGCAGTGGGTATGCTGGCCGGTCTTTGGGTGGCGCTGCAATTGGTTTTTCCGCAGATGAACATCACCCAGTATGGTTCTTTCGGCAGGCTTCGCCCGCTGCACACCAATGCGGTGATCTTTGCCTTTGTGGGTAACGGTATTTTTATGGGCGTGTATTATTCACTGCAACGTCTTTGCAAGGCCAGGATGTTCAGTGATAAACTCAGTAATATCCATTTCTGGGGATGGCAACTGATCATTGTGGCTGCAGCCATTACGCTTCCGGTTGGATTAACACAGGGAGCAGAATATGCCGAACTCATCTGGCCGATTGATGTTGCCATTACCATCATCTGGGTAGTATTTGGATGGAATATGTTTGGCACCATCATCAAGCGCAGAGAAAAACACCTGTACGTTGCCATCTGGTTTTACATTGCCACATTTGTAACGGTTGCGGTATTACACATAATACGCTCCGGACAATTGCCTTATAGCTGGCTGCACAGTTATAGCTGGTACTCGGGCGTGCAGGATGCATTGGTACAATGGTGGTATGGCCATAATGCGGTGGCATTCTTTCTTACCACACCTTACCTGGGCCTGATGTATTACTTTATGCCCAAAGCGGCCAACCGCCCGGTTTATTCATATCGCCTTTCTATCATTCACTTCTGGGCGCTGATATTTTTATACATCTGGGCGGGTCCGCACCACTTGTTATATACAGCATTGCCAAACTGGGCACAATCACTCGGCATCGTATTCTCTTTCATGCTCATCTTCCCAAGCTGGGGTGGTATGATCAACGGTTTGCTTACGCTGCGTGGCGCCTGGGACCGGGTGAGGGATGATGTGATCCTTAAATTCTTTGTAGTGGCTGTTACCGCTTATGGTATGGCTACGTTTGAAGGGCCGATGCTTTCATTAAAATCATTTAATGCGGTGGCGCATTTTACCGACTGGATCATTGCCCACGTACACGTAGGGGCATTGGGCTGGAACGGCATGCTCACTTTTGGTGTCATCTACTGGCTGATACCAAGGATCTTTAAAACCGATCTGTATTCAAAAAAACTGGCCAACAATCATTTCTGGCTGGGAACACTGGGTATCCTGTTCTATGCCATTCCTATGTACTGGGCAGGCTTTACACAAAGCTCTATGTGGAAACAGTTTACCGAAGCCGGCCAGTTGAAATATACGTTCCTGGAAACAGTTACTTACCTGAAACCTTTCTACGCCATGCGTTCTTTGGGCGGGGCTCTTTACCTGACAGGCGTATTCATCATGTTCTATAATATTTATAAAACCGTTAAGAAAGGAAGCCTGGTTGCCAATGAAGAAGCGGAAGCAGCGCCACTGGCGAAGGAATATGTAAAACACAGCGGCGAACACTGGCACCGGGCCATCGAAAGAAAACCGGTTCAGTTTATGATACTGAGTTTAATTGTGATATTGATAGGCGGGGCCATAGAGATCATTCCTACTTTCTTAATAAAATCAAACGTGCCCAGCATCAGCAGTGTAAAACCATACACGCCGCTTGAATTGCAGGGCCGTGATATCTATGTTCGGGAAGGCTGTTATGTATGTCACTCTCAAATGATCCGTCCTTTCCGCAGCGAAACTGAACGGTATGGGGAGTATTCAAAAGCAGGAGAGTTTGTATACGACAAACCATTTTTGTGGGGAAGTAAACGTACCGGCCCCGACCTGGCAAGGGAAGGTACCGGCAACCTCAAAAAATCGGATGGCTGGCACTTCCGCCATTTCCGTGAACCCTCTTCCATGAGTGAAGGGTCCATCATGCCTTCTTACCCCTTCCTGATGGAACAGAATATAGATACGGCGTCAACGGCTGCAAAGATCAATGCCATGCGTAGCCTGGGCGTACCGTACGATAAAGGATATGAACAGTATGCCAACAGCGACCTGATGACCCAGGCCAACAGCATCCGCATCAACCTGAAGATAGAAGGCATACAGATACCTGCCAACCGGGAAGTGATCGCTTTGATCGCTTACCTGCAGCGCATGGGTACCGATATCAGTAAAAATAAAACAGCCACCTATAATAAATAAGCCATGTTCAAATTCATAAAACAATACGCCGAACAAATAGCGAACATCGATATATACCCCATCATTTCTCTGGTCATCTTCTTCAGCTTTTTTGTAGTACTGCTGGTGATGGTGAAAAAAATGAAGAAGGAAAGGGTGGAGGCTTTATCAAAACTTCCGTTTGACAATGATGAATTGACTAACTCAAACTTAAAAAATGCATAGTATGAATTTCAGCAGATCAATAAAAAATAAAACAGCAGTTACATTGCTTGCATCAATGGCAGCCATGGGCGTTGCTGCGCAGGATAAAACAGCCGCTGCCACCCAGCCGGTAACAACATCGGGCTATAACCAACTGGCCACCCTTCTGGTGATCATGATTGTGGTGCTTGCTTTCGTGATCTGGGGAATGGGGCATGTACTTACAGCACTGGGCCGGCAACTGCTTGAAAAAGGTAAAACTTCTTCAAAAACACTTCCGGTGATCATGCTCCTGGGTTTATCTCTTTTGTCGCAGGCCGCAATGGCCCAGGACGCCACAGCGAATACAGCCAGCACATTGCCTAATTATGGCGGACTTTCTGAAAATACCTTTTACATTTTTGTTACGGTATTAGCCATGGAAGTACTCGTCATTCTCTTTCTTGGCTTTTCTATCCGCAGGATGTATACAGAATTATTGCCCGAAAAAACAAAAAAGGCAGGAGAACGGTCAAAACTGGGAGCCTGGTGGGCCGGTCTCGACAAAAAGATATTTACCAAAGCCGTACCGGTAGAACGGGAAGCCGATGTAATGCTGGATCACGACTACGATGGAATTAAAGAACTGGACAATGCGCTACCACCCTGGTGGAAGTATGGATTCTATTTTACCATTGTGGTAGGACTGATATACCTGCTTAATTTTCATGTAATGGGACTGGGGAAAAATCCAACGGAAGAATACAATGCAGAAATGGATGCCGCCAGAATTCAGAAAGAACGTTATGAAGCCAGCAACAAAGACAAGATTGATGAGAGTAAAGTACCGATGGCCGATGCGGCAGGTATTAAAGAAGGCCAGCAGTTGTTTGAAACCAATTGTGCGGCCTGTCATTTAAAAGACGGTGGCGGTAACGTTGGACCCAACTTAACGGATGATTACTGGTTGCACAAAGGTTCGCTCAATGATATATTCCATACTATTAAAGTGGGTTACCCCGATAAGGGAATGCAATCATGGAGCAGCCAGTTTACCCCAAAGCAGATCAGTTACCTGGCCAGCTTTATTAAGTCGATCCATGGCACCAAGCCGGCTACGCCAAAAGCACAGCAGGGTGAATTTTGGGTAGAGAACCCCGCCGGCGCTGTTTCGGATTCAATTGCTGCTAAGCCCGATTCCGGGGCGGTAGCAAAGCCCGACTCGGCAGGCATCAAGAAATAAACAATGACAGAAACTACCAACATACAAAAACAGGAATCCTTCCGGGATTCGGTTGCCACCATTAGCAGTGAGGGCACCCGCAATTTTATTAATCCTAAAAAACCCAAAGGAAGGCTGTATAATCTCAGAACCTGGTTCAGTATCTTTTACCTGATTGTTTTCTTTACATTACCCTTCATTAAGGTAAATGATGCGCCTTTGTTCCTGTTCAATGTACTGGAGCGTAAGTTCATTTTTTTTGGCATGATCTTCTGGCCGCAGGATTTCTTCATCTTCGGCATCGGCATGCTCACCTTCATTGTATTTGTGATCGTATTTACGGTGGTGTTTGGCCGCATTTTCTGCGGATGGGCATGCCCCCAAACCATTTTCATGGAAATGGTATTCCGCAAAATTGAATACTGGATTGATGGCGATTCAACCAAACAAAAACAGTTAAGGGCCATGCCCTGGAATAGCGAGAAGATCAGAAAGCGGGCTGTAAAATTCATCGTATTCTTTGCCATCTCTTTCCTTATTGCCAATTTTTTCCTGGCTTATCTCATCGGCATGGATCAGCTGATAGGATATATTGAAAACCCCGCAGCTCATACAGGTACACTCATCTCATTGCTGATCTTTACAACCGTTTTCTTTTTTGTTTACTGGTGGTTCAGGGAGCAGGCATGCATTGTGGTTTGCCCGTATGGAAGGCTGCAGGGCGTTTTGCTCGATAAGAATTCTATTGTGGTTGCATACGATCATAAAAGAGGAGAGCCAAGAGGAAAATTTAAAAAGAAAGAAGACCACGATTGCAAATGTGTTGATTGCAAGGAGGACGGCGCCTGTAAAAGCATCAACGCAAAATTTGAGGCTATTGTAAAACAAGGCGATTGCATCGACTGCTTTGCCTGCGTACGGGTTTGTCCTACCGGTATTGATATACGTAACGGCACACAACTGGAATGTGTGAACTGCACCGCCTGCATTGATGCCTGCGATGCCATTATGACCAGCATTGAAAAACCCAAAGGGCTTATCCGATACGCCTCGGAGAACAGCATCACCAGGGGGGTGAGGCTGAAGATCAATACCCGCATTAAGGCATACATTGCTGTATTGCTGTTACTGATTTCGCTGCTGGCGTTCCTGATCGTAAGCCGAACCGACCTGGACGTACGGTTAATGCGTACGGCGGGCATGACCTACAATACGCTGCCCGACGGACGCATCACCAACCTCTTTAACCTGAAGCTTGCCAATAAAACGCATAAAGACATTGACTTTGTTTTGAAACTGGAGAATGTACCCGGCGAGATAGAACTGGTGGGAAGCGGAAAACTTACGGTAAAGAAAGAAGCGTATACCAACCTGCAGTTCTTTCTGAAACTTAAAAAAGAGAACATTACAGGCTGGAAGACCATGGTAAAGATGGGTGTGTATGAGAACGGGAAAAAAATAAAGAACATAGAGGCCAAATTTATTGGTCCCGAAGTATATAACTAAAAACAGGTACTATGAACTGGGGATATAAAATACTTTTTGTGTACACTGCTTTTGTAGCAGGTATATTATTCATGGTGTTCAAATCATCGTCGCAGCGTTTTGACCTGGTTACCCCCGATTACTATGCTAAGGAGCTGAAGTACCAGGATAAGATAGATCAAATGAACCGGGTATCGGCCCTGTCGGCTCCTGTAACATGCGAGGTAAAGGACAATACTCTGCAGATTGGATTTCCTAAAGATTTTAACGGCAAAAGACTGACCGGCGAAGCGGTACTGTATTGTCCTTCTGATGAAAGCAGAGACATAAAAAAAGAGTTTGCAGTACAGGATGAATTATTGATGATACCTCTTTCGGCAGTAAAAAATGGTTTGTACGAATTACATCTCAGCTGGCAGGAGGGAGGAGTTGCTTATTATTTTGAGAAGAAGATATTTATTTAAAACGTTAAATAAAGATGATAGAACTGGTACTTACGGCATTCAGCATTGGAATACTGGGTAGTTTCCATTGTGTGGGTATGTGCGGTCCGCTCGCTTTATCGTTGCCGTTGAACAATAACAGTACCTGGTCAAAATTTTCCGGGGCGCTTCTGTATAATGCCGGCCGCATTGTTACCTATTCTTTTTTTGGCTTGATCTTCGGCGCTATTGGAAAAACAGTTGCCTTGTTTGGATTTCAGCAATGGTTATCGGTCATACTCGGGGCGCTGATCATTGTATTTATAATATTGCCAAAAAGAATAAAGGCCTGGCAAAACCAGCACAGCGGAATATGGTTGTTTGAAAAGGTTCGTTCAATGCTGAGCAAACTTTTTCTGCAAAAGAACCATGCTTCTTTATTCCTGGTAGGATTGCTCAACGGGCTATTGCCATGCGGATTGGTTTATATGGCAGTTGCAGGGGCCGTTGCTGCAGGCAGCATTACTGAAAGTGTTTTGTTCATGGCTTTTTTCGGGTTGGGAACATTGCCGGTGATGTGGAGTGTAGCGTTCCTTGGCAATTATGTAAGTCTTGGTATACGGCAAAAAATACGCAGGGCTTATCCGTATATGATGATGTTAATGGCCTGCCTGCTCATTTTAAGAGGAATGGGTTTGGGCATTCCGTATGTGAGCCCGAAAATAAAAGCCGAAAAAACCCCGGTAATTGAATGTTGTGTCAAACCCTGATGAATCTCAGGAAACGGGGTGATGATGGTTCTGTGTTCCGGGGAAGTTTAAAAATAGATTTGTATCGACCATAAGTGTATATAGAAAGAGAATACGTATAAATGAAAAATATGGCTACTGTTGAAATGTTGAAACCAGCTCAATTTGTTCATGAGAACAAGACCTGGTTGCGCCTGCTGGAATTTTTCAAACAGGAAAACACCGTATTGAAAACCCGCCTGGCCGAAGTACTGGATCATAAGAACAATAAGGAATTTCTAGCCCTTGCCGAACATTTTCAAAATATGTTCATCATCAAAGATGAATTCATTGATGAACTGCGCCACGATGTGAACGGGCAGGTACAGGCATTAACCGGCAAGGATAAAATAATGCCCGACCAGAAAGTAATAAAGAAACAGGAAAAACTCCGTAATGAAATGGAGTACATGGAAACGGATTTTTCCAAGCTAAAAAATGAATTCAACCGCTACCTCTCTGCAAACCTGTAGCGTTAATTGAGCATGGCTGCCAGTTTTTTCTGGTTGGTGATAATGATATTTCCCTCAGCGATCTCGATCAGTTTTTCACTTTTAAAATCACTGAGTGTGCGGATGAGCGATTCGGTGGCCGTTCCGGCAATATTGGCCAGGTCTTCCCGGGAAATGTGCATAGAAAATTTATCCTGGTTCTCTTTCTGGTACTTGCTCTGCAGCGTAAGCAATGCATCGGCAACCCGTTTGCGCAGCGAGTTATAGGCAAGGCCCAGCAACTGGTTCTCTTTCTCCGAAATATTTTTTGCCAGCAGTTTAATGAATTTATGTGTTACCTCCCGGTTGGTAAGCAGCAGGCTTTCAAATTCTTCCTTAGGCACAATGGCAATATCGCAGTCCTCAATGGCTTCAGCCGTTTCTTTATACACTGTTTCTTCCAGCAGGGCGGTATATCCAAAAAAATCGCCTTCATTAAAAAGCCCCACGGTCAGCTCTTTACCGGCATCATTGGTCTTGAATGTTTTTACCTTTCCTTTCTGTATAAAGTAAAGGCGGTTGGGGTGATTGCCTTCGGAATAAATAAGCTGTTTCTTTTTATAATGATTGATATGCCGGTCGGCGGCAAGTTCTTTCAGGGCATTGTCGCCCCGGAAATCATTCAGCATCTGCTGCATGCCTTCTGCATCGCTGGAATAGTTTTTGGCGATCACTTCGGTTTTTCTCAGCCTGCTTTCTATTGCATTCATCAGCTCAATATCACTGAAGGGTTTGGTGATATAATCATCGGCGCCCATTTCCATGCCTTTGCGAAAATCGCCCCGTTCGGCTTTGGCAGTAAGAAAAATAAAAGGAATACCGGTCAGTTCGGGGTTCTTATTGAGGAGGTGCAATACGCCGTATCCGTCCAGTACCGGCATCATGATGTCGCAGATGATCAGGTCGGGTTTTGTAGCCAGGGCTGTTTCAACACCTACTTTCCCGTTTTCGGCCGTACTTACTTTGTAGCCTGCCAGTTCCAGTATCTCGGCGGTGTTTTCCCTTATTTCATCGTTGTCTTCTATTAACAGTAAATGTTTCATATTTTAAAACGGGGCATTCAGGATTATCCCCTTTTAAATGTAATAATAAATCTGGTACCTTTTTCCAATTCACTGAAGAATTCAATTCTTCCATCCATAATTTCAATATAACGGCCTACAATATGAAGCCCAAGCCCCGTGCCCTGTATATTGGTAACATTGGCGCCGCGGAAGAACCGTTCAAACAGGTGTTCCTGGTCTTCTTTGGATATGCCCAGGCCATTGTCCTGCACGGTTAGTACAATCTCCCCGGCGGTTACCTCGCTGGTTACTTCAATGATGCCGTTCTCGGAGGAGAATTTGATGGCATTGGATAACAGGTTCGTGATCACATTACGCAATAACGTTGGGTCAAGCACTACCACATCTTCCCCGTTGTGTTTGTAAATGATCTGCTGGTCTTTTTTGGCAATGCCTTCCAGTTCGGTACACAGCGCAGCAATGAGTTCTTTGATGTTGAAGGAGATGTTGTTTGCAAGAATTTTCCCGTCTTCGATCTTGCCGATGGAAAGAAATTCATTCAGCAGGCTGGTAAGGTTGTTCACCGATGATTTGATCCGGTGAATGTGTTTGTCTCTTTTTTCCTGCTCTTCAGACTCGGTATATTTAGATACCAGTGAGGCAGAGGATAGAATGGTGCTTAACGGAGTACGGAACTCGTGCGAAGCCATGGATACAAACCGGCTTTTGAGGTCGCTCAGTTCTTTTTCTTTGCTCAATGCCTTGGTGAGTTCGTCTTTGGATACTTCCAGCTGGGCAAGGGTATCTTTCAGTTGCTTGGTACGCAGCTCCACTTTCTCCTCCAGTTCATCATTCATTTCTTCGATCTTTTTAAAGGTCTCTGCCAGTTGTTCTTTCTGTTGCAACACCGCATTTTCGTATTCTTTCCTTTTGCTGATATCGCTTATAAAGGCAATGGTATAACTTTCGCCTCCCATTATGTAATTGCTCAAACTGATCTCTACCGGGAATTCGGTGCTGTCTTTTTTGGCAGCAAAAAGATCTTTGCCAACGCCCATGGGCCTCGGTTCAGGATGTTTGTTGTATTTATCGCGGTATTTGGTATGATGGCCGTGGTAGCGGTTGGGAATGAGCAGTTCGATTTTTTTGCCAACCAGTTCTTCCTGGCTGCTGTACCCAAACTGGGCCAGCAGGAAATTGTTTGCCATCAGTATCTCTCCGTTTTTATTGGCAACCAGTATGCCCATGGAAGCATATTGGAACAGGGCTTCAAATTTTTCCTTTTCCTGCTGCAGGTTTTCGGTTGAGTGAGGGAAAGATGCTGGCATTTTTAATATGTTGCCCTAAAATTACAACAAACGTTATGATATATGGCTGCATGTACCGGATGATTTTTACTGTTTACGTAAATAAAACAGTGTATAAAATCCTAATTGCATTAATTTTAGTTGGTTAATTCAATACTCCGCAAGAATGGCAGAAAATAATTTCAATATAAAGGGTCTTACCGATGAACAGGTAACCGAAGCACGGAAGTTGTCTGGGTTTAACAGGCAGCAATTTAAGCAGGAGGCAGGTTTTATTACACTACTTAAAGAAATTGTAATGGAACCCATGTTTATCCTGCTGGTGCTTGCTGCATTGATCTACTTCATCACCGGCAACCGCAATGATGGGTTCTTCATGTCTGCCGCCATCGTATTTGTATCAGCCATTTCTGTTTTCCAGGACTACCGGAGCCGGAATGCGATTGCCGCATTGCGGGCCCTTACCCGGCCTATGAGTAAAGTAATACGCAATGGAACAACACAGGAGATAAACAGCGAAGACATAGTGATGGGTGATGTGATGATCATTGAAGAAGGAGGTTCGGTACCGGCAGACGGAGTGATTATTCACTCAAACGATTTTTCGGTAAATGAATCCATTCTTACCGGTGAATCGCTGAGTGTTTTTAAAACAGAGTCGGATACCAACAACCAGGTGTACCAGGGAACTTTTGTTTCGGGAGGCCTGGCCATCTGCCGGGTAACCGCCATCGGTAACGAAACCAGCCTGGGAAAGATCGGCGGGGCGCTTTCATCCATTGAAGAAGAAAAGACGCCGCTACAGTTGCAGATAAATAATTTTGTGAAGAAGATGGCTGTCGTTGGCATCATCGTTTTTCTGGTGGTATGGGGCATCAATTATTTTCATTCCCGGAATATCTTCGACAGTTTATTAAAAGCGCTTACACTTGCCATGAGCATACTGCCCGAAGAGATACCGGTAGCTTTTACCACCTTCATGGCATTGGGAGCCTGGCGGCTTATGAAGATGGGTGTTATTGTAAAGCTGACTAAAACGGTTGAAACACTGGGCAGCGCTTCTGTTATTTGTGTGGATAAGACCGGCACCATTACCGAGAACAAAATGGAGCTTATAAAAATATTTGTGCCTGCCGAGGGTCATTTCTCCAATCCCGCCAATGTAATATCCGATACAGAGAAAAGACTGATCCGTGCTGCCATGTGGGCAAGCGAACCTATTCCTTTTGACCCGATGGAAGTTGCCTTACATGATTCTTACAAGGGCCTTTTTGTAAATGACGAACGACCTTCCTATAAAATGATACACGAATACCCGCTGGGAGGAAGGCCACCGATGATGACCCATGTTTTTGAGAATGCAGCAGGCAGCCGTATCATTGCGGCCAAAGGAGCGCCGGAAGCCATCATTCGTGTATCCGTTCTGCCTGCGGAAGAAGAAAAAATAATCGTATCAGCGGTAAATGAGCTGTCAGAAAAAGGCTACCGGGTACTGGCAGTTGCAGAAGCGGCCCACGCCGGAAATGATTTTCCAAAGCAACAGCAACAGTTCCGTTTTTCGTTCAAGGGATTGATCGCTTTTTACGATCCTCCGAAGAAGAATATTGATACTGTTTTTAATGCCTTTGAAAATGCAGGCATTGATGTAAAGATCATTACCGGTGACAATATGGCTACTACCCGAACCATTGCCATGCAAACCGGCTTTAAAGGTGCGGAAAAGATCATTGATGGAGAAGCGCTGCATACGATGACAGAAGAGGAACTGGTTAAACAGGTGAACCGCATTAATATCTTCACCCGCATGTTCCCGGATGCAAAGCTGCGGGTGATAAATGCACTGAAGGAAAACGGAAAGATCGTTGCCATGACAGGAGACGGGGTGAACGATGGCCCGGCCCTTAAATCGGCACATATAGGTATTGCCATGGGAAAAAAAGGAAGTGAGATCGCCAAACAGGCTTCGTCATTGATATTAACAGACGATGACCTGGCCAGGATGGTGGACGCTGTTGCCATGGGAAGAAAGATATACAGCAATCTGAAGAAAGCCATTCAGTATATCATTTCCATTCACATACCCATCATACTTACGGTGTTTATTCCGCTGGCATTGGGATGGGTATACCCGAATATCTTTACGCCGGTGCATGTGATCTTCCTGGAGCTGATCATGGGTCCCACCTGTTCTATCATTTACGAGAACGAACCGATTGAAAAGAATATGATGCTGCAGAAACCCAGGGAATTCAGCAGTACTTTTTTTAACGCACAGGAACTGGCTACCAGCATCATCCAGGGGCTGATTATTACAGCGGGCACCTTATTCACCTATCAATATGCCGTAGCACAGGGGTATAATGAAAGCATCACCCGTACCATGATATTCCTGGCGTTGATATCAGCGAATGTGTTTCTTACATTGGTTAACCGGTCCTTTTATTATTCCATCGTGGAAACAAGCCGCTATAAAAATAACCTGGTTCCCATCATCATTCTCATAACCATTGTACTCACTGCTTTATTTGTAAGCGTTCGTCCGCTTGCTGCTTTTTTCAGTTTTGAAAAATTAGCAATGACCCAGGTGTCTTTTGCCGTGCTTACCGGTTTTGTTTCGGTGATATGGTATGAAGTGGTGAAGTACGTTAAAAGAAGAAGGTTCAGTTAAGACCGATCTGCTCTAGGATGCCGGCCATGTCGATGGCGTTGTGACTTTCTTCATAAATACATGCGGCATCTTTTATCAGTAATACCTGGGGCGATTCGTGGTAAACCGAGAAGTCTTCCGCTACCTGGTCGGATACCGAACGGAATTTCAGCAGGTCGAGGAAATAAAAGTCAGCAGACCGGGGCTGGTCAACTCTTTCGAGCCGGTTCTTTACAACGGTGCTGATGGAACAACGGGTGCTGTGTTTGAAGATCACCTGCGGCCTGGAACGGGATAATTCCCTGATTTGGGAAAGCTGTTGCAGGTTGTTGAGTTCGATCCAGTTCATGAGAATGCCTGGCTTAGTGAATGATGCCTTCACTCATGGGGCAACCTGACTTACGGCTTGGGGCACAACTGCTTACAATAGCAGAGATGGAGATCATAAGCAGCAGGGCAAAGAATATTTTTTTCATCATTTCTCTTTTGAGATTTTAAAACCTATTATTGCAGATCCTAAGTTTCTGCAAAGATAATTTATCAACGGTAAACGACGAAAAACAATTAATATTACCTTCGGCCTCAATTTTATACCCAAATCAGGGCAAAACGACCTGTGAAAACGGAACTTTAATCCTTACTAAAAATAAAATCCAACATGTTGCAACTTAAACGCCCCATTGCCTTTATTGATCTTGAAACAACCGGAGTGAGCCTTTCTACAGACCGTATTGTAGAGATCGCCATGGTAAAGATCATGCCCGATGGAAGCCGCCTGGTAAAGCGCAAACTGCTTAACCCCGAAATGGCCATCCCAAAAGAATCAAGCGATATACATGGTATCACCGATGAGATGGTAAAAGATGCACCAACATTTAAACAGTCGGGCAATGAAATAAAAATGTTCATTGAGAACTGCGACCTGGGCGGATACAACAGCAACCGGTTTGATATTCCTATCCTGATGGAAGAATTCTTACGGGCCGGCATGGATGTTGACCTTAGCACCCGCAAGATGATAGATGTGCAGCACATATTCTATACCATGGAGCCCCGTACTTTATCTGCAGCCTATAAATTCTTTTGTGAAAAGGAACTGGTAGGTGCACACAGCGCCGAAACAGATGTAAATGCCACCATTGATGTTTTGATGGCACAACTGAAACGCTATGAAAAACTGGGCGATTCCGTTGATTCTATCCTGGGCGTGATCGGCGAAGATAAGATTGTGGATTATGCCCGCCGCTTCAGCTTCAACGATTCGGGAAGGGAAATATTCAATTTTGGAAAACACAAGGGCAGGGCCGTAGCAGATGTGCTAAAGGCTGAACCTCAGTATTATGACTGGATGATGCGGGGAGATTTTCCGCTGCACACCAAGCAGAAGCTGACGGAGATATTGAACCGGTCGCTGTTAAAGAATAACTAAATAGAAATTGTAGAAAACAAGTTAATAAGCAGTTGTGTTATTTATTGTAAATTTGAATCAGTCAATGTTTGGGCATCATTGGAAAAATTAGTCATCATACCAACATACAACGAAAAGGAAAACATCGAGAAGATCATCGATGCAGTGATTGGTTTGCAGTTGGGTTATCATGTGCTCATCATCGACGATAATTCTCCGGATGGCACAGCTTTCATCATTGCATCACTGATACCTAAATATCCCGGTCAATTATATTTAGAGAGGCGATCAGGTAAACTCGGCCTGGGTACAGCATATATATATGGCTTTCGCTGGGCGCTTGAAAGAGGCTACAAGTTCATTTTTGAGATGGATGCCGATTTTTCTCACAACCCCAAAGACCTGGAGGCATTATATACAGCCTGTGTAAACGGGGCCGGTGTTGCCGTGGGCTCCCGGTACATTAAGGGCGGGGCGGTAGCCAACTGGCCTGCCGACCGGATCCTACTTTCAAAAGGCGCTTCATTATATACAAGAATGATCACCTGGATGCCGGTTAAGGATCCTACTGCCGGCTTTGTTTGTTACCGGGCCGAAGTATTGGAATCCATCAACCTTAACCAGATCAGTTTTGTGGGCTATGCTTTCCAGATAGAAATGAAATTTGCCGCCTGGAAACTGGGCTTTAAAATAATTGAAGTGCCTATCACGTTCATCGACCGGGAATTTGGCGCCAGTAAAATGAACAAGGGCATCATTAAAGAAGGCGTGCTGGGTGTATTGCAGCTCCGCTGGCAAAGTATGTTCAAGAATTACCGCAATAAAGTTACCAACCGGGTGTATACCGACCGGGTTAGTTTTCAGCAGGCCGATGTAATGCTGGAAAGCAAATGATATCCTGCCGCCGGTATCGTCACTATTCATTCTCCAAAAATATTTTTACTGCTTTATGTAATTACCTGTAATGCAGCATCTGTATAACAAAACCGGCTGTTATGCAGAAACTGCAACTCTCCATTCCTGAACCCTGCCACGAGAACTGGCAACAAATGACGCCAACGGAACAGGGCCGCTACTGCAATGCCTGTGCAAAGGAAGTGATCGACTTCAGCATGATGACCGATACCGAAGTACTGAATTATTTCACCCATACCACCCACGATAAAGTATGTGGCCGGGCGCTGCCGAGCCAGTTAGACAGAACCATTACCCGGCCAAAAGAATCAAAGAAACGTTTGTTCTGGTACTGGAATTATATCGTGATGTTCTTTATGTTCTTTTCAAAAAACAATAATGCAAAAGCACAGGGGAATGTACGGGCTCTTACGGCATCTGAACTTAGTATTGTAAGCCCATCTGGTGTTTGTGATGCTTTAGCAGGAAAGATAGCAGGCGCAAGAAATGTGATTGTGAAGGGCAAGGTAACGGATAAAGGAGGCAATCCGGTTTCATTCGCATTCGTTAAGATCAAAGGTAATGGTGGCGGTCTTTCTGCTGATGCAAATGGAGAGTATTCCATCCGGATTAATGGAAATGAAGTGCTTCTTATTTCCGGAGCAGGTTATAAGGAGGTACAGATTCCTGTAGGAAAACAGAAAGTGATAAATACAGTCCTGGAAAAGGATCCTGCTTATAATCTTAAAGAAGTAGTAGTGACCGTTGCCGGCGGAATGATGCGCAGGGATCTTAATAAAAGGGTTATTGCTGCCGATACAAAATATACAGCAACGTTCCAGGTAAAGGACGACAGGTCCAGCCAGCCAATTGATAAGGCGAAGATCATTATTGCAAAAAATAACACAAACGGTCACGATACTGCTTTTGCAGACAAGGCTGGTTCTTATACATGGAAGGACATTAAGAAGAGCGAGCATTACTTCATCAAAGTAGAAGCGTATGGCTATGAAACAAATGAATTTACCATTACTGAAAAGGAACTTAGTGAAAAGAAGACATGGCAAGTGTTGCTGAAGAAAACTGAAACTGCCAAACCAAATGAAAATACAATACGATTAGGAGGCATCAGCACTGTTTCGGTTGCAAAGCCTGCTTTGTATGTGGTAGATGGTACCATTGTTCCAAATGGAAATGAAATTGATCCGGCAGATATTGAAAGTATATCTGTTTTACAGGGCCCGGCTGCTACGGCCCTATTCGGTTCCGATGCTTCAAACGGAGCGATAGTGATAACTACAAGAAAAACGAAAGTAAAAGAGTTGAAAGAAGTGGTTGTGTTCGATTATTCATCTAGGGTCATAAAAGGAGCAATGGGATCTGTGAGTTATGTAAGAAGTACCTCTTTGTATAAAGATGTAAAAGCCCGGGTAAGTACTATACTTACTGATTCGATAAAAGTATATCCCAATCCCGTAGAGCCTGGTGGTTCATTCCATGTTGCTTTAAAACTAAAGCAAACCGGTAACCACCAGATCCAGATTACAGATGCTGCAGGCAGGACAATCCTTCAAAAGCAAATTAATGCTGCTGCAAAAGAGTATAAAGAAATAATAAATGCAGATAGCAAATGGAGCGGAGGAGTTTATTATATCCGTGTATTTGATAACAAAAACCAATTGATTAGCAAAAGTAGTTTCATAGTTCGATAGTGATGGTTGTTTACGCCGGCCTGGATAGCTGCCTTAAGTTTTTTAAAAAAAGCAGGAGCATCTGGCCGGTTTTTTTATGGTCCGAAGTTCCGTCTGATCATTAATTTCTTGCGCTGACTTTTTATTTCACGATCTCACTATCGATTCAATTTTCTCACAAACATTTTTACTGAATTATGTAATTCATTTCAACAACTCATCTTTATAACAAATTCTGTGTTATGCAAAAAATAATATTTATCCTGGCAGCATGTGCATTTGCAATGCTTGCTTTTACAACGCGGGTGCCATTTATTGTGACTGGTAAAGTGATTGACGTAGATGGTAACCCCGTTTCCTTTGCAACCATTAAGGTCAAAGGAACAGCCGCCGGTCTTTCAGCCGATGCCAATGGTGTTTTCTCCATACGGGTTAATAGCGAAAATGATGTGCTTGTTATTTCAGGCGCTTCGTATAAGGATGCTGAAGTACGAGTGGGCACACAGCGCCACCTGATCATCGTTTTAGAAAAAGGAGCTACTGAATTAAAAGAAGTGGTGGTGACTTCCGCCTTTGGAGTAAAACGATCATCCCGAAGCACTTCATCAAATACCCAGTCAATAGGAGCTAATCAAGTTAATTCTCTTTCTACCACAAGTGTAAATGATGCGTTAGCAGGTAAAGTTGCAGGCATACAGGTTCGGACGCAAACAACATCAGCATTGGGGGCCACGAATAATGTAAGACTGCGTGGTGAAAGCGGATTTAATAATTCGGGCAACGGGAGCCTTGACAGGGAAGGATATGATTATATTCTCGAGAATGCATTTTTGAAAGTAAAAGATAATCCGCTTTCCACTTTCTCTATCGATGTGGATGCTGCTTCTTACAGCAATATGCGCCGTTTTTTAAACCAGGGACAATTGCCACCGGCAGGCGCTGTGCGTATAGAAGAGATGGTGAATTATTTTAAGTACGAATATCCGCAACCTAAAGCCGGTGATCCTTTCTCTGTTAACACAGAGATCAGTTCCTGCCCCTGGAACCCGGAACACCGGCTTGCATTGATCGGGCTCCAGGGTAAGATCATACCAACAGAAAACCTTCCTGCAGGGAATATCGTTTTCCTGATAGACGTATCCGGTTCTATGGAGAGCGAGGACAAACTGCCTCTTTTAAAGCAATCATTGAAATTACTGGTTGACCAGCTGCGGGAAACCGACAAAGTGAGTTTATGTGTATATGCCGGTAATGCAGGACTTGTTTTGCCAGCCACTAATGGTTTGAAAAAGCAGGAAATAAAAGAAGCTATCAATAATTTGGAGGCAGGCGGGTCCACTGCAGGTGGAGCAGGGATCCGGCTGGCTTACAATACTGCCAGGCAAAATTTTATCAAAGGGGGCAATAACCGGGTGATACTTTGCACCGATGGTGATTTTAATATCGGCATCAGCAGCGATGCCGAACTGGAAACCATGATCGAGAAGGAAAGAGAGAGTGGTGTGTTCCTAACCGTACTCGGATTCGGAACGGGTAATTACCAGGATGCGAAAATGCAGAAGCTTGCCGATAAAGGCAATGGCAATCATGCTTACATTGATCAGCTGAGTGAGGCAAAGAAAGTGTTGGTGAATGAGTTTGGAGGAACCCTTTTCACCATTGCCAAAGATGTGAAACTGCAGGTGGAGTTCAATCCTTCCATTGTGCAGGGATACCGCCTGATAGGATACGAGAACAGAATGCTGAACAAAGAAGATTTTAATAACGATAAAAAAGATGCCGGTGAGATGGGCAGCGGCCATACCGTAACGGCATTATACGAGATCATACCGGCTGGCGTATCGTCCTCATTTTTGCAGAAAGTGGATACGCTGAAATACCAGGTAGAAGAAAAATTCTCGGCCACCACTTTCAGTAAAGAGATCATGACCGTGAAGCTTCGCTATAAGCAATCCGATGGAGATAAGAGTACATTGATGGAGATACCTGTACGGGATGAGAACAAACAGATACAGTTTACATCGGCCAATTACCGTTTTGCAGCTGCGGTTGCTGAATTTGGCCTGTTGCTTCGTAGCTCATCGTTTAAACAACTGGCTACGTACAAAGATGTACTGAGCCTGGCAGGAAATGCAATCGGCACTGATAAAGAAGGATACCGGAAGGAATTTGTGAAATTGGTTCAAAGCGCTAACAGTATTGTAAGGAAAACTGAAAGAAAGAAAAGAGCTATGATCGACGAAGAGGAGGAAGAAGAAGTGGTTTCCGCAAACAAGTGATCGAAGTTTTTATGGTACATAGTGATGGATGTTCATACCGGCTGGGATTACTGGCAGTTTAAAACGACGCAGTGCCTGGCCGGTTTTTTTATGGTCTGACGTCTCCGTCTGACCATAAAAAAATCCACGATGCGAAGAACGGTCAGGCGAGGGCGTCAGACCAGGTACTTATTTAAACGCCGGGTGAAACTGGTGCAGTGTTTCCCGCAAATATTCCCTGTCTAAATGTGTATAGATCTCCGTAGTGGTGATGCTCTCATGGCCCAGCATTTCCTGTACGGCCCGCAGGTCGGCGCCGCCTTCCACTAAATGGGTGGCAAATGAATGGCGGAAGGTATGTGGCGAGATGCTTTTTTCAATACCTGCTTTTTTTACCAGTTCCTTCAGCATAATGAAGATCATCACCCGGGTAAGTTTACTTCCCCTTCGGTTTAAGAATAAGAAATCTTCCTGCCCCGGTTTTATGCTGATGTGTACCCGTATATCGTTCCGGTAGATGTTGATGTATTTGATGGCTTCACTGCCAATGGGTACTAATCTTTCCTTATCGCCTTTGCCGGTCACCCGGATAAAACCGATGTCCAGGAACAAGCAACTGAGGCGCAGGTTCACCAGTTCGCTTACCCTTAGTCCGCAACTGTATAATGTTTCCAGTATGGCTTTATTGCGGCCGCCTTCGGGTTTGCTCAGGTCTATCTGTGCGATGATGCTTTCTATCTCTTCAAAGCTTAGAGTGTCGGGCAGCAACCTTTTCTGTTTAGGAGCTTCCAGCAGAACTGTTGGGTTGGCTGTAATAATCTGTTCCATGCTGCAGTAATTATAAAAACTACGCAGTCCCGAAATAATTCTCGATTGCGAAGCAACGGTCATGCCCAGCCCGGCCACCCATTGTATAAATGCTTCCAGGTCTTTTAACTGAAGCTCATCGGGCTTAACCAGTTTTTGGGTGGCCTGCAGGTAATCGGTGAGTTTATCAATATCACGCAGGTAGGCCTCCACCGAATTAGCGGCCAGTGACTTTTCTAACTGCAGCCAGGCCTTGAATCCTTTTTTATAGGGTTCCCACATACGGTGAGGCGGTTTTTAAATTAAGATTGTTCATTGAAGTCAATATACACTATTTTCGCAGCCTAAATTTCGTCAATAGTCATCAATATACAATATGCAGGCAGTTAACCTACGTTCGTTCAGGCAAAAAGTACGTTTCAACAAAAAAAGACTAAGAACATTTCTTACAAAGATCGAGAAGGATCCGCCGAAGGGATTGGATACTGTTACCCGGTCGTTGGAACCAGAGGTTTGGAAGGAAGTGGATTGTCTTACCTGTGCCAATTGCTGTAAAACGATGAGTCCTACTTTTACCCGTACCGATATCGTACGTATCTCCAAACACTTCGGACAAACACCCAGGGAGTTCACCAAACAATGGCTTCGCCGCGACCGTTCTGGTGATATACTTAATAAAACAGAGCCTTGCCAGTTCCTGAATCTTAAAGACAATAAGTGTTCTATTTACGAGATCAGGCCCGCCGATTGCGCCGGCTTTCCGCATCTGCCAAAAAATAAGATGGTGGATTATATGCACGTACACAAACAGAATATTGAGTATTGCCCTGCCACGTATAAGTTGGTAGAGAAGATGGAGGAGAGGTTGGGAGCCAGGGGTTAGGTGTTTGAGGTTTGAGGTTTGAGGTTTGAGGTTTGAGGTTTGAGGTTTGAGGTTTGAGGTTTGTAAAGTGTTTAACTCACCAAGGTAACTATATCCGGTATCTTGTATCCTGCATCCAGTATCTCACAAATAAACATCCTCAATCAAAAAATATTCAACCGGCTCATCTTTTAATATCGTAATGGCAAGGATGTCAAATTGTATCCTTTTCCACTGAGGTTGCTGGTACAGGTATTCTTCCGAAGCATTGATAAGGTTCCGGATCTTCTTTTTGGAAACCGCTTCTTCGGGATGGCCAAATTTCCGGGTACGGCGGGTCTTCACTTCTATAAAATGCAATACATCGCCTTTGCCGGCGATGATATCTACTTCCCAATGGGAATGGCGCCAGTTCTGATGCAGTATGCTGTATCCTTTGCCCCTGAGGTGATCTGCCGCCATGGCTTCTCCCTGGTTGCCCGTTTTGTTATGCTGCGCCATGCCCAAAGTTATTGATTTGACTAATTAACAGGCTGAGGATAATTGCCCCTGTTAAATGCCTGCCGGAAAAAGATTATTGCTTATTTTTGCCTCAAAGGAAATATAATGAACAAACAGAACAGTACTTCACTCATCGTTGCCGGAATATTAATTGTTGCTGCCGCTTTATCAAGGGTATGGATGTATCCTCATAATTTCAGTCCCATGATCGGCATGGCTGTTTTTGCAGGAGCCGCTGTTAAAGACAGGAGACTGGCATTTGCCTTTCCTATCCTGGCCATGTTTCTTTCCGATGTGATGTTTGAAGTGTTCAATATCGCTCCCGGCTTCTGGGGTTGGGGCCAGTTGGTAGGTTATGGCATCCTTGCACTGATCACGGTGATCGCTTTCAGCTTGAAAAAGATCAACATATTCTCTGTTGCCGGTTATTCCATCGGTTCTTCGCTGTTGTTCTTCTTCTTATCTAATTCGGCTTTCTTTGTTTTTGATAACCCTATCTACCATACATATCCCCAGAATTTTGATGGGTATATTGCCAGCCTGGTAGGAGGTTTACCCTTCTTAAAAACTGGCATTGTTGCCGACCTGGTTTACAGTACTATTCTCTTCGGTTCTTATCACCTGGTGAACAATTATGTGATCGGGAAGAAAGCGGTTGCTTAATAGTTTCAACCGCAGAGAAGTGAGAAGCAGAGTTTTACGCAGAGTATCTGCTCTCAGCGCAAACTCTGTTAGCTCTTGTTCTCAGCGGTAAAAAAAAACGCTATTATCAGTTCTCATTTTCTTCGTACCATTCATCTACAGACAAATTCTTTCCATTGGCAGCCGTGGTGGCCAGTTCATCGCAACGGTTATTGTACGGGTTATCGGCATGGCCCTTTACCCATTTCATTTTTACTTTCATATTGCGGGAGAGATGATAATACCTTGTCCAGAGGTCTTTGTTCTTTTTGCCTCCTTTAAAATCTGTTTTGATCCAGTTATTCAGCCAGCCTTCTTCAATGGCTTTCACCACGTACTGGCTGTCGGAATAAACAACAACGGGTAATTCTTTTTTAGTAATGGATTCCAGGCCGGTGATAACAGCCAGTAACTCCATCCGGTTATTAGTAGTTAACCGGAAGCCTTTTGAAATTTCCTTGCAGTGATTATTCCACATCAGTAAAACACCAAATCCGCCCGGACCGGGATTGCCACGGGAGGAGCCATCGGTGTAGATTTTTATTTCAGACAATTGATAATCGTTTAAAGGTTTAAGACGTTTAAGGGTTTAATGGGAGTATACATTTTAAAGAACCTTTAAACGTCTTAAACCCTTAAACGTTGGAACATTTATTACACCTGGAACACGCCCGTTTTAAACTCCGCAATATCCGGATTATGATCTGCTGCGGCGATCCCTTCCGAGATCAGCTTTCTTGTTTCTCCCGGATCAATAATGGCATCTACCCATAACCTGGCGGAAGCATAATAAGGAGTTGTTTGCGAATCGTAACGGTTGATCAGTTGCTGCAATAATTCTTTCTCCTCTTCTGGTGTTATCTCTTTGCCTTTTGCTTTTAAAGTGGCTACCTGTATCTGCAGCATGGTCTTTGCTGCCTGCTCGCCACCCATTACGGCGATCTTTGCCGTAGGCCATGCATAAATAAAACGGGGATCGTAGGCCTTACCGCACATGGCATAGTTGCCGGCACCGTAAGAATTACCCGTGATAATGGTGATCTTAGGTACCACCGAATTAGAGACCGCATTCACCAGTTTGGCCCCGTCTTTTATAATGCCGCTGTGTTCGCTTCTGCTGCCTACCATAAAACCGGTAACATCCTGTAAAAAAACAAGGGGTATCTTTTTCTGGTTGCAATTCATGATGAACCGTGCCGCTTTATCGGCGCTGTCGTTGTAAATAACTCCACCCAACTGCATTTCGCCTTTCTTACTTTTTACAATAAGGCGTTGGTTGGCAACAATGCCCACGGCCCAGCCATCAACACGTGCATAGCCGCAAACGATCGTTTTACCATAATCATCTTTGAACGCATCAAAACTGCCGGCATCCACAATGCAATTGATGATATCCGCAACATCATAAGGTTTACTGTTGCCTTCACTCATGATGCCATAGATCTCCCCGTTATTTTTTCCAGGCGCTTTGGCGGCTACCCGGTTAAAGCCGGCTTTTTTAGTATGCCCCAGTTTGCTCATGATCTTTTTCACTTTGTCCAGGCACTCTTCTTCTGTTTTGAATTTATAATCGGCAATGCCACTGATGGCGTTATGTGTTTCGGCACCGCCCAGGGTTTCGCTGTCGATGTCTTCACCAATAGCCGCTTTCACCAGGTAAGGTCCGGCTAAATAGATGGAGCCATTTCCTTCCACCATCAGGGTTTCATCGCTCATGATAGGCAGGTAAGCGCCGCCGGCCACACAGGCGCCCATTACCGCAGCAATTTGTGTGATGCCCATGGCGCTCATCTTTGCATTGTTGCGAAAGATGCGGCCGAAATGTTCTTTGTCGGGAAATATCTCATCCTGCATCGGAAGGAATACACCGGCACTGTCAACTAAATAAATGATGGGCAGGTTATTCTCCATGGCGATCTCCTGCATGCGAAGATTCTTTTTACCGGTGATAGGGAACCAGGCCCCGGCTTTTACTGTTTGATCATTGGCAACAATAACACACTGCCTGCCGCTGACATAACCGATACCACTTACGGTTCCGCCCGCCGGGCAACCGCCTTCATCAGGATACATATCGTAGCCGGCAAAAGCACCGATCTCCACAAACGGGCTGTTAGCATCACACAGGTAGGCGATGCGTTCCCGGGCCGTTAGTTTGTTCCGTTCTTTTTGCCTGGCTGCTGATTTTTTACCGCCGCCTTCATAGATCTTTTCCAGCCGTTGCTTTACAAGGCTCCAGGCCAGTTTCATCGCATCTTCATTCTTATTGAATTCTATATTCATGGTTTGCTGTTAATAGTTATTGGTTAGTGGTTCAACGTAGAACCCGCAATTTATTATTCCGATTGAAATTGTAAATTTGTTCTAAGTTGCAGTCCGATTAACTAAGAACGATTAACCATTAACCTTTGTGCAAAAATATGGCTAATGAGATAAACCGCATACTAAAACTATTTGCCGATCTGCAGCACGGCGATTGCTGGATCGGGCTTAATTTTAAAGAAGTGCTGCATGGGATAGATGCGGAGAAAGCTGCCAAAACGATCAGCAAGGACGGCAACAGTACCTGGATGCTTGTTTCTCATCTTGTTTACTGGAGAACCACCGTGGTTAACCGCCTCACCGGAAGTGATAACCCGCCGCCTTTTAAAGATTTTTCGTTACCTGCCGAGCTGAATGAAGCAAACTGGAAACAGACCTTGCACGATTTTGAAGCAGCCTACCATTTACTTCGCAATGCCATCCACCATTTTAATGAAGAGAATCTGCATAAGCCTTCGCCTAAAAAAGAGCAAACCTATTACGATCTCATCATGGGATGCCTGCAGCACGACGCCTATCATATGGGGCAGATGGTGGTGTTGAAAAAATCACTGTGAATTTAATCGTCAACTAATTGTTTCAAGTGCAGGTATCATTTTGACGGAGCATTTTCATTAACCAGCCAGTCGTGTGCTTTTTGAAAAGAAGTGAACGCAAAATACTGCAGGCCCCTGTTGGTACAAACCGTTTCCCAGAAACGGGCCATTTTTTCATACTCTTCCGAAATGACGATGGCGATCTTATTCATGCGGATATCCCCCGGGAAATTGTCTAAATAAAATTTAACCAGTTCATAATAAGGGAAAAGGTCAAGGGGGAAGCTGGTTTCTGTTTCATGAACCAGTATCTTCTTGGCTTTGTGTTTTATGATCTCTTCATGTATCAGCTGGCTTTGCTTTACAAGATCTGCCTTTGTATACAGATCCCCTTTGGATTCAACCAGCAGGTAATGCGGTTCGGGACGGGATGTAATTACAATATTCATGTAAGGTAGTGGTAACGGTATATCTAAGAAACGCTTTTTTATTTGAATTCGCAAGCAGGTTTTACCCGCTCATCATTTTTTCTGCCGGCAATTTTTAAAATATCAGGTAGCTTGTGTAAAGTTTTACCATGAAAAAGATATCCTTCTTCTTCTTTTTGCTGCTTTGGTTACCCGCTGTTTATGCCTGCACCACTTTCTGTATTAATAAGAACGGGCAGATCGTTTTTGGCAGGAATTACGACTGGGTTACCGGCGCCGGTATTGTAAACACAAACCAGCGTGGATTGTTTAAAACTTCCATGAAAATGGGCGATGGAAATACCGCCAGCTGGATATCCAGGTACGGAAGCATCACATTTAATCAATATGGAAAGGAATTCCCTACCGGGGGTATGAATGAGAAGGGACTGGTAGTTGAACTGATGTGGCTGGATGGAACCGTTTATCCGGCTTCCGATGCAAGACCAGCTGTTGGCGTTTTGCAATGGATACAATACCAGTTAGACAATTCAGCAACAACGGCAGAACTGATCGCCTCCGATATGCGGCTACGCATCAGCGAAAAAGGCACACCCATTCATTACCTGGTTGCCGATGCATCGGGCAATGTTGCTGCCATTGAATTCTTAGACGGTAAAATGGTGGTTCATAAAGAGGAGAGTTTGCCCTTCCCGGTACTTACCAACGATACCTATGCGTCCTCTGTTAAAACAGCAAAGTCATTGCTGGGTAAGAATGTTTCGCTTCAGAATAATTCGCTCGACCGTTTTGTAAAAGCCTGTAACATGGTAAAGCAGTTCAATTCCACCGCTAACAATATGCCGGTAACAGATTACGCATTTTCCATTTTGGATAAAGTGGTGCAGGGAGACTTTACCAAATGGAGCATTGTATACGACATCAGCAATAAAACGATCCACTTTAAAACAGAAGACAACAGGAATGTAAAGACCATCCGGTTCGCAGCCTTTGATCTTGCCTGCAGCCAGCCGGCAAAGATGTTTCATATGAACCAGGAGGGCAAGGGAGATGTGAGCGCCCGTTTTATCCTTCCCGATAAAAAAATAAAGAAGCAGGTAATGACGCAAGTCGTTGCCGAAAGCAGCAGCCGGGTAGCGATATCAAAAAAGGAAGAAGAGGAGCTGCTTGTTTTTGAATACGGAGTTGCCTGCAAACAATAACCGGTCAGTAATCCTGTTTATTTGAACAGCCCCTTAAAAAACAGCTTCATATCATTCCACGAAGCGCTGTCTGCCGCCGCATTATAGGCAATGGGCAGGCTGAATTTTTGCCCCAGCGCCGTAGCAGCCGGGTTGCTGAATGCATGAGTGGCGTTGGCATAATTTTTAAAACTGTACGATGCGCCAATTGAATCCATTTGCTTTTTGAACAGTGCAATAGAAGCCACCGAAACAAAAGCGGTATCATTCTCCCCGTTGCATACGAGTGTTTGTGTTTTTTTCAGGAGGTTTTTGTCTGCCGGTATAAACGGCATTGTTCCATGAAAACTGGCGATGCCTTTCAGCGGTTCACCCATGCGGGTAAGGTTAAGCAATACGCCGCCTCCAAAGCAATAACCAATGCCGGCCATATTGGTTGTATCTACCTGGGCATACGACCTGAATTTATTCAGCGCTGCATCAAAATGTGCTTTGGCCATGGCAGGGTTCATATAAAAAGGCATGGCCAATGCTTCTGCATCTTTTGGGTTATCGGCCCGGCGGCCATTGCCGTACATGTCGATGGCCATGGCGATATAACCCAGTTCTGCCAGTTGTTTCGCTCTTGATTTTGCATAATCATTCAATCCCCACCACTCATGCACCACCAGTATGGCCGGGCGTTTGCCTGTTATATTCTCATCGTATACGATGTAGCCGTCCATGGTAAGACTGTCGATCTTATACGTAATGTTCTCTTCTTTCAGTTTGGGCGCTTTTGCTTCTTCTGCTTTTTTCTCCCCGCTGTTGTTGCAGGAGAATAAAAGAAGGGTTGAAATTAAAACCGTAAATGCAAAACGTAAAGACTTCATAATTGTAGATTTTGTCTGTTAATAACGAATGGAGCAGGACTAAGGATAACTAAATTACAAAAATGTTTTTGGGATCGGAGCGATTTTCTGTCACAGGTAAAACTGTAAAGTAAGACCGGGTGCAATGGATGGCAGCAGGTACAGCTTCATTTAATATTCGTGGTATCTTGAACTTACCTGGGCAAACCATTTTAAAAACACCTGCCTCAGTTCATCAACCTTGGCTTTGCCCGGGCGAACCGGCGGCATGGTATGAATGAATGCATCGGTAATGCCGTAATCAAATACGCCGCCTTCAATACCTTCTTCTTTAAAGATCAGCAGGGGTAGTTTTAATCCGAATAAGATACCTGCTTCCAGGTGGTTCCAGGGTGTGGGAAGCAGTACCGGTTTTTCTTTCGTGATCAGTTTTTGTTCTTTAGAATTCCTTTTGCGTTTACCTGTTTCCACATAGATCTGTTCAAAGCCAAGGATGATACCCCCGGCGCAATGTTTGGCGATCACATACACTTCTTTCAGCGGATATTCCGTTGGATATTCTCCTCGGCCCAGCGCACGGGGTTCCAGTTGAAGATCATCAATGATGTCGATGATCACTTTCCGTTTCTGGTCCTGCTCTGCTGTAAGGGTGGTGGGGCAGGAGACAAATACCGGGATTTTTCGCATACGGCAATTTTAGGTGAAAGAATGAGGATCTGTTTGGCTGTATAAATTAGGCATTATTTGCAAGATTGCAAAAAGGCTGGGTCTTATTTTAATCCTGCTTTCAGCGGCCCGGCATAATGGGCTTACTTCTAAGTTACCGGCTTTTTCTTAAAGCCCCCGGGGAACAGGAGAGTAAGCAATACAAAGATCAGCAGGAAATTAAATTCAACACCGTTACGGCCACCGCCCACCACAAACCAGCCTTCTTTAAAATGAACCATGATGATGCCGGCAATAAGAATGGGGATGGTTAGCAGCGCCGCCGGCTTTGTGTATTTATTAAGCAGCAGGCAGATGGCACAAACCACATGCGATAACTTGATGGCCCAGGCGAGTGGTATGCCCATGGGGGCAAAACCAATTTCATTAAGATAAAATTTGCCAAAATCATTTATCCCGTTATTGAACATACCGGGAATGCTGTGCATGAGCAGGATAGTGGCTACGGCCAGTCGAAGGAGAAATGTGTTGTTAAGCATGTTAGTGGGGTTTCGGGTATGGATGCAAGCAACAGATTGTTTACATAAAAATGAATGCAACGGTTTGCCTAAGGTCCCGGGTAAATTGAGTTTCTTATCTCTAAAACCTCCCTACGATCTTAAAATTCACCAGCCTTGGGGTTAACCGGTTTGGAATGCTGTACACATTATTCGCAAAATCTTTTATCAATTGAAAAGAAATGGTATTGCGCCGGTCGATGAGGTTAAATACTTCAAAACTGAACCAGATATTCTGGAAGCTGCGGAAGGGGCTGTGACTGCGGCGCTTGCTTTTTTCGCTTAGTAATTGTGCGCTGAAGCCGGCATCCACTCTTATATACGGTTCAATGATGAGGGCATTGCGGTACTTTACACTGTTGGGTATGTTGTAGCTCATATTGCTGCCATAAAGCATGTTCAAATGGAATTTAAAATTCTTATTGGTAGGCAGGTAGTCTTCCAGGTATAAACCAACGGTTATCAACCTGTCGGTAGGGCGGCGTACAAAACCCATTTCATTGCGTATGCTGTCAACCGGCACCTGGTCGGTACTGTGTGAGTTGATGATCTCACCGGCTGCATTTTTATATTGGTAATAGTGATCGCCATCAAGATCTTCCTTCGTTTGCATGATGCCGATGCTGAACCAGCTTTCCGCATCTTTCACCAGTTCACCAAAAAGCCTTGCTTCAAAACCAACGGCATAGGCTTTGGCATTGTTGTTACCGGCATAGCGGATCTTCACATTGTCTACATCATACACATCCACACTCGTCATACTTTTGTAATAAGCTTCGGCGGCCAGGCGAAAGGGACGGTTGCTGAAAGCCTTGAAATTATAATCGGCGCCGGCAACAAACTGGTAACTCTTCTGCGCTTTTACATCGGTGTTCAATGTTCCGTCGTATCTTCTTAACTCCCGGTAAAAGGGTGGCTGATGGTAAGCGCCCGCTGCCAGTTTAAACACCAGGTCCCGTTTCCAGCTGGGTTTAAAACTGAACTGTATGCGTGGACTTACCAGGAATTCTTTGTTCAGCGAATTGTAATTGTATCGAACACCAGCCTGCAGCGTGATCTCATTTTTTGCATTACCCAGTCTTATATTATCCTGTACATAGCCGCTGAATTTCCGGATAGAAAGATCGGCCGTTGAATTAAACGATTTGAACAGTGCCAGGTTGGGCGGGTTGTAGGGCAATGAATAGCCGGCGCTGTCCTGGTATTCCCATTCTTTTAATTTATCGGTGATGTTTGTTTGCTCAATGCTGTTGCCAAACTGTACAAAATGTTTTCCGGCGGCATAACTTCCTTTTAGCGTGGCATTGTATACATTTATATTCAGCTGGTTTCTTCCATAGTTCTGGTAATAACCGGCGCCAAGCGGGTTAACGATCTGTCCATAGGTGCTGCTGGTATTATCAAAATCACGGTCGCCGAATAAATAAGAACCGGCAATATCAAAGTTCTCATTCTCCTTATTCTGAAAGCGGCTGACCATCCATTTCAGTTTCAGTTTTTTGTTGGGCGTATGCAAAATGCTGAGGCCAACAAGGTTTGTTTTGTAACTGTCTCTTTCCTGGCCTTCAAAAACAATATCCAATCCCAGGTTGGCTGTAAAAAGAGGGGAGAAGACAGAAGTTGTTTTTTGCGCCGACTCGGGGAACAAGGTGAATTTTGTTACCGAGTAAGTACCCAGGAATTCAAGCTGAACCTTTTCACTCAGTTTATAAGAAAAGGATGCCTGCAGATCGGTAGAAGAAGGAATATAGGCGCCGAGTGTTTCCTGGCTCTTCAATAAATTTTTATTGCTCCGGTTGCGTATGCCAACGAGGTAGCTGATCTTCCCTTTTTTTGCAACGCCTTCTAAATGTAATCCTTGCTCCAGTAAACTTATATAAACGGAACCGCCGAAGCTGGTTGGTTTTTTGTATTGAATGTCGAGCACACTGCTCATCTTATCGCCATACTTCGATTGAAAACCGCCGGTGTAAAAATTCACATTCTTTGCCAGTTCTGGATTGATGAAACTGAGGCCTTCCTGTTGCCCGCTGCGAACCAGGTAAGGGCGGAAGATCTCAAAATCGTTTATATAAATGAGGTTCTCATCATAATTACCACCCCGTACGCTGTATTGCGAAGTGAGTTCATTATTACTGCCCACCAGTATTTTTATCAGCGCTTCTATTCCACCGGTGGTACTGGGCAATGTGATGGCATTCTTTGGATTTATTTTAGTAAGGCCGGCTTCGGTTCTTTCTTTGTTCTCACTTACCACAACCGTTTCCAGCGTTTTGCCGCCTTTTTCCATGATGACCGTAAGTTTTTCTTCCTCTGCATCGCTCAGGTAAAAATTCTTTTGTACATCGGCGTAGCCGGTATGCGAAAAAACAAGGGCGAATGATTTGCCTGCCGGAACTTTTATGCGGAACAGGCCACTGTCGTTGCTGGTAAGCCCGGCTGTTTTACCCAGTATAACAACCGATACATTAGAAACAGGGTTTTCATTTTCATCAACGACCCTGCCACTTACCCAGGCGGTTTTTTTTTGTGCAGCAACAGAAAGGGAGAAAAACAGGGAAAGAAGGACAAGAAAAGTTCTCATGCTATGAAGGTAAATATTTTTAACCTCTCCCCCAACCCCAACCTCACCCCGGCCCTCTCCTTCCTTCGACTTCGCTCAGGAGGAGAGGGAGTTAAATCCTTCTTCGGAATCGGCCATGTAAATAAAAGAAATTTCATTTTGGTCCTTATGGATGTTAGGTGTTTTGCAATAATCCTTATTTTACAGTATTAAATCAAATACATTGAGTAAAAGAGTTTGGGTGTTTATTGTTTTTGCAACAATGCTTTGGTCGTGCAATAACGGCAACAGCGGATCCGGTAGTAAGGAATCCGTTGTTACGGTACGAAGCCCGGATGAAAAGCAAAGCGATAAGCTGGTTTACCTTGATACCGCCGAGAATATATACAATGCCCTTTGCCAGGGCTGGGTGATGGAAGACGATGAACTTGCGCTCAGTAATATGTCGGAAGATTCGAAATTCGATATACCCTACCGTAGTTTTTACCTGGCAGCCAACGGAACTTTTGTAAAGAATCCACGCAATGCGGTTGACTATGGCACCTGGTTGTATGATGAAGACAGAAAGACCATCACGCTGAATTATTCCATTGAAAACGGGAAAGACATTTATAAGATAGCCGTGCTGGCGCCGGATGAACTTAAACTGGTGAACATTGGTATTAAAAGTACTACCATCCTGAAATTCATTTCTACAGCAAAACGGTTCAAAGAACCCGGAGAAGATCCGTTTTATGTACAGAATAACCTGTGGCGCATAAAACCTGCTAAAAAAGAAAGCGATGCTGCCATTCAGCAACGGCTGAAAGAGAATATTCATTTCTTCGTGCTGTTTTACCGGGCGGCCATTGAACGGGATGATAAAACGGTTTCTTTCTGGGGGCTGCCTTCCTGTTTTAAATGGTATGGCGGTGGCATTTATCTTAAAAAGGAAGAAGAACTGAAAGACAACTGGACCGGTTGCTTTTATAATAAGGAACAGGCCATGAAAGCGTATAAACTGGCTGAGAAATTACTGGAGAAAAAATACGATTGGCCAAAGAAAGAACACAACTGGGTAAAGCTGAACCTGGCGGTGCTGGAGCAGATGTATGAGAAGGTGGATGAGGTGAAGTAAGTTTGAGGTTTGAAGTTTGTGGTTTGAAGTTATAGAGAGTAATATGAGTTTTTAAGGACTTTTCAGCCAGCATACACCCAACCTCAAACTTCAAACTTCAAACCATCAACCCGGTCACAAGTATCAGTAGTATGTAAATCGCTGAAATGCCTTGCAACCATGTTGTGATAATTTTTACAGTTCATTTTTATCCCGGCACTTGTTTAAACTTTATCTTTGCCCGGTGAAACTACTTACGCTGGTACTCGGTTTATATATGCTTGTGTTGCCCTGCATGCCCTGTATGGACAAGGATGAGTGCAGCGGGCCGGCAACTGTTTCTGTGTTGCAGGCTGCCGGTGAACACGATCACCAGGACGAAGAAGAAGCCTGTGCTCCTTTCTGTAATTGTGCCTGCTGCGGGCATATCGTTACTTCTAATTTACATACACTAAAGATTGCCGCTCCAAAACCAACAACCGGAAAAAGGCAGCTCTCTTATTACAACAGCATCTCTCTTCCATCCGATCATTTCGGTAATATCTGGCAGCCCCCACGGATCGGTTAATTACTACCGAACATTGTTTAATTGAATATGATGCGATCGTATCGTTTTCTACCTGTTATTTAACTAAAAGAATTTTGCATGCAAAGAATACTTGCGTTGCTGTTTGCAACGATGATGATACATACGGTGAATGCCCAGCATAATTTGCGGGTGAAAATAAAGAATGCGGAGAATGGAGAGCCATTGGCAGGCGTAAGCATTGTACTGGAAAAAAATAAGAACGGCGTTTCTTCTGATAACAACGGCCTGGCTGAATTAAAGAATATACCGGCAGGACAACAATCCGTTATTTTCAGTCATACCGGCTACGAAACGAGAACGGATATATTTACATTTCCCCTGGCAAAGGATGAAGTGATTGAAATATTGCTGACAGCCGAACCGGAAGAAATAGAAGAAGTGGTGCTGCAAACAACCCGTACCAGCCGTACCATTGCCAATACGCCCACCCGTGTGGAAACCATCGATGGCGAAGAACTGGATGAGAAGAGCAATATGCGCCCGGCCAATGTATCCATGCTGTTGCACGAAAGCACCGGCATGCAGGTGCAGCAAACATCGGCTACCAGCGGCAATGCAAGCATCCGGGTGCAGGGGCTTGATGGAAGGTATACCCAGCTGTTAAAAGACGGCTATCCCAATTATGGGAATTTTGCCAGCGGGTTAAGCGTATTGGAAATTCCACCATTAGACCTTAAGCAGGTGGAAGTGATCAAAGGGCCTGCCTCCACTTTATACGGCGGTGGCGCCATTGCAGGTGTGGTGAATTTTATTTCAAAAATGCCGGGTGAAAAGGCAGAGTATAATTTTATGTTCAACCAATCGCATATAGGACAAACGAATGTTGGCGCTTATGCTTCTCAAAAAAGAGGCAAGTTTGGTTATTCATTTCTGGGCCTGTATAATTTTCAGAAAGCCTATGATGTGGACAAAGACGATTTTTCTGAGCTGCCCAAAAGCAACAACTTCACCATTAATCCCAGGCTGTTCTTTTACCCCAATGCTTCCTTCAGTATTATGCTGGGCAACAGCTTTACAAAAGGATCAAATACCGGGGGTGATATGCAAATGATCAAAGGGAACGCAATACCCGGCCATTCTTATTTTGAGAAGAATAAAACTGTACGGAATACCACTACGCTGGAACTGGATAAGCGGTTTGCCAGCCGCACTACACTTAAGCTGAAACAAAGTGTGAGCATCTTCGACCGGCATATCAATATCCCTAATTATGAATTCTCCGGGAAGAATATCAATAGTTTTACCGACCTGTCGCTGCTGTTCATTAAGCAAAAACACACCGTGATCGGCGGATTGAATGTGGTGTATGATAAATTCACACAGGAAATTGTGAATACACATAATACACAAACATTCACGTCGGGTATTTACCTGCAGGATACCTGGGATATTTCAGACAGGCTGAAACTGGAAAGCGGTGTACGGGTTGATCATGCCGCCCTGAAGAATAATAATTATTCGGAGAGCCAGACCTTTGTATTGCCGAGGATCTCAGCGCTGTTCAAACTTACCGATAAGATCAGTTCAAGAATTGGCGGAGGCCTGGGCTATAAAATGCCGACCATTTTTACGGAGCAAACAGAAAGGTTGCAGTACCAGTTTATGCTGCCTTTGAATAACGTGCTGGCAGAGCGAAGCGTGGGTGGAACCGCCGATATCAATTACAAAACAAAGATCGGTAGCCACCTGTTGTTCAGCATCAACCAGCTGTTCTTTTACACTTCTATTAATAAGCCATTGGTGCTGCAAATGGACCCTTTTGGTAATTATTCTTTTGCTAATGCTTCCAAACCAATTACCAGCAGCGGCTTTGAAACAAACCTGAAATTCATTTATAAAGAAGACCTTAAATTTTTTGTGGGGTATACGTTCACCAATGCCAAAGCAACTTATTTACCGGCAAATCAATTTCTGCCCTTATTGCCAAAGAACAAACTAAACCTTACCCTGATGTATGAGAAGGAAGATAATTTTAAACTGGGGTTAGAAGGTTATCTTACCGACCGGCAATATTTATATAATGGGTTCCGTACTCCTTCTTACTGGGAGTTTGGATTTATGGCGCAGAAAACATTCGGTGTGGTATCGGTATTTGTGAACTTTGAGAATTTTACTGACCAGCGGCAGAGCAAATACAAGACCGTGTCGAACCCGCCACACAATAACCCGAGTTTTGATGATATCTGGAATCATACGGAGGGGTTTGTGGTGAATGGGGGAGTGAAGATCAAATTCTGAATGAAAAGTAAAATCAGGCAAACCCACAAACCTATAAGGCCAGCTGCGCTGCTATGCCGGGCGGCAGCCTTATAGGTTTTTCAGCGCAGCGATCATCCCTTTGGGATCGGCGGCTTTAAAAACGGTATTACCTGCCACCAGTACATCGGCGCCTGCATCTAAAATGATCTTCGCATTTTCCAGGGTAACGCCGCCATCGATCTCGATCTTTACATTCAATGCCCTTTCGTCGATCATCTCCCGCAGCTGTTTTATTTTGTTGAGGGTGTGGGGTATAAATGATTGTCCGCCAAAGCCCGGGTTCACACTCATTAAACAAACAAGGTCAATATCGGCCAGGATATCTTTTAATGCTTCTACCGGTGTGTGTGGATTAACGGCCACGCCGGCCTGCATGCCTAAACTTTTTATCTGCTGGATATTTCTGTGTAAATGCGGACAAGCTTCTATATGAACCGAAAGAATATCGGCGCCGGCTTTTTTAAATGCTTCGGCATAATTGCCTGGTTCTTCTATCATCAGGTGCACATCACAAACTTTTGTAGTGGCTTTCCGGAAAAATTCAACCAGCATGGGCCCAAAGCTGATGTTGGGAACAAAGCGCCCGTCCATCACATCCAGGTGATACCAATCGGCCACACTTTCGTTCAGCATTTTGCATTCTTTTTCCAGGTTTATAAAGTTGGAAGCAAGGAGGGAGGGGGCGATGATGGGCATTGGAACGTTAATTTGTTTATTAGTTAATTGGTGGCAAAGTTAACCATATGGAATGGACTGTAAAAACTTAGCCGAATGACCTTTAAATATTTACTTTCTTCCGAGTTTTGCCAACGCTTCTTTTGCTTCTACAAAATCGGGTGAGTACATAAGAGCGGTGCGGTATTCTTCAATGGCATCGGCCGGTTTGTTCAATTTCTCCAGGCAACGGCCACGCCAGTAATATCCTTCATCAAAATTATTCTGCAGGGTAACGGCTTTGTCAAGCACCTTCACTGCATCGGCATATTTGCCCTGGTCGTATAAGGCAATGGCTTTTTCCCGGTAGGCAAACATAAACGTATAATCCATCGCCAGGCATTGATCAAATAATGCGATTGCTTTTGCTTTATCGCCTGAATAATTATAATAAAGGCCTTTTATGAAAAGCGCTTCTTTGGCAGTATTACCGTTTTGCGGTTTCGCCAGCAGGTCGGCCACCAGCAATGCCTTCGCATTTTTTGTTTGTGCATATAAGGAACCCAGCGACATCAGGTATTCCGGCGCCGGTAAAATAGTCACGGCATTTTCAAAGGCCCGGATCGCATTCAGGGTATCTTCATTTTCGAAATGCAGTACGGCTTTAATATCCCAAAGTCGGGCATTCAGACTGTCTTTTTGCAACGCTTCATTGGTGGAGGTCAGTGCCTTATCGTATTGCCCGTTATCCCGGTAGTATTGAATAAGTTGTTCCCGGAGTAATAATGAGTCGGGGAATTTTATAATGGAATCTTTCAATGCCTGTTCTTTTCCGGTAAGCATTGGTGCCGGCAGGTCCGTTTTTTTCTCTTCCTCTTTATTATTACAGGCCATCAACAGGGTAGCGGCCAATGCAGATATCAAAATTGGTTTCATCATGTTGAGTGCAAAATTAAGTAATTGAATCACATAGGAACATAGGGAACATGGTTTTTCCACGCCAGGGCATTGCTGTTTTCAATTGTGTCCTATGTTCCTATCCACGCCTGTGGCGGGACAAGTTGTGGTTCAAATTTGCTGCCTATGATAAAAATTAGCCATGGGCATGACATTTCTCTGACAAACTTAAATATTACATCTGTTAACTTTGCCTCTCAAAATTCCATTGATGAAAAAACAGGTACTACTAGGCTTACTCATAGCAACAGCCATTACCATTGTATCTTTTAAAAGCAGAACCGGTGTTTCAGTTTCCCGGAACAATTATTCAGATACCATATTGTTTGAGGGCGAAAAACATTTTGCCAACGTGCAGCAGTTGACCTTTGGCGGCGATAATGCCGAAGCTTATTTCAGTTTTGATGGGAAGTGGATCATCTTTCAGCGAACCAATCCCAAAGAAGGGATCATGTGCGACGAGATGTTCATCGGCAAAGTACCGGGTCCGGGCGAAAAATTTGAGTATAAAAAAGTAAGTACCGGTAAGGGAAGAACCACCTGCGGCGCTTTTATGAAAGACGGTAAGCATATTATTTATGCAAGTACACATTTGGGCGCCGATACCTGCCCGCCGGTACCCGACCGTAAAAAATACGACAACAAATACATCTGGCCTTTGTACGACAGCTACGATATTTTTATGGCCGACCTCAATGGAAAGATCGTAAAGCAACTCACCAGCAGCAAAGGCTACGATGCAGAAGCCACTATTTCGCCTGATGGAAAGAAAATGCTTTATACCAGCGACAAGGATGGCGATATTGACCTATACATCATGGACCTGAAAACAGGAAAAGAAAAACGCATTACCAATACCCTGGGATACGACGGCGGCGCCTGGTTTAGCCCGGATGGTAAGAAGATCATCTGGCGTGCAAGCCGGCCAAAAACTGAAACAGAGATCAAAGAATATAAAGACCTGCTGGCAGAAAATATGGTGGCTCCCACCAATATGGAAGTATATATTGCAGATGCCGATGGCAATAATGTAAAACAGGTTACTTCTTTTGGCAATGCCAACTGGGCGCCGGCTTATATGCCCGACAGCAAGCGCATCATCTTTGCCAGCAACCACCAGAGCAAGAGAGGGTTTCCTTTCAATCTTTTTACCATCAATGAAGACGGAAGCGGGCTGGAAAAGATATCAGCAGAAAAATCATTTGATGCATTCCCCATGTTCAGCCCGGATGGAAAGAAAATCATCTTCTGCAGCAACCGAAATAACGGCGGAACCAGGGATACCAATATTTTTATTGCCGATTGGGTGGAGTAGAAATGTTAATCGGTTAATCCGTTAAAACGTTAATCCGTAGGGAGTATTTTTGGTGGAGATTGTTCAACGTATTATGCACCCCACGGATTAACAAATTAACTAATTAACGGATTGACGTTATCATTTATTCTTCCTCGAAAAAATCTTACTAACGATCTTCCACTCGCCGTTTATCTTTAACATGTTCATGTAATCGTACAGGATAACCTTATCTGTTTCTATTTTTATTTTCCCGTTGGCGGCATTGCCTTCCATATTCACCGATACGATCTCTATCTTTCTTTCTGATTTATTGGTATTGGCCTTTGCCCGTGCAATAAAATCGGCAATGGGCACATCTTTGAATTCACCCGTTTGTGCATCAATGTATTTCATGCTGGCCGATGGATGAAAGGCCTTTTCCATGCGGTTGCCGTCGCCGCTCATGTATTCTTCCAGGCAGGCCCGTACGGCTTTCTCTTCATCGTTGGGTTGTGCAGTTGTTTTTAGTGAGAACCCGGTAATAAAAAACAACATTAGTAAAGTGGCTATTCTTTTCATATTTTTTATTTTGAATAAACTTAAAGAAAAGAATAAAACCAGCTCCGTTAAACTTTATGAACGGTTTCAGTCGTGGCGAAAAACCTATAAGGTCTGCAGCGCTGCTATGCCGGGCGGCAGACCTTATAGGTTTAACCCTGCGGTATTAATAATTTGCCAGTTGAACTTTACACCAATAAACGGATTAACTAATTAACAAATAAACGTATTACCGCTTCCCCAACTCAATCACTTCGCAATCGGTTATTTCCTTTCCGTCTATGGCAAACCGAACGATGGTTCTTACCTGCTGCCATCCCTGTTTTCCCGCTGCACCGGGATTCATGTGCAGACAGTTCAACTTATCATCGTACATGATCTTTAAAATGTGTGAGTGGCCGCTAATAAAGAGCTGTGGTTTATTAATAAGCAACTCTTTTTTTGTTTCTGGATTGTATTTAGGAGGATAGCCGCCGATATGCCGCATCATTACTTTCACTTCTTCGCACATAAAGACCAGTTGTTCGGGAAACCGGGAGCGGATATCCTGCCCGTCGATATTGCCGTAAACACCCCGCAGCATGGTCTGACGCCCCGTCTGGCCATGAACACTGCCTGAATTGATCAGACGAGAAGTCAGACCAGGGATAACTTCATTCCCAAAATCCCCTGCATGCCATACCTCGTCACAATCCTTAAAGTGGTCAAACACGGCCTCATCCAGGTAGCCATGTGTGTCTGAAATCAATCCGATCCTTGTCAAGCTGATTTGAATTAATACTGTAAATTTACAACAACAAACAAAGCAATGCCGTTTCACCGCAACTTTACCTATTATATCGACAAGCGTAACTGGAAATATATTTTCCTGCTTGCTTCGCTGGAGCTTTGTGTCTGTTAAGGATAATCATTGGTCATTAAGTCAGTGGGTCATTAAGTCATTGAGAAGAGTTTACTGACCATAGGGCCTTAAAATGACTTAATGACCAATATCCTCACTTAATTCTTCATTTTTAATTCTTAATTCTTAATTCTTAATTCTTAATTGCCATGCCGCATTATCATACGTTGGGAAAAATTCCCCACAAACGCCACACCCAGTTTCGCAAACCCGATGGCGGACTGTACAGCGAACAGTTATTTTCTACCGAAGGATTCAGCGATGATTACTCATTGCTCTATCATTGCCATCCGCCTACCCAAATAATAAAGACCGAGCCGCAGGTGGATGTGAGTCCGCAGGTGGCCGAAGAAAAAATGCTGAAGCACCGCTGCTTCGAAGGATTCAACATAAAGCCCGGCGGCGAATACCTGCAAAGCCGTATTCCGGTGCTGGTAAACAGCGATTGTCATATTGTACTGGCTGCCCCGCAAAGCGGTACCGGCGATTATTTTTATAAGAATACCGATGCCGATGAAATGATCTTTGTGCATGAGGGATCCGGCACGGTGCATACACAATATGGTGATCTTAGTTTCGGCTACGGCGATTATATCGTATTGCCAAGAGGAACCATTTATCAAATTGAATTCAATAACGAAAAGAACCGCCTGTTCATCGTAGAATCATTTTCACCACTGCGTTATCCCAAACGCTACATGAGCAAGTACGGGCAGTTAATGGAGCACTCGCCTTATTGCGAACGGGATATCCGTGCGCCCAAAGACCTGAAGACCTATGATCAGCAGGGTGACTACCTGATCAAGGCAAAAAAGAAAGGGATGTTGTACGGACTGCATTACGGCACTCATCCTTTTGATGTGATCGGCTGGGACGGATGCTGCTATCCTTATATTTTTTCCATTCATGACTTTGAGCCCATTACCGGAAGAGTGCATCAGCCACCGCCGGTACATCAAACCTTTGAGACCAACGCCTTCGTGGTTTGTTCTTTTGTGCCGCGGTTGTACGACTATCATCCCGATGCCATTCCGGCGCCGTATAACCACAGCAATATCGACAGTGATGAAGTGCTGTATTATGTTGATGGTGATTTTATGAGCCGCAAAAATGTTACACGTGGCATGATCACCCTGCACCCGGCGGGCATTCCGCATGGTCCGCACCCTGGTGCTGTAGAGAAAAGTATTGGAGCCAGAGAAACAAAAGAACTCGCCGTAATGGTAGATACTTTCCGCCCGTTGATGCTGACGAAGCAGGCACTGGAGATAGAGAACGGGAATTATATCATGAGCTGGGCGGAGTGATGGAGAAAAGTTGAATATTGTTGAAAGGTTGTTGAATATTGGGCATTGATCGTTGGTTATTGAATATTTGTAAATACTCAATGATCAACGATCAGTTTTTAATGGTCAATGGAATTTCATTCCTGTATCCAGTATCTAGCATCCTTCTTCCTCTATCTTTGTATCTAAATCTTTCGTATGGAATTAGGCATTGGTATGTTCGGCGATCTGCACATCGGTAAAGATGGTAAAGTACAACCTGCTGGTGAGCGGCTGCGGGAGCTGATCGAAGAAATAAAACTGATGGATGAACTGGGGCTTGATTTTTATGGCATCGGCGAACATCACCGGCCCGATTATGCCGTAAGCACGCCGGAAATTATCCTGGCAGCGGCAGCAACGGTTACTAAAAATATAAAATTGGGCAGCGCTGTTTCGGTCTTGAGTTCGTCGGACCCGGTGCGGTTATATCAGAGTTTTGCCAGCATCGACCTTATCTCAAACGGCAGGGCCGAGTTAATGGCAGGCAGGGGCAGTTTCACCGAATCATTTCCTTTGTATGGTTACAGCCTGAATGATTACGATGAATTGTTTGAAGAAAAATTAGACCTGCTTGTTAAAATAAATAGGGAACCAAGGATCACCTGGAAAGGAAAATTAAGGCCGGCATTGAATAGCCAGGAGATATTACCACGTGCTGTTAATGATCATCTTAATATATGGGTAGCAGTAGGAGGTACGCCGGAATCGGTTGTACGGGCTGGCAGACATGGCCTGCCGGTGATATTCGCCATTATCGGTGGCAGCCCGGCACAGTTTGTTCCCTTGTTTGATTATTATAAAGAAGTGTACCAGCATTACAAACACGATATGGATAAATTCCAGATAGGCGTGCACATGCATAGTTTTTTTGGCGATGACAGTAAACAAACTGCCGATGAATATTACCCGCTTTATTCAGCACAGATGAACCGGGTAGGGGGTTCACGGGGCTGGCCTGCTTACCAGCGCCAGCAATACGATGCAGGCAGGGGCAACAAAGGACATTTAATAATCGGCGATGCCAATGAAGCCATTGATAAAATATTGCAGATGCAGGAAATGTTCGGGCTCACCCGCTTTTCGGCACATATGGATGTGGGCGGGCCTTCGCATCAGTCGTTGATGAAGTCGATTGAGATCTATGGAAATAAGATCGCTCCAAAAGTGAGAGAGGCGCTCAATAAATAATGAACAGGGAATAATGAACAAGGAGCGGAGCCAACTTCAAAATTCATCATTCCTTGTTCCTTGTTCGATATTCCTATCCCTATCCAGTATCCGGTATCCAGTATCCTTCTTCTGCCCCTGGCAACGTTTACCCCGGTTAATACGATTATATTTAACTTCAGGTCCGGTTTTCAAAACAAGCTGTCATGCGAACGATCCTTTTTTGTATTCTGCTTTTATCAGTGATACCCTTATCCTGCACCAAACAATCGGGTCCCGATTACCAGGTGCCGCCACCGCCATTTTTAAATTTACCCACTGTTACCACAACTGCCGTTTCAGGTGTTACCAATACCAGCGCATTATGCGGCGGAGATGTTACCAATGATGGTGGTACACCGGTTACTGCTAAAGGGATCTGCTGGAGTACAGGCCATAACCCTACCATAACCCTGGCAAGCAAAACAGTTGACGGAACAGGTACAGGCCAGTTCAATAGTAACCTTGCAGGTTTAACCACCGGGCTTACTTATTATGTTCGTGCCTATGCCAGCAACAGCCTGGGTACTGCCTATGGAAATGAAGTAGGATTTGTGGCCACTACCCAACCCACGCTGGCTGTACTCACCACACTTAGTGTAGTGGGCATCACTACCAGTTCGGCTTCCTGTGGCGGAGAAATTACAAGTGAGGGCAACGTTCCTGTTACTGCCCGGGGAATATGCTGGAGTATAAATGCTGAGCCTACCACAGCCGATCATAATATACCTGTTGGTAATGGCCCGGGAATTTTTACAACGAGTGTAACCGGGTTGGCAGCATCAACAACGTATCATGTAAGGGCCTATGCAATCAACAGTGTGGGTACGGCCTATGGTAGCGATATCAGTTTCACCACGTATAATAATATACCCACGCCCCCCGCCACAGTAACCATTTGCAGCCAGGTATGGATGACAAAGAACCTGGATGTAACCACTTACCGTAATGGAGATCCGATTCCCCAGGTTACCGATCCCGTGCAATGGAGTAGCCTTACTTCGGGTGCTTGGGCCTATGTTAATGGCGACCCGGCTACCAATGGAACCTACGGTAAGGTATATAACTGGTATGCAGTAAATGATCCCCGGGGACTTACACCGGCAGGCTGGCACGTACCTTCTAAAACAGAATTTACAACACTTACCAATTGCCTGGGTGGTGAATATATTGCCGGTGGTCCTCTTAAAACAACAGGAACAACAGACTGGATGGCTCCCAATACAGGTGCTACCAATGCTTCCGGCTTCTCAGCACTTCCGGCTGGTAAGCGGTCAAGCCAGGGAATATACAGTGGCTTTGGAACCAATGGGTCGTTCTGGACATCTACCCAGCAATCAACCGGGTTTGCATGGGCCTTCTCTCTTTCTCATTCATCAGTGAGAGCCAGTTCTGTAAGTCCCGAAATAATGGAAGGCATGCCTGTGCGCTGTGTAAAGGATTAGGGTTATCGTTTAAAGGTTTAAAACGTTTGAAGGGTTTGAAATCTCTTGCATCCCTTATCCAGCATCCAGCATCCAGCATCCAGTATCTTGCATCCCTCATCCCGAATCCTCCTCTCATTTCCCAAAAATCATTATATTGGCATAACAAAAATTGCTTCTTATGATAAAATTCAATGAAATTAAAGTTGGCGATTACTTAATAGCCGATAACGATGGTGATAAAAAACAGGGAGAGGTTACTAACCTGAACCACGATGAAAAGCAGGTTTGTGTAAACACCGGAGCCCAGGACTTCTGGTACGAAACAGAGCAACTAAGCGCTATTCCGCTGGATGATGATCAGTTGATGAAACTGAAATTTCACAAGCAGGAAAATCCGGATGGTACGGTTAAATACATGAAGGGAGCTTTCCGGATGATGCTGCCGGGCAGGAATGATTTTTCAAAGTTCGAGTTATGGTACCGGGATGAACATCGCCATATTTTACATGTAATAAGTGTGCACCAGTTGCAAAATCACTTTTATGAGATGACAAAAGTGCACCTGAATGATGAATCATTTGACTGATAAAAATTTCTGATCATAAATTCCGGGCCGGCAAAAATGCCGGCCTTCCTTTTTTCCTTTTTTTGGGAGGTTTTGCTTGTTATTTTGACTGCCTGGGCCTGTTGAATGGGTAAATCCTGCCTATTTTGTGGAAAAACAGGCGATTTGTTGGTAAATACAACCCTTTTTTGCTGATTATTAAATAAATCCACCTATCTTTGCGCTCCCAAAATTATGGCTAAACAAGCACTCATTAAACAGGACGGGACAATAGTAGAGGCACTCAGTAATGCTATGTTCAAGGTAAAACTGGAAAATGACCATGAGATTTTGGCCACTATTTCCGGAAAAATGCGCATGCACTATATACGCATATTGCCAGGTGATAAAGTGGGGGTGGAAATGAGTCCGTATGACCTTACAAGGGGCCGGATCATTTTCAGGTATAAGTAAAGCATTAAGTAATTAGTATTAAGTAATAAGTAAAACAAGCAAAATGAAGGTAAGAGCTTCTATCAAAAAACGCAGCGCAGATTGCAAGATCGTAAGAAGGAAAGGCAGGCTGTATGTGATCAACAAAAAGAATCCACGCTTCAAACAAAAGCAGGGATAATCCTTAATTCTTAATTTTTAATTTTTAATTCATATTATGGCTCGTATTGCCGGTATAGATCTACCAAAAAACAAAAGAGGCGAAGTTGGCCTTACTTACATTTACGGAATCGGACGTTCTACCGCCCGTTACATTTTAGAAAAATCGGGTATCGATTTTTCTAAAAAGGTTAACCAGTGGAATGATGATGAGCAGGCTGCTATCCGTAACGTTATCAGTAACGAGTTCAAAACCGAAGGTGCATTGCGCAGTGAAACCCAGATGAACATCAAACGTTTGCTGGATATTGCCTGTTACCGTGGATTACGTCACCGTAAAGGACTGCCGGTCCGTGGACAGCGTACACGTACCAACAGCCGTACCCGTAAAGGAAAGCGTAAAACGGTTGCCGGTAAGAAGAAAGTAGCTAAGAAGTAAGTTAAAGGTCAGGATCCAGAAATTTTTGAATCCTGACTTTCGATTTTTTATAAGGCTTGATTTTCAGAATCAGCACCAGATAGTTTCACAAGCCGGCAGGAGGGTTGATTCACCGGGTAAAACCGGAAAACATTTTTTAAAGATTACCTACAGATCAAATTATGGCAAAAGCACAGGCAGGCGGCGCAAAAGCAGCCTCGAAAAAGAGAGTAGTAAAAGTTGACAGCTACGGCGATGCACACATCACAGCAAGTTTCAACAACATCATCATCAGTTTAACCAACAAGCAAGGCCAGGTTATCAGCTGGAGCAGCGCCGGTAAAATGGGTTTCAGGGGTTCTAAGAAGAACACGCCCTATGCTGCCCAGATGGCTGCAGCAGATGCCGCAAAGGCAGCACTGGATGCAGGTTTAAAAAGGGTGGATGTATATGTAAAAGGTCCGGGTTCAGGCCGTGAAGGAGCGATCCGCTCTCTTTCTCAAAGCGGTATTGAAGTGGCCATGATCAAAGACGTAACGCCATTGCCTCACAATGGTTGCCGTCCTCCAAAAAAGAGAAGGGTTTAAAAATTTACCATTTACTATTTACCATTGAACTCCCATAATGGTAAATAGTAAATGGTACACAATATTATCAGGGTGCTTGATTTATTTTTACCGTTTTTACCGATCAAAGCACCATCACAAAAAAACGGAATACTACAATAATTATGGCACGTTACACAGGCCCCAAAACAAAGATCTCCCGTATTTTCGGAGAACCCATTACAGGTAATGGAAAATGGTTAACCAAGAACAGCAACCCTCCGGGTATGCATGGTGCTAACCGCAAACGCAAAACATTAGGTGAGTACGCCTTGCAGTTAAGGGAAAAGCAAAAAGCAAAGTATACCTATGGTTTGCTGGAAAAGCAATTCCGTAAAACATTTGACGAAGCAGCACGCCGTAAGGGTGTTACCGGTGAAAACCTGATCAAATTATTAGAAGCCCGCCTGGATAATACCGTTTTCCGTTTAGGCATTGCCCCAAGCCGCCAGGCTGCACGCCAGCTGGTATCGCATAAACATGTTACCATTAACGGCGAAGTGATCAACATCCCTTCTTACAGCTGTAAGCCAGGCGATGTGATCGGTTTAAAAGGCAAAAGCGCTGCCAATACCGCTATTGGTGGAAACCTGCGTGGAAAGAATGCCAAATTCAACTGGCTGGAATGGAATGAAGGTGAAGTAAAAGGCACATTCATTACCTATCCTGAAAGAGAAAGTGTTCCGGAAAATATCAAGGAACAACTGATCGTGGAATTGTACTCTAAGTAAGCCCCCTCCGCCCCCTAAAGGGGGAACTCCCAGGAGTTTAATGGGAGTTGAGTAAAGCTGGAAAAGTACAAGTGAGTGACACAACGATGTTGAGTGAATTAATAAAGTTGGTATAAAAATATAATTACAAACTTCCTTGTCCCCCTTTAGGGGATAGGGGTAAAACAACAAAATACAAATGGCCATTTTAAATTTTGTTAAACCAGATAAGATCGTTCTTCAGAAAGCAACAGAGTTTGAAGCTCAATTCGAATTCCGTCCGCTGGAACCAGGTTATGGCGTAACCATCGGTAACTCCCTGCGCAGGGTGTTATTGAACTCATTAGAGGGATATGCCATCATCGGTATCAACATTGCCGGAGCAGATCATGAGTTTGCAACCCTGAAAGGCATCACCGAGGACGTTACCGAAATAATCTTAAACCTGAAACAGGTTCGCCTGAAGAAGAAAGTGGAACACGACGCCAGCCTGGAAAAGGTTACACTCTCTATCAAGAACAAAACAGAATTCACAGCCGGAATGATCGGCGAGGCTTCTCCTTCTTTTGAAGTAATGAATCCCGAACTGCTCATCTGCACCATGGATACCAGTGCCAAACTGGATATCGAGATCACCATCGGCAAAGGCCGTGGTTATGTGCCTGCTGAAGAAAATAAAGAAAAAAACTCTCACTTTGGTTATATCCCTGTAGATGCTATTTACACGCCGATAAAGAACGTGAAATACGCTATAGAAAATACCCGTGTGGAGCAACGTACGGATTTTGAAAAACTGATCATGGAAGTGGTTACCGATGGTACCATTCATCCGGAAGATGCAGTAAAACAAGCCAGCCGTATCCTGATCCAGCACCTGATGATCATCACCGATGAGAACATCACCTTCGATACCAAAGAAGACAAGAAAGAAGACCTGGTTGACGAGCAAACACTGCAACTGCGTAAAGTATTGAAGACGCCACTGGAAGATCTTGATCTTTCTGTACGTGCCTTTAATTGCTTAAAAGCAGCCAAGATCAATTCATTAAGCGAACTGGTACAATACGAGCAGGAAGACCTGATGAAGTTCAGGAACTTTGGTCAGAAATCGCTGAGTGAAATTGAACAGGTGTTACACGAAAGAGGCTTAAGCTTTGGAATGGACCTGAGCAAACTGAAATTAGACGACGAATAATAATTTGAAAATTTGAAGATGAGTCAATTTGAAAATTAATTGATCTGTCATCTTCAAATTTTCAAATCGATAAATTTTCAAATTGATAACAAGTAGCCTGTAATTCCTGACACGGTACAGGCGAATTTAAAACACACATGTCATGCGTCACGGAAACAAGAACAACAACCTGAGCAGAACCGCCTCACACAGGAAAGCCCTGTTGATGAACCTCGGCTGCCAGCTGATCACCAACAAAAGGATCACAACCACTTTGGCTAAAGCAAAAGCATTGCGTACGTACATCGAGCCATTGATCACAAAAACCAAAAAAGCCGACAGTAAGGAAGCGATCATGCACAATCACCGTATTGTGTTCAGCTATCTGAATGATAAAGTTGCGGTAAAGGAATTATTCACCGTAGTAGGCCCGAAGGTATCTGGCCGCCCGGGTGGATATACCCGTATCATCAAACTGGGAGCAAGAACCGGTGATAATGCCGAACTGGCAATGATCGAACTGGTTGACTTTAACGAGATCTACGGTAAAGGAACTACCAAGGCAGCTGAACCAGCTAAGAAAACACGTCGTGCCGGTGGTGCAAAGAAAAAAGCTACAAAAACTGAGGAAACAACTGAAGAAACAAAAACTGAAGAATAGTTCGACTCCGCTCACTATTAGCTCAAACCAACTGTTTATATTAGCCCTGATATTTTTATCGGGGCTTTTTTATGAGTTGCACCATCCAAAAACAGCAGGCATAGATAGCTATGTGCATTTCTATGTTTCCAGTATCCTGTGTGGTTCGGGCTGTTTAAAATTTCATTTCCCTATTCCCCATTATATTCTTTTCTTTGCAAAACCCTTTTTTATACATGCCTAGTACAAATCTTCCTGCTATTTTAATTTTAGAAGACGGAACCATTTTTAACGGGACTGCTTTTGGTAAGACCGGCACCGCCACCGGCGAGATATGCTTTAATACCGGTATGACCGGCTACCAGGAAGTTTTCACCGATCCCAGTTATTACGGACAGGTACTGATCATGAATAATGTACACATTGGTAATTACGGGGTAAAGGCCGTGGATGTGGAAAGCGACAGCGTAAAAGTTAAAGCAGTTATTGGCCGTAACCTGGAAGAGAAATACAGCCGCTTTATGGCCGATACCTCCCTGCAGGATTATTTTGAAGCACAGGGCGTGGTAGCCATCGACGGGATCGATACAAGGGCATTGGTGGCGCTTATACGTACGCAAGGTGCTATGAACTGCATCATCTCTTCCGAAACAACCGATGCAGAAGTATTGAAAAAGGAATTGAAGAAAGTGCCTTCTATGGATGGGCTGGAACTGGCATCGGCTGTAAGTACCACGGAATCTTATTTCCTGGGCGATGAGAAAAGCAAACTTCGTGTTGCCGTACTCGACTTCGGCATTAAGAAAAACATACTGAACTGCCTGGTAGAACGTGGCGCCTATGTAAAAGTGCACAATGCCAAAACGGGTTTTGAAGAGCTGGAAAAATTCAAGCCACATGGGTATTTCATCAGCAACGGTCCCGGCGATCCGGCACCAATGGATTATGCTATTAAAACCGTAAAGCAGATCATTGCCTCCAATAAACCATTATTCGGTATTTGTCTTGGTCACCAGTTACTGGCCCTGGCAAATGATATTCCTACCTTTAAAATGCACCATGGTCACCGGGGATTGAATCACCCGGTTAAGAATGTCATCAGCGGAAAGAGTGAGATCACCACGCAGAATCATGGATTTGGTGTAGATCCAAAGGCGGTAAAGGCGAATAAGAATATTGAGATCACTCATGTGAATCTTAATGATGAGAGCATCGAAGGCATCCGTATGAAAGACAAACCTGCCTTCTCCGTTCAATATCACCCCGAAGCCACGCCAGGCCCACACGACAGCCGCTACCTGTTTGATGAATTTATAAAAATGATTGCCACTAATTAAACTAATTACACGAATTGCCTGCTCTAACTTTAATTCGTGTAATTCGTTCTAATTCGTGAAATTAGTGTACTAAATTAGTGTCATGAAAATAGCCATCATCAACGGCCCCAATCTTAATCTTCTTGGTAAACGGGAAGTGGATATTTATGGAGATGAATCCTTTGATGACTTCCTGAAAAAGCTCCGGGAAAAATACGCCAACATCGAGATATCCTATTTCCAGAGTAATATAGAAGGAGAGCTTATCAACGAGATACAACGGGTAGGATTCAGCTATGAAGGTATCATATTCAACCCCGGCGGTTATACCCATACTTCAGTTGCCATTGGCGATGCCATCGCCGCCATTAAAACTTCTGTTGTAGAAGTACATATCTCCAATATTTTTTCAAGAGAAGAGTTCCGGAAAATATCGCATGTATCTGGCAAAGCAAAGGGTGTGATAAGCGGTTTGGGATTGAAAGGTTATGAGCTTGCTCTTGCTTCTTTTATAAAATGACCCGCAGCAGCAGGGCATAGCCCGTATCTTCTTTTGGATTATCTGCGATCCGTATGATATGCAATCCAGATCCGGACCATACTTTGAACAGTTCTCCTTTTTTTCGCTTCGTTAGTTCTTTGTCCATTTGAGGCAGCATCACACCTTTGATGAACCATCCCAGGTCGCCGCCTTTATTTGCAGAAGCAAGATCAGCGCTGTACACACTGGCCTGTGCCGCAAAAGTGGATCTTCCCTCTTTAATCTTGGCAATGATGGTATCGGCCATGGATTCGGCAAAAGAGCTGTCAAATACCGTGGTATCAAGCAGGATATGATTCACATGGTAAAAAGTATTGGGCGCCTTAGCCAGTACCTTTACCAATATGTTCTCTTTCCGGAAAGGGCCGTAGGTTTTACCAATTTTTCCGTGATAGGCAAGGCTATCGGCCTTGCCCATGAACTGGGCCGTGCTTAAAACTGTAACCGAATCGATGTAGTATTTTTTCTTCAACACATATTTTACAAAGCCAATGGGGTTGGAGGTGGTATCAAGGATCTTTTTGATCTGCGCAACGGTTTGGGCATTGGCTGCAAATGAAAGGCCGGCAAAAAGAAAGAATAAGAGAAATTTCTTCACATATTAAAATTGAGAGACAAAGATAAGTTTTATGAAAGAAGGCAGCCCTGTTTGAACTGCCTTCCTGAAATATTCATGGCTGCTATTATTTTAAAGCATACAATACTTTCACTTCAAAACGGAGTTTGAGTTTCCGGTAATCAACACCGTCGTCTGTAACGCCGTAATAGGCATTCTTACCCTGGTCGAGCCTCACCACATTTTCATTTACGGCTTTATACCTGTCACGGTATATACCGGTAACAACATCTGAACTTACCGACTCTTCCGGCTCATTTATTTCTATGGCCTGCCCCAGTTGTTCATTAACAGCTTCCGTTAAGTATATCGCTTTTTCCCTGGCAGCTTTCACAGCCTGTACTTTTAATTGTTTTCGGTAATCTACGATCTTACTATGTGAGGTACGGGTGATGCGGAAATTATTGGTGGCCTGGTCATCCAGTTTGTTCACCAGTTCGTCGATCAGTTTTGTATTGTTGAATTTTACCTGGTAGGATATGGAGGCCAGCAACTCGGGGTCCTTCTTTCTTCGTTGCCAGATATTGGCCAGGTTATAGCCGTCGTATGAGGCTATGGAAATATCATTGTCGGCAATACCTACCGACCTGCAGTTTGCCAGGAAATCATTCTTTATCTTTTCCAGCTCCGTCTTATCTTCTCCTTTCTTTTTATATTCACGCAGGTCAACCTGCACGTAGATCTCATCCGGGATTATCTCCATGGAAGCGCTGCCTGTTACTGAAATTGTTTTGGGAAAGGGGTAGCAGCCCGGCTGGGTGTTTGTTTGTGCATGCGCCGAAAAAATAATGATTGCTGTTGTTAAAAGCAGGGTAGTTTTTTTCATACGTTAAGTTTTTTGGAGAAATGAATTTAACGCAGACTTGCACAAGTATGGGTTATACAAACGCTGTTAACGGCTACTTTACTTTTTTTAACAGGGCTTTCACTTGTGTTTTCATCTCTTCCAGCCCGGCTACCTGCTGTTGTATGAAACTATTGTCTTCCAGCCGGCCCATTACTTTTTCCATTTCTTTGTTGGTGTCATATACCATTTTCCTAAAGGGGCTGTTGTAGTCCTTTGCTCTGGAATCGAAAATGCCCTTGCACATCCATTCCTTGGTATCCAGAGCCTGCTGCAGCAATTGCTTAAAAAGCGCCGGGGTAAACTGTTTGGGAATAATGTTCAATATCTCCAGCAGGGAAGTATAGGCATGGTCCAAACGGTGACCATCATAGGCAGTGCCCTGCTGTTTATAGAACAGGTGAAGTTCATCCCAGCTTTTTATCTTACCTGATCTAATATCCCGTTTCAACTGGTCGATGTCTGCCTTCTGTATCAGTTGTCCGCCTATATTCAGCCATTCGCTGCGCTGTACTTTTGCTGAAAGTGTTTTTTTAAATGCAGCAAAGTCGATGAATTTATTTTTAAGGAAATGGTTCATCAGTTCCATGGTGCCATAATACTGTACCAGTTCTTTAAATACTTTTATAGACTGTGGGATCTTTTGTAACTCGGTAACCCGGTTCGTATTTTCCCAGCCCGATATTTCTGCAACTCCTTTATCGTTGGGTTTTTGTTTTTGTAAGAATTTGAGTGCGTCAAATATCTCATTGATCGTATCGGGTGCCAGGAAATCGTATTCAATGCGCTGTATCTTTTCTGTTCTGCGGTCACGGTCAACATATTTCCAGGCATTGCGTGCCAGGGCATACATATTATACATGAACCAGTACCCGGGCATTACCACCAGGCGGTCGTGTGCCACATCATTACTTACCAGGCTAAAGGGAATGGGAATATTCAATTCGGCAGGAAAATCTCCTTTGGCAATAATTGTAAAGGAAGCAAACTTTGAATTGTGTTTTAAACTTACACAGAGACCCGGCCAAAACCCACGCCCGGCCACTATTTCACCATCTGCCGCCCGGCTGTTGTGATTACTGCCGATGGTGGCGCCGGCAGCCATATTGCTTTGTCCCATTACCACGGCTGCACATAAGAACGAGTTATTATGATGCTGCTCGTGCGCCGGGAAGATGAGCGAATTCAAAACCTCGCAACAGGAGATGGTGGAATTATTTCCCAGGTAAGAGTTGATGAGACGGGCACCGTATTTTAACTGTGAGTGGGAGGCCATCACAAAACGAACGGCTTTTACGCCATAAAATATCCGGCAGCCATAGCCAACGATGCCGTTCACCAGTTCGCAGCCTTCACCGATCTGCGATCTTCTTTTTTCATCGCTGTTAACGGTCAGATTCTTTAATTTGTTTGCGCCTTTGAAATAGGCATCGGTACCCACCCATACATCTTTAATGATCTTACAATTCTTTATTACCGTTCTATCGCCGATCTTGCCATAATAGCCCTGTTGTTTATCAAAACGTTTTTCGGTGAGTTCCTTGAATTTATTCAGCAGCGCTTCATCATCCCGGTATTTACTCCACAACCAGGCATCGCCTGCCAGCATACCGTTGAAAGGGATTACACTTCTGCCACCGGCTTCATTACACAATTCCATCCAAACCCTTGTTCTTTCTTCTTCGCCATCTTTTACAATGCCGTTCCCGAATTTGGCCCGGTCGGTGGTGGCCAGTTCGTTTACATTCACCAGCATTACGTCGTTACCAATGATATAATGACTGAGGTAATTTACATTGTCAATACAGATATTATTTCCCAGGTCGCAACTGATGATGGTGCTGTTGTATAATCCTACCGGCATTCGCAGATTATGAAACTCCAGGTAGAAGGGTTCCAGCTTGCCAATGCGTATGAGCCCGTGAAATTTACAATTGCGTACCAGTTCGGGGTTGAACTGGCGGGAAACGAATATCTTATTCCAGTCGTCGGAGGTATTGCGGTTGCGTATGAGGGATTCAATTTCTCCGGCGGTTAGTTTGCGGTATTTAATGCCGTTCTGGTTTTGTGTATTGCGCAGGTGGTATTCGTCTTTTCCTTTTGGGATGTATTTCTTCTCAACGAAGTTGTAACCGAGGTTATTTACCGGGTGTTTCTGAATGATGTTCATACCCCTGTCCCCTAAAGGGGAACTTAGATTTTAAGTTTATAATTTATTCAACACGGAAATAAGTGTGAATCTCAATCAGCAAAATACGATACTAGTTTTAATCTTCAATAATTTCCTTTAGTCTGCACAGTTCCCCCTTTAGGGGGCGGAGGGGGTTATTCTACCGTAACGGATTTGGCCAGGTTTCTTGGCTTGTCAACATCCACGCCTTTTGCAATGCCCACATAATAACTCAGCAACTGCAGGGGTATGGTGCTCAGCATTGGTGCAATGATCTCATCGGCTGCGGGCACATACAATACTTCGTCGGCCATACCGGGTATGATGTCATCGCCTTCGGTAATGATGGCGATCACTTTTCCTTTACGGGCCTTTATCTCCTGGATATTGCTCACAATTTTTTCGTGATAGGAATCTTTGGTAGCGATGAATATCACCGGCAGCTTTTCGTCTACCAGCGCAATGGGGCCGTGTTTCATTTCTGCAGCGGGATAACCTTCTGCGTGTATATAGGATATCTCTTTTAATTTGAGTGCACCTTCCAGAGCGATGGGGAAGTTGTAACCCCTTCCCAGGAACAAGGCATCGCCGGCCCCTTTATATTTTTCAGCGATCTTTTTAACGGCTTCGGCGCTTTTTAAAACAGCGCTTACTTTTTCAGGAACCGATTCCAGTTCAAATAACAAATTGCGGTAACGTTCTTCGCTGATGGTCTTTTTTTCATGCGCTACTTTCAATGCCATCATGGTAAGTACCGCAAGCTGCCCGGTAAATGCTTTGGTGGAAGCCACGCCGATCTCGGGACCGGCATGTGTATAGGCGCCACCATCGCTGATACGGGCAATGGATGAACCCACCACGTTCACAATGCCGAATATGATGGCACCGTTCTTTTTCGCCTGTTCAATAGCCACCAGTGTATCGGCTGTTTCACCGCTTTGCGATATGGCAACAATGATATCGCCTTTGTTGATGATGGGATTGCGGTACCGGAATTCGGAAGCGTATTCCACTTCTACCGGTATGCGGCAAAGTTCTTCAATGATGTATTCGGCCAGTAAGGCTGCATGCCAGCTTGTACCACAAGCCACCATGATGATGCGGTTGGCTTTTTTAAAGTGTTCAATATTATTCTCAATGCCGCTCATGGTGATGGTTCCGGCGGCTGCATCTAACCGTCCTCTTAAACAATCATGAATGGTGCTGGGTTGTTCAAATATCTCTTTCAGCATGAAATGATCGTAGCCGCCTTTTTCAATGGCAGCCAGTTCAATATCAAGTTTGGTAACAAACGGGGTGATCTTTTCATTACCCAGGTTCTTTAAGATAAGTTCGTTGGGAGTAACAATGGCCAGTTCAAAATCATTTATATAAACCACATCCTTGGTATATTCCAGCATGGGCGATGCATCCGAACCCAGGAAGTGTTCGCCTTTGCCCACACCAATAACCAACGGACTTCCCTTGCGTGCTGCAACAATGGTATCGGGATGGTCTGAATCAAGCAGAAGTATCACGTAAGCGCCTGTTACTCTTTTTAAGGCCACACGAACCGCTTCTTCCAGGTCGCACTGGTTATTCTCGCGGATGTCTTCAATAAAGTTCAGCAGTACTTCTGTATCTGTTTCGCTGGTGAAGCTGTATCCTTTATTGGTGAGTTCTTTTTTTAACTGGGCGTAATTCTCAATGATGCCGTTGTGGATCATGGCTAATTTACCGCTGGCCGATACATGAGGGTGTGCATTGCGGTCGCTGGGTTCGCCATGGGTAGCCCAGCGGGTATGCCCGATGCCGCAATGAGAGTGCAGGTCTTTACCAAAAATGGTTTGTTCCAGCTCAGAGACCCGGCCTTTCTTTTTATAAACCTTCAGGCCATTATCAAGCAGGGCTACACCTGTACTGTCGTAGCCACGGTATTCGAGCCTTTTGAGGCCGGTGATAACGATCGGGTAAGCTTCTTTAGGTCCTGTGTATCCTACAATTCCACACATATAGTTGCTGTTTTCAGTTTTTTAAGGTTCCGAAATAAATTTTATGAGATATTGCCTTTTTAACGCTGCCCGGCATGCAGCCGGGGCAATCAGGAACGCAATTTAGGGAAAATGTTCTCATTTGGCTAAACCGGCATATTTTCAGGTTATTGGCTTAATTTGGGGTATAAATTGCCGATATGAAATACACATTTGCCTTCTTATTAGTTTTCTCATTCGCAAATAAAATCATTGCCCAGCAGGAAAACGCTGTAACCAAAGTGTTCATTGTACGACATGCCGAAAAAGAGTCGGGTAAAGACCCTGCTTTAACCCCGGCGGGAATTGTAAGGGCGGGAGACCTGGCGAGGGCCCTCAAAAACGAGGGGATTCAGAAGATATATGTAAGCCAGTACCGCCGTACGCAAATGACGGCCGACAGTATGCGCATACAACTGGGCATTGATACTGTTCAGTATGCTGCCGATACCATTTGTGATAATCTCATCAATGCGATCATGGAGCACCGGGATTTTGGCAAAACCATCCTGGTAGTTGCACACAGCAATACCATTCCGCATATCATCCGTAAACTGGGCGTTACCGATTTTCCCCGGGGCGATCTGCCGGATGCAGAATTTGATAACCTGTTTTTAGTTACCTATAAAAAAGAGAAGGCTAAAGTTAAGGTGATGAAATACGGGTCAAAGTCGGGAACATCGGCAGCCATGCAATAAGTGCTTCACAGCAGAATTCCTTTCAGGAACATATACGCCACGGAGAAATAGATCACCAGTCCGGTAACATCCACCAGGGTTGCTACAAATGGTGCGGAGGATACGGCAGGATCACCTTTAAGCCGTTTGATCAAGATCGGAAGCATGGAGCCGCTTAGTGTTCCCCATAAGACCACTCCCAGTAATGCAAAACCCACAGTACATGCTACTAATACTTCATGTGGACCATATACACCGGGCATAAACTTTGCCCAGGCGATCACCCTGATAAAACCAATAATTCCCAATACAGATCCGAGCATCAAACCTTGTATCAACTCCCTTCGGATAACACGCCACCAATTTGCAATTGTAATTTCACCAACCGCCATTGCCTGTATGATTAAGGTGCTTGCCTGCGAACCGGTATTACCCCCGGAAGAGATGATAAGGGGAATGAACAAAGCCAGCACTACAAATTTCTGAATCTCTCCTTCAAAATAGCCCATGGCAGTTGCAGTAAGCATTTCTCCTAAAAATAATACGATGAGCCAGCCCACTCTTTTCTTAAACAGTTTTACCAACGGCATTTCCAGGTAAGGCTCATCCAGGGCTTGTGTACCACCTATCTTCTGGATATCTTCACTGAATTCTTCTTCTGCCACCCAAAGGATATCATCAATGGTCACAATTCCAAGCAGGATATTATTATCGCCGGTAACCGGCAATGCCACCCGGTTATTCATTTTAAAGATCTCGCTGGCCATCTCCTGGTCATCATTTACATGCAGGGCAATAAAGCGGCCATCCATAATGTCTTTTACTTTTGCGCCGGGTTCGGCCAAAATAAAATCACGTATACGTATATCGTCAAGCAGTTCGTCTTTTTCGTTGATCACATAGATCACATCAATGGTTTCACTGCTCTTGGCATGTTTGCGGATGGTATCAAATACGTCAGCCACCGTATTCTCTTCATATACGTATACGTAATCCGGCGTCATGATCCTGCCGATGCTGTTCTCCGGGTAACCCAGCAATTCAAGCGTTACTTTTCGTTCATCAGGATCCAGTGTCTTGATCAGGTCACGTACAATACTGGCAGGTAATTCTTCCAGGAAAGCCACCCGGTCATCCGCCGGCAGTTCATTCAATAACTCGGTGGTCTTTATCGCCGGTAAACTTTTAATGATCCTTTTCTGCGTAGGAAGTTCCAGGATCTTGAACACACTGGCTGCCCGGTGAATAGAAAGATGAGAGATGATCTGGCCTTCGTAGTCCTCGTTCTCATAGATGAGGGTGGCCACGTCGCTGATGTTCTGGTGATTCAGGAATTCCTGTATCACCAGTTTGTTCTCCGAAGCGATCACTTCTTCAAACTGCTGCTGCAATGATATTTCTTCCAGTTCCAGCGACATCGGGCTTTGTTATTAAATTGCATGTATAATGTGCCGCAATTTAGCCCATTATTTCTTAACCGGATGTTATGCTTAAACCTTATTTATTTATTGAAACCAGTGCCGGAAAGGGCAGGGGCGTATTTACCCGGGAACGCATCCCGGCGAATACGGTTGTGGAGATAGCGCCTGTTATTGCCATGGATAAAAAAGACAGGGAACACCTGGACAAGACCTTATTACACGACTATATCTTTGAATGGGGAAAACAAAAAGATAAGTGTTGTATGGCGCTTGGACTGATACCCATTTATAACCACAGCTACAAAAGCAACTGTGAGTATTTTATGGATTTTGAGGACGATACCATTATGATAAAGACCGTACGGGTAATTGAAAAAGGAGAGGAGCTTACCATTAATTACAACGGCGACTGGAATGATGGTAAGAAGGTATGGTTTGATGTGAAATAAATGCAGGTTTAGTGTTCAGGGGTTTAGGAAGTTTAGGGCCTGGGTAAATTGTACAGCTAAACTAAATTTTCTAAACTCCTAAACCTTCTAAACTCCTAAACCATCCCTTATGCTTGTTCTATCAGTTGTATCTCTGCGGCTATCCTCACTTCATCACTTACTACCACACCGCCTGCTTCGGTTACTGCATTCCAGGTAAGACCGAAATCCTTCCGGTTCAATTTTCCGTTGATGGTAAAGCCGGCTTTTGTATTACCGTATGGGTCTTTAACTACTCCGCCGAATTCTACAGATAGCTTTACACTTTTTGTTACGTCACGTATCGTCAGGTCGCCATAAAGGTCGAAAGAACCATCGTTATCAATCGCATCGGCCTTGGTTGCTTCAAATTTTATCTGGGAGAATTTTTCAGCGTCAAAGAAATCGGCGCTTTTAAGGTGACCGTCACGTTGCTCGTTGCCGGTAGCGATGGAATTTACATCGGCTGTAAAACTGATCTTTCCTTTGTTAAAGTCTTCGTCTTCGGTTTTAGCTGTTACATTAAAAATATCAAAACTTCCTGTAACATTAGTGATCATCAGGTGTTTGATCTTAAAATGAACTTCACTGTGTGTGGGGTCAAGGACCCAGGTCTTGGTTACCATGATTTTTAAATTTGATGCAAGTTACATAATTAATGTTTAAACATCAAATATTCCTTACTAAGACTTTGTTAATAAAAAAAGCCTGCCGGAAGGGCAGGCTATGAAAAGGATCAGCAGCTATTATTTTTTATTTTCAAATTCTCTTCTGATGATATTAAGTGCGCCACCAGCCTTAAACCATTCTATCTGCTGTTCATTATAAGTGTGGTTTACCTGGATGGTCTCTTTACTTCCATCGGCATGGTTAAGCACCAGTTGAAGTGCTTTGTTAGGCGCAAAAGCCAGCAAGCCTTCAATATCGATGGTATCGTCTTCCAGTATCTTGTTATAATCTTCCTTGTTTGCAAAGGTTAATGCCAGCATCCCCTGTTTTTTCAGGTTGGTCTCATGTATCCTTGCAAATGATTTTACCAGAACAGCCCGTACACCCAGGTGGCGTGGTTCCATGGCCGCATGTTCACGACTGCTTCCTTCGCCATAATTCTCATCGCCCACTACAATGGTACCAATACCCGCTGCTTTGTAAAAACGTTGGGTGGCAGGAACCGGTCCGTATTCGCCATTCAACTGGCTTTTTACATTATCTGTTTTATCATTAAAGAAATTAGTGGCGCCGATCAAAAGGTTATTACTGATATTATCAAGGTGACCACGGTATTTTAGCCATTTGCCTGCCATGCTGATATGATCGGTGGTACACTTTCCTTTTGCTTTGATGAGTAGTTTTAAACCGTTCAGGTCTTTTCCTTCCCAGGCAGCAAATGGTTCTAATAATTGTAAACGATCGCTGGTGGGTGCTACTTTTACCTGCACAGCACTTCCATCGGCAGCAGGGGCCTGGTACCCGGCGTCTTCCACGGCAAAACCTTTTGGCGGTAATTCATAACCGCTGGGAGGATCGAGTTTTACTTTTTCTCCTTTTTCGTTGGTTAGGGTATCGGTAAGTGGATTGAACGTGAGGTCTCCGGCAATGGCCATGGCTGTTACCATTTCGGGGCTGCCTACAAAGGCATAGGTATTCGGATTGCCATCGGCACGCTTGGCAAAGTTGCGGTTGAAAGAATGAACGATGGTGTTCTTCTCCGCTTTTTCGGCACCCACCCTGGCCCACATACCAATGCAGGGTCCGCAGGCATTGGCAAAAACAGTAGCGCCGATCTTGTCAAATACATTTAAGAAACCATCTCTTTCGATGGTGTAACGAACCTGTTCGCTGCCGGGTGTGATGGTGAATTCTGATCTTAATTTCAGTCCCTTATCACTTACCTGCTGTGCCAGGCTCACGGCACGACTGATATCTTCATAAGAAGAGTTGGTACAACTTCCTATCAAACCTACTTCAATTTTTGTAGGCCAGCCATTCTTCACTGCTTCTTCTTTCATTTTAGAAATGGGTGTAGCCAGGTCGGGCGTAAATGGCCCGTTCAGGTGTGGCTCCAATTCCGATAAGTTGATCGTGATCACCTGGTCGAAATATTTTTCAGGATCTGCATATACTTCTGCATCGGCGGTTAAATGTTCTTTAACGGCATCTGCAGCGGCAGCAATCTCTTCACGGCCGGTTGCTTTCAGGTAGCGGCTCATGCTTTCATCGTATCCAAAAGTAGAAGTAGTGGCGCCTATTTCGGCACCCATATTACAGATGGTTCCTTTACCGGTGCAACTCATCGATACGGCACCTTCGCCAAAATATTCAACTACGGCGCCGGTACCGCCTTTTACAGTAAGAATGCCCGCCACTTTTAAAATAACATCTTTGGGTGCTGTCCAGCCATTTAATTTACCCGTGAGTTTTACACCGATCAGCTTGGGCATTTTCAATTCCCAGGGTAACCCCGCCATTACATCACATGCATCGGCGCCGCCCACGCCAATGGCGATCATTCCCAATCCGCCTGCATTAACAGTATGGCTATCGGTACCGATCATCATGCCTCCCGGGAATGCATAATTTTCCAACACCACCTGGTGAATGATACCGGCTCCGGGTTTCCAGAAACCAATACCATATTTATTACTTACAGAAGCTAAAAAATCATATACTTCACTGCTCTCATGCACGGCACGGTCAAGGTCGGTCTTGCTGTTCACTTTGGCCTCTATCAGGTGATCGCAATGCACGGTAGAAGGAACAGCCACTTTATTTCGTCCGCTCTGCATGAACTGCAGCAGCGCCATTTGTGCTGTAGCATCCTGCATGGCTACCCGGTCGGGAGCAAAGTCCACATAATCCTTACCACGTTGGTAAGCCTTACTGGCATTACCTTCTGTAAGATGTGCGTAGAGGATCTTTTCGGTGAGGGTTAAGGGTTTGCCTGTTGCTTTACGTGCCGCTTCTATCCGGGTTGCAAAATTGGCGTACACTTTTTTGATCATTTCAATGTCGAAGGCCATAGTGATAATTTGGTAATTTGGAGATGAACTGATTTGGTGATTTGATGATTTGAAAATGGAACGATCAGGTGATTTGCTGCTGAATAAGTATATTGCAAATCAATCTTCAAATCAGCAAATTTTCAAATCATCAAATTGGAATGCAAATTTACTGAAACAAAGGCATTTTATAAAGGCTTTGTTTTAGGCCAAAATGTGTTTAATTTAGCAGCATGAACCGGTTCAAACATTTTATTGAGTGGCATGTGTTTGGGGTATGTACTGCCGTTGGCGAAAAGATGGGCATCGCTACATCCACCATCCGCAAGTACTTTATCTATATGTCCTTTATGACCCTTGGTTCGCCCGTGATCATTTACTTCTTTGTGGCTTTCTGGATGAATATCAAACGGTATATCCTGAATGCAAGGAGGAACCCTCTTCGTTACCTCTAGATTAAAAGCAAAAACTGTTACTGGCCATTTGTCATTGAGTCATTGAAAAAGCTCACAGATTTGCGGGGTCTTTAAATGTCTAATCACTTAATGACAAATGACTTCTTATATCGCTGCCCTGATCTTTACCAGTTTTTCTAATAATGGTTCAAGCAATTCGAGCCTGAGCATATTGGCCCCGTCGCTTTTTGCAACAGCAGGGTTGGGGTGAGTTTCAATAAATAATCCATCGGCCCCTGTGGCTATCGCCGCTTTGGCAATAGTTTCTATCAGTTCGGGATTACCACCGGTAACGCCGGCTGTTTGATTGGGTTGTTGTAACGCATGCGTGCAATCCATGATCACCGGAACTTTTATTTCTCTCATCCAGGTAATGTTTCGGTAATCAACTACCAGGTCCTGGTAACCAAATGTGTTTCCTCTTTCAACCAGTCCCACTTTATCATTACCGGCTCCTTTAATCTTTTCTACGGCGAACTTCATGGAAGGACCGCTTACAAACTGTCCCTTTTTCACGTTCACTATCTTCCCGGTCTTTGCAGCAGCAATAAGAAGGTCTGTCTGCCGGCAAAGAAAGGCGGGGATCTGTAACACATCCACATAGCTGGCTGCCATGGCCGCTTCTTCAGCAGTATGAATATCGGTGGTGGTGGGGATAGAAAATTTGTCGCCCACTTTTTTTATCAGTTCCAGTGCTTTTTCATCGCCAATACCGGTGAATGAACTGGCAGATGTACGGTTTGCCTTACGGTACGATGCTTTGAAGATATAGGGGATCTGTAATTTTTTACAGGTAGCAGAAACTTTCTCCGCTATTTCCATCACTATCTCATCTGTTTCCACCACGCATGGGCCTGCAATAAGGAAAAAATTATCCCTATTGTACTGCTGTTTGCTGAAAAGATCGTTTAAATATTTTTCCATGGGGCAAAGTTACAAATCCTGCTGGATACTGGATGCTGGATACTGGTATCAGCCTTCAGGTTATTTTAGTTTTGATCTCAGGTCTGCTATTTCCTTTTTTAACCCGTCGATCTGCTTCTGCTGTTCCTGCACTGCTTTCACCAAAGGTATCACGAACTGTGAATAGGCAATGCCATAGGTTTCCTTATTATTTTTTGGAATAATGATACCATCAAAGTCATAGCCTGCTTCCTTTGCTGCTTTTTCAACTTCCTGGGCAATAAAGCCACTGTGCCGTATACTTTCTGATTCTCTATAGTCGATCGAGGAAGCCGGTTGCGCATCTTCTGTATTTCCCGGCCTGATAAATGCATCATATTTAGCCGTTTGAAAATTATAAACAACAGGACGCAGCCGGGTAATGAAATCAAGGCCGGGTACAGATTCAGCGATCGCTGTTTTGAATCTTCCATCGGATGGGAATGTGAATGCAACCTGACCTTCAATTACTGTTACAGTTGATGAGCCAATCCGGACTTTATTGCTTGCATTTACGATTGAATTTGCACCAATAGCAGTGGAGTTGGTGAAATTATCAAGACTCGCATAAGCAAATGTGCCCAGGTAGGTATTGTAGGTTCCGGATATATTCTGGTAACCTGCATAATACCCGATCCCTGTATTATAGTCATTATTTGTATTCCATAGACTTCCCCCTCCGAGGGCTGAATTATAACTGCCACTTTCCCTATCTCCCATGGCAAAGTTTCCAATGGCCGTATTTAAACTGCCGGATGTATGATCTTTAAATGCCCAGGTACCAACAATAACATTATTGGAGCCGCTTGCCAGATTTCTTGCAGCACTGTCACCAACGGCCACATTATAGTTATTGCTGTTGATCAGATTGCTTAAGGAAAAGGATCCAACAGCTGTATTCGCACTTCCGCCTGAACTAAGGTTCAATGCGTGGGAGCCTATTGCCGTATTATTACTACCGGTCGTATTTGAATATCCTGTTACTGTTCCAAAAAAACTATTGTATGTGCCGCTGTTCACCTGGCCTGAGAAACTTCCAAAAAAAGAATTGTTTGAACTGGTGGTTACATCCCTTCCTGCATTGTCACCAACAAAAGTATTGCTGCTGCCCGATGTATTTTTCATACCGGCTGCCGAACCGATGAACACACTTCCATTGGCCGTATTCTTTGGTCCTGCATCCATACCGATCAGGGTGGCCCATGAACCCAGGTTATCCCTGCCGGCATTCTTACCGATCAGCACATTGTAGCTCGAAGCAGTTGCAAGATATCCTGCTGAATCCCCAATGGCTGTATTGGCAGTACCGGAGATATTCTGCCGCATTGCACTCGATCCGATCGCTGTATTGTTCTTTGCGGATGCGGATGATGTCTGGTTAAGGGATTCATATCCTACAGCCGTATTGTCGTTGGCATTGTTGAAATAAAGCGACGAGGTGCCAATGGCGACGTTGCGGATACCTGCCGTATTGGTATAAAAACTGAATGCACCAACGGAAGTATTGTAATTGCCAATGGTATTATTCGTCATGGATTGAAAACCGATGGCAGTATTATGTGTACCTGATGAATTATTTAAAAAACCGGAGAAACCCAGCGCTGTATTGTAGCTGGTATTATCAATGATCCCGGATTTTATATTATTCACCCGGAAGTTCAATGTCTTGTTATCGGTGGTGCCGATGAAATGTGTGGCCGTATTTGTCCCTGCATTACCATTTCTCTTCCAGGCCAGGCTGTCGGCATTGCCGTTGATGGTGGCCACCCAGCCCCATTGGCTGCCATCGTAATAGTAAAAACCCATGCTGTCGGGTGCATTTTGAAAGACCAGCAATCCGGTGGCCGGGGAAACAATGGAGGTACGTTCTGCCTTTGACATACGGGGGATGAGCACACCTTTACTGGCGCTTTTTACATCAAGCAGGGCACTGCTGTTAGCCGTACTGCCATCTGTGTTGATGGCAAAAGACTGGGCTTCAACAAAACATATGACAAGCAGGCATATTACCAGGAGCAGGATTCTTTTTCTCATATACGGTTGAGTTTAAAAAATGATCTGTGTGTATAAAAAAAATCCTGCCGGAATAAGAGGTAAAATGGAATTGCTGACCGGAATTAGCGGGGTTAGTGGGGCCATTTCAAATATAACTAAAAGAATTATTTAATTCATTAGAATTTTCTAATGGCGGCAAAGGGTTTCTGAACGACCTGTCTGAACAGGGAATGGTATTAGCCCTTACATTTGTAATCAAAACACCTGCTATAATGAAAGAAAGAATTCTTGTTATTGGTGCCTCCGGGCAAATAGGAGTGGAGTTAACACTGGCGCTTCGTAAAATTTACGGGAATGCCAATGTAGTGGCCTCCGACCTGCGGGAGGAAAATGAACTGCTTAAAGGGACCGGTCCATATGTAAGCATGGATGTAATGAATAAAGAGATGTTGCACGTTCAGGTGATCCGTCAGAATATTACACAGATATACCTGCTGGCTGCTATCCTTTCTGCCACGGGTGAGAAAAACCCACACCTTGCCTGGAGCCTGAACATGCAGAGTTTACTGAATGTGCTGGATATTGCCAAGGAAGAGAATCTTCATAAAGTGTATTGGCCAAGCAGTATTGCGGTGTTTGGCCCGACCTCTCCTAAACAGAATTGCCCTCAGCAGACCATCATAGAACCTACTACGGTATATGGGATCAGCAAATACGCCGGAGAATTCTGGTGCAACTATTTTTATCACCGGTATGGAGTGGATGTGCGGAGCCTGCGTTACCCGGGGCTGATCAGTTATAAAAGCGAACCCGGCGGTGGCACTACCGATTATGCCGTAGATATTTTTTATAAGGCCAAACAGGAAAAAAAGTATGAATGCTTTTTAAAAGAAGACACCTACCTGCCCATGATGTATATGCCCGATGCCATACGGGCCACTATTGAACTGATGGAGGCTCCTGCAAATAAGATCTCGGTAAGAACATCCTATAATTTATCGGGCATGAGTTTTTCACCCAAAGAAATTGCTGCTGAAATCAAAAAACATATTCCCGGTTTTTCCATCAGCTATAAACCCGATTACCGCCAACCCATTGCCGACAGCTGGCCGCAAAGCATTGATGATGCCGTGGCCAGGAAGGACTGGGGCTGGAAGGAAGAATTTAATTTACAGCAGATGACGAAGGATATGCTGGAGAACCTGGCTGTGTAGCGAATATTGAACAAGGAACAAGGAATTTTGAATGCTGAAGTATGACACTCCGATCATAATTCAGCATTCCTTGTTCCTTGTTCAATATTCAAATGAGTTTATGCTCATACGCATACTTCACCAACCCGATAACACTGGCGGTATTTGTTTTGCGGAAGATATTCTTGCGGTGGGTTTCAACCGTTCTTTCACTCAGGAAGAGTTGTTCGGCGATCTGTTTATTGCTTAATTCTTTTTCAATAAGCCGGATGATCTCGATCTCTCTTGCGGTAAGATTCACTTCTTCATTCTCTTTTTTCCGGTCACTGGCCCGGGTCATTTCCTCCAGCACTTCTTCGCTGAAATAAATACCGCCGCCGGAAATTTTTTCCAATGCCTTCACCAGTTCTTTCTTACCGATATTCTTGAGTACGTAGCCGGATATGTCTGCATCATTGATCATCTGGTTCACCAGGTCGCCCTGGCCGCTCATGGATAAGGCCAGTATCTTTATTTCAGGAAATTTCTGGTGAACGGCTTTTGCCAGTTCGGCGCCATTCATGCCGGGCATCATTACATCGGTAAGTAAGATATCAATTGCTTTTTTGCTGATGCGTTCACACATCTGGAGGGGTTGTGTGCATTCGATCACTACATCAAACTGGTCGTGGCCGTGCAGTAAAGATTTGAGCCCGTCTATTACTATCTGGTGATCATCTACAATTCCTAACCTGATCTTTGCGTTTTTCATTTTCTTCTGCAGAGCGCCTTTTACGATTTATTAAATGTAGCGAAAAGTTCTTAATGAGCAACCGGCACATGAATGGCCACCAGTGTTCCTTTGCCGGGCGAACTGTCGAAATCTACCGTGCCTTTCAGAAATTCAACCCTTGAAGTGATATTTTTCAACCCGATGCCTTCAAATTTTTGTTTGTCGGCTGTGTCAAAACCACGGCCATTATCTTCTACCGTTGCCGAAATGCCATCGGCGTCTTTTATCAGCGAAATGTCGAGGTTGCCGGCACCGGAATGTTTGATCACATTGTTCACACATTCCTGTATCACCCGGTAAAGCACGGTTTCTGTATTGCTGTCCAGCCGCTCATTCAACCCTTCGGTGTGCAGGTTGATCTTGATAATGCGGTTGTCTATCTTATCAATGAATTCTTTTACGGCGCTAGCCAGCCCGCTTTTTAAAAGGGCATTGGGCATCATCTGGTGACTTACACTTCGTATCTCTTTACAGCTTTCATCTACCAGGCGGATCAGTTTTTCAAAAGAGACTTTCTGGTTTTCGTTTTTGAATGGTATCTCATTTTCAAAAGCAGATAAATTCATTTTGGCAGCGCTCATCATCTGGCCTACGCCATCGTGCAGGTCGGCTGCAATGCGTTTGCGTTCATTTTCCTCCGCCGTAATGATGGCCCGGGTGGCAATGTCCTGCTGTTTCATCACTTCTGCCTGCAGGTCCATTTTATTCTGCAATTGCCGCTTACGGTAAAAAGTAAAGCCAAACAATACCAGTAGCAGGCCGGCAAGCGAAATACCCGTTAGTAAATAATTCTTCCGGCTTATTTCTGTTTTCTGCAGTTTAAGTTGCTGCTCTTTTTTTTCTGCCTGGTACTTTGCATTGAGTTGTTCTATCTGTTTCATCTTTTCACCGGAATAGATAGAATCCTTTAACGCTGTCTGCTTCTTATAATATTCCAGCGACAGGGAATAGTTTCCTTTCTTTTCAGCGATCACGGCCAGCTCCCGGTAATTACTCAGCAACAGGTCGGCAAATTTCATATCAATGGCGATGGTATTACTCAGGTTGTATTGCTCGCTGGCTTTATCGAGGCTGCCTTGTTCTTTGTACATATAGCCCAGGTCGCTGTGGCTTAAGGCAATGGTGAAACTGTCTTTCAGTTTCTTTCTTAGCTCAAGCGACTGAACCAGGTAATCTTCTGCCTCTTTGAATTTCTTCTGCTGGGTATAGGCGCCGCCGATGAAGTTGAGGCTGTAGGCAATGCCTACGGTATCGTTCATTTTTTGCCTGGTGGCCAGGGATCTTTTGTAACGGCTTATCGCCTCATCATAATCCTCTTTATATTCAAACACCACGCCCGATTCATTGAGGATGGTTCCCATTCCTTCTTCGTCGTTCAGGCGTTTATAAATAGCAAAAGCCTCGTCGTATATCTGTAAGGCACGATCAAGATCACGGGTCTTCCGGTAAAGTCTTCCCAAGTCATTCAAAGCGGCGGCAAGTTTTGGCTGATCTCCCGTCTTTCTTAAAATATCGATGGCCTTATAATAATACGTAGCGGCGCTGTCGTAGTTGCCCTTAAAATAATAAGCCCTTCCAATAGCACTTTGAAAGCCGCCGAAAGAAGCGCTGTCGTTTATCTTTTTTGAAAGTGTTGCACCGGCTTGTGCGGCAGCCAGACATTTGTCAAAGTCTTTTGAAAGTAATTTTTCGTGCAGAACGAAATAGGCTTTTACTTTCTCCTTTTCATCGGAACTGTTGTCAATTACAAACCGAACACTGTCTATAATATATTGTTGCGCCTTGCCGGAGAGGCATGCGATCGTTAAAAGAAAAGCAAAGAGGATCTTTTTTGTTTGTTGCATCCGGTTGAGTTTAGCTGATGCCCAGTACCTGCTGCATGTTGAAAATGCCTTTTTTGTTTTGAATGTATTCTGCAGCCAGCACAGCGCCCAGTGCAAAACCCTGCCGGCTGTGTGCCGTGTGTATTATTTCAATATCATCAATGGCAGAGCGGTACGTCACCGAATGAGTTCCCGGCGCCGGGTCTTCCCGTTTGCTGATGATAACAAGGTCGTTGGCATTTTCGGAAATATCGTTCACCCATCTGGTCTTTCGGGGTACTTCATGCAATACCTGTTCGGCCAGGGTAATGGCTGTGCCACTGGGTGCATCTTTTTTTTGTGTGTGATGGATCTCTGTGAGCGAAACATCATAATCACTCTGCAGCTTCATCAGTTGCGCCAGTTTTTTATTCAGTTCAAAAAAGATATTTACGCCCACGCTGAAATTGCTGGCGTATAAAAAACTGCCGTTCTTTTCTTTGCAATACTTCTCAACTTCAGCCCATTGTTCCAGCCAACCGGTACTGCCGCTTACAACCGGTACGCCGGCATCCAGGCATTTGAGTATGTTCTCTTTGGCACTGTGCGGACCGGTGAACTCAATGGCCACATCGCATTGCCGGAGATTTTCTTTGGTAAAAGAATCAATGGTATCTATGTCTATCTTGAGGATTGCTGTATGCCCCCGTTTGAGCGCCACTTCTTCAATGGTCTTACCCATTTTACCATAACCGATCAGTGCAATTTTCATGGTGGTGATTCTGCCGTTAAAAAATAGTTCTAAGTAAAATGAAGGTAATTATTTTGAACGAGTTTTACCGATGTTCAGCACCAGGCTGATGCCGTTTGTTTGGGCAAGCGGGCTATAACCGGGCCTGATCTGCAGGCTAAGGTCGTCGCTTACATCAAATGTTTTCAGGTGGGCATCTACGGTGGCATCCACCACATTCAATCCCCAGAACAGGATGAAGAACAAAACCGTGTAGTCGATATTCTGCCTTACCTGGTTGCGGAAGGTCTTTATGCGTTCGGGTTGATCTTTTACAGAATAATAGGGTTGGGGAATTTCAAAATCGTTAGCTGGGATACCATCTGTTGCATTAATATATGCATCCCTTGCCTCCCGGTACTGTTTGGTATTGCGGAAAAAAATAACCGTGGTTGTACCCAATGCCGCATATACGATCGGTATCTTCCAGTATTTTTTATTGGTGAGCTGCCCCCAGCCGGGTAGTATGGCCGAACGATAGGTAGCAATGCGTGGATTGTATAATTTAGAAGTATCGGGCCTTTTGAAAATAGCGGTGTTCTTCTTTTTGGTACTGTCTTTTTGCGCCAGCGCCTGGTTGCCGAAAAGAAGGGAGCTTATTAAAAGAAAACAGGAAATTACTTTCAACATCAGTTTACTTTAATGTTCAGTTTGTCCAGCAGGGCATTCAGTTCTTCGGTGGAATAATATTCGAACAAAATACTTCCACCGCCTTTTTTGCCGTGCTTTAATTTAACACGGGTGTTAAACTGCGATGCTAAATTATCTTCAATACGTTTAAGATCGGGCGCCAGTGTTTGTTTTACCGCAACTTTAACAGCCGGACTGTATTGCTTTCTTACCAGTTCTTCTGTTTGCCGTACCGATAAACCACGCTTTTTTATTTCGTTGAAAATGTAAAGCTGTTTGTCTATCATATCTACATTTATCAATGCTCTTGCATGGCCCATCGATATGTCGCCGTTGCGAACAGATACCTGTATATCCGGAGGTAATTTCAATAAGCGGATATAATTTGTTACGGTGCTTCTTTCTTTACCCATCCGTTCGGCCACCTGCTCCTGTGTATATTCCAGTTCATCCATCAGGCGTTTGTAACTAAGGGCAACTTCCATGGCATTCAGGTCTTTCCGCTGCAGGTTCTCCAGCAAAGAAAGTTCCAGCAGTTCGGTATCGTTTGCCTGGCGTAAATAAACGGGCACATCTTTTAACCCGGCGATCTTTGAAGCCCTGAAACGGCGTTCACCGGCTATCAGCCTGTATTTGCCGCTGGGAAGTTTGGTAACGGTAAGCGGCTGAATGATGTCGTGCATTTTAATGGATGCAGCCAGTTCATTCAATGCCGTTTCATCAAAATCACGGCGAGGCTGTTTGGGATTCACTTCTATCTGGTCGAGCGAAATGCGCATGGAAGCAGAAGCCTGCTCCACGATCTCGGGCTTTAAACTTCCGGCGGTACTCTTCAGGTCGGCATCAATGTTCTGCAGTAAACTGCGGATACCTTTTCCTAATGCGTCTTTTTTATTGGGCAGAGACATGTGTGTTGTTTGAGGTTTGAGGTTTGAAGTTTGAGGTTTGAAGACTCTACACAACTTCAAACCTCAAACTTCAAACCCGAAACTATTATTCTAATATCCGGTCTTCTTCCTTTATTTTAGTAAGATTATTCTTTTGCAGGATCTCTTTGGCAAGGTTGAGATAATTTACAGATCCCTTACTGTCGGCATCGTAGAGGATCACGGGCTTGCCAAAACTGGGTGCTTCGCTCAGCCGGGTATTGCGGTGAATGATGCTGCTGAAAACAATGTCATCAAAATGACGCCGTACCTCACTTACCACCTGGTTGCAAAGGCGCAGGCGGCCATCGTACATGGTCATCAGTATGCCTTCAATCTTTAAAACAGGGTTAAGCCTGTTCTGAACGATCTTGATGGTGTTGAGCAGTTTGCCCAGGCCTTCCAGCGCAAAGAATTCTGTTTGAACCGGAACCACCACGCTGTCGGCTGCTGTTAATGCATTTACGGTTATCAGTCCCAAAGAAGGAGAGCAGTCGATCACAATAAAATCATATTCATCCCGGATGGGGTCCAGTATCTTCTTCAGCACACTTTCCCGGTTGGGGTAGTTGATCATTTCAATTTCGGCGCCTACCAGGTCAATATGCGAAGGCACCAGGTCAAGAAAAGGGATATCTGTTTTCAGTATCACGTCTTTCACCTGGGCTTCATTCACCATACAGTCGTACAGGCTTTGGGTGATATTGTGCAGGTCGAACCCCGTTCCCGTAGTGCTGTTTGCCTGCGGATCGGCATCTACCAGCAGGGTCTTGAACTCCAGTACGGCAAAACTTGCCGCCAGGTTAATGGCCGTGGTGGTTTTTCCAACGCCTCCTTTTTGATTTGCTACTCCAATTATTCTTGCCATAGTATTGTAAATCGTTGTTCGTTATTCGTTGTTCGTTGCTCGTTTAAACCCGCTTGACGGTCAACGAACAACGGCCAACGGCCAATTCCGGGATGCTCAAAGGTATCGTAATGTAGGGCAATTCCCCCTTTTCGTTTTCACCATTTTATCGACGTTACAGGCTTTGCTGCTATTTGACCAAACCCCACATTATAAAATATTTTACATTCCCGATCGTCTGATTTCAATAAACAGCCCCAACTTTGCTCCCGGGTCGGCAAATTTAACCATTCGGCATAAAACCGAAAACAAAGAGTAGCCTTAATTGTAATATTTGTAATTATGATAAAATTCATAGGTCTTTCTTTCAGCCTTCAACCTTTCAACCCTTAAACCTTTAAACGTTCCCATGCGTACACCAATCGGCGTTTTCATCACCATCGCTGTCATGCTGCTGCTGGATACCTATATTTTCCAGGCCGTAAAGGCAGTGAGCCATTCCGTTTCTCCCAGGGCAAGGGCCATCATTTATTCTTTGTATTGGGGACTTACCGCTCTTGCCATCATCTGTTTTTTGCTGTTTGTATATACCGATCAGAATTTTTTGGGCAAAAAGGTGCGGACCTATTTATTTGCCAGTGTGATCGGGCTAACGCTGGCTAAAATGGTAGCCGTTGTTTTCTTTTTGGTAGATGATGTACGAAGAGGCATTCAATGGGTTGCCGGAAAACTGTTCTTCAACAATACCGAAGTGGATAGCATGAGTGGCGATGGCATCAGCCGCTCCGTTTTTTTAAGCTGGCTGGGACTGGCGGCCGGCGGCACATTGTTTGGAAGCCTGCTGTACGGTTTCGGTAACAAATACAATTACAACCTGAAAAAGATACCCCTGGCATTTGATAATTTACCAGCAGCATTCAGGGGATTAAAGATAATCCACATCAGCGATATACACAGCGGAAGCTTCACCGATAAAAAAGCGGTAGAGCACGGAATAAAAAAGATACTGGATGAAAAAGCCGATATCATTTTATTTACCGGCGACCTGGTGAACGACCGTGCCACTGAAATGGAAGAATACATGGATTTGTTCAGCAAACTGAATGCACCCATGGGCGTGTACAGCACGTTTGGCAATCATGATTACGGCGACTATGTGAACTGGCCGCATAAAGGCGTTTCAAAAGATCAGAATTTAGAGAACCTGAAAAAAGTGCACGAAGGCCTCGGCTGGCGTTTGCTGATGAACGAACACGTGGTGTTGGAGAAGAATGGAGAACAGATCGCCTTACTCGGTATTGAGAACTGGAGCAATAAAGCAAGATTTCCCAAGCATGGCCGTATGGACCTGGCACATCCCGGTTCTGAAAAATACCCGTTTAAAATTTTAATGAGCCACGATCCCAGCCATTGGGATGCTGAAGTGAAAGCAAAATACCCTGATGTTGACCTCATGCTCAGCGGCCATACCCATGGTATGCAGTTTGGTGTGGAGATACCCGGATTTAAATGGAGTCCCGTGCAATACATGTACAGGCAATGGGCCGGACTGTATGAAGACGGCAAACAAAAGCTGTATGTGAATCCCGGCTTTGGGTTTATCGGTTACCCGGGAAGGGTGGGGATACTGCCGGAGATAACGGTGATAGAGCTTGTATAAGAGTACAAATTCTCAATATTCAATGCTCAACGATCAATTTTCAATGGATGAGCATCCCGTTCGATAAACGGATACTATTGAATATTCCTTACTTCTTCCTATAATCATACTTTCTCACGATCGTTTCATCTCCTGCCAAATTCTCTTTGGTAACTTTTCCTATCTGTGCCTGCACACATTTCCATTCGCCGTTCTCTTTTATATAGGTATCGGTGTACATCCAGTAGCTGATCTCTTCTTTCCCTTTGTTCATGCTGATGCACTTGTTTTGTGAATGAACGAGAGCGGTATTGCCGAATATCTTGATGTCTTCAGCACGGTAATCCCAATAAACAATTCCGCCAAATCCGTGCGCCCAGTTCTCCAGGTATTTTGCCCTGCCTGTATATTTTCCCTCAGTATTGATATGAATGAAATCCGGATGAATGATAAGACTGTGTGCCGCCACATCATTCGTCACAAAATTGTGAATGAATTTAGCATTTATCTTTTTCAATGCTGCCATATCAGTTTCCTGTGCATTGGCTTGCAATAATCCAAGTGCTACGATGCCCGTATTAATGATCTTCTTCATTTTTAAACTTTACACTGTTATCAATAATTGCTCGAAGAATCCCCCGATATTGTTTATCCTGTCTACAAACTGAATCTCCAGTATCCAATGCCTTTTGTTTCCCTGCTTATCCTTAAGGAATATGCTGCTGTGATTATCGGGATGAACATCCAGGCCCATGTCGGCAGGATCATCCGGTTGTTCATGCGGAAAGCGGCCAACGATATGTCCGCCTATATCTCCGCCAAATTCCCAGCCGTATTTTTTTGCCAGTTCAGTAAGGTAATGGAAGTATGCTGCGCCGGTAAGATCGGCCTGCCTGGCATACCATTCATTTGCTTCCTGCCAGGCATCTTCCACATCTTTTTTCAATTTCAGTTTTAAGGGATCGTTACCGATCACATAGGTTCTTCCGAGGTCGGCTTCCCAGCCGTTGAAGATGGGGCCAAAATCAAGGAATACAATATCATCATCCTGTATCACCCGGTCTGGCGGATTACCATTGTAGGGATGAAGGGTATTAACGCCGGCCCGTACAATCTTTTTATGCCAGAAACTTTCAATGCCAAAATGTTCTTTGGCCAGTGTAACTATTTCAGCGGATAATTCGCTTTCCAGTTTCCCGGGAGCGATCAACCCGCCTTGCTCTATGGCAGTAAATAATTCTTTTGCTTTTTGTTCGGCAATTGCCAGGTTTTGTTTTGCATCATCCATAATGTCTATTTGAATTGTTGTTTTATAAGATCTGTTTTTACAATTTGAGCAAATTCTTCATGTAAACTTGCCAGTGCAGTTTCGTGGATTAGTTCAGCCGGGTAATTTTGACCATCGGGTCCTTTCTTGTTAAATGTTGCGGTGGCGTCAGAAACAAGAAATGTATCAAAACCAAGGTTGCCGGCCATTCTGGTGGTTGTTGAAATACAATGGTCGGTCGTTAACCCAGCTATTACCAGCTTTGTGATCTTTGCATTGTCGAGATGTTCTTTTAAGGTTGTTCCAATAAAAGCACTGTTTACGTGTTTCTTAATGATGATCTCTCCTTCAATAGGCGTTACAATTTCTTTGAATTCATTTCCTTCATTTGCTTCGTTGAGAGGAGAGGCAGAAAGTAAAGAACAATGCTTAATATGAAATACTGGCAGGTTGTTTTCTCTCCATAACTTCAAAAGAACGCTTGCGTTTTTCTCGGCATTCGGGTTGTTTCTTTGTCCGCCCCAATGATCTATATTGTCGAAACCTTTTTGAATATCAACCAGGATCAGCGCCGGATTGTCAGATTTTGTGATGTCCATTTTAATGTAATGAAGCACAAAACTAAAAGCAAGGGAAGAGCATTACTTGTGAAATCCTGCTGTTTTTTTCCGGCTTGTGCGGTAGGAAGAAGGAGAGAGTTTGTACTGTTTTTTAAAAGCAGCAGAAAAATAGTCGATGCTGTTAAAGCCCGACTGGAAGGCGATATCGGCAACCGGTAACGCTGTAGCCAGCAACATTTCGGCGTGTTTCAGCCGCATCCCTTGCAGGTATTGATAAACCGGGTAGCCTGTAAAGGTTCTGTATATCCGGCTGAAATGAAAAGGACTGATATGGCAATGGGCGGCCAGTTCTTCCAGCGAAATATTTTTAGAAAGATTCTCAGTAAGGTATTGTTTTGCTTTTTCAATGGTTACCAGGTGATGTTTCTTCAATCTTGCAGGAAGCGCCTGCGGCATTTCGTAATTGGTAAAACGGGATAACACTTCTTCCAGCATCTCCATTACAATACTGTCCATCTCCAGTTTATCCGGTGATGCATGCCTGGCTGCCTGCAATAATGAATAATGAAGTTGTTCCAGCTGGGGACTTGTTTTTAAAAGCAGCGACTGTATGTCTTTATTGGAAAAGAACCAATGCACTTTCAACTGAAGCTGTTCTTCAATGTCTTCGTAAAAAGCTTTTTTAAAGATGATGATGGTACAGTGATCGGGTGCTTCGCCCGGGTGTGTTACCGTGTAATCATAACCCGGCTTACTCACGAGCACAGAACCGGTATAAGTGTCCAGCGATGCCCGGAATGCATTGTAATAAAAATTACCCGAACGGGTTATGCAAAGAGAAAGATGCTCATTGTATTCTCTCTTCGATTTTGTGCATTCATTGCACAGGCATTTGAAATCGCATATCTCATAATAGTCAGAAGAGAACAGTATATGTACTTCGGCTTCCATTGAGATGTAAAATTAATACCGGAAATTGAACATTGAGTGTTGAATATTTTCTCTTTAAATTTTACCTGAAATTTCCTCTCTCTTTTGAAGCATAGGTTCTCTTCCTGTCTCTCCCTTCATCACTCGGCCTTTTAAAACCGCCGTCTGCTTCATTCATACGGATGGTGCGGTTGTTGTAGCGCTTTCCGTCGATGGCTTTGATCATTTTGCCTGCTGCATCTTTATCAATCTCCACCCAGCTGTTCATATCCCTCATATCGATCTTTCCGAGTACTTCTTTTTTCAGGTTGCTTTCGTCCAGGATGAATTGTAAGAAACTGGCTTTATAAAAACCATCTTTAATGCCCAGGTTGATGAACAAACGGGTATAACCACTGTCACGCCTGTTGAAGCCGGGTCTTTCCTTTCTGCCGCCCATATCTTCCCTGCCCGGCTGCCTTCTGTCGCCTCTAACATCACTGCGGTTGAGGTCTTCTGCATTTTCGTAGTACTTCAGAAAATGACTGAATTCCAGGGCAGCCACCCGTTGCAGCACTTCTTCCTTGCTTACTTCGGCAAATTTTGTCATCAGGTCGGGCATGTACGTTTCGTAATCACCATGACTAACATCGGCCTGCATCAGTTTGTCCATAAAAGAAAAGAACTGCTTGCGGCAAACATCTTTACCACTTGGTACATCTACTTTGTGGAATTTAGCATTGATCATCCGCTCCAGCGATTTGATCTTATAACTTTCCCGGCTGTGACAGATGGAAAGGCAAACGCCTGTTTTACCGGCACGGCCTGTACGGCCGCTTCGGTGCGTATATACTTCCATATCGTCGGGTAATTCGTAATTGATCACATGCGTGATGCCATCCACATCAATTCCTCTTGCAGCCACGTCGGTGGCAATAAGTAATTGCAGGTTCTTACTGCGGAAACGGCCCATCACTTTATCACGCTGTTGTTGCGACAGATCGCCGTGCAAGGCTTCGATCTCGTAACCCGATTTTGCCAGGCGTTCTGAGATATCCTGTGCATCGGCCTTGGTACGGGTAAAGATGATGCCGTACATACCCGGATTGAAATCGATCAAACGTTTTAATGCTTCGTACCGGTGATGAGCACCAACTACAAAATACTGGTGATCGATATTGGCATTGCCGCTGTTCTTTTTGCCCACCGTAACCTCTTTCGGGTTCTCCATATAATTCTTAGAGATGGCCCTTACTTCCGGCGGCATGGTAGCGCTGAATAACCAGGTGCTTTCCCGGTTGATCGTATTCTTCAATACAAAATCAATATCATCACGGAAGCCCATGTTCAGCATTTCATCGGCTTCATCAAGCACTACATATTTTACCTTTTGCAGGTCGATGGCTTTGCGTTCGATCAGGTCGATCAAACGGCCGGGAGTTGCCACTACTATATGTACGCCTTTTTTCAGGTTGCGTATCTGCATCATGATGGAGGCGCCGCCATAAACGGCTTCAGTATAAATATTACGGCTGTGTTTTTTAAATGTTTCAATATCGTTGGTTATCTGCAGGCAGAGTTCCCTGGTAGGGCAAACGATGAGCGCCTGCGGATGTCTTTGTGCAGGGTCAATCAATTGTAATAAGGGTAAACCAAAAGCGGCAGTTTTGCCGGTTCCGGTTTGGGCCAGGCCGATGAAATCGGTAGTGCCCGATAATAAAACGGGGATGGCTTTTTCCTGGATAGAAGTGGGTGTTTCAAATCCTAATTCGGTAACGGATTGTACCAATTGTTCGTTCAAGCCTAAGGCTTCAAATGCATTCATGAAATTTGTTTTGCGATAGCCACATGCTGTTTCCCGTTTGTACCAAACTATTCGAAGTACCGGGATGTCATGCTTTTGGCCGTTGTATCAAGTGCAGGGGTATCAAATTGGCCCCGGGGATAGATCTGTTTTCAACAGCAACTGAGCATGTCATGTAATTCTCAGTTATTAATAATGGGCGCAAAGGTAAGGATTTTATGCTCCAAAACAATGTAATTGTCAAAGTTTACGTTTAATACGGGCTTTTTACTGTGTCATTAAACTATTTTTGATTTTTATAATCTATATACGGCCACACTCAACCCGATATGTATAAAATTCTGAGCCTGCTGCTTGCGGTGTTCAGTACCTTACTGGTACATGCGCAAACCGACTCCCTCACGAAGGAAGAACGGCTTGCATTGGATTCGATGTTTAAAAATGATGAGTTTGTGAAGCTGATGATGGGGATGAAAAAGAAAAAAAGTTATGTGGATGTGAACCTGGGTATTGGTAACGGTATTTTCAGCCTGAAGAACAACTCACTGAATGCCGGGCAGGCCATCACCAGCAAGATATTTTACACGCCATCGCTGGGTTATTATCACAAGAGTGGTTTTTCATTTATAGCCACCGGCTTTATGGCAAATGATGAAGGGAAACTGAAAATGTACCAATATGCCATCAGTCCTTCTTATGTATTGAACAATAAAACCATCAATGCCGGTATATCTTACACCCGGTTCATAGAAGGGTCTTCTGCCAGTTTTGATGTAAGTCCTTTTAAAAATGATTTTTACGGAAGCTTTACCTATAAAAAAACATGGATACAACCGGGCATCGCCGTTGGATTCTCCTTTGGAAAACAGGAAGAATATTTTGATACGGCCTTCTGGTTCTTTAACCGGGTGGTACATATACGGGATACCATTACCACCAGGCTGTATGGATTATCTGCCATTGTATCGGCCACGCATCAATGGGATCTTTACAAGATATTTGGAAAGAAGGATGCGGTTCAGTTACAGCCCACTCTTATGATGAATGCGGGTTCGCAACGATGGGACATCTCTCATTCCAGCAGTCTGAACAAACGACGCCCGATCGTTCAGGATTATCTTAAATCAAGATACGGTGACGGCAGCAGTTCCGATGAATTTAAAATACAATCTATAGGTTTCCTGGCAGAGATAACTTATTACTATGGCAAATTTTATTTTCAGCCGCAACTGTACCTGGATTATTACCTGCCATCCACCACAGAGAAACGACTCACTTCATTGTATTCTGTTTTAGCAGGCTTCTCTTTTTAGCAGGCAGTTCTCTTAACAAATAATTGTAAAAAACATTTCCTTACTGGCATATTCCTTGTGCCATCCCTGCAAATCAAACTTGAATTTATGAAAACGAAAATCCTTTTACTGGCATTAGTAACCATCACCGGCACATCGGCCTTCGCTCAAAAGATCCATATCGGCGTTAAAGGCGGCGCTGCCATCAACAAACTTACCGGCAAATCATTTAAAGACGAATTCTCTTTCGGTTATCATGTGGGTGGTTTTGTAGAGATCGGACTGGGTAAAAAATTCGGCATCCAGCCCGAGATCATCTTCAGCCAGACCAACGTGGATACTTCCAGTACCTTCAGCAGTGTGTACCAGTTCAAACAACTGGATAAAGTGCAACTGAAATATTTAAGCTTCCCCATTTTACTCAACATCAAACCAAGCAAGATACTTACCCTGCAGGTTGGTCCGCAATTCGGCATACTCACCAATAAGAGTAATACGCTTTTGCAAAACGGTAAAGAAGCATTCAAGAGCGGCGACTTCAGTATGCTGGGCGGTGTGCAGATAAATATCCGTCACTTCAACATTTATGGCCGCTATGCCATTGGCCTCAGCAATATCAATGATATTGACAATACGGAAAAATGGAAGAACCAGAGCATACAACTAGGAGTAGGACTTACATTATAATATGCTCTCTTTGATAGGATCAACATTGCCAGGGTTCTAAACTCTGGCAATGTCATTTATGGGCGTATGATGTGCAGAGAGCCATCAGCGTTCCATTTAACCACGGCGCTTGGTACAGCCGGGGTCAGGTCATCCTGGCGGTGTTGAACGATATAGTCAACACCGTTTTTTATTACCACATCAATATCGTTAAATACTGCAGGGGCAGGGTATCCCGATACATTGGCAGACGTAGATACGATCGGTTTGCGGAACCGTTTGATAAGGTCTTTACAAAACCGGTCCTTGGTAATGCGGATGGCGATGGTATTGTTTTGCGGGGTAAGATTCTGAGCCAGTCCTACAGCTCCTTCATAAATGATGGTAGTGGGTTTGTGAATGCCTTTGATATAATCAAACACTTTAGGGTCGGGCTGGGTTACATATTTAACGATGTCCCGTTCATCAGCCAGTAAGATGATCATGCTTTTTTCATCCGATCTTTTTTTGAGTGCATAGATGCTGGCCACGGCATCTTCGTTGGTGGCATCGCAGCCAATGCCCCAAACAGTGTCGGTTGGGTAGAGGATGAGTCCGCCACTATTTAAAACACGAAGTGATTCTTCTATATCAATATCAAAATTCATAAAGGATGTTTAGATAACCAGCCGCAAATTATGACAAAGCATTGTAAACAGCCGACACGATCATTTGTTCATCCAGTTTTACCAGACATTGCGGTATGCCGTATAATTTGCAGGTATTGCTCCCGCAGGGTTCGCAATTCAATTGGCCCAGCCGGATGATGCTGCGGTTACTTTTATTGTATGGTGCTGTATTGTTTTCATTGCCGGCGCCAAACAAAACGATGGTATGAACGCCCAGTGCATTGGCCACATGCGCCGGGCCACTGTCGGTTGTTAATACAGCAGCGCTGCCCGCAAATAGCTGAAGCAGTTCCGGCAGGTTGGTCTTGCCTGCTTTATTACTGATATTATTTTTATCCGGTAACGCCTGATAAACTTCTTCTACAAATGCTGCTTCTTTGTTGCTGCCCACCAGTATTATTTCGTTATTTATTTTTTTGCGTACTGCATCAATGATGCTGATGGCTTTTTCTTTGGGTAACCGGCGGGATGTGGCTTCTGAATTGATATTAATGATGAGGGCATTCGTTTTTTCTGCAGTTGCCAGTTGCAATTTCACTGGTGGAAGGATGATCGTTTTTTTTGTGAACTGGCTCAGCAGGTCAACATATTCTTCTGCCCGGTGTATATTTTGTTTTTTTTGATAAGCGTGCGTTAACAGAACAGACCGCAGTTCTTTTTTAAAACCAATTCTTTTGCCGGCACCAACGGCGCTGCCCATGAGCGCCGATGAAAAAGAATCCGGCAGGCAAAAGAACAGGTCGTATTTCTTTGCTGATCTTACCTGTTTGCCAAACTTCCATACGCCGGACAATCCTTTGTATTCTTCTTTAGAAAAAATGAACCGTTGCCCATGAGTCGGGAAATCATCCAGTAGAAAATCGATCCCTTTTTTTGCAACCAGGTCAACCGTTGCGCCGGGGTACTGGTCTTTTACTGCCTGCACAAAGGCCGTACTCATAACCATATCTCCCAGCCAGTTGGGCAAGCGAATGAGGATGTTCATGGATGTAAAATACATTCAATTTTAAATATGGGTATGCTGATGAACAAATTAATTTATGTTTGCAAAAAATCAATAAATGGAACTGAAAGAAATGATACTGGCTGCCTGGGCCAACCGGGAACTGTTAAAGGATAAAGCGTATGCCGATGCTGTGCGGAACGTGATTGAGGAAGTTGATAAGGGCCGCCTGCGTACAGCTGCTCCCGCTGACCCTTCGACTACCGCTCAGGGTGGCTGGCAGGTAAATGAATGGGTGAAGCAGGCCATACTGATGTACTTTGCCATTCAGCAGATGGAAACCTATACATTGCCTCCCTTTGAATTTTATGATAAGATGAAACTGAAATCGGATTATGCATCTCTGGGTGTACGGGCTGTGCCGCATGCCGTGGCAAGATATGGCGCTTACCTGGCAAAGAACGTGGTACTGATGCCCAGCTATGTGAACATCGGCGCTTATGTAGATGAGGGTACCATGGTGGATACCTGGGCAACCGTTGGCAGTTGCGCCCAGATAGGTAAGGGCGTTCACCTGAGCGGCGGCGTGGGTATTGGTGGTGTGCTGGAGCCTTTGCAGGCAAGCCCGGTAATTATTGAAGACGGATGTTTTATCGGCAGCCGCTGCATCGTGGTAGAAGGAGTGCGGGTAGAAAAAGAAGCAGTGCTGGGCGCTAATGTGGTGCTCACGCAATCTACCAAGATCATTGATGTGAGTGGCACAGAACCGAGGGAAATGAAGGGTATTGTACCTGCAAGAAGTGTGGTGATACCCGGCAGCTATACAAAAAAATTCCCGGCAGGGCAATATGGGGTAGGTTGTGCATTGATAATTGGTCAGCGCAAGCCATCCACTGATCTTAAGACAAGTTTAAATGATGCACTGAGAGATTTTAATGTTTCGGTGTAGTGCCTTATATTTGCAGCCCGAATCATTAGCAGGTTAATTAGTTAATCCGTTAATTGGTTCCCTGGTTAATGAGTTTATTAGTTTTACGATCCACAGATCAACTAATTAACGGATTAACGTTGAAATGCCCAGGTGGCGAAATTGGTAGACGCACTGTGTTCAGGTCGCAGCGTTCGCAAGGATGTGCTGGTTCGAATCCAGTCCTGGGCACCAAAAGAAAAGACTCAACTGATCGTTGGGTCTTTTTATTTTATGCGATGAAGGTAATTCCTGAATAAGCATCGCTGTTTCCGACTCAGCCCGGTAGAATTTATGGGTCACAAGTGATTCGGCTTGGGTGGAACATTTGCACAAGTGGGATTTTCCATCAAGCCCCAATTACGCCAAGCTAATGTTGTGAAAAGATTAATCTGTGATTCTTAAAGCAGGGGGCAATGCAATATATTGACCTTAAACGCATCGAAGACGTTCTAAAAATGGAGGTTAAGGATTTTTAATAGTTATTGCATTTATTAAGAATTTGATTAGTTTAACTGAATGAAATACTTTTTAACACTTGCTTTGATCTCTGGAACATTGGCAGTATATAGCCAAACAACCATACTACTTAGAAAAACAAAGAGTTCAATCACATTAGCCGCCGACACACGGGTTAGAAATACATCTGTTTATAAGAATGGAATATTTGAATCAAAAACCGAAATTGTTGATACATTCAGAAAAATAGGAGGTGCAAATAATCTATATTTTGGCATCTCTGGATCTTACATTAAGAATATGTTTGAATATGCAAAACACGCATGCGCAAATTCTAAAACAATCTATGAAGCAGCTGAAAAGTTTTATAATAATGTATCGCCCATCTTATTCGATTCATTAAATAGGTTAAATACTGTAAATAAAAAAAGATTGGAAAATGAATATTTAAACAGAATGATAGTTGGAATAGTATTTTGTGCATTTCAAGATACTGCTGAATTTGTTAGAATAATAATAACACCAATTCCAGCACCAGACGGTATTATGCTAAAGCCAGACATAGTTGTTTCTGCACAATACGATGCAGTTTGTAACTTTGGATTTGGACATTTAACGGCAATTGACAAGAAAATTCATGATGAAAAACTATGGGCAGAGAATAGTGCAGTAAATGGGATGATAAAGCTAATTAAAATACAAAGCAAAGCAACTCCTTTAAATGTATCTCCACCTATTGATATTTTGACATTAACAAAAGGGAAAGTCGTATTAAAACGATATAACTAATATGAATCCACAATTAAATATCTAATTGCATCTGTTTCCGGTATAGGCTTCCATTAATAAATTATCGATTTAATCTTAATACCTACTTTTTTACTTCCTGTGGTCTAACTGATATAACGTTACCATTTGATTTGCTCAAAATGGGGATTAGAACCTATGCAACCGCTTTGTGCAAATTCATTGTTTGTTTTATGCTAATAAACTAATGATCCGCTTTTTATTTTTTCTCCAATAAATTAATGATCGAATCTTCCACATGCGACTTCATACTTATTACCGAATCCAACTGATCATTGGGAACTGTTGTGGACAGGATGTATTGGTTCACTTTCCAGGCATTACCTTCTTTCACCACTACACCCGAACCCCTGCATATCTTCATCTGGGTGTTCAGTAATTCATCAAACCAGGCAAGGCTACCTGTCTTGTCAAAATAAATATTCCGTTCTATTGATGTAAAGCTCCAGGCCTTACCCCTGTCGAAGAAGGGTTTGGCCCAGACCATGAATTGATTTTTATCCCAGCGTTCAGTGGCATCGGTGCCGGTGAAAATGGCATCTTCGGTATAAAAATCAAAATAAGCTTTGTAATCCGCTTTTGCCGCTGCCCGGTTAAACGAATCCAGCATGGCAACTATCTGTTTCTTTTCTGCTTCTGTATCAATAGGCTTATCTTCCGGTGACGAACAGGCGGCATAGGCCAAAGACAGAACTGCGAATAAGATCGAAAAATAAATTGCTGATTTTTTCATTGCTGTTTTTTATACTGGTTAATAATTTTAATTGCTGACCTGGCTGCACATGATCTTGTCTTTTTTACCGGATGAAAGTCACCCTGCTGATCTTTCCGTTTTTTACTTCATATACAACCACTGCATTGATCATATCGGTTCCTTTTCTTACATATTCATGATCGATCACTTTATTACCGAGTACGATCCTCTTTTTTATTTCACAATACAGGTTGGGGGTATTGGCAAAAGCGCTTTCATATCTTTTCAATGCATCCATTCCCTTCCCGATAAGCTGGTTGGGATAATTATATAATTCCACATCCTCACTGTACGTGGCAATAAATGCTTTGTAATTCCTTGCATTGTATGCATTAAGCTGCCGCTGTATGATGGCTTCGGGAGATTCTTTCAGCAGGCTGTCGGGGTTGATGAGCTTACCGGATTTAAAAATGGTTTCAATACTGTTGAGATGCTGCAGCGATTCCATAGGATTTTTTTGCAGCAGCAACATATCTGCCTGTTTCCCTTTTTCAATACTTCCCCATTGCGCTTCTTTGCCAAAACCAATAGCAGGGTTAATAGTGGATGCTTTGATTATTTCGGGAATACTTAACCCTGCTTTCTGCATGGCTTCCAGTTCCTGCAAAAAAGAGGAAGCATGAAAAGTGCCGATATTGCCGGCGTCGGTTCCGCTGGCAATGTTTACCCCGGCTTTATAAAGTTTAAGCAGGTTCACATTCTCAAAAGAATCGGCCCGGGCGGCTGCAGCAGGAATACCGGTTCTACGCATCGATCTTAATCCAGGAGGCAATTCGCTTTCAGCCATGGCTTCGGGATCGGTGATGCTACCATAGGCAAATGCATTGGCCCAGGTAATATCCTGCGGATGATTATTCAGCTTGCCGGAAAAAACCTGGTAATAATCACCCAGTACGATCAGCGTGGGTATATAAGTGACTTTCTTCTGAACCAGGGTTTTTACAAATGCATCGGGTATCACTTCATCGTCGATACTGTGCACAAGAATATCGGCGCCGGCTTCTACTGCAAATTGTGCAGTTTTAAGTTGTGTGGCATGCACGGCCAGTTTCAATCCGTTGGCGTGCGACTTTTCTGCAATGTATTTTACCAGTGGAAAATTTTTCTCTGCCGGCATAGCCGGACTGGCGATGTACCATATCTTAATGAAGTCGGGTTTTAGCGGAAGCATTTTATCAAACAATGCATCTGCTTCGGCATTGCTGGTGATCTTGATTATCGGTCTGTCGTTTCCAAACTGATCCCGTTCAACCATCGAAAACAAGGGGCCGGTAACGAGTATGTTGGGCGCCAGGGTTGTTTTACTGATGGAATCCCGGATGATAAAATTAGCCATTGGTCCGCCTACATCAATGATGGTTGTAATGCCCAGCCGGAGATACCGGTTCATATAATCAGCGGCATTGTTGAGCCCGAATGCCTTTTCTTTTTCATAAGCCACTTTACTGCGCAGGTCAACCACGTCGGGCCTTGTATATAAACCTCCGGATTGAAAGAAATGGATATGGGCATCCGTCATTCCCGGCATCAGGTATTTACCGGTACCATCAATGGTTTGTGCACCGGCAGAAGCTTTGATCTTGCTGGCATTTCCTGCCTGTTCAATTTTATCATTATTAATAAGTACCGACTGGCCCGGGATTACTTTACCGGTCTTTACATCCACCAGGTTCACATTACTGATAAGTGTTTGTTGTGCCATAAGAGATGCTGAAAAGGTTATGGCAAGAAAAAGGCTGTACTGCTTTTTCATATTTATCTTTTTAATTTCACTGTTTTAAAATCATCAATTCTGCTTTTCAAACCCCGGTAATTTTTCTGCGCTTATGCCCACTGTATCTTTTTATTCTTTTACACTGTTTACCTCAATCCAGTACCCATCCATATCCTGGAAAAAGACCTGCTTTATACCATCGGCTCTTATGTTTACAATACCAGGTGTTCCTGGCCAGTCAGAGAATTTGATCTTCATTTCCCGCAACCTGCTTACAAAGGCATCAAAGTTTTTTGTTGTAAGTGCCAGATGAACAGCTTTGTTGATGGTAACCGGTTCTTTTATATCCGAAATAAGGTGCAATTCTTTATCTTCTCCCAACGAAAACCAGCGCCTGGCATTATTACCAGTGCGGTTGGTGATCTCCCTTAACTGTAAAACATTTTTATAAAAATCGGCCGAAACCTGCACATCTTTTACCGATAGCGCCAGGTGGTTAAAAGTAAAATTGAAAACATCCTGTGCCTGCAGCAGCATACTGCATGTAATTCCGGTTGCGATAAGAATTATTTTTTTCAATGGTTGTTATTTTAAAAATGAGTGTATGTAAAGCAAGGCCTAACTGGTTATTTTATCCGGTTATACTTTTTCAGTGCATCAATAACCAGCTTATGCGGCAAACCATAGGCTTTGTTGCCATTGATACCTTCCATGGTTTCGGCTGCTACCATGGCATTGGTGATGGCTTCTTCCGTGGCCTGAACGGTTGCGTCAAACAGAGGATTTATCCAGTCATTGACCAGTTCATCCAGCTTTGTAAAACCTTCCCGCTTAAAAGCAGTTGGATTGGCGGTAGAAAAAGCGATGAAGATATCGCCAGAGCCATTCTCTCCACGGCCGCCCATTTTACCCACGCCGATAGGAACCCTGGCCGCAATTCTTTTTAACTGGTGAGGTAATAAAGGCGCATCGGTTGCCACCACCACAATGATGGAGCCATCCCCCGGCTGGTAGGAAGGTGGCGCTTTAAATTCATAGTTCATGGTGTCTTTTAATTCCCTGCCAACCGGCACACCTGCAATGTTGAAATTTCTTTTGCCTCCAAAATTTGATTGTACCAATACGCCAACCGTATGTGTGGAGTCTTTAAGTTTTACGATCCTTGATGCTGTTCCGGTGCCGCCTTTAAATCCCAGGCACATCATACCCGTGCCGCCGCCTACATTGCCTTCTTTAATGAAACCGCTCTTTGCACTGTCTAACGCTTCGTATGCGTTGCTTTCTTTTACATGAAAGCCATAAATATCGTTTAAGAAACCATCATAGGTTTCTGCCACAACGGGGTAGGTGTACCAGAAATCTTCTTTATACCATCCTGTTTTCACATACCATTTCAATACGGCATCTCTTACCACACCCACGCTGTTGGTATTGGTGATCATGATGGGGCCTTCTAAGAATCCTGATTCGGTGATCCAGGTGGTGCCGGTCATTTCACCATTGCCATTTAATGAATACCAGTTAGAAAAAACGGGATTATTGTTATGGCCTCTTGGCAGGATGGCCGTAACACCGGTGCGTACCGGGCCTTTGCCACGGATATTTTTTCCGTTGCCGGAGATGATGGTGCTGTAACCCACTTCAACGCCGGCCACATCGGTGATGGCGTTGAATTTTCCGGGCGTGCCGTCAAATGGAATTCCGATATCCCGGGCCCGGGGCTTTTGGGCAGATACCGAAAAATGAATTAGTGATAAAAGGAATAAGCTTCCGGCAAATTTTATTTTCATTATTGTTTTTTTCAGTGCAGTATTAATTCGCAGTATGAGTACGTAAAATTAAGAGGCAGCATGAATGCTGCCTCTTAAAGAATTTATTTTGCATCCTGGTTATATATCTCCCGTATGCACAGGTATTTTCCATCCACATTTTTAAATATGGCGAAATATTTTCCGCCACCTACCGCTTTTCCGCCAGCGTCTTTATAAATTGTTTTTCCCACTTCGGTCACCACGTCGCCTTGTGCATATACATCCTGGGTTTCAAATGCTACGCTGGCATACTTGGATGGTTTTGCAAAATCAGCTTCTATCTTTTTCTGTATAGCTGCTTTGCCGGTAAGCGCCGGTTCGCCATCGGGCATACTTACTGCATCATCTGCATACATGGAAATGAGTGTTTTTACGTCTTTGGCATTTTGTGCAGCAGCCCATGCGTTTTCAACTGCTTGTATATCGGCCTTGATCTTAGCCGGGTCGGGTTTGGCGGGTTCAGCTACAGCCGCTGCGGGGGTTGCTGCCGGAGTTTCCTGTTTGGCTGCTTCCTGGCAGGAAGCAAAAAGCAATACGCATACTGCGTATACCGGGAAGAGAATCCTCTTTTTCATGTTGATTGTTTTATGATGAATAATAAGAACATTTATATTGAACTATAAATAACTGAGCCACCATTTTTCTTTGTGATTTGTTTTGTATTTATCATATCGCTTACACAATGGGTACAGCATAAGGATCACCGCAGCCCATACCAGGTAAACCATCCCCAATCCAACGCCTTCGCCGGGAATAACAAAAAGGAATGGTAGTTTTTGCATAGAGTCTATGGCTTCGGATACCGTATGATCGCCCCTTATAAAAAATGCAATGGCAGCCAGCAGGTGTATCAGGTAAAGATGAACGATGTAGTAAAAGAAAGCGGTTCTTCCAAAGGTAACCATGATACCGGTGAAACCGTTCTTTATCTTTTCTATAAATGACAGTAACAATAAGGCAGGCCCTATCATGATACATAAGTATAAAAGGGAAGGCGGGTATTTATGTACATTGATAAAAGAAAGAAAAGTGTAAAGGCTGTTCTTTTGAGCAGACCAGGAAACCGGATCGCCATAGATGTTGATGAACCGTACGGTAATAAAAATAAGGATCAAACCCACTCCCAGCCATCTTAATATTTTACGCCTTTGTTCTTCGGTATATTTTGCCGAGAAGAAAATGCCGGTACAATAGCCGAGCATCATCACGCCCGTCCATGCTACAAACGGATACACCATCAATACAAAATGGTTAGGAGCGTACGAATAGGGTTTGAAGAAGCCGCTATGGAACAGGTCCCACCAGAAACCCGGTTTGAAACCCGGCGCCGATTCGGGTATGTCGAGCAGGTTGTGACCCAATACAATCACTGATCCAAGTATTATTATTAATTTATAAGGAAGATAAATGATTAACCCCAGCAAAACCATACTGATACCGATGGCCCATATCACCTGCATGGGATGAATATGGTACAGGGGGTCAAATGTCCATGCCAGGGTGATAATAAACAGTTCAGCAAAGATGAGCCACAGGCCCCGCTTGATCAAAAAAGCACTCAGTTCTTTTTTTGTTTTGCGTAAGCTTTGCAGGTAGATAGAAGTACCCGATAAGAAAACAAATACGGGCGCACAAAAATGGGTGATCCATCGGGTGAAGAACAGCAATGGAGTGGTGGTATCCAGGTTCAGCGGATCATCAATATTGGCCGTGATGTGAAAATAATCCCGTACATGGTCCAGCGCCATGATCACCATGGCAAGTCCACGAACGATGTCGATGGATTCGATCCTTTTTGATGTAGTAAGTATTGCTTGCATAGTGATATTTTTATTCCAGGTGATATTCTTTTCTGAGTTCTTTCAGTAATTCCGCATTCAGATCCATATATTTCTGGATAAAGGTTACCCTTGTAGAGCTAATCACATTGGCGCCATAAAAGGATAATATATTTATGATGTTCTCTCTGTCTATTTTTTCGGGCCTCTTGAGCTGGAAGGGAATCGTGTCATTACCGGCCTCATATTTTTTTATGCCTTCGAAAACAGATTGGCCGCCTTCTTTCAGCCGGGCATCAAAATCGTAGTCGTAATAATTTATTATGATCGGATTAATATAGTCCAGACGGTTCTGGCTTTCCAGTTCCTGCCGGTCGTATATGTTCTTAATAGCCACTGTAAGATCACCGATGAGTGTCTGCAATTCATCATTCTTAAAATAGCGTAAAGACCCTGAATTCTTTAACTGTTCTAAAATAACTGTTCGGGGTTCAAATAAAGAAGGTGTGCGGAAGTTGATGCCGTATTCAAAGTTCAAACCAAATTGCCTGGGTAAATTGGCAAGATTACTGTCTTTGAAGTATCGAACCAGATACTTCAATGCTTCTTCCTGCCTGATGCGGTTCTGTACTTTAATGACAGCCGTTGCAGAATCATTCTTCAGTTCCCGGTAAAAACTTTTAGCCAATTCCTTAGCACGGTCCTTTTCGATCTTATGCTCCAACTGGTACTCTGCCAGAAAACCGCAGAATACGGCGAGGAAGAGCATTAAAAATTCCCAGAAATAATTTTTCCAGTTCTTCTTTCCGTGGGCGGCGTGGGTATGGTGGTGGGCTTCCATGTTTTCTTCGGTTTGAAGTTTGAGGTTTGTGGTCCCGATAGTTACCGGGATTTCGATTTGCTCAATTTGAGGTTGGTCGGCAGCATTTGTCTCTTCAGCAGAAATCATTTCTTCGGAAATATTTTCTGCCGGCTGTTCCGCATCTGTATTTTTATTTTCTTCACTCATATTATTTCTTAAAATACCTGTATAAAAATGCCGCGGCAAACCCAACGATCACATAAATGATAAACCTCATCAGCCGTTGCTTCATATTGATCGTGCTTTTCTGAATGGCTGCCATTTTTTATACGTAGCGCTTCGCCATACCCATTCCACGGGGCCGTAATTGAAATACTTAAGCCAGGCAGTACTGATAATTATCTGAACAATGAATACGGCTATCCCGAAGAGCGTATAATACACGGGGCCTACCTGGCCGGTATAGCCAAGCCCGGCACCCAGGAAAACAAAATTGCCGATGAGCGACTGCATCATGTAATTGCTGAAGGCCATCTTGCCGACGGGGGCAAACAACGACAATATTTTTTTACCGGCTGTTGTTTGAAAACCCAGCATGAATAATCCAACATAAGCCATGGCCAGCGGAGCCACACCCAATGCATAGGCAATGGTTTGATAGAGTCCCTTTATCTTCAGGTCCCAGTAATCGCCCATAAAATAACTCATGTAGCGGGCCAGGTAAAAATTAGCCGGCAGGCCAATGAGCAGGCCAAGACCGATGACCCAGTAAATGATCTTTTTGTTTTGAGCAATATTCTTATAAAAGTCAGAACGGCCTAATGCATAGCCGATCAGGAACATGCCCAGTACTTTGGGAACACGGCTCACAAAAAATAAATAACCATAGCGGTAAAAGAAACCGGCAAGATTGCTTTTGAATATATCCCACCAGTTGGCATGCTTTGCAAATTCCCGGTAACTCTCCTCACTGTTCACCCCGGTCAGAAGAGTGTCGACTTTCTGTCCTGTTTCATAAAAAATACCAGCGGGTGCATTCAGCCATTGCCAATGCGATTTTGCAGCGTATAAAAGGATGGGTAACAAAGTGAGGCTGATGCCGGTTATTACCAATGTTTTGTTGGATAATTTCCGGAAGGGCAATAATAGAAAACCAAGTAAGGCATAAAAGAAAACAATATCTCCCGGCCATATCATTAAATGAACAGCGCCCAAAAGCAGCATGAACAGCAGCCTCCTTTTCACCGTAGGCAATGCATTGATGCCTTTTGCATCTGCTCTTTTGAATTGCAGTGCAATACCCCAGCCGAATAATAAACTGAAGATGGAATAAAATTTTCCTTCGATGAACATATGGTGGAGAAAGCTCATTTTATGATCCCAGCCTTCCACTAAAAAAGGCCCGGTCAAATGAGCACTCTCATTGAACCCGGCAAATCCGGCACCCAGGTTGGCAATATAAATACCCAGGATGGCAAAACCCCTGAGTACATCCATAAAAATTTCTCTTTCATTGGTCTGAACCGGGGACAGTGATTGCATAACAGTAGTTGGTTAAAGGCTGATCTTGAAATCATCCTGTGATGGAAGAGGGAGCAAGGCCGTAGTAGTATTACATGGGGTGGGGAAAGATAACCGGCTGCCGGCAGGAACTATCTCTAAAGAAACAAATTTTAATGCATACTACAAAGTAAAAGACTAAACATCAAGGGAATAACATCAGTAAGCCCGATCTTGTATGGGTTGGGTAATACACTGGTTTTAAAATTGAACCACATAGGCACAATAGAGAGCATAGGGGCCACATAGATTCCGGTGCATTTCTATGTGCACTATGTTCTATGTGGTTCAAAACAGGACATTACTATGGTTTGCTTACCTTAGTTGATAAGTAAATATTTCACCCAAACAACTGTTATATGAAACACATGATAAAACTGCTGCTGATCGTTTGCCTGTTGCAGGCCAATATAGTTTTTTCGCAAAGTAAAGACTCATTGATGGTAGCAGCCATCATCAAAGAAGCCACCGAAAATTCGCAATTGGAGAACCTGGCCAATGAATTATTCAACGGCATTGGTCCACGTTTGGTGGGCACGCCAAAGATGCAGCAGGCGCACGACTGGGCCGTAGCTAATTACACGGCCTGGGGCATTACTGCACGCAATGAAAAATGGGGCGAATGGCGTGGATGGGAAAGAGGCGTTACACATATAGATATGGTATCGCCCTGGGTTAAAACACTGGAAGGAACACAACTTGCCTGGTGCCCAAATACCGGTGGTAAAACAATTACGGCAGAACTCATCATTATACCCGACCTGGCCGATTCAATGGCCTTCGTATCGTGGTTGCCCAATGTGAAAGGAAAATTTGTGATGATATCGATGAAACAACCCACCGGCCGGCCTGATTATAACTGGGAAGAATTTGGTACCAAGGAATCGGTGGAGAAGATGAAGAAAGACCGTACTGCCCAGCAGGAAGCATGGCGTAAGCGCATCAGCAAAACAGGGTTGACAAATACAAACCTTGCATTGGCATTGGAAAAAGCAGGAGCAGCCGGCATCGTTGGTTCCAACTGGTCATCGGGCTTTGGTGTAAATAAGATCTTTGATGCTAAAACAAAGAAGATACCTACGGTAGATATTGCGTTGGAAGATTACGGGCTCTTATATCGCCTGGTTGAATCGGGTAAGAACCCGAAGATCAGCATTCGTGCCGATTCAAAAGAACTGGGCATGATGCCAACTTACAATACGGTGGCAGAAATGAAAGGAAAAGAAAAGCCGGAAGAATATGTAATGATGTCGGCGCATTTTGATTCCTGGGATGGCGGTACCGGCGCTACCGATAACGGAACCGGAACATTGGTGATGATGGAAGCGATGCGGATATTGAAAAAATTATACGCCGATCCAAAGCGTACGATCTTAGTAGGTCATTGGGGAAGTGAAGAACAGGGGTTGAATGGATCGAGAGCATTTGTGGAAGACCATCCCGATATCATTAAGAACATGCAGGCATTGTTCAACCAGGATAATGGAACCGGCAGAGTGGTTACGATCGGCGGAGCAGGTTTTTTACATTCCTACGATTATATTGGTCGCTGGCTGGCAAGGGTACCGGCTAATTATAAGCAGGCGCTGGAAACAAGATTTCCCGGATCGCCTGCCGGTGGCGGATCGGACAATGCATCCTTTGTAGCAGCCGGTGTACCTGCATTCAGTCTTAGTTCCAACAGCTGGTTATATGGAAGCTATACCTGGCATACCAACCGGGATACCTACGACAAAGTTGTTTTTGATGATGTACGCAACAATGCTATTCTTACTGCGATACTGGTTTATATGGCTTGTGAAGACGCAGCCAAAACACAACGTGATAAAATTGTATTGCCTGCCAATCAACGTACGGGGGAACCGGGTAAATGGCCCGAACAACGTTCGCCAACAAGAAAGGGAGGGGTAGACTAAGTAAGAAGTGTTCTTCAATATGTTTAACGCTGCAATTGTAGATTGCGGCGTTTTTTATTCTGTTAAACCCTGTTGTTTAAGAAAAGACAATTTATCCCAATAACCCCTTTGAAAAATAATTTTATCATGAACGATGTGAAAGAAACCGCAGCCTCTTAATCCCAGCGGGTCTCTCCATTCCAGCATGGCCCATTCGCCCTCCTGGAAAATGTTTTCGGGAATACAAACCATGGTGGCCCGGGCAAATTCAGTGGCGAACATTTGTTTGATGGCTTCCTTTCCAACAAGCGGATCGGTTACCACCTGGTGATTGATGGCATCATCAGCATAAAAAGCGGCGAGCGCTTCTGCATCTGCCTTATTAAATACATCCACCCATTTCTTTACCAGTTCTCTTGGTTCCATTTTATATATTATTCTGTTTACTAAAGAAACGGAATTTTATCTGAGATCAGAAACCGGTAGTGTATCAGTTTGAAATCTAATTCAAGAGAAATGTCAGGCTGAGCTTGTCGAAGCCATAAGGATCAACTCATCCTAACCCGCCTTCGACAAGCTCCCCGAAATAATCGGGACAGGCAGGCTGACAGATTTTCAAACTGATACATTACCCAGAAACCCTTCTTTCCACTATTCAGCCCTAAAAACCTAACTTAGATGTATGAAGCATAAACCGGCTCTTGTACTTATCTTTTTTATCTGCCTTGCTTTTTTCTTTTCCTGCGAGAACAGTTCTTCTCCCGGCGATTTTTCTGTAAGTACTCCGCAGGGCTGGACCAGGGAAGATACCCTTTCGGATGACGGAAGCAAGCGGGTGGAATTTACAGCGCCTTTTGAAGAAGGCTATAGTGGCTTTATTGAGAACATATCCGTTTCCATCATTCATACCCCCATGAGTATTGCCCGGTACAGCAAAGCGCTGGTAAACGAAGTGAAAGAGCTAACAGTATTTTACGAAGAGAAAGGAAAAGGAGACCAGGTGATGAACGGAAACAAGATGAAATGGATACAGATGCAGGTATTGTTTAAAAGTTCAAAGAATGACGAGAAGAAAGAACAGAAGATATACTTTGCAAAGGGCAGGGATAATATTTATATGATCGTTTGCACGGCTAAAAAAAACGGCATCGTGCTGATGCAAAATGATATTAAGCAGGTGGTCAGTTCATTCCGTATCATCAACGACTGAGATGATCACGAAGATCATTACGCTTCTTTGTGCCCCACATACTTCCTCCATTTTTCAATAACAGCATGCATGTCTTCGGGTAATTCCGCTTCAAAATGCACGGGCTTTTGTGTGGCCGGGTGTATAAAGCCCAGTTCTCTTGCGTGCAGGGCGTGGCGTGGGCACAGCGCAAAGCAATTATCTACAAACTGTTTATATTTGGTGAACACGGTTCCTTTTACGATGCGGTCGCCCCCATAAAACTCATCATTGAACAGCGGGTGGCCGATCAGTTGCATGTGTACCCGTATCTGGTGGGTACGCCCGGTTTCCAGCCTGCACTCAACCACCGTTACATAGTTCAGTCTTTCCAGCACTTTATAATGGGTGATCGCATCTTTGCCATGATCGCCATCGGGATAGGCTGTAAATAATTTGCGGAAGCGCTGATGCCTGCCCACATGCGCAATAATGGTTCCCTGGTCTTTCTCCACATCGCCCCAAACCAATGCAATGTACCGGCGGTGTACGGTGTGGTTGAAAAATTGTTTGGCAAGATGCGTCATGGCCTTTTGTGTTTTAGCCATTACCAGCAGCCCGCTGGTATTTTTATCGATGCGGTGCACCAGTCCAAAGCGTGGCAGGGTATCTTCATTCACATTGGGGTCCAGTTGTTTTAAATGAAAGGCCACGGCATTTATCAATGTACCATTGGGGTTTCCGCTGCCGGGATGTACTACCATGCCTGCGGCTTTATTGATAAGAAGAATGGATTCATCTTCGTATGCGATGTTCAGCGGAATATCCTGTGGAATGATATCGCTGCTTTCGGGCGAACGGTTGTCGAACACCACGATCTTATCCTTCGGCTTTACTTTGTAATTGGTCTTTACCGGCTTTTCATTCACCAGCACCATTTCGTTATCAATGGCCTGCTGTATCTTATTACGGGTGGCGCCTTCTATCCGGGTCATCAGGAATTTATCAATGCGAATGGGCTCCTGGCCTTTGTCAATGGTAAGGGTAAGCCTTTCGTATAGCTCTTCGGAGTCGCTTATTTCTATTTCTTCTTCTTGCATAAGGTCATTGGTCATTAGGTCATTGAGTCATTAGGTCATTGAGTCATTTTAAGTTTCTGCAACCTTCAGGTTCTTTTCAATGACCAATGACTCAATGAACAATGACTTGTTTTATCATTTATCTTTGCAAATTAAAACATTGCAGTGGATAAGCAGACAGTGATATTTAAAGACCTGGGCATTATTGAGTATAAAGAAGCCTGGGACCGGCAGGAGGCATTGTTGCAGGAGAACGTGCGGATCAAGTCAGCAATACGGAATGGAATGGAGACCGATGACCGTTGGCCGTTGGTCGTTGATCGTGAACTCCCAACTACAAACCACAAACCTATCCTGAGCGTAGCCGAAGGACAAACCTCAAACCTCCGACTTGAGACCTCCAACTTCTTCCTCCTCTGCGAACACCCGCCTGTATACACACTTGGTAAAAGCGGCAAAAAGGAGAACGTACTGATGAGTGATGCGGAACTGGCGGAGAATAATATCGCTTTCTTCAATACCAACAGGGGAGGAGACATTACCTTTCACGGACTGCAGCAGATCGTTGGGTATCCCATCCTTGATCTTGAAAAATATACCACAGATATTGGCAAGTACCTGCGTAACCTCGAAGAAGTGATCATCTTAACCATTGCTGAATATGGGATAAAGGGAGAACGGAGCAGCGGTGAAACGGGCGTTTGGATAGATGCCGGCATTCCGGGTAAGGAAAGAAAGATATGTGCCATTGGTGTACGTTGTAGCCGCTGGATCACCATGCATGGCTTTGCCTTAAATGTAAATACCGACCTGGGTTATTTTAATAACATCATTCCCTGCGGCATACAGAATAAACAGGTAACTTCTATCGAAAGGGAATTGGGAACTGCGGTGAATTATGCCGGAGCAAAAGAAAAAGTGAAACGGAATTTTGAAAAAGTATTTGATTCTGTTTTAGCTGAATGATCAGTTCCTGCCATCCCGGGGAATAAAGAACTTATTCTTCTCGATCAGCTTGCCGTTCTCAAACAATTCAAAGTAAAACCAGCCGGAGTGCAGGAAATTCACTTTTTCCACGATGAGGAAATTCTCTTTTATCCGGTTCAGCTCAAACAGGAATTTATCTCCTTCATCAAAGAACTTAACGGTATACTTCCGGTTATCGGCGTTCTTCAGATTTATAACCACGTTGTTGTCTCTTGCAATATAAATGCGGCGGCTGGGGTAACCGGTGGCATTGTCACTAACGGAAGGATCTTCTTCTGCCTCTTCAATTTTGGCGATGATCTCTTTTTTGGCCCTGGTCTTCTTTGCTACCGGCTCTTTTACTTTCTTACCTTTTTTTGAAACGGGAGCTTTTTTTTCATTCTCTTCAGGCTCAGTTTTTTTCTCAATGATCGCTACCGGGTCTTTTTTTGTTTCCTTCAGCGGCTGCCGGGTCATGTCTGCTTTTTTAAAAGGATCAACCACGGTTTCCTGTGTAAAAAGCGGCTGCGGCGGTGGAATATCCTTTACCGGCCTGGCTGCTTCCGTAAAAATATAATCGCCTCCCTCAAAAGAAATAAAAAGACGGTAGTACATTTTATTATAAGGAGGGGCAGGGTCTACAAAGCCATTCTCGGCATTTTGCGGGGTAAGAACAGAGCCAATGGTAGAGAAATTCTTTAAGCTGTCGAATGACCGTTGAATATTGAGGGTTTTAATCTCAAGCGGGTATTGGTTGCGCCAGCTGATGATGATTTTACCGCTGAAATTCTTTACCGTAATGGAGGGTAATATCTCCTGGGCAGAAAGGTTGCCGGCAGAAAGTACAAAGGCCAGTAAGTAAAGAATTTTACGCATAGGCAGTTAACGAACGTATTGCAATTATGTTTTGCATAACAAATATAAGCACTGTAATAATCAGAAGATTAATGTATTTGCGGGTAAGGAGAGATTTCCCTGGAGGCCTCCTGTATGCAGGCAAATGATATTGCTGCCCCGGGGAAAATGATCTTGCCTGGTACGGTCGGTTACAGCGTAAAGCATTTTGGCAGTATATACAAAGTCGAGCGGCAGCTGGTATTGCTGCCAGCATTGGTTCATAAACTGAATGAGTTCACCGGTTTTTTTTGCATAGCCGCCAAAATGGTAGCCATCCAACAATTCAAAATTGGAGGGCAGTGTTTTATATCCCGTAAGATGAATGATCCTTTCTTCCATATCGGTCATGCCTTTTAATACCGGTATGCCGGTTATTTTTTGCGAGGGCTCTGCGCCCAGCAATAAACCTGCAAGCGTGCTGGCAGTACCCATGGCGGTACATATATGTGTATACTCCTTACCGATCAGTTCTATGATCAGTGCAGCGCCTTTGGCTCCCAAGGGATGATAACCTCCTTCGGGCACAACCGTACATTCACCAAATTCTTGCTGTAACGACTGAAGTAAAGCTGCCTCTTCCTTTTCGCCATATTGTTTCCGAGAAATGAATTTTAAATGCATGCCGTCTTTGATGCATTGCTGCAGGGTATGAGAAAGCTGCGCTGGTTCTTCTCCTCTTACAACGCCGATGCTTTTTAATCCCAACAATGTGCAGGCATAAGCGGTTGCTGCCAGGTGATTGGAATAAGCGCCGCCAAAACTGAGTATGGTTTTATGCGATGACTGCAGCGCTTCCTGTAAAAAATAATGGAGTTTGAACAGTTTATTGCCCGATACCACGGGGTGGATCTTATCGAGCCGTAATACCGAAACACCCACCTGCTTTTTATCGAAGAGATCGTTTTTCAGCGGTTCAATAACGGCATTAGAAATATCAAAAAGCATTTTGCTGATAACTTGACGGTTTATATTATTTTCGCAATGCAAAATTCAGCGATCAATTTAAACCTTTTAATTTTCTTTATACATGCAGCCAACTCTTTTGATCTTAGCCGCAGGAATGGCCAGCCGTTACGGCAGTATGAAACAGGTGCAGGGATTTGGTCCGGCCGGTGAAACGATCATGGATTATTCCATCTACGACGCCATAAGGGCCGGGTTTGGAAAAGTGGTGTTCATCATCCGCAGGGATTTTGCCGACGACTTTAAAGCAAAGTTCGAACCCAAGCTGAAAGGAAAGATAAAGACCGAGTATGTATACCAGGAGATGGACTCTTACCTGGGCGATTTGAAAGCGCCTGCAGAAAGAACCAAACCCTGGGGAACCGGTCATGCGGTGCTTTGCGCCAAAGACGTGATCAAAGAACCTTTTGCGGTGATTAATGCCGATGATTTTTATGGAAAGGATTCTTTTGTGAAAGCGGCTGATTTCCTGAACAACAAATGCAGTGAGAAACAATATGCCATCATAGGCTACGAACTCGCCAAAACACTGAGCGATCATGGAACGGTAAGCCGTGGTGTTTGCCAGGTAGATAATAAAAACAATCTTGTAAGCATTAAGGAACGCACCAAGATATACCGGGAAGATGGCAGCATTGTTTACGAGGACGAAGCAGGCAAACATGCCGTGCCTTCCAATTCCAGTGTATCAATGAACTTCTGGTGTTTTCACCAGAACCTGTTTATGTTCACCGAAAAATTATTCTTAGAATTTGTGCAAGAGAACAATGCGAATATCAAATCAGAATTCTTTATTCCTTTAATGGCCGAAGACTTTATGCATAACCACAGCGGGCATATCAGCGTGATCCCTACCTCTTCAAAATGGTTTGGGGTTACCTATAAGGAAGATGCGCCGGTGGTAAAGGCAAGCGTTGATAAACTGGTGGCCAGCGGAGAGTATCCTTCTTCCTTGTGGTCGTAATATCTTGCAATAAAAAAAGCTGTTGTGATCAACAGCTTTTTTATAAGTTCCCAGGGAGGGTTTATTAATTTCCTACCACCATAAATACGAACTCTTCCATCTTCTTCACCTGTTGTTCTCTTTCCATTCCTTTTAGTACCGGGTTGGCGGGCAATTTAATATTGTTGGTATCTGCTTCTTTTTTAGCAGCATCCAGTAGTTTATAGATGTTCTTTGATTTGGCGGCAAACACCACACCATCTGCATCCGAATTCCGGGAAGTGATGATGCCGATGATCTCTCCGTTCTTGTTCAGTACGGGCCCGCCGCTGTTGCCCGGGTTAACCGAAACAGAAAGCTGGTAAGCGGTTGAATCGCCTTCGTTGCCCGATTTGGCGCTTACATAACCTTGTCCGTAAACGATCTCATTCCTTGGGTAACCCAAGGTAAAGATCTGTTCCCCAAGATCAGCAGGGCTTTTCTTTATAGAATAAGGCAGGTTTAATATTGTTTTATACGAGGTATCAACGATCTTAAGAATAGCAAGGTCGGTATTGGGGTCTGTACTTAACGTAGTGGCCCTGAAATATTCTCCCTTGTTGTTTTGAACGTAGATCGTTTTCATCCGGTTAACAACGTGGGCATTGGTGACAATGAACCCTCTTCCGTCAATTAAAAAACCGGTAGCCCTGTAATCGGGCGTTGGTGCAATCGGAAGTTTTTTTGAAGGCTGGCCTGATTCTACCTGTTGTTTGAATGTTTCAAGCTTATTATCCGTGCTTCTCACTTTATTATCTATGATGGCAACCAGGTCTTCTTTATTTGTATCCGTTACTTTCTTGGTATAGGCAATGATCAAACCGGCCGTGGTAACAGACATGATGCCGGCAATGCTGGCGGCAACCACAATACTGCGTTTGTATTTCTTCCACATGAACACCACTTTGGCCTTGCCGTTCAGTTGCGATCTGTTGATAAGCCCTTCTTCCACCATCTTGCTTTCCACCTCGTACAAAGAATGCTTATACGCCTTGATGCCCGATTGTTTTTCCAGTTCGTGAAATAAAAAGGTATGTTCTACCACCATTTGGTCAACGGCAGGGTCGTTCTTTCGGATCTCCTCAAAAAAGGCCTTTTCCTGGGCCGGCATTTCGCCTTTCAGGTATCGCTCCACTGTTTCTATAAGTAAAACTTCATCCATGATCACTGTCCGTTTTTATACTGTGCAAAAAATAATTTCTTTAACCTCAGCAGGCATTTATATTTCTGGGTCTTTGCATTATCGGCATTGGTATACCCAAATTCGCCTGCTATTTCCTGCATATTCTTCTTCTGGATATAATAAGCTTCCAAAAGGCTTTTGCAGGGTTCGCCAATCTTGTTCATGGCCGTTTCCATCATCAGGAACCCGGCGTTGTGCTTTTCATGCTGCTCAATGTCTTCTTCCACCGGAACCGAATCTTCTACATTTTCCACCAGGCTGCTGTACCGCTGCATTTGCTGCAATCTTTTGAGCCAGAGCCGGCGGCATACCGAGTAGATATAGGTTTTAAGCTGGCAATTCAGTTCAAAACCTTCCAAAGTGGCTTTTTCGTAAAGAACGATCATGGTTTCCTGGAAAATATCCCTGGCCTCGTCACTGTTTCCGCTGTTATTGAGTATAAAAGCCTGAACCATAGGGTAGTTATCACGGTAAATGGCTTCAATAACATCCCGGTTATTAGCCGCTAAACCCCTCAAAAGCTCATTTTCCTGTAGATAATTGCTCACCCGGTAATATTAATACGTTTATTGATCATTTGTAACCCAAAGCAACGAAAAAAAAAGGTAAAAAAAGTTGGGTTACCTTTTGCCAGACCCGGTATTAATTGAAAATTATAATTTTTAAAAATTAAACAAAACAAAAAATGAAAAAAGTAATCTTAGCATTAGCTATCGTTTCTGTGGCTTTCGTAGCCTGCAACAATGAAGGTGAAACCAAAGAAGCTGCAAAGACTGATTCTCCTGCAGTTGAAGCTCCAAAAGTAGACACTCCAGCTGCTCCAGCTGTAGTTGATACTGCTGCTAAAGCTCCAGTTGCTGATACAACCAAGAAGTAATTCAGCCCGGTTAACCGATGGCTTGTTGTTTTAACCGGAACTATATAAGATTTTCTTAAGGCAAGCAATCAATTGATGCCCCTCCTTTTAAGGAGGGGTGTTTTTTTGTGGTTATATCAATGCCATTCCTTATTTTTGTTTCAGCAATGCGCAAAAACAATATAAATACCTGGTTTTATTATTACAGCTACTGCAACAGCAGGGGGCAGGTATTTTCTTGTTAAAAAGTATACACAAACACATTAACATAAAATCATCCCCCGAAAGATCGGGGGTTTTTTATTTATGACAATAACGGTAATAGGAACAGGGCTTATCGGTTGCTCCATGGCAAACCGGCTTAGAGAAACAGGCTTTGCCCAGCGGGTAATTGGGGTAGATAATAATGAGAAGAACCTGATAACGGCCCTTCAACTTGGGTGGATCGATAGCAGCATGCTGCTGGACGAAGCCATTAAGCAAAGTACCCTCGTGATTATCGCCATACCGGTAGATGTTACCCGCCAGCTTTTACCGGGCATATTAGACAAGTTAGACAGGCAGGTGCTGATGGATGTGGGCTCAACAAAAAAATCCATCTGCCAATCGGTAGCCGGTCATAAGAACCGCGGCAGGTATGTGGCAACACACCCAATGTGGGGTACCGAAAAAGACGGGCCGGAATCGGTGGTAAAGGATGCATTCAAAGGAAGAGTGGCGGTGATCTGTGATAAAGATGAGACCGCTGCGGATGCATTGCAACTGGTGGAGGATCTTTATACCCGTATTGGCATGCAACTGGTATATATGAACGCCGATGTACATGATGTGCATGCGGCTTATGTAAGCCATATATCACATATTGCTTCGTATGCTTTATCACTTACGGTACTGGAAAAGGAAAAAGAAGAAGATGCTATTTTTGAACTGGCCAGCGGCGGTTTTGAAAGTACGGTCCGTTTGGCAAAGAGCAACCCAGCCATGTGGGTGCCTATCTTTAAGCAGAACCGGGAAAACGTACTGGATGTACTGAATGAACACATAAGCCAGTTGCGGAAAATAAAGAGTTGCCTGGAGAAGGAGAATTTTGAATACCTGAAGGAGTTGATCGAAGATGCGAATAAAATCAAAAGAATACTGAAATGATTTACCGGGAAGCACATACCAGCGACATACCACAAATACAGTTTGTACGGAATGCAGTAAAGGAGAACCGCTTATCGGACCCCTCCCTGGTTCCTGATCATGATGTGGAAGAATATATTACAAATAGAGGCCGGGGATGGGTTTGCGAGATCGAGAATAGGATCGTTGGGTTTGCAATAGTCGATCTAATCGATAATAATATCTGGGCATTGTTCATTCACCCGGATCAGGAAGAAAAAGGCATCGGTAAAAAACTTCACCGCATAATGATGGACTGGTATTTCCTGCACAGCAATGAAACCGTGTGGTTAGGTACCGAGCCAAACAGCCGGGCAGAAAGATTTTACCGCATGCAGGGATGGAAAGAAGTAGGGGTGCATGGGAAAGGAGAGATCAAATTTGAGATGGATCATAAAACCTGGTCTGACGTCCCCGTCTGACCATTCAACGAAAACGAATAGTTAAAAACATAAAACTAACTTTACCATGCAAACAGCAGCGAAGAATATGAAAGAGATTATGCAGGAAAAATGGAACAAGCGGCCACTCATCATCAGCGGACCATGCAGCGCCGAAACCGAAGAGCAGGTGATTGAAACAGCTACCCGGCTGGCAAACACCGGCAAAGTGGATATGCTGCGTGCCGGCATCTGGAAGCCCCGTACCAAGCCCGGCATGTTTGAAGGCAAGGGAGTTGTTGCCCTGCCCTGGCTTTTACAGGCAAAAAAAATAACCGGCTTATCTACCACAGTGGAAGTGGCTACCGCAAAGCATGTGGAAGATGCATTGCAGTTTGAAGTGGATATGCTTTGGATCGGCGCCCGTACAACGGTAAATCCTTTCAGTGTACAGGAAGTAGCAGAAGCATTAAGAGGTGTTGATATTCCCGTACTCATAAAAAACCCCATCAACCCCGACCTGGAATTATGGAGCGGCGGTATTGAACGTCTGCATAAAGTGGGCGTAAAGCAGGTGGGCATGATCCACCGTGGCTTCTCTTCTTACGGCAATACCGAATTTCGCAATGCGCCCATGTGGCATTTGCCGATAGAGATGAAAAGAAGGTTTCCGGGTATGATACTGGTTTGCGATCCTTCGCATATCTGCGGCAATCGTACCATGCTGCAATCGGTGGCACAAAAAAGCATCGACCTTGATTTTGACGGGCTGATGATTGAAAGTCATATCGATCCCGACAATGCCTGGAGCGATGCCAAACAACAGGTAACGCCGGAACGCTTGATGGAAATGCTGACTGATCTGCTGTGGAGAAATGAGAATACGACCGAACAGGAATTCATCAATGCACTCACCACCTTGCGGGAGCAGATAAACCAGGTGGATGATGAACTGCTTACTTTATTGGGACAACGGATGAAGCTGTCGGATAAGATCGGGCAGTACAAGAAGGATAATAACATTACCATTTTACAAACTAACCGCTGGAATGATATACTTGAGCGGGCGTTCAAAAAAGGAGAGGCGCTGGGCCTCACCAAAGAATTCATTGTTAAATATTTTGACGCCGTTCACATGGAGAGTATCCAGCACCAGAATAAAGTAATGAACTCTTAAGTTACCCGCTAACAGATATGCGTAAAGCTGAATACAAATTTTCAACAAAGACTGTTTCCTGTTACTTTGATGCTGATTTTTCTTCATTAGCAGAAATAGCGGGAAATAAGAACATCGTTATTGTAACAGATGAGAATATTTACAGTAATCATGCAGAAAAACTGAATGCGTATCCCGTTATTCATTTTCCTCCCGGGGAAGAACATAAGAACCAGGATACGGCCAATCGTATCATACAGGAGTTGATAAAACTCGGCGCCAATAAAGACTGCATGTTGATCGGTGTGGGCGGAGGTGTGGTAACGGATATTACCGGTTATGTTGCTTCGGTATATATGCGGGGAATATCCTTCGGGCTTATACCCACATCCGTACTGGCTATGGTGGATGCGGCCATCGGAGGCAAGAACGGAATCGATGTAGGCGTTTATAAAAATATGGTGGGTACCATCAGTCAGCCTGACTTCATTTTTTATGATTATTCATTTTTACGATCGCTGCCAGTTAAGGAATGGGTGAATGGATTTGCGGAGATCATTAAGCATGCCTGCATACTGGACGCACTTTTATTTTCCATCCTGGAAAAATATTCCTTACACGATTACCAAACCGACAGAACACTGATCGCAGAACTGATCGAAAGAAATGTGGAGATAAAATCCGCCATTGTTACTGCCGACGAATTTGAAAAAGGAGACCGGAAGCTCTTGAATTTTGGTCATACCATTGGCCATGCGATCGAAAACCTTCACCAGATACCTCATGGCCATGCCGTTAGTATTGGTATGGTGGCCGCCTGTAATCTTTCTGAAGAAATAAACGGTTTTCATTTTGATGAAGCAGCCCGGGTGGTAAAGCTGCTGGCTAAATATCATTTACCGGTGGATGTGGAAACGGATCATGCCCGGGTATTTGACGTATTGAAAATGGATAAAAAACGAAAAGACGAAGGCTTACACTTCATTTTATTAAAACATATCGGCCAGGCGGAGATCGTTTACATATCGCTGGCCGACCTGGAAAAACATTTTAAAGAAATTCTATAGTGACAGTCACGGTCCATCCTTCATCCATCAGCGGAACGATCAAAGCGCCTGCTTCCAAAAGCAGTATGCAGCGAGCCTGTGCACTGGCTTTGCTGCATGAAGGGGAGACAACAATCCTTAACCCGGGAAAAAGTAACGACGACCTGGCGGCGATCGACATTATTCAGAAACTGGGAGCATCAGTTATAATTAAAAATGAAGAATTAAAAATTAAAAATGTAAATGCAAAAGCATTTGAAGGAGAGATCAATTGCGGAGAGAGTGGTTTAGGCATACGGATGTTTACACCCATTGCGGCTTTATCTTCAAAAGAAATAATTATCAACGGTTCAGGTAGTTTATTGAAACGGCCGATGCATTTCTTTGATGAGATATTTCCAAAGCTGGGCATTTCGATCCGATCGAATAATGGCTTTTTGCCCATAAAAATAAAGGGGCCGCTTCAGCCAGCGGATATAACCATCTATGGCTCTTTAAGCTCTCAATTCTTAACCGGTCTTTTAATGGCTTATGGAAAGGCGGCAACAAAGCCGGTTACAATTACGGTAACTGGGTTAAAGAGCAAGCCTTATATTGATCTTACGTTGCAGATGATGAAAGCGTTTGGATATATGGTGAGTAATGATAATTATGAAAATTTTCATATTCAGCCGTCCTTCGACTTCGCTCAGGACTTACAAAATGCCATCGATACTTCGACTTCGCTCAGTACGCTCAGGACGTACACCGTAGAAGGCGACTGGAGCGGAGCGGCTTTTTTACTGGTAGCCGGAGCCATTGCCGGAAGTATTACTGTAGAAGGATTGGATATTGATTCTGTGCAGGCAGATAAAGCAATATTGAATGCATTGAAAGATTGCGGGGCAGAAATTTCAACAGGCGAAAACAGTGTAACAGTAAATTCTTTTCCAGATGATATGGGCAAGGCATTTCAATTCAACGCCACCGATTGCCCCGATCTTTTTCCGCCGCTTGTGGCGCTGGCAGCATATTGCAAAGGCACATCGGTTATTGAAGGCGTTAGCCGTTTGCAGCATAAAGAAAGTAACCGGGCTATCACGTTACAACAGGAGTTTGGCAAAATGGGCGTGGAAATAAAACTGCAAGGCGATAGAATGATGATAACCGGTGGAAATGAACTGAAAGCTGCAACGGTTCATTCCCATCACGATCATCGTATTGCCATGGCCTGTGCGGTGGCGGCATTAAAAGCGAATGGAGAAACCGTGATAGAAGAAGCAGGGGCAGTAAACAAATCATATCCCAACTTTTACAATGATTTGAAATTGCTTAACGCTGCTGTATCTTTACCAATAAACGGATAAACGGATTAACGTATCAACAATAAACAAATCAACAGTGAATACTTTCGGCCGCATCTTCCGGGTACATATTTTTGGCGAATCGCATGGCGAATGCGTTGGACTAACCATTGATGGCTGCCCGGCCGGGTTGCCTTTATCTGCTGCTGATTTTACTACTGATATTGAAAGAAGAAAACCCGGGGCATTGGGAACCACGCCACGTAAAGAAGATGATATTCCTTTAATAAAAACCGGTTTGTTCAATGGTAAAACAACCGGGGCGCCGCTTACCATTTTATTCGAGAACAAAAACACCCGAAGCACCGATTACGAGAAACAACGTGCCGTGCCCAGGCCGGGCCATGCGGATTTTGTGGCATCAAAGAAGTTTGGCGGCCACGAAGATTACCGCGGCAGTGGTCATTTCAGCGGGAGGCTTACCGTTTGTTTGGTGGCTGCAGGGGTAGTTGCAAAAAAAATATTGCAGGGAGTACATGTGAGCGCTTCCATTTTAGAAATAGGCGGAGAAACTGACTTAGATAAAGGATTGCAAAAAGCAATTGATGCAAAAGATACCATTGGTGGCATCATAGAATGTAAAGTAACGGACCTGCCCATTGGTTTGGGCGAACCATTCTTTGATTCGGCCGAATCATTGATAAGCCATGCGGTATTTGCCATACCAGCCGTACGGGGAGTTGAGTTTGGAACCGGTTTTGCCGCAGCAAAAATGTTCGGCAGCAAGCACAACGATCCCATTGAAGATAAAACGGGAAAAACATTTACCAATCATGCGGGTGGAATAGTTGGCGGATTGACCAATGGAAATGAACTGGTATTCCGCATTGCGATAAAACCCACATCCTCCACACCTAAAGAACAGCAAACTTTAAATACTGAAACAGGTAATGTAGAAACTTTCTCTGTAAAGGGTCGTCACGATCTTTGTATTGCCTTGCGGGTACCGGTTGTATTGGAAGCGGTAACCGCCTTTGTGCTGGCCGATATGCTGTTGCTTGAACAAAAGATCGGCCGGGTGATCTAGTGATCCAGTAATCTCCGGTGATAATTTATCTGCCCCAGGTGGTAAGTTAAATGTGTTGCCAGGTGAACGAGTATGAATTCAGTGCTGTCTTTCTTCCCAAAAATTTCCAGCGGAAAATCTTCTTGCAGCGTTGCTTCAAGCAGGTTGGAAAGTACTTCCTTTACGATCAGCCTGGTATTCTCGATATTAAGCAACAGATCTTGCCGGGGAATATTCTTTAAGCTGAACTCATCATCGCGGTGACGAACATAGCCGGTATGCCCGAGGGTGGCGCCAATGAAATGATTGAGGTTGCCAACCAGGTGCAGGCAAAGATTTCCTGCGCTGTTGCTGATGCCTGGTTTAACGAGCCAGAGCTTGTCTTCGTCTTTATACAAACCGATCTCGGTTGCCAGTTTCTGAAGATCTCTTTCAAAAAGCTGGGTGAGTATTGCTGTAAGCATTTATTCTGTTTTAGTTTTTTAATTAATCAAAAGAGATATCCGTCAGTTCAGTATCAACCCGGAAGGGTTAATATAAAAACAATTCTAAAAATTAGTACCGATTGAAAACGAAGTATTATCTTGTTGCTGAGAACAGCCCCATAAAGATCCGTCTTGAAAATTTATTTCAAGTTACAAATATTTAACCCGAGTTATGCAGCATGTCCGATCTCATTACCAGTATGTAACGGTTGTTATTGTTGTTTTGTTCCTTTTATCCTGTAATGGAAACAGCACAAAAAAGAAAGACGTGGTGGCTGACCCGGATGCCATGGATAAAAGCATTGCCGAAAACATCGGCTCATTTCTGAAAGCGGTTGATAAGGATGGCAAACTGGACGACAGTACCCGTTTCAGCATGATGAATATCTTACATGAATTTTATGATGGCCGGGATAACCAGCCGGTATGGAGTTCTGCAGAAAAATGGCAGCCGCTTGCCGATTCGCTGTACCGGTTCATTGAATCGGCAGAATTGCAGGGGCTTTTCCCGGAAGATTATCATTTCAGTCATTTAAAGGAACTGAAAAATAAACTGGATGCCGACTCGCTGAGCAGGATGGATGCGGTTCTATGGACCAGGGCCGACCTGCTTCTTACCGACGGGCTGGCACAAGTGATTAAAGACCTTAAAGTGGGACGTTTAAGAAAGGACAGTGTTTCGCTTAATAGGGATTCGGTGATGAAAGATGATTTTTATACAGCCACCCTTAAAAATATCATTGCAAAAAAACAATTCAGCCCGGTGCTTGATGCACTTCAGCCCGAACACAAAGGCTACTGGGAATTAAAAAAAAGCATCCGGTCGTTCCTTGATAGTATGGACAGGCGAATATTTACCCACCTGCGGTATCCTTTCAAAAAGGGAGATGCAAAGGATTCGGCATTCTTTATTAAAACACTGCAGAAGCGTTTGGCAGAAAGTAATTGCATCGACGTCACAGATAAACTTCCCGATTCTGTTCAGCTGGCAACCGCCATAAAAAAGTACCAGCAGAAAAAGGGCCTGCAGGCAGACGGTAAGTACGGAAGGATATTGATAAGCACACTCAATAATAATGATGTGGAACGGTTCAAGCGCATCGCCATCACCTTAGACCGGTATAAGCAATTGCCCAAAAAGATGCCGGAGAAATATATCTGGGTGAACCTGCCCGGGTATTACCTGTGGATGATAGAAAGCGATACCGTTGTGTTTGAATCGAAAGTGATCTGTGGTAAGCCGGAAACAAGAACCCCGTTATTGAATGGCGAAATATCCGATATGGTTACGTATCCTACCTGGACGGTTCCCACCAGCATCATCGTAAAACAATATCTACCTAAGCTGAAGAAGAATCCGAACTATCTTACAAAGATTGGGTTGATGTTACTGGATAAGAACGGAGATGTGGTTGATCCCAATACGGTGAGTTGGGAAAAATATTCCAAGGGCATCCCATACAAAGTGATGCAGGGCAGCGGCGATGATAATTCGCTTGGGGTGATCAAATTCAACTTCAACAACAAGTATGCCGTTTACCTGCACGATACCAACCAGCGTTACCTGTTTAAAAATCCTTCACGGGCCTATAGCCACGGATGTGTGCGGGTACAGGAATGGCAGAAACTTGCCTATTATATTGCAGGCAACGACAGCACGATCATAACCGAGAAAAATGAACCGGTAAAATATACAACCGATTCTATTAAGAACTGGATAGCGAACAAAGAACGCCGACGCATTGACGTTAAGAATCATATTCCGCTTTTTATCCGGTATTTTTCCTGCGAAGGAAAGGACGGCCGGGTAAAATTCTATGATGATATTTACGGAGAAGATAAACTGCTGATGGAAAAGTATTTCGCTAAAAAATGATACGGGCACTTACCCGTTAATTGCATTATCTTTAAACTATGTTCATGCCCTCCATTGATACAATAGGTAACCGCTTACTTAAGAAAATAATTATTGGTTTTCTTACACTGTGTATTGCATGCCCGGTTGGATCGTATGCACAAAAAGGAAAGAACACGGCAGAAACCTCCTCTAAAAAAACAAGCCGGGTGTTTTATGGCCAGGCCAGTTTTTATGCAAACAAATTCAACGGAAGAAAAACAGCCAACGGAGAGATATTCGACCAGAAAAAACTTACCTGCGCCTGCAATGTGCTGCCGCTTGGTACCTGGGTAAAAGTGACCAATCTCCGTAATGGAAAAACGGTGATCGTAAAGATCAACGACCGCATTCATCCCAAAATGAGAAGGGTGGTTGACCTGTCGAGGGCAGCCGCAACCAAACTGGGTTATATCTCCCGGGGACTTACCCGTGTAAAAGTGGAGGTTATTGATAAAAACGAAAGCCAGTAAACAGGGCTTAAAGCCTGTAAAAGCCTCATTCAGCCAAAATTACCGCCCGAAGACCGTTTTAATTATGTTGGTAAAATATTTCACGTTTTGAGTTGAAGCGACTATTTTTGTTGCGTTTAAGAAAACTAACAATTATGAAGAAAATCCTATTCGTATTTTTTGCCCTTGGCCTGTTTGCAACCTCGTTCGGGCAGGGGGAGTATAAAAAACGTCCTACACTTGGTGTAAACTTCTTTTTTAATGACTTTGGCACTGCAGCAACGCTCCGAACCGCTGGTCTGACAACGGTTTTAAAGTCAAGAGAATGGAATAGAACAAGAAAAATGGATGCCGGTGTAGCGCTCAGTTACATGCAGGGTTTAAACAATAATCTTGACTTCGTTGGAACTTTGTCGGGCTCTTTTGCCAAGTATCCTGTTCCGGGGAAAGTAGTTCCAACTAATTCCAGCTTTTTATTAGAAGCCGCTGCCACGGTTAATCTTAAATTACTTTCCGACAAATATTGCTTTATCCCATTTGTTTCTGCCGGTTTGGGTGGTTCCAAATACAGGGGATATTATGGCGCTTTCTTACCGGTGGGTATTGGAGCCCAGATAAAAATTGTTGATGAAGTGTACCTGATCGCAGGTTCTCAATACCGTATTGCCATCACTGAAAATGCAGCATATCATTTATATCACAGCATTGGTGTGGCCACTAACCTTACCAGGAAGAAAGAACCAGCCCCGGTTGTAGTTCCTGTTCCGGTTGTAGAACCACCCAAAGACAGGGATGGTGATGGCGTAGTTGATTCATTGGATAAATGTCCTGATGTTAAAGGATTGGCTTCTTTGCAAGGTTGTCCCGACAGGGATGGAGACGGTATCACCGATGCAGATGATAAATGCCCTGATGTAAAAGGTCTTGCCCGTTACCAGGGTTGTCCTATCCCCGATACGGATAAGGATGGCATCAATGACGAAGAAGATAAATGCCCAACCGTATTTGGCGTGGCCCGCTACCAGGGTTGCCCCGTTCCTGACACCGATGGCGATGGTGTAAATGATGAAGAAGATAAATGTATCAACGAAAAAGGTCCCGCTTCAAATTATGGCTGCCCGGTAATTGATACCAAGATCATTGAACGGGTGAACAAAGCTGCACAGAATGTGTTCTTTGCAACCGGCAGTTCTAAATTACTTGCCAAATCGTTCCCTAAACTGAATGATGTGGTTACGATCTTAAAAGAGAACCCAACTTATAAAGTGAATATTGATGGTCATACCGATAATACCGGTAAAGCAGATAAGAACCAGACCTTGTCTGAATCAAGGGCTGCTTCAGTTAAAGCTTACCTGGTAAGTAAAGGAGTAGATGAAAGCCGTCTTACTTCAACTGGATACGGACAGGATAAACCAGTTGCAGATAACAAAACTGCCGCCGGCCGTGCAAAGAACAGAAGAGTGGAAATGACCGTACGGAATTATTAATAGTACCAGCTTAATAACAGAAAGCCCCTTTATCGAGGGGCTTTCTTATTATAGCGAAATGAAGTTGTTCTTTATCCGTTTTCAAACCAACTGTTTTAAACAGGCACTGCTATTTTAGTAATCATTCGTTGGTTTGGGTTTTACCACCGGTTTTTTTGTCTTATCATCTGCCGGGTTTTGTATGGGAGTGTTTCCTTTTTTATCTTCTCCTTTCTTTTGTTTGCCTGTATCTGTTTTTGGTATCTCGCTTTCTATACCGATCTTTTCAGTAGATGGAGGAAGATTGAAAAAATCTTCTGCCGGGCCATTGCCTGCATCGGCTCCCACACTGTCTCCCTGGTTTACCACCCTGTCCCAGGCTTCGGCAGATAATGTTTCGTTATTGAGATTAGCAGGAACAGGGAATTCTTTTATCTTACCATAACCCAGTTTGCTGTCGGCATATACTTTACTCATGAATATTCCCCACTTGGGCAGGGCCATTTCATTTCCACCCGATGTTCCGGCATAGATGCGTATGAAAGGATCTTCGCAACCTACCCAGGTACCGGCCAAAAGTTCGGGCGTGTAGCCAATGAACCAGCCATCGGCATTGTCGTTGGTGGTGCCGGTCTTCCCGGCTTTCTGTACAGGAATATTATAGTTATTAAGCGAATGGGCCGTACCAAACTGAACCACGCCCTGCATCAGCTGTACCATAGTATGGGCAGAGGCTTCACTCATCACCTGTTTGGTTTCGGGCGTAAACTGGGCAAGTATGTTCCCGTTCTTATCTTCTATCCTCGTAAGTAAGATGGGCTCAATATTATAACTGTTGTTGGGGAACATGGAGTAGGCCTGCAGCATTTCCAGCATAGGAATTTCAGCAGCACCTAATGCAAGTGATATGTAGGGTGGAAGCGGGGACTTGATACCGCAATCCTTTCCAAACTCGATCACTCTTTTTACACCCACCAGGTTGGTCAGCCGTACCGAAGCCGTGTTCTTTGATTTGGCCAGGCAATTGGCCATGGTTCCGCCGCCGCCGCTGAATGTACGCATCTCTTTTCCATATTGCACCAGTCCGCCGGGTATTTCGGTAGAAGGCGTATAGCCTGCATCTTCCACGGCCAGTGAATAAATAAGCGGCTTGATGGTAGAACCCACCTGCCTGCGTGTGGTGATGTGATCGAACTTGAACCATTTAAAATCGATGCCGCCAACCCAGCATTTTACTTCACCCGTTTTTGGGTCCATGGCAGCAAAAGAGGTTTGTAAAATATTCTTATGATATTTAATTGAATCGAAAGGCGTCATCACGGTATCTTTCTCCCTTTTGGCATTCCAGGCAAATACTTTCATTTTAACCGGTACGTAAAATGTTTTTTTGATGTCCTCTTCCTTTACGTCGTCGTCTTTCAGGTTCTTCCAGCGTTCGGTATATTTAAATGCCGCTTCAATGGTCACTTCATGCCCCTTCCACATCCTGTCGCCATTTGCCTTCATGATCTGGTCCAGCTTTCGCTGTATCACCGGCATGTGTTGTACCACGGCTTCTTCGGCATATTGCTGCATGCGGGAGTTGATGGTGGTATATATCCTCAGCCCGTCTTTTAAAAGATTATAGGGCTCGCCTGTTTTGGGGTTTTCATGTGTTTTGCACCAGTCCTTTAATTTATCGGCCAGTACCGAACGGAAGTAAGGAGCGATACCCACATTCTCATCGATCTTTTTAAAATAGGTGATCAGGGGTTTTGCTTTCAGTTTTTCTCCTTCAGCCTCGGTTAAAAAATGCTGTTTGCAAACCACCATCTGGTTTATTACAATATTTCTGCGGATAAGCGATGCCGCCTGCCGGGTAATGGGGTTATAAATATATCCTTTCAACATACCCACCAATACAGCAGCTTCTTCTATCTTAAGGTCTTTGGGTTCTTTCTGAAAGTAGGTACGGGCTGCATTGCGGATGCCGTATACATTACCCCAGGGCGCCCGGTTCAGGTAAAGGGTGATGATCTCTTCTTTGGTAAAATTCCGTTCCAACTTTACGGCAACGATCCACTCTTTCATTTTATCAAGCACCCGCTTAACGATATTTCCTTTTCCCTGTTTCAGCATCATTTTGGCAACCTGTTGGGTGAGGGTACTGCCGCCACCACCTGTACCAAGGGTAAATATGGCACGGCCAACTGCCTGTGCATCGATGCCGGAATGATCATAAAAACGTTCGTCTTCTGTTGCAATTAATGCATTGATCACGTTGGGAGATATCTCGCTGTACTTTACTTCACTCCGGTTCTCGGAATAATACTTGCCCATCAGTTCGCCATCGCTGGAGTATATCTCGCTGGCCAGGTCGGCTTCGGGGTTTTGCAATTGCGTAACCGACGGCATCTTGCCAAACAATCCAAAATTGGCACAAAGGAACATCAGCAGCACAAATAAAAAGCCACCAATGAAAACACGCCATAAAATTCTAACTGAACGTTTCATAGAAAGCGATGAATTATAAGTTATGAGTTATGAATGAGGGTTCGGGGAGCTGTCCTTCATTTCATAAATCTAGTAAAAGGGTTTTTGTGGTTAAACAGCAGCACGTTAAAACTTGTTGGGGAACTGGGTATTTAACAGGTTTTTGTATCCGCTGATGTCTTTATTTATTTTCAGCTTCTGCAGGTTCTCCTCGGTGATGATCATGAATGAATATTTGTTGGCCGGCAACCACGATACTTCCGAAGCAGCGCTTCGTTTTATCTTATCATAGTATTGCATGGCCGTGCCGGCATCGGGGAAGGAACTTATCACCAGCAGGCTGCGGTCGGCATCCACCGCATCTTTATTGATGTTGATGGGCTGGCCATAAAAATTCTCCCTGTTAAAACGGGTGAAGGCATTCTTTGCTTCATTCACATACACCTGGTCAACCTTATCCAGTATCATGATAACATGATGGGGGGTGGTAAGAGCCATTACAAACGGACCGCTGCTCAATGGTGGTGGCGGAACATTAATGCTGTCTTTTTTTACAGGAGCAGCGGGCGTTTGTGTGTTGGTTACTGGCGGTACCGGTTTATCGGGAGCCTTGATCACCTTATCGTCATCGGCACGGGTAACTTCCAGGCTGGTTAAATATTTTTCTATCTCAGCCCTTCTTTTCAACACATCGATCATCGTTGCCGCTTTGTCTTTAAGCGGCGAGTTGGGATTCTTGTCAATGATCGACTGCAGCCCGATGATGGCCAGGCTGTCTTCCCGGTTCTTCACATGCTGCAGCGCTTCTATGTACAACAGTTGCGGCGTCCAGTAATTTACTCCGTACAGGCTGTCGGCCTTTTTCTTTTCTGCCATGGCCTGTTCGTATTTTCCTTCTATGAATAGTGTATAAATATCATCGTACAGTTTGGTCACCGCCGGGTTCTTGCCTACCGGGTTTGCTGCCGCAGGGTTGGTAAGTACCTGTCCCGATTTGCTGTTGGGATATTTTGTATTCAGCAGGTTTTTATAATAAGCAGCTTTTGCTTTGTCTTCTAATTTTGTATAGCAATAATACAGTCCCAGGTAAATTTCACCATCCAGCAGGCGATCGGGAAAACGTTTCAGGTAATCCTCGTATGTATCTGCAGCCAGCCTGTATTCTTCCAGTTCATTCTGGTATGTTTTAGCCAGTTCAACCATATTATCGGCAATGGTCTCATTGCTGGCAGCCATTTTTTCGGGCGTTACCGGAATGTCTTTCATGAGGCCATCATAACTGATCTCTGTTGGCTGCCCGGTTTTATTATTGGCGCTGTCTTTTGGATTACTGCCCGGCAGGTTTGTTCCTGCGGGTGTATTTGTACTTGTTGCAGCAAGAGAAGATTTACGGCGCCAGTTATCGAGGTTTGACCGGTTGCCCCACTTGCTTTTGAATTCATTAAAGCCTCTTGATTTGAGTGAGCTGTTTGCAAAGTACCATTCACCCTTGCTGTTGTTGCCTGCAAAAAGATCAACCGATGGCTGGTTGGGATTAGAGCCTGGGAAAATAATATCTCCGCCCGGACCACCATCGTCTTTTAATCCTTTTTCTTTCCGCAATCTTTTCAGCAGCTTCTTTACATAATCGTCTCTTTCGGCGGGCTGCATGGCGGCAATATGCTGCAGGCTGTCTTCCCGTTCAATTTTGCTGATGGCTTCGGCTATTTTAGTAAGCGCATTTTTCCGGTCCTGTATCTTTGCGATCAATGCATCCATGGCCGAATCGGAACCGGTTTGCAAACTGTCGTACATGGCAGCTGCCAGGCGGTATTGCTTGCGGTTGTAGGCGATATCGCCCAGTTGCATATAGGTTCTGTTCTTATAATTGGTATTGCTTTCGTTGTACTTCAGGCTTTTGTTGAAATGACCAATGGCGGCATTGGTATCGGGTTTTTGCAATGCCAGCTGGCCGGCAGAATAGTAAACGATATCACGATACGCTTCAAACTTATCCCGTCTTCCCATCTTCAACAGGTTGCTGATGCTTTTGTCAAGTTCTTTTGAGTTGGAACCGCCCCTCAGCATTTTTGCATCGTTCAGTTGCGCATAAATATCCAGCAGCGGATCAACCGTATGTTTGGATGCTTTGGCATAATAGTCGGATGCCTTATCATAAGCGCCACTCATTTCATAAAGCTGCGCCAGCAAAAATTCCCAGCGGGCCTTGTCTTGCTTGTTATCGGCATTGCTCAGTGCTTTTTCCAGGTGAACAGCCGAACTGTCGTAAATAGCCTGTTTGTAAAACCAGTAAGACGTAACTTCATGCAGGTCGTTCTGCAGGCGCTTTGGAAGATTGGGATCATTCTGCAATGTATTGATCAGGCCTCCCGATTCGGCGATCTCTCCCTGTTCTATCATGGTACGGGTGAGCCATATCAATGCATCATTGCGACTGGGTGGCAAGGCAGTAACCTTTTGAAGTATGTTTCTTTTTTCTTTATTAGCGATGGAAATCTTATAACCGCTGGCGGCCGAGTTGGTGCCTACTATACGGTCGTCGTTATCATTCTTTCTTTTACGGGGAAAGAGATTGTAATTGATGAACTGGAAGGTCATCAGTGCCGAATCAAGATCGTTGCGCAGGAAGTACGCTTTACCTATCAGCATGTACATGTTGTCGATCCAGTCGTTGCGCAGGTCGTGCAGCAGGATGCCGGCGGTACTGGTATAGATCACCGAATCCAGTTCGCTTTTTTGTGCAGCGGTATTTTCCAATGTGTAGGGATAAAAACGAAGCAGGCCTGAATAGTCTTCTTTCTGCGACATCTTTGCCCTTTCCAGCACCATATTTACCCGGTTATTGGCATTGTAGTAGTAATTGTAATGGGTGATATTGTTCTGGTAAAAATTACGTACCACCGTAAATTTCTTATCGGCTGTTTTTTCGGAGCCCAGTTTCCTGTTCTCATATTTCTCCGGTTTCTTTTCCTTGCCAAACGGATCAAATGTCCAGGTTGGCTGAGCCATGACAAGCGCAGGAAATAAAACTAATAATGAAAACAGGAGGAACGTATCGGTCGTTTTCTTCAGCATGAATCAAAAGGTTGAATAGCAGGGCTAAATATCGGTCTTTTTTGGTAAATAAAAGGGATATGTATACCTCTTTGCTATACTTTAATGATTTTTTATAATGGATAGTAAAAACACCCGGAAAGAATCTGCATAAATAACTCAATTGCGGGTTTTAAATTGCTTTTTCGGCTTCATTTCTTAATTTTAAGCCTCAACAGGAAATTATGGCAAAACTGCAAGCCGACAGCACCCTGAAACGCCTCAGAAACAGGTACCGGCTGGTGGTGATGAATGAAGATACGTACGAAGAAGTGGTGAAGTTTAAGCTTAGCCGGTTGAGTGTATATATGTTTTTAAGCACCGTTTTCGTTGTATTGGTGGGATTGATCATTGCCCTGCTGGTTTTTACCCCGCTTAAGTACTACCTGCCCGGTGCAGGATACGGCGATGCCAGGCAGATGAGGGAGTACAGGATGTTGCAGATGAGGACCGATTCGATAGAGAAGGAAGTGAAATACAGGGAGCAGTATTTCAACGACCTGAAAAAAGTGCTGCAGGGGAATATGCCGGTGCCCGATACACACAAACTGGCTTTACCCAATGTGGAAAAAAGTATAGAGTAATTCCAGAATAATTCAAATATCAACTAAAAACCAATCTTATGTTCAATTCCAAATCCAGGTCAGCTGACGAAGCTGTATCAAATGGCAGCACATTAATAGGTGCCGGCACCACCATCACCGGCAATATCGAAAGCAATGGCGACATACGCATTGATGGTGTATTAAAAGGAAATCTCAAAGCAAAAGCAAAGGTGATCATTGGCACCGATGGGGTGGTGGAAGGAGATATTGAAGGGCAACAGGCCGATATCATGGGCCGTGTTACCGGTAAGATAAAAGTGCAGGAATTGTTATACCTGCATGGAACCACGGTACTGAATGGTGATATTTATGCCGGTAAACTGCAGATAGAGCCTACTGCCGTTTTCAATGGCAAGTGTAATATGAGCGGCGCCAATGTGGTGGAGCTCAATAACAGCACGGCAAGTATTGCCAATGCAGTAAATCAATAAAAACAGTTTAATGAACCCGGGTATTAAGAAGGTATTTCCGCTGATCGTAACGTTTCTTTTATTAACCGTTGTTGTGTTTGCCGCTAAGTTATCTCTTGCCGGTAAGGGAGGGGTTGATTACACGGTTTTAATGTCGGCCAATTGTCTTTTCTTCCTGGTAAGCCTGCTGGTGTTTCGTATGCAGTACAATGCCATGCACAACAGCAACCCCAATGTTTTTGTGCGTAGTGTGATGTCGGGGATGATCATTAAAGTATTTGTTTGTATCGGTGCCGTGATCGCTTACTATTTTTTAAGCCGGGAACATTTCAACAAACCTGCTGTGTACCTGGCCATGCTCATCTATATCATTTTCCTTACGGTGGAAGTAAGAACCATCATGAAGCTGAACAAAAACAAAAATGCCTAAGCAGGAAGCACCGTTACTTCAGTTAAGATCTTACCTGCCGCCCGGAAGTTTTGATGATGTGTTGCATTACCTGCAGCATTATAAAGTACATCTCACCATTACCCGCCAGCGCCAAAGCATCCTGGGCGATTACCGGCACGCCATGGCGGATAAAACACATCGCATCAGCGTAAACGGCAATCTCAATCAATATGCATTTCTGATTACCCTGTTGCATGAACTGGCGCACCTTTTTACGTATGAACAATTCGGACACCGGGTGCAGTCACACGGCAGGGAATGGAAGAACGAATTCAGTAAGATACTGGCCCGGTTCCTTTTGAAAAAGATATTTCCCCCCGATATTGAAAAAGCCCTGATGAGTACCCTGCAAAACCCCGCTGCCAGCAGTTGTGGTGATGAAAAATTGTTACGGGTGCTGCATCATTACGACGAGAAAAAAGAAGGTATTCACCTGGTGGAGCAGATTCCGGAAGGAACACTGTTTGTTATTAAAGGCGGGAGGATATTTAAACGGGGAGAGAAGATCAGGAAGCGGTATAAATGCACGGAAGTAAAAACGGGTAAACTGTATTTGTTCAGTGCGGTGTATGAGGTAAGTGTACTTCAGAATTAATTCAGCCATTTCTCCAATACCTTTTCATCAGCACTTAGTTTGCCCAGCACTTTATACCTGCTTTGCCCAAGTATCCGGCATGTTGATGCCTTTTCTTTTTGAACATTCCTGGTTCCAACAAAGGTGGAATGGATAAAATAGATTTCTTTTCCATCATGATAAAGGAAACCTGTGTGGTTATCAAGTCCTACGATATAAAGTCCATAGCCCTGCTCTTCTATTGAATGAATAAAGTTTTCTAATGTAACATGACTGAACCGTTTTATGTATTTTGACTGAACCAGGGTAGTTATCATTTGTTCCGACGCACATTGTGCCAGCTTGATACGTTGAATGGCCAATCCTGCATCTCTGAGTACGGTTGTAACAAAATAGCCGCAGGCTATACTGCCTTGCTGTGGTGTTTCAGTGGTTCCGTTAAAACTCCAGGCAGTTCCGATCCAGCCGGGGATAATGGTTCCAGTAACGGATGCGGTAAATAATTTCTCTTTTTCTGTTTTCGTTAATTTATGCCATAAGGGTTTGTAATTTTTCTTTAAAAGAGGAATAAGTTTTTTGCAGGAATCGTAGTTTAAGGTTGTAACAGCAGTGAGTTGCTGAGCTTGAATTAAACTGACTGGTTTCCTCTCAACATGTGTACAACTGAAAATGGCAATTGATAAGATAGCCTGTGTAAATAAATTCATCTTTTTGGAATTCGATAATAGAGTCTGTAAAAAAAGAATTCCATAAACTCAGGCAAAAAGGTCTTTTATCATCCACACATCACAACCCGTATGCCCGCTGCTGCCCTGGGCCGATGGCAGGTACGTGAAGCCATATTTTTCATACATCGGTATGGCAATGGTAAGTTCGGGCATGGTTTCGAGGTACATTTTTTTATAACCCGTTTCTTTTGCTGCTTCGATGCATTTCTGCAACAGTTCTTTTCCAACACCCTTTCCTCTTGCAGCCGGTGCTAAATAGAATTTCACCAGTTCACAGGTTCCTTCCGGCAATCCTGCCGTTGGATAGATGCCGCTGCCGCCCATGATCTCGCCGTTAAGCTCAGCAACAAAATAGGTACTGTTCTCTTTTTTAAAAACATCATAAAGCTGATCGGTGGTTTCATCGTAATACACCGTACCCGGTTTATTGGCCTTAAATTCTTTTAAGGTATCCCGGATGATCTTTGCAAGCGCCGCATTATCGCCTTGTTTAATATTCCTGATAAGTATCCCTGTTTTCATTCATCATAAATCAGCTTCAAACCTACCTATTTTTCAAACATATATTTCTTACAAACCCCGGATTAAGAAAAATCGTTTATTTTCGGTAATAAATTAACTACTGATTGCTTGGCCGACGAAAAAAAATATAGCGAAGAAGAACTGGTTGCGTTGCTTCAGAACAAAGACCAACAGGCATTCGCTTATTTATACGATAACTATTCTGCCGCACTCAACGGAGTCATTTACCGCCTGGTGGAAGACCGGGAGCTGGCAGAAGATATCCTGCAGGAAGCATTCGTGAAGATCTGGAATAACTTCGCCAGCTACGATACCACAAAAGGAAGGCTGTTTACCTGGATGCTTAATATTACAAGAAATCTCACTATCGACACCTTGCGGAGTAAAGGGTATAAAAAGCAAGCAAAAATCTCCAGTGATGAAAATTCCGTAAGTAATTTTACCGACGATAACCGTATGGCAGAACGCTTTGATGCCCTGGGCCTGCGGAAACAATTAGCGAACCTGAAACCCGAACAACGAAGTATCATCGACTTAGCCTATTTTAACGGGTATACACAAGACGAGATATCCAAAGAACTGGGTGTTCCGCTGGGTACTGTTAAAACAAGAATGAGATCGGCCATTATTGAATTAAGAAAAATGTTAGAATACAGTTGAACGCACAAGAGATCATATCATCCGGAATTCTGGAGCTTTATTGCGCCGGGCTTACTTCAGGAGCTGAAACAGCAGAAGTAAAGCAGTGGGCAAAACAGTATCCCGAAGTAGCAGCCGAAATTGCCGCCATTGAGGCCGCTCTGGAAGGTTATGCCCGGGCGCAGGCCATTTCACCGGCGGCTTCTGTGAAGGAAAAACTGTTTGCTGAAATAAATAAGGGTGTAACTTCTCCAGTGGTAAATATAGCATCAAACAGCACGGCAAAGGTTCGCTCTATTTCTTCTGCCTGGAAATATGTAGCAGCGGCAAGTGTTATTTTATTGTTGGGCAGTTTGATCTTTAACTATACGCTGTACAATAAATATCAAACAACCAATGATAACCTCCATGTTGCGCAGGCTGAATTGAAAAATCAAAAAGAGATAATGACTGATATGGGTGATGCGATGAAGATCATGAGTGACATGCATGCGACTCCTATGGCTGTTAAGAGTATTGATTCTGCTTCTGACATGGGGGCAAGGATGTACTGGGTGAAAAATACGGAGGAAGTTTATATAGATCCTACCCATCTTCCTAAAGCGCCTGAAGGCAAACAATATGAATTCTGGGCGATCATTGACGGAGTTCCTGTAAATGGAGGTGTTATTACCGGTGCAATAAACGGTAAAAAGGTCTATCTCCAGAAAATGAAAAGCTTTGGAAAAGTACAGGCTTTTGCGATCTCTATGGAAAATGCGGGAGCGGCCAAAGCAAAACCAGGTAAAGTGATGGCTGTGGTCAGTATTTGATCCTTTCTTTCGTTAAGATGTTTCTTCAGGCTGGAAATTTTCCAGGCTTTTTTATTTGCGACTTTATAACAACGCAATGGTTTTCCAAAAAATAAATCCAACCTGTTTCACCTGCCGTATCTGATCATGTATTATTACCTAAAATGTAATAAAGCCGGTTTTTAAGCTGGATGAGTAAAACGGGGCCTTCATCTTTTCAGCAGGGAGTACACAGCGCTGTCGTGAAACTTTCCACGGAAAAAATAATTCTCCTTAAAATATGCTTCTCTTATAAAACCGGTCTTTTCCAATACTCTCCCCGACACCACATTCTCCGGGTTAATATGCCCTTCGATGCTGTGAAGTCCCATTGACTCAAATCCATATTCAATAACTCCCCGCAATGCTTCCTGCATAATGCCCCGGTTCCAGTAAGAAGGATGGAGTACATAGCCTACTTCGGCACGGAAATGTTCGGACTGTATGCGCCAGTAACAGATAGTGCCGATCATGGTACCGGGATCAGTTGCCATTGCAATGGCCCACATGATGGTCTCATTCGCATCAACCGATGCGTTTATCTTTTCAATAAAACTTTCTGCTTCTTCCGGTGTTTTTGTTTTCTCCCTGCCGATGTATTGCATTACCCGGTCATCAGACCGAAGGAAGAACATCTGTTGGCCATCCTTTTTTGCCATCCTCCGGAGCAGGAGCCTTTCTGTTTTTATTTCCGGAAAAGGAGAGAAGTTGAGTTGCAGCATTTTGCTAAGATAAAAAATCCCGCCTGTTTGGCGGGATCATACATGTTGTTTGTTGAATAAAATTATGCCACTGCCTTGTTTACCAGTTCTGCCGCTTCACTGAGCAGGATAGCGCTTTGTACTTTCAGCCCGCTTTCATCGATCAGTTTCTTGGCCACATCGGCATTGGTACCCTGCAGGCGCACAATGATTGGGATATTGATATTGCCGATGGACTGGTACGCATCAATAACACCCTGTGCCACCCGGTCGCAACGAACAATACCACCAAAGATATTGATGAGTATCGCTTTTACTTTCGGGTCTTTTAAAATGATACGGAAACCGGCTTCTACTGTTTGTGCATTGGCCGTACCGCCTACATCCAGGAAGTTAGCGGGTTCGCCGCCACTCAGTTTTATCATATCCATGGTGGCCATGGCAAGCCCGGCACCGTTTACCATGCAACCCACATTGCCATCCAGTTTTACAAAGTTCAGGTTGTACTGGCCTGCTTCCACTTCAGTTGGGTCTTCTTCACTCAGGTCTCTTAATGAAGCAATATCGGGGTGACGCATCAGTGCATTATCATCTACATTCATTTTACAATCCACTGCAATGATCTTATCGTCGCTTGTTTTGAAGAGGGGATTTATTTCCAGCATTCCGCAATCGGAACCAACATAGGCATTGTACAGGTTGGTCACAAATTTTACGCAGTTCTTAAAAGCAGCGCCGCTCAGGCCTAAATTAAAAGCGATCTTTCTTGCCTGGAAAGCTTCCAGTGCGCCACCGGGGTAAACCCATTCTTTAAATATTTTTTCAGGCGTATCGTGTGCCACATCTTCAATATTCATTCCGCCTTCGGTACTGTACATGATCACATTCTGCCCGGTTGATCTGTCTAACAATATCGACAGGTAAAATTCTTTTACCGGGCTTGGTCCGTCATAATATACATCCTGCGCTACCAGCACTTTGCTTACCAGTTTTCCGGCAGGCCCGGTTTGTATGGTAACCAATGTGCCGCCTAATATATTTTTGGCTATCTGCATTACGTCATCCGCATTTTTTCCAACAGCCACACCCCGTTGCTCGGTACCAGCTATTTTTCCTTTACCACGTCCGCCTGCATGTATCTGGGCCTTTACCACAGCAAAATTGCTTCCGTACTGGGTATGAATTTGCCTGTATGCCTGTTCGGCCTCACCCGGTGTGCTGCAGGGTATTCCTTCCTGTACAGGAACATTATATTTTTTCAGTAATTCCTTTGCCTGGTATTCGTGAAGATTCATAAAATTGAAAGTTTCGGCGAAGATAAATAAAAACAGTTTATGGTTTGTGGTTTGAGGTTTGAAGTTTGAGAGCCTTCACTAATGAAGGGTTATACAGTTTTAATAGAGCCTGCGAGGCAGCAGAGACCCAGCCTCAAACCTCAAACTTCAAACCTCAAACCCTTATCCTGAACATTCCTTTAACGTTTCTTACCTTACCTTTGGCGCTAAACAGAAATGAGCATGATGGTGGAAATTAACGAAGCGGTTGATTTTATTAATAAGAGTTATAGCCATAAACCCGCCGTGGGTATTGTATTGGGCAGTGGTATGGGCAGTTTTACCGATGAGATAAAGACCGAAAAGGAAATTGCTTACGGTGATATCCCTCACTTCCCGGTGAGTACCGTGGAAGGACATAAAGGCAAACTGGTGTTTGGTGAAATAGCCGGCAAAAAAGTAGTGTGCATGGCCGGTCGTTTTCATTATTACGAAGGTTATTCTGCCGAGCAGGTGGTATTCCCCATACGGGTCATGAAATTCCTGGGTATTGAAACGCTGTTACTGAGCAATGCTGCCGGTGGGGTGAATCCTGCTTTTAAAGTAGGGGATATGATGATCATAACCGATCACATCAGCCAGTTAATCCCCAATCCGCTGATCGGGAAAAATTATAAAGAACTGGGCCCCCGCTTTCCGGATATGAGCGAACCTTACCGGAAGTATCTTATTGAAAAAATGAAGAAGATAGCCGCTGAAAAAAACATACCGCTCAAAGAAGGCGTGTATGTGGCGGTAACGGGTCCAACATTTGAAACACTGGCAGAATATAAAATGATCCTTGCCATGGGTGGCGATGTAGTTGGTATGAGTACGGTTCAGGAAGTGATCGTTGCCGTGCACATGGGTCTGCCCGTTTTTGCCATGAGCGTGGTTACCGATGTGGGCATCAGGGAAGAGGGGGAGCCGCCGGTAACTCATGAAGAAGTGTTGCAGGCTGCTAAAAAGGCTGAGCCAAAATTCAAAGCACTATTCTGCGAACTGATAGCACAACTATAAGTATAACGATGAAGCAAGCCGTTGCCTTTGTGGCATTGATATTCTTTTTCCAGTTTACCTATGCACAGGAGCCGGTGTTGAATAAACTCACGGACCGTGTACGGAGTTTTGGCGGTGGCGGCAGGAGCGGCGGGGTAGATACAATCGGTTTTGTTCACCGGGATGATAAAAAGGATTCCATCTCTATCACGTTCAAATACCTCGATTCGATCCGCATCAATTATTTCGATTCCAGCATAAACGATTTTGATAAGTATTTTTCGGTTCCGTCTTCGTATCAGTATACCGGCAACAATGGGGCCGCCGCTTATTCACTCATCTATTCACCCTACGCCAAACCAGGCTGGGATGCAGGCTTTCACGCATTTGATGTGTACCGCTACACGCTGGAGGAATCAAAATTCTATAAAACAAACCGGCCCTTCACCCAACTCAGCTACCAGCTGGCATCGGGAAAGGAGCAGATGATAAAGGCTTTTCACACCCAAAACCCCCGGCCCAACTGGAGTTTTGGATTTGATTACCGCCTCATCAGCGCCCCAGGTTTTTTTGTAACGCAAAACAGCAACCACAAAAGTTACCGCCTGTTCAGCAATTACCAGGGAAAGCGAAAAAGATATGCGGCTTATCTTATCCTGCTCGGCAATACCTTAAAAAAATCAGAGAACGGCGGCATCACCAGCGATTCGTTGCTGCTTGATCCCAATCATAAAAAGAGATATTCCATACCGGTAAACCTGGGTAATGCAAACCTGTTTGAACCCAACCCGTTCCTTTCTTCGGTAACAACAGGAAATGTGTACAAGGATTTTACTTTTTTCTTCCGGCAAACCTATGATATCGGTAAAAGGGATTCCATAGCCATTAACGATTCTACCACCGAATACCTGTTTTATCCCAAGTTAAGGGTGCAGCATAGTTTTACGTACAGCACCTATAATTACCTGTATAAGGATAACAATGCCGATACCAATGTTTACAAAGCATGGTACGATACGCTGGTGAAGATAGGTACCGATAGTTTTTTTCTACGGGACAAATGGACGGTGATCAGCAATGATTTTTCCCTGCTCCAGTTTCCCGATACAAAGAACTCCGGACAATTTTTACTGGCAGGAATACGGCTGGAAAATATAAAAGGCGTACTGAAGAACCGAACCAGGAACTATCATAATCTTGTTCTTCATGGCGAGTACCGGAATAAGACCCGGAATAAACTGTGGGACATACTGGCCAAGGGCGAGTTTTACCTGAACGGGTTTAATGCCGGCGATTACAGCGCTTATATCACCATTGCCAGGAACCTGGGGAAAAGGCTGGGAGGTGTTCGTTTGTTCTTTAATAATGTGAACCGTTCTCCATCTTTTATTTATGATAATGGATCTTCCTTCAATTTAAAGAATGCCAATGCAAGCATCACTAAAAAAGAGAACATCATTTCTTTTGGCGCTGAGGCAAACAATGTGTTTATAAAAGTTGGTTTCAAAAATCACATCATTGCCAACCTGGCTTATTTCTCCGATTACTTTCATACGGCGCAAAGCAGTAAGGTGATCAACTTATTGCAGGTGTATGCATCAAAAAAGATACACCTTACCCGCAGGTGGAAATGGTATGCCGATGCAACGGTGCAGGTGGTGGATGGCAGCGCCCCCATAAAAGTTCCGCTGGTTTTTACCCGCAACCGCCTGGCATACGAAGGGGTATTCTTTAAAAACCTGAACCTGAGTACGGGCCTGGAGATAAGGTATCATACTCCTTTTGAAGCATATAATTATTCGCCGCTCGTTGGCCAGTTCACCCCGCAGGATTCGGTTACCGTTAAGAACCTGCCGGATATTGCGGCATTCTTTCATTTCCGCATTAAATCATTTACTACGTTCATCCGGGCCGAAAACCTGAATACCGTTCGCTTTGCCGATGGATTTGGCTTTACCAATAACAATTTTGCTGCGCTTCATTATCCCATGCAGGGCTTTATGTTCCGGTTTGGTATCCGCTGGGGCTTTGTTAACTAGGCTGATAAGGATCATTTAAATATTAACGGTTTAATAGTTGCTTTCTCACAAATGCGGCTTAATTTTGTACAACAATGAAAAAGGTATATACCGGCATATTGGCAATATTGTACCTGGCTGTTTCTTCGGGGATAGCCATGGAGATACATTATTGCATGGGAAAAAAAGCCGGTATTGAATTTTATGGATCCACCAGCGACAAATGCGGTAAGTGCGGCATGGAAGATAAAACAACCGGTTGCTGCCACGATGAATTTAAGTTCTATAAGATCCACGACTCTCATTATTCGTCTTACAACGATATACAACTTACGGCCAGCGAACTCATTGCTGCACCTGCATGCAACCTGTTTCAATGGCAAATGCCTGCAGGAAATAAATTAGCAGCTGTAAGCGATCATTCTCCACCTGACCATACAGGACCTTCTGCCTGTATCAAAAACTGCGTTTTCCGGCTATAGAACTTAACAAATCTCTTATAACATCGTTGATGATGATCAACGATGCACTATGCTGTATGCATGTTCCATTTCTTAATCTTTAAAATTTTATACAATGAAAACAGTATCATTATTTGCTGGCATCCTGTTCAGCATCTTCTCATTCAGTACATCTAATGCCCAGTCTACCAAAACAGAAACCATTAAAGTATGGGGTAACTGCGGCATGTGCAAAACAACCATTGAAAAAGCGGCTAAAAAGGCCGGCGCCAGCAAGGCAACCTGGAACGAAGACAGCAAAGAATTGAAAGTTACCTATGCGGTAAACAAAACCTCTGCCGCCAAAATACAGGAAGCCATCGCCCAATCGGGTTACGATACCCAGGATTTTACGGCCGATATAAAAGCCTACGATAATTTACACGCCTGCTGCAAATACGATCGTAAGGAAGGAAGTGTTGCTGCGCCTGCTACTGCCGCTGCTTACTCCTGTCCCATGCATGCCGATGTGGTAAGCGATAAGCCTGGCAAGTGTTCAAAATGCGGAATGGATCTGACGAAAAAGCAATAAGAACACACTATGAAACTGGTAAAATATTTCTTGATGCTTTGCCTGGTCATTCCGGGCAAAGCATCTTATTCGCAGCAAAAAAATGCCTTGCCGGATACTTCCATATCCGTTACCGTTTTTGGTGCCTGCGAAATGTGTAAGGAACGCATTGAAAATGCAGCAAAGGGGAGGGGCGTTAAGAAAGCAGTATGGGATGTGGATTCCAAACAACTGATGCTGGTGTATAATCCATCCCTGGCTTCCCTGGAAAAGATACAGAACAGGATCGTAGCCGTGGGGCATGATGTTGCCGGGAAGAAAGCAAAAGATATCGTGTACAATGCATTGCCCAAATGCTGCCTTTACCGGGCAATGGAAAATATGATGGAAGCGATCAAGAAAGACACGGTTGTTTCGGCGATCGGGGAAATAAAAACAGCAACAGATCCTTTACCGGCTTCCGTTTCATCTTCACACCTTGTAAAGGGAGTGGTACTGGAAGATGATAATACGGGAAAATTCAAACCACTTTCAGGCGCCAGCATATTCTGGCTGGGAACGGGTAATGGTGTGCTGGCCGACAGTACGGGCCTGTTCAGCATACAGCATAATGGAACAAGCAGCCGGCTTGTGGTGAGTTATGCCGGTTATCAATCCGATACCATTACCATTGCGGAAATGAATGAACTTAAGATCGTGCTGGCATCCAATAAACAACTGAAAGAAGTTACCGTTACATCAAAACAACGTGCCACCTATATCAATAATTTCAGCCCGATACGGATACAAACCATGACCGGCGCCGAACTGGTGAAAGCCGCCTGCTGTAACCTCAGCGAAAGTTTTGAAACAAATCCTTCGGTAGACGTTTCATATAATGATGCCGTTACCGGTTCAAAGCAGATACAGTTGCTGGGATTGAGTGGTAATTATACGCAACTCACTGTTGAAAACCTGCCGGGCCCACGGGGTATTGCCACCCCACTGGGATTGAATTCCATTGCCGGTCCCTGGATAGAATCCATTCAACTTACCAAAGGCGTGGGTTCGGTTGCCAATGGATATGAGAGTATTGCCGGGCAGATAAACGTGGAATTGAAGAAACCGGAGAACAGCGAAAAACTACTGGCTAACATTTACGTGAATGATTACGGAAAAACCGATGTTAACCTGAATCTTTCCAAAAAACTCAGTAAGAACTGGTCGGCGGCTTTGTTGCTGCACGATGATTTCTTTACCAATAAAAAACTGGACTTTAATAATGACGGATTCCGTGATCTGCCAACCGGTAACACGGTAAGCATAGTGAACCGGTATAAATTCGATAACAGTAAAGGAACGATGATGCAATTCGGCATTAAAATATGGAATGACAAACGAACCGGTGGCGAAGTGGGTTTTGATCCTTCGAAAGATAAGTATACAACCAACCGTTACGGGCTTGGCATCAATACTCAGCGTTATGAAGGCTTTGCAAAGATTGGCTACGTTTTCCCGGAAAAGAAATATAAAAGCATCGGCCTGCAGCTGACTGCCATCAGCCACCAGCAGGATTCATATTTTGGATTTACCCGGTACGATGCAAAACAGCAAACCATTTATGGTAACCTGATCTACCAGTCGATCATAAAAACAACCATGCATAAATTCAGGGCCGGGCTTAGCTTTCTGTACGACAGGTATGATGAGGAATATAAAGTACGGAATTATTTACGGGTTGAAACGGTGCCGGGAGTTTTTGGTGAGTATACCTTCACACCCAATGATAAATTCAGTGCGGTAGTTGGGTTACGGGCCGATCACAACAGCTTATCCGGTTTTTTTGTAACACCCCGTTTAAATCTTAGGTACGAGCCGGTGAAAGGAACGGTAATACGGGCCAGTATAGGCCGTGGGCAGCGCACTGCGAATATATTTGCCGAGAACAGCAGTGTATTCGTAAGTTCAAGACAGGCCATTGTTATGGGTACGGCCGTGGGTAACGGGTACGGGTTAGATCCTGAAGTTGCCTGGAACAAAGGACTGAGTGTTGACCAGAAATTTAAATTGTTTGGGAAGGATGCGTCATTGGCCGTTGATTTTTTCCGGAATGATTTTACCAACCAGGTGGTGGTGGATATGGAGGATGCAAGGCTGGTTAAATTCTATAACCTGCAGGGACGGTCTTACTCCAACAGTTTCCAGGTTGAACTGAATATGGAACCAGTTAAGAAATTTGAAGTACGGGTGGCTTATCGTTTTTTCGATGTTAAAACAACCTACAGTGGTCAGTTGAAAGAACGGCCGCTGGTGGCAAAGAACCGGGCTTTTGTAAATCTTGCTTATTCGGTAGGCGGGTTTAAATTTGACTATACCATTACATACAATGGCAAAAAAAGATTGCCCGACACAAAAGGGAATATAGTGGCCTGGCAATTGCCGGAATATTCGCCCGATTTTATTTTGATGAATGCACAACTGTCTAAAACGGTTGGGAAGAGATACCCGTTTGATCTTTATATCGGCGCCGAGAACCTGGGCAACTATTTTCAAAAGGACGTGGTGCTGTCGGCCGGCCAGCCTTTTAGTTTGTACTTTGATGCCTCAATGATCTGGGGACCGGTGAACGGGCGGATGTTCTATGGAGGAGTGCGGTATAAAATAAAGTAAGAAGTTTTTAAAAGTAAGCATGAGAAGAATATTGTTGTATATATTATCGTTATTTAAAAAAAGAAAATGCTGCAAATGAAAAAACATTTGTTATTGACCATCCTGTTAACAGCTTCGGTATTGTGTAATGCACAATTAAGGATCGGGGATGCAGTGCCGGAGATTGAACTGCCCAACACAAAGGACAGTGTGATCAGGCTTTCTTCCATGCAGGGGAAAGTGGTGCTCATCGACTTTTGGGCAAGCTGGTGTGCGCCTTGCCGGGCATCCAATCCTTATATTCAGAAATTATACAGCAAGTATAAGGACAAAGGATTTGAAGTGATCGGTGTTTCGCTGGATACAAAACAAAAAGAATGGCTGAAAGCCATTAAGCAGGACAGGCTTAAATACACGCAGGTAATTGACAACAGTGGCTGGAGATCGAAAGTGGCTGAACGGTATTTTGTAGAATTATTGCCCACCAATTTCCTGGTAGACCGTACCGGCAAGATCGTTGCCATAGACCTGGAAGGAAAGGAATTGTTTGATAAAGTAAAAAGCCTGGTTCAGTAATTACTTCACTGCTTTAAAACGAACCGACCAGCCGAATGCCACATACCAGTCAGGTGCAGCAGCACTTATTCCAATACCAGATGAAAGATCAAGTTTGAAATTGGGTGTTACATAATAGGCAATGCCGGCATCAAGGCTGTGCTGCGGTTTATCCATCTTTGATATGAAGCCAAATGCTTCCACATAGCCATACCATTTTTTTCCGATATTAAAACCGGGGGCAAACGTATATATCCAGGTGGCTTCTTTATTATAACCATCCCATTCTGCACCGAGATTATAACCAATGGCAATATTATTGGTAATGCTGTTCTGCATGGTGAAGCGGAAGTTAGGCGCCAGTTTATCTGCCCTGAATTTTTTTGAAGCCAGTGTGGGAATGGCAAAATGAAAAATAAGTGAGGTCTTTGGTAACAGCTTGTTTTCTTCCCAAAGGGCGATCTTGGCTCCAATCTCTACGGGCTCCAATCCCGATTCTTTTTGTTTCACGGCCGAACCATTGTAAAAATGATTGCTGGCCAGGGTGGTGATCAGCCTGAGTTCAACCCGTTTGTTTAAGCCATATTTGCTGAGCAGGGTGGGGTGCTGAAACCCGATATCGCCCGGTTTGTTTTCCTGCTTACCGATCCCGAATTCAAACTGCATCCATTTTTTGGGAACCAGTACAGCGCTTTCAGTTTGGTCGGGCCGGTCGGTATCTATTTTTTCAACCTGGGAGAATGCGGTTAAAGAACCGGCTAAAAAGAAAACAACCAGGGTCGCAATTTTAATCATAGCTCTAAAATAAAAGTTAGTCTTGTCTAAATATTGGTAAAGATAAGGGAATAATACATACAAAATGAAAATGGCAAAGGAGGAAGATCATTTCTTTACCGAAGCAGTACCGGCGATGAGGGATTCCAGGTTCTTTTCTTTGCAAAATGTTTTAAAGAGTTCTTCAGCTTTGTCAAGCACCTGCTGAATGGATAACTGGTCTTTACCGAAATAAGCCTTAGCCCTGGTCATTGCTTCTTTTTCTTTGGCAGCAGCTGTTTGCAGGATGGCTTCTTTCACTACTTCAAGCCGCAGGCCATTGTCTTTTAGTTTACCGGATTCTGCTATCATCCAGCTGAGGGCATAAAAACGGTTCTTATCCAACAGCAGGAAATAGTTGCAGCCTGCGGCATCGGGCATGTTGTTATAAGGAGAACCGGTGATCTCTTTTGTAAGGTATTTGCTTAGGTAAACCGGTGACTTTTGTGTTTGACTGAGTTGAATGCATCCCCTCAATGCCTGCGGGTAAATGCTCAGCCAGCGGATCATCCGGCGGAGTTCATGCAGGTCTTTCTCTACATTTTCAAAATGAAAATCTTTTTGATTAATGAACTCCAGGATGCTGTTGATCGTTTTCACATAAAAATCATGAATGCTTTTTACATCGTCTTTTTCTTCCTGCCAGTCAGCTTTCTTTAATTTCTTTATGATCTTTTCAATGCGGCTCTTATCACTGCCAAGCCAGTCTTTTTCTGCCAATATCTCGTTAAGGCTTTGTATTTTTTCACGGGCCTGCGCCTGCAGGTAAGCGGTGATAGCCTTAGGGATCTTTTTATTGGCAGCAAATTCTTTTGCAAAGGCATCGTAATAATCGATCTGGCCGAGGGCGTCTTCCAGTGATTTGAAGTGGGCTTTTATTTTGGTGAACTTCTTTTTATTATGAATACCTGCATATAGTTTAGCAAGCCCTTCCAGCATGAACAGGGGAGTGCGGGCATTGTTCTGGTAAAGCCAGAGCGCCGGGTTCTTTTGTTTGGAAGATTTAACAATAAGCGCCTGCAGTTGGGTGAGATAGAAATCAAATCTTGTTAAACCAGGTTTCATTTGTTGCAGAATTAGTAATTAATCGGAATGCTTCTTCATTGAATATTGAACATTGATAGTTGTTTATTGATCATTCATTTTTTGTACACAAATATTCAATGATCAACTGAAAGATCTCACTTTTCAAAAAACGCCACATTGCCGCCCACCCATTCCTTATTCTTATTATAGCGGGTGCCGATCATCTTCCCTTTACTCAGTCTTGCCAGGTTGTGTACTCCTTTGGGTCTTGCCCATCCTTCTTTCCAAAAATAAAAGAGGCGGATCTCGGCCTTGGCAGGTTCATCCGGTGTTTTAATTACATCGGCATACTTAACCTTCCGTTGCAATATCCAGTTCTCGGGATCTTTTACGGCGTCGATATCTTCTTTGGTTACATCAATCACCACGCCCATGCCCGCAAAGGAGAAGAGGGGCTTCAGTACATAGTTCTCCAGGTCGGCAGGTATTTGTTTTAAGTCACTTAAAAAATAAGTCTCCGGAACATATGGATTGTGAATGAACGGTAAGGTGAATTTGCTGATGCGGTAGAACCAGTTGGGATGCGGCACCCATTCCACATCATAATCCTTGGTCAGGTCAACTATATCTCCCAGGCCTTCCTGTTTTTGAAGATCATCAAAGATGAGGCGGTTGTAAATTCTTTTGATAGGGGTCTTTACTCCATTGTTATCATAGAACAGTTTATTGCCTTCGGCGATCAGTTTTGTCAAACAAACGATATTGATACCGAGTAACTGTTGCGTGCAATAGAAATCGATCCTTGTTTTTTGCTGTTCGGGAAAAATTTCCAGCAGCACCACATTCTCCGGGTCCAGGTCGCCCACAATGATCTCTTTCAATAATGCTATATAGGTTTCTTTTGTATAGCCATTCAGGTAGGCTGAATAAGTATCGGGCAGGTTTGCATATTCCGCGGTGAGTTCAGAATGAAATGCCTGGAAACCATACAAAGTCGGGAAGCCCTGCATCTCTATCAGCTGCGGTTCCAGTTCTCCTTTCTCATTCTCGCAAATACCAAAATCAAATACAATGAACTCAGAGCGGCTGCTTTCATTGGGCACTTTTACATTGGCAGGTATGCCCCGGTCGGTTAATGCAGGAAATTTCGGATCGGTGATCACATCAATAATGTCTTCGCAGGCGCCCAGCATTTTATCTTTAAAATCCTTTGGTACAAATACAGGCGTTTCTGCATTCCGGAAATCCAGCGCACCAGGGTGCAGGGCTTCTATCTTTGCCATATAAGCATCGTATCTTTCTTTAGAAAATGCTGCATTGAATTTTTCTCTTAGTTCTTTTACCATAGCCTTAGATATTTTTATTGACCGCAATAAAAATAAACATAAATACTCATTTTACGACCTGTTTTGTCATGCTTCGTCCATTCGACTTCGCTCAGAGCATGAAAGCAATTCGTGTAATTCGTAAAATTCGTGTAATCAGTGCCTATACCTCAACAGGCTGCAATGCCTCTACTGCAGTGAATAAAAAATTGGGAAGGATATGTGCATAGGTCCACATGATCTTTTCGGGGTCGTTCAGGTGATCGATCATGGATTGCCATTTTTGAAGGCCGTAGTTCTCAATAACCGTTTTTTTCTTTTCTTCTGTCTGCAAATGCAGGCTCATACCTATGGCATCTGCTTCGGGATGAAACTGGGTGCCGATCATGCAATCATTGAACCGAATGGCCATCACCGCTCTTTCCAATGGTACATGCGGCCTATCTTTTTCAATGGCTAAAATGGAAGCGCCCATCTGCCGGAGTTTATTATGATTGGGCTCTATCACCTGGTAGTCACGACTGTCAACCGAATAAAAGGGGTCTTTCAGACCGTTAAAGATCGTTTCTGTTTTGCCTTCCGAAAGTAAGTGCATGGGGAAGATGCCAAAAGCGGTACTCTTGCGTTTGCTTACCCGGGCAATATTATAATGACGACATACCAGTTGAAAAGAATGGCAGATAAAGAAGACCTGTTTTTTATGAACATGGGCCGGGCTCGCATTCCAGTTTTCCACTTTGTTCAGCCACGAGAAATAAACTTTTTCCCATTCGCTGCCCTCGCTTTCTAAAGGACTGCCCGGGCCACCGCTGGAGATATAGATATCGTAACTGAGATCGGGTACCTGCTTTTGCAGCCGCACATCAAATTCATCCCAGGAAAGATCGAGATTATTGGCTTCACCAAACTGGTTTAGTATTTCACGGATACAGCGCATCCCTTGATTGGCAAATCCCTCGTACATATCCAGAATCGCAACACGGATGGCCTTCTTGTCGGTCAGGTTCATATACAAACATAACAATTTTTTAAATCAGGATATTTTATCCGGGGGCTACATTTTATTAACGCACTGTGAATTACAAGGGCTATAAAGCAGCATTTATTTTAATAAGATGACCGATTTCTTTTTAAGTCATGACGAATCTCAGCGAAAAGGCCGGGCTTTTTCAATCTATTTGTATCCAACAGTAAGCTATGATTGGTACTAGCAAGACCGGTTTGATACCCGGCAAAATACTTTTCGATCACTGTAACTCCTGCCTGCCTGCTCCAGGTTCGGCAGAAGAAATGCAGCAGTTTGAACAGCTGCAGCAGGGCTTTGCCAACCAGTTTGAATTATTCTTTCCCGATAACCTGGCTCATAAATCCATCGTGGTAATTCCAAGTCTTACATTAGATAAGGAAGTACTGGCAAAGGTAGACGGTGCATTGCATTATGAAGAACGCCTGCTTTGCCTGCTGATGTTGCTTCGAATGCCCCGGGCCCATGTGATCTATGTAAGCAGCATGCCCATCGACCCGGTGATTGTTGATTATTACCTGCACTTATTGCCCGGCATCACCGGTCATCACGCCAGGGAAAGATTGACCTTGCTCAGTTGTTACGATTCATCACAATTACCGCTAACGCAAAAGATATTGCAGCGGCCAAGACTGATTGAACGGATAAAGAACAGCATTCCTGCCGGTCATGTGGCGCATATCGCTTCCTTTAATACCACGCCTTATGAAAGAACACTGGCTGTGAGGCTGGGCCTTCCCATTTATGGATGCGACCCTTCGCTGGTTTATTTAGGAACCAAGAGCGGAAGCCGCAGGGTGTTTATGAAAGCAGGTGTTGCCATGCCGCCGGGCGCCGAAAACCTGCAGAGCTACGACGATATCGTTCATGCCGTTGCCGGTTTAAAAGATATGTATCCCGGTTTAAAAAAAGTGGTCATAAAACTGAACGATGGTTTTTCAGGAGACGGGAATGCCATACTGGAATACCCGGAGCATATTTCACAAAAAGAGATGTTCAACTGGATACATCATAATCTTTTAAAAGAAATAAAACCGGTGGCAAAGGATCTTACGGTTGAAATGTTCCTGGAAAAATTCAAACTGATGGAAGGCATCGTGGAAGCATTTGTGGAAGGATCCGAGAAAACATCGCCTTCGGTACAATGCCGGATAAACCCGTTGGGTGAAATAGATGTTATCTCCACCCACGACCAGGTATTGTCAGGAGATACAAACCAGGTCTTTGTTGGCGCTCATTTTCCGGCAGACGTTGCTTACCGTACCGAAATAGCCGCACTGGCAAAATGCATAGCAGCTGAATTAAAAAGCGAAGGGGTGCTGGGCCGCTTCAGCATTGATTTTATTTCGGTAAAAGAAAAAGAAGGCTGGAAGCACTATGCCATTGAGATCAACCTGCGCAAAGGCGGAACCACACATCCATTTTTAATGCTGCAGTTTTTAACCAACGGGCATTATGATGAAGCTACCGGTTTGTTTGAAACGCCCAATAAACAACAGCGTTACTATTATGCATCGGATAACCTGCAACGGGAATCGTACAAGGGTCTTTCGCCGCACGACCTGATAGATATTGCCATGTTTCATGAACTGCATTATGATGGCGCCGCACAAAAGGGCGTGATGTTTCATATGATCGGCGCCTTATCGCAATACGGAAAGATGGGCGTGGTATGCATCGGAGAATCGCCTGAAGAAGCTTATTCGTTTTATACAAAAACCTTTGAAGTGCTGGATGCAGAAACGGCGGTGAAGTAGAGGGGTTTTTATGCCAGACTAATGATAATTAAAATTAAGAATTAAGAATGAAGAATTCCTTCGGTCAAAAACAGTAATACAGGCTTTAATCCTTGTACTGCCCAATTTTTAATTTTTAAGTCCTAATTCCTTATTGGTATTCGCTTTACTGAATCAATATCACCGTACCACTCATTTCCACCACTTTCCCGTTCTTATCAATTCCTTTTATCATCCAGGTATAGGTGCCGGCCAGGGCTTTCTTTCCTTTGTACATGCCGTCCCATCCTTCCAGCCATTTATTGGTTTGGAACATGAGTTCGCCATAACGGTTATATACTCTAAACGAGGTAGTGCTCTGTATGCCCACCGGTATGGGCCTGAACACATCATTCAATCCATCGCCATTGGGGGTGAATGCATTGGGTACATAATACATCGGCCCTTCGTAAACTTTTATGAACACGCCATCGGATGCGGTGCAACCAATAGAATCGGTAACCACCACGGTAAAGTAAGTATCGTTGTACAATGTTGCCAGCGGTTTTGCAATGAAGGGGTTGTTAAGTGGCCCCGCCGGGCTCCATACATAATTGCTTCCACCACTGCCAAGCAGTTGATGTGGCCTTCCTAAAATGGCATTGGTATCGTTGCCGGCATGAACAACCAATGGCGGCATCATATATACCCACATGCTGTCGCTTACGCTGAAGTTACAACCATAGTTATCGGTAACAGTGAGCGTGAATTTTCTTGTTGTATCTATCCGTGCAATGGTACTTGCTGCATTGGGTGTGTTCAATGAGTCTGGAGGCGACCATAAATAATTTACCGTTCCGGATAAGTTGGTAGCATTACCCACCAGCAGTGCATTTGTTTTGTAGCAAACCGTTGTGTCTTTGCCGGCATTGGCAATGGGTTTGTGTAATACATTAATGGTAATGCTGTCGATGCGCTGACAAATGCCCCACTTAGCCACTAAATAATATTTGGTGGTATCATTTGGTGAAGCGATGGGGTTCTTGGCCGTATCGTAATTCAATCCTGCCGATGGTGCCCACCGGAAGGTATCTGTTTGCGGATTGGTTTGTGGCAACAGAACGATGCTGCTTCCAAAGCAAATGGTGCTGTCGGTACCCAGGTCGAGCCGCATGGTATCGTTCAAACTGATCACGGCACTTGCATTGGCAATACAACCGTTGGCATCCCGTACCCGTATGCTGTTATAATTTCCAACGGGTAAATTAGTGAATACATTACCCGGCTGGTAAGTAACACCGTTGTTGATGGAGTATTGATAAGCCGGCGTGCCGCCATTGGCATTAATGGTGATGGTGCCGTTGTTATTGGCGCAGGAAGCAATACCATTTATTGCGGCTGCATTTACAACAGCTGGTTGTGTAAGTGTGAATGAGAAATTGAAGATGCAACCGGCTGCATCTCTTATTAAAAAGTTATACGTGCCCGCTGCCAGTCCGCCAAATGTTGGAGAAACCTGGTAGGTAGCGCCGGCATTGATGGAATACTGGTAAGGCGCAACGCCACCGGATGCATTCAATGTAATGCTACCATTGCTTACTCCGTTACAAAGCGGAGAAACAAGGGTAGATGTTGCGGTGATGGCTGCGTTGGTAGTTAGTGTTACCGTATTGGTTCCGCTACAACCTGCGGCATCTGTAAATGAAACAGTATAAGCTCCCGGTGCAAGGCCGGTGAATATATTTGAAGCCTGCGATGGTCCGGCATTCAACGAATACTGATACGGAGCTGTACCGCTTGTTGGCGTAATGGTAATGGTTCCGTTGTTGATATTTGAACAGGGAGGATTCAATCCGTTGATAGTTGATGTTAATCCTGGCCCCTGCGCCACATTTATATTAAAGATGCTGAAGCACCCGAATACATCAGTAACCATTACCGTGTGCGGACCGGCTACTACATTGGTGAAAATGTTTGATGCCTGTGGCGCTCCGCCATCAAGCCGGTATTGATAAGGCGCTGTGCCGCTGGTTGGGTTAACGGTAATGGTGCCATCGCTAACCGTTGGACAGGTAGTGCCTGTTGAATTGATGGTGGCTGTTAACGGAGTACTTCCGGCAGTAACAGTTATGGTAACGGTACCTGTGCATCCAAAGGCATCAGTAAATATAACTGTGTGCGGACCAGCAGCTACATTGGTAAAAACATTTGAAGCTTGTGGTGCTCCGCCATCTAATGAATAACTGAAAGGAGCCGTGCCGCTTGTTGGTGTAACGGTTATTGTTCCATCGGCAGAAAGCGGGCAAGAAGTAGACGTTGCTGCAATAGTTCCCGGGATGGTGCTTGTAGTGGCAACGGTTGCTGTAAATGTATTGGTACAGCCTGTAGCATCAGTAGCTACTATCGTGTATGTACCTGCTCCCAGGTTTATAAATGTATAGGCGCCCGGCGCTGTTTGCGGAGGCCCCGCATTCAACGTATAAGTAAATGGTCCCGTGCCGGCAGTTGGTGTAACGGTAATTGAACCGGTATTTACGCCGCAGGTAGTTGCACTGGTTGTAATATTTGCAGGCAAGGTAGTTACCCGGATGGCAGTAATGGTATCTGAACTGATCAACGGAGCCCCGGTACAGGAATTGAATGTTGTTCTTATAACATATTGGGTGGAAGGAACAGCAGGCGGACAAATAGCAGGGAAATTGATATCTAATATTCCCGGCGTTGTGGTTGAGGTAGTTCCTGTGGCAAGAAAAGTGCCGCCGAGTGTAAATAATTCAGCGCTTACAAAATTTGATGTGCCGCCATTGGGTGTAAAGCGATAGCCCGTATTTGCTTCGCTCCATTGTGTACAGTTCTTTCCAGGCGCAGCCTGCCATTTGGTCCTGGTCTCGTCCTGAATACCAAGTATACCCAGGCCAGCCCCGGCTCCCGAAGGCCAGGATGTGCAAAGCGCTTTATTCTCTAAAAAAATATCAATGATGCCGGTACTTTCATGTAAAACGATCTGTGAGGTTTGGTAAAGGCTGTTGCAATTGAATAAACGTACATCTACGAAACTGATCACGAATTTCCGACAGGGAGCAGTTCCAAAAACCGAGTACCGTATTTTAGGAGGTGATGCAGGTAGTGGAGGAATAACACTTGGATCAATGTCCTGGTAAGCGGCCATGATGGCTGTTCTTGGATAGTAAGTGGTTGCAATACCTGTAGGGCCGGCACCCCCGGCATAAGGGAGAGGCTGCGGTGCCCCGCCAACGGTAAGTGTATAGGCATTTGACTGGTTGGCACAGAGTGTTTCAAAAGTAACAATGCTGTTAGAACCAACTATTATGTCGTTATAATTGATGCCATAAAAACAAAACGGGAAGGTCATCGGGATCAGTCCGGAATAGACGTCGTCAATATATATAGAAGTGATCTCGGTGCCCAGCGTATTGGGATATGGAGCAAACGGGATCGTGTTTACCGCATAGTCTGTTGTGGATCTCAGATCGGGAACCTGGTAAGTAAACGGGGCACAGGCCTGGCCACAGGCTAATGTTACCGTTGATCCGTTTGCATTGGTTGGAATACAACTTTGCGAATAGCTATCAAAAATGCCCAGGGTAAGGACAATAAGTGACAATAAAATTTTTCTCATTAAATTAAAATATTGAGCAGTTAAGGTGCTGAAAGTTAAATAATTCCTGCAAAAGGAACACATATTAAAATTTCCACCTCACAAAAGCTTCCATTGCAGCATATTGGGTAAGACCAAGCTGGGCATATAGTTTGGCGGTATTGGCATTGCGTTCTTCGGCCCGTTGCCAGAACTCCCGGTCATCGCTTCCCTGGAATGGTACGCTGTCTTTTTGCGACTGGTGTATGAAGATGCCGTGGCGTTTTTTTATTACCTGGTCGGGGCTCATGGGTATGGCCATTTCAATTTCGGTGATGTCCCATTCCTGCCAGGCTCCTTTGTATAACCATAGCCAGCAGTCGGAGATCCAGTTGTTCGTTGTTGGTTGTTCGTTGTTAGTGATTTTGATGCGCTTCAATGCTTCGATGACCACATCAAAACAAACTTTGTGTGTGCCGTGCGGATCGGCAAAATCACCGGCGCAATAAATTTGTTGCGGCTGTAGTTTATTCAGCAGGTCAATGGTAAGCTGCACATCGGCTTCGCCCATCGGATTTTTTTCAATGGTACCTGTTTCATAAAAAGGAAGATTCATAAAATGGGCACGGTCTTCTGTTAACCCTACATACTTACAGGTTGCTTTGGCTTCGCATCTTCTTATCAGGCCTTTAATGGCCCTTATTTCTTCTGTATCTTTTTCGGTAGATCTTTTTGTTTGCAGAAAAGCCGTGGCGTCTTCCAGTATCTTTTTGCTTTTTGTTTCATCAATGTCGAACATGTTCTCAAAACCTACGGCAAAGTCGATGAACCTGGTTACAAATTCATCCGTTACCGCAATATTACCGCTGGTTTGATAAGCCACGTGCACTTCATGTCCCTGGTCGTGCAGCCGCATGAAGGTTCCACCCATGCTGATGATATCGTCGTCGGGGTGAGGGGAGAAGATGACGGCTTTTTTTGGAAAGGGTTCGTGCCGTTCAGGATGCGATTCACGTTTATCGGTTGGTTTACCACCCGGCCAACCGGTGATGCTGTCTCGCAGTAAATAAAATACCTGCAGGTTTATTTCATACACATCGCCTTTTTCAACCAGCAGGTCACTAAGGCCATTATCGTTGTAATCGTTATTGGTTAAACTTAACACAGGCTTCTTTAGTTTCAATGCAAGATTTACCACGGCACGTTTCATCATGGCATCGGTCCATTCGCATTCGCCCGTTAACCATGGGCTCTTGAAACGGGTAAGTTCCGATGCACAGGTTTCATCAATAACAAAAGTACAGTCATCATGATTCTGTAAAAGTGATGCCGGCAGGTCTTCGGTATCGTCTTCTTCCACAGCTTTTTTTATCACCGGGGCCTTTGTTTGCCCCCAGGCCATCAGTATTATCTTCTTCGATTTTAAAATGGTGCTGATGCCCATGGTGATGGCCATCCTGGGTACCTGGCTCATGTTGCCGAATTCGTATGCATTGGCCAGGCGGGTGCTGTTGTCTAAAGTGATCAGCCTTGTTTTGGTATAGATGCCGCTGCCGGGTTCATTGAAACCGATATGGCCATTTACGCCTATGCCGAGTATTTGAAGGTCAAGCCCGCCGGCGTCTTCAATTTGTTTTTCATAATTAACGCAATGCTCTTTCACTTTATCCTTTGGTATCATGCCATCGGGCAGGTGGTAGTTATTGGGATCGATATCGGTTTGCTCAAATAAATTCTTGCGCATGAAATAGTGATAGCTCTGCAGCGCATCCTTATCCATGGGGTAGTACTGATCCAGGTTGAAGGCGATCACATTTTTAAAACTCAGTCCTTCGTTCTGGTGCATACGTACCAGTTCGGCATATAATGTTTTGGGAGAGGAGCCTGTTGCCAGCCCGATCACCGCTTTCTTTCCTTCTTTTTCTTTTTGTTTGATCAGCGCCGCAATTTGCTTCGCCACAAAAGCAGAGCCGGAGCCGGAGTCGGGAAAAATTTTAACGGGTATTTTTTCGAGAGAATCGGTGAGATCTATTTTAGTCATAATTTATATATAGCAGTTGCTATAAAATTACGTTATTATTTTTTGTGCCAAGCTGATGAATATCGATTTAGCTTCATTGGCGTCGCACTCTTGTACTGTAAATCTTTATGCGGCTTTATTTGTCTGAACGGGGATTTGAAAAGATTAAAAGGATTTAGAGGATAATCCTTTTAATCCCATACATCCTTTCAAATCCTTGTTCAGACAATTTCCTACTGCACTTCAATCTCATCCACAAACAACCACGCCGGGTTGCCTGCACCGGGTTTGCCTGCGGGGATGAGGCCGTAATTCTTTACATATACCCTAACATAGCGGCAGGTTTTTGCTGATGATAACTGTATTACCTGTTTGTTGTTTTCGTCCTGTACTGTTTGTGTTACCGATTCAATGGGTGCATGCCTGGTGACGATGGTTGTATCAATAAAGGGGATGAACGATACTTCGATCTGCGAAGGCAGGTATATCCAGCTTCCGTTCTGGCCCAGCGTATGTACGGTGATCTTTGAAACCTCTGTTTCTTTTCCCAAATCGATCGTGGCATCCATATCTGTTCCTAAAAATCCCAGGAACTCGGTAGAACGGTTCAGGCCCATTTCATTCTGCACGCCATTTACCAGCGTAAAGGCGCCGTCGCCGGGATATTTTTTATCGGGCATCGTTGCCAGGGTTATTTTTTTCCCGGTGGCTTTGTTGAAGTAGAATTTTTGTGATATGCTTGAAAGCTGTTTTTTATTGTTGGCAGATACCAGCATGGCCATCCGTTCCGTACTTTCTTTAATAAGCAATGGTTCATTGTAATCTCCCACATAGGAACTTAAAAACGAAGGGGTCCATTTTATTTTTCCGGCTTTGTTTTTACTTTCAACCTTCCATAAAACACCTTCCTGGTTTTTGGTGGGTATTACGGTTGCTTTCAGGTCATAAAAAGCCTTGCTGTAATTTATATGCTGGTTATCCAGTCGTTGATAAACCCACGGCAGCCTTCTCTCAAAATCCTTCCAGTCCCTTTTTTCTTTCGGGCTCCACAACACTTCACTCAGGGCTGTCATACGGGGGAACATCATGTATTCCACTTTGCCTGGGTATTCAAAATATTCGGCCCACATATTAGCCTGCGCACCTAAAATGTATTTTCCCTGTTCGGCATTCAGTTCTTTTGGAATGGGTTCGTAGGCATATACATTTTCAATAGGGTTATAACCGCCAATGGTAACGCTGTCTTCATTCTTGCTTTGTGTATGATCAAAATAAACAGGGTTGCCCGGCGTCATGATCACTTTATGTTTTTGTCTGGCTGCTTCAATGCCGCCCTTTTCGCCACGCCAGCTCATCACTACCGCATTGGGCGCCAGTCCGCCTTCCAGTATCTCATCCCAGCCAATCAACATCTTCCCCTTGCTGTTCAGGTATTTTTCTATGCGCTGTACAAAATAACTCTGCAGTTCATGCTCGTCCTTTAATTTTTCATTCTTAATTCTTAACTGGCAGGCCGGGCATTTTTTCCAATGCGTCTTCGGACTCTCATCTCCACCAATATGAAAATATTTTGAAGGGAAGAGGGGAAGCACTTCGTCGATCACGTTCTGCAAAAAGTCGAAGGTTGAATCCTTACCGGCACAAAACACATCGTCAAATACGCCCCATGTTTCCTGTACCAGTTTTATTCTTCCGTTCTTTTGTTCCTCTATGCTTTTTTGTGAGATCATCTTTGCCGGGATCTCTGTTGGTTTTGCTGGAAAACAACTCAGCCAGGGAAACGCTGCAATAGCGGCGCTGCTGTGGCCGGGCATTTCTATCTCGGGTATCACTTCAATATATTTTGCAGATGCGTATGCCACCACTTCTTTAATTTCTTCCTGTGTGTAAAAGCCGCCGTAAGTTTTGTTGTCGCTTCCCTTGCCGGGATAACGGCCAATGATGGTGCCGTTTCTTTCTGCGCCGGTCTTTGTTAAGCCGGGATATTTTTTTATCTCTACCCGCCAGCCCTGGTCGTCGGTGAGGTGCCAATGAAAGGTATTGTACTTATATGCTGCTAAATAGTCAATATATTTTTTGATGAAGGAAACGGGGAAGAAATGACGGCTCACATCCAGGTGCATGCCACGGTATTGAAAGCGGGGGTAGTCGGTGATGGTAAGTTGTGGTAATGATCGTTGACCGTTGTTCGTTGATCGTTGTTCGAATAACTGCAGCAGTGTTTGTATTCCGTAGAAAACGCCGTTCTCATTATCTCCGGCAATGTAAACGCCTTTGTTGTTTATTACCATGTTGTAAGCGCCGGGAATATCCTTGTCAAGCCTTTCGTAGTTGAGCCTGATGGCATTATTGCCTGCATGATCTTTTGCGATCTTTAATTTATAACCGGCAACCTGCAGCAGGTAATCGTTGATGAAGGTTGCATTTCTTTCCAGGTCCGAACCTTCCAGCACAATGGTTGTGTTCTTATCAATGGTTACAGAACCTTTGCCCATCTTTACTTCGGCAGGCACGGGTACCAGGTTCAAACTGTTTTGACCGGCAACAATTAAACAATTGAACAATAAAACAATCAACAAAATTCGCTTCATAGAGATTTATTTTAGTACAGGCAATATGATCTTACTGTCGTTATAAATACGGATGGTTGCTTTCTGAAAGTCGCTGTCATCCGCTTTGTAAATGTCCACAAATTTCTGCGGGTTCCTGTCCATGATCGGGAACCAGCTGCTTTGGATCTGTATCATCAGCTTATGGCCTTTTTTGAATGTATGCGCCACATCGGGCAATGTATATTTTACTTCAGTGATCTTACCCGGCACAAATGCTTCCGGCTTTTCAAAACTGTTGCGGAATTTGCCACGCATGATCTCTCCACGTACCAGCATCTGGTAACCGCCCATGGGATAAGCCCTCCCAACTTCCCCTGAAGGAGAGGGGCCGGTATAGCGGAAAGTATCGGGAAAAACGTCGATCAGTTTTACCACAAAATCGGCATCGGTGGTGGAGATGCTTGCCACCAGGTCGGCAACCAGTGGCCCGGCAAGCGTAAGGTCTTCTGTTAATACTTCGGTACTGTATGTAAGCACATCGGTGCGCCTGCTGGCGAAGCGCTGGTCATCGCACATGTATTCAGCCGTGCGGCCCAGGTGAACGTCTTCGGTATAAGGAACCGGGTGTGCCGGATCGCTGATGTATTCTTTAAATGTACCCGATCCTGATGCCGGCATATCTAAAGAAATTTTTCCTTCGGCGGGGAGGCTGACATTAACAGCCTGTGCATTTCTTGGCGGCCATTGTTCAAATCTTCTCCATTCATTTTCGCCGGTAAAGAAAATATTCGCTTCGGCAATATCACGTACCGTGCCCTTCAGCTTTAAATAAAAGTTGAAGAAGGGTATCTCGATATTGCGCTGGTAATACTCAGCTGTTTTAGAACCAAAACGTACATTACCCAAAAAACTTCCATCGCCGCGGCCGCCCCATCCACCATGCAGCCAGGGGCCCATCACCAGGCGGTTATCGGTATTCCTGCTTTTTGATTCAATGGCTTTGTATAAATTCCAGGCGCCGTAACAGTCTTCGGCATCAAACAAACCACCCACCACCAGTATGGCGGGTTTTACATTGGTCACAAAATTCATCGGGTTCCTTGCTTTCCACCAATCATCATAATTGGGATGAGCATAGAGGTCTTTCCAGAAAGCGATGCTGTCGCCCATCAGTTTGGAAAAATTCTTCAGGGCGCCGGTCTTTAAATAAAAATCATAGTTGTCTTGTGATTGAATCCTGTAACCCGGGCTGCCAACCGTTGTTGGTTTGGGCCTTGGTTTTCCAAAGCCGCTGTAAAAACTAAAACCATCCATGACGGCGAATGCGCCGTTGTGATGAAAATCGTCGCCCATGAACCATTCGGTTACCGGCGCCTGCGGACTTGCAGCTTTTAATGCCGGGTGGCCACTCAATGCGGCCATGGTGGCATAAAAACCCGGGTACGAAATACCAAATACACCTACCCGTTTATTGTTACCGGGAATATTGTTGATCATCCATTCAATGGCATCGTAGGTATCGCTGGCTTCGTCAAACTCCTTTTCTTTTTTATTGGGGTTGAAGGGACGGATGTCTTCAAACTCTCCTTCACTCATCCACTTGCCCCGTACATCCTGTATGGCGATGATGTATCCTTCTTTCAGGTAGTTCAGCCAGTGGGTCATGTAAATGCGGGGGTTGAATTTATCCTCGCCATAGGGCTGGCAGGTATAAGGCGTACGGTTAAAGAGGATGGGATGCTTCTCCGAAGAATCTTTTGGAATATAGAATGCGGTAAACAATTTGTTGCCATCTCTCATGGGCACCATACGTTCTATCTTGTAATAATTTTCCCTTACCCAAAGCGAATCTGCATTTTGAGCTTGCAGGCTGAGTGTAAAAAAGAGAAGAAGAGCGGGGGCTATCAAATATTTTTTCATTTGCTAAGAATTAGAGTGCTAAATTTAATGAAACTATACATGCAATCATGACAAACCGTGACCAACTCATCAACAATTTTTATTCATCCTTTCAAAAGCTTGATGCAGCCGGCATGACGGCCTGCTACAGCGATGATATTGTTTTCTTTGACCCGGCTTTTGGGTTATTGCGGGGCGATGAGGCGAAGTGTATGTGGGAGATGCTTTGTAAGAATGCGAATGACTTTTCACTCACCTACGGCAATATACAGCACCTGGATGAGGAGTACAGCACCTGCGATTGGGTGGCCACCTATACTTTTTCCAAAACGGGAAGAAAAGTGGTGAATAAGATAAAGGCCAATATGCGTTTTGCCGATGGAAAGATCGTGGAGCACAGCGATGCATTCAGCCTGCATAAATGGAGCAGCCAGGCACTTGGTTTTATGGGATGGCTGCTGGGCTGGAACCGTTTTTTTCAAAAGAAGATACAGAACGGGGCCAGGAAGAATTTGATGAGGTATATGGAGGGGAAAAGAAATTAGTCATTAAGTCATTGGTCATTTGAACGGGTATTGTATTAGTACTGTCATGCTGAGGCACGAAGCATCTCATTGGTTAATTGTTTAGATAGTTTTTCTTAAAATGTTTGGATATCAATTCCTGAGATCGCTGATATCTTGAGCTGATTATTTCCGTTATGAAATTATATGGTTGATAAATCGGAAATCTATAAGGCATCCACCTGTAAACATATTGAGATTTCCCGGGGCGTCGGTATGTGCCATCTCCTTTAATAAATCCGAATGCAGATAAAGATGTTCCATCAATTCCATCATAGCCGTTGTCTTCCTTTGAACCCCAGAAGTCGCTGTACAAAATAATTTCATCAAATTTAATCCAATCGGCGTAGCTAAGCTTTTGATAAAATTCATCAATAATTTCACAAGGGATAGAATCTCGGCTTGCATGGAAAATCAGCACATGGATTCGTGCTGAGTCGACGTATTTGCCAACGGTGATAATGGTTCTGTAAGGAGAAAACGCCTGGTCATAAATAAAGCGATAAGCAGAGTCTGCACGTAAATCTTTTAATTCTGTAAGACGTAAGCATGTATCTGTGGGGATGAATAATTTTTTTGTTAATAAAGAGTAGTCTGTTTGTTCTTTGATCTTTTTCAGATCAACAGAATCATTTGAATAGTACGCTTTCAATACCCTGTAATTAAGATCGGTTGTATCGAAGTAGGGAACGGAATCAACCTTTGCCATATATTCTTTAAGTATGCTATCTCTTAACGAAACGGACAAATTGGGTTTATGTTCATTACAGGACAGCATTGAAAGAATGACGAATAAACTTAGCAGGAATGATCTGAACATTTTAGCAGGATGAAGGGGTTCAATACAAATTAGGGATTAAAAAATTGCATGATGGAAAGACTATGTTAAAATATTTTTTTTGCCCCTTGTAAGAAAAAGAAACAGTTCGTATATTACTCCATCGTTAACCAAAACTGTTCAATCATGTTGCAAAATTTTGATGGTTTAAACTGGATCGCCATCCTGGTGGCTGCGCTTGCTTACTTTGCTTTAGGTGCTTTATGGTATTCAAAAGCGTTATTTGCCAAACGCTGGATCGCCGATCTTAAGATCGATATCAATAATCCCGATGCCAAAAAAGGTATGGGGATGATGTTTGGCGGTTCATTCGTGCTGATGTTTGTTCAATGCCTGGCCATTGCACTTATTGCCGAGCGCCTCGACCTGGATGTTTCGGGCGGCGGTTGGATGAGTGGCGTAAAACTGGGAGCCTTTACCGGCGCCTGCTTATGTTCTGCCACCATCGGCGTAAATTATTTGTACGAGAAAAAACCCCTGAGCCTTTTCCTCATCAATGCAGGTTATGCCATCGTGGGCAATATCATTGCGGGGATCATCATTTGTTCGTGGGGATAAAACTGTTTTTAGTTTGAAGTTTGAGGTTTGAAGTTGGGTGCCTTAAGTTAGTGGGCTCAAACATCAAACCTCAAACTTCAAACCTTGTTATTCCACCTTCGAAACCTTCACCACGTTTGTTGGTAAATGCAGTTCCACCGGCGTGCTGCCTGTATTAACCACCACATCGCCGGGTGCTAAAAAACCGCGTTGTTTCAGGATGTTTATCTGGTCAAACAAGATATCGTCGAGGCTTTCTTCTTCGTCGTAAAAAAAGGCACGCACCCCCCAGCTTAAACTCAGCTGGCCTATCAGTGATTTTTCTTTGCTGAAAATATACAGCGGCGCTTTGGGCCGGTAACTGCTCAGCATAAAAGCAGTGTAACCGCTCTGAGTCATTCCTATCAATGCACGGGCGTTGGTATCGTGTGCCAGCTTACAGGCGCTGTAACAAATGGCGTCGCTTAAAAAAGAAGGGGAGTGGGGTTGCGGCGATAAGATATCATCCCGGTTATAGTCATATACATTGTTTTCCACTTCCAGTATTATCTTACTCATGGTTTCCACCACAAGTGTGGGATATTCGCCCATAGCAGTTTCGCCGCTCAGCATCACGGCATCGGCGCCTTCCAGTACGGCATTGGCTACGTCGGTAACTTCGCTGCGGTTTGGTTTGGTGCGGTCCATCATGCTTTCCATCATCTGCGTGGCAACGATCACGGGTTTGGCCCGGTGCATGCATTTGCGGATCACTTCTTTTTGAATGATGGGCACCTGTTCCACCGGCAGTTCAACCCCCAGGTCGCCACGGGCCACCATAATGCCGTCGCTTTCCACAATAATGTCGCGTATGTTCTTCAATGCTTCGGGCATTTCTATCTTGGCGATCACTTTTATTTTGCTGTTGTGCTTCTTTATGATCTTCTTCAGTTCAATGATGTCTTTTGGTTTGCGTACAAAAGAAAGCGCCACCCAGTCGAGGTTGTTTGCAATGATGAAATCAAGGTCGGCAAAATCCTTTTCGGTCATCGAGGGCATGGTGAGTTCCGAATCGGGCAGGTTAACGCCTTTTTTCTGAAGTAATAAGCCGCCCAGGGTAATGCTTACCAGTATTTCTTTATCGTTGAGTATCTTCTTCACCTTAACTTCCATCTTACCGTCATCAAGAAAGATGCGTTCATCCACTTTTACGTCGTGGGTGAGGTGTGGATAGGATACATAAACCTTTTGCTGGTTGCCGGTCATTTTTTCGGTGGTGATGATAAGGTCGGCGCCATCCACCAGTTCAATCTGCCCGTTCTCCAGTTCGCCTACCCGTAGTTTGGGGCCTTGCAGGTCGGCCAGGATGGCAATATTATACGGTTGAAATTTATTGATCTCCCGGATGCGGTCGATGATCTCTTTCTTATTATCGTGTGAGCCGTGCGAAAAATTCAGCCGGAAAACATTGGCGCCTGCACGGGCCAGTTCCAGCAACTTTTCCGGTGCTTCGCAGGCCGGGCCAACCGTAGCCACGATCTTGGTTCTTTTTTGGGAGTGGGTAATGCCTGCCTCCTTGTCCATCTGCTGGTGCAGGTATTTGCTCAGGTGTTTGCTCATTTATTCAATTTGGTAATTTGATGATTTGATAATTTGAAAATTGCGGAGTTCAATCATTTGTAGTGACCTGTCATCATCAAATCATCAAATCTCCAAATCTTCAAATTACGTTGCCAGTATCTTCACAATCTTCATCCACTCTTCGCTGATGCGTTGCTTTTTCTTTACCGCTTCATCCAGGGGCAGGTAACTCATTTTATTGTTTACAATACCAATGAACACATTGTGCCTTCCATCCACCAGTGATTCTACGGCGTGATAACCCATGCGGCTGGCGATCAGCCTGTCCATACAACTGGGCGATCCGCCTCTTTGTATATGACCGAGGATGCAAACCCTTACTTCCAGCAGGGGCAGCCTTTCCTTGATCACCCGGGCTACTTCATTGCCTCCGCCAAAATCATCTCCTTCGGCAACCACAATAAGGTTAACGAGTTTATGCCGTCTTTCTTTTTCGGCCAGTTGTTTAATGATGGTTTCTATCTCTGTTTTGCGTTCGGGTATCAATATGTTTTCGGCGCCGGTGGCAATACCGCTGTGCAGGGCAATATACCCGGCATCCCGGCCCATCACTTCAATCACAAACAGCCGGTCGTGGGCATCGGCGGTATCCCTTATTTTATCTATTGCTTCTACAGCGGTGTTAACGGCGGTATCAAAACCGATGGTAAAATCGGTGCCGGCAATATCCTTGTCAATGGTGCCGGGTAAACCGATGCAGGGGATATCAAACTCATGACTGAAGGTTTGTGCACCCCGGAAACTTCCATCGCCTCCAATGATCACCAGGCCATTGATACCTCTTTTCTTTAAATTTGCATAAGCCTTCTTTCGGCCCTCATACTCAAAGAATTCCTTACAACGGGAGGTCTTTAAAATGGTGCCTCCCCGCTGAATGATATTGGCCACACTGCGGCTTTCCATATGAACGATATCGTCTTCCACCATTCCGCTGTAACCACGCATGATGCCGTAAACTTCCAAACCATGATGAATGCCGGTACGCACCACGGCCCGTATGCAGGCATTCATGCCCGGACTGTCGCCGCCTGAAGTGAGTATCCCGATCTTACTGACTTTCTTATTCATGCTTCAAAAATAAGCTAAAGACTTGATTTTACGTGTCGCAAATACACATTAAGGATTTGGTAACCTTTCTGAACCACACAGAAAGATGGTAAACATAAACCTGCATATCTTCTATGTGTTTATGTGGACACATTTTATTCGTGGTCAGACGGGGACGTCAGACCATTTACATCCGCTCCGGTACTTTAATTCCCAGCAAACTCATTCCGCTTTTTATGATATTGGCGGTGATGGATGCTAACTGCAGGCGAAGTTGTTTCTTCGCTGAAGTTTCAGCATTGGCGATAGAGTGTTCGGTATAAAATGAGTTGAAGGTCTTAGCCAGGTGAAAAACATAATTGGCGATCACCGATGGATTGTGTTCGTTGCATGCCTGCTCTATCATAGAGGGGTATTGTTCGGCGGCGATGATGAGGTCTTTCTCTAACTTAAGTAAGTCATTGGTCATTGGGTCATTGGTCATTGGGTCATTGGCCATTTTCCGCAGAATACTTTTTATCCTTGCGTACGTGTATTGCACAAAGGGGCCGGTGAAGCCGTGGAAGTCGATGCTTTCCTGCGGATTGAACACCATGGTCTTTTTCGGATCTACCCTTAATAAATAAAATTTCATGGCGCCCAGGCCGATGGTATCGTAGAGTTCTTTCAGTTCGGCTTCGGTAAAGTCTTTCACCTTACCCAGTTCTTCAGTGTGTTGTTTGGAGGTGGCCACCATTTCATCCACCAGGTCGTCGGCATCCACTACGGTTCCTTCCCGGCTTTTCATTTTACCGGTGGTAAGTTCCACCATGCCATAGCTCAGGTGATAAATATTATCTGCATTGGGCATTCCCAGTTTCTGACAGATAAGCTGCAACACTTTCATGTGGTAGTTCTGTTCGTTGCCGATCACATAAATGCTCTGGTCAATTTTATATTGTTCGTATTTCTGCAAGGCAAGGCCAATATCCTGCGTGATGTAAACCGACGTGCCGTCTTTACGCTGAACGATCTTTTCATCCAGGCCATCGGCCGTAAGATCTATCCAGATGCTGCTGTCTTCTTTCTGGTAAAAAACTTTCTTATCCATGCCCTGCTGCACAATGTCTTTCCCCAGCAGGTACGTATTGCTTTCGTAATAAGTAATATCAAAATTGCTGCCGATGCGTTTGTACGTAACATCAAAACCATCATACACCCAACTGTTCATTTTTTTCCAGAGGTCCATCACTTCGGGCTTGCCGGCTTCCCAATCCAATAGCATTTGCTGGGTGGCTTTCATAATGGGTGATTCTTTTTCTGCTTCTTCTTTTGTTTTTCCGGAGGCCACCAGTTCATCCACTTCTTTTTTATAAGCATCGTTGAATTTTACATAATAATCTCCCACAAAATGATCGCCCTTAATACCTGTGCTTTCCGGCGTGGCGCCGTTGGCAAATTTTTGCCAGGCGATCATGCTCTTGCATATATGTATGCCACGGTCGTTCACGATGCAGCTTTTGATCACTTCGTAACCGCAGGCTTTTAATATCTCGGCAACACTCCACCCCAAAAAATTATTCCGCAGGTGACCCAGGTGCAGTGGCTTGTTGGTATTGGGCGATGAGTATTCCACCATCACCTTTTTGCCATTCATTTCTTTTTTGCCGTAGCAGGCATCGCTGTGATTTTTATCCAGCAGTTTTACCCAGTATGCATCCGAAACGGTAAGGTTTAAAAAACCCTTAATGATATTGTATTTACTGAAAAGCTGCGGGTAGTTTTTGGTAAGATGATCGCCCAGCTGGTTGCCAATGGCATCGGGCGATAGCTTCAGTGATTTTACCAGCGAGAACATCACCACGGTGTAATCTCCCTCAAATTCGGGCTTGGTCTGGTTAACCTGGAAATCCTTTTCGGTAAAGGACTGACTGAACAGGGCCGATAAACTTTCGATGGTAGATCTTTGAAGGCTGCTAACTATTGACATGGGGCAAAGATAATGGATACAGGATTCAGGATGCCAGATGCCGGATAAGAGGTAGTGGGTCAGTTTCGATGTAGTTGATTTACAATGCTTGACCGAAAAAGCATTATAAAAGTTGAAATATTTTCAACCCGTCTTTCTTAGATAAATCTTGGCAGCTAACTTTTGGAGGAGGATACGCTAATCCGTAAACCGTGGTAAAGTAATCAAGCACCTTGTCTAAATTCTTTATGGCCTTTGCAAAATGTCTATCATGGGTGAAATGAACTCCTATAGATATATTTGCCGGATTATCGTGGCACAAATACCGTGATCTCCTTGATAATCCCTCAAGTTTAGAGTAACATAAGTAGATTTCTTCTCTAACTTTACAAACCGATAGAGTATTATAAGGATTTAGTGCATTTTTTACATCTTCATGAGTTCTATAATGCAGGTTTGCTACCTGCGCCAAATGTGCATTAACTATATGCACACCAACATAAAATGCCGTTGTCACTTGCCAATCCCAAAATGTTTGACTTTTTTGATTTGTTTCGGTTAAAAAAGACAGGTTTTTAAGGGCTTGTTGTATATGCTCATTAAAGCTGGCCAATATTATCCAAGTATTGTTTGATAATGGGAAGGAGTTTCTACGTTATCTGACTTCTCTAATATAGTAGAGTTAAGATAAAATCCGTGTTTATGGTATTTGCCATTTACTTTGGCTTCAGCAATTAATAAAGCATCTTCGGTAGCATCATCATTATCGTTTATGACAGACCAAACTAAAATTTTTGAATCAGATAATCCTAATGCTAATTTCAGAGGTTTCTTTTTTTGAGTATTTAATTCTTTTATATAGTCCCGGATAATTTGGGAAATAAAATACATAGTACTACCTTCTCTTACCTGGGAAAATACAGCTGCCTGATCTCCGAAGATTAAATCGTCATAAAACTTCTTTTTTTCCTTCGGCGCAACCCCACCTGAAACTAATAAATGGTCAGTTTTCAAGTCGTCTATAAATTTTTCAAACCATTTATCAATTACGTCACCCTTTGCATCTGTGGGAAGATTGTGTATGTGTTTTTCTACAGCCATTTAATGAGATATAATATACGTGAGAGGGGCAAAATCCAGCCCAAAATTAACTATTTAACGTTAATATACGTAAAATTAGTACCCGATAGGCTAAAACCAAAAATATTTTTCCTCAAATGGTAAGAAAAGTAGGGTCTTTGGTATCGGAGGTTACATTTCCGTTAACTTGACGATACCTTCAATTGTCATCGGTTTTTTTGTCAGTCCTGCTTGCATTGCAGGAGTTACACTTAACGACTGATGTATCTTAACGAAGTTGTAATAAACAAAATGCAATGCGATCGCATGGCAATGATTTTCCACCTTTTTACTGAAAGCATTCGTAAGCCTTGTAAACCGGCGCATGTGCATTCTCATAGTTAGGTTTTGTCTTTCGATATAAGATGTTGAAATAAACTTAGGACGTGGGTCACCCATAACCCTTGTCTTTTTGCAACCAGTACATTCAGCCGGGCTATACTTTCTTTCTGTTTCTGTGTTTCCTTCGCTTCCGCCGTACATCTTAACAAGCATGGCATAATCAACGTCATAATCAAAAGCCTCTGAAACAGCTTTTAAATACGGCTTGTGTCCATCGGTTGTTAATTGCACTCTATTGGTTAACCTGTCTTTTATATCCTGCATGAATATAGTTGCTGCTTGTACATCACGATCACCAACTAACCAACTAACAACAAGTTTGCTATCTGCATCTAATCCTACCCATGTCCAAACATCACCTTCGCCATCCGCTCCCTGTGTCTTTGCTTTTTCTTTGCATCCTACGAAGCTCCAAATCTCATCACATTGTATTCTTTCAGAAAGCAAATGATGTACTGTGTCATTGTGGAATTGTTGACATGCTTTGCCAACTGCAATAAGGAGTTTAACGATTGTATTTTTTGATGCTCCTGTAATACGGGAGGTTGCACGCATACTGTTTCCTTCAACCAGAAGGTTAACTATCTGCACTTGTTTTTGTATTGGTAGCTTGTTCATAGGGCTAAGGTAATGAATTATGCTTGAACGGTCAAGCATTTTTATTAATTTTTTACAATTTTTTTCCGTAACTATGTTAACCCCTGATTATGAGGCGGGTGCGAAATTACGTCTTTTTCTTTGAAATAATTAACCTATAGCTTAATTTTGTGGCAAATAGAGAAGCCTATATAATTCAATCCTCCCATGATAACAGGAGACACTTTTGTATTGATGCAATCAATGAAAAAGAAATAATGGCTTTTCTTGAACAAGACCAAGCAAGGATAAAGAAGTTTAGACATGTGAGAGATTTAATATTGAACAATCAAAGAAATACTGATCTATACGATAAAGAAGATATTAATGAAGATTGTAAAGATGTGACAGCGATTAAGATGTTCAAGCATGGACAAAACATCAGAATTTATTGCAAGGAATTTAGGAGTAACAATGAGAATTTTTGTATCGTAGTAGCAGAATTACTGCCCAAAAAGAAGGACGAAGGAGCAAAAGGTAAAAGCAAATTGTTAATCAAAAAAGTATCAGGTTATGAGTACACAGTTGTCCAGCGACCAAAAGCAGAAAATAAATAACCCCTGGGATGATTTATTGAAGTTTAAAAATGAGGATGAGGAGATTGAGCATGAGGCCCAAATGTTAATGTATTCCTTCCTGAGTGAAGTGGAAAGGTATCAAGATTTACAGGGAGTTAATAAAAAATCATTAGCAGAAAAAATAAAAACTTCAGCAAGTTATATCACTCAATTATTTAGAGGCAATAAGCCTTTAAACTTCAATACCATTGCAAGAATACAAAAAGTATTAAAAGTACGTTTTCAAGTTAACGCTATCCCCATCGCAGAGTCAACGATGTCCTTAGATGTGGTTAATATGACTAAAACATACACTGTGCAATTTGATAACTTTAGAGACCCGAAACAAACCCCATTTTATGTTATAAAAAGAGAGAAAAACAATAATGTAGATGCTAATAAAATAGGGGCTTAAACTTTAATTATGTCAACTGAATTAACGCAGAAAGAAATTGATGATTTCAGATATGGTATCGTCAGAGTTAAAGTACTTTCATTTTTTATGAATGAATCTGTCTACGTTCACGACCCAACTAAACAAGTTAAGGTAGAAATGTCTCATTTATTTGGAACAAATGTAGATGCTGGGTTGATTGATTTTAGGCTTAGAATTTATTTTTATTATCCTGAAAGAAACGACCAAATATTAGCAGACATTACAGTACAAAACGTATTTAGTGTTTTAGAATTTAAAAAGTACACTAAAGGGAATATAAATACATATCCTTCTCAATTCTTAATTTCAATGGTGAGTATGGCTATTTCTCATGGGAGGGCACTATTTTCTCACAATTTAGCAGGAAGTGCATTTCAGGATTTTATGTTGCCAGTTACAAATCCTATTGACGCAGCTAAACATTTTTTCCCAAGTATGTACATTAAAGAGACCGGTGAGATAAAACCCTCATCCAGTTTGGAGAAGATTGGAATAAAATTATAATTAAGATTTATTCCATCTGGCTTTTGCAGCCTTTTTAGCTATTTCTGACCGTCTTTTAGAAGATAATACTTTGGCTCTGGCTTTGCCGCCTACTAAACCGCCTTTACGTCCTAAAGCCGCTGCCGCTGCTCTTATTTCATCTGATGGAGTTGGTTTGGGTTGTTCAGTTACAAGGTCAACTATTGCTTTAGCTTTTTGATTAGTGTCTGAAGGTAGTTTTTTCTTATTTGCCATATTATCTGAATTAATAAAATATTTATTCGATTAATAAAATATTAATTCAAAGATAGGAGAATTTCTGTGCTTTTTCGGTCAAGCATTAGAAATCAATAACTTGAAACTGACCCACTACCGGATAAGAGGATAGTTGTTCAATATCCTGCATCCCATATCCTTTATCCTGTATCTTGTATCCTGTATCCTGTATCCTGTATCGGCATCAATCCCTTATCTTTGCGCACTTTTTATAACTATGATCAGTGCAAATAATGTAACCCTGGCCTATGGCAAACGGGTTTTGTTCGATGAAGTGAATATCAGTTTCACCAAGGGTAACTGTTACGGCATCATTGGTGCCAACGGGGCAGGCAAATCCACCTTTCTTAAAATTATCAGTGGCGAAATTGAGCCCAACAAGGGAACGATCGATATAAGTCCGGGTGAACGCATGGCCGTGCTGAACCAGAACCAGTTTGCCTTCGACGACATTACGGTGCTTAACACGGTAATGATGGGACATAAGAAAATGTGGAAAGTGATGCATGAACGGGATGCCATTTATGCCAAGGAAGACTTTACCGAAGCCGACGGCATCAAAGCCGGCGAACTGGAACACGAGTTTGGCGAAATGGGCGGCTATACCGCCGAAAGCGATGCGGCCACTTTGCTGAGCGAACTGGGCGTAAAGGACGACCTGCACTCCCAACTGATGAAAGATATTGCCGCCAATATTAAAGTAAGGGTATTGCTGGCCCAGGCCATTTTTGGCAACCCCGATATTTTATTACTAGATGAGCCTACCAATAACCTCGACGTGGAAACCATTGGCTGGCTGGAGAATTTTTTAGCCGACTACCAGAACATTGTGTTGGTGGTTAGTCACGACCGTCACTTTTTAGATGCCGTGTGCACCCACGTGGCCGACGTTGACCGCAGCAAGATAAAAGTATACACCGGTAACTATAGTTTCTGGTACGAAAGTTCGCAGCTGGCAGCAAGGCAACTGGGCGATAAGAACAAGAAGATGGAAGACAAGCGGAAAGACCTGCTGGAATTCATCGCACGCTTTAGCGCCAATGCTTCTAAAAGTAAGCAGGCTACTTCCCGTAAAAAGGCATTGGAAAAACTGGTGATCGAAGAGATAACACCCAGCAACCGTAAATATCCCGGCATCATTTTCAAGCAGGAGAGGGAAGTGGGCAATGAAATTCTGAAAGTGGATAACCTTAAATTACAGATCGAAGGAAAAACTGTTTTCGATCGCATAAAATTCGATATTCAGAAAGGAGAGAAGATCGCTTTCATCAGTCGTGACCCCATTGCACTTACCAGTTTCTTTGAAGTGATCAATGGCCGGATGAAGGCCGACAGCGGTACCTACGAATGGGGCACCACCGTTACCACGGCTTATCTTCCCAACGATAACAGCGAATATTTTGAAGGCAGCAAACTGAACCTGATGGACTGGCTCCGTCAGTACGTTCCGCCCGGAACAAAAGATGTGGACGAGGATTTTTTACGTGGCTTTTTAGGAAAGATGTTATTCAGCGGCGAAGAAGTGCTGAAGAAAACAAACGTATTGAGCGGGGGCGAAAAGGTACGTTGCATGGTGAGCAAGATGATGTTGCAGAACCCGAACGTGCTGGTACTGGACGAACCCACCAACCACCTAGACCTGGAAAGCATCATTTCTTTCAACGATAATATGATCGCTTACTCCGGCATCGTTTTATTAACCACCCACGATCACCAGTTCATGCAAACCGTGGCCAACCGCATCATTGAACTTACACCAAAGGGAATGATCGATAAGCTGATGCCGTACGATGAGTACCTGGAAGATGAAAGGGTGAAGGAGGCGAGGGAAGAACTCTATAATTAAGAATTAAAAATTAAGAATTAAGAATGAAGGACATCTTCAAATTCTTGGTTCTCCATTTTTAATTTTTAATTCTTAATTTTTAATTTCAATACGATTCTTGGCAAAAGATAAGATCATACAATTCATCGATTTCTTCTACCCGCCCTTCAGGCGGTTCATGCCGGAACAAACCTTCCGTTATGCAGCCTGCGGCGGAGCCAATACCGTACTGGGCCTGGCGCTGTTTAAGATATTACTGGTATTTGTTTTTAAGTTCGAGAATGTAGACCTGGGGTTTTATACACTCAAGCCGCATAATGCTGCGCTCTTTATTTCATTCATTGTAAATTTTGTGGTAGGGTTTGTACTGATGAAGTACGTGGTGTTTGTTGATTCAAACTTAAAAGGAAGGATACAGCTTTTTCGTTACGGACTTTCATTCCTCTTCAACCTCACCCTCAATTATTTTATCCTGAAAGTATTTGTGGAAGTATTTGGCTGGTGGCCCTTCTTAAGTCAGTGTATCACTACGGGCATCATTATAACCATCAGTTATTTGAGCCAGAAGCATTTTTCCTTCCGCACGAAAAGCTAATTACGGAGCCTGTCATCCTGAGCGATAGCGAAGGATCCCATCCTGCTTATCTTAATCCCAACTACGTAGAATGAGATGCTTCGTGCCTCAGCATGACAGTACTAATGGGCTTATTTCTCTAGCGCTTTATAATCTTCTCTCACCGGTACAAACACATCTATCACTTTACAGGCTGTAACGGCAAAAGCCCCATGCACGGCGTTAGAGGGAATATAAGCGCCCATGCCCGGCAGCAGCAATTGCTTTTCGCCATCCAGGGTAAATTCCATTTGTCCTTCCAGCACATAGGTCCATTGTTCGTGGGGGTGACTGTGCAGCGGCGCAACCACGCCTTCTTCCAGGCTTACGCAGCCAAATGTTACCTGGGCCGAATGTTCCATAGCACTTTGTATACCCGGGAAGATGGTTGACCGGGGCTTTATGTTGTAGTTGATGAAGGACATGGGAGAGTTTTGGATGCAAGATACCAGATTCTGGATACAGGATCCAAGATCCCGGATCGTCCTTATCCTGTATCCTGCATCCTGTATCCTGCATCCCGTATCCTGCATCCCGTATCCTGCATCCGCATTCCGTTCCCTGCCATTTTTTCACATCTCCCCCCATGGCACAATGATTGCCAATCTGCTATGTAACCTTAAAAATTTATACAATGGGAAAGATCATAGGAATTGACTTAGGAACCACAAACAGTTGCGTATCCGTAATGGAAGGCAACGAGCCGGTGGTTATTGCAAACGAGGAAGGACGCCGTACAACCCCGTCGGTAGTGGCTTTCCTTAAAAACGGCGAACGTAAAGTGGGCGACCCGGCCAAGCGCCAGGCCATCACCAACAGCCACAACACCATCAGCAGCGTTAAGCGTTTTATGGGCCGCCGCTTTGATGAAGTGACAGAAGAGATCAGCCACTGGGCATATAAAGTGGTTAAAGGTGACAATAATACGGTTCGTATTGACATAGATGGCAGGCTTTATACCCCACAGGAAATAAGCGCCATGGTACTTCAGAAAATGAAGAAAACAGCCGAAGATTACCTGGGTGCAGAAGTGACCGATGCGGTGATAACCGTGCCGGCCTACTTCAACGATGCCCAGCGCCAGGCCACCAAAGAAGCCGGTGAAATTGCCGGCCTCAATGTTCGCCGTATTGTGAACGAACCTACCGCCGCAGCCCTGGCCTATGGCCTGGACAAAGGCGGTAAAGACCACAAGATCGCCGTGTTTGACCTGGGTGGAGGTACATTCGATATCTCCGTACTGGAACTGGGCGATGGCGTGTTTGAAGTAAAATCAACCAATGGCGATACGCACTTAGGCGGCGATGACTTTGATAAAGTGATCATGGACTGGCTGGCCGATGAATTTAAGAACGACGAAGCCATCGACCTGCGTAAAGATCCCATGGCCTTACAACGTTTGAAAGAAGCATCTGAGAAAGCAAAGGTTGAATTGTCTTCTTCTACCGAAACAGAAATTAACCTGCCTTATGTAACGGCGGTTGATGGCGTGCCCAAGCACTTAGTGAAAAAATTAACCCGTGCAAAATTTGAAGCACTGGCCGATAAATTATTTGAGCGTTGCTTAAAGCCATGTGAGATAGCCCTGAAAGATGCAGGCATGAACACATCGGAAATTGATGAAGTGATCATGGTAGGTGGCAGCAGCCGTATACCTAAAGTTTTGGAACTGGTTGAAAAATTCTTCGGCAAAAAACCAAACCGTGGGGTGAACCCCGATGAAGTGGTTGCCGTAGGTGCAGCCATACAGGGTGCTGTATTGAGTGGCGATATTAAAGACGTGTTATTGCTGGATGTAACGCCATTGTCTCTTGGTATTGAAACCATGGGTGGTGTAATGACAAGATTGATCGACAGCAATACCACCATCCCCACAAAAAAATCAGAAGTGTTCAGCACCGCCAGCGATAACCAGCCCGGTGTAGAGATACATGTGTTGCAGGGCGAAAGGCCCATGGCTCCGCAGAACAAAAGCCTGGGACGTTTTAACCTGGCCGATATACCACCGGCACCCCGTGGCGTACCGCAGATTGAAGTGATATTTGATATTGACGCCAACGGTATCTTACACGTTACCGCCAAAGACAAGGGTACGGGCAAAGAGCAGAAGATACGCATTGAAGCCGGCAGTGGCTTAAGCAAGGAAGAAATTGAAAAGATGAAGAACGATGCCAAGGCCAATGAAGCAAGCGATAAGGCAGAAAAAGAAAAAGTAGAGAAGATAAACGGTGCCGACAGTTTGATATTCCAGACAGAAAAACAACTGAAGGAATACGGCGAAAAGATACCGGCCGATAAGAAAGCCGCTATTGAAACTTCGTTGACCAAATTAAAAGAAGCACACAAAAGCCAGGACCTGGCGCAGATTGATACCGCCATGGCCGAAATGAACGCCGCCTGGACAGCAGCGAGCGAAGACATGTACAAGGCTACGCAGGCCGAAGGACCCGGCGCACAACAACCCGGATCTGATGCAGGCCCCGAGCCACAGCAACAAGGCAGTGAAAGTAAAGTGGAGGATGTGCCTTTTGAGGAAGTGAAGTAAAAAATAAAGTTGAAGCCCTTGCAGAAATGCAGGGGCTTTTTAAATTACCAAGACAAATACAACTGCTATGAATATGAAAAGACAGCTCCATACGCTTTATATTAAGCATGATGGACAATTCAAAACGTTATCTAAGATGGCACTAGGTCAAGTGATTGTTAAACTAATCCACTTGCAAAAGAATGGAGCTAGGTTAAATACAATTCAAAGTGAACTACAGAGTATTTTAACCAATCCTATATCTGCGGAAGATGTGTTACAATCTCTCCAATTGTTAGAGAGGGAAAAAAAGATATCAGCAAAACTTGGAAAATATTACTTGACATCTGAAATGCGAGTTGAATTAAAAACTGCAGAAGATGAGAATGAAAGACTACATAAATACGTTCTAAAAAAATATTTTGCAAAAGCGCAGAGCAAAGAGGATGATATAAGAGGTTGGTTTCAGGATACAACAATTAGATTTTTTGAAACTTTTAGTTTTGAATGGTTTCATCAAATGACTTATAAGGGGAAAAATGTTTCCAACAATGTTCCTAATTTAAAAGAGACATTAATTGATATTTTAAATAATGCAAAAGGAATAGTCGAAGAGGATAAGGAATGGTTAAAAGTTCAATATAATAAATTCATAGACAGTGAGGATATTAATGAAAATTTATTATTCTGGCAATATGGTATTTCTATGTTTGCTTCAAGATTAATAACAGCTAGAAATTATGCGGATGAGATGTCCATTGATATGTTTAAAGATAGCCGCTTTATTTTGGATACAAATATTCTAATGATATTAGATTTAGAGGGGCATGAATTGAGTTCATCATTAAAAACATTGGAGAAAGTTCTTAAATCTCTAAATATTATTCCTTGCTATTTTGGAATTACAAGAGAGGAATATTTGAGGGCAATGAACCACAGAAAGATTGAAACGATTAAGGTTTTTAACAATTATACTTTGCCTGTTTTGCAAGTATCAGATTGCCCCTTTATTCAGACTGCTATTAAGAGGTGCTGTGTAAAAGAAGAAGATTTAAACAGAATGTTTGATGGATTAATGGATATGCCACAAAGATTTCACGAAGACTTACGTATTGATAAATATGAGTACGGTGAATTAAATGAAGTAATTGAAATGGGGCAAAATGATACGGAATTAAAAATTAAGATTAATGAAGTTTTTAAAAAAAGGACGAAAAAGGATAAGAGAGAAAATCCGCTTTCACATGATGCTGGTATGCTCCGTGGGGCTGAGTTTATTCGGAAGGCAGATAAGTCATGGGTTGTAACTAGTGATAGTAGTTTGAAGATATTTGCATTAGAAAATACACTTAGAGATGAAACAGAACTTGTAGTTGGTCTAGATGTTATTCTTGGAGTTATGGCAATCAATAGCGGAGGTGTTAATATTGAAGCGTCAAACTTTGCCCCATTGTTTAAGAATATTATTAAATATGCGTTAGTTCCTCAGAGTAGCGCTTTTGAATTGCATGATTTAGCCTTTATTCTTAGTACCGATACTAAAATTAATGATTTGCCAGATGAAAAAGTTATTGAAGTGGCTAAAGAAGTAAAACATATGAGGATAAGTGGTGTAGATGAAGAGCAAATTGCTTTATATCTTAGACGTGTAATTGAAGGAGAGAAAATTGGGCTTATGAAGGATATTCAGGAAGTAAGAGATAGTGAAGGAATTACAAAAAGTAAGATGGAAAGAATTGAGAGAGAAAGAGATGTGGTACTTGCTGAATATAGAGATAGAAGAAGTGGAGAATTAAGAGATGAGTATGATAGAAAACTTAGAAATAACAGGTGGCTAATGATAGGAATACCTGTAGGAGTTGCAGCCATTACTTTTTTCACGATTAAGTATTGTCTATCTAGTACGGATACGGTGGTGCAATATATTGTTGGATGTTCTGTGGAGGTGATTTTTGGATTACTCCCATTATTGCCAATTAATAAACGACTTGTACGAAAACATAGTGAATATGTAAACGACATCAATAGGCTTGTTGAGGATGAAATTTTAGAATTGAAAAATAAAGCTCTTAACTGATTCTCTAAGTGATCACCTGATGCCTTTTAATTCTACCGGACTGTGTCCGGAATTTGGAATACAGAAGCTGGACGTTTTCACCAGATGCTTCCTTAGCGCTCTTTGCGAAAAACTCAGCGTTCTTTGCGGTTACCCTTCGGCATAATAAATAATTATTTAACCGCAAAGGCCGCAAAGCAGGCAGCGCAAAGAACGCAATGTCTTCGCCGCTGTTGACATTATGTAAGCCCACCCATCGCCGTTGTTGCGCCCCGGCCTATGCCTCGGTTCGTGCCTCCACGAACCGAAACTATGCGATGATAAATGATTCGTCTAGCCGCTGTTTGCATTACGTAAACTCGCCCGTCGCCGTTGTTGCGCCCCGGCCAACAACTAAGCAGGTTGCTTGCAAATAAACCAATAAGGTTTTGTTTCTACGGAATTTAATTTTCTACTAAGGTTTGCGGAGTATTGAAACCACAGATAGCCACAGATCATTTTCACAGATAACACGGATTTGCCTGAGCGAATCTCCCGCCAAAGCTGGACAAGTTGTGCATCAATCTGTGGGTAAATAATTCTTTGTGTGCTATGTGATGCTTCTCTCCGTGTCTTTGTGGTAAAATTTTGGCTATTAACTTTCGTAAATGCTGTTTACATTAGTGTATTGGCGCAAGCCATTTTGAAAAGAATGAACCTGGCAATCAAATTATGAGATCTATCATTTTTGCACTGTTTTTTTTATCGTTTTGTACTTTCTCAATGGGTCAAGGGATGTCCAAAACCAAATGGTATAGTGAGACCAGCAGCAATGGCATAATAATACAAAACAGCTTCCCAAAGGGTGGGCAATACGGCAAGCCGACCAAAAAACACTTTAATTACAGTTACCTGGTATTTTTTACCCGGGTAATTAATAAAACCGTCACTCCGTTAAAGCTGGCAATTAATTTTTCTGCTGATTCAATCGCAATTCCTGGCTCGCCTGATACCTACGTAAAATTATTTCTGCCTGCAGACACTATGACCCCTGCCAGGCAATCCTTAGTTAGCTATGGTATAACAGAATTGGGATCTTTTGATAAACCCACCAGGTTTCAAAGAACGATAAGTCCCGGTGAGGATTGTCTTTTCTATGTTGTAGCGGTTTTTTACCAGACAAAGGCTACCGCACAATACCAGCAAAGGGGAGGTAACCGTGCAGAACTCGTCTTAAAAGGACAAGAACTTTTTTATAGAATGCTTCCGCAGATTGATTTTCTTCCCTGCGGGCATATTATTACTGAGAAATGAGGCAACTAAAATAGCACGGATTTGTAGTTTGAAGTAGTTAGCCATCCACAAATTGAAAATCACCCAGCTGCAAACTACAAACCTCAAACCTCAATCAATTTCCACCAACCCGCTCAATCTCATCCCTGGCTCCGCCTTCAGACCGGCTCACTGCTTTCATTGGTTTGCCAAAGCGCCAGGTAAAGCTCAGCCGCACTACTCTTGAATCCCATTTTATCTTGAATGGCTCATACGAATTTTCAAACGTGGAATAACCGGAATAGTTCTGGAACCAGGTGATATCCCGGATATTCAACCTTAGGGTTCCTTTCTTCTTAAGTATTTGTTTGCTCACTCCAAAATTCAGTTCCCCCTGTGGCTCCAGCCATTCCTGCAGGTCTATCTGGCTTTTCGTTTGGTAATATCCACTGAGTTCAAAACTCCATCCTTTTTTAAACTGGAACTGGTTATTGATGCTGATGTTCAGCTGGTTCACCCTTGCAGTAAAAGGAGCCCATACCACGCCTTTGATCACCTTATGATTGTACATGGCTACTGCCGTGATGTTCCACCATTTGGTAAGGGGCATTTGAAAGGTTTCTGTAATGCCGAAGTTTGTAAAAGAACCAACATTTCCCCTTGTATAAATGATGATGTTACCATTTACATTACTGCTGCCGGAGTCGATGATGAATATCTGCGAAAAATAATCTTTTAGATAACTGTAGGAGACCTCCGTAGTAAGCATTTGCTTATACGTATGAGCAACCGAAAAATTCCAGGTGTACTGCGGCTTAATGTACGGGTTACCGGCTTCGTATGTGTATTTGTTCAGGATCGTTGTGAAAGGGTTCAGGTGCTGGAACGCAGGCCGGTCGATCCTTCTTCCTGCCCGGAGGGTGATCGTGTTATTGCTGTCTAAATTGTAAGAGACAAACGCAGTAGGGAAGAGGCTTCCATACTGCCTTTTGAAAGCCGAATCCTTCACAACGGAATTGCCGAGTTGGTGTGCTTTATAGTAAGTGAATTCATAACGAAGTCCGGCCTGCCAGTGCCATTTGCCTTTCTCTGCATCCACGCTTGCATAGGCGGCACTGATTGTTTCATTGTATTTAAAATTATTGCTGCGGTTCAGGTCAGTTTGCCAGGGATTATTGTTAGTGGTTAAATAATATTCGGCAAGGTTATTTGTTTTGTTCATCGCCGTTTTCAAACCAGTTTCGAGTACGAATTTTTTAAACCGTTTGGTATAATCAGCTTTTGCCGTAAATATCTGGAGCTTGGCCGGGATATTTCCTTTTGTAAGTTCGATATCGCTGCCCGGGGCCGACAACTGGGTTTGATATTGCTGATCGCCTTTAATCGTAAAATTTACATAGTCCAGGTCAACGGCCAGTTCACTGCTGCTATTGAGTTTGAACTTACCATTTACATTCACGCCGCCTCTTCTGAATCTCCGGTTGTTCTCACCCCGGGTGTTGATGGCAGAATCAATGTTGTGGTATGGATCCATCCAGTTGATATCGCTGTAACTGGTCGCCTCCCTGTTGAAGATGCCCCCGGTAAATACCAGGCCCAATGTAGTGTTCTTGTTCAGGAAAAAATCGAAGCCTGTTTTAATATTCTGCCCAAACTGGGTATTCTTATTAGCATTCGGCTGCTCAAGCAGAACAGAATCTTCATTCTTGGTATTCACATACTTTCGTAGTGTCCACATCTCCATCTTCTCTGTGCTGGCCCGCATGCCATAGTTCATGAACCAGTTTACTTTTCCATTCCGGTAATTGAGGTTGAGCGAATTGCCCGTTTTGGTATAGATGCCCTGTCCCAGGCTTAAGTTCATCGAGCCGTTGAAACCCTTCACCTTGTTAGCTTTCATTTTAATATTGATGATACCGGCATTGCCGGCTGCATCATATTTAGCCCCGGGGTTTTCTATCAGTTCCACCACGTCTACCTGTGAGGAAGGGATGCCGGAAAGATATGCCTGCAAATCGGTGCCGCTTAACTGCGTTGGCTTGCCATCGATCAATACCGTAACAGAGGGCTTTCCTTTCATGATGATGGAGCCGTCCTTATTCACAGTTATGCCGGGCGATTTTTCCAATACATCCATCACAGAAGCTCCGGCATTTGAAATACTGGCTTCGGGGTTTATTACTGTTTTATCAGCAAGGAACTGGATAGCCGGTTTTTTTGAAGTAACCGTTACTTCATTCAGTGATTTGGTTTTGGGCCTGAGTGTAATGATGTCAGCAAATGAGGCCTTGTTCGTAAGGTCGATCAATGGACTGTACGCATCATTATATCCTGCCTGGCCCACACGAACGATGTATTTACCAGGATTGAGTTCCGTAAATTCGAAAATGCCGGCTGTGCCGGCAACGCCTGAACGAATGATCACTGAATCCTGGTTAAGTAAATAAACGGTAGAACCAGGCAGGGTGTTTTTCTGGTCATTATTTACAGTGATCCGGATGTTCCGCTTATCCTGTCCCTGGGCAAAAATACAGGTACCTAAAAGCAATAAAAACAGCGATAAAATGAGTGTACGCATTGATATAAATGATTATCAACGAAACTATTGCGGATAAGTAAGAGTAATGCGCATTTTTATTTCAATGGTAATAAATCTATATAAACTAAGCCCGATTGTTGTTTCAATAACCGATTTTTACTTTGTTCTCAGCCTGGTTTCGCTCACGGATCATTAGTAAACCACAGATACCCACAGATTATTTTCACAGATAGCACGGATATTATCTGTGAAAATCTGAGCATCAATCTGTGTAAATCTGTGGTTAAATAATTCTTTGTGGTAAAATTTTTGCCGGAGGCCAATTAACAGCAGTTCATTTATTATCATCATACCCTGTCTCCATAAACACCCCGTTCTTCACCACAAAACTGTTCTTACCAACTTTTAATATCTCCCCTTCCTTTAACCCCGAAAGATTGTACAGGTCGCTTTCCATTAAATGAACCGAACCATTGGTCTTTCTTGCCAGGTTCAGGTAATCGATATTTACATTGAATTCGGTGGCGCCGCATACTACAATGCGTACTGACTTGGTAAGCAGGTTCCAGAACACTTTGTCTTTAATGGGCGCCCAGTTATCGGCGATCATCACCTGGAAGTCTGCTGCCGGAAAAATCTTTTCCCCGGTTATCAGGGCCTCGATATTATTTTCCGGGTAATCGCCGCCGGCGCCTTTTAACATGGTTGATTTCATCAGGGCTTCCACCTCGGCATAACTCTTACAGTTCTTATAATAAATGCCTCCGGTGTTGCCGATCTTTTTATCCTTATCGGGCATATTATCCCCGTCGTTAAAAAATACAAAGTTCTTTGAAGTGTTGCCGATGGGGTTTGTTTTTACCCACAGTAAAAGCTGGGCCGTGTATTTGTACATACTGCCGGTAACATCAACCACAATACTGGCCTTTGCCCACTTCGTTCTGTCCAGTATAGTTAAAATGGTAGTATCGGGTATCCTGCCTGTGCGGATAGTAGCCACGGGTTTATCGGTAACCGTCACTGTCTTTTTTGGAATAAGCACTTCTTCGCTAACCCAGCGGGGGTAATAGATACGGATGGCCGTTGACCCTTTGAATTCTTTATACTCCTGTTTGCTTATCAGTCCTTCCTCCAGGGCATCTTTTGGTTCACGCACAATGAAGGAGTCGAGCGGCGACTTCTTTGGAACATCAGTATCCAGCGATACAATATTGGCCCTGCCCACCTGTATATACCATTTGCCGTTTTGAAATTTTCTTGGTCTGTTCGCATATATTCTTTCCAGTTCGCTTGTTGCACTGTCTTTTTCTGTGGCTGCCTTTTCCGGTTCGGGCGTACCTGTTTTTACAATCTCCTCCAGTTTAACCACTTCTTTTTTGGCGTTCTCCACGGTTTGTTTCGGCCTATAAGTTATAACCAGGCCATGAAACATAGTGATTGCTTTTTCCTTTAATGCGCCATCGGTTTGCTGAAAGAAATTCACCTGCGCCAGCTGGCCTTCTTCAATAAAGGAGAAGCGTTTTAAAAAAGAGGCAACCCTGCTTTTATTCAGCGCCTGTAAAGAGGCATTGATGGGATAGTCGGTGCAGGCCACATCAATAAAAATATCACCGGCTGTTTTTAAACCTGCGGTGTCGCCGGTAACGTTGAGAATATTGGAATAACCAAAAGGCATTTCTACGATAACCTGCCCGGCTTTTATTTCTGCCGGCAGGGTATACCTGTTAATAAAAACGGTTTTCTGACAAAAGCCTTTTGTGGATGCATGAAAAATAAGAAGGAGGAGGATGTATTTTTGCACAGGTGATAGATTAGGCAGCAAGGTAATATTTTTTCAAGCAACATTCTTATTGAAACGTTGCCGGAAGGAGGAGGCGGGATGCATCCTTTAGCTTTTTATTTTACAAGATACACCGTATTGTTTTCTAGGGATGGTCATTTCGTTTACCCGGGGAGCCTGCATATCACCCGTGTTGATAACCGGCTATTTTTTTACCGTTCTGCGCTTTATACTGCCGCTTATATATAAACGAACGCTCTATGCATCTTTGCCTGCATGAAAATTGTCCGGTATTCTTTTAATCAAAATGAAACGATATGAAGAAAACACTGCTTCTGATGTTTGTGGTATTTTTTGTAAACACCACTTTGTTAGCACAGGCCCCCAATGTGCCTGCAAAAAAAGGTTCGGGCTTTGGCGAAAAGATAACTGCAATGGATGCTGTATCGCCGGATGATGTTGCGTCACTTTTGCAGAATAAAGAATCGGTTGATGTGAAGATCAAGGGTAAAGTGGTAGATGTTTGCCACGCAAGGGGTTGCTTTCTTTACTTAAAAACCGCTACCGGCAAGATCTACATCAAAACAAAAGACGACAAATTTTTTGTTCCCGTTGCTTTGCAGGGCAAAATGGTAGTGGTAAAAGGAACTGCTTCGGTAGACAAAGAAAGTAAGGAGATATCTATCCAGGCCACCGGTATATTGGTGATCTGAGTTTGATATTTGCAAAACCGAACCGGCACAATTGTTCCTGTAAGTATCACTGTGCCGGTTATTTTTTCAGTAACTTCTCCACAGTAACTTTCATAAGGGTGAGAAAGTTGTTGCGGATTAAACCACGATACTTAGCCCCGGTTCGTGTCTCCCCGATCTGCCGGAAGCCCTGCTTACAATAAAATTTGTACCTTAATGATCTAAAAGATCAAACCCATAACCCCGTTCATTCTATGCTATACCTGGCCCGGCAATTTTTAACAAGCATTTCCCTGGTATTATTTCTTTTTACTATTGCCGGTTGTGGTAATGAAGAGAAAGCCGCCAGGGAAGAATATGACAAGTACCAATTTGATCAGCAGGTGATCGATAAACTTCCGCTTTACGACAGCCTGGTAGTTGCCATTATAGAAAATTTTCCTTCGTTTGAAAGATTCATTAAGGATGGAGACTCGTACCGTTCTTTCCGGTATATACCTGCTTCGCAGGACCCGGACGTTTTTATAAAATTACCCCCGGCTGCGGAGCCAAAGATCAGGCCATATTACAACCGTATTGGAAAGGATTTTATTTACGGGTTTGATGTGTTTAAAGACAGCAGCATTAAGATACATGTGCGGATAAGGCGCTCGCCGGCAACGAAGATAGATATCGGTGAAAATTTATCCTATTATTCCAAAGGCAATATCCGCAACAGGGAATTTCCTGAAAAAGATACTGCACTGAATAAGAACTGGCAATACTGGGCCTGGTTTGCCAGGCAGGATATATTCTGATTACGTTATCAGTTTATTGCTTCTTTGTTTTTTCCATCGGCAGTTTTTCATCACGGCTCCATTCCTGTATGCTGCCATCGTATACTTTAATGGTATATCCCAGCGAACGGCCCACCAGGTAATCCACGCAAGCGGTTTGGCCAATGAAACAATACAATACTATTTCCTTGTTCTTGTCGGGCGCCACGGCAGTAAAATTCTTTTCCAGTACCGCTGTTGGTTTAAGATTGTTGGTGGAATCGATCATATCCGGGTAGGGTATATTGAGGGCCCCGGTAATATGCCCGTCGCGGGGGTTGCCGGTAACATCGCCATCGTACCAACGCTTCAGCCTTGCATCCACCACCAGCTGCGATCCGGTATTTAATGCATTCAATACATAATCCTTGTTTACAAGTACCGGGTTGATGCTGGCCACATAATTTCCTTTCTTATAAACAGAAGCTTTGCCGGTAACGGGATATCCTGCTTTTTTCCAGGCCTCAATGCCGCCATTTAAATAAGAAATCTTTCCGTGAAGACCATAATATTCCAGCGAACAAAACATTCTTGAGGTAATAGTAACGTCTCCACCCTTATGACATAAAACGATCTTTGAATTTTTGTTGATGCCCAGTTCCTGTAACCGTTTGGTGGCAGTCTTCATATCCACGGGATTCATAGACGCTTCAGGTGTATTGGGCGCCAGCCAATCGGCCCACAAAAAACGGGAACCTTCAATATGTTCCCTGTCGAAATCGCCTTTAATTACAAAACCGGTGTATAAGATCACCAGGTTGGGGTCGCTCAGATTATCATGAAGCCATTGGGGTGATACAATTACGGGCTGCTGCGCCTGTACAGGAAAGAAATATAAAAGCGCTGCAATAGCGATGAATAGTCTTTTCATGGCGATAAGTTTACACACAATGTATTGCGCAGCGGGTATAATTAAAAGCTGTTTTTGATAAGCGGCGATTACACTTTCTTTGCCAGGATTGTTTTATTCCATTATCCGGCATGGCGAAGCATATTGCAGTATCTTTACCGGCACCGACCTTATAAATGCATCTTAATAAATTTAAAACATGAGTGAAGCCTGGACCAACAGATGGAATGAAAGATACAGCAGCCCAGCATTTGCCTATGGCGAACAGCCCAATAATTATTTAAAAGAACAGTTAGAAAAATTAAAGCCCGGCTCTATTCTTTTCCCGGCAGAAGGGGAAGGGCGCAATGCGGTTTTTGCTGCAAGGCTGGGGTGGATGGTCTCCGCTTTTGATATCAGCGCCGAAGGGAAAAAGAAGGCCCAACTGCTTGCTGAAAAAAATAACGTAACCATCAACTACCAGGTTGGCGAATTGAAAACATTGAATTACCAGGCAGGGCAGTTTGATGCCATTGCATTGATCTATGCACATTTTCCTGCTAGCATTAAATCGGCGATCCATCAAACACTCAACCAGTACTTACGCAAGGGCGGGTTTATCATTTTTGAAGCATTCAGTAAAAACCACCTGGATTACCTGGCTAAAAATGAAAAGGTTGGCGGACCAAAAGATATAGCGAGTCTTTTCTCCACAGACGAACTGCAAGCAGACTTCACAGGCTATGAGGTCATCGAATTAACAGAAAAGGAAATTGAACTCAATGAGGGTGCATTTCACAATGGAACCGGTTCCGTTATACGGTTTACCGGGATAAAGAAATGATCTTTTATTTTCCGCCAGCAACAACTTTTCAAACTATACACTACCCTCAGAATAGTAGAGTCCTGGTTTCAAAATTGAACCACATAGACACAATAGAGAACATAGGTTTCACATAAAGTTTAGGCTATTCGCTATGTGTACTATGTCCTATCCACGACTAAGTCGGGACAAGTTGTGATTCAAAATAAGACACTACACTCAGGACAGTACGGCAGCAAATAAGAAAAGGTTGTTGTAATTTTAGGTGTTGGCAGTAATTCATAAAGTATTCTTAACGGCGTATATCTGCCGGGAATATTGTAAAAAACATAAAATAAAAAATATGAAAATAGTGGTAATGGGCGGCACCGGGCTTATTGGAAAAAAACTGGTGACCATGCTTACCGGTCTCGGGCACGAGGTAACGGCATCATCGCCTGCATCGGGTGTTAATGCCATAAACGGGGAGGGGCTTGATGAAGCGCTGAAAGATGCAACGGTAGTGGTGGATGTAATTAACTCGCCGCTGTTTAAAGGAGGATCGGCATTGGAATTCTTTGAAGCAGCGGGGCATAACCTGCTGGCTGCAGCTGCCAGGGCAGGGGTAAAGCATCATGTGGTATTGTCGGTGGTTGGTACCGACCGCTTGCAGGGCAGTGATTATTTCCGGGCAAAGATGGCACAGGAAACCCTGGTGAGGCAGAGTGGCATACCGTATACCATCGTTCGTTCAACACAATTCTTTGAATTTATAGGCGCCATAGCCAGGTCGGGCATAAAGGGTGAAATGATCCGCATGTCGCCGGCCTTTATTCAACCTGTTGCATCCGACGATGTGGTTACCGCAATGGCTGATACCATCGTTGGTAACCCGGTAAATGGCATTGTTGAAATAGCAGGCCCCGAAAAATTCCGGCTGGATGAGCTAGTGCGAAAATACCTGTCTGTTATGAAGGATGAACGTGAAGTAATAACCGACACACATATGTCCTACTTTGGCGTGGAGCTGAATGAAGGTACCCTTGTTCCCGGCACCGATCCACGCATTGGCGCTGCCCGTTATGAAGACTGGATCAGCGAACCTGCGAACCAGCTTTTTATTAAATAGAAACCAGGATTCTTAATTATCATCTCTGTTATGGCAAAAGCAGTAAAACTCTCCGATACCGAACAGGTAACACAGCATATAAAAAAACTGGACCCGGCGATCAGTAAAACGATCGAGACCATCCGGCAGATCATTTTGAAAACGGATAAAGAGATCGGCGAACGCATCAAATGGAATAACCCCAGCTTTTATTTTACCGGAGAAATGAAAGCCTTTGATCCGAAGGAGTATAAACGGGAGATCATTGTAATGAATCTTTTCAAGGGACGGATCATGCTTGTGTTCCCAAGCGGCGCCAGGGTAAAAGATACTTCAGGCTTACTCACCGGTGATTATAAAGACGGCAGGCGACTCATGCTGTTTGCTGATATGAAAGAGGTGAAGGCAAAAGAAAAAGCACTGCAGAAGATAATAAAAGAATGGTTGAAGGGGGTGGATAAATAAGAAATGCTTTATGCCCGACAACTACAAAAAATTAGATAACCCCGCCTGGTATGCATTAACCGAAACACATGCTGGTTTTGCAAGGGGTACCAGCCACCTGAAGCGTTACGATCCGGCTGTTGTTTTATTTGCCGGCTTTAATTCAGAAACAAAGAATATCACCCGGCAATTTGATGAAGTACTTGAACCAGGCGAATCTTTTTTTCTTTTTGATGAATTCCCCGCATTGCCGCCAAACTATCAGATCGACACTGTGGTGGAATGTGTGCAGATGGTTTGCGAAAGGCCCTTGCCGGTACCCATTACCGAGAATATACAGCTGCTTGATAAAACGCATTGGGAAGAAATGTATGCGTTGGTGAGTGAAGTGTTCCCGGGTTATTACCTTCCGGGTACGGCCGTAATGGGAGATTATTTCGGCATTTTTAAAAATGATAAGCTGGTAGCCATGGCCGGCGAAAGACTGTGCATGGATGGCTTAACGGAAATAAGCGCCGTGGTTACACATCCTGAATACGGCGGACGAAAATATGCTCAGCAACTGGTTACGCATCTCAACGATAAGAACCTGCAGGCTGGTATCATTCCTTTCTTACATACCGGCAGCAAAAACGAACGGGCCATTAATATCTATGAACTGCTGGGCTATAAAAAAAGAAGGATCATGCCGGTAACTAAAATAAAGAGAAGGGGAGATGCATAAAAAACTCATTATCTTTTAGGGCTGTTTCTGCAACGAATAATTGTTTTACTATATAATAGTTCACCTATTCATTGTCCTTAAGCTTAAACTTATTTTCTGTGAGGTTAATATTGTTTTTTGTGGCAAAGGCTTTTTGCGCTTCCTGGAAATCGGCATCGTAGGTCTTTTCTCTTTCGGTGATGTCTTTTGCTATTGCTGACATCTCTTTGTTTATCTGCTCAGCACTTTTCTTTGTATCAAATGAAAGCTGCACCAGTTGGTTGTATTCATTGGCGGCCGAAACCGAGTAAAATTTAAACAGGCGGATGGCGCTCCGCTTCAGCGATGTGTCGCCTTTAAAAGCAACCACTGCATTCAGGTGCTTAACGGCGGAGTCTGCCTGTTTAACGATCCCCTTGCGGGCTTGTTGTATCAGGCTGCTGTCGGTTGAATTGCTGTAAGTGCTGATAAACTGTTTTATTGCTTCGCCCACTTTTGTCTGCTCGCCAACAATAAAGTCGTTATACGCAACAGCGGTCTCAAATTTTGTTACCTGGGCATGGCTGCCGGCAGCGATCACAAAAAAAGCAAAGAAGGCTATGATCCGTTTCATGCAAAATGGTTTTTCAAATTAACGGTTAAAAAGACCCCGTTCTTATACCCAATGCCGGGTATTTTTGCCGTCAGGTTACTCCTCATTCTTTATCGCCCAGCAGGCGCAATTCCATATTCTCATAAGTATTCTTTTGGCCCGGGTCTTTCAGCAGCTGCAGCATTGCTTTAGCCAGCTGAACCGAGCGAATGATCTTGTGCGGAGCAAACCGTTCTATCAATGGAAACAGCGGGATCACCAGCTTATAGGCGAAGGGGGCATTTTTATTTTTATTTTTAGGCCAGATGGCATCGGGCCGGGCAATGGTAAGGGTTTTAAAATTCATTTGAAGCAATGCATTCTCCGCTTTTCCTTTCAGCCGGGCAAATAGTACCTTACTTTTTCCGGAACGATCGGCGCCATTACCGCTTAAGAACATAAAATGTATGGAAGGGTTTGCCTCAAGCATTGCCCGGGCCGCCGCAATGGTATAATCGTATGTGATAACGGCATATTGCCGTTTGCTTACCTGTAGTTGCGATATGCCCAGGCACCAGATGCAGGCATCGCAGTCTATGAAATGATCTTTCACTGCATCGTAATTTAAAAAATCGCTGTGGATAACGGCGTTGATCTTTGGGTGTATGATCTCCATCGGGCGCCGCACCAGTGCGGTAATTTGCTGTATCGTATCATCGGTGATGGCCTGCCTGATAAATTCCGATCCGGCCATACCGGTAGCGCCTGTTACAAGTATCTTCATGTCGTTTACATTTTAAGAAAGATAATGGTTTCTATTTATTGTCCGGTATCACCAATGAAAGCATCATACTGGTGGAAAAAATTATACCCATTTTTGTAGAAAGCATTCTACATTTTTTATTTGCTCCCGTTAAAGCGTTCCTGCTGCTGCGCTTTTTTATCCACAAAGCAAAACTGCACCGTAATATTACTTTTTTAATGAAGGGCATAAAAAATATATTTGAAAACACATTCATCCAAACTAAAACAAAACGTATGCTTAAAAGAATTCTTTCTCTTTCTTTTTTTATTGCATTCATTTCAACGGTTTCATTTGCCCAGGTACAGCAGGTAACAGAGAGGCCTGCCGGAATATCTGAACGATTGCAATTTGAAATTGACAACACTAAGGATCCTGCATTGGGTTATGTGCCCAAGGGCAGGCTGGTAGATGCGTACCGCATCAGGGCAGAACGGATAAAGAACAATACTGCCTCTTCACTTTTTTCCTGGACCGAGCGTGGCCCGAACAGTGATGCAGTGGGAGCCAGCAACGGAAATACCCGCCCGGGTAATGGTAAAACATCCGGCCGGGTTCGGGCTATTTGGGAAGACCTGGGCGATGCTACCGGAAAAACAGTATGGGTTGGTGGTATTGATGGCGGGTTATGGAAAACAAATGATATTACATTAAACCCTGCAACCTGGACGCCGATCAATGATTTTTTCGGAAACCTTTCTATTGGAAGTATCTGCCAGGACCCAACCGATGTAAACATCATGTACTTTGGTACCGGCGAAAAAGCGATCAATGCCGATGCAGTAAGAGGAGCAGGTATCTGGATGAGTACCGATCATGGAGTTAACTGGACAGTGATGGCGGGTACGGCAAATTTCTGGAACGTAAGTAAAGTGATCTGCGATGCCAGTGGTAATTTATACGTGGCATGCAATTCCATTTCCAATACAGCCGGCTTGCAACGTTATACAAAATCAACAGGCACCTGGACAAACATCACACCATCAGGTCTTGATCCAAGGGTACCCGATATTGAACTGAGCAGTACCGGCCGTTTGCATGTTAGTTGTGGTTATTATAATACCGCAGCGGGTAGTGCCGGGTACCGGTATACCGATAATCCGGCAACAGTAACATCGGCAGGATGGACAAGCCCGGCTACCACATTTCCCACACAATATAATGTTGACCTGGCAAGCAACGGCAATACATTATATGCATTGCCTTCTACTTCGGCATTTGAGGTAACTACTATTTATAAGTCAACCAACGGAGGCGCCAACTGGGCAGCCACCAGTACCACACCCGCTTTTACCAGCGGGCAAGCCTGGTATTGCATGGCAGTGGCTGTTGATCCGGCCAATGCAAATAATGTTATTGTAGGAAGCCTGGATTGTTATAAAACAACCAATGGAGGAACCAGCTGGACAAAGATCTCCGAATGGGTGGGAACTACCGGTCAGTATGTGCATGCCGACCAGCAGATCATCACCTGGCGCAGCAATAACCAGGTATTATTTGGTTGCGATGGCGGTGTTCATTATTCTGCCAATGGCGGAACCACCATCACCGACCGCAACCAGGGTTTACGCATCAAGCAGTTTTATGCCGTGGCGGTTCATCCAACATCCACCAATTATTTTTTAGCAGGTGCACAGGATAATGGTGTTCATCAGCTGAACAATGCAGGCATCGGCGCATCAGTGGAAGTTACCGGCGGCGATGGTGCTTTTGTTCATATAGACCAGGACCAGGGGCAATTTCAATGGGGTTCTTATGTATACAATCAATACCGCAGAAGTACCAACAGCGGCTCAACCTGGACATCGGTAAACTATTCCAGTTCTGCCGGTCAGTTCATTAACCCTACCGATTACGACAATACAAACAACATCATGTATTGCAGTGGTAATGCCAATACATTCGTACGCTGGAGTAATCCGCAAAGCGGCAGCACATTTACTGCCGTAACCATGAGTGGGTTAAGTTCGGGTAAAGTAACGGCGGTTAAAGTTTCTCCCTATACCAATCATACCGTTTATTTCGGCGGTGGTGGAAGCGGCATTACCCCTTCTTTAATTAAAGCAACGGCAGCCAATGCCACACCCACCTTCACCAGCATTATTGGTACGGGTATGACAACAGCCAGTGCACGGATATCCTGTATTGAACTGGGCACGAATGAACAGAACATCATTGTTGTTTATTCCAACTATGGGGTAAGCAATGTTTGGGTAACAAGCAACGGTGGTACATCGTGGACGGCCATTGATGGTAACCTGCCCGATATGCCGGTAAGATGGGCCATGTTCTATCCCGGAGATAATACCAAAGCCATCATTGCAACAGAAACAGGTATCTGGCAAACCTCGTTGATAAACGGCGCTTCTACCGTATGGGATCCCGAAACAGGTTTCCCCAATGTGCGTACCGATATGCTACAATACAGGGCCAGCGATGGTTTGCTTGCTGCTGCCACACACGGCAGGGGCGTATTCACCACCATCATCGGTGCAGCGCCATCCTGCGGAACGGTGAGTGGGCTGGTTTCATCGTCGGTTACAACAAGCAGTGCAACAGTAAGCTGGAGCGCATTAAGCGGCGCTTTGAATTATGACGTGGATTATAAACTGAATTCATCCGGCACCTGGATCAATGCTGCTGCAGTTACAACAAATCTTTCTGCAGCACTAAGCGGGTTAACGGCAAATAGTTTATACGACTATAGGGTGAGGGCAAACTGTTCCGGTGCAACGGGCGCTTATGCACAGGCACAGTTTACCACGCTTGCTACAAGTTGTGATGCACCAACAGGATTGTCGGCCGGTAGTATAACTGCAGGCAGTGCATCGGTTAGCTGGACTGCTGTGAGCGGCGCATTAAGTTATAACGTAGATTATAAACTGAATTCATCGGGCACCTGGACCAATGCTGCCACCGCAACAACAAACCTTTCTGTTGCATTAAGTGGTTTAACACCCGCCAGTTTGTATGATTACCGGGTACGTACCAACTGCAATGGATTAAGCAGCGTGTACAGCCAGGCACAGTTCACCACATCTACTGCAACCTGTAATGCACCAACAGGTTTGTCATCCGCTTCAATTACAGCAAGTGCTGCAACGGTAAGCTGGACTGCTGTTAGTGGCGCCGCTAATTACGATGTAGATTATAAATTAAATTCATCGGGCACCTGGACCAATGCGGCCACTGCAACAACCAGTCTTTCTGTTGCATTGAGTGGTTTAACGGCATCTTCTTTGTACGACTGGAGAGTTCGTGCAAACTGTACAGCCGTTGGTTTAAGCAGCACATACAGCCAGGCACAGTTCACTACATTAGCAGCGCCTACCTGCCCCGGTATATATGATGTAAGTACCAACGGTACATCGGGTGGTGCAGCTACCATTCCGTTCAATACCGATGTAAAAGGTTTGATAAGTCCGACCGCTGATGATGATTACTATCGTTTTGTTATCACTACCGGCGGAACAGCCACCATTACATTAAGTACATTGCCGTTTGATTACGATATCCGTTTGTACAGCAGTAATGGTACCACGCAGCTGGCTATTTCGCAAAACGGCGGAACAAGTAATGAGACCATTACCAGGACATACACAGCCGGAACCTATTTTGTACGTGTGTATGGGTATAACGGTGCAAACAGCGCTACTACCTGTTACACCCTGAGAGTGCAATTGGGAACTGCCAGCAACCAGGAACCGGCCATGGTTTCATCGCCCGATATCAAGGTGAAACTATTCCCGAACCCGGCCACGGATAAGCTGAGTGTTTACATGATAGGCGATAACAGCCGGAAAGACCTGAAGGTATTTGACCTGGCTGGTAAATTGGTTTATACCCAGCAGGTAAATGATATGTTCACCACGCTCGACCTGAAGAAACTTGCCAAAGGATTGTATTTTGTAAAGATCATACAGGCCGATGGTAAACTGTTATACAGCGAACGGGTTGTGAAGAATTAAGAGAGTTAGTCTTGAGTGAAAGCCGTCCCGCCTGCTGGCGGGGCGGCTTTATTTTTTAAATCTTTTGCCGGTTACCGCCTATTTTTTACTTTTAGAAAAAAACAGGAATGGAAAATAAACCGGCAAAGCAGTCATCGGGCAATTCAATGGTAAAGAATATTGCCATAGGCGTTATTACTCCTGTGCTGGCAGCCACCATCATTTATTTTTTAGGATTCAATAAAGGAGATGATGGTAAAGCAGAATTCAAAAAGAAAAAAGAAGCTACAGAAAAAGCATGGTTGGCATATATACAGAACAGGGGCATTTTTTCAACCATGATGAAAGACCTGGGAAAGTCGGGCGATATTGAAATAGCCCGCAGTAATATCAATCACGAAATTGATGCTACGGTGGGTAATCTGGAAAATATTAAAAAGGAAACCAATGCCGACCAGCGGGTTTTTTCTTCGGTGGATATTGTGATACAGCAGATGAAAGACATGAAACCGATCTTTAACAAATTCCTGGATGATATCACAGCTTATATAACTACCAACCCAACCGAAGAACAAGGCAACGCATTTATCCGGGAACTGGGCGAAGGACTTAAAGAACAAATGGTGGGGTTGCGGCAAAGAGACTCACTCCGCCTGGCTGTTTTTTATGAAGGGCTTAATAAAGATTATAAGATCACATTACCAACAAGCGTTGATCTGCTCGGGGGAAAATAACAGGTACGAACATTTCTATCATCTCTCAACTGAATCAGCAGGTATAAAACCCGGTTCGGGAGCATAAAATGCCCGCCGGGTATCTTTCATTTCTTCTGCAGCCTGTACTGCCGTTACCTTCACCCTGCATTCAAACATTCACCTAAAAATGTCAAGCATGAGAAAGATATTTTTTTTCCTGGCTTTAACCACCATTACCATGAGCAGTACCTGCTCCAAGCATGATGATATTGTTTCAGGCAGTACTGTAGTCAGCTCTTCGCAGGTGCCTTCACCGGTGACAAGCAATTTCAACAGCCGCTACCCAACAGCCAGCGGCCAGATAGAATGGGAAAAAGAAAACGGCAATACCTATAAAGTGAAGTTCTTCATTGGCAGCCAGCGCTGGCAGGCCATCTTTGCTTCCGATGGTTCTTTTATTTCTGAAAAAATGATCTGAGTATAAACAGTTAACAGCCCCGTTTCCAGTATCCCCTTCACATGCTTACGGCAATGCCGTAAGCATGTGTTTTTATGCCCGTCTGTAAAACAGGCGCTTATACATTTATCCCGTATTCCCCGCAAGTGGATTTACTAAAAAAATCGGCGGTTTTGCTTATAAAGATCAGCCTGGGGCGGCTTAATTTTATACCAGCTTTTAAAATGATTACCTATGAAAAATTTTACTATCCTCCTTATCGTTGTTGTTGTACTGGCCTCATGCGCCCAGTCTGTTACCACCCAACAGGCGGCAAGCCGTAACTACCGGGGTACAAGAGCATTAAGATAATATGCAGGCATATCTTCCGTTTGCCCGTCTCCGGCCATAGCCGGGGAAAACCTCTTGTTGTCATTGCATTAACACCCAATTACGGCTGTTTCAATATCTTTAAGTTTTTAATGCCGGTTACCGTGCTTTGATCGATGACAAAAAGGGAATTCTATAGTTGCTTGTGTGTATGCGCTTTTTTATTGAGCTGTAGCACTGCGGCTGCGCAGGAATCTCCCAAACAAACCGATACCTTCTTTCTTGCCAAAAAAAAAGGCATACTGGGTATCATCGGCCGCAGTATCTCCACCAATCCTTCTAACGATGTTCCAGTTAAGGTGGAAAACCCGTTCTTAAAATTCCGGGGTAAGATCATCCGTTCGGTAGAAACCATCCGGCTGGGTTTTGAATATGATTTTGACGATACCAGCCACATGAAAAATAACTTCGGTACCCGTGCCGGCAAGTTTTTTCATAAGAACACTTCCGACAAAGTAATAAAGAACAACCTTTTTTTTAAAGAAGGCCAGCGACTGTATCCCTACCTGCTGGCAGATAATGAACGCTACCTGCGTGACCTTGCCTACATACGTGATGCACGCATATTGGTAGAGTATGCCGAAGGAAGTACCGATTCGGTAGATGTGGTAGTGCTTACCAAAGACGTTTTTTCTATCAATGCAAAATTGTTCATCAGCAATAAAGACCGGGGAAGGGGCGATATATCGGAAGAGAATTTTTTAGGCAGCGGCACCCGCCTTCAGTTCAGCAGTTATTACGAAACACAGCGCTTTCCTAAGACAGGGGTAGGGGGCGAACTTATCCGGCGCAACATCGGCGGCTCTTTCATCGACTGGGTATCGGGCTACCAGGATTACCGCTATGCCTTTACCAGCGGAAGAAACCAGGAGACCGTGGTATATACCCGGATAGAAAAACCGCTGGTTACTCCGTACATACCCAGTACGGGGGCACTGGAATGGTCGTACCAGCGAACAAGGAATGTATACGATTCGGACTCATTGTATCGCTACGACCTGCGCTATGCTTATTATAATATTGACGCCTGGTTTGGTTACAGTTTAGACAGTAAGCGGGCGCTCTATGATAATAAAGAGATCCGTATTCACCGCTTTGCAGCCATCCGGGGGTTTAAACAACATTTTATAAACGAGCCGTTAAAATACAAATCGCTTTACGATTACCGCTTTGCCGATTTCACCGGTGTGCTTGCATCCCTTAATGTATTTAAACAAATCTTTTATAAAACCAATTTCATTTACGGGTTCGGTCGCAGTGAAGACATTCCTGAAGGATTCAGCATAGCGCTTACCGGGGGATATATCAATAAGCAAAGTATCCGCCGGCCCTATGCGGGACTGGATATATCGGTAACCAATGTGCGTGACAGGGGATTTTACAGCAACTATACGTTTCGCCTGGGCGGATATTTTTACCGCAGGCGTTTTGAAGATGTTGACCTGCTGGTATCGGCAGACTATTTCACCAAACTGAAAAAACTAAGCCGTTCCTGGTACAGTCGTATGTTCCTTACCACCGGCATCACGGCGCAGGCAAACCCGGTTTTAAATACCCCTTTGTTCTTACGCAGCGATTATGGTTTGGCTTATTTTGATAACGGAACACTCAGTTCCGACCTGCGGGTTACGGTAAGGGCCGAATCGGTTTTTTATAATACAAGAAGAGTACTCGGCTTTCGCTTTGCACCCTTTGTTTTTGCCGATGGCTGTTTGGTAAAGCCCACCAAGATGAACCTGGAAAAAAGCGACCTGTTTACGGCCATTGGCGGCGGTATTCGTACAAGGAATGAGAACCTGGTGCTGGGAACCGTGGAACTGAAGGGCTATTATTACCCCCGTGTGAATGGACAAATGCGAAACTGGAAGGTGGAAGTGAACAGCAATATCCGGTTTAAATACCGCAGCAGCTTCATCAACCGGCCGGGTGTTATCAACGCCAATTAACCCGCCCGCATAATCCCCGGGTGAATAAAATAAAAAGCCATCCACCGTAAGGCGGATGGCATATCAATAAGGTTCAGGCAACTCACATCAGGTCGAGCGCCTTTGCCAGGAAGGTAGTGTTAAAAGGCAGTACCATAGAGCAGTAGGAGCCAATCGGCGACCAAAGCACCGCAAAAAAAGCAGCAACAGAAAGTAAAAATAATACCCAATAAAGGCCGGTTCTCTTTTTGGTTGTTTCCATTTTAAAATATTTTCTGCAAATATAAGGCAGAACGCTTTTCCCCGCACTTTTTATACGTTTGTAAGGCAAATTTTTTCTGTAAAGTGATGTATATTGCCGCTTCTTAACCCTTTCGGATGATTGTACATTTTTATTTGCGTTATTCCACCCAATTCGGGCAAACCCTTTTGGTGAGTGGAAATACGGGTGTTTTGGGAAACAATGACTCGTCCAGGGCCTTCTCCCTTGAATATCTTAATGAACAACTATGGCATGGCAGTGTGGAGATAGACCCCAAACAACTGGAAGGGCCGTTCAACTATAAATACATCCTGCATAATGAAAAGGAAGAGGAGATACCGGAATTTGGAGAAGACCGCCTGGTTGACCTGCAGAAAATAAAAGCCGATAAGATCATACTAGCCGATACCTGGAACCACGCCGGCCAGGTAGAAAATGCTTTCTTCACTGCTGCTTTCCAGGATGTGTTGCTGAAGCAACCCAAAACAAAAACTGCTGCAAACAAAGAATCCAAAAACTTCACCCACGAGTTCAGGGTAAAAGCGCCCCTGCTGAATGAAAATGAGGTCATCTGCATCAGCGGCTCAGCAACTGCATTTAATGATTGGGATAAAGCTAATGTAATTCCCTTATCAAAGAAAGATAACTGGTGGACCTTGCGTGCAAACCTGGCCGGCGAAACTTTTCCGCTTGCGTATAAGTATGGCGTATATAACAGCGCCGATAAAAAATTCATCCGGTTTGAAGAAGGCAATAACCGCACCTTACTTGCCGTAGAAGCCGGCAAAACGGTAACCATCATTCACGACGGCTTTGCAAAAGTAAACTCGGCAAACTGGAAAGGAACAGGTGTGGCCATTCCTGTTTTCAGCCTGCGCAGCAAAAAAGGTTTTGGTACCGGCGAATTCACCGACCTGAAGTTGCTTGTTGACTGGGCACGGAAAACCGGGCTTAAGATGATACAGTTGCTGCCCGTGAACGATACCACGGCCACCAATACCTGGAAAGATTCTTACCCGTATTCAGCCATTTCTGCTTTTGCCCTGCATCCCATGCTGCTGAACCTGGAGCAGGTGGCGGGAAAAGAACACGAAGGCATTGTAAAATCGCTGGCAGACCAGCATAAGAAATTAAACAAACTCACCGCGGTTGATTATGAAGAAGTGGTTCGGATAAAGACAACTGCCATCCGTGAGTTATATACGTTAAAGAAAGAAAGTTTTAAAGACGATTACGAGTACATTACTTTTTATGAACTCAACCGTTACTGGCTTGAACCCTATGCAGCTTTCTCGTACCTGCGGGATAAATATGCCACCGCCGATTTCAGCACCTGGAATACCCATGCCGTTTACGAGGAGAGTGAGATACAGAAACTAGTTAGTCCTGCACAAAAGCACTACGATGAGATCGCTGTACATTACTTTACACAATATCACCTGCACCTGCAACTGAAGGCTGCCACCGAATATGCACACAAGAACGGCATCATCATTAAAGGCGATATCCCCATCGGTATCTGCCGCAACAGTGTGGATGCATGGATAGAACCGGGCTTGTATCATATGGATGAGCAGGCAGGCGCTCCGCCCGATGCCTTTACGGCCAAAGGGCAGAACTGGGGATTTCCAACATACAACTGGGAAGTAATGCAGCAGGATGGTTTTACCTGGTGGCGCAAACGGTTTGAGCAGATGAGCAATTACTTCGATGCCTTCCGCATCGATCACATACTCGGCTTCTTCCGTATCTGGAGCATACCCGCCCATGCGGTGGAAGGGATCATGGCACGTTTTGTTCCGGCCATACCGGTTTCTATCAATGAGATATTTGAGAAGAAGATCGTGTTTGAGCGGCATCGCTATACACAGCCTTATGTTACCGATGCCATACTCTACGATCTTTTTAAGGATAAGAAAGATGCGGTTAAGAAAACATTCTTCAACGGCAATAAACTGAAAGAAGGTTTCAATACCCAGAAGAAAGTGGAGGAATATTTTTCGAAGAACGATACATTCGGTAAGGATGTTAGGCAGGGGTTGTACGATCTTATAAGCAACGTGATCTTTTTTGAAGTGCCGGACTCAAACGGGCAGCAGTTCCATTTCCGTATTTCCATGGAAGACACGTATTCATTCAAGCACCTGGACCCGCATTCGCAGGAAGCGCTGAAAAAACTATACATCGATTATTTCTATCACCGCCAGGATGAGATGTGGCGCAAGGAAGCCATGAAAAAGCTGCCGGGCCTGAAACGCAATACCAATATGCTGGTGTGTGGCGAAGACCTGGGCATGGTGCCGCACTGTGTGCCCGAAGTGATGGAACAACTGGGCATTTTAAGTTTAGAGATACAGCGAATGCCGAAGAAAACGGGCATCGAATTCTTTCATCCCAAAGACGCACCTTATCTGAGTGTGGTAACACCTTCCTCGCACGACATGAGTACCATACGTGCCTGGTGGGAAGAAGACAGTTTTAAAACAAAACGGTTCTATAATCTTTTATTGAATCATGAGGGAGAGGCCCCGGAATATTGCGAGCCATGGATCAACAAAGAGATCGTGGTGCAGCACCTGTATTCTCCGGCCATGTGGTGTGTGTGCCAGTTACAGGACCTGATGGGCATGAATGCAGCTATCCGCCGCGAAGACCCGCGGGAAGAACGGATCAACAATCCTTCCGAATCGGAACACTACTGGAATTACCGGATGCACGTAAACCTGGAAGACCTGTTGAAGAAAACAGAATTCAATGAAGAGCTGAAAGGATATGTACGGGCAAGCGGAAGATGAGGAAATACGGAACTTATCTTCTCTACCTAATAAATAGAAGCTATTAAATTCTTATTCTCTGTCATGCTGAGGTACGAAGCATCCCATGACCACAGTTAATGATTCACATTTTTGATGAGATCCATTCGCTATCGCTCAGGATGACAGACGTTCAGTTATGAAAGTAAAACATCGAATATTCAATCTTCCTTTCCGCTACCCCTTCCGTATTTCCAAAGGGATCAAAACACATCAGCCAACCTTTGTGGTGGAACTTGAGTTCATGGGCATCCGTGGTTACGGCGAAGCCCCGGCCATCAGTTATTATAATATACCGGTAGAGAAAATGGCAGAAGACCTGGAACGGAAAAAACTTTTCGTAGAAAAATTTGCATTCTCTGATCCCGAACGTTACTGGCATTACCTGCATCATTTGTTTCCGGCAAATCCCTTTTTGGTTTGCGCATTGGATATGGCCGGCTGGGACCTGTATGGCAAATTAAAAAGAAAACAATTACACGAACTGTGGGGGTTGGATATAAACAAAGCGCCGCTGACTGATTATACCATTGGCATTGACAGTATAGAAAACATGGTTGCCAAGCTTAAGGAAAAACCATGGCCCATCTATAAAATAAAAGTGGGCGTAGAGAATGATATTGAGATGGTAACCGAGTTGCGCAAACATACCGATGCCGTTCTTCGGGTGGATGCCAACGCCGGCTGGACCTTAGAACAGGCATTGCAAAAAATACCGCTGCTGAAAGAACTGGGAGTAGAGCTGGTGGAACAGCCGCTTGCCAAAGACGACTGGGAGGGAATGAAAGTACTATACGAACGGTCTCCCTTACCACTATTTGCCGATGAAGCCTGTGTATTTGAGAACGATGTAGAAAAATGCCGGCAGCATTTTCACGGCATCAATATCAAACTCACCAAATGCAGTGGTATAACTCCTGCAAGAAGAATGATAACCAAGGCAAGGGAACTTGGTATAAAAGTAATGGTGGGTTGCATGAACGAGAGTTCGGTTGGTACCGCCGCCATTGCGCAACTGGCTCCATTGCTCGACGAGGTGGATATGGATGGCCCCTTGTTACTCGCTGAAGATATTGCTACCGGAGTGAAATTTGAAAACGGGAAGATCGGGTATACCAGTGAACCTGGATTAGGGATAAACATCCCGGCATTCTGAAAATTAAAAAACCTATAAAACCTTGCAAGGTTTTATAGGTTCGGTGTTTTATTAGTTGATCTCAGAATGTATTAGTTCAATCCCTGTACCTGCATGAATACATAAGGATTAAGGGAGTGTTCTTTGTCTTTCCTGATCCTGCCTTCGCAGAATTCCAGGTCGATATACGAATTGCCATCCAGTATTTCCCACAGATCGGCGTTGCTGCCTTTGCTAAAACATTCGGGAAGCATTTCAGAAGCCAGGCCATCCCAGCAGGCTTCTATCAGTTGTTCTTTTTTAGAATGCCAATCCCTGGCCGAAGCCCGGTTCACTTTCTGAAGCTGCTTAGAAAAGAATTTGGTGTTTACCATCAGCAAAAGCTCAGTCTGATTATAATTGCCGTTCATAAAAATAGATTTTAGTGTTTTTAACAGAATTTGGATTGAACAGGAAAACCTATAACGTTCAGGATGTGAAGTTAAGTGTGGCTGGTATGGAAAAATGTAGATACAGGTGTTTTTGTCAGGTAGTAATAATCCTATATCCTGGTAGAAAACTGGTTTTTACAGCCTGGTAATCATTGTGTAACGGGCTTAGGCAGACAGCTATTTATTCATTTCCAGCTCCTTCAGCCGGTTCTTTGCTTCTTCATAACCCGGGGTAAGGGCAAGCACTTTTTTATACCAGGCGATGGCATCATTTTTCCTGCCAAGGATCTCGTAGGTTTTTGCAAGACTGAAAAGTGCCAGGTCACGGGTTGGAAATTCAGATGCATTGTTCTCAAAGATGATCCGGGCATCATCATACCTCTTTAATGTAAACAGCTGATCGCCCAGTTGATTCATTGCCAGCCAGTCGATATAATAACTGGCCGTATCTTTTTTCATCCGGGCATATTCAGTAACGGCTTTTTCTCCATTGGCAGACGCCAGTACAGTTTCCAATACCTTATGTACCGGTTGTTTTATGGTCACCGGTTTATCATAAAGCACTTTCATGAGGTTACCTGCAATACCAAAGAAGTGAGTAGGAGAGCTGTTGCATAAGAAAACCACCAGGCTGTTGGTGGAGGGAATGCGAACCAGGAAGGATAAAAAACCTTCGGTCATTCCCAGATGATAATTTGCAAATACACTGTCTGTTGGCGTATACCGGAAATTCTGGTTGAACCATCCAAAGCCATAGCGCCAGGGCCTGATGCCCGGTGTGAACATTTCATCGGTAAGTTTTTTATTGAGCAGGCTGTTATTGGAAAGAGCAAGATGTAATTTAAAAAGATCCTCCACGGTAGAGTACAGGTCACCCGTTCCCATCGTATTGGATTGATCACGAAAATCGGAACTGGTATATCCTCCCAGGCTATAGTCGTAACCTGTTGCCCGCTTATCAACTACCTGGGTATGAAAATACGAGCCGCTTCCCGTCATACCCAGTTTATCAAAAATACCTTCTTTCATTAACTGGCTATACGATTTGCCGCTGACCTTTTCCATGATATAGCCAAGGGTGAAATAACCCCAGCTGCTGTAATAGTAGCTGCTGCCGGGTTCAAATACCAATGCAGAATCCATGTATAGCTTAATGTACTCTTCTCTTGAAAAATTCTGCCGGCTGATACGGGGAAAGAAATCCTTCATGATATCGTAGTTGGGCATACCCGAACTATGACTGAGCAGCTGACGTATGGTAATGCGGCTTCCGTTCTTCTTTGAAAAATCCGGCAGGTAATCAGAGATGGTTTTGTCCAGGTCAATCAATCCTTTCTGCACCTGTATCAGCATTAATATGGCTGTTAGCGGTTTGGAAACAGAGCCGATCATAAATTTGGTATCGGTGGTATTGGGGATATTCCATTCCCGGTTAGCCATTCCAAAAGCGTCTTTGTAAATAACCTTGCCGTTCTCTGCCACCAGCACTGCTCCATCGAACATGTTGAACCGGTGATAGGTATTCATTATACCGGCTAACTTTTCTTTTTTACCCTGTGCAATGGATGGCTGCATCCATGTAAATAATAAACAGGCAACGATGGAAACTATCTTCATACTGCTTGTATTGATCAGAGATGATTTACAATTTACAAATAAATACCCTGCCGGTCAGTATGGATATTTATAAAAGCCACAGCGGTCTTCATCACAAAGTAATTTTTTATACAGGGGATGGTTCAATACATCGGTGTAATTCATTTGCTTTCCATCAACACTGATCTTTTCATAAACCAGTCTTATACCATGGCTGTAATCAACATACCAGTTTATATGCCCGGTATACAGGGGTTGAATTGCCTTCCCATTCAGCTGGTGCCAGCCGTAAATGGCCACCCGGCCTGGTTTTACATCGGTTAAAATTTTCCCGGAGATGACCACATCTTTTTTAATACCGGCGATCAGACCCTTTCTTCCCTTCCGTTGTCCTTCGATGACCAGGTGGTGTTGCCACATGGTTACACTACTGTCACGAAAAGCATACATGGGCACGGGCTCCGGTTTTAGTGTTGCCTGTTCGTAGATGAGATCAACCATTTTACGGGTGGGTAAAAAACAATGAAAGCTGTCTGCAATTCTTTGCGCAGCCATAGGTGTTAACGGAACCCTTGCCCAATCATCATCGGTACCTATGGAAAGGTAATCGGGCGATACATAAAAAACGGCCTGGTGAACAACGCCTGTACTGTCTGTGATCCTTGATGCTACCGGAACAAATTGCTGCAGGAAGGAGGGAATATTACCTCCAAGTATTTCCTGCACGGCCAGTGAATCCCTTACCGGCCATTTCCAGGTTGCAACTGTTTTAAAGAATTCCGTTCCTGTTATTCGTTCTGTTAAAGCAGGGGGAATGTGCAGGTGAAATTTTTTACTGCTGCTGCATGCGGCGAAGCAGGTAACCAGGTATATTGCTATGAGATAGGTTTTAATCAATGATATATTTTTCGTAAACTCGTTCGCCAAAATAGGTAAAGTGCTTTTTCTTTTCAAATGGGGTAGCAGAAAGAAGGGAAAGAATAAACCCATTCCTTGCCACCTGCTCGGTATGATAGATAAGGCCGGATGGGTTTTCTTTCAGTATGATCTTTATTCTACCGCCCAATGCTGAATGACTGGTAAATGCGGTATCCGCAGTGCTGCTGAAATTAAAATCTGCAGAAAGATTTTGTTGCATCAGCCGGCTACGGTACCAGGTGCCGCCGGTGGGGCTTACCAACGGTTTGCCATTATAGATCACCACGCTGTCATTATAGGCAAGTACCAGTAATTTATTCTTATTACTTTTTTGTAGCCAGTTTACCAGTTTGTTTTTATGCCGTTGTTCTTCGTACCCGTAATCACTGTCGAGGAATGCGATCCTTTCTACATTAGCCGGAATGGTTTCAACTGCATCCAGGTAACCAAAAACAAAACTGCCGCCACCGCTGTGGCTGTTCAATATTATTTCAGGATCATAAGCGTTAAAAAGACCGGTGATACTGTCCACGATATTTCTTATAAGGTTCAAGGAGTCGGGTGTGCTTCGTTTCCAGGCGGGCCAGCTTTTTTGTCCGGCCATCAGGTAAACAACTATGTACGTATTCTTTTTGTCGAGGACTCTTACATACCTGGTTTGAGCGGCAATGTGCTGAATATCGTAGTGCCAGTCGTTACCCGCTTTTAGTCTTTTGCCTTTTGTCCATTCAATGCTGTTGCCGTTTGGCAATGCATAAAATACGAGGTAGGTTTTTCCTTTCGGGTAAAACCGGGCGGGCGCATTAATGTAGATGACAACATTCTTGCCTGTATCTTTTATAGTTAACTCCTGTTCATCAAACAGACCTGTTGGGGTAAAGCCGGGCAGCAACTTTGACTGGGAGAAGGAAAGCAATGCTATGAATAATAACCACAGAACTATCAGTTGCTTCTTCATAATAATGGTTTAACATCCCTGTAATTCAATGTTCATTGCAAAGCAAAAGGGAAGAGCCAGGTCAGGATAGAGCGCTCTTTTGTTGCTTTATATTTCCAATGATCTCTTTCAGCCTGTGTTGGTATCCTTTCGAAATATCCACGTCGGTTACTTCTACTCCCCGGGCAAAGTCCATGAAGGAATCTGAATGGTTTTCCCGTTTACCGGTTTTTGCATTTACATGCGTGAAGCTGGTCCACATCACTGATTTCAGGTGGCTGTGCTTTTCATCCAGCATGATCATTTCCACCAGTAAGGATCCCGGGGCAAGGTTTATTAAACCCGTTTTAATGGATACCCGTTCATTATAGTTGGCGGGCCGCAGGTAAGTGATCTCGTGGCTGGCAACCAGCCAGCTTACACCTTGCTGGTAAAAATGGTTAAGATCAAGCTGGTATTCTTCTTTCAGGTGATCTTCCCGGGCATTTAAAAAATAATCGATGTACCGGGCATTGTTCAGATGGCCGAACGGGTCACAATCGGTAAACCGGATGGTGTAAAATGAGTGGGGTGTTTTGTTCATGATCTTTTTTGTTGTTTTGATCAAACCGGGTTCGAAAGTAAACAAAAATGCTTTGCAAGACGAAAGCGTTGCAGTTGTATTTTTAATACTAATGGGTATTATACTTCAGATTATTAAGCCAGTAACAGAACCATACGATCAGGAGGAAAAATACAATGCAGATGACGATCATATAAGGATATGCTTTGCCCGAATCGATACTGAACTTCATCGGGTCATCGGGCAGGTACATCAGCGGAATGATGCTGCCGGCCACATGCTTTTTTGAAGTAATAGAATACCGGGTATGCAACTGGAAGGTATCAATCGTCCGGTATTCCAGGGTAAGTACATAATATGCATTCCCTTTAAATCCTCTTTTCACTTCCACATGCGTAATGGTTGCGGTTGTACTTACGGCTTTCTGTTTAAAGGTTTTCAACATTCTCATTTTTATCAGGCATAGCAGCAAGGGCACGATGCTGAGGGAGATGAGTACGATACTGAAAATGGTTATTGTATTCATACCCGGTATGGTTATACATGCTGATCGATAAGAACCGGGTTCCCGTCGGGATCGGTTAACACTAAACTGGCCGGGCCGGTAGTGGCTTCATCTGCTTCCATGTCTAACTTTATATTTGCTGCTTTCAGCTTTTGCTGGATCTCCCGTACATCGGTAAATGAATCCAGTTTGGCGGCATTCTGGTTCCAGCCGGGGTTAAACGTGAGCATGTTCTTTTCAAACATCCCCTGGAAAAGCCCGATGATGGTATCGCCGTTCTTCAGGATAAGCCAGTTCTGTTCTATATTACCTCCAAAGGAGGTAAAGCCCAGGTTCTCATAAAATGTTTTTGAAGCATGGATGTTTTTTACAGCCAGGCTTATTGAAAATGCACCTAAGGTCATAGCTCTTTATTTTGAGTTGATAGATGTTGTTGTATGTATATTCTTTACCGGGCCTCAATATTTAAACATCGCATACCCTTTTAACTGGTAGGTAGATACCGTGGTAAACCGGGATACAGCGATCGTTATGTCGGGATTAACCGTAGCCGGATCGATCTTGCTTTTCATGATCGACTGTCCGCATGCAAAGAGTTTTATGCCCGCCGCTTTCATTGCTTCTATTATTTTGATGTTGGGATTATCCACGCCGTATTTTTTCTTATATGCTTCATTGTTCATAACAACAGAAATGGGTACGCCCCAGATGACCATGGCCACATCCAGGCGGTTTTGCGGCACGCCGCCATACACATGTACATTATATAGCCTGGCCACATGTTCCAGCGGGGGATAAATGGCGGAAGAATCTTCCAGTTTTTCTGAAGCCTCTACAATGATCTTGTAATGAAGGGATGGATCCGGTTTATCAACCGCAAAGGGTACTTCCCACATCTTTCCGAAATCCTTTATCGGGGGTTTAAAAGAATTCTGTGCATTACTTGCAAACACTGTAAGTATAAAGCTGATGATCAGTAATTGTATTTGTTTCATTGTATTTATTTGTTATGATGATAAAAGATAAGACCATAGTTAAAACCTATTTCACATACGGTGTACCGGCCACATTCTTCACGTATTTGCTCAGCCACTGGTCCTGTTCCCAAAGCATGTGCAGTATGTTTTCCTTAGCGGCATAACCATGACTTTCAAAAGGCAGTTGCACAAAACGCACCGTGCCGCCATGTCCTTTAATGGCATTATACAACCGCTCACTCTGGATAGGGAAGGTGCCGGGGTTATTATCGGCTTCTCCATGTATCATCAGCAACGGCGTTTTTATATTATTGGCATAGCTGAACGGGCTCATGGCATCTTGTGCAAATAAATTGCCGCAAATGAACAGCAAGGCAATGGAAAGAAATTTTCTCATAATGTATTTTTTATTTTTTGTAACCAACAGTTGTATTTCTATTTAACTTTAGTGGCGTCGCACTCTTGTACAGTATCTCTTCATTCATCAAACTCACCCTCATTCCCTCTCCTCCAGGAGAGGGAGGCCCAACTTTTACCAATCAATCAACAGTTGTAATTAAGCATTTCATCAGGTCTTCATTATTCATCGGTTAGATTTTGTCCAGCAGAAGCAGAGTCTTAGTTTCTGAAAAGTCTCAACAACTAATTCCCAATTCCTAATTACTAATTCCTACCCGTTGCCTTACATACTCATTCTTCTTCAATTCATTCAGCATGAACATGGCCAGGTCGCCGGAATTTATTTTATCATTTACCGGGTCGGGTGGGTAATCGGCTTTTGTGATATAGGCACCGGTAGGGCCGTGGTCTGTAAGATCAGAAGGGCCCACCAATGTCCAGTTAAGCCCGCTTTCGTTCAGCATCTGGTACACTTTAAAATGTTCCTTACTCACCGGCTTGTATTCTTCCGGGTAATCGTCCTTATCCATCACCAGTGTATCCTTATCTGCATTTAATATGGCCTGTGCGCCAATGGCAATGATCCGTTGCACGCCTGCTTTTTTCATCTGGGCGATGATATTCTTTATGCCAAGGGTACGTGTCTTATCGCCGCTGTCGAACCCGCCGCCAATGGCAGATAGCACAGCATCGCAACCTTTGATGGCATTATACACTTCGGTGGCATCAAATAAAGCGCCCTGTACCAGTTCTAAATTCTTTGTTTCCAGGAAATCGGTGGTAAATACATTCCGGCCAAATGCTTTTACATGGTGGCCATTAAAAAGGGCTTGTTGTACCAGTTGTTTACCCACCAGGCCGGTGGCTCCAAATACAATAAGATTCACGTTTCGTTGTTTTGATGAAGTTAACTCATTTAGGCCGCAGTACATCGCCGAATTCTTCCGCTTTCTTTTTAAATACCGAGTTTGCAAAGGGGCATAGAGGAAGTATTTTCATATGGTTGGTCCGGGCATATTCCACGGCGGCATGTACCAGCTGGTAACCTGCGTTCTTGCCCCGCAGTTCATCCGATACTTCGGTGTGGTCTATGATCATGAGCTCTGTGCCGGTCATGGAATAGGTCATTTCTGCAAGCATCTTCCCGTTTTCTTCCACGTAGAACGAACCCTTGCTGCCGTCCTGCTTTTGTTGTATCAGCATTTGGTAAAAATTTATTCAATTTACTAAAAAAGTTTTTTTGTTAGGTAATTCCTCCACATATTTGCAATAGAAATGAAAATGATCAATACAAATAACAACAGTTGGTGGTGGCAGTCAAAAGACTGACGTGTCGCTGTGCTGTTATTCATGTAACTAAAATATGTATAGGCCCCGACACGATGTGTTGGGGTTTTTTGTTGCGGTTGATTGTCTGAACGGGGATTTGGGAGGATGGAAAGGATTAAAAGGATCTTTAAATTTTGTAAATTATTACTGCTATGCCACAGTTTAAATATGAGGAGATAACAAAGAGAATAATCGGGGCGGCTATGAAAGTTCATTCTGCATTGGGAAACGGTTTCCAGGAAGTGATCTATCAGCGGGCTTTGGAAATTGAGTTTAGAAGATCTGGGCTGGAGTTTGTGAGGGAATTCAGTATGCCTATATTTTATGATGGCGAACAGATAGGAGAAAGGCGGGTTGATTTTTTTGTAGAGGGGGTCATTAGTGTTGAATTAAAAGCCAGGGAGATTTTAGAACCTGTTCATTTTGCGCAGGCAAGAAATTACTTGGAGGCCTATAATCTTGAAGTAGGAATGCTATTAAATTTTGGAGCAACTTCTTTAGAATTCAAACGACTTGAAAATCAGAAATACAATCAAGGGCTCAAATCCAAAAAATCAATTTAATCCACCCAAATCCCCGTTCAGACAAAAGCGCAATGAAAAAAATTGGAATAAATACCACGCACAAAAAAATGCTCGCCGATGTATATACCCCGGTGGGCATCTACCTGCGGCTGCGTGACCGTTTCCGGGATACCATCCTCCTGGAGAGTACCGATTTTCATGCAGGCGAGAATAGTTATTCGTTCATTGGTATCAATGCCATTGCCGGGATAGAGATCAGTAATCCCTCTGTTATAGAATTCAAACTGCCGGGTCAGAATGCAGAGAAGATCAGGATCAATAACCCGGCAGACGTACCGCAACAGCTTTGGGATTTTATGCAACGCTTCGAAATAAAAGAAGCGGCAGCAAAGCCGGTAAATGTTGCCCAGGGTTTGTTTGGATATACATCGTATGATGCGGTTCAGTTCTTTGATTCGGTAAACCTCACCTCCGGCCCCTCTCCTGGAGGAGAGGGGGGTGGCATTCCGTTGGTACGTTACCGGCTTTACCAATACGTTATCGCTGTTAATCATTTTAAGGATGAATTATTCATCTGTGAGAATCATGTGCAGGGGTTAGAAAGCGAAGTGGAATTAATCGAAAGCCTGATAAAGAACAGGGATGTTCCTGTTTTTCCATTTAAAAGTACCGGGGAAGAAACTTCCAACGTAACCGATGCGGCATATATTGAAATGGTGAAGAAAGGCATTGCCAGCTGTTACCGGGGCGATACATTCCAGGTTGTTCTAAGCAGGCGGTTTCAGCAATCGTTCACCGGCGATGAATTTAATGTATACAGGGCATTGCGGAGCATCAACCCAAGCCCTTATCTTTTTTATTTTGATTACGGCGATTATAAACTGATGGGCTCATCACCCGAAAGCCAGCTGATCGTTGATAAAGACAAGGCCATTGTTCATCCCATTGCAGGTACATTCAAAAGAACCGGCGATGATGAGCAGGACGAACTGCTGGCGGATCAATTACGAAAAGATGAAAAGGAAAATGCCGAACACGTGATGCTGGTTGACCTGGCAAGAAATGATCTGAGCAGGTTGTGCAGCGAAGTGGAAGTAACCCAGTTCAAAAAAATAAATTACTACAGCCATGTTATACATTTGGTGAGCGAGGTAACAGGGAAGACCGGCCCGGAAATAAATCCATTTAAACTGTTGGGGGTTACTTTTCCTGCAGGTACATTGAGTGGCGCCCCCAAAATAAAGGCCATGCAGCTGATCAATGAATTTGAAACCACCCAACGGGGTTATTATGGCGGGGCCATCGGTTTTATCGGGTTCGATAAAAGTATCAACCATGCCATCATGATCCGCACTTTTTTAAGTAAGGATAATACACTGGTTTACCAGGCAGGCGCCGGTGTGGTGGCTGCCAGTGTTCCGGAAAGTGAATTGCAGGAAGTAAATAATAAATTGGGGGCATTAAAAAAAGCGATCCGGTTTGCTGAAGTTATTAAATAATAAATAATGAACCACATAGAAATATCGGTACATAGGATCTCACATAGTTTCTATGTTTTCTATTGTTCAAATGTGGTTCAAAAAAATACATTATGAAGATTTTGGTTTTCGACAATTACGATTCGTTCACGTACAACCTTGTTCACCTTGTTGAAAAAATCACCCGAGAGAAGGTGGATGTATTCCGGAATGACCAGGTCGCTTTGGCAGACGTGGCAGCTTATGATAAGATCATCCTTTCACCCGGGCCGGGCATCCCGGAAGAAGCAGGGTTACTATTGCCGCTGATAAAAGAATACGCCGCTTCAAAATCCATACTGGGCGTGTGTTTGGGGCACCAGGCCATTGCAGAGGCTTTTGGAGGAAAACTGATCAACCTGAGTACGGTATTTCATGGAGTGGCAACGCCGGTAAAAATCCTGAATACTAAATCCAAAATTCTAAAAGGACTTACCGGTTCAATTGAAGTGGGCCGTTATCACAGCTGGATCGTTAGTGATGAAAATTTCCCCAGTGAACTGGAAGTAACCGCAAGAGACGACAACGGGTATATCATGGGATTGCAACACAAAGAATTTGATGTGCAGGGAGTGCAGTTTCACCCGGAGAGTGTGTTAACACCAGATGGAGAAAAAATACTGAGGAACTGGCTGGCAATATAACCGCAAAGACGCGGAGACGCAAAAAACACTTAGCGTTTCTGCGCCCCAGCGGAAAAAAATAAAAATGAAAAAGATCCTGAATTATTTATTTGAACATAAAAGCCTTTCGAGAGAGCAGGCAAAGGAAGTACTGTGTAATATTTCAAAGAATGTATACAGCGATGCAGAAATAGCCGCCTTCATTACCGTGTATCTCATGCGAAGCATCAGCATTGATGAATTGCAGGGCTTCCGGGATGCCTTGCTGGAATTATGTGTACCGGTTGACCTGGGTGGGTACGAGCTGATGGATATTGTTGGTACCGGCGGCGATGGAAAGAATACCTTCAATATCTCTACGCTGAGTTGCTTTATTGTGGCGGGTACGGGTAATAAGGTTGCAAAGCATGGTAATTATGGTGCATCGTCCATCAGCGGCAGCAGCAATGTGATGGAGCAGCTGGGGTATTCATTCAAAGCGGATAGCGGTTTGTTGAAAAAGGAACTGGAAGAAGCCGGTATCTGTTTTTTGCATGCACCGCTTTTTCACCCCGCATTAAAAGTGGTAGGGCCGGTCAGGAAAAATTTAGGAGTGCGAACTTTCTTTAACATGCTTGGGCCAATGGTAAACCCGGCATCCCCGAAATACCAGTTGGTAGGCGTGTATAACCTGGAGATGGCAAGGGTATATAATTACTTATTGCAGCAGGGAAGCAGCGCCTTTACCATCATTCATGCCCTTGATGGTTATGATGAGATCTCTTTAACAGGAGATGCCAAAGTGATCACGAATGCAGGAGAAAAGATACTTAGCGCAGAAGAATTGGGGAAACGTACGGTGAATGCGGCAGACATACAGGGAGGCAACTCGGTGGAAGAAGCGGCAAAAATATTTTTATCCATATTAAAAGGAGAGGGTAGCTGGGCGCAGAATGCGGTGGTGCTTGCCAATTCGGCTATGGCATTGCAATGTACGGGCAAGTATAAAAGCTATGAAGAATGCTATCAACTGGCGGTGGAAAGCCTGGAAAGTGGAAAAGCTTATAAGGCCTTGCAAAAACTAACAGGCAAAAACTAATGAATATACTGGACAAGATAATAGCACATAAACGGGCCGAAGTGGAGGTCGCAAAAAGACATGTGCCTGTTGAAGAATTGAAGCAACGGAAATTCTTTACCCGGGATACACTTTCATTGAAACGGTTCCTGCTGGATGAAACAAAGGCCGGGATCATTGCAGAATTTAAAAGAAGATCGCCTTCAAAAGGTATTATTAATACCAGTGCTGCTGTGGAGGAAGTGACCGGGGCCTATACAAACTATGGCGCTTCGGGATTATCGGTACTAACCGATGAAGAATTCTTTGGCGGCTCTGGAGGCGACTTAATCATGGCAAGGATCAATGCTATTCCCATACTACGGAAGGATTTCATCATTGACGAATACCAGTTACTGGAATCCAAAGCAATGGGGGCGGATGTTATTTTATTGATCGCCGCCTGTTTAACAGCAGATCGTGTCAAAGAATTGGCTTCCTTTGCAAAGTCATTAAAACTGGAAGTGTTGCTGGAAATCCACGCCGAAGAAGAACTGATGCATATTTGTAATGAAGTGGATCTTGTTGGTGTGAATAACCGTGATCTGAAAACATTTTCCGTGGATATCAGTCGCTCCATTGAACTAAGTAAGCAGATACCGGCTGATAAAATTAAAATTACCGAAAGCGGGATAGATGATGTGGAAACGATAAGGATGTTTAAAGAAGCAGGCTTTAAAGGTTTTTTGATGGGAGAAAAATTCATGAAAGACCGGGATCCCGGCAAAGCATTTATAGAATTTGTATCTAAATTAAAATAAACAACATGAACACCAAAGTATGTGGCATTACCCAATTGAAACAATTGCAGCAATTAGACGGATTAGACATTGATTTTGCCGGGCTGATATTTTATAAAGATTCTCCCAGGTACATGGGCGATAAGCTATCCGGCAAGGACCTGAAGAATGCAGATTTTGACCTGAAGAAAGTAGGGGTGTTTGTAAACCCGGAGATGATCGATGTGCTGGATGCCATTGATGACTACGGGCTGGAAGTGGTGCAGCTTCACGGAAATGAAAGTCCGGAAATGTGCGAAGACCTGAGCAGCGAAGTGGAAGTGATCAAAGCATTCCGCATCACCGGTGATGAGAACATCGATGAGCTGGTAGCGCCTTATGATGCCGTTTGCGATTATTATTTATTTGATACCGGCGGGCTGAACGAAAGCATCGGCGGTACGGGCAAGCAGTTCGACTGGAGTATTCTTACCAAAGCAAAGATCGAAAAGCCTTTCTTCCTGGGTGGCGGCATTGGCCCGGATGATGTAGCGAAAATAAAAGCATTCAAACACCCGGATTTTTATGCGGTTGATATCAACAGTAAGTTTGAGAAGGAACCGGGAGTGAAGGATATGGCCTTGCTATTGCAATTCAGGCAGGGGTTCAAAAAATAAATAGTATATGATAACAGTACGGCTTGCAACGGAAAATGATCTGCCGCAGATACTGGATATCTACAACGATATTATAAAGAACACAACGGCGGTATATTATTACGAGCCCCATACGCTTGAAATGCGTAAGCAATGGTTTGAAGAAAGAAAGCAGCAGGGCTTCCCGGTATTTGTGGCTGAAGAAAACGGAGTTATCCTGGGAATGAGCAGCATCGGCCCTTTCCGGGTGCCAACGGCGTATAAGTTCTCGGTTGAGAATACGGTACACGTAGCATCGCATGCAAGAGGAAGGGGCGTTGGGAAATTACTGATGTCACCCATTATTGAAGCTGCAAAGCAACTGAAGATGCATACCATCATCGCCGGCATTGATGCAAGTAATGAAGTAAGCCTGGGGTTGCACAAACGTTTTGGGTTTGTGGAAGTGGCGCATTTTAAAGAAGTAGGATTCAAGTTTGACAGGTGGCTGGATCTGAAGTTTATGCAGTTGCTGTTATAATTGTCTGAACGGGGATTTTGAAGGATGGTTTGGATTAAGTGGATTTCTAAATCCAGGTAATCATATTGATCTACCCAAATCCTTGTTCAGACAAATGGCTGAATAAAGATATTCCGTACAAGAGTGCGACGCAACAATGTTTAATAGCAGTACTAAAGCCGGTAACAAAAAATAAAATGAATTTCAGTATAGATGAACATGGGTACTATGGAAATTTTGGCGGAGCATTCGTTCCTGAAATGTTATATCCCAATGTGAAAGAACTACAGGATAAATACCTGGATATAATTAATGAAGCGGATTTTCAGAATGAGTTTCAATACCTGCTCAGTGATTTTGCAGGAAGGCCAACGCCTTTGTTCTTTGCAGAAAGGCTGAGCAGCAGGTACGGTGCAAAAATATTTTTAAAACGGGAAGATCTTTGTCATACCGGCGCTCATAAAATAAACAATACCATCGGGCAGATATTGCTTGCAAAACGGTTGGGTAAAAAAAGGATCATTGCCGAAACCGGCGCCGGTCAGCATGGCGTGGCCACCGCAACTGTTTGTGCATTGAAGGGCCTTGAGTGTATAGTGTACATGGGCGAGAAGGATATGGAGCGGCAGGCGCCGAATGTAGCAAGGATGAAGATGCTGGGTGCAACGGTGGTGCCGGCAACCAGCGGAAGCAAGACATTGAAAGACGCCACCAATGAAGCCATTCGCGACTGGATCAATAACCCGGTAGATACGCATTATATCATTGGCTCGGTGGTAGGGCCGCATCCTTACCCCGATATGGTGGCGAGGTTTCAAAGCATCATCAGCGAAGAGATCAAAGAACAGCTTTTAGAAAAGACGGGCAGTGAATATCCTGGTTATGTGCTGGCATGTGTGGGTGGTGGCAGCAATGCAGCAGGAGCATTCTATCATTTTTTAGATAATGAAAAAGTAAAACTCATAGCCGTGGAGGCAGCCGGTTGTGGTATTAACAGCGGCATGAGTGCTGCTACCACACAATTGGGTAAGCCTGGTATCTTGCATGGCAGTAAAAGTTTATTGATGCAAACGGAAGACGGGCAGGTGGTGGAGCCGCACAGTATTTCAGCCGGCCTTGATTATCCCGGCATTGGCCCATTGCATGCTCATTTATTTGAAACAGGCCGGGCGGTGTTTATGAGCGCAACCGATAAAAAAGCACTGGCTGCTGCTTTTGAACTGAGCAAACTGGAAGGGATCATCCCGGCGCTGGAATCAGCTCATGCTTTGCATGCTTTAAAGATGATCAACTTTAATAAGAATGATGTGGTGGTGGTTTGCCTGAGCGGGAGGGGAGATAAAGACCTGGAAACTTATATGAAACACTTATAATTATGAGATACGCTTTTGTTCTTGCTTTTTGCAGTATTCTTTTTTCCTGTAGTGATTCCTTTATCAATCACGAACTGAAATCTGAAAAGACCGGGGATTGTTCCGGTCAGTCAACCCCCGTTAAAATGATCTCCAATATCAACGGCGAACGGTATGAATTCAGCAGTTGCATAGACGAAGGATTTGATGGTAAGAATTACTCGGTGGAAAGAAAGGGCGACAGTATTATTGTGAGTTTCCCTAAAACGGTAGGTAAAAAGAAAGCGCAATACAACCTGGTACTTGACATAGATGCCAAGCCACGATATCATTATATACTATTAGATGACCAGGAATTAACGATTGTACCTGCAGAAAAATAGAAATGAACCGCATCGAAACCCTTTTTTCCGAAAAGAGAAAAAACATACTCAACATCTACTGCACGGCAGGCTATCCTTATTTGAATTCAACCCTTGAAGTAATGAAAGCCCTGCAGGATAGCGGGGCAGATATGATAGAAATTGGTATGCCCTACAGCGATCCGCTGGCCGATGGGCCGGTGATCCAACAAAGCAGCAGCATCGCCATTGCAAATGGCATGACCATTTCTAAACTGTTTGAACAACTGAAAGATTTCAGGAAAGAGATTCAACTGCCTGTTATTTTAATGGGATACATGAACCCTGTGTTACAATACGGTTTTGAAAAATTTTGTGCTGATGCGGCCGCTGTTGGTATCGACGGACTGATAGTACCCGACCTGCCTGTGTATGAATTTGAAACAGCATACGGGCCCATCATAAAAAAACATAGGCTGGATTTTATTTTCCTTGTAACACCCGAAACCGGGGATGATCGTGTAAGAAAGTTAGATAGCCTGGCTACGGGGTTCATCTATGCCGTTTCTTCCTCTGCCACTACCGGCAATAACAAAGGGATCGAAGACCAGGAGGCTTACTTTACCCGGTTAAAAGAAATGCGGCTTACTAACCCGGTGCTGGTGGGTTTTGGCATAAAAGACAAAGCCAGTTTTATGGCAGCCTGTAAACATACGAATGGCGCCATCATTGGCTCGGCCTATATCAGCGTATTAAAGAACAGCAGCGATACCGGCCTGGCTACTAAAGAATTCATAAATGGCATCAGGTCCTAAGCCGTTCTGCCCAAATCTTAGTAAATTGCATTCCTTAATTCGAAACGATGAAAAGAACTTTTCTTTTATTTTTCCTGCTACCCGTTTTTAGTATGGCACAGGTTACACAGAAGGCCAAACCAAAACCAAAGCCGGCTGCGGCTAAAACCACAACCGTTCAGGTAAAACCGGAGGAAGGTTTTGTTATCAGTGGTGATGTGGAAGGCTTTCCCGATGGAACCAAGGTAGAACTGTTGAATGGGCGTACCGGCGAAACAGAGATCACTTCTGCAGTAAAAGCCAACAGGTTTGAGTTCAAAGGAAAAATGGACAAGCCCGATTTTAAGATCGTTCTGTTCAACAGGCAGGCGCCATACATCACTTTGTTCATGGACAACAGCGTGGTAAGAGTGAGCGGACAAAAAGCAACCATTGATAAAGCAAAAGTAACCGGTTCAAAATCTAATGCCGATTTTGAACAGTTCAATACAGCGCTGGAACCTTACCAGGCCATCTTTGGAGAAAATGCGGTGTATGACTCCGCCGCTACCGTTGCTGCCATGAAATTAATTGAAGAGTTTGTGCCGGCACATACGGCATCTTATATCACCCCGCTTGCTGTAATGCGCTATCACCAGGTAGCAGATGATATCATTAAAACAGAAAATTTATACAACCAGCTTACAGTAGAGATAAAGACATCGCCCATGGGTATGTATATTGCCCAACTGGTTGCAGAAGGTAAAAAGAACGGCGCAGGAACCGTGTTGCCCGATTTTTCGCAGGCAGATACAGCAGGTGTGATGGTAAGCCTTTCTTCGCTGCGTGGTAAATATGTGCTGATCGATTTTTGGGCAAGCTGGTGTGGTCCATGCCGCATGGAAAATCCAAACCTTGTAGCTGCGTTCAACAAATACAAAAACAAGAACTTCACCGTACTGGGCGTTTCGCTCGATAAAGCCAAAGACGCATGGATCAACGCCATTAAAATGGACGGGCTCGACTGGACCCAGGTAAGCGACCTGCAGGGTTGGGGCAATGTGGTGGCACAACAGTTCCAGATCTACCAGATACCACAAAACTTTTTATTGGATCCCGAAGGAAAAGTGATCGGTAAAAACCTGCGGGGAGCAGCGCTGGAGAGAAAACTGGCGAGAATGCTGAGGTAGGAGAGGTTTGAAGTTTGAGGTTTTTAGTTTGAGGTTACGGGCGGTAGTACGTTGATCAACTTCAGTGGCGTCGCACTCTTGTACGTCAGATCATTATTCAACTTTATTTAAAAGCGTAGATCGTGGAGAAGTATACGATAAAGCCAGATACTTACTTCTTAATTAATGAATCGGTGTTTTGAATCGTTTTATCATATCTCTGAATTACTTTCTCAATTGATTTGGGCGATGGAAAACTTTCTTTCTGGTATTTGTACATTATGGGCAATGTTTTTACAATCTTCAAAGCAGTATGCATATCATCAAGATATGAATCTTTGGAAAGAAGGATTCCCAGCAGATTTTTGTGGTACTGTACCTTGTTGTTATAAGCCGATAAGCTATTATCCAATATCGCTTTGATCTTTTGCCGAAGGATCGAATCTTTTATTTGTAAAACATGATGGTCCCCGGATTGGTAATACTGTGTGTTTTTATTGTGGAATGCATTAAATGTTGTTGCTGAGTCTTCCTTTTGGTCCTTTAGTTCAACGATCATTTTTTCCAGGTTCTGTAGTTCGGGGTCCTTTTCAGTAAGTTCAGTGTATAAACTCTCAACCAGGTCATTATCGTAACCCCTGCTTTTGCTGAAAAACTCAGCACTATTGCTTTTTTCCTGAAGAGCTTTTGGTGTTTCAGGCTTTGGCGCATCATTCTTGGTTGATCGGTTACAGGAAAGAAGAATAAATGAGATAATAACGAGAATGTTTGGTAGATGCTTCATGGGTTATAATTAAATATATTAATTCATTTCAACTTCCTCTTATACAACTGCACTGTATTCTCCAATCCTAAATAAATAGCATCGCATATCAGTGCATGGCCAATAGATACTTCAAGCAGGCCGGGGATATTTTCAGAAAAATACTTCAGGTTGTGCAGGTCAAGGTCGTGCCCGGCATTGATACCAAGCCCAAGCTCATTTGCTTTAACGGCTGCTGCTATATAAGGTTTTATTCCCCCTTCCTTATTCCCGCTTCCAAACTCCGTTGCAAAGGATTCTGTGTATAATTCGATCCTGTCTGTTCCCGTTGCTTTTGCAGCTTCCACCATTTCAATCACCGGGTCAACAAAAATGGAGACACGTATGCCGGCATTTTTAAAAACAGCGATCATGTCTTTTAAATAAGCAGTATGCTCAATGGTATTCCATCCATGATTGCTGGTAAGTTGTCCAACGGCATCAGGTACCAGGGTAACCTGGGTAGGCCTGTTGGCAAGCACCAGGTCAACAAAACTTTGTTCGGTGCAGTTGCCTTCAATATTGAATTCAGTGGTAACGATCTTTTTCAGTTCATATACATCGGCATAGCGGATATGCCGTTCATCGGGCCGGGGATGAACCGTAATACCATCGGCGCCAAAACGCTCGATATCCTTTGCTGATTTAATTAAGTCGGGATTGTTACCACCACGGCTGTTGCGGAGCGTAGCCAGTTTGTTGATATTTACAGATAGTTTGGTCATAGCTGATAGAAGCGGTGATAAAACAGATGAACCGGATTTATGTTGATTGCTGTTAGCCTTTTTCCTGGTCCGAAGTTAGGGATTTGAAACGTATCTGTTCTTACACGTTTCACTTTGGTAGAGTATCAGTTTGTACAGTATATCGACTGTCATCCCATTATGGAAGCCAGTAAGGGCCTGGTGAAAAAATGATCAGTATTAAAAAAAGGCTCATTCCGACTATGTAGGAATGAGCCTTTTTTATTTTAAGATATTTTTTAAAAGAAGATTAATATCTGTAATGTTCCGGCTTAAACGGACCTTCTTTCTCAATCCCTAAGTATTCAGATTGTGGTGTAGTAAGTTCTTCCAGTACCACGCCGATCTTAGCCAGGTGTAAACGGGCAACTTTTTCATCCAATACTTTAGGCAGCACGTAAACTTCATTCTTGTATTTGCTGAAGTTGGTCCACAATTCAATTTGTGCCAATGTCTGGTTAGTAAAAGAGTTACTCATAACAAACGATGGGTGACCGGTTGCACAACCCAGGTTCACCAGACGTCCTTCAGCCAGAACGATCACGTCTTTACCATCGATGGTATACATATCAACCTGCGGCTTGATGGTATTCTTTGTTTTACCATAGCTTTCATTCAGCCAGGCCATATCAATTTCAATATCAAAGTGACCGATGTTACAAACAATGGCTTTATCTTTCATCAGGCGGAAATGTTTTTCCGTGATCAGGTCGCGGCAACCGCTTGCGGTAACAATGATATCGGCTTCTTTCACGGCATCAATCATTTTCTTCACTTCAAAACCGTCCATAGCAGCCTGTAATGCACAGATCGGATCGATCTCTGTAACGATCACCCGGCAACCGGCTCCTTTCAGTGAAGCGGCAGAACCTTTACCCACATCACCATAACCGCCAACAACGGCAACTTTACCAGCCATCATCACATCGGTAGCACGGCGGATAGAATCAACCAGGCTTTCTTTACATCCGTATTTGTTATCGAATTTAGATTTGGTAACACTGTCGTTCACGTTGATGGCAGGAACAGGCAAGGTACCTTTCTGCATCCTTTCGTATAAACGGTGAACACCGGTAGTGGTTTCTTCGCTCAATCCTTTTACGTGTTGGATCAGTTCAGGATAGGTATCAAAAACCATATTGGTCAGATCGCCACCGTCATCCAGTATCATATTCAACGGACGATCGGCTCCGCCAAACCATAATGTTTGTTCAATACACCAATCAGCTTCGGCCTGTGTTTGTCCTTTCCAGGCAAATACGCCAATACCTGCAGCAGCGATGGCAGCAGCAGCCTGGTCCTGTGTACTGAAAATATTACATGAACTCCATTTCACTTCTGCACCCAGGGCCACCAGTGTTTCGATCAACACAGCAGTTTGAATAGTCATGTGCAGGCAGCCTGCAATGCGTGCCCCTTTCAGTGGCTGAGAAGGGCCAAACTCTTCACGGATGGCCATTAAGCCCGGCATTTCTGCTTCGGCTAATTTAATTTCTTTACGGCCCCATTCTGCGAGGCTCATATCGGCAACCTTGTTTTTAAGGCTGAAATCGATGGAGGTTTTTGATAATGTAGACATGTATTGTTTTTTAGAGTACAAAAATAAACTTATAGGATAATATTCTGCCGTTTTATATAAATTTGGGGAAATATCACGTTATTCTGTTAATAACAGGAGTAAATCCTTTTTTACTATGGCAAAAGCGACCCAAACAGAAAAAACAGCTACCGGCTCCATGGCACTGGATGGCAAAGACATTGCGATACTGCAACTGCTGCAGCAAAATGCAAGGATGACGGTAAAGGAAATTGCCGATAAGATACACCTGAGCACCACACCTGTTCATGAACGTATCAAACGGCTGGAGTTGAATGGCGTGATAAAACAATACGCAACCCTGGTCGATCATACCAAGGTAAACAAAAGTTTGATCGCTATTTGTTATGTATCCTTAAAGGAACACAATAAAACGGCGGGAACAAAATTTGTGAAAGCCATTTTGCAAATGCCGGAAGTGGTGGAATGCTATACCATCAGCGGCGAGTTTGATTTTATGCTGAAAGTGATGTGTGCCGATATGAATACCTACCACGATTTTCATGTGAACAAACTAAGCAATATCGAAAACATGGGTCACGTGCAGAGCATCTTTGTGATGGGAGTGATCAAACAAACGCACCAGCTGGTGTGGGGTTGAGAAAGAGAATAGTGCCTACTTAACCTTTATTCTCAATTCGGGCGCAAACATATACCTGCCCTGGGCATCTTTTACAATGATATCGAAGAGATACAGTTCATCGCCGGAGTTTATCTGCTCGGTCAGTATTTTTTTCCAGATGCCGGTAATGGGTGTTTCCCGGAATAACTGCACAACACTGGTGCTGGCAGGACTTATCTTACCGGTTTCTTCATCCTCCGTTACTCCTTTTCTTTTGTACTGCACCTGGTAAGAAGAGATACTGTAGGCGCTTTTTTTATCGTCGGTTATCTTTAAAGGAAGGTTAATCAGCTGAAGCGCTTCTTCCACCAGCACGCTGGCCGAATCGGAACGAATACCCCAGGTGCAGGTTAATTTGGGCGGTTTGAATTTCTGGGTTTGTTTAGCGGCAGGAGCAGGTTTGGGCTTTTGCGCCATCACAGTTGCAGTGGTTGCAGAAAAAACAACGGCAAGTAAAGTTCGTACAACTGGTTTCATCTTGTCTGTTTATGTAAGATTACAACGAATTTACAGCAGAATTAGTGTGCCTGTGCACATTTAACTAATTGTTGACAGGCTCTCTTCAATCGTCTTTATCCTTGCTTCCGCATCGGCTTTCTTCTTCTGTTCCATCGCCAGCACTTCGGGTTTTGCATTCTGAACAAATTTTTCATTGCTAAGCTTCTTCTCCACAGATGCCAGGAAATTCTTCTGGTGCTCCAGGTCCTTCAACAGGTCGCCCTTCAGCGCCGAAGTATCCAGTTCCTTTTCTGTTGCTATGTAAAACTTATCTTTTTCAATGGCTACTACGATCGTATTGGCAACCGCCTCCTTTACAAAAGACATCTCTTCTGCATTAACCTGCTTACTTAATATGTCTTTAATGGAACGATAGCTTTCGGGCATAGATGTTTCAATAGAAAGCCTGATGGTTTCTTTTGGCTTAAGCTGGTTCTTGTTCCGGGCATCACGTATGTTGGTGATCACCTGTTTAAGCAGGTTGCCCTGCAATAGAAATTTCTTATCTGCCGGTTTTGCTTCAGCAAATTGCTTTATACACAGGTCATCCTTTCTTTCTTCCAGCAAATGATATATCTCTTCTGTAACAAATGGCATGTAGGGATGCAGCAACTGCATCAGTTCCGTAAAGAACGTAATGGTCTTATTATAAACTGCAGTCTCTATTGATTGTTCAAAACCGGGCTTTATCCACTCTAAATACCAGCTGCAGAAATCATCCCATATCAATGAATAGATAACTTTCAAGGCCTCACTCAAACGGAACTGTTTCATTAATTCATCCACTTCTGCTTTTACCTGGTTCAGGCGGTTCTCAAACCAATCTAATGCGAAGTTGTCTTTTGTTTGCCCATCTTCAACTTGCCGGATGGACCACATTTTCACCAGCTTCAGTGCATTCCATATCTTGTTATTAAAATTCCTTCCCTGCTCCAATGCGGCTTCATCAAACATCAGGTCGTTGCCTGCCGGCGAAGAAACCATGATGCCAAAACGAACGGCATCGGCGCCATAGCGATCGATGAGGTCTAAAAGATCGGGGCTGTTCCCCAAACTCTTACTCATCTTTCTTCCCAGTTTATCTCTTACCATCCCGGTAAAATAAACATCCCTGAAAGGAATGGCTTCCGTAATAGGTTTTTCTTTATGGTATTCCATTCCGGCCATCACCATCCTTGCCACCCAAAAGAAAATAATATCCTGGCCGGTTACCAGCACAGAGGAAGGATAGTAGTATCTCACTTCTTCATTGCCCGGGTTGGTAATGCCATTGAACACTTCCATGGGCCATAGCCAGGAAGAGAACCAGGTGTCTAATACATCGGCATCCTGGGTCAGTTGAGGGTTGGATATTGAATATTGAATATTGAATATTTCTTTCGCTTCGGCTTCTGTTTCTGCCACCACCATCTTCCCATCTGCATCGTACCATGCCGGTATCTGCTGTCCCCACCATAGTTGCCGGCTGATGCACCAGTCCTTTACATTTTCCAGCCAGTATTTATAGGTAGCTAAAAATTTATCACCGGGATGGATTTTAATATCTCCGTTCACTACGGCTTTCAGTGCAGGTTCGGCCAGTTCCTTCATCTTAACAAACCACTGGGTGCTTATCCTTGGTTCTACCACCACGCCGGTACGCTGGCTGTAACCCAATCTTGTTGTGTATTCTTCTTCTTTGGTAAGTGATCCTTTTTCCTGTAACTCTATGATGATCTTTTTTCTTGCGGCAAACCTGTCTTCTCCAACATATATCTGCGCAGCGGCACTAAGTGTACCGTCTTCATTAATGGTATCCACTACTTCCAGGTTGTGTTTTAATCCCAGGTTGTAATCATTGATATCATGCGCCGGCGTAACTTTTAAGGCGCCGGTTCCAAAAGCAGGATCCACATACTCATCAAAGATGATGGGGATGCGGCGGTTGATCAATGGAACAAAAGCATAAGCGCCTTTTAAATGTGCATAGCGTTCGTCGTTTGGATTTACACAAATGGCGGTATCGCCCATGATCGTTTCCGGCCGTTGTGTGGCAATGCTGATGTATTCTTCTTTTGCAGTATCCAGTTTGTAGCGGAGATGATACAGTTTACCGTTCAGCTCTTTGTATTCAACCTCCTCATCGCTCAATGCCGTTTTAGCAGCGGGATCCCAGTTGATCATTCTTGCACCACGGTATACCAGGCCTTTATTATACAGGTCGATAAATACCTTTATCACCGCTTTGTAATAATGATCATCCATGGTAAAAGTGGTCCGGTTCCAGTCTACACTGCAGCCGAGCCTTTCTATCTGGTTGTAGATGATGCCACCGTATTTATCTTTCCACTCAAATGCGTATGTAAGAAATTCTTCTCTTGATAAACTGTTCTTATCAATACCTTTTTCTTTCAGCATGCCTACCACTTTTGCTTCGGTGGCAATACTGGCATGGTCGCTGCCCGGAACCCAGCAGGCATTGAACCCACTCATTCTAGCCTTGCGTACCAGTATATCCTGCACGGTTTCATTCAGGGTATGACCCATGTGCAGCACACCCGTAACGTTCGGTGGCGGTATAACAACGGTAAAAGCAGGGCGCCCGTCGGGTTTGCTGTTAAAATATCCTTTGTTTAGCCAGTGCTTGTACCATTTGTCTTCAACGGCCTTCGGTTCAAAATTCTTAGTCAGTTCCATTTTATGATTCTTTTTCCTGAAGGGGGCAAATCTACGAAAAAGAGGGCAGAGATCGGCTGGCGGTTACAGGTAACAAGTTATGGGTTATCGGATTAAAATACCCATCAAAGGGTATAGGACGGTTGTATGATGCATTTAATTTTGGATCATAAAAATTAAAGCAATGAAACGTATCATTTTCTCCCTGGTATTAATAGTTGCAGGTCTTATAACCACCCAGCGTTCTTATGCGCAGGATTGTACGGCGCTTGCCGATAATGATTATTGCATCGACGGCGTACTGTGCCATGCCGAAGAGCCCTTTCCGGTATGGGCAGGCGGTTTTGGTTTGGGAAATTATTTCATCAATGGAAAACTGGGCGACAGCAAGGCAAAAGCCGGTGTGCGAATCTACCTGAAAGGGAAGCCCAAAAAATCAATAGAGCTGAATACCGAAGTAGAAACCGGCGACCTTAGCTCCGGCAGCCAGGTTTGTATAGAACTGGTGCAGGGTACAAAAAAGTTATACGCCACCGGAGACCAAAAAGTTCTTTGTACCGTTAATGAAGACGGCAGCGTAACCATTAAGGCAGATAAGCTTGCTATGGCGAAGGGCAGGGGCAACCGGGCCGAAGTGGTAAGCTATCTTAGTTTCAATATGAAAAAATAATTTTAATTACATACAAGTAAACAACATGAAAAGTAAAATCCACTTCAGCAAACTCTTCTTCCTTTCTTTTATATTCCTGGCGCCTTTATTTGGCAAAGCGCAAAGCTGCGACCCCATCAATGCAGCCCGCCTGAAAGAAATGCTTGTTCAAATGGGGTATACGGTTAAAGATATTGCTACGGAAGTGGGCAAAGAAAAATACCAGGTGGATATCAATACAAGCAGTTTTAATGTACCGGTGGGTTACGAGTTAAGTCCCAGTAAGAATTATGTGTGGCTTACCGCAAACCTTGGTAAAGCCAAGGATTCAACCTCCACCATTAATGCGGCTATGTTGAAACAGAATGGGATCATTCAGCCCTGCCAGCTTTATGTTACCAGTAAAGGCATCCTGATGATGGGGCTGGCGGTAGAGAACCGGGGTCTTACTCCCGCTATCATGCGCCGGCATACGGATAAGCTGACCGGCGATGTTTCCAGCACTTCTGCTTTATGGAAGTAAATAAAACCTATAAGGTCTGCCGCACAGCATAACAGCGCCGCAGACCTTATAGGTTTTTGTTTTTCCAGTTCTTGTCTAACTGAACGGCTTCCTTCAGCAGTTTTGTAATGGCTTTTATGTTGATTTCATCAACATGATAGTAGATCTTGTAAAATACCTGCTTGTTGGTTCCATGGCTAAGATAGTTGTCTGCATCAGCAAGTCGGTTGCCATACCAGAAGGCCAGCATCACTCCTTTTTTGATGCCGCCCCTGGGAACAGAAGAAGGCCATACCAGGCAGATGCTTTTATTTCCATAGAAGAAAGGAACATTGTAAGAGATCTTTTCTTTACAGTGTGAAGGCAGTTGTGCTTTTATCACCTCCCTCAATACATCAACGATCAGCCGTTCCTCTTCGGGAAGCAGTTCATAGAGTTCCAGTACAGATCTGATCTTCATAGCGGCCTTTTATTTATACTTCGATGCGGAAATGATGTGCAATGATCTTCATTCTTTTGTTCAGGTAAAAACGATGGGCATCAAAACGCTGGTGGTTGGAGTTGAGGTGAATGGTTTTGATACCTTTTTCTTTCGCAATGTTAACCAGTTTATCAAATAAAACAGCAGCATATCCTTTTTTACGGACATCTGCTGCGGTAACAAAATCATCAAAGTCGATGATCAGCCCATCGTAAAGTGTTGTGGTGAAACGAAAGCCCGCTGCACAAACCGCTTTGCCTTCGTCTTCTATATACCAAAGCTGGTAACCTTCTTTTATCATCTGTTCCAGGGTGGAAAGAAAACTTTCTGCGTTGTGATGAGGCCGCAGTTCTTTCATCACGTCGAAACATTTCAGGTGATCGTCTTTTGTTTTTGCCTGTATTATCTGCATGGTATTGTTTGAAGAATAAAAATAAGGAATAGCTGAGTAATCTCAACCACATAGAAACATAGGTCACATAGCAGGGTAAACGGATATGCCTTATATAAAAAGCCCCGACACGTCGGGGCTTTTTATTTTTTGTTGAGTCACTATTAAGCCTGTAATACTTCATGTTTGTTGTGCGCCTCTGTAAGTTTGCGCTGTACTTCGTACGATACGGGTGAGTAAGAATCGAAGTACATATTGAAACGGGCTCTTCCGCCGGATAAACTGCGCAGCGAAGAAGAATACTGGTACATCTGCGCCAGCGGAACTTTTGCCGTTATCTTTTGAAAATGTCCTTCGGCTTCCATGCCTTCCACTACACCCATTCTTGTCTGCAGGTCGCCCATTACGGCACCAACCATTTCATCAGGGCAAAGCACTTCAACTGTATAGATGGGCTCCAGTAATTGTGGATCAGCCTCCATAAATGCCTGGCGGAATGCCTGCAGCCCGGCTATCTTAAAAGAGATATCGTTGCTGTCCACATCATGCATCTTACCATCATACACACTTACCCGTACATCCCGTACATAGGACCCGGTAAGCGGACCGTTCTGCATTTTTTCCATTACACCTTTCATGATGGAAGGAAGAAAACGGGTATCGATAGCGCCGCCTACAATGCAGTTGCAGAAGATGAGCCGGCCTCCCCAGTCGAGATCAATATCTTCTTTACTGCGCAGGTTAAGCCCTTCGGGATTAGGCATGCCCTCGTACCAGGGCTCAATGCGCATGTATACTTCGGCAAACTGGCCAGCGCCGCCGCTTTGTTTTTTGTGGCGGTAATTGCTTTCGGCTTTCCGGCTGATGGTTTCCCGGTAGGGGATCTTTGGTTTATCAAACTTCACATCCAGTTTGTGAATGTGTTCTATTTTCCATTGCAGTACTTTCAGGTGCAGTTCGCCCTGGCAATGCAGCAGGGTTTGTTTTGTTTCTTTTGATACTTCAAACCGAACGGTAGCATCTTCTTCCTGCAACGTATGCAGTGCCTGCGATAATTTTTCTTCATCGCCTTTATTTACCACGCTGATGGCGATGGTAACATTGGGATGCGGAAATTCGATGGGCACTAACTCTATATTGGCGCCTTTATCATGCAGGGTATTGTTTACATGCGTGCTGCGTAGTTTGATGGTGGCGCCAATATCGCCAGCCACCAGTTCCTGCACCGGCACCCGGTTATGGCCTTCCAGTAAGAACAACTGGTTGAATTTTTCGGTAACGCCGGTGTTCTCATTTATTAATTCGCAACCCGACTTAATGGTACCGCTGTATACTTTGAATAAACTGAGCTCACCAATATGCGGTTCAATGATGGTTTTAAAAATAAAGATGCAGGTGGGGCCTTTCACATCGCAGGGTAATTCTTTTCCTGCTTTTGTTTTTTGCGGAGGCATTTCGTTGGAAGCGGGGCATACATAATCTATAAAACTCATGATGCGGTCCACGCCCATATTCTTTTCTCCGGATGCACAGAACATAGGGAAGATATCGTGTTTGATCATGGAAGTATGAAGCCCTGCTTTCATTTCTTCTTCGGTAAGTTCTCCCTGGTCGAAATATTTTTCCATCAAGCCTTCGTCGTTGGAGGCGATGGCTTCAATCAGCTCTTTGTGAAGCATATCGGCTCTTTCTTTCTCGCCGTCGGGTATTGGTAGTTTTTGCGGCTTACCACCTTCGGGTGGAAACTGGTACATGATCATGTTCAATACATCCACAATGCAATTGAAACCGGCGCCTGTTTGCACCGGGTATTGTACCGCCACCACGTTGCCGCCAAAATGAGTTTTTGCTTCTCTAAGCGTACGGTCAAAATCCGCCTCTTCTTTGTCGAGCTGGTTTGCTACGAAGATGGTGGGTGTTTTAAAGGTGTCGGTATACTCCCAAATCACATCGGCGCCTACTTCCACACCGGCTGCTGCATTGAGTACGATAACGCCGGTATCAGCCACCCGCAGTGCGCTGATCACTTCGCCTACAAAATCATCGTAGCCGGGAGTGTCGATGATATTTATTTTATAGTCTTTCCACGGCGTATGCATGAGTGAAGAGAAAACGGAACTCTGCCTTTCCGTTTCCAGTTCGTGGTAATCACTCACCGTATTCTTTGCCGCAATACTGCCGCGGCGTTTGATGATGCCTGCTTCAAAGAGCATGCATTCGGCGAGGGTGGTTTTTCCACAGCCGGCATGTCCGAGCAGGGCGATATTCTTTACATGGTTTGAATCGTACGTAGCCATAACAAGGAATTTAGTTGTTTTGAAATGGCCCATTAACCAACCAGTCCCGAAAATATCGGGACTGGTTGCAAAAAGGCGTTATTGCTTTATGAAAGTGTGGAACTCGTCTTCGAGTTTGTTTATGTCGTTTTCGAGTGTTTCCAGTTTTTCTTTCATGTTGTGATGCGGAATGCGGTGCCCGAATGTAGGATGCCGTTCCGCTTCTTTCAAATGATGTTTGATCTCGTGTTTCAGGTCATGAATGTTGATGAGCTGAATGTGAAACTGGTTATGAAAATGTTCAATGCCCAGTAGTACGCCGTGTTCGGTTTTGCCGGGTGCGAAATAATAGAGTTCGCTTTTTAGCCTGTTGATCTTTTCACGATAGGCAACCAGTTCATCGTGCCATTGATGACATTCATCAACAAGCGTGCGCTGCTGTGTTTCTGTATACATCTGGATAGAATTTATAGTGTTAAAAAATAAGTAAGCATAGTAAAGAGTACTGATCTTATTCTTTATTAAAGGTTGGATACCGGACGAAAATAAAACCTGACCTTGGTCATGCGCCGCAGTAAGTCTGATCATTTTCAGCAAATACGGACTTGGGTTAGTGTTGTTGAGTGGCAGCGGCGATGGAATTCCTGTTTATTACCGCCTTTTAAAGTAACGAAATATTATTTAAAAAAGAAAGCAATTTGTTGGCACATTTTATCCAATCTTATCAACAGCATCGTAAAGATCAATGTAGGTTGTTGACCAGGTTTCCGGCAAGGCCGATCCCCGGGATAGCGGTTATCAGTAAGGCCTGCCAACCGTATCGCATACGGCTTTTAAAAGGGAACTGTTATCATGTGCATCCTGGCCTTTTTCCCAAAGCATGATGCCGTTTGCCATTTGTTTTGAAAGGATTGCTTTCCTTTTTACCGTAGTAATTCCATTATAATATATCGTGTAATTTGAAAAGCCGCCGTTGGTAACAATAGCCGAATCGGAGAAGGGATTGCCTCCCCTCAACAGGATATCGCTGTAGGTTAACACGGTATTTGTTTGTGTAATTCCGCTGGGCCGGCCATAACCGGCAATACCCAATACTGCTTTGGTGCCGGGCATACCCCGGGTACCGATCCAGTAATTGAGGCTGGTGGTTGCCAGGCTGTAATCGCAATGATGCTTGTAGGGTTGGGTGGTACTGAAATCATCGTAACTCATGATGTTGAACCAATCTACATAATTGCCCTGCCAAAGCTCATTACTGATGGCATCCCTGATGACGCCTGCATATTTACCAGCGGTGATGGCTGCGGTTAAATAATATTTACTGCCCAGGTGGCAACTGTCGCTCAGCTGTTTCATCAGCGCTGTATAAGTAATGCTGGTTCCGTCATCGGTTCGGGGAAACTCCCAATCAATATCAACACCATCCAGGCCATAGGTTCTTACCATATCCATCACCTGGGTAATAAAAAAAGTGCGCCCGGAGGGAGCAGCCGCCATCGTTTTAAAATCTGCTGCCACGCCGGAAACGCTGATGAATATTTTTGCGCCGTTGGCCTTTGCCTTATTCTTTACTTCTGTTAAGTGTGCCGGATTGGTTAAGGTAAGATTGCCACCGGCACTTACCACGGCAAATGCATAATTCACCACATTGCACATCCTGAATTTTACATCCGGAACTGCAGCAACCGTTCTGTACGAAGGGAAATACCCTACTACATAAAATCCAAAAGGAGCAGGTGGAGCAATTACCACGGGAGGGTTGGAGGGGGCTGGCAGGTCATCCTTTTTACAGGAATCGGTAATGATAATGATGAGGGCAGCGTATAAAACGAATTTCAGCCGGTTCATGCAGACAGTGTTTAGTTGGTTATAAAAGCAAGTTAAGTACAGATTACTAAATGATTGACCGGTTATGATCAACCCAATACGCAAGGATAACAAACAGCCATTGCAGGTTGCCTGCCCATGCCACCGCATTCATAGCAGGTGGGGGCGTACTAAAAAGGTTGGCCGCATGAGAAACCAGCAGCAATCCAACGAGTATCCACAGGCCAATACTTCCCTGCTTATTTTTTGCGGCGGTCGACCGCATATAAAGAACAAGCCCGGTTATGAAAATGCCTCCTTCCACTACTAAAGTTCCCCAGAATGAATTCCACAGTTCAAAACCATACTTTGCTGAGTTGTTGTCCGGGTAAAGCGGCAGGTCGGGCAGGTGTACGATAAGATCTAAAACCCAGTGGCTGATAACACAAAGCCCCAGCACAAGAGCAGCCTTTATATTCTTTTTAAATAACCAATAGATAAATGCGAACAGCAGTGACCAACCTATTACCATTACCAAACTATGCGATATGGGGTAGTCGGTAAAGTCGATGGGTTGTGCGTGCCCGGTACCGGGTTTTATTACCGCATGCTCCACATCAAGCAGCAGCAATACAGGCCATAACAGATCCAGGAATTGCGCTGCAATAAAAAAAGTACCTAATGAAACAGATGAAGCGGCTTTTTTAGCGCCAAAGCCAAGCCCGAAGTGCCCGATGAACATAAGTTAGCCTTTGGTTAAATGAGTAGCAGGGTTTGCAGACTGTAAAATAAAAATAATTCGTGAGAAAAGAAATGGATAAAAGCAGGCCGGTTATTTTTAAAAGTACAATTCACTTTTGTCTTTGCGGCAGACCTGGTAAAACAGATAGGCGCCCAGGGCATTATCATCCGGGTTTATGATATCAATCATGTACCTGGCTCATCCGCTTTTATAACTTTAATCAATGTTTAAACAGTTCATAGCTGAATAGTACATATTCAGTATAACATTTTACCCTTTCAGCAAGGTTTGCTTTACCCTGTAGTTAATGAGATTTACTTTAGTATGGTGAGAAAAGTTAATGACATACTGTCCATCCGGCATCACCTGTTTTAATCAACGGTGACAGAATTTGTATGAGACAATATTCCGTTGCAGCTTTTCTTTAAAGTCTAATCAGATATAATATAGCAAAAACCTAAAAAGCTTATGAAAAAGGTATTTCAAACAGCCCTGTTTCTTTTGATGATTTCAACTACTCTGGTAGCCCAGTATTCCACCGATTGGATAAGACCGGCAAATGCCACTTCAAAAACCGGAGTTTTGATTGCCCGGGATAACCAGGACAATGTGATAGCAACCGGCTACTGGACCGCCAATAATACCTATACCCGTAAGTACAACAAGTTTGGTGTTTTGCAGTGGGAAGCCGTATCGGCCTCCGGCATTGCCAGCAATTACGAACGCCCGCTTTGGGTAACTACCGATAATAATAACAACGTGTATGTAGCCGGCTACCGCTATGCAGGCACCAGTACACCCACTCCCAATGCGGTTGTAGTTTTAAAATATAGTCCCGATGGTGTTCAGTTATGGAAACAGGTAATAAGCCCCGTTAATTACCTGGCGGGGATGAGCCTGCGGTGCGAAGTGGATAATAACGGAAACCTGTATGTTGGCGCCTGTGCTGTTGGAGCACTTCCCGGATTTGCTTTGATAAAATTTGATACGAACGGTAACATACTGTTTACACAACACAGTGATGCCAATGCGCCAAAGTACTTTACTTCCATGCGGATAAAAGGAAATAAGATTGCGTTGAGCGCCACTTCCGGCGATCCTAATATTGCCACGGTAGCTGTATGGGATACAGCAGGTGCATATATATGGGGTGCAGGAGTACAGGGGCGTGGCGGACAGGATGTTGAACTGGACGATGCCGGCAATGCATATTTACTTACCGGGTTTTTTAACAAGATTACTGCCACCAGTCAGATGGATATTGAAATTTTTAAGTTCAATGCTTCCGGAACACAATTATGGGAAAAAGATTTTGATTTTGGCGGAGCCGAACTGCCATCACGATTTACACTGGTAGCCGGAAAGCTGAGTATAATTTCGCAGGGTACTATTGGCGCTTCTTATTTCGACTGGGTTACCCTGCAAACAGATACCGACGGTAATATGCTCTGGAATACCCGCTATAATGCCTCGCCGGCCAATGATGAAATTCCTTATTATATAGCCGCCAAAACAAACGGCGAAGTATTTGTAACCGGTAAAGGCGGTCCCAGTCCGGATCCCAATAATTTATCTTACTTACGGATGATCACTTTAAAGTATAGCAATACCGGCGTACAGAAGTGGGTTGATTCAACCAGTATTTATAGTGGATGGGGCTATGCATGCACACTGGCAAGCGACAGCAGTTTGTATGTTTTAAGCGGTACTGCCATGACGGCCTTTCATTTTTTTGATCACACCGGAAGTGGGTCATGCAATATTCCCACCGGTGTAGGTGTTGCCAATATCAACAATACATTTGCCACATTTTCCTGGACTCCTGTTGCCGGAGCTACTGCCTATCATGTACGATACAAACCAATTACTGCAAGCGACTGGACAGTGGTTTCATACAACCTTAATACGTTGAATATTTTTGGTCTTTACGCCGGTACAACTTATCAATATGCGGTTGAAGCAATTTGTGCCAACGGACCATCAGGCTATAGCACAACGCAAACATTTACAACTACCGGAACAGCTATCTGTACTTCTGTGGGGCAAAGCCAGGTGCAGGAATATTTGAGCCAGGTATGGGTTGGAGGTATAAATCATGTTTCCGGAAGGGATAATGGTTACGGAGATTTTACCAATATAGTTATGTCTTTTACCCGTGACCAAAATGTACAGGGTTATTTATCAGGCTTAGTTCCTTACCCGGAATATGAGTATTATAGTATCTGGATAGATTATAATCATAACAACAATTTTACCGATGCCGGCGAAGAAGTGGTAAGCCTTTATACTGATTTTACCGGGCTTATATCATTTAACTTTACAGTTCCTCCATCTGCACCGTTAGGCCCAACCAGAATGCGGGTAATTATGAGTCATGATAGTCCGCCAACTCCCTGTGGTGTTTATGCAAGAGGCGAAACACAGGATTATACAGCTCTTATAAGCGACACCAGTACTGTGCCACCTCCCGTACCAATCGGATTAAATGTTTCCAATATTACCAATACAAGTGCGAAATTTTCCTGGACTCCCGACAGTACTGCCGCTTCATACAATTTGCGGTATAAAAAATCAACGGAAACAACCTGGACCATTGCTTCCATCACTGATACCAGCATCACGATACCAGGCCTTTCTGCCACCACTTTTTATGACTATGCCTGCCAGGCAGTAGGCAGTGTGGGCAATTCAGCCTATGGTTCTACGCAGGCTTTTTCAACCACGGGAGGCCCGTTGCCGGTAAATACCATAGATATAACAGCAAATCGCCAGGGAACAAATGTGGTGATCAACTGGAGTACATTGTCTGAACAAAACAGCGCCTGGTTCGACATAGAGCGGAGTTACGATGGAGTTGCATTCACCAAAATCGGACAGGTACATGCAGCGGGTTACAGCAACAGTATACGTAATTACCGGTTTGCCGATATTAATGTGGCAAGGTCAATGATATTTTACCGTTTGAAAATGGTTGACGCCGATGCTGCATATAAACTCAGCCCGGTGCGGATTGTACCCAAAACAGATGGCATCCGCCAGGAGTTCCTCTTATATCCCAACCCGGCTATTTCCTATGTGCGTATTGTTTTAAACGAAGTGGCTGCAGAGGATAAGCAGGTACAGATAATTAACCAGGCAGGGCAGCTTGTTAAGGTTGCCAGGCTGAGTGCCGGCTCACAAACTATAAAACTGGAACTAAGCGGATTGCCCAAAGGTATTTATGCAGTGCTGGTAAAAGGCAACAGTGCAAAATTGGTAAACAAGCTGATCATAAATTAAGAGGCAGCAGAAATAGTATGCCGATTGATACGCTGCGGTAAAATAACAGGTATCAAAAAATGTCATCATTATTCTGATCACCGCAGTTTACTTTTACACACAATTTTCTGCTGATGCGTGTATGTTTTGTTTTGCTGCTTGCTTTTTTTCCGGTGGCTGTAAACGCCCAAACAATTTCGCAATGGTCGCAACTGGTAAACTGGGACGGGGTAAGCCACTGGTCGAGGTATATACGCACCTTTCCTGCCTACCAGGGGCCTAATGCATTGCCCGTGCCAAGGGTGGGCAACGGCAGCATCGACAGTAATTTTTTTGTGAGTGCAGCCGGTAACTTTCATTTTTCCAAAGGCGATAATACGCAGAACTATGCCGTGTATGCCAATTACTGTCTTGTAAAGGACCTTATTTCCATGGATATCTTCTGGGTGCCGTTTGAATATTATCAAACAAGCCATGCAAAAAAAGAAGAACGGCATATATTCCCGCAATTTTATTATGATAAGAAAGGAGAAGGAGAATTGCATCTGAATACAAATATTCAGTTGCTGAAAAAATGGAGGAAGCGTATCCATCTTGCCGGGAGGATAGGATATCGTTTTCCGAATGGTTCGGGTTTTGGCGCTGCCAGGGACGTTGATGCGCCGGGCTATTACCTTGATCTTTCATTCGGAAAGCCGATCGGGCACTCTTCATTGAAATGGGTTGGTATGTTAGGATTCTATTCCTGGCAGATCGAATCGGATAAGAATAACCAGGATGATGCCTTTCTGTTTGGCACCGGACTGGAATGGAATAAGAATAACTGGCGCATTCAAACCAATATAGCAGGTTACCTGGGATACCTGGAAAACAGCGGTGATAAACCGGTTGTTTTCCGGTTTAACCTGGAGAAGAGAATAAAAAGAATGGCCCTCTTATTAGGGTTTCAGCAGGGGCTCAATGACTTTAAGTACAGTTCGGCAGAGATCGGTCTGAAATATCTTGTGAAGAAAAAAAAGAGTTATATCATTGTTACTAACGAATAAATTATCACCCAAACCCTATTGCTCCAATAGCTTTTTCTTTTGGGCCTCGTATTCTTCCTTGGTTAAAGCGCCTGCTTTGTAGAGGTCAAATAGTTTTTTGATCTCGTCGGCCACCAGTAATTTTTTTATTTCATCGGGCACGGGTTTCCTGGCTTCGCCGGTTACCGGTTGTTTTTTTACATCTTCAGTCACCGGCTGTTTTTTCACTTCTTCTTTAACCGTTGCAGTCCGTATTATTTTAAATGCTTCCGGTACTGATAATTCACTGGGCATGCCGTCATAATCTTCGGTGGCCCTTTCAAAGTTCATCACGATCTCCGCTTCGGCTTTCTTACCGTCTTTATACGTTACCATTCCGGAGATGCGGACCTGGTTATTATCCGGGCCTGAATACCGGTATCCTTTTACTTTAGTTACCTGTATGCTGCTGTTCTGTAAACTGTATGAATCACTTCTTCCCATGCTTTGATGAAATTTAATGAAGCGGAAATAGCCGGCTTCTGAAGTGCCCTTTCCAAGTTGCAGCAACCTGCCTTTGTAAATGGTATACCCGCCGGAAGTATACAGTGTGTCGTTTTCAAACCGGGGAAAAGCCTGTTGTGCTTTAGAAAAGGAAGGAACCAGGAAAAACAGGAATAGTATTTTTTTCATGATCTGCTTTTATCTGAAAGTTGAAGGAACTAAAATCATTTTAAAGATAAAACCTTTAATCTATTAAAGAATATCACGGTCGTTAAAAGTTACGATCACGGGAACATGATCGCTGTAAGCAGACCACTGATGATGATCGCCGATCTCCACCGACTGTATCCTGTTTGCCAGGTCGGTTGACACAAAACAATAATCCAGGTGATACGGCTTGTCTTTATGCCGGTACAGGTAATAAGTAGGATGTGCTTCGCTTCCCTGCTGCTGGTTATGATAAAGATGATAGGAGCTGACGATGCCTTTCTTTTTCAAACGATCTACCACATGCGAATGGTTGCCGGTTCTGTATTTCCGGTCCCAGATGGTATTGCTGTTGAAGTCGCCCGCCAGCACCGTATTCTTTCCCGATAATTTCCTGTTGTACTGATGAATGGCTTTCCACACCTGCTCCACGTATTGACCGTCGGGGTCTGTTGGATTATTTGCCCAGATGGCAAAGAGGTTGAAAGAATAATTGCTGCCGGTTACAGCAATGGGTATGATCATTTTTAATTCCGGGTTATGCGAGCGGATGAGTTTGAACCGGAAACTGCTGTAAGAAAAAATGCCGATGCCCTTGTTCTTGTTTTCACCAAACCAAAGCAGGTCGGTGGGTTTGGGTATGTCGTCGGCGAACCTAAGTTTATCGGGGTGTTCGCATTCAGGAACAATTAAAATATCCGGTTCATGCGCCAGTATAGGTGCTGCTTTTTTCCGGAAAGCCATATTGCAGTTCCAGGTTATGATTTTCATTTCCAATAAAGGAAAGCAATTTTACCGGAAACGAAAAGTGAGCCTGCCTGCAGCGGAAGAGAATTGGTAAAATAAAAACAAGGATAGATCTATGGCCTCGGTATTCCATCATGAACGATCTCGCCATGTACAATGTTGAGGCCCTTTGCCAGGTCTTTATTTAACTCAGCTGCTTTTTGCCAGCCCAGCTTTGCGATCTTTAAAACATAGGGCAGCGTTACATTGGTAAGTGCAAGTGTTGAAGTATACGGTACGGCACCGGGCATATTGCTTACGCAGTAATGAACCACATCATCAATGATATAAGTCGGGTCTTCATGCGTGGTGGCCCTGGTGGTTTCAAAGCAACCGCCCTGGTCAACCGCAACATCTACCATTACAGTTCCGGGTTGCATTTCTTTCAGCATGTCTTTACTGATCAGTTTGGGCGCTTTACCACCGGTTACCAATACGGCACCCACAATAAGGTCGTGTGTGGAAATATGCCTGCGGATATTATACTCGCTCGAAAATTCGGTAACCACATGGCTTGGCATTACATCATTTACATAACGTAGCCGTTTCATGTTAATGTCGAGTATGGTTACATGGGCACCAAGGCCTGCCGCCATTTTAGCCGCCTGTGTTCCTACTACACCGGCGCCCAAAACTAATACTTTTCCGGGCGGAACACCGGGAACACCGCCTAATAAAATGCCCTTTCCCTTGATTGGTTTTTCTAAATATTTTGCGCCCTGCTGAATGGCCATTCTTCCGGCCACTTCCGACATAGGGGTAAGTAATGGTAAGGTGCCTTCTTCATCTTCCACCGTTTCATAAGCAATGCAAACCGCTTTGCTGCTGATCATGGCCTGGGTGAGTTCTTTGCTGGAGGCAAAATGAAAATAGGTGAACAGCACCTGGTTCTCCCTGATCAAAGCATATTCTTCCCTGATGGGTTCTTTTACTTTTACGATCATGTCGCCTGCGGCATAAACTTCGGCAATGGTAGGAAGAAGGGTGGCGCCAACGGCCAGGTAATCCTCATCAAAAAAACCGCTGCCGAGGCCGGCACTTTTTTGAACATACACGGTATGCCCGTTCTTTATTAACTCAAATACGCCTGCAGGCGTTATGCCCACACGGTTCTCATTATTCTTAATTTCTTTCGGTACGCCGATTTTCATAAAGGGTAAATATTAATTCAACAAATATACATGGTGATACTTAGAATATTTTCTATTATTTAGCCTAAAATGACATATTTTATTATATATTTTAAAATTTAATTTATTTTTTACACGTAAGACCGACCCATTTAGGAAATGTTTGGAAGAAAAATGTAAGATTTAATAGTTGATTGGCAAATTAAATACTACCCTAAGTAAAGGGATAATGATGACCATATCTTGTAGAGTATATGGCGCAGCAGGGCCAGGTATTTTTTCTTAAATAGTGATCTTCCGGTCTCTTGCAATGTTTTTCCATTCGCCAATAACGCTGCCATTTTCAACAACCTTTATACTGTCGTACAATGCAACTGTAGGGCAGATATGCCAGGGGATGCCATAAAGTATATCTCCATGCGTAAAGGAGTAAGATGACCTGTTTTCCAAAACCAGGTGCTCTTCGCTTTGTGAAATTGCATGTAAGAATTCAAACCCGGGAAAGAAGACCCTTTTTGTTATTTCATTTTCAGCAGCAACCGATTTATGCCCCAGGTCGGTACATATTCTTCCAGTAACTGGTAAGGAGACCACCCTTGTAAGCAACACCGCAGCAGGAACGAATGCCTGCTCAGGACAAAGAAGGGAATAGCTTTGATCCCAATAAACAAATGTACCCGGACTGCATTCCATTTCTTCCCTTTTACAATGAATAGAAAAAGTAGGAGAGCCTCCCGCAATAATAATGGGTTTGGGTAAACCCCTGCGTTCAATCTCCTTACTCATGTCTTCAACCTGGGAGAAAGCATCATCGCATTTCTTTTTCTTTTCTGTAAAATTAATATTGCAGATATGACCGTCGTATGCATGGATGCCTTTGATGGTAAGGCCGCCTGCAGTGGAACAGTATGCATATAATTGTAAGGCTTCTTCCCCCGGGTTGATACCGGTTCTGTTCATACCTGTATCCAGGTCTATATAAACCTGAACTTTTATCCCGGCTTCATTAAATGCGTTGGATTGTTCAGCAGCAGAAACCAAATTATCGGTAAGACAGGAGAATTGGGTTTGCGGATATTTTTTTATCAACTCAATGAACCGCTTCAGTTTTGGCCCGGCGGGTTGATAGGCCAGCAAAACATCTTTTGCATGATGCATTCCCAGCATTTCTGCTTCGGCAATGGTGGCGCATTTGAATTTGGTTATCCCGGCATTCATCATCAACTTGAGTACTTCGGCGCATTTGTGTGTTTTAATATGCGGACGAAGCCTGTCAACATCGCCGGTCATTTTTATGGCAGTTTGTATATTGGCTTTCACTCTTTCGGGATAAACCAATAAGGCAGGCGAATCAATTTCGTTTGCGTTGTTTATATGGAACCACTTGTTATCGGTCATTATCCATTCATTTCTGCAGTCCACTTATCCCTGTCATCCGGGCTGAATTTCCAGGGCGCAAAATTATTTTCAATATTGCCGAACATTACATTCCATTCCTGGGGAGCATTACTGTCTTCCATAATAAGGGAACGGCGTAGCTCTAAAATAATCTCGAGGGGAGAGATAGAAACGGGACATTCCTGCACGCAGGCATTGCAGGTGGTGCAGGCACGCAACTCTTCGGTGGTTATGGCAGAGAAAAGATTTTTTTCGTCGTCTTTGAATTCGCCGTTTGCTTTTATGTTCTTACCAACAGCTTCCAGGCGGTCACGGGTGTCCATCATTATTTTTCGCGGACTTAATAATTTACCCGTTTGGTTTGCCGGGCAGGCAGCAGAACATCTTCCGCATTCGGTGCAGCTGTAAGCATCCAGTAAACTCTTCCAGCTAAGATCAAACACATCCTTTGCGCCAAATTTCATTGGCGCTGAATTGCCCCCGGCTTCAGCCGGGGCAAGTTCAGGCTGCATCATATACTTTACTTCGTTCTGCACATTTTCCATATTGTCCATCTTGCCGGCAATATCAAGTCTTGCATAATAGGCATTAGGAAAGGCAAGAAGAATATGTAAGTGTTTACTGTAAGGCAGGTAATTGAGGAAGGCAAAGATGCCGATGATGTGCAGCCACCAGCAGCTGCGTTCCAGGCCGATCAAAGCTGAAGCGGAAATATCACTGAACAGCGGGGCGATGATGCCGGAGATGATAAAGTTGCCGGTATCGTGGTAATGTTCGGCGCCTTGTAACTGAAGGGCCCTGTCTGCACTGTTCATCGTTAAGAACAAGGTCATCAAAATGATCTCGGTAATTAAAATATAGTTGGCATCACTGCGTGGCCATCCATCCAGGTCTTTGCTGATGAAGCGCTTTAGTTTGATGATATTTCTTCTTACTAAAAAAATGATACAAACAGCCAATACACCCACAGCCAGTATCTCAAAGAAATTGATGAGGAAGGTATAAAAGCCACCGAGGTAAGGAAGGAATAAGCGGTGGGTGCCAAGTATTCCGTCCAGTACGATCTCCAATACTTCAATATTGATGATGATGAAGCCTGCATAGATAACAAAATGCATCAGCGCCACCAGGGGATTGCGGAACATTTTCTTTTGGCCGAAGGCCAGCAAAAGCAAATTTTTCCAGCGCAGCGACGGGTTGTCGTTGAGGTCTTCGTCTTTGCCCAGTAAAATATTACGGCGTATGATGCCGATGTTTTTTGCAAAGAGCCAGGTAGCAAAGCCGGCAAGCACAACGAATAAAACCTGTTGAAGAATTTGCATAAGCAATGGTTGATGCTGCTAAGGTAAATATAATACGTTAATCCGTTAATTTGTTAACCAGTTAATCTGTAGAGCCCTATTGTTAAATGAGCTTTTCAATGTATAAACCAATTAACGGGCAAACGGATTAACAGATTAACCAATAAACAATTAAATTCGTGTTATCATGAATGATAAAAAGTACATCTTGTCTGCCGAAGTAGCCGATAAAAAACTACGCCGCATGGCCCTGCAGGTGGCCGAGCAGAACTACGATGCAACGCAACTGGTACTGGTAGGCATTAAAGCAAACGGGATCTTTATTGCCCAGATCATCAGCAAATACCTGAAAGAAGTTTTTAAAGGCGAAGTGCTGGTGCTGGAATTAAGTATGGATAAAAAAAAGCCATCGGCCATAAGTATTGATAAGAAAATAGACTTCAATGGCAAGACCATTTTATTAATTGATGATGTGGCCAACAGCGGAAGAACCATGCTGTATGCCCTGAAACCTTTACTGGAACAGTTGCCTCAAAAGATACAAACACTTGCCCTGGTTGAACGTACACACAAGACCTTTCCTGTTGATGTGGATTATATCGGGCTCTCCGTTTCTACCGCTGCCGATGAGCATATTTATGTAGAAGTGAAGGATGGGGTGGTAGAAGGGGCGTGGATGGATTGACCTAACCTCACCCCCAACCTCCCGACGAATCGGGACAGGCTCTCTCCTTCCTTCGACTTCGCTCTGGAGGAGAGGGGAGCAGGATCTCGTTTTGTATTGAGCTTACATTTTATAATGTTGATATTCGCTGCAATCTTCTAAATGATCAGTCTCCCTTTAGGGGATAGGGGCCGTATTAAAATGCGATCGCATTAAACCGGAACTTCCCGTTTGAATATTCCAGCGCCGGCATGGGGAATTTAATGATGTTCAAGAGTGTAAATACTAATTTCAATCCTTTTTTATTGGTCTTTATTTTGGTAAGGTCAATATCCGGCGCCAGGTACCATTGGCGGTAGCGTTTTATATCGGGGCGGTAAAAAATGATATTGCCGTTATCGTCCTTGCCAATGTTCTCGTTAGCGCCAAACATTCCTTCGGCACCGGTGCCGATAGAAATATTCAGCCAGGCCGGCAATTTGCTTTTTGGAAAGAATGATTTGAGGTTAACACTCAGCCAGTAGGTTTGCCCGTTGTAATCTTTTAAAAAACGTTCGGCCGTGCTTTTGCCGAATATTTTATCGCTTCGTTGTCTCAATGATGGATCGTTGTATGATTTGCGGTGAAAAGAGAACTTGAATTGAATGCGCTGTTCGTCCCAGGCCAGTTCCTGTGCCACCAGCATGCCGCTGCCGAGGATGTTGGCGCCAAAATCACCCCAGCTCCATCCCCATTCGGCGCTATAGGCATCCAGCACTTCAATAACCGTTTGATAAAAAGCGCCGCTCATGCCGCCGATCCAGATCCTTTTTTTTCTATCTATACCCGTCCAGCGCCACAGTTCCATACTGGCCTTGCTTTCGGCATAAGCGCTGTAGGCATGGCCGATCTTATCGATCTGTTTCCATTCGGGAAAATCGTTGAAGGAATGAAAATTGCTCTGCGGATAGTTTTTATACCAGGCAGAATAGAGGCCAATCATGGCGCCGCTGTAACCGATGACGTTGGTGGCGGCGATGATCTTTACTCTATTGTTTATTTGTTTATTGGTTAATCGGTTGATCCGTTGATCCGTTAATAGGTTAATTGGTTTATTGGTGGAGTCCTGGGCCGATGATTGAGCAATAAATAAAATGCAGGCAAAAAAGCTGAGTAAGGCTGTTTTTGTACAAGTGAGTGACACAACTGAAGTTGATCTATGCAGCAAAGTTTGTCCCATAAAAAACAAAAATAAGGTAATCGTCATTGCGAATGAAGTGAAGCAATCTGCTTATTGAGATTACTTCGGTCGTTCCTCCCTCGTAATGACGTGTACACTTATAAACGATCTACGCAAAAGATAAAGTATGAGATTGCACTTAAAACCTGGGGCGTACTGCAACGGGCTTTTTGTTTCTGCCGCTGAGAAGAGAATTAATGTAAGACTCTGCTATTTCGCTGGCGATCTGCTTGCCGATGGGCTGGTTATATTTTTCGTCACGCTGCATGATCTGTTGTGCGGTGAGTGGATAATTGGGCCAGCTCATCAATTGATTTGTTGGCCTTTTGAAACGTTCACTAAGATCAGGGGCCGGTTTCTTAAAAGAAGAGAACAATAAGGGATTGAGTTGATTGCCGGGATTGCTCTTTTCTTCCGGCTTATTCTGTGCCTGCAGCAGAGAAGCTGAGCCCAACAGTAAAGCGATGCCTAAAATTGCTTTACGGGGAAAAGACTGCCAATATTTATTGGTGGCGGGTACCATACAACAAATCTACATATTTTACCTTTATGATGGTTGAATAATATATTTTTGAGGATATAAAAAAATGTAAAACATGGATGCAGCTACCCAGCAAAAGATCAATACCTGGCTTAACGGGAATTACGAACAGCCGGTAAAAGACGAGATCGCAAAACTTCAAAAAGACAACCCTTCCGAACTGGAAGATGCATTTTATAAGAACCTGGAGTTTGGTACAGGTGGCCTTAGGGGCGTAATGGGTGTAGGAACCAACCGCATGAATAAATATACCGTGGGCATGGCCACCCAGGGATATGCCAATTATTTAAAACAATGTTTTGGGAATGAGGTTAGCGTGGTGATAGGTCACGACAGCCGGAACAACAGCCGCTTTTTTGCAGAAACAACCGCCGGTGTTTTTGCTGCCAACGGCATTAAAGTGTATTTGTTTGAAGCGCTTCGTCCAACTCCCGAGATCAGTTATGCTATCCGCAAAACAGGCAGCAAGGGTGGGGTGGTTTGTACCGCATCACACAATCCCAAAGAATACAATGGGTATAAAGCTTATTGGGATGATGGCGCCCAATTGGTGCCGCCGCATGATAAGAATGTAATTAAGGAAGTGGAAAAGATACTTTCCGTGGATGATGTAAAATGGAGCGGAGGAAAGAAGAATATTATCATCATCGGGAAAGAGATGGATGAAGCCTACCTGGAAATGGTGAAGGGCCTGTCGGTTTATCCCGAAGTATGTGCCGCACAAAAAGACCTGAAGATCGTATACACACCCATACATGGTACGGGCATCATGCTGGTGCCGCAGGCCCTGGCCAAGTTCGGGTTCACCAATGTGCATATTGTAAAAGAGCAGAGCACCCCCGATGGGAATTTTCCAACAGTTATTTATCCCAATCCTGAAGAAACCGAAACCATGAGCATTGGCCTGAAGAACGCCAAAGAACTGGATGCGGATATCTTGCTGGGTACCGACCCGGATGCCGACCGGGTGGGCATTGGTGTTAAGAATCATAAGGGAGAATGGGTGCTGATGAACGGGAATCAAACAGCCCTGCTTGCATTCAATTATATGATAGAAGCAAGAAAGACAAAAGGATTGCAGCAGCCAAACGATATGGTGGTTAAAACGATCGTTACCACCGATATGATCGATGTGATAGCCAAAGCAAGCGGTGTTAGCTGCTATAATGTGCTCACCGGTTTTAAATGGATCAGCAAACTGATCAGGGAAAAAGAAGGACAGGAAAAATACATCATCGGTGGGGAAGAAAGTTTTGGACTGATGATCGGCGATGAGATACGGGATAAGGATTCGGTAAGCGCCGTAGCCCTGCTTTGCGAAATGGCAGCATATGAAAAGAACAAAGGCCGCAGTTTGTTTGATAAACTGATAGACCTGTATGTGCAATACGGGTTGTATAAAGAAAGCCTGGTAAGCATCACCAAAAAAGGAATGAACGGTGCCAAAGAAATTGCCGATATGATGGAAGGCTATCGCAAAGATCCGCCGCTTACCATTGATGGCGCTGCCGTTACTGAGTTGCTGGATTATGAATTACAGGTGGGTAGGAACCTGCAGACCGGCGAAAGCTGGAAGATAGACCAGCCCAAAAGCAATGTGCTGCAGTTTGTGCTGGCAGATGGAACGAAGATATCGGCGAGGCCAAGCGGCACCGAGCCAAAGATCAAATTCTATTTCAGCGTGAATGCAAAACTGGATAATGCTGCCGCATTTGATGCGGTAGAAAAAGGATTAGACGACCGGATAGAAAGGATAACGGCCGAGATGAAATTGAAATAAATTATGGATGATTTTGTAACTACATTGTGTCATGATATTGGGTATAGGCCTGTATTTAATCATAGTGATACAAGCAGGAATTATTTTCATGTTGTAATTCTTGATGAGCTCAGATATGTAGCTGGGTTTGAAGTATCACAATCATTGTTGTTTCATGAATTTTCTGATCAGGAATACGATGATCTTGATACGCTATTCCGGAATAATATATGGCCACAAAATCAAACTCTTACTACCTCTGAGGATATACTTGCTTTTATTCGATTAAATTATCCAGATAGATCGCCGATCTCAAAGGCAGACAGGCTTCTTCATTATATTCAGCGTCAGAGTCGATACGATGGAGATTATGTTAGTGTGCAAGATTTTTATTTACAAGGCAATCATCAATGGAAATCCTTGTTTCTTAATGATCAGGCTGAGTTTACTTTCTACTTGAGTTATCTTATACGGAATGATTTTTTAGAATCAAAAGAATTTGGTAAAGAAGGTATAAGTTATGTTAGATTGACAGTAAAGGGAATTGAGAAAGTGATAGAAATTCAACAAACGCTGAATTCAAAATCTTGTTTTGTTGCAATGTCTTTTGACGAAACGTTAAGATCAGTATATGAGAAAGGGATTCATCCAGCTATTCAGGAGAGTGGATTTGAATCAATAAGAATTGATGATGACAAAGCAATTCCCAGTGACTTCACAATAAATGATGCAATTCTGGCCTCTATTAAAAAGTCTAAATTTATTATTGCTGATTTTACTGGGCATAAAAGTGGAGTCTATTTTGAAGCAGCTTATGCTCTGGGGTTGGGAAAAAAAGTGATTTACACTTGCAAAGACACGGATATTGATAAAGCACATTTTGATACCCGTAATTATCCTCACATAGTTTGGAAAGATGCTGAAGATTTAAAGAGAAAACTTATTGATAAAATTGAAGTCTTCATTAAAGCATAGTTTCTTTCTTATCTTGCAATAGCTATGAGAAAATACGAAGACAGTTACCAGCATAAAGGCCTGCGGAAAAAACTAATTGACCTGTTGAGAGAAAAAGGCATTACAGATGAGAATGTGCTGCAGGCTATGAATAATATTCCCCGGCATTATTTCCTCGACAGTGCTTTTGATAAGATCGCTTATGAAGACCGGGCCTTTCCCATCAGCGAGGGGCAAACCATTTCGCAACCATATACGGTGGCTTACCAAACGCAGTTGCTGCAGGTGAAGCCCAATGAAAAGATACTGGAGATAGGCACCGGCAGTATTTACCAGGCAACCGTACTGGCCGAGATGGGCGCCCGGGTATTTACCATTGAACGGCAGAAAAAACTCTTTGAAAAAACAAAGCAGTTCATCTTTAAAGGTCAGTACCCCAACCTTAAATTCTTTTATGGCGACGGGTACGAAGGATTGCCTACCTATGCTCCCTTTGATAAAGTGATCATTACGGCAGCGGCGCCTTTTATTCCGCCTAAATTAATTGAGCAACTGAAGTCCGGCGGTAAAATGGTGATACCCGTGGATGAAGATCATCACCAGCGTATGCTGCGGATCACCAAGAATGAAGACGGATCTGTGAGTGAAGAAGCATTTGATAATTTTTCTTTTGTGCCGATGCTGAGCGGACGGAACGGGTAAGAGTTTGAAGTCAGAGGTTTGAGGTTTGAAGTTTGTGGTTAGCACTCTATTGAATGGAGAGCTTTTCAACCCTTCAACCCTTAAACCTTTCAACTCTTAAATCCCTCAACCATTAAACCCTTAAACATTCTATGAGGTTCTTTTCAAAATTCACAGTGCTCTGTAATGTCTGCTTCCTGGTATCGGTGGTATTATGGTATTTTGAAGTGCATAATAAACCATTAGGAAGCACCGACCAGGTGCTGCCGCTTCCCTGGCTGGAAGGATCGCTGGTGATACTTGGCTATGGCGCCATCATCGTTAATACCCTTTTTCTATTGCTCAGTTTTATTTTTACCGCCTTTAAAGTAAGTATCCAAATACCCCGGTGGATCATTATCTTTAATATCGTGATCTTCTGCTGCCAGGTTTATTTTCATTTCTTTCTTAAACAGATGCGATGATACATAATATACTTAAGGACAAAAGCACCCGGCTTTTTATCATCTTGTCGGCCATATTCATCACCAATGCGTTGATCGCAGAAGTGATCGGTGTGAAGATATTTTCCCTGGAAAAAACATTCGGACTTACACCTTGGCAATTCGGCCTGTTTGGCGAACAGGTTTCGCCCTTTACACTAACCGCCGGTGTATTGCTTTGGCCGGTGGTGTTTATCATGACCGATATAATAAATGAATATTACGGGGTAAAGGGAGTAAGGTTCTTATCATATATGACCGCTGCGCTGATCGCTTTCGCCTTCCTTATTTATTTTGCTGCCATACGCCTGGTCCCGGTAGATTGGTGGGTGGGTAGTAATACCGCCAAAGGCGAAGACAACATGCAGACCGCTTACCACAGTGTGCTGGGACAAAGCAACTGGATCATTGCTGGTTCGCTGCTGGCATTCATTGTAGGACAGCTGGTGGATGTAACCAGCTTTCACGGCATAAAAAAGATCACCGGTGAAAACAAAATATGGCTAAGGGCCACCGGCTCCACACTTATTTCCCAGCTGATCGATAGTTTTATAGTGATCTTCATCGCCTTTAAAGTAGGAGCCGACTGGAGCTGGGCAAAAGTGCTTGCCATCAGCTTCAGCAATTATATCTATAAGTTCATTATGGCGCTGGTACTTACACCGGTCATCTATCTTGTTCATGGATGGATAGAAAATTATTTAGGTAAAAACCTGGCAAGTGAAATGAAAGAGGGAGCGATGAAACGGGAGGTTCGTTGATCTGTTAATTGGTTAATCCGTTCTTCGTGTAATTAGTGTAATTAGTGTAATTAGTGACTGCTATTTTCCTTTATCAAAATTCTTATTGATCCAAACCACGGCTTTGCGTACATAGTATTCGGGATCGTTCTCCAAAGGCTTAACCAGTTTTTTTATTTCAGTATGAAGTAAGGGATCTCTTGTGTACCATTCAACTAATACAAGGCTCAACCTTCTCTCCCAGGGATTTTTTGAGGTATTGTATTTTTTTGCCAGTGCAAAGATCTCTTTCTGATGTGTTTTAAGAATGGGTTTCAATCCCTGCATGCCCATGGCATCGCAAACGGCCCAGTTATCGATACCCGGAGCAAAGTATTGAATAAGCTGTAATGATCTTGCTGCATCTTTTTTTGCTACAGCGCCCAGTATCTTTACCGCCAGTATCTTTTCTTCGTAAGCGCCGGCATCCCACAGTTCTTTCACCAGCTCAAACCCGCCGGCTTTGAATTGTTTTGCCAGGTTGTTCAGTACCGGCATCCGTACCCCATAAATTTTTGAGCTTACTCCCGGTACAAAATTCTCCTGTGCTGCCAAAGCTGCTTTGTTGCTGTTTGCTTTTAGTATTGCCTGGATGGCTTTTAGATCAGTACTCATACTACGGTTATGTGTTTCTTTCTTTGCGCCTTCGTGTCTTTGCGGTTAATCTTTTATATGTTCAAAATGCTTGTTCTTAAATTATATTTTGCACAGATGCTTTCTGCTCTTTGTTTCAACTCTTCCTGGTATTGTTTGGGTGGGAAAGGGTAGATGCGGTAAAGACTTTTGTATCTGGCAACCAGTTCGGGGTCATACCGTTCCAGGAACTTATAATAAAGCGTTTTGCTGTCGGCGGCCTGGTTGCCGAACAAAGTGAGCCCGCCAACCAGGATATAATCTGCTCCATGCGCTTTAGATGCTGCAATTATTTTTTCCAGTTCTTCTCCGCTATCGCTGATGAAGGGCAGCATAGGAATGGCATTTACGCCCACCAAAAATCCTTCCTGCTTTAATTGCTGTAATATCTCCAGTCTTTTTAAGGGTGGGGTTGCGCCGGGTTCCAGCATGCTATACACTTTTTCATTCATGCTGCTGATGGAAACAGAAAGTATCACCCCTCTTTTCAAACTGTCTTTCAGATCGGGAGGAAGGATCGCTGTCGTATCAATTTCTTTAAGCAATTTAATATCCCTTGTTATTAAAGTTGATTTGGTGCTGATGAAAACCGGGAAGCGGTATTTCAATAATAACTTCAGCATGCCTTCCGTCATTTTATGAACGGCTTCGTGATGCATGTATGCATCCGTACCCGAGCCAACCACCACAATACCGTACTGTTCTTTCTTTGCCCGTAACTGTAATTGTTTTTCCAGCACTTCCAGTGCATTCTCTTTTACCAATAGTCCTTCTTCCATATTCTCTCCATACTTGCTGCCCCGGATATAACAATACTGGCAATTACAACTGCAACCTTCGTATGGGTTTACAGAATAATCATCCAGGAACCATCTGTCTCTTTTTTTGTGCTTGTTTAAAACCGACTTTACCTGTTTGAACTGCAACATTTAATTTTTCTTTTTCGATTTGGCCAGGATCTCTTCATAAGCAACAGCTAATGCATCTTTGAGCATTGCTTTTTTGATCTTACTTAATTCAAAAACAGTACAACCCTTTTTTCCCCAGCCGCCGGCGACTGGATAAATAATCGTTTTGTCAAAAGCACAGAAAACAGATTGCGTCAGCGGGGAGAACATCAGCACCACTGTTTTATTTTTTTCATTAAGGGTAGCAAATATTTTTTTATTGATCCGGAAGGATGCTTTCTCAAAATGCGGCAACTCAACAGCTCCGGGAAGTGTAAGCGCCATCTGCCGGAAGATTTCAACCGTTACCATGCTATTGCGTCTTTTTTGAATAATGCCTTGCAGCAATGAACGACAGCGGCATACCAATGGCCACTATCAATATCAACCAGTTAACGATTGTTGTTTCTCCTTTGAATTCAAAAGCCTTGTTATTCCAAAGCGGCAATATCACCACATTCATCATGACCCACACAAAACTGCCATAAACAATAGCGGTAAGAAATTTATTTATTCGCAACCATTTTAAACGGGGATATAAAATAAAGAACAGGATCGTCCACCCAAAGGCAATGGTAAAGTGAATCAGCAGCCCGCTTATTTGCTGCCATGGGCTGCTTGTAAAAGTATTTGGTCCCAGCGCCACTTTTGAAACATAGTTTAATACATTGAGGGGGTTCTTTCCGCTTTTTACATAGTAATACAGGCATGCCGACAAGATATCGATGGTACCCGCCAGCAGGCCCGCCTGGAAAATTAATATTGAAGTTGATTTGCCGAACCGGTTTGTTTTGTTGCTCATTATCAGTGTATTTGGTATGGCTAAAGATGTATGCTGTTACTGGTTTACATACCTGAAGGTAATTATTTTTTGACCCGGCCGGAAAGTACTCGTTTTGCAAATATTTTCGTATTAACTTTACGTATACCCTTTTTTCTTTTATGGAATTTCTATACCAGACAACTGCCGTTTTTAAACAACGCTGTTTAAAAACTATTCTGCTTACTCTACTCATGATAAGCAGCTATTTCACTTATGCACAATGCCCGTCGAATGTAGATTTTGAACAGGGCAATTTTACCAACTGGGAATGCTGGGTGGGTAATGTGGCTGTAGTAGCCAATAAAAATATCATTACCTGGAATCCCAACATACCGGTTGATCCACGCCTATACCCAGACAGGTTTCAAATGCTTTCATCTGTTCCGGGAGACGGTATAGATAAGTACGGGCTTTTTCCTAGGAACTGCCCCAATGGAAGCGGCCATTCTATTCAATTAGGAAATGATCTTACCGGCGCCCAGGCCGAAGGTGTTTCTTATACATTTACCATACCCGCCGGGCGCAATGAATATAACCTTATCTATAATTACGCCGTGGTATTCCAGGATCCCGGGCACCTGGATGTTGAACAACCCAGGATGGTAATTGAAGTAAAGAACCTCACCGATGGAACCACCATTGAATGTTCTTCTTTTCCTTTTATTGCCACCAGCGGCTTACCCGGGTTCTTTATTTCTACGGTAAATGCCGGAGTTTTATGTAAAGACTGGTCTGCCACCTCCATTAATTTAGATGGAAATGCAGGCAAGACCATACAGATATTCTTTAAAACAGCCGATTGTACAAGAAGCGGCCACTTTGGTTATGCCTATGTGGATGTAAATACTGAGTGCAGCAGTTCATTCATCGGCGCTGCCTATTGCCCCGATGATGCATTTATAAATGTTACTGCTCCGTTCGGGTATCAAAGCTATGCCTGGTGGAATGCCGCCGATCCTTTACAAACCATTATCGGCACTACACAAACACTCAATTTTACACCACCACCACCATCGGGTACTGTATTGAATGTAGCGGTAGCGCCTTATGCCGGTTATGGTTGTAACGATACCCTTACTGCGGTATTGATGGACACCCTTTCTGTTTTTGCACAGGCCGGTCCCGATAAGATCGCCTGTAACCAGTCGCCGGTACAGCTTGGAGTAAATCCTACCGTTAATTTTATTTATTCGTGGAGCCCGGGTACAGGACTAAGTAACCCCAGGATATCGAACCCGCTTGCCGCCCCAACGGTAACAACAACATACGTACTTACGGTTACAAATGCAGGAGGAGGTTGCCTCACCAGGGATACGGTAAAAGTATTGGCTGCGGTATTAGACAGTTCATTGGTATTAACCGGCCTCACTACTTTTTGTAAGGGCGATCCCCAGGCTGCTGTGTTGAAAGTGAATCCAGCAGACAGTATTCAATGGTACCGCAATGGTATTGCCATACCGGGCGCCACCCAAACACAGTACACGGCCACCCAAACCGGCGCTTACCATGCCACTGTTTTCAATTTTATTGGTTGCAGTTCCAACACGCCTGTTAAAAATATTACCGTGCATGATGTGCCGGTTGCGGGGTTCAGTACAACATCGTCTTCAACTCAGTGTTTTAATAATAACCAGTTTGTATTTACCAATACCAGTACCATTGCATCGGGAACCATGCAATACAGCTGGAGCATGGGCGACGGTACCATACTGGCCAGCATCGATGCAAATCACAGCTATACAAAAACAGGAACCTACACGGTTAAACTGGTTGTTACTTCCGGCAATGGTTGCGTAGATAGTTTCTTCCGCACGGTTACGGTTTATCCAAATGCATCGGTAGCAACCGACATAAATGCAAATGCCCAGTGCTTTAAAAACAACAGCTTTGAATTTACCAATAACAGCACCGTTGAAGCAGGCGCCACGCTGCAATATGTATGGACCATGGGCGACGGAAATGTATTCTACATAAGAGATGTGGCACATAGTTATACCACGCCCGGCGCCTATACGGTAAAACTGCTGGTTACAACCGATAAAGGATGTGCCGACAGTATAAGCATGGGTGTACGTGTTCATCCAAGCCCGGTAGCTGGTTTTACCGTAAACAATTCGCAACAGTGTTATGGAGGAAATGATTTTGTGCTTACCAATACTACTTCGGTTTTATCGGGTACACTTAATTACAACTGGGATTTTGGTGATGGCAATACCGCCACTGCCATGCACACCAATCATAATTATATTAAGCCCGGAGATTACCGCATAAAAATGCAGGCCACTTCCGACAGCGGCTGTACCGATATCAGTTTCAGGGATGTAAAAGTATTCGCCTATCCCTTTGCCGATTTCTTTGTAAAGGATCCTGCCTGTATAAACCAGGAAGTGCTGATGGTGAATAAAACGCTCAACAATACGGCTTCAACCCTTACCTATGTATGGGATTTTGGAAACGGTAATAATAGTATTGTTCGTAGCCCGTCTTACAGTTACCCGGCCCCCGGAAATTATATCCTGAGCCTTTCGGTGAGTACAGTGCAATGCCCCACATCCATTACCACAAAAACGATCCCGATCGTGATTGAAGCGCCTGCACCAGGTATTGTTTATCCTGAAGTAACGGCGGTATACAATTTCGCTGAAAAACTACAGGCACGCCAGATAGGGAATAATGTCATCTGGAGCCCGGCTACCAGCCTTGATAATAGGTTCAGTTATACACCAAGTTTCAGGGGTATTCATTCCCAGTTATACACCATTCAACTGAAAACACCGAGTGGTTGTGTCACCATCGATACCCAGTTTGTAAAGGCAAAGAAAAAGATAGAGATCTATGTACCTACCGTATTTACACCGGGTAATGACGGAAAGAACGATTACCTGCGCCCGCTGCTGATGGGCTTTGATCACGTGAACTATTTCAGGGTGTTCGATCGCTGGGGCAGGCTGTTGTACCAGATGAACAGCGACCGCCCGGGATGGGATGGTAAACTGAAAGGCCAGCCCGCCGAAATGCAAACCATCGTGTGGATGATAGAAGCCGTGGATGTGGATGGGGTTACGCATAAAAAGCAGGGTACTACGGTATTAATAAGATAGTAAAACTATAAGGTCTGTGGTGCTGAAAAGCAGCGCTGCAGACCTTATAGTGTTTTATAGGTTTAATGATCGTTATGTGATTATTTAGCCCCCGTAATTTCCAACTCCGCAATTTCTGCCGTATCTTCATGGCTCATTCCCGACATTAATTATGGCAAATTTTTACAACTCTGTCCTTTACCCAGAGAAGAATTTTATAATAAAGGCCTCAACGGGTATTTTATTATTCTGTATTTGTTCGTTTTCCTCTCCGGGCCAGTGTCCGCCTAATATAGATTTTGAAGAAGGAACGTTTAATAACTGGCAATGCTGGACACAAAACGGTTACACTGGGGGTGTGCCGTCTCCTGGCACCACGGCCCCAATTCCCGGAAGACATGATATGCTTACAAGCATTCCCGGTAATGGATTGGATTTTTATGGAGGGTTTTCAAAAAATTGTCCTAATGGAAGTGGACATTCTATTAAAATAGGAGAAGAAACCAACGGTCAGCATGTTGATAGAGTTTCTTATACTTTTACGATTCCTGCTGGCCAAAACACGTATAATTTCATATATAATTATGCCCTGGTACTGAACCAGGGAAGTGTTACCAGCCATGATGCATTTACTCAGCCAAAATTCCTGGTAAAAGCATATAATCTTACTGATGGTGGAATCCCACTTCCTTGCCCTTTCAATGATATTGTTGTTACCAGCGCTTTGCCTGGTTTCCAGGTATCTCCAACACCACATAACGGCCCTGTTTATTATAAGGATTGGGCTGCTGCTTCAATTAAAATGGATGGGCTTGCGGGCAAAACCATTGAAGTGTCTTTTACGGTAACAGGGTGCGGATTAAATGGAGGAACCCATTTTGGATATGCTTACTTAGATCTTAATTCCGAATGTACCAGTTCGTTCATAGGAGCTACTTATTGCCCCGATGACGCATTCATTAACGTTACGGGGCCTTTTGGTTACCAGACATATGCCTGGTGGGACCAGAACTTTACTACCCCTCTCGGCAATAATCAAACTATTAATTTTACACCACCACCACCACCAGGTACTATATTAAAACTGGTGGTAAATCCTTTCCCCGGTTATGGTTGTACCGATACATTAACTGCAACATTGCAGGATACACTAACCATACAATCCGTTGCAGGACCCGACCGGATATCATGTAATAATGCCGCGGTTCAGCTTGGTGCCAATCCTAAGCCAGGTTATGTCTACTCTTGGAGTCCGCCCACAGGCCTGAATAATCCCAACATATCAAACCCTATAGCAGCGCCATCAACAACTACTCAGTATATTCTTACTACTACAAATGCAGGAGGAGGATGTGCTTCCAGGGATACGGTAATGGTATTTGCTGCTGTGCTGGATAACAGCATTCAGCTTATTGGTCTTAATACATTTTGTTTAAACGATCCACAGGCGGCTTTACTGCTGGTGCAGCCTGCCGACAGCATACAATGGTATCGCAACAATATAGCCATTCCCGGTGCTACACAAACACAATACAAACCCTTGCAGAGCGGTACCTACCGTGCCACCGTATTCAGTTTTGTGGGTTGTAATTCAACCACCGGCGATGTGGTGATAACGGTTTATGATGTACCCGACGCAGCGTTTACAGTAAACAACCCGCTTAACCAGTGTTTTAAAAACAATAGTTTCTCTTTTACCAATACCAGCACCATTGCATCCGGCACTATGCAATACGAATGGGATTTTGGCGATGCCGGTACCGCTACCACGGCCAATGCCACACATAGCTATACCATACCCGGTACTTACCCGGTGCGGATGATCGCTACTTCCGGCAACGGATGTAAAGATACCAGCATCGTTACGGTACAGGTATACGATATGCCGGTTACCGGTTTTACGGCAAATTTTGCCAATCAGTGTTTCCGCAATAACCAGTTCATATTCACCAATACCACTACTATTGCATCCGGCACCATGCAATACGCCTGGGACCTTGGCGATGCCACCACCGCCACTACCAGGGATGTAACACATAGCTATGCATTACCGGGAACGTACAATGTGCGGTTAGTGGTAACATCAAACAATAACTGTGTGGATGAAGTAACTATTCCGGTAACTGCATTCCCTACACCAGTAGCAAGTTTCAGTTTAAACAGCCCACAGCAACAATGCTTTAAAGCCAACCTCTTTGAATTTGCCAATACCAGTACGGTGTTTGCGGGCAACCTCTTGTACCGCTGGGATATGGGTAATGGCGATCAGTTCACTACAAGAGATATAACATATTCTTATCCTGTTCCGGGCACTTACCCGGTTAAGCTGGTTATTACGGCTGCAAATGGCGGATGTATGGACAGTACTACATTCAATGTAACGGTTTATCCAACACCGGTGGCAGGCTTTACCATTAACCAGGTGGGACAATGCCTCAACAATAACCAGTTTGTATTTACGAATAGCAGTACGGTATTTTCGGGAGCACTGCAATATTTCTGGGACCTGGGCGACGGCACAACTGCCACCACTCAAAACGTGACGCATACCTATGCAGCGCCCGGTACTTATCCCGTTAAATTAAGGGTTACCGGAACCAATGGTGGTTGTGTGGATAGTATGAGCATCAACGCTATCGTGTTTTCGTATCCTGTTGCTGACTTCCTGTTACAACCATTAACCTGTATCAATACGCCCATTTATGTGGTAAATAAAACAATCAATGGCACCACTACCACACTTGATTATTTGTGGGATTTTGGTAACGGACAAACCTCTAATTTACGTACACCTATATATAGTTACCCGGCGCCCGGTACCTATACCATCCGGCTTACTACAAATATCACTGGTTGCCCAACGCCAGTATCAACCAGAACGCTTGACATAAAGATAGAAGCGCCTGTTCCGGGTATTACTTATCCTGATTTTACCGCCCGCTATAATTTCCCCGAGGTATTGAGTGCCCGCAGCAATGTTGGCAACACAGCGCTTTGGAGCCCGGCTACTTATCTTGACAACCGCTTTAGTTATAAACCAACTTTTAAAGGATTGAGCTCACAACTGTATACCATTGAATTAAAGAATGCATCAAATGGTTGCATTACCGTGGATACACAATTTGTAAAAACGGATAAGAAGATAGAGATCTATGTACCTACGGTATTTACACCGGGTGGCGATGGTTTGAATGACCTGCTGCGTCCGTTGCTGTTTGGATTTGATCATGTGGTTTCATTCCGTGTGTATAACCGCTGGGGTAAATTACTCTTCCAGATGAAGAGCGATCGCCCGGGTTGGGATGGGAAACTCAATGGACATCCGGTTGATATGCAAACCGTTGTATGGATGATAGAAGCCGTGGATGTGGATGGAGTGATGCATAAGAAACAGGGAACAACGGTGTTGATGCGGTAAGAATAACATTTACGACTGCATATATTATAGCGGTTGAAAAAAAGATAAGATAAAATAGCTGGTTGAAAATGAAAGCACAGGTAAAAAAAATATTAATACAATACAAAACAGGATTGTTTATTCTTTTTCTAATTGTGGTGCCTGTGTGCAGGTCAGCAGCTCAATGTCCACCTAACATTGATTTTGAAGGCGGGGATTTTACCGGTTGGCAGTGTTATGCGGGTGATGTTCAGAATAATACGGGTATTATTACATTAAACCCTTCTTCGCCACTTGCTAACCGGCATGTAATGCTGGCTTCCCTTCCGGGTAATGGTAATGATTTTTGGGGAGGCTTTCCTAAAAACTGTCCAAATGGAAGCGGACATTCAATACGGCTTGGGAATAGTACTGGCGGGAGGGGGGCTGAAAGGGTTTCCTATACATTTACTATCCCGCCTACACAAAATACGTTTAGCCTTATCTATAATTATGCAATTGTTCTTGAAGATTTCGGGCATACGGCTGTTCAACAACCCCGGTTATCTATTGAAGTATTAAATCTGACTGACAATGTAGTAGATCCATGTTCTTCCTTTGATTTTATAGTTGGAGCAAACCTGCCTGGCTTTTATGATTCGCCCGAAAGTACTCCCGGGGTGCCGGTAAGATGTAAAGACTGGTCTGCGGCGTCAATTAACCTGGATGGAAAAGCCGGGAAAACAATTCAAATATCTTTTACAACCTCTGATTGTTCCCAGGGAAATCATTTTGGGTATGCTTATATCGATATTAATACCCAATGTGGAACTTCTTTCGTTGGTTCAACATTTTGCCCTGGCGATACAGCCATAAGTATTACCGCTCCTTTCGGGTATCAAAGTTACCGGTGGTTTGATATTGCAAATACAAACCTGGGTACGGGACAAGTACTTACCTATAATCCGCCGCCACCTGCCGGGACTATTGTATTTGTGGAATTAACACCCTACAACGGTTATGGTTGTGTACAGGTACTGACTGCAACCCTTGAAAATACGCTGACTGTTTCGGCTAATGCAGGCCCAGACAGATGTGATATTCTCCCGGTTCAGATCGGCATGCCCACGCAACCTGGTCTTGTGTATAAATGGACTCCATCAGCAGGGTTAAATAACCCCAACATTTCAAATCCAATTGCTACACCTGCTGTAAACACTCAATATGTATTAACCGTATCAAGCATAGGGGGCGGTTGCGTTGCTACAGATTCTGTTAATGTTTATGCAGAAACGATCAGCGATTCTATACAAATCATTGGTCCTGCGGCATATTGTACCGGCAGCGGGCAATCAACAAGCCTAAGGGTTTTCCCTGCGTTTAGTATACAATGGTTTAAAGATAATATTGCTATCACCGGAGCTAATCAAACACAATTAAATATTACACAAAGCGGATCTTATTACGCAGTGTTATCGAATTCAGCCGGATGTGGCCGCACTACAGCAACTAAACAAATTACCATAAGCCAATCGCCTGTTGCAGGGTTTACAGTCAATAATGCACAACAATGCTTCACAACTAACCAGTTTAATTATATTAATACCTCCATAATTTTATCCGGCACGGCTCAATACCTCTGGGATTTAGGCGATGGAACAACAGCAACCACTGCCAACGTAAGCCATCGGTATACCCAGCCTGGAAATTATCTTGTAAAACTTCTGACAACTTCTGATAATGGATGTGCCGACAGTAGCTCAGTTAACGTGACGGTTTATCCCTTTGCAAATGCAGATTTTGAAGTAAAGCCAGTATGTATAGATATCAACCTGCCACTGATAAATAAAACAATTAACAATACCGGATCTAATCTTAATTATTTATGGGATTTCGGTAACGGACAAACTTCTACATTGATTAACCCGGTTTATCGTTATTCTGTACCGGGAACTTACGTCATTAGTTTATCCGTTAATACAAGCCAATGCCCGCTTACCCCAACAACGAAAAAAATCAATCTTGTTGTGGATGCGCCAGCAACGGGAATTACTTATCCGGAGAAAAATGCTGTAATAAATTTCCCTGAACTTTTGCAGGCCAGACAAATAGGCCAGGCTGTTTGGACACCGGCTGTTAACCTTGATAACCGTTATAGTTACAATCCCACTTTTGTTGGACGAAATCCACAGCTATATACTATTGAACTTAAAACGTTGAGCGGATGTGTAACTATAGATACACAAATGGTAAAAACGCATAAGAAGATAGCGATCTATGTACCCACAGTATTTACACCTGGCAACGATGGCATAAATGATTATTTACGACCATTGCTAATGGGATTTGATCATGTTAACTATTTCAGGATATACAACCGGTGGGGCAAATTAATATTTCAAATGAAGAATGACAGACCTGGATGGGATGGACGAATAGGAGGCCAGCCATCCACAGACACACAAACCGTGGTGTGGATAATTGAAGCAGTGGATGTAGATGGAGTGCTACATAAAAAACAAGGCACCACGATATTGATGCGGTAAACCAACCTGCAAGGCCTGCCTTGTTCCTCTGGCCTTGCAACAAACCTTATAGAGTGGTACAAAAAAAGCATCCGCCTTTAGACGGATGCACACGTTTCATAGAGAAAGAAGTTTATTTCAAAGAATGATTGCTTTCTTATTGAAGCCTTCTCAGCATGGAAGCGGCAGTACGTTGCCTCTTTTGCAGGTACCACATGTCGAGCGCACCAAAATGCCGTTGGTTGCTGTCGGCTTTCATGTCAACGTTGTTTGCTTCTTTTGATTCATTCAATAAATCTTTCTGTTCCTTTTTGTTCTGGGTGATAACAACACCCATTGTTTCATGTTTCATATATCTCTGTTTAAATAATACACAATAAATTCTCCCTAAGTCAGGCGTGATATAGTCTGGCAGCGGATTTCGGGGGCGAACAGGAGGTTTAATTAACCCTTATCTATCGCAGTCCCGCCTCAGGCGGGAGGAATTGCGCCGCAAATATACAACAGAATGGGTTCACGGCAAGGGATAAATGTTGTTTAACGGTTTAAAAAAATGTTAAACGATTTTATGCTGCGCTGAATGGCAGCAGTATTTTTTATTTATTTTTAAATAATGAAAACAATCGGACTAATCGGTGGCATCACCTGGTACTCTACATTGGACTATTACCGACTGTTAAACGAATTGATCAACAAAGAACTCGGCGGCGTTCATTCTGCAAAGGTCATTATAAACTCCGTTGATTTTGCCGGGATAAAAACACTTACCGAAAATCTGGATTGGGATGGCCTGGCTGAGATCATGAAATCATCTGCAAAAAGCATTGAAGCGGCCGGCGGCGATTGTATCCTCATCGGCGCCAATACCATGCACAATATTGCTGATGAGATACAGTCAGCGGTTTCTATTCCTGTGATTCATATTGCAGATGCGGTAGCGGAAGTCATTAAATCAAAACAGTTGAAGAAAGTGGCCCTGCTGGGAACAAAATACACCATGCAGCTTCCTTTTTATAAGAACAGGCTGGCCACTCACGGCATCGAGGTCATCATTCCTGTTGAAGCCGATATAGAATTCATCAATGATACCATCTATAAAGAATTCGGAAAAGGAATTTTTCTGCCGGAAAGAAAACAACAATACCTGCAGATCATCGGATCGCTCATTAAGCAGGGAGCCGAAGGAGTGATCCTGGGTTGCACCGAAATTCCCATCCTCATCAAACAGCAAGACTGTCCGGTACCTGTTTTTGATACCGCATTCATTCATGCAGAGGCTGCGGTGAAATTTGCATTGTCCTGATAGCCCTCCATCTTTGATTTCTTATTGTATATTTAAAGATGCAAAAAACAGATGAGCCTGGCCTCAGGCGGGTGATAGGCCCGGTAAACCTGGCATTAAATGCCATCAACCTTACCATTGGGGCCGGCATCTTTGTTCTTCCGGCCATTGTAGCCGGAAAGCTTGGCCCTGCCGCATTCATTGCCTATCTTTTATGTGGATTGCTGGTAGTGCTCATCATGCTCTGCTATGCCGAAGTGGGCAGCAGGATAACCAAAACCGGAGGTTCGTATGCCTATGTTGAACAGGCATTTGGTCCGCTTGCGGGTTTTTTGATCAATACCGTTTTCTGGTTTGGCTTCTGTTCTTTATCCGATGCAGCGGTCATCAATGCGTTAGCCGATATGCTGGCCATCTGGTTCCCGGTTTTTTCGGAGACCTATTTACGGGTATTGTTTTTTGCAATTACCTTTTCATTACTTGCCTTCATCAATACCAGGGGAGTAAAGGAAGGCTCAGCCTTTGCCGCTACGGCTACGGTATTGAAACTTGCACCATTGATCTTGCTGGTGGTTATTGGACTGTTCAGTGTATCTCCCGGAAATCTTGTTGTAAAGGATTGGCCAGGTATCAAAGACATCGGAGATGCTTCCCTTATTTTATTCTTTGCGTTCATGGGCACCGAAACTTCCTTATGTGTAAGCGGCGAGATAAAGGATCCGCAGCGAAACATACCCAGGGGCATATTCATGGGCGTGATTGGCGTACTCATCATGTACCTGTTACTGCAGTTAGTGGCACAAGGTGTAATGGGCGGCGAATTGGTTCAACATAAAGAAGCACCACTGGTGGCATTGGCAACTGTATTGACCGGCTCAACAGGAAGTACCATCATCATTTTAACCAGTGTGATATCTATGTTCGGGTTGCTTAGTGGCGACATGTTGGCAAGCCCACGGTTATTATACGCTGCTTCAAAAGACAAACTGCTGCCGAGATTTCTCGGCATGGTGCATCCCAAATTCGACACACCTTACTGGGCCATCATTGTATATGCAGCCAGTGGTTTCATTTTTGCAAGTAGTGGTGGGTTTAAACAACTGGCTGTGCTGGCAAGTTCTTCGGTATTGCTGATCTACCTGTCGGTAGTACTGGCTGCCATACGCCTGAGGTATAAAAAAGATACGATGCAGGATGGCGGTTTTAAAATACCGGGAGGCCTGCTCATCCCCATCCTTGCCATCATTACCATTGGCTGGTTTCTTTCTCATATTACACTGGATGAAGTAAAAGCCTTTGCCATTTTCTTTGCATCACTCACTGTGTTTTATTTTATCAATAAAGCGGTCAGGGAAAAGAGAGCGGGCTAACCAGGCCATATCCAAAATCAAATATTATTGTAACTTAACCGGACTTTATTCATCCGTTATGAAAAAAATACGATTGCTGTTAAGCATGCTGTTGATCACAGGGTCGGTTACAGCGCAAACCTCCACCGAATATAATAACCAGGGGCTGGTAAAATTCAAAGCAAAGGATTTTGCAAATGCCCTGCTTGATTTTAATAAAGCCATTGAACTGGATGCAAAGAATGAAAAGGCCCTTCACAACCGTGGCCTGGTAAAATATGCACTGAAGGATTACGACGGTGCCATCAAAGACCACAGTAAAGCCATTGAACTGAACCCCATCTATTCCAACGCCTATAACGACCGGGGCCTGGTTTATTACCGGCTTAATAAAACCGCCGAGGCCATACAGGATTACAGCAAAGCCATTAGTGCCGACCCGGCTTATTTTACAGCCTATAAGAACCGGGCGGTAGCGCAATATTCCCAAATGAATTATGAGGCCGCCATTAAGGATTATGAAAAATGTATTGAACTGCAACCCGCCAGCGCCGATGGCTATATGGGCCGGGGCAATACAAAGAACATTCTCAAAGATTATTCCGCTGCTATTAAAGATTACAGCAAGGCCATTGAACTGGATCCTTCGTTGCCTGCAGCATTTTTAAGCAGGGGCAATGCTAAATTCCTGCTGAATGATATGGAAGGCGCCCTCGTTGATTTTAAGAAAGTGACCGTACTGCAACCCGATAATGCCAATGTTTATTTTAACCTGGGGGTTATTTATACAAGCCAGAAAAAAAGCAAGGACGCCATTGCCGCTTTTAAAAGATACAACAGTCTTTTACCCAGCGAATGGAACGGCTATAAGGGAACCGCTGATGTTTACTTCCTTCAACTGAACAAGTACGACAGCAGTGAGTATTTCTATAACAAAGCATACCAGCTGAACAAACAGGAAAAAGACATCCTGCAACGCTATGGCTACAGCCTGCTGAACCAGAAAAAAATTACGGAAGCAATTGCCATGTTCAGGAACCAGGTTGCATACCTGCCTGATGATTTCTGGGGTTACTATAACCTGGGTGCCGCTTACAGTGTGGGTAAGCAACCGGCAGAAGCCCTCAAAAACCTGGATATAGCTTTGGCAAAACGCATGGTGGAACTCCCTTATTGGGATACTGATAAAAATCTTGATAATGTTCGGTACCTCCAGGATTTTAGAAAAATGCTGGAAAAATATTTCAATAAAGAGATACTGCTCAAGTATCCTAATCTGAGAGGGGCGCTGTAGGCAGGAATGCGGGCAGCTTTCAAATCAACTCGGAAAACGATACCATTTCCCGTTCACTTCAATCAGCACATCAGCGGCACTGGGCCAAAGCGGTGGTACCGAATTCCTTGTTTCCCAGTCTTTCAAAGCATCTTCTAATTCCCGTAGTTTGGCAGGCTGCTTTTTTGATTGATCAGCTTTCTCGGCCGGATCAACGGCAAGGTTAAAAAGAAACCTGACCTTGTTCTTTTCATTCACATATAATTTCCAGTCGCCTCTTCTGAATGCTTTTGAATAGCCGCTTCGCCAAAAAAAGTCCTGGTGTGGTATCAAAGAATCGTTGCTGAGATAGGGGAGCAGGTTTACGCCATCATAGGCCCTGTCGCCGGCAAGTGATGTATGGCATACAGCAGCAATGGTGCTGTAAATATCAAGCGATGAAACCGGGAGTGTATAGGGTTGCCTTGCCGCTAAACCATTGGGATATTTCATAAAAAAAGGAACGGCAATGCCGCCATCAAAATGTGTGGCCTTGCCACCACGCAGGGGTGCATTATCAGTTGCACGGGTGTAAGTGGCACCGCCGTTATCGCTGGTAAAAAAGATAAGGCAGTTGTCTGTAAGCCCTTCCTGTTCTAGCTTTTTAAGTACCGAACCTACGGCATCATCCAGCGCTTCTATCATGCCGCTGTATACACGCCTCACCGAATCGGTTTCGGTTTGTATGCGGTTGTAGTAAGTTTTTGGCACCTGGAAAGGATCGTGCGGTGCATTGAAAGAAAGGGTTAAGAAAAATGGTTTTGTTTTATTGCGCTCAATAAAACCGATGCCTTTTTCGGCTAATGAAAAAGTAAGATAGCCTGGATCCTTTACAACAGTTCTTCCTTCTTTAATAGCGGTAGAGCCATGCCGCGGCGCCCATGCCGGTATCTCAGAAAAGGCCCAGGGCAAATGCATGTTGATGTAGAGGCTGGTATCAACCGGGTCATCCACATAACGGCTGAGAGCGCCATCAAAATAATAAGCATAATCAAAACCATGCATATCGGGATACACCGTTGGCGAGGAAGTAAGGTTCCATTTGCCCACATAGCCGGTTGCATAACCTTTTTGTTTCAGCATTTCGGCAATGGTTATTTCGCTGGCAGGAAGATCGGTGACATACACAGACCGGTCTAAAAAGAAATCGGGTTTTAGCGTGGCAATGCCGAGGGGTTTCTTCTTAAAAGATAAAAAATGCCGGGTTATTTTTTTCTTTACCGATCTGTCGAACTTGTCATACAGCATGAACTCGGCGCCAAAACGTTGCTGGTAACGCCCGGTGATGATACCCATGCGTGAGGGTGCACAGATGGGTGATGTTACATAGGCCTGTGTAAAACGGGCGCCCCTGGTTCCCAGCGCATCTATATTTGGTGTTTTTACATTTTTATTACCGTAAGAAGCCAGGTCGCTGTAACCGAGATCATCAACAATGATGAGGATGATGTTGGGAGAAGTTTTGGGTTGTGCGGATATTGTAAAAAGTAGAAAAAAAATTGAGGATATAGTTAGTAATACTACTTTTATCATACACCTATTTAGACAAATGCCATTTTTTTATTAAGAGTAAAGGCCAAATAAATGAAAATGAGTTAATCATTTGAAGTCTTTACTGAAATCATCGCTAAACTCTCGTTCTCCTTTCTTTTGTGAAATCCAAACGCTGAATTTAATATAATCGCCAGCTTCAACTTGAGGCGATGATTCTGTAACTAAATAACTAAATCCGGCAGGGTTGACCTTAAATCCATCAGCTGTAACATCTGTAACATAAAGCGTAGCATTGTTTGTTGAAAAGCAAATAATGCTTGGGGGATTCTTAAAGATTGGCAACTTCTGACCAGATACTGTTAAAAGGTCTTTAAATTTTATTACTCGAAAGTCCTCATTATTTTGTTTTGTATCATGTGGGAAATCGCCAATTTTTAACGGATCAACAATGTAAATATTTTGATTGATTACATCTTTTTCAAAGATTTGAGCCATCCTAGACTTCAAAACATTAACCAAATTCATTGCAGACCTTACTGAGTCTTGTAAAGTTTTTCCTTTTATTTCTATATCTGAAAAATTATTAAGAGTTTCATTTGCGGAATTTCTTATCGAATCAAGCCTTTTTATTTCTGAAGTCATTTGGTTATTCATTTCCTTTTTAATTCCTTCAATAGAAGAATATCCAATAAATGTAATAACCGCAAATACTATTGCTGAAGATGCAATAATGTAATCTTGTCTAGCCTTTAATTCAAAATACTTCTCATCAGTTAAACTATGAGGAAATTTATAGCCAGTATTAAATCGTTTTATATGTTTTCGAATAAGCCTGAAACCCCAATATGAAAAGAGAAGTACAGCCAGGCCAATTGTAGACAGAATAATAGTAGATATTTTTTCCATACCGATTTTGCTACCCTAAAATAAACTTATTTATCCAATAAAAAAGCCTCTCAAGCTTAATGTTTGAGAGGCTTAGTTTGCCTGGTGCCCAGAACAGGAATCGAACCTGCACATCCTTGCGAACGGCAGATTTTGAGTCTGCTGCGTCTACCAATTCCGCCATCTGGGCGTCTCTGTAAAACGTTAAGTAGTTAATCCGTTTATACGTATTAACAAATTAACGGATTAACGTTTGGGGCTGCAATATTACATTATCCGGCTGTTCTGTCCAAAATACGCTGCAGGTATTTTTTCTTGTAATAGTATTCCTTCAGCCTCAGCAGATCGGCTGTAGTTGCGGTTTCATCGTTGTAGCTCTCAATGATGGGTTGTACAACTGTATAAATATCCTGCTCAATGGCTGCAACCTGTGCGGGGGAGTCTTCATCCAGTTCCTCATTCAGTTCCATCATCTCCATTAAAAATGCCGGGGGCAGCTGGTATTTTTCTTCCTCTTCCAAAAGGTCTTTCAGTTGCAGAACATATTTGATCGTTTCCTCCTGGTTCTTAAAAACCCTGAGTGCTTTATTCAGTTGAGAAGATATTTCCAGCGCCTCATCCTGTTCATGTTCGGTGGCCTGGGTGAAAAAGTCGGGGTGGTATTTTTTTTGCAGTTCGAAATATTTCTGAGCAAGTTTTCCCTGATCAATTTTCAGGGAAACGGGCAATTCAAACAGTTCAAAATAATTCATGCTGCAAATGTAGGGAATCGCTCTTTTTAAATAGAGCTTTATTAATGAATGAACTTCTTACTTTTTTGCCACGAATTACACGAATAAGCACGAATTATTCGTGTCAATTAGTGCCATTCGTGGCCAGGTAAAATCTAAAATGTAAATTGCCATCTAAATTTAACGATTGATGCTTACGATTGGCTTAATACGGGAAGGGAAAGTACCCCAGGATAACCGGGTAGCGCTTACCCCGGCGCATTGCAAATGGCTGCAAAAGAATTTCGATGATATTAAAGTACTGGTGCAACATTCGCTCAACCGTTGTTATGCCGATATTGAATACGAAAGGGCGGGTGTGGAAGTAAAAGAAGATATGAGCGAATGCAACCTGCTGCTCGGTATTAAAGAAGTTCCTGTTGATATGCTGCTGGAAGGAAAGACCTATATGTTCTTTTCGCACACAAAAAAAATGCAGCCAGCCAACCAGCAATTATTCAAAACCATACTGGATAAAAAAATTACCCTGGTGGATTATGAATGCCTGGAGCATGAAGATGGTACAAGGATCATTGGCTTCGGTTTCTTTGCCGGCATTGTGGGCGCCCATAACGGTATGATGGCCTATGGCAACCGTTCCGGCGCTTTTAAGCTGGCAAGGGTTGGTTCGGTAAACAGTTTTCAGAAGCTGGTGCATACCTATTTCGGGTTAAAACTGCCCAATATTAAAATTGCAGTTACAGGCACAGGCCGTGTGGCGCATGGGGTATTGGAGATCATGAACCTGCTGGGTATTCATGAAGTGGAACCGGATGAATATTTTGAAAAAGAATTTACGTACCCGGTATATGTACATTTAAAAGGCGCCGACCTGTATGCACATAAGGAGACCGGTAAGTATGTGCGCAATGATTTTCATGCCAATCCACAAAACTACAATTGCCGCTTTACCGATTACCTGGCGCATACCGATATACTGATGAACGGGATCTATTGGGAAAAAAATATTCCACGCCTGTTTGAGATGGACGACCTGCGCCGGGAAGATTTCCGCATCAAGACCATCGCCGATATCACCGATGACCGAAATGGTTCGGTGCCCTGCAACCTGGGCGATTCTACCATTGATAAGCCAGTGTATGGGGTGGATAGAAAAAGTTTTGAAATAACTGCTCCTTATTTACCTGGCTCGGTGGATGTAATGGCCGTAGGGAACCTGCCAAACGAATTACCGAGAGACGCCAGCCGTTATTTTGGCGAGCAAATGATAAAATTTGTGCTGGATGATATCCGGCTGGGTGGAAGTAAAGCAATATATAAAGCCACGATGGTGAAAGCAGGGAAGATAAATGAGCCTTTCATGTATATGAAAGAGTATGCGGGGTTGTGATTTGTAGCCACTAATTACACAAATTGCCACGAATGTATTCTTATTCGGTAAATAAAATAATCAGAGATACAAGTAATAATCTTTTAATGCAGCAACAAATTCAGGTGTGTAATTCCCTTCCTTGTTTTTAATGCTCATCGATATGTTCACGGGTTGCACTTTCTTTCTGCTGAAGAATAATATTCCCCGGAAGTGATCATGCCTGTCTGTTTGCTTGATCAGTATCTTTTGTGTGAGATATAATTCCTGTTTGCCGGCTTCTTCCATAAAATGATCTACCCGGCGATAAGGTAGCAGTACGGCAAATACGCCATCTGTTGTGAGATTGCTTTTTACTACCTGCAACAATGCGGTTAAACTGAGCGAAGTATCATGTTTTGCATCGTTCTTATTTTTATCTGCCGATCTCAGGTCACCTTCAAAGAAAGGGGGATTGGAGATGATGAGATCGTATTTCTTTTTGGGGTTAAACGATAAAATGTCTGCATTAAAGATATTCAGCCGTTCTTTCCAGGGAGAAGCGGCAAAATTCTCTTTGGCCTGGTCTGCCGCAGCTGTATCCAGTTCAACGGCATCAATGCTTGCGCCTGTATTCTTTTGAGCGAACATTAAGGATAGTAATCCTGTTCCCGTGCCGATGTCTAGGCAGTTTGAAGTTTGCCCTTTGGCTTCGCTCTGGATGAGTTTGAAGTTTGCGATTAGCGCTCCAAACAGGCAGGCATCGGTGCATACCTTCATGGCGCATTTGTTTTGGTAAACGGTAAATTGCTTGAATTGGAAAAAAGAGTTTGACATTGAGGATGCAAGATACGGGATGCTGGATACTGGATGCAAGATACAGGATACTGGATACAAGATACAGGATACAAGATGCAGGGTGTCTGAACCACAAACCTCAAACCTCAAACCCGAAACCTCCTCACCACTCCGCTCTTGCAGAAGGGCTCACGTCTAAATCTGTAAAATCCTTTGCTAAAAATTTATAGTACCCGGTGATGGCGATCATGGCGGCATTATCGGTGCAGTATTCAAATGCAGGGATAAAAGTTTTCCAGCCTTCTTTTTCTCCCATCGCAGTAAATCCTCTTCTTAAGCCGCTGTTTGCACTTACGCCACCCGCCAGGCAAATATTGCTGATGCCTGTTTCTGCCACTGCTTTTCTTAATTTATTCAGTAAGATGCTAACGATCCGTTCCTGCACCGAAGCACAGATATCATCCAGGTTCTCATCAATGAATTTCTTTCTTGTTTCTTCATCAGCCAGGAATTCTTCTTTAAACAAGTTACTGGCGCCGGCATTTTTCAAAAAGTAGAGGATGGATGTTTTTAAACCAGAGAAACTAAAATCAAGCCCGGGTATCTGCGGCTCAGGGAATTTAAATCGTTTTGCATTTCCCAGCGCAGCATATTTATCAATGAGTGGTCCGCCAGGGTAGGGAAGTCCCAGCATCTTGGCAGTTTTATCAAATGCTTCCCCGGCTGCATCATCAATGGTTTCGCCAATAACTTTTAATTGTGTGGGCGAATCGCAACGAACGATCTGTGTATGTCCGCCGCTTACCGTTAAGCACAAAAAAGGAAAGGAAGGTTTTTCCTCTGAAATTAAATTGGCTAATACATGCGCCTGCATATGGTGTACGGCAATGAGTGGCTTATCTAATGCCAGGGAAAGTGATTTAGCGAATTGTGTTCCTACCAGTAAAGAACCAATTAGGCCCGGCGCTTGTGTAAAGGCAATGGCATCTATATCCTGTAGCTGGCAATTGGCTGTTTGCAAAGCGGCATCCACCACCGGTACAATGTTCTGCATATGCGCCCTGCTGGCCAGTTCGGGCACCACGCCGCCAAACTGTTCGTGTACGGTCTGGTTGGCGATCTTATTGGATAATATCTTTCCATCTACACATACGGATGCAGAAGTTTCGTCGCAGGAAGATTCTATGGCAAGGATGGTAATACCCATGAGGGCCTCAAAGATACCGCAAACTTATAATGTCCACAATTTCCCCGGCCATGCAGATGGAAAAGGCTTGTGCGGTCTTTGTGTATTTTATCGCAACAGTTCTGCCATCGATCAGCGTAACGCCGGCAGGCAGAGAGTGTATCTCCAGTTTATCTCCATTACTTAAAACGATCATCATTTTACAACCATCCAGTTTACCTGTAAAATCCTTTACAATACCTGTTACTTCCGGTTCATTGTCTTTGCAATTCTTTTTACAAGAATAAAGGGAGAGAATAACAATCAGGAGCAGTAGTATTCTTTTCATAAAGGATGCTTTAACATGTCAGACAAGCCGGAAATAAAATTCGCTGCCCAGTTGTTAATATTATTTACTTCTTATGGCTGCCACCGGATCCATACGGGCGGCTTTGGAGGCAGGAATGATGCCGGCCAGTACGCCTGCCACCACACAAATGATCACGGTGGTAATAAGCATGGGTATGGAAATGTATACCGGAAATTTGAGTGGCCCAGACAGGATGAGTGTAAGAATATAAACGAAGAATAGACCGATAGCGCCTCCGAAGATGCAGAGCAGGGCAGCTTCCATGAGGAATTCAAAAAGGATGGAACCTTTTTTGGCGCCAATGGCCTTTTTAAGCCCTATCACACTTGTTCTTTCCCGTACCGTAACAAACATGATATTGGTGATGCCAAATATGCCAACGATCAAACTGATACTGCCAATGATGGCGCCAACAATATTAACTGTTGTAAAAAAACCAGTGATGGCCTTGCTGAAGGCTTCCACGCTGTTGAGCGAAAAATTATCTTCCTGGGTAGGGCTAAGCCTTCTTATCTGCCGCATGATGCCTTTGAGTTCATTGCTCAATGCATCGGTGGTAACGCCTTCCTTGCCTTTTGCGATCAGTATGGGATTTGAGAATTTCTCATCAAATAACTGCCGGCAGAAATTATAAGTAAGCATAATGCAGTTATCGTAGTTCCAGCCAATGAAATTGGTGCCTTCTTTTTTTATCACGCCGATGATGGTGAGTTTTTTTCCTTTTACATCGATCTGCTTTCCCAAGGCCCGTTCGGTGGTTCCAAACAGGGTTTCGGCGCTGGTGAAACCAATGATGCATACATTGGTGCCGGCATTGAATTCGCTGGCTGAAAAAAAACGGCCATCGGCAAAACTGATCGGCTGAATGATCATTTGTGCCTCCAGGATACCATACACACTGATGTTCTGCAGCAGGTCGTCTTTATGCGAAATGCTGGTACCGGTTTGCATCAGGTAAGAAATATCGTCGAGCAGAACAGAACGCTCTTTGATCATGGCAGCTTCTTCGTATTTGGGAACCGGCCTTGCCCTGAATTTCCAGAAAGGCTGATCGGGGCCGCCGCTGTAATCCCATTTATCAATATAGATGGTGTTGCTGCCCAGGCTTTGCACTTCGTTCTGAATATTCCGTTCCAGGCTGTTCACGGTTGCCAATACGCCGATGATGCAAAAGATGCCGAAGGCCACGCCGGTAAGACTGAGTGCTGTACGCAGTTTATTCACCCTCAGTTCCTGGAACGTGAGCCGTAATGAATTGCGGATGATGTTAACTGATTTGCCCATCTCCCCCAAAATTACGGGATGGTAATTGATTTACGTGGCAAAATGTATGAATGGTGCCCCCATCCCCTAAAGGGGGGTAGGTTGCAAGAGAATAAGTAAAATGGTATAACATAAAAAGTCCTGGGTTTAGACTTTTTTGAGACAAATATTTTCCGTTTCTCAGCACCGTGGAGTTTATCCTGAGCGAAGTGGAAGAATCACTCACTTGTACCGCATATCCTTTGTGTTCTTTTACCTAAGCGTATGGGCTTATCAAGTTCGGGCTTTTTATTTTTCAAACCTTACCTTTGCGCTCTTAAAAAAAAGCATTACAGTAATAGCAAAACACAATAAGTCCCCCTTTAGGGGATAGGGGTATGAAGTACATAAACGAAATAAACAAGCGCAAGACCTTTGCCATCATCTCTCACCCGGATGCCGGTAAAACCACCCTTACCGAGAAGTTCCTTCTTTTTGGCGGGGCCATTCAAACAGCCGGAGCCGTAAAGAGCAATAAGATAAAGAAACACGCTACCAGCGATTTTATGGAGATCGAAAGGCAGCGTGGTATCAGCGTGGCCACCAGTGTAATGACCTTTGAATACCAGGGCCATCTTATTAACCTGCTCGATACACCTGGCCATAAAGACTTTGCAGAAGATACCTATCGTACATTAACAGCAGTAGACAGTGTGGTACTGGTGATCGACAGTGTGAATGGCGTGGAAGCCCAGACAAGAAGGCTGATGGAAGTAATTGCCATGCGGCAAACACCGGTGATCGTTTTCATAAACAAAATGGACCGGGATGGAAAGAACCGGTTTGACCTGCTGGAAGAAATTGAAAAAGAACTGAAGATACAGTTGCATCCCATGACCATACCCATTAACAGCGGTAAGGATTTTAAGGGAGTGTACGACCTGCATCAGAAGAGCCTGGTACTGTTTACTGCCGGCACCAAGGCCAATGATGAGGATGTGGTGGAAATAAAAGACCTCAGCGACCCGGTATTGAATGCAAAGATCGGGGAGAAGGATGCGGATACATTAAGAGAAGACGTGGAACTGGTGGATGGCGTTTATGGCGAGTTGAATACTGATGATTACCTGGCGGGAAGAACGGCCCCTGTTTTCTTCGGCAGCGCCGTGAACAATTTTGGTGTAAAAGAAATGCTGGATACTTTCATCCGCATAGCACCCACGCCCAGGCCCAGGCATACTACTACCCGTGACATTAAACCGGAAGAAGATAAGTTCAGCGGATTTATTTTTAAGATACATGCCAACCTTGATCCAAAGCACCGTGACCGCATTGCCTTTTTACGGGTGTGCAGCGGCCGCTTTGAGCGCAACAAATATTACCATCATGTGCGTAGCGACCGGGATCTGCGGTTCAGTAATCCCTATAGTTTTTTGGCCCGCCAGAAAGATGTGATAGAAGAAGCTTACCCCGGTGATGTGGTAGGGCTATTTGATACCGGCAACTTTAAAATAGGCGATACACTTACCGAAGGAGAAGATTTTTATTTTACCGGTATACCCAGTTTTTCTCCGGAAATATTTAAAGAAGTAGTGAACAAAGACCCAATGAAAACCAAGCAGTTGGAAAAAGGGATTTTGCAGCTTACTGATGAGGGAGTAGCCCAGTTATTTACCCAGTTTGGAGGCAATAAGAAGATCATTGGCTGCGTGGGCGAACTGCAGTTTGAAGTGATACAATACCGGCTGTTACAGGAGTATGGCGCTTCGGTTCAGATGAATAACCTGCCCTTTTTTAAAGCATGCTGGCTGGTAAGTAAGGATGCTAAAAAACTGGACGACTTCATTAAATACAAGCAGGCCAATATTGCGGAAGATAAGGATGGTCACCTGGTATACCTGGCCCAAAGTGAGTGGTTCTTAAATACCGAGATACAGAACAACCCGGATATCGAATTCCATTTTACGAGCGAGATACATAAATGATGTGCTGATTACCCGATGTGCCGATTTGGTGATTGATACAGTAACCAATTTCATAAGCTATCATCAGCTCAATACCAAATCACCAAATTGGCAAATCATTCTCTCAGTTTGAAAGATATCACCCCATTGGTATTCCGGGTACTGCTCACATTCAGTTCGTAGCGTTTATTTCCATCCTGGATTATCATGAGGGCGGTATTGGGCGGAATGCTTCCCAGGTTCTCGGCATACATCACCAGTTCGTTGGTATTATTGCCCGGGCTTATTTTCAGGGTATAGGTAATGGGTTTGTCGGTAAGCCGCTGGTGGGTGGTGATTATTTTATTGTTGTAGATAAGGGTAACACTATCGCCGTCGATCTCGCCATTGTCGTACAAGGTAACGGTGATGGAATCATGGTCAACCGTAATTTCTTTCAGCACATCGTTATTCCTTTTCTCCAGTTTCACTTCCTTAAGGGCCTCGGGTTCGGGCTTTTTTACTTCCGGGCTTTCCTTGCACAGCGCTGTTATCTCTTCCATAGTCACCGCCCGGTTATAGATACGGATATCGTCCACATCGCCGTTCATCCAGAAGGGAAATAGGTCGTCATCGGATTTACCTATAAAAAGGTCTTCTTCATTGGTAAATGTCTCCGGAAATTCTACCGAATACTTCAGTTCGCAATCAACATAAAGCCTTGCCGTTTTTCCGTCGTTGGTATAGATAACCGAATACCACTGGCCCTTCTTGATAAAATCATTGTACGGGGTAAGTATGGTTCCGGTGCCCCGGAAATTCTGGTGCAGGGTATCGCAGGGAGCCCCGCTGCATCCGCTTCCGGCCGAATAAAGCGCATCATCAAAACGCAATGCATAGTTGCCGGGGTTGTAATTGCCGCCCCCCTTGCTCAGTATCTGGCTGGCATGGCATATGCCGTAATAAAAGCCGGTGGGCCGTACCCAAACCGAAAGCGTTACCTGGTCAGCAAAGTTCAGCGAAGGAACATTTTTAATACGCATGTACTGGTACGTACCATTAAAATGATAAGCGCTGTTGGGCGTACCAAAACGGTCGCTGGTTATTGTGGCGTTATTAAAAATGGGGTGATTGTTATTTCCACTGGCATCGTTGGCATTGCCGTTAAAAGGGTAGTAAGCCTGCAGGCCCTTTTTCAGGTCAACCTGGGCATTACAGATATTGAAAAGAAACAACAGAATACATAAAGTTATCTTCATAAAATATCTGGAAGAGAATTTTTATAAAAATAAGCAAGTTCTGTTTACCGGGTTGTTATTGTGTTGTAAAGCCGGTAGAGGCGCTATCGCAGCAGCATGAAACTTCCTTTTTGTTCTTCGGTGCCGCAATTGGTTTCTGCTTTTATATAGAACACGTAAGAACCCTGGTCGGCGATCTTTCCTTTGTACCGTCCGTCCCAGCACCTGGATGGATCTGCTGTAGCAAAAACCTGTTCGCCATAGCGGTTAAAGATGCGGAACTCCAGTTTCTTTATATACATCCAGTTCTTTAAGCCATAGCAGTCATTCAACCCGTCGCCATTTGGCGTAAATGTGTTGGGCATATAGCGGGCAAGGCTGGCCACCCTGTTCACCAACACGGTTACGGAATCAATATTGCTGCACCCGTTTGCGTCAGAAACATTCACGATGTATGTTTGATTGGTAGCTGGTGTGGCCACAGGGTTTGGTATATTGGGATTGCTTAGCCCGGTTGCCGGCATCCAAGTGTATGTAGTACCTCCGGATGCAAAGAGTTGTGCCGTTCGGTTTGCACAATCAATATCATTTAGCTTACCTGCGGTTACAGGCAGCTTGGGTAGTACGGTTACCACAACGTTAAAGGTACTGTCGTAATTACATCCCTGGTTTGTTATCTTAACAGCGTATGTAATAGTTGCAGGAGGGTTTGCAATAGGATTAATAATAGTTGGGTTAGAAAGATAGGTGGCCGGGCTCCATAAATACTGTACGGCAGTTCCATTATATCCATCCAATTGTACGGAATTATTCTGGCACATCGATTTATCGGGCGGCGCCAGTAATGGGAAGGGAGCGGTTACATAAATATTTACCGTGTCTTTTGCTTTACATCCGTTTGCTGCAGTGCCGGTAACATAATAGGTCTGACTTTGGTTACCAGTGAATACAGGATTTGCAATATTGGGGTTGCTTAAGAAAATGGTAGGGGTCCAGGAATAGGTCTGGGCGCCGGTTGTAGTCAACGTGATGGTTGCACTGGTACTGCAAATGGCCGAATCGGCGATGGACCTTACAAGAGGCAATGGCTTTACGTTAACGAGTATGGTATCCCTGGCAAAGCAGCCCGATGCATTTGTTCCGGTAACAACCAGGGTAACGGGCCCATTACCGGTAAACACCGGGCTTGCAATGGTTGAATCACTTACTGAAGTTCCGGGTGCCCAGTGATAGGTTGATGAACCGGTTGTGGTAGTCAGCACCAAAATATCATTTGCACATATCGACGTATCAGGAATAGTTTGTACAAGAGGTACCGGGTTTACATATATGGTCACCGAATCAATGGATGAGCAGGCCGATGCACCGGTTACAGTTAAATAAAAAGTAGTGGTTGTGCTTACGGTTGCCACCGGGTTCTGAATCGTTGGATTGTTGAGGTAAACTGCCGGGGTCCACGAGTAGGTTCCTGCGCCGGTTCCCTGTAATGTATGGGAAACAGCGCTGTTGGAACAGAATGCGGTATCATTACCTGCATTGGCAATAATACCGGGCAATGCTGTCACGTTTTTTGTAATGCTGTCTTTGCAGCCATTGATATCCGTTACTACCAGTTTTACGGTGTACGTACCGGCAACTGAATAAGCATAAGTAGTATTTTGTGTATTGGCAGTACCACCATCTCCAAAATACCATTGCCAGGTGCTGATGGGGTTGGTATTTGTATAAGCCAGTCCTTTAAAATCAAAGCCACTACAGGAGAGGAGGCTGTCTTTTATACGTACTGAATCAATGTTTGGAGTAAAAGGGACTGTGCTATTCGGAATGATAAAACTTGAGAATGATGTGCCATTAGTTCCTGCAACTGCTCCCCAATTTGTATTTCCATGATTAAGTGCCCTGCCTGCCGCCCCTCCAGCTGAACTATAGGTAATATTAGCTAACAACGATGCTGAATTAACAAGGAGGGTTCCTCCACCGCCGCCGCCACCTGGGCCATGAGCATTTGGCCCGGGAACATTATTATCGGCTCCTTTACCTCCATTTGCTATAATAGGGAAATTGGTTACTGCGGTAGTCGCATTTAGTAAAACGGTACCACCGGCACCACCACCACCAACACCATCAGCGCATGTTCCCAGGTTCAGGCAATCGGGACCTTGAGCACCATTTGCAGTAATTTTATACGCATTTGCCTTTATGGTATTTGTATTGATAATTACAATGCCGCCTCCATTTCCGCCAGATGTTCCGCCATTGTCATTGGCATGACCAGCACCTCCTGCGCCACCCATAAAGATCTTATTATTGGCAGATGAATATGCATACACTCTTCCACCGACACCACCATTCGTTAGTACAGTAGGAGCACCAGCCCACTCATTACCTCCTTTACCACCACTACCACTATTGCCGCCACCACCACCGCCGGAATTGCTGCTATTACCACCACCACCGCCAGAGAACAAAGGCCCCCTGCAAAAGATCAGATTGTTAGAAACTTCGGCAATTCCTTCTCCCTTATATGATCCGTGAACCGGGTTTAATGGGTAAGCATAATCAGTTTGATTATAAATGCCCGTACCAGGAACGGTAGTTCTAACCTGCCCCCCAATAAAACCTTTTCCATTTGCATCAATATCGGCATTCAGAATTACTGAGTCTCGTGCATTTAATACCAACACACCTCCCTTACTGCCATCCCATGGCGGACAAGTAAGTGTGGCACTCACCAGGGCAGTGGAATAATAAGGTACTCGTATCAATTGAACTTTGCCCACTGGAATATCATACTGCCTGGTGAGTTTGTTTTTTAACTCAATTACATTTCCCGTTTTACTTTTTACATAATTGAACTCGTAATTACCTGCATTTTTATAGTCGATAATGGTTCCGAATGCAGCCGTATTGGTGGAATCAATTACAGCGCCTTTCATCTGTATCATTAAAACAGTATCACCCGTATTAAAGGTAGAGGCATCTGTTACGGTAAGTTTATTGTCGCAAGGACTTAACGCAAGAACAGGGGTATATGTATTGATGATATTACTGATGACAGTCGTTACCGGGCAGGAATCAGCCAAAAAGCTGCAATTGGGGTTTGTATTGTTTATGGTAGCAGCACCGTTTAATGTTCCATTATAGGCTGCATTGCCCTGCTTGTTCAATAAATTGTCAAATGTGTAATACCCGAGCAGTCCGGGTTGTGTTGTGGGATTGGGTAAAGATATATTCATGTAAGCCTGGAGCTGGGCCTCCGTTCGGGCCACATTCCATATCCGAACTTCATTAATGTATCCTAAAAAATTGGTACCCACCGGGTTGTTTACAGCATAATCGCCGATGGTTGTCAACCAATTATTTAATACCAGGTTCCCGGTTGCGGCTATCTGGCTCATTAAAAAACCATTTCTGTAAAATTTAAGTGTGGTACCGTTATAAACCAGTGCCACATGGTATGTTTTATTGGTAACCAGGTTGTCGCAGGGAAAGGGAGTTAAGAATTGCCCGTTGGTAGTAGTGATCCCGGCAAGGTCCATCCGCAGCACATAATTAATATCCGTTGTATTTGAATGTTTCGAAACAATATCCTCCTGCTTATCCGGCCTTGTTGTTGGAAAAGAACTGCAATTGAAATTTGCTTCAACGGTCACTTGATTCCCACTTACATCAAGGTCGCCCACGGTAACGCTTTGCCCAACAGCCTGTGTCCTTAACCAGTTGGTACAGGTGAAACCTGTATTACAGCTACCCAGAACATTCACTTCATCAACGGTAAGATCCCGGTCATATATTCTTACTTCATCCAGGTCGCCATTGAACCAATAGGGAAACGAAGGATTATTCAGCTTACCAAAATAGAGATCGTATGCATTGGTAAAGGTTTGGCCGCCCTGTGGCCCACTTGCTTTTAACTGGCAGTCAATATACAATTTTGCCGTAGTGCCATCCATTGTAATGATCACAGAATACCATTGATTTACCTGTATGTAGGGTGTATAGCCTGGCGGAGGTGCCATAGTGCCACCATAAAAGTTCTGGTGCAGTACATCTACCGGGCCTCCTCCGCAATTGGTACCATTGGTGTAGGCATTGTCATCAAACCGCATCAGGTAATTCCCGGTTAAATAATCGGCATCACCCTTCATCATAACAGAATTACCATGGCATGTGCCGGTATAAAAACCCATGGGCCTTACCCAGGCAACCAGGGATATTTTGTTTGTGGAATTAACGGAGGGGCTGTTCAGAATTTGCATATAGCTGCTGCTGCCGTTAAAATGGTAAGCGCTGTTGGGATTACCAAAGCGGTCGGTTGTTAATGCAGCATTATTGAAAACAGGGTTATTATTATTCCCGCTCACATCGTTTGCATTGCCCGTAAACGGATAATAAGCCTTCAGACCTTGATTTAGATTTACCTGTGCAAAAACAGAATTTGCGGTCAGCAAGAAGAAGAAAAGGGAATTTCTTATCGCAGGCAGGGACATAGTTCCGGTTTAAAATTATCGGTTACAACAGGCTAAACTTACAAAAAAATGCCGGGATTACGGAAGAAATTCATGTATCCCTGCCATAATTTAATCTATTCTTAAAGACCATTCATTTTCCCGTATAATTGTATGGAGTGATCTGCCTTAATTCTTTCTTTATTGATGCCGAAACCTTCAATGAATTAATAAAGCGGTGAATTGTATGCTTGTCGATCAAAGACTTTCCCCGGGTAAGCTCTTTCAATGCCTCGTAGGGCGCCGGGTAATTCTCCCTGCGTAAGATCGTTTGTATCGCTTCGGCAACAACCGCCCAGTTGTTCTCCAGGTCGGCTTTCAATTTTGCTTCATTTAAAACGAGTTTGCCGATGCCTTTTTCTGCCGACTTGATAGCGAGTAAGGTATGGGCTACCGGCACACCGATATTCCGCAGCACGGTTGAATCGGTAAGATCACGCTGCAGCCTGGAAACAGGAAGTTTTGAAGAAAGGTGTTCAAGCAATGCATTGGCGATCCCCAGGTTGCCTTCTGCATTTTCAAAATCAATCGGGTTCACTTTATGCGGCATGGCGCTGCTGCCTATTTCGCCCTTTTTTGTTTTCTGTTTGAAATAATCCATGCTGATATAGGTCCAGGCATCCCGGCAAAAATCAATGACGATGTTGTTGATGCGTTTGATGGCATCAAAATGGGCAGCTAGGGTATCGTAGTGTTCTATCTGTGTGGTGTATTGCTGGCGCTGCAATCCCAGTTTTTCTTCGGTAAACTCATTGGCAAATTTTACCCAGTTGTATTTTGGATAAGCCACATAATGGGCATTGAAGTTGCCGGTAGCGCCGCCAAACTTAGCGGTGAAGGGGATATAACTGAACAGCTGTATCTGGTTCTCCAGCCTTTCTACAAACACCATCATTTCTTTTCCCAATCTTGTAGGACTGGCCGGTTGTCCATGTGTACGGGCCAGCATGGGAATGTCTTTCCATTCAACCGCCATTTTTCCAATGGCATGCTGCAGGTTGATCACAGCCGGCAGGTATTCCCGCTCGATACTGTTCTTCCAGAGTAATGGAATGGCGGTGTTGTTGATGTCCTGCGATGTTAACCCGAAATGAACCCATTCCTTTAAATGGCCGGCCTTGCATGTATCCAATGCTTTTTTAATAAAGTATTCTACGGCTTTTACATCATGATTGGTGATGCTTTCTGTTTTTTTTATTTCTTCTGCATCTGCCAGTGAGAACTCTGTGGCGATCTTTTGCAGCTGCTGTTTTGTTTTTGCATCTGCTTTAAAGAACTTCTTCTCTGCCAGGAATAAAAAATATTCCACTTCCACGATCACCCGGTATTTCATCAGGGCATATTCGCTGAAGTATTCATCTAAGTGTTGTATTTGATTCCGGTAACGTCCGTCGATGGGAGAGATGGCAGTAAGTTGGTTTAAATCCATGATGTTGCTGTACATTTGCCGCAAAAATACATTAATTGGCACAGAAGATAAGGGTGGGAGCGGTGAGTTATTTGAACAGCAAGCCTCTCATTTATGGCTTTGAGCAGGGACGAATGAAAGACGAGATGGATCTTATTATAGATTACCCGGCAAATATAGCTGCCATGCTGGTTGATGACCGGATAGACGTGGGCCTGGTTCCGGTGGCAGTAATCCCTTCTTTGCCCGAGCATTATATCATCTCCGATTACTGCATCGGGTGCGATGGAGAAGTGGCCAGTGTTTGTTTGTTCAGCGATGTTCCGCTGAACCAGGTAGAAACGGTTTTGCTGGATTACCAGAGCCGTACTTCGGTGGCGCTGGTAAAACTGCTGCTGAAAGAACACTGGAAGGTATCGCCGCAACTGGTTGCCGCCGGAAGTAATTATGAGAAGGAGATCAACGGAACAACGGCCGGTTTAGTGATCGGCGACCGGGCGTTAGAACAAAGATCACGCTCGGCGTATATATACGACCTGGGCCTGGCCTGGAAAGAAATGACGGGATTGCCCTTTGTGTTTGCGGCCTGGATAAGCAATAAAAAAATAGATCCGGCATTCATCAGCCGTTTCAACGAAGCCAATGCCGCCGGGTTTGATAACCTGGCGCTTGTTATTGATGAAAATAAAACCCCGTTGTACGACCTGTTGAAATACTACACCGAAAATATCAGGTACGGTTATTCCGAAGATCAGCAGAAGGCCTTGCAACGGTTTATACAGGAGATTCGATCGATCAGTTAATTGTTCAGATATATTTTAAATGGAACCTTTAGTTTCCTGTTGCATCATCACCTATAACCATGCTCCTTACATCGGGCAGGCGGTTGAATCTGTGTTGCAGCAGCAGCATAACTACCCGGTTGAGATCATCATTGCCGATGATCGTTCAACCGATGGTACCACGGCCATATTACAGGATTACCAGCAGCGATATCCCTCCCTTATCAAACTTATTGTGCAGGAACAGAACCAGGGTGCTTCAAAAAATTTCATGCAGCTGTTGTATGCTGCCAAAGGGAAGTACATTGCCTACCTGGAAGGTGATGATTACTGGATTGATAAAGGGAAACTGAAAAAGCAAATTGACTTCCTGGAACAGAACCCCGATTTTGTGATCTGCTTTTCCAATGTGCTTGAAACGTTTTCTGATGACCCGGCCGACCCCCGAAATCATTTGCATGAAGGACCCGGCAGTAAGGCCATAACCACCCTTAATGACCTGCTTTACGGTAATTATATACAAACCTCTTCGGTAGTATTCAGGAACAGGCTCTTCGATTATTTCCCATCCTGGTATGGCCCGCTTATGCCCGGCGACTGGCCCCTGCATATTTTAAATGCACAGTACGGGAAAATATTCTATGATAAGGAATGTATGAGTGTACATCGTAATCACAGCGACGGGATTTGGAGTTCGCAAAAGCAAATCCGGAGAATTGCGAATTCGCTGAATGTTTGCAAAGTGATCGGGAAAGAGTTGAATTTAAATTCTAATAAAAACTTAAAAGCTGGTAAAAGTAAGCTGCTGCTTTCATCTGTTAAGTATTTAGTGAAAGAGCATAAATATTTTTCAATAATTAGAAACGTTTTAAGTGCTGCTTATTTATATCCCAAGGCATTCTTTAAAAGGGACCAGGCTAAATAATAGACTGCTTTATTTTGGCTGGACAGGCGATTCACATGGGTATTGAAGTAAGCGATAAGTAGACTCATCTTTGAGCTAATACATGCATTGCCCGATTATCAGTTTCTTTGTATATTGTGTGTTAATATTGTTCAGAAGATGGTGGGGATTCTTGTATCTTGTATCAACTAAAATTTATCAATTTAATATGCAGGTTATTTATTTAGTAAAAAAAATCATTAATAAGTTTTCCTTATTACCTAAGAAAAAGCAATGTAATATTTGCGGAGCCAAAGTTTTTGACTACCTGCCGCTACCAAATCATTACATGAATAATTTCAAAAAATACGGGTTTCCTCATACTCAAAAGGGAGCTTTTGAAACAATAAATACAGATGGTTTCTTTTGCCCTGATTGCTACAGTATGGATAGAGAAAGGCTTTATGCATGGTATTTAAAAAACAATGTCAAATTTGAATCAACTCAGCAATTACTTGATTTTGCACCCTCAAAGGGGCTTAGTAAATGGATTAAGGATAATTATGTCTCTCAATACATATCCGCTGATCTTTTCATGGAAGGAGTAGATGTGAAGACTGATATAGAAAATATGGATGTATTTCAAAATGACAGATTCGACTTTATGATATGTTCGCATGTATTAGAACATGTACCCAATGATGAAAAAGCTATGAGGGAAATGTACAGGGTTTTAAAAAAAGGCGGATCTGCAATAATCATGGCACCGATATTAAGGGGGTTTGATGGAATTGAGGAAGATCCTGCTTGTACTGATGTGCCTGAAAGGTGGCGTAGATTTGGTCAGGATGATCATATAAGAATGTATTCACAAAAAGTTTTTGTTGAAAGATTGCAAAGGGCTGGATTTAAGATCAAATCAATCTTAAGTAAGGACATAGCGGGAAGTGAGATTAAGAAATATGGGCTTCCTGATAATATAGTACTATACATAGGTACTAAGTAGTAATTATTACTAGCAGGTTAAATTATCTTTTCTCAACCAGTACAATATTATTAAAATAAAGGTCCTTCCGTTTCATGCGTTTGGGAAGCAGGAAGGAAATGATGATAGTGAACAGCATGAAGGGCAAGATGAATACCTGGTGCAGGATATAATAAACAAATGCGGGCTTTTTGGGAATAAAGCAGAATATATAGAAGATAAGATACTGCATCACTACTTCAAAAAAATGACCCGATTTGCGCTGGTCGGTTATTTTAAAACCTGCTTTTTCAAGAACATGCCGGATGCCAAAACTGCTGTAGCGGCAGAAGTCGTACGGCACTTCATGTTCGGGCCAGGCAAAGGGGCAGGTGAGCAGCATCTTTCCACCCGGTTTCAATACCCGGTGTATCTCGGGCAGCACTTCTTCAATATTAAAAACGTGTTCAAATACTTCGGAACTGAACACACTATCAAAACTGTTATCGGCAAAGGGAATTTTTTTTCCGTCATAAAACACATCAATGTGCTCATTCAGGTGGGGGTGGCCCGAATGTTCGATGTCGAGCCCGATGTATTCATCGGCATGCCCAAAGTAACCCAGGTATGGTTTTGCGCCACAACCAAAGTCGAGCACTTTGCCCGTACACTGCGGTGCAAGCGCCTTTACATCTTTATTGATGCCCTTCCGTATAAAGAAGAAGGGTTGTACAAAAATGTGGTACCATCTTGTTATGAATATGGTCGTCATTGCTTTGTAAGAAAAGCATTTATTCTTTCTTCAAAAAGTTTTTTATTAAAATGGGCCTCCGCATAGTTCCTGCAGTTAACAGCCAGTTGCCGGTGGAGGTCTTTGTTCTGCTGCAGCAGGTTTATTTTTTCGATGCCTTGCTTTACAACCGCTTCTTCGTTCTCTATGTCATCGATCAAAAGCGCATTGCTGTTATTCACTAAATGCGTTTTGTTCCCTTCCAGCGCTGTAACTACCGGTACGCAACCATTTGCCATTCCTTCCTTGATCACCATGGGAAAGCCTTCATAGGCAGAGGTAAGTAATATCACATGGCAGTTCCGGTAGATATCCTGCATCTTCTTTTCATCACTTACCCGGCCATAAAGGGTGGAATGTTCAATAACAAAGGGGGAGAGATCGCTCTCCATATTACCGGCAAAATGAAATTCAACAGGCTGGTTTGCCCGGATGAAATGTTCGGCGATCTTACTGATGAGCCAAACCCTTTTTTGAACACCACCGCGGCCCGCATACAAAACCTTTAATGGGCTATCAATATTCTTTTCTGCCGGAGGATCGATCTGTACACCGGGTTCAATAAAAAGAACACGGGTAAGATAACTATCATCCACTTTGTAATCAGCATATTGCCGCTTAATATTCTGGAGGGTTAAATTATCGTACACGATGCGGAATGATAAATATTGGTGGTTGGCAAGCCCAAAGAATTCCATGCCCATTTTTCCATAGGTGAAATTGTGGAGGAGCTCAGTTTTACGAAACCCTTTTTTAAGAAAGGGGAGCATGTCGTAAAAAAAAGTACTGTTAGAACTGAATACATGCGCCTGTTTATGCCGGTTTATATAAAAGCACCAATAGTGAACCGAAAATAAACGGAACAGTAAATTATCGCACCAGAAATGGATATCCCGGCTCTCGGTTTGTGGGATGGAATAAAACAACTGTTTTAACGTATCATCGGCCGACCTGCGGGTAAAATACACCTGCTTGTGAACATTACTAACGCTGTTAAGGATATCCAGGAAAATCCGTTGTGCGCCGCCCATGGCATACCGGTCGAAAAAAAAGAACAGGTGCGAACTGTTTTTTTTCCGGACCAACGCAAAAGGGTAAAGGAAAATAAATGCAAAAGGGTAGGTGCAGGTTAAGAGGAACCGGAAGATCTTTATTTTGGTAAGATTGTGCATAGGAAAATTAAAAGGGAAAATAAATGATCATCCTTTTTCACACATTAAAAAGATGCTGGAGCACAGATCCGGATAGATTTGCCCAAGCTGGTAACACCCCTGCAGGTATTCTTCCGAAATAATATCTGTATTCAATAACCGGTCCCATTGAAAATTGGCCAGCGCTTTAAAGAAGATACCGGAGCGGTGAACTACTTTCAGTCCTGCGGCCCGGGCATCTCTTTCCAATGTATCCAGGGTATAGGTGATGCGGTGCCCATGCGCTGCTTCTGCAGGAGTAATGGCATTATTGTGGGTTATCAATCCCATTTTTACAGCGATCTGCCGGCTGGGTGCATTGGCATTCGGACAAACAAGGAAAAACCTTCCTTTGTCTGAAAGCCATTCGTCGTTTATTCTTTTCATTACAGCCACCGGTTCATCCAGGTGTTCCAGTACATGGGTTAAGATGATATTGTCGTATTTCTCCGGCAGGGTTACTTTTTCAAAAAGCGCATTTACAAATTTTATCTTGTTGCCGAATTCTTTTTGCGCTATGGCAATTGCATCATCCGAAGCTTCCACGCAGGTAATATCGTTGAACAGGGGCGTTAACCTCCGGGTAAAATCTCCCTTAAAACTTCCCAGTTCCAAACAATTACCGGGTTTTATAAATGGTTCAAAGGCCTGTATCATGAACCGGTGTATTACATCAAAATCGAAGTTGTAGGCATATTTATGATCGCTGGTATCTTTTAGCTCTGTGTTATAATTCCGGGTTGTACTCATCGGTTATTTAAATTGTATTTGCGTATAATTGTTTTTTTTGTCTACCAGAACTGTTCAAACTACTGCCAGCTTTGACCTCACCCCAACCCCTCTCCAAAGGAGAGGGGCAAGGCCCACTCCTATACAGGCTTTACTAAATCTCAAATAATTTTAGTCAGGTATACTGATACTAAATTATATGCTGCTGGCTCAAAGGTACTATTTACTGATCATGGCTGCTGCCTTATCTGTTATAGAACCCCAGTAAAAATTTTTATAAAAAGCAGCCGGGGTTCCTGTATTTATTTTTATTGCCAATAATGCAGCAGTAAAAGCATTCCAGTCGTGGTCGGCAACCAGTTGCAGTTTCTCACCTGCTGCTTCTGCCGGAATGCCGGTGGCACCGCTTTTTGTGCTTACAACTGAAAGCCCGTACCCAAGGGCCTCTATCAGTTTTGTTTTGATCCCTCCGCCGTCTGTTACCGGGTTAATGAAAATATCGGCGCCTTTGAAGTAGGGATTTATATCAGGCACAAAACCGGCATAGATGATATTCTTTTCTTTGTAACTGATCAGTCCCGAGTATTCAACTGGTAATTTGTTTCCGCAGATGATGATCTTATACCGGTAACCTTCCTTGGCCAGCAGGAAAGGGTTTATCTTTTCCAGTATCAGGTCCAGGGCATCCAGGTTGGGTTTATATCCCAGTGTTCCGTTGAAGAGCAGTATTTTTTCTGCCGGATCAATCTTGTATGAATCGCAGATGAATTTACGGGCGGCTTCTTTTTCTGTTGCCGTTGGCGGTGCAGCGTGTTCAAAACCATAGGTAATGGTGCTGCATTTTTCGGGCACCAGTTTAAAATTTCCTACGGCGTAATCCCGGTCTTCATCATGTATAAAAAAATTGAGGTCGGCATTGCGGTGGGTGAACCGCTCGTAATTCCACAAAATGCCCCACCACCATTTGTGCATGGTCTTAAAACGAAGGGCTTCTATATTATGTGAGTGAACGACCAGTTTAACGTTGCAAAACCATTTCAGCAGTATGCCCAGCCAGCCATAATAAGGATGTTCAATGATAAGATGGGTGATCTGCTTTTCTTTGATGAGACGCCATAACGTAAAAAAATAAAACGGGTTGATGTATCGCAGTTTGCTGTTGCTGAGTATGTTCTTTACCGGGTATCCTTCATTCGCTGTTATATCATTCTCCTGTACCGTTACACAAAGCAGGTTTGTTTTTTTAGCAAGATAGCGGTTGAAGAATGCAATGCCTTTTTGTCCGCCCATATCAGGGGGCAGAAATTTATAGGAGACCAGGCTTAATATCTTAACGGCTTTATCCATGTTGTTTTTTAGCAGTAACCACATTTACAAAAGGAGCAAACCAATATCCTTTGCTGCCTGCTGCTTTAATGATCCTGTTCAGCAAACGGGTTACTAAATTTACGGCCCCGTATTTATAATGAGTATCCCAAAACCCGGCGGTATAGGTTGCGGTACAGCCTGCCGCTTCAATGATCCTGAAATATTCCTGCCGGGTAAGCAAATGCTCGGCCCATACACCTGTTTGGCAATCGCAGGTGTTGGTGCGTAAGAACTCCACAGGAGGCACCGGTTTTTTGGCAAGGTAAAGATCTATTGCATTGGTAAGATCGGCAAAGGCTCTTCCCCGGGTAAGCGCTATGAGTGCTTTCTCATCAGTTGCACTGAGGCCGGGTATCAGCTTCTGTAAATGATCCCTGCGTTGTTTTATATATAGCAACTTTTCCAGCTTAGCATGATGCTGGTAATGCTTTAGCCGCATGGGCAGGTTGTGATAATTGGCAGTGGTGGTGCTGTAACAGATGCCGGTTCGTTCCGACTGCTGCAGTTTTGTATAGAATGCCCGCAGGTCGTAAATATGTTCTATCACATTGCGGGAAGCAACGATGTCGATGAACACATTGTTCTTCTTTGCATAAGCGATCACTTCATCAATATCTCCCGAAATAAAATCATCTACCTTACTGTCCAGTGCATCGCATAGCATTTTTGCATAACCGGCCCACTGCGGAAAGTAATCATTGAAGTATACTTTCTGAAAGCCCATTTTGCCGGCGAGTAAAAAGAGCGTACCCAACCCGGCGCCGTAATCAATGAAACTTATCTGCCCGATATCTTTTTTCAGCAACTGAACCGAACGGTAAATGATATCGGCGCTGCTTTGTACAGAAAAGAAAAGCCGGTTGCCTCCATGATGACCGGTGAAATAATTTTTACCGTATTCATCAATAGCAATGCTGTTCACGTCAAAGGTTCTCAGCTGTTCATAAAGATCGTTTGCCTTTTCATTGATGAGCCTTGCCAATGCATCACATGGCTCAATGAACTTATGGTGCCGGTTGTTCTGCAACTTGTATGATCAGCTTTTTTTATTTTCCGAAACCTTATTCCTGTTCTTCCATGCCATGAACAGGCAAAGCAATACAACCAGTACAGAAATGATATTGGTGTACCGGGCAATTTGTTCGCCTTTCTTTACCGATTCCGGGTCAAAAACAAAATCGATGGTATGTTTACCGGCCGGTATGGCAAGTCCACGTAGTGCATAATTGGTTTTGCAATAAGGGGTCTCTTTACCGTCGATATACGCTTTCCAGCCATGCGGGTAATACACTTCGCTGAAAACAGCAAACTGGTTACCGGCCGCATTGAATTCGTATTTCATTTCGTCGGTATTGTTCGCCAGCAGTTTAATATAAGCGGCAGAATCGTACACAGGTGTAAAGGGAACAGCCGTTTTAAAACGTTCATCAACAAAAGCAACCTGCGCCGGATCAAATGAATTGAGCGCCTTCATTTCTTCATCGGCAGTTTTTACAAACTTCACTTCTTTTACCAGCCAGCAGTTGCCCAGAGCGAAAGGATTCTGTATCGCCGTGTTTTGCCTTCTGTCGTTCTGGTCGGGCAGTATCACGTATTTCATGTTCAGCATGTTCAATACAGGGAAACTGTCTTTTGCCATCGGGTTGGCACCCCATGCCTGTATGTTGGTGGAGATCTGTCTTTCAATGAGGTCCTGGTATAAACCAAGTTTGGCCGGACTGTATCCGCCGATGTTATGGTGTTTGTAAGAAGGTATCGCATCATTGAATGCATTGCCTATATCGGCTCTGTAACCATCCCCGGTGGCAACAGCCAGGCTAATGATACGGTAATAGCTGGTATCGCTTTTCAGCTGAACGTCTGCCCGGGTATCGGCATAGGGCGCTTCCAGGTCGGCTGGTTCCACAAAGCCATCTTCTTTTAAATATCTTTTTGATACACCCACCAGGTCGATGGCGGAGAAAATGATCAGCAGGGCATACAGCGCCCATGGTTTGATCCATTGTTTGGCATACATGAAAACAGCGGCAATGGCCACGAATATGAACCCGATAGTACGCCACATATCGCTTAAATAAAATGCCTGGCGGTCAGCCTTCAATGCTCCGAAGTAACTTCTTGTAAAATCAGAACCCTTGCCCTGCAAGGCTTCATTAATGCCTTTCTTCAGTTCATTGGTACTGTCGTTGCTGAAGTTGGAAAAGAAATAGAAGAGCCCCAATGCAGCCACGGTTCCGCCGGTTATGTACAAACTGTTCTTTAAAAGCTTTTGAAGTTTTTCTTTTTCGGTAACAGAAACCAGTTCATTGATAAAAATGGAGGCCAGTAAGGCGATGGAGAACTGCGGTATCACCAATGCCATGGAAGGCGCCCTGAACTTTTTGTAGAAGGGCAGGTGATCGAACAGGAAATAATTAACGGCTTCAAAGTTCTTACCCCATGCCAGTACGATGCCAAATAAGGTAACGGCAATGAGCCACCATTTATGTTCGCTTTTGGATAAGAAGGCGCCGAATAAAAATAACAGGCACACTATGGCACCCATATAAACCGTTCCCTGGGTGCTGGGTAATTCGCCCCAGTACATGGGAGATGATTGGGCAACCCTTTGAGGAAAATTTTGATCATTTGCTAATTGAGCTATAGACTGAGCATTCTCCTGCAACACTTCAATGGCTTTTGAATTTTCACCCAATCCTTCGGATGAACTTCCGCCAAATGCATTGGGCACCAGTAAGGTCATGGTTTCTGCTTTGCCATAACTCCAGTTAAAGGCATAGTCTTTATCCAAACCACCCTTCGTTTCATTCTTTTTGTCTTTTTGTGTGAGCTCACTTCTTCCGCCCCTCATGGTCTCCTTGCTTAGTTCGTAAGTAGGCCAGTAGTTGAGCGCCATGGTGCCCAGGATGATGGCCCCGATGCAGGCACTCAGCACGGCTGTAAGCGCCAGGTGTTTGATGGCTTTTTCACGGACGCACTTTATAACAAACGGCACGGTCATGAATACAATGATGAGCAGGGTATAATAAACGATCTGCTGGTGTAATTGTGCCAGCATCAACACGCCGGCTGTTAACAGTAAGGCAGATCCTATCCAATATTTCTGTTTGAATAATAATTGTACGCCGGCAATTACAGCAGGTGCATAGGTCATGGATAAGAACTTGGTATCGTGCCCGCCGGCGATCAATACCGGGTCGTACGAGCAATAGGCATAGGCAATGCCCCCGAATATGCTTACCCAGGGGTTAAGTCCGATCACAATACAAAGCAGGTAAAAGCAAAGGGCTGTTATAAATAAATAAAATACCGGCTTGGGTAAGCCGAGTGTAAGAATATCGTGTACGTAAACCAGGTGAATATATATCGGCTCTTTTGGTCCCAGTGCGATCTGGTAAGTAGGCATCCCACTCATCATGCTGTTGGTCCATTTGGGAAAGTGGCCGTTTTTTTCTTTGTACTCAAAAGCCTGTTGCGCCATAGCCTTCCATTGTACCACATCGCTTTGCTGAACGGCTTTTCCTTCCAGGGCCGGCTTGGTGAGTATCACGGATAATAATAAGAATGCTGCCACGGCAACCAGGTGGGGCAACAGTTTTTTAAAAGAGATATTCTTCATATATAATTTTTGCTTCGGCAAAATAATGCTAAAAAAACCAAATTAGCGGTCAATTGACGGCAAAGCTTCGCTTAATGGCATAAAAAAAGCCACCCGAAAGTGGCTGTATGAATCGGTTACTTATTCAATTAATTTCCGCCCATTCCCTGCTGTGCATTCTGCATGTTCTCCATTTCGCCTTTCAGGTTTTTGCGTTTGAAGAGCGACACGTCGATCTTACCAAAGCGCCAGTTAAAGTTCAGGCGTACAAATTGCGGGTCCCTGCGGCGCTCATTATCCTGTATAAAGCTGGAGGCTTCGGAATGTGTTGCATACAACCGGGTACGGAAGATATCGCTGAATTGCAGGGTAAGTGATGCTGCATTGTTCTTGAGGAAATCCTTGCGGATAGAAATATCAGCGCCAAAGATCGGTTTGATATATCCCTGCGCACTTGGCTGCGATCCTCCGCCAAACATCATGCCCATACCACCACCACGGTTGCCGCTGCCAGGCGCCACCAGTGTTTTAGCGGTGTAGTCGCCTGAGAATTGAATAGAATAATTCTTAGGCAGTTTAAAGCTGTTATTGATCTTCACAAACCAGCTGAATAAAGAACTGTTCACACTGCCTGAAAGATTTCCTGCCTTAATGGTAGAGTTGAACAGGTTGATATTGGTGGTAAGGTCCCACCATTTTGCCGGTTTATTCTTACCGGTCAGTTCAAAACCAACGGTATAACTCCTGTTGGCATTGGCATAAGTGTTCATGATAACGGTACTGGTCTTTGTGGTATCGGGGTTATTGGTTCTGTATTGATAGCGGGTAATAAGATTTTCGGTGTTACGGAAATAAACCGTTGCTAAAAAGCTATTACCGGCTTTGTATTGATTGGAATACGATAATTCAAGCAGGTTGGTGAATTCGGGTGTAAGGCCGGGATTACCAACAGAAAGATTCAATGAATCGGAATAATCGATGAACGGGATCAGTTGAAAGAAATTCGGCCGGTTGATCTTTCTTGAATAGTTCACTTGCATATCCTGTTTGTCATCCAGTTTATAGGTAGCAAATGCACTTGGGAAAAGACTCAACGGGTAGTCTGTTTTGAATTTCTGGTTCTTGGTGATCAGGTTACCGGTGTAAGAAGAGCTCTCTACTCTCAATCCAAGCTGGTAGCTGAGTTTCTTAAGCTGGTGAGAGAAGGTGAGATACCCGGCATACAGGGCATCATTGAATTTATAATTATTACTAAGCCTGGAGATAAGAATATACTGCCCGGGTGTACCCTGTACATAGTTATCATTAAAGCTGGTGAAATTGCGGAACGAAGCCCTTACCCCTGTTTCAATTTTCATCTTGCTGTTGATGGGGTCTGTATAGTCTGTTTGCACCGTAAAGAACTGCGTGGTTCCCCCGCCTTTTGATTGTTCAACAACAAGGGGTGTTTTTGGTGTGTTGGTGGGATAGAAATATTGGGTGTTGTAATCCCCGATATTGTCGTTCTTGCTGTAATTGTAATTCAGGTCGGCGGTCCATTCTTTATTTGCTTTGGCAAAATTGTGCTTAAAGCTCATAGTGGCGCCATAGTTGCGGAAGTTACCGGTGCTTTTGCTCGCCCGTTCGCCGCGGTCGCTGATGGTGCCCGATGGTCGTACCGTATCCCGGTAAGTGTTTATCACATCATTTGTCTTGAACTGCCCACGTACTATATTGCCACCGATCGTAAGGGTATTTCGGTTATCAATAAAATAATCCATTCCCATTCTTCCAAAAGCAAAGAAGCCGGTGTTGATGGGTTTGTTGCGTTGTTTAAGATATGAAGTGGTATCGGCTTCCACATCAGTACGGTCGGTTTTTACTGTGCTGATGGATTTGCGCATACCAAACTGGCCGGCAGCAAAAAAATTCACCTTGCCTTGTTTCAGGTTGATGTCTCCGCCCAGGTTCGGCCTGCCTCTCATATCAATGCCTGCACGCAGGTTTCCATTGTAGCCTGCTTTCCGGTTCTTCTTTAAAATGATGTTGAGGATGCCGGCGCCACCGCCGCTTGCATCATATTTTGCAGACGGGTTGGTAATGATCTCTACCGAAGCGATCGCATCAGCCGGTATCTGGTCAAGGGTCATGGTGGTAGGCCTTCCATCCACAAATATCTGTGGCGTGGCATTCCGTAACGAAACGTTCCCGTCTATATCCACATTTACCGAAGGAACGTTCTTCATTACATCAACAGCGGTACCGCCTATGCTGTTCAGGTTTTTTTCTACGTTGAATACCTTACGGTCGATCTTCATTTCAAGTGTGGCTTTGCTGGCGCTTAACGTAACTGTTTCCAGTTGTTTGGCATCTGCTTCCAGTTTTATATTGCCCAGGTCTTTATCCACCCCGCTGAGCATACTGCTGAAATCGCCGTTTCTTGCGCCCGCCATATTCATTTCAAAATTCACTTTACGTTCAATGGTCTTAAAGCCAATGGCTGTTATCTTTAATTTATAACTAGCCATGATAGAAAGATTCTCCAGGCTGAATTCTCCTTTTTTAGTAGTAAGCATACCCGATACCACTACGTCCTTTCTCTTCTTGGCAACCGAGTCAAATTTATTCTGGATCAGTTGTATGGAAGCCGCTTCCAGTGGTTTGCCACTGGTGCTGTCGATCACTTTGCCGTAAAAATGGCCCATGTTCATATTTTGTCCGCCCATACCGCCTCGGTTGCCACCGCCTCCGGGCATTTGCGAAAAGGCCTGGGAAAGAGTCATTGTGCAGATCAGGATCATCAGAAGTTTACCAGTACGTATCATTTATTGTTGTTTTATATTTAGAGGCTGCAAAGTACCTTCAAAAAAAATGAAATAACTCCCGCTATGGGATGAATGGCATATAGGAGGGGGCAAGGGAAATATACTGTTAGTGTTGAAGTTGCATAAGCAGCAGCACCTGTATCAGCCCTAGAAATAAGCCCACCAGTAAACCCAGCAGTTGCAGCCGGATAAACAGGCGTTTTGCTGTTTTGTTCAGCAGGATGCCCGATTTTTCAAAAGAAAACCCGGCAATCTTTTCTATGATCATCTTTTTGGGATCGAGATCATTTTCAAGATTGGTTAAGTACGACTTCATGATGACCGGGAAAAGGCTTTCCAGTTCCAGTAAAAAAGCGGCTTTTAGCTGACTGATGGTTTTATCACCGATGAACATCGAGAGCATGGGAAAACTGTCTTTCAGTTTTTCCCGCAAAAAATGATCAATGTGAAACTCAATTTCCGGCCTCAGTTTATCAAAGCTGGCGGGGCTGGCTGCTTTTTCTTTCAATGATGCGAAAGAAAAAAGTTCTTTGCTTGCCATTTCGGCCAACTGCTCTGCAATAACGGGCTGGTACCTGGGTAATAGCCCCTGGAATTTTAATCCCAAAGCATTTACATTTTTTTTTGGCCAGAAAAGTATCTTCAAAATAAACCATACGGCTAACCAGCCGGTAAGGCAGGAAAAAAGAAGGATCAGTATGTAATTACTCCATTGCATGGTTTGCCTGCAGGGTTGCAAAGAAACAGATTAAGTATGCCGGTTCAAAATGTAATTTTGAAGGAGTGCTGTTTTTCTTTACTTTTGCTCCCTGTTAAAATGGTAGCCATAGCTCAGTTGGTTAGAGCATCAGATTGTGATTCTGAGGGTCGTGGGTTCGAGCCCCATTGGTTACCCAAAGCCCGGATTTGATCCGGGTTTTTTATGCCCGGCAGGTAAAAATATGACCGGATTGCGCTGCTTCGCCGGAAATAAAATTACCGCTTATCCGTTCTCATTTCCGAAAAACTCCTTTAACAAAACATTATTCAAAATCATACGTTTATGAGAAAGAGAAACATTTGTTTTTCCGTTATTTTTACAGCATGCAAAAAATTGCAAGATTTATGATGAGTAAAAAATTTATTCCGGTACTGCTGGTACTTACCGCTGCAAGCCTGTTCCTTGCATTTCAAACACAAGGAAGGTCTGACAAGGACAATCCCAAATCGAAATACATCCGCATCCTCCGCAATGTGGGGGTATTGCTGGAACAGGGGCATTATAGTCCCAAAAAGATCGACGACAATTTCTCCAAAGACGTGCTTAAGAAATTCGTCAATGACCTTGATAACGACCGTAATATTTTCCTGCAGGGCGATATTGATGAAATGAAAAAATTCGACAATAAGATCGATGACGAGATACACGGTGCTGAACTGATTTCCTTCTACAGCATCAACGAGGTTTATTTAAAACGCCTGAATGAGACATCTGTTCTGTACAAAGACATATTGGCAAAGCCATTCGATTTTACAAAGGAAGAAAATGTGCAGCTTGACCGGGAAAAACTTTCAAATCCAAAGAATGAGGCAGAACGAAAAGAAATATGGAGAAAGCGCCTGAAGTATATGACACTTAGCCGTTATGCCGACCTGCAGGAAAGCAGGGAGAAAAACAAAGACAAAGAGGACTTTAAATACAAAGCAGATTCCACACTGGAAAGAGAAGCAAGGGATGCCGTAAGAAAACAGATAGAACGTTTCTTTACCACCAAGAAAACGAGGGAAACCAGTGATGAAAACTTCAGCACGTTTGTAAATTCCATTACCGGGGTAATGGATCCGCACACCAATTATTTTGCTCCCATTGATAAACGCTCTTTTGATGAAGGAATGCGGGGGAGTTTCTTTGGAATCGGCGCCCAGTTAAAAGAAGACGATGGCAAGATCAAAATTGCTACGCTTATCTCGGGCGGACCGGCCTGGAAGGGCGGCGACCTGAAAGTAGAAGACGAGATCATAAAGATAGGCCAGGGTACTGATGAACCCGTGGATGTAACCGGGTACTCGGTAACAGATGCCGTAAAACTGATACGGGGAGCCGAAAAGGGTTCTGAAGTTAAATTGACCGTACGCCGTATGGATGGCTCGGTAAAAGTAATATCCCTCCTGCGTGACGAAATTAAATTAGACGATACGTTTGCTAAAAGCGCCATCATCAACGGCGATCATAAAGTAGGATATATCTACCTGCCTGAGTTCTATATTGACTTTGCCAATCCAAACGGTGCAAAATGCTCGGAAGATGTTGCAAAAGAGATAAAGAAGCTGAAGGAAGAAAATGTAGAAGGTATCATTATTGACCTGCGTGGCAATGGCGGCGGCTCCTTACCCGAAGTGGTAAAAATGGCCGGACTGTTCATTGAAGATGGCCCTGTTTGCGTGGTTAAAGGAAGAGAAGAAAAGCCTTACCAATGGAAAGACAAGGATAAAAGTGTGCTATACACCGGCCCGTTAACGGTTATGGTGGATGAGTTCAGTGCCAGTGCTTCAGAAATATTTGCTGCGGCCATACAGGATTACAAACGGGGAATAGTGATAGGCAGCACGTCTACCTTTGGTAAAGGTACCGTTCAGCGTACCATTCCTTTGAATCCTGAAAGTGAGAACCCGGCTTTTGCCAATAAGAACACAGAAGACCTTGGCTCGGTAAAACTTACCCTGCAGAAGTACTACCGTGTTAACGGGGGATCTGTGCAATTAAAGGGAGTTACCCCGGATGTTGTTATTCCCAACCGCCTCGAGTACCTGAAATTCAGGGAAAGGGATGAATCCTATTCTCTTCCCTGGGATGAGATCGGGAAAGCGGATTATAAGACCTGGACAACAACCATCAGCACAGATGCCGTGGTTAAATACGGTTCAGAACTGGTTACCGGAAACCCGAATTTTAAAAAGATACGGGAAGCTGTTGATTGGCTGGATAAGTACAATGACAAGGAATATTCCCTGAACCTGGCTAAATATAAAGAAGACCAGAAGCTATTGAAGGCTAAATGGACAGAACTCGACAAATTGTATAAGCTGACCAAGGAAATGAACGTAAAAAATACAGAAGCCGATATGGCTGTTTTAAACGAAGCAAAGGACAAACTGGAGAAGAATAACCAGTGGCTGAAAAGGATTAGTGGTGATATTTATATCGATGAAACAGTTAAGGTAATGTATAATATGATCGGTCAAAGCAATACCGCAAAAAGTAATTAATTCGCCTTTTTAAAGGTAATTCACTCTTTTTTGAAGTGCAGCAGGCAATGCCTGCTGCACTTTTTATTTGCAGCTTAACTTGTTGGTTTTTTGACATTTGAGCTAAAAACATCCTTTTTAAATAGAGGAGCAGCTAAGAAAAATATCCATAAAAGTTTTGAATTTAATAAACATCGCATATCTTTGTGCTACCTCTGATTTAATTGCTTACCGAAGTCCACGTATCTTCCCGAAATGCCCAATTTCCAGGTTCCTCCAATTTAATATCTACTGAAAAGTTGTCTTTGTGATTGTAATGCATCACAACAAGTCCTGTAAAAACTATATGCTTACCGCATAGTTTAACACTAAACCACAAGACAATGAAAAATTTTACTCCACGAGCAATCGTAGTTGCATGCATTATGGTAATACTGTCCATGGCAGCAACACAGCAATCAGCAAACGCCCAGGTTATACGGCCTTATGGCAACCCGATCTTTTCCGATAACATACACGGTGGTCATACCATTTTCGGGAACACTATTACCGCTGTTTATACCAGCGGAAGCGGAAGTACCGGGGTTGTGAACACAACAGCCATGAACGACTTCAGTACCAGTGGTACCGGAAATTATTCAAATGGCCGTACAAGCGCCTATGGCAATGATAATTCAAACATCCAGTTTACAGACGTGGATGGGGGAGGAACTACAACTTCGCTGCTGCCGTACGGCGGTTTATGGAGATATTACTCGCTGAATAATTATTCGTCTGCCCCGGCTAATATATCAGGATTGAACTGGACCCAGGATGCCTATAACGATGCTTCTAACTGGACCAATACTGCCAATAATACAAATGCGTTTGGTTATAACGAACCAAATGTGAATTCACCTTCTCAAACAAACAGGGAAACTTATTACCTGAGAAGGGATATCAACCTTACCAACCCATCGCAATATGCAACAATTACGCTGACCGCAAAATATGATGATGGAGCGGTTGTATATGTGAATGGGGTAGAAGTGGCCAGGATGAATATGCCGAACGGGACCTTAGTGTATGGTACAAACCCAAGCGGCAACAGGAACTATACAGACGGTGATTTTACAATTGATATACCTTCATCAAGTTTTGCAAATGGCAATAACCAGGTTGCAGTGGCATTATACCAGGGTACCAGCAATACGGTTGACTTTTATTTTGACATGAAGCTTGATGCTAATACGCCCAATGCAACTTTCAATTCGTCTTCTGCTGATCTGATCATGCCTTCAGGAACCAATACCGTGAAATTTGCACGTTTGTATTGGGGAGGAAGGATTGATGGCGGCACCGGCGGCAGTGGAAATATTAACTTAAGAACCGCTAAGATCCGCAAGGGTACTTCGGGTTCTTATACAAATATTATAGCGCCGGTATCGCAGGTAGATAAAGGACAGATCACCGGTTCGGATTCTGCATACCAGTCTTATATTGATGTAACAGCCTTTGTAAACAGCAATGGTGCCGGTACCTATACCGTAGCCGATATTACGGTTGCAACCGGATCGGTAAACGGAGGAGGCAATTATGGCGGATGGGCCATGGTGGTGGTATTTGAGAATTCAGCGGCTTCATACTCCAGTGTGAGGGTTTATGATGGATTCATCCAGGTATTCAGTGGCGGCTCACCCACTTCTCAATCTATTTTATTGACAGGCTTGAATGCTCCCGGTTCGCCGGTATTGGCTTCCGACGCATATATGTCAACCGTAGCATGGGAAGGCGATGCGAATCTTGCTGCTTCTGCTTCTAATCCAAACGGCGATTATATAAAAGTGAATGGAAATGTTGTTTCCAATAGTGTAAACCCAGGTACTAATTTCTGGAACGGTACCATTTCAAAAAATGGGGCGCATGTAAGTACCAAGAACCCTAATTTCCTTAACCAGATGGGAATTGATATTGACGAGCAGGAAGTTGGAACCGGTTATGGCATTCCCGTAAATGCTACCCAGGTTAATATTGAATTTGGTACAGAAGCCGACCAGTATTTCCCAAGTGTGTTTGCATTTACCATTAAAGCAAAGGACCCGGAGATCATTTTAAATAAATCGGTTAGTGATGCCATTGCACCATTTGGTGTGATACAATTGAATGAAGAACTGACTTATACATTATCAGGTTCTAATATCGGAAGTGCCGCTGCCTTGAACTGTACCGTAGTAGATACACTTCCTGTAAACGTTGTATACCTTCCCAATTCATTGGTAGTGGTAAACTCACCGGGATTTCCTAATAACAGCGCTCAAACAGATGCACAGGATGGTGACTTTGCTTTTAAAGCAACCAACGGAACAAGTTCGTATGTGAAATATTATATCGGAACCGGCGCCACCAGTACATCAGGCGGTGTATTACAGCCAGGTGAGAGTTATACCCTGCGCTTTAAAGTTACTACACCGGCCATTTTGCAAATGCTGTCTACCGTTACCAACACAGCACGTATCACCGGCGAAAATGTTTTTGGCGACCAGTTTGTGGATGATGGTACAGCTACCATTGCAGCCGGCGGTGTTATGCCGGTTAAGATGACTTCGTTCACTGTTAAAAAAGAAAGCAACAATGCCGTATTGAGATGGACAACCGCTACCGAAACAGACAACGATCATTTTGAGATAGAACGCAGCTTCGACGGCCTTAACTTTTCAAAAGTAGGAACCGTAACCGGTAACGGAACAACAACAACAAGCAGGAACTATACCTATACAGATCCTTTGGCAAACATTAATGCCAAGATCCTGTATTACCGTCTGCGCATTGTTGATATAGATGGTAAACTGTCTTTCAGTCAGGTAGTTGCACTCCGATTGGATGGTTCGTTGACCATGAGCAACTTTACGGTATATCCCAATCCGTTTACCAGCAATATCAAGCTGCAGGTGAACAGTGCCAGGCAGGAGAACAGCACGATCCGCTTTATCAATATGAACGGACAGGAAGTATTGAAACGGAATGTAACGCTGATGCCGGGCGATAATATCGTGGTGGTAAAAGACCTGGAAACTGTTCCTTCAGGTATGTATGTTATGGAACTGCGAACTGCAGACGGCGCAATAACACAGCGCATCGTAAAACAATAAGTTCAGGGTAATCAAATAGTAAGCCCCGGGTGTACTTTACCCGGGGCTTTTTTATTACTTAAACCACATCACAGGTATCTTTCTTCCATTACTTTTTTGTGGTGATTAAAATGACCAAGGGTAACAAAACCGAAACAATTTGCAGTGGCAGGGTTATTATTGGCTACGCCGGGAAACTCCAGCATCTCTTCTGTAAAACTTTTATACATCAGTTCGGTTGCCTTACGAACAGCCAGGAATTCATCAATAAGATCCTGCCATTTTCTCCGGTTGGCATCACAATGAGCCGCATAGCTATTCTCATCAAAACCGGGTAATGAAGCAGCTTCTCTCCGGGCAAAGCAAAGCGACCGGTAATTAAATATCCTTTCGGCATCAATGATGTGTTGCAATACTTCTTTTAATGTCCATTTTCCGGTGTCGTAGGCGTAAGCAGATTTTTCTTCCGTAATGGAAGAAAGGAATTGCTTTATCACCGGTAACTGGTTCTCAAAAGCAGTTGCCAGGTCGTCTTCTGCAACCTGATCAATATAACGTTTAAAATAAACAGGGTAGGAGGAAGGAGAAGGCTTTGGCATAATTAATTAGTTTAGCGTTTAGAAGTTTAGGATACAGGTTATCCTTTTTTATTCTTTTTCATCTTTGGTTTCGGCAACACTTCTTTTTCATTCTTTGTTTCTGCTTTTAATGTAGAAGCAAGTTTTACTGCTTCGTAGGCATTGGCAATACCACCGGTATGGCAGAGTTCACTGAATTCAACCGTTTCATCCGTACCGGGCTTTGTGGCTTTGTATTCCGGTTTCTGAGCCGATTTTTCGATCACGTATTTCAATTGCTTCGCTGATAAATGTGGAAAATATTCCAGCGTTAAAGCCGCTATACCTGCTACGAGCGGACCGGCAAAACTGGTTCCCTGCAGGTTCCCGTAATTGGTTCCTCCCGGAAGCGTAGAATACATTTTTACCCCGGGGGCAAATACATCCACTCCCTTTTTACCATAGTTGCTGAAGTAGGCGGTTAAGCCACCGGCTTTGGGATCGCCACTGGCGCCCACAGTAAGCACATTGCCTGCTCTTCCGCCACTTAAATAATCCGGGTTGGGAAAATTATCGGTTGAATCCACATTCTTCGAATCGTTACCTGCTGCATGCACCAGCAATACATTCTTGCTTTCTGCATATGCAAAGGCTTCGTCCACCCATTGCTTCTGTGGCGAAAAACTTTTTCCAAAACTCATGTTGATGATCTTTGCGCCATTGTCAACCGCATAACGGATGGCCAGTGCAATATCCTTATCGTGTTCATCGCCATCGGGCACAGCACGAAGCATCATGATGCGTACGTTGTCGGCAATGCCGTCCATTCCTTTGCCATTGTTGCGTACGGCCCCGATGATACCGGAGCAGTGTGTGCCGTGCATGGGTGTAACCGACATCACATCGTTATTACCATAACCGCGGGCATTGAAATTAGTTTCATCATCACCTACAATATCTTTACGGTATTCAACCGGCGCTTTTGTTTTTGCTTCTGCCTTGCGTTGTTCTCCTTCTACATACTCTACATATTCATTTAAGCCCGAGATCAGTTCCTTGCTGGTCTGGTCCATCAGGCTGTTGGCCTTCATCAATCCAATAAAATCATTCTTTGCTTTTCTTTCTGCAAAGGATTTGGTTACGTATTTATCCAGGTCGTTGCCGGTAAACGTATCCCTGCCCATGGCAATCCTTAAAACACTATCGCTTTTTACCAGGGTATTGTAAAGATCCTTCAGGCTTTCCAGGTCTACACTTAACGCTTCATTTTCCTTGCTGTCGTCTGTTGTCATGCGGGCCTTTGCTTTCAGGAACATTTCATATTCATAGGCTTCCTGTTTATTTAATTTAGATCTGTCAACTTCCCGGTTATCCCATTTCGCTTTCAATCCGTAATAAACACGGGCGCCTTCATCACTGTCTACTTTCACACTGCGGCCATCTTTTCCTCCAAGGAAATTCCAGCCATGTATGTCATCAATATATCCATTGCCATCATCGTCAATACCATTGCCCGGTATCTCTTTCGGGTTGGTCCAAAGGATGGGTTTCAGGTCTTCATGCAACGTATCAATGCCACTGTCGATCACGGCTACTATCACCGTATTGCTTTTGAGGCTCTTGCTTTTCAGAAATTCATAGGCCTTGTCGGCACTTACGCCATAATAGCCAGTAGCCGATTTATCCATCATGTGCCAGCTCTTGGGTACATCTTCTTTAGCAGTTTGGGCAAAAGAAAGCACATTCAATGTTAGCAGGAGAAGAAGGGTACTTAAAAATTTGTTCATGTATGCGTATTTAATTTTACCGAAAATAGATGTTGCGGAGCCACCAGCCACACCGCCCGTATTTATTTACAAAACTTTATAAGTTGAATTTAATGCCTTGTGCCAGGGGAAGTTTATCAGTGAAATTGATGGTGTTTGTCTGCCTGCGCATATAAATTTTCCAGGCATCGCTGCCACTTTCACGGCCACCACCTGTTTCTTTTTCTCCGCCAAAAGCACCGCCTATCTCGGCGCCCGATGTACCGATATTTACATTGGCAATACCGCAATCGCTTCCCGCATGCGAAAGAAATTTTTCCGCCTCCCGTAAACTGTTGGTCATGATGGCGGATGATAACCCCTGCGGAACGCCATTCTGCATCGCAATGGCTTCATCCATGGTTTTATATTTCATCAGGTACAAAATGGGAGCAAAGGTCTCATGCTGCACAATGGCAAAACTGTTCTTCGCCTCCGCAATGCATGGCTTAACATAGCAACCGCTTTCATATCCTTTTCCTTTTAGTATACCGCCTTCTGCCACAAATTTTCCACCTTCTTCTTTACATTTTTCAATGGCATCTAAATACATCTTCACCGCATCTTTGTCGATCAATGGTCCCACATGATTCTTTTCATCCAGCGGGTTGCCGATCTTCAGTTGCTGGTAGGCATTCACTAATTTATCCCTGAACTTATTGTATATCTTTTCATGAATGATCAGCCTCCTGGTGGATGTGCAACGCTGCCCGGCGGTGCCTACAGCGCCAAAAGCAGCGCCGATCAATGCCATGTCAAGATCGGCATTTTCTGAAATGATGATGGCATTGTTTCCACCCAACTCCAGTAAACTTCTTCCTAAGCGTTGACCAACGGCTGCACCCACGGCTTTACCCATTCTTGTGCTGCCGGTAGCCGATACCAATGGCATCCTTGTATCGTTGCTCATCCATTCGCCCACATTTCTTCCGCCACAAATAATATTGGAAACGCCTTCAGGTACATTATTCTTTTTAAAAACAGGTTCAATGATGTTCTGGCAGGCAATGGCGCAAAGCGGTGTTTTCTCACTTGGCTTCCATACACATACATCCCCGCATACCCAGGCAAGGGCTGCGTTCCAGCTCCATACCGCCACGGGAAAATTGAATGCAGAGATTACGCCCACAATCCCTAACGGATGATATTGTTCATACATTCTATGCCCCGGCCTTTCGCTGTGCATGGTTAATCCATGAAGCTGTCTTGATAAACCCACCGCAAAAACGCAGATGTCGATCATCTCCTGTACTTCACCCAGGCCTTCCTGCAGGCTCTTGCCCATTTCGTAACTAACCAATTGCCCGAGGGCCTGTTTATTCTTCCTCAGTTCTTCACCAACCTGCCTTACCACTTCGCCACGTTTTGGTGCAGGCCAGGTACGCCATTCTGCAAAAGCGGTTTGCGCTTTTTTAATAACGGCTTCATAACTTTTTGCATCTGCGCCGCTCACAGAAGCGATCAGCTTTCCGTCAACGGGAGAATAAGAATCCAGTCTTTCCCCTTTTGATTTAATAGAAACAGAACCGGTGGAAACACCTTCATTGATTGCCTTTACTTTTAATGCCTTCAGAAAATTCATATCAGCGGATTGATTTGTCGTTAAAAATTAAGCCGCAAGTTACCGATTTGGGGGGAAATGGGTACGAGATGCAAGATTCAGGATACGGGATTCAAGATCCAAGATACGGGATACAGGTGGCCTATGATCTGGCATCCTGTATCCCGTATCCTGTATCCTGCATCCAGCATCAATACTGCTCCAGCTCATTAGGAAAGTCCCGGCTCTTTACATCAGTGATATATTGCTTCACCGCTCCGTCAATTTGTTCGTACATATTAAGGTATTGCCGTAAGAACCTTGGCTTGAATTCGATATTGATGCCCAGCATATCGTGCATTACCAGCACCTGGCCATCGCAATGGCCGCCGGCGCCGATGCCGATGGTAGGAATGTGAATGCTTTCGCTCACTTCTTTGGCCAGTGCCGCCGGAATTTTTTCCAGCACAACGGCAAAGGCACCTGCTTCCTGCAATAGCAAAGCGTCTCTTTTTAATTTGGCTGCTTCATCTGTTTCCTTGGCACGTACATTATAGGTGCCGAATTTATAAATGCTTTGTGGGGTTAATCCCAAATGGCCCATCACGGGAATCCCTGCGCTTACGATCTTCTTTACCGAATCAAGCACTTCTTCACCGCCTTCCAGTTTTACCGAATGGCCGCCGGTTTCCTTCATTATTTTAATAGCGGAAGCCAGGGCAATGTCGGAGTTGGACTGGTAATAACCAAAAGGCATATCCACCACCACCAGGCAGCGGTTGATGCCCCTTACCACACTTTGTGCATGATAGATCATCTGGTCGAGTGTGATGGGGAGGGTAGTCTCATGACCGGCCATTACATTGCTGGCGCTGTCGCCCACCAGTATGATGTCGATACCGGCTGCGTCAAATATCCGGGCAAAAGAAAAGTCGTAGGCGGTGATCATAGAGATCTTTTCGCCGGAGGCCTTCATCTTCTGTAATGTATTGGTGGTAACCTTTTTAATTTCTTTGTTGACTGACATAGAACAATTGTTTTAGATTAACGGATGATGCTGAGTGGAGTTGGCTCTGCGTTAGAATAAAACAATTCCGGGGAGCAATTGAGGGTGTAAATGTAGAAAGATTTTTAATTAAAAACTATTTTTAAAACGGGGATGGATCTTTGGTCCCCTTCATCGGCAACCGGCATTTTTACGTATAAGTACAGCGCTTTGATCTTATTGAAAACGATGTTATCGGTATGGTTATAATACCAGTCCTGCACCAATTCGATCTCGGTGAATTCTTCAGGACCGAAATCCAGCTGCGGCAATATGAATCCCGAAACCGTTCCTGCTGAATCATAAGTAGGAACCGGTATCCTTGTTTTACTGAGCAGGTACTTGTTGATCTCTTCCTTTTTTAATTTGGTATTCGTCTCAACAGAAAAGGCTTCAACTTTGCCTTCTGAAATATATGGCCAGAGTGTTTCAACCAGGTTGCGGTTATAAAGTTCTTTAAGCTTATTTATGTTCTCAACAGAGTCGGGCTTTATTTTTTTAGCTGTTTCTGCGAGCAGGAAGTATTTGCTTTTTTTGCGGGGCTGATAATTATATTTAAAATTAAAACAGGTACTGAAATAATCTCCATCTCCCAGGTAGATCCCCTGGCTGGTTTTCACTGGCCGCATTGGAGATACCAGGGGCACATAGCTTTTTAATTTCCCGTTTTCAATATATAGGATCTGGGTTATGTTGGTAAAGACAAGGGAGTCAATATTCACATGATCTCTGAAATCTTCCCTGTTGAACCCGGGCACATTTCCATTGGAGTCGTATTGCGGAAGGATACAGGATGGATAAAGTATTATATTCTCAATTGAATCTCTGGACAAGTATGTAATATCATCTGCATCATTGATGCCGTAATAAACGGGAAGCGAAGCCTTGATCTCTTTTTTTGAAAGTCTTATAAGAAGCTGCTTATTGAGACTGTCTTTTTCAAACCTGAACTTGTCGGTTACATAAGCGGCCCATTCAACAGAGGAATTTGCAATGAACTTGTCAAACTGATTCGCTTTGCGGGCGGGTTGTGCAACTGAGACGCTGTATAAAACGATAAATGCAGCAGTCAACCTTTTTTTCATGCTGAAGAAACGGCGCATCCGGCTTATTATTTCCACAGCGATGTTAAAATATTGTGGGTTGGGGTTCTTATTCCTTTTCATAACTAAGACTGACAACTCCCGATGTAAATACGTTGGTTGAAATAAGTTTGAGCTTTGCTGTTTCCCTCACGTTTTTAAACAACGGAATGCCCCTGCCTAACAAGATGGGGTTTACAAAAAGCCAGTAACCATCTATCAAACCTTCGGCCAGTAACGAATGGCCTGCAGAAGGGCTGCCGAAAAGTAAAATGTCATTTGGAGTACTTGCTTTCAGTTTACTGATCTCTTCTTCCAGGTTATTACTGATGATCTGAGTATTGGGAAGTTCTTTGCCCTGCCAAGACCTGGACAATACTACTTTGCGTGCTTTTGCATACCAGCTGGAATGATCAATATCGTGTTTGGTGGCACCGGGCCGTTCGGCCGCGGTGGGCCAGTAGGCTTCCATCATTTCAAAAGTAACCCGGCCGTAAAGGGCAGTATCGGTTGTTTTTATCCGCTTGCCAACAAAGTCAAACAATTCATCGTCAATATGTATCCAGCCCATTCCCCCGTTTGGATCGGCAACAAAACCATCCAGCGATGTGTGCATAAAATAGATCAGCTTTCCCATATCTTGATTTTTTTATGAAAGTACTAAAAATATAAAAGGCATCACGCCCAAAGGTTATGAGTATGATGCCTTTTAAAACTTGTTACAGCTATTGGTTTTGCCCTTCGTTGAAACTGATCATCCAGCTTACGCCGAACTTATCGGCGAACATGCCAAAATAATCGCCCCAGAATGTTTTGTTCATGGGCATGGTTACAGTGCCGCCGTTGGAAAGGCCATTGAACAGGCGGTCGGCTTCTTCAATGCTGTCAACCTTTAAAGAGATGGAAAAATTATTCCCTTGTACAAAGCTCGCAGCCCATTCACCACCGGTATCGCTGCCCATCAGCACGGTTTCTTTACTAACCGGTAACGAAACATGCATGATCTTTTCCAGGTCTTCGGCGGGCATTGGTTTGGATCCTTCTGCCGGGGGCATGTCTTTGAATTTGCCCATGTAAATGAATTCGCCACCAAGTACTGATCGGTAAAAATTAAATGCGTCTTCGCAATTACCATTGAAGGTAAGGTAGACATTTGCAGTAGCCATACTTTATGTTTTTGTTGTGAAAGGAGATTTTGCCTAAAGTACAGAAATTATAACAGCCGCATCAACCGCTTATAAAAATAAACAGGCATCCATTAAAATTTATTATCGCCGGCCGGTTTACAGCGAATCTACTTTTGGTTGCAGGGTGGTTACGTGCCTGGAGGAAAGCGCTTTTAATTCATCCACCATCTTCTGTGCCTTTGCCTTGTTCTTTTGTTTGATATACATCAGGCAGGCATAATAACGGGCGTTCTCATTTTTTGGATTCAGTTCAATGGCTTTATTGAAATTTGTTTCTGCATCCTGCTCTTTGCCGGTCTTGGAATACGCATAGCCCAGTTCCACATAGGCAGCCGTATAGGTGGGTTCTTTTTCGATGGCCGTTTTCAGGTAGTTGATGGCTTCGCTGAATCTTTCTTTTGAGTTGAGGCAATAGCCCATGCCAAAGCAGGCTTTTCGTTCTGTTGGATTCTGGTCGAGTGCCTTCCGGTACCAGGTCATGGCTTCATCCGGGTTTTTCTTATAATCCCGGTATACTTCACCAATACCATTGTAAGCCACATGGCTTTTGGGGTCGATGGCGATAGCCGATTTATAATAGCCAATGGCTTCATCGTCTTGTTTTAACCTGCTGCTGGCAAAGCCAAGCTCAAGGTAAGTGTTGAGATAGTCGTCTTTTATTGCCACCGACTTAAGCAGGGCTTCTTTGGCATTGCCATATTCCTTGATGGCATTATACGTAAAGCCTTTACGGTACCAGTACAGGTAATCCTTGATCTCAGTTTTTGCATTTTCTTCGTACTTTTTAAAATTAGCCAGTGTAGTGCTGTAATCTTCTTTATTATAAGCGATGGTGCCAAGTTGTTTAAATGCCAGTGAATAAGTCGGGCTAAGCTCCAGGCATTTGTAGTAATAAAAGTTGGCCGAATCGGTGTTGGGTGATTTTTCAAATGCATAGCCCATTTCAAAATACAGTCTGGCAGTGGCTACGCCTGTTTGCCTTGCCTGACGCAGGTAGCTGAGGGCACTGGCATAATTTTTCAGATCGTTCTGGCACCAGCCGGCCTGGTAAAGGGCATCGGAATATTTGGGATTGATGGAAATCGCCTTCTTAAATTTTTCCAGCGCTTCAGCTGCTTTATTCCCGTCTTTAAGTTTTACGCCTTCGTTGTAATACGATTGTGCATCGGCAGTGGTTTGAGCAACTGAAATGCCGCAACAGGAAAACAATACCAGCAGGGTGAAAACAATGCGGAAATTTTTCATAGTACTAAGGTATAAAAATTCAGGGGCAGGGGCTACCCACCGGTGGGTATTTATCATAAGCTGACCCGGGCTCATGTTCTGCCAATCATTACTTGTATTTACTTTTTGTATGCTTTACCGAAAGGCTGATCATTTTTTTTAAAACAGCTGTATCAATGTCTTCCAGTTTTTTTATGTAGATGCAGGCTTTGGCAGATTTATGTTTGCCGAATTTTTTCAGCAAGGCTTCCCGTTCTTTAAATCCTGCAGAAAGATACAGGGAGAACTCCTGCTTGCGGGGCGAAAACCCGCAAAGGGGTGCATCGCCTTCCCGGCCGCTTTCGTATTTAAAATGATAACTGCCAAAGCCAATGATGGAAGGGCCCCACATCTTCGGTTCAAAACCCGAAGCATCTTCAAATATTTTCAGCAGTTCAAAACTGTCTTCTTGCTTTGCCTTACCGGCCTTCTTTATAAAGCCGGTTACGCTGGCTTTTGTTTCTGTTGTTTTTGCTTTTGCCTGTGCCATCACTTAGTTGTTTTTGTTAGCGGAAGATTATTGAACAATACAAGTTGAAATTGATTACGGTTTGTGTTTTCCAATGTTTGCGCCATAAATCCAAGTTCTGTTCTGAAATTCTTATTGATCACATAGCCAACAGCGCCATACAAACGGTTTCGGTCAAATACCGGCGATTCGGTATTTAAAAATACTTCATTATAGGCAGAAAGATAAACCGTTTTTTTGCTCAGGGTCTTATGATTGAGCGGAATGTTGCAAGAAAGAAAATAGCGCAGCCTGAACTGGAAGTCGCCGGGCAGAAAACGTTCTTCGGCCCGGTACCGGTGCTGTAAAAATACCCTTCCGTAATTCTGCCGGGTAATGAACTGCTGGTAAATGCGGTGTTCGTTGCTGCTGGTTTTATCATTGGTTCCCGCCAGGTAGCGCTGCGAATGAATGAAACCATAACCCAGCAGGATGTTGTTATTATTCTCGGTGAGGTTATACCCGATGCCCGTTCGTAACAGCACCTGCTGCAGATCGCCGGCAAAATTAAAATTGCGGTACTGCACTTCATTCCACCAGTTCCATTTTTTGTTGATGGCCTGGTTGCCGAAGTAGATGAACCAGTTGCCCACGTCCGACTTCTGGGCCAGGGCAACACTGCAATTGAATACCAGCAGCAGGGCAAGTATCGATCGTATGATAATGGTATTCGTCATAATGTACCGGATTGTTTATGTAAAGCAATTTGCGTAAAGAGAACAGAAGAAACAAATTTTTTGCGGCACTGCCCGGACCGGTTGCTGATGCATTTGTATGAATTACGCCGTTGTTACCCAGTTCGTTTTTTCTTCAATGGGTTTACGTTTGCCGGGTGCAGAGGGAACCGCTATATGGCCGATATAAAAAAAACCGAGCAGTTTATCATTCTCCTCAAGCCCAAAAAATGGCTTGGCATTTTCCAGGTAGGTGATACCGCCGGTTGTCCAGTAACCGCCCAGCCCATAGGCAGATACTGAAAGGTAAATATTCTGCACGGCGCAGGCAACGGCTTCAATGTCTTCTATCTCGGGTATGTTCTTTTTGGCGGATCGTTTCATGCCAAGTGCAATGATGTGTGATGCCTTCAATGGTTGCTGTTGCAGTTTGGTATATTTCTTTTCATTGAAAGCATCCCCGGCCTCCTGTTTATACAGGTTGCTTTGAAATGCAGCCAATGCTTGTAATCCTTCGCGGGTGAATACGGAGAATTGCCAGGGTTCTTCCTGCCCGTGGTTGGGCGCCCAGCTTGCATTGATAAGTACCTGTTTTATTATTTCATCGTCAACTCTTTTGCCTTGTTCAAATTGATCGGGAAAAACAGACCGCCTGTTTTTGATCAGTTCATTCAATGATTCGGGTGTCATATAGTTTGAGATTATTTAAGGCAAAGTTCGCTGAATGGGACTGGATATTGTTTTGAGATAGGTAAAAGTTTCATTACTGTTGAAACTATTCTGTCAACGGATTCCAAAGCCTCGGAGAGACGATATTTTGGTTTCCCGGAAAAATGTTTTTTCCGGGAAACCCAGTAGGGGTGATATTTTAAAATGCCGCTCCTACGGAGCTTTGATTCGTCTCTGTTTATTGGATACCAGAATGGCGGCCCGATGGGCCTTAAAAATCCTGCCGCAGTTATTCGCTAAAATCCTGCGGTTTTAGTAGATCAATGGCTGTTACTCAAAAGATAATCGAAGGCTTAGTTTAAAGCCTCCTGGAGGCGACATTTTGATAGAACGGAAAAATGGTTTTTCCGGAAATCCCGTAGGGGTGATATTTTAAAATGCCGCTCCTACGGAGCTTTGATTCGTTTCTGTTTATTGGTTACCAGAATGGCGACCCGATGGGCCTTAAGACAAAGAACGTATTCTGAGATTGAGATCAGATAGCGAAGAAGAGGGTAATCATACCAATAGCATCGGATTTTTTTGATTCCACAAATCTATGATTCGTTTTCGATTTGTTTCTTTCGATAAAAAATACAATAACTCTTTGTGGATATTGTTTGGAATTTCATTAGTGCCCTGAAATTCCAGGACGTTGCCATCAAAATCTACCTTACAAAATATTTTTGCCTCGTTGTTGTCAAAATGAAAATGTGGCCTGCCATCAATAAAATGATCATTCCCATAAATGTTAAATCGATAACCATACTTTAGTTTCCAATCTTTAACCTGCTCAAATTGTTCAAATCGGACATTTCTTTCTAATTGCTCATGGGTAATTTTTCCTCTTTGTGTTTGGAAAAGCAAATCATCAAATAGCCTATCCAGGATATTATCATCCATATTTTAGATCAAGTTGTGTTTTTTTATTTATGCAGATATATACAAATCTAATTGCAGATACTACTTCACCTCCTCCCACAAATGCCTCACCAGTCCATCCACCAAACCTATTTTAGGTACGTACATTTCATTGGCGCCGGCCCAGCGCATGGCATTGATATAGATTAAAAGAGCAGGTACAATTACGTCGGCACGGTCGGAGCGGAGGTTGTATAACCTCATTCTTTCTTCCATGGTAACGCTGCTGAGTTCTTTGTGGTAGTCTTTTAAAAGTTCCAGGCCAAGGGGTTTGCCTTCTTTGCGTTTGCTTAAGGAAAATACTTTGTTGATGTTGCCGCCGCTGCCAATGGCCATCACTTCTTTTTGTCCCCGGGTTACGGTCTTTATTATTTCCTTCATCACTTCCCAGGTCTTTTCATTTACCATACCCTGCAGTAAACGGATGGTGCCGATGTTGAATGATTCTTTAAAGATGAGTTTGCCGTTGCTGAAAAAAGAAAGTTCGGTGCTGCCGCCACCCACATCAATGTACATATAGCTGTGATCTTTGTCGAGGGTTTCGGCAATATGATTTTCAAAAACGATCCCGGCTTCCATATCGCCGCTGATCACTTCAATGGCAATATCGGTTTCCAGTTTCACTTTTCGGATGATGTCGGTTGAATTCTTTGCATCCCTCATGGCGCTGGTGGCGCAGGCGATCACATGTTTTACCTCGTAGGCATTCATCAGATGCTTAAAGGCCTTCATGGTCTGCAGCATCATGCCGATCTTCGGTTTGGATATCTCCCCGTATTCAAACACATCAAAACCCAATCGCAAGGGAACCCTTACTAGGTTCAGTTTATTGAAAACAGTTTCGTTCTTTCCCTCCGTTACTACTTCGGTTATTAAGAGCCGGGCGGCGTTGCTTCCTATGTCGATGGCGGCGAGTCTCAAAAATGTTGAAAGGTTTAAAAGTTGAAAGGTTGAATGGCAGATGCCTGGGACGAATTTACGGATTAACGATTAAACAGGTTCAACCCTTAAACTTTTCAACTACATTAAACAGGGATTACTGCGCTTTGCGGTATAGATAGTTATACGTCTCCACCTGGCTGCGGATCTTTTTGGTGTTGCGGGGGTTTACATACTGGTTGCTGAGTTCATTATCCAGTATCCTTGCCTTGATATTGTCTTTGAGTTGTATCTGCAGTATATCTTTCAGTTCCTGCTGAATATTTTTTTCAAAGATGGGGCAGGCTACTTCCACCCGGTGATCGATATTGCGAACCATCCAGTCGGCAGAGGAAATGAATGTCTTTTCTTTTCCGCCGTTGTTAAAGATCATCACCCGTGCATGCTCCAGGTATTCATCCACAATGCTGATGGCCTGTACGGGGATCTTGAATTTTTTGTTTTCGGTGAACATGCAGAAAATGCCACGTACAACCATTTTTATTTCCACGCCTGCCTTTGCGGCTTCGTATAATTTGCTGATGAGTTTTTCATCACTCAGCGAATTGAGTTTAAGAATGATGGAGGCAGGCTTCTTTGCCCTGGCTGCTTTTATTTCCCGGCTGATGAGTTGCATTAATTGTTTCCGCATACCATCCGGACTAACCAATAGTGTTTTGCAATTGTGCAGCATATGCGCCCGGCTTTTCGGATGCTCCAGGTAATTAAAGATGCGGTTCACATCGGCCATGATGTTGCGGTCGGATGTGAGCAGGCAGGTATCGCCGTAAACCAGCGCCGTTCTTTCATTCAGGTTGCCGGTGCTTACAAAACCATAATGAACCGTTCGGTTGTTCACTTTCTTTTTTATGAGGCAGAGCTTGGCGTGTACTTTCATGTTGGGCACACCCAGTAAAACTTTGGCGCCGGCTTCTTCCAGCTCTTCCTTCCATTCCAGGTTTGCTTCTTCGTCGAAACGGGCTCGTAGCTCCAATACTACCGTAACAAGCTTGCCATTGCGTACGGCATTGGTGAGTGTATTTATGATCCTCGACCGGTCGGCCAGGCGATAACAGGTTAGTTTAATGCTTGTTACATTTGGGTCAATGGCCGCTTCACGCAACAGGTCAATAACGCTTTCAAAACTGTGATAAGGAAAATTCAACAGTACGTCTTTCTCCATCACCACATTGGTAATATTGTTGTGGTTCTTTAACAACGGATGAATGAAAGGCTTCTTCCGTAATTTTTTTAGTGCAAATACCGAATCGGGAAAATTGATGAAGTCTTTGAAGTTGTGAATGCGCCCGCCGGGTATCAGGTTGTCTTTTCGGTAAAGGTTCAGCCGTTTTACCAGGTAGGTAAGCAGGGCCGGATCGATGGCTTTGTCGAAAACAAAACGAACAGGTTTGCCTTTCTTCCGGTTCTTTAATCCCTTTTCTATTTTTTGTATCAGGGAAGTGGATACATCATTGTCGATGTCGATCTCGGCATCCCTTGTTACTTTAATGATGTACGATGAAAACGTATCGTACCCGAAGAAGGAAAAGATATTGGGCAGGCAGAAGCGGATGATGTCTTCCAGCAGGATGATATGTTTTTCATTGTTCTTTGAAGGAAGAATGATGAACCGGGGGAAACGCCGGGCAGGTACCGATACCAGGGCAAACTTCTGCGGAATGCTTTTATCTTTCTTTGAAAGTTTACAGGCCAGGTAAATGGATTTATCGCTCAGCACGGGGAAGCTTTGTATGCTTTCGATCATCAGCGGAATGATATTGCTGCGTATCTCTTCATTAAAATAATCCAGTACAAAACGCTGCTGTGTTTTGTTGAGCTGTGTTTCTTTTACAAAATGGATCCTTTCTTTTTTCAGTTCACGCAATATCTCGTTCCAGATGCGGTCGAATTCTTTCTGTTGTTCCAGTACGGTTTCCTGTATCTCTTCCAGTATTGCCTGCGGGGCCAGTTCCAGGTGCATGTTTGAGCGGTTGCCGAATTCAATCATGCGGTTGAGTGTGGCCACCCGTACCCTGAAGAATTCATCGAGGTTATTGGAAAAGATACCGAGAAAGCGGATGCGTTCCCGTAAAGGAACGGTATCGTCTGCCGCTTCCTGCAATACCCGGGCATTGAAGGAAAGCCAGCTGATGTCGCGGAATATGATCTTTCTTTTTTGCAAGCTTTATGGGTTATGAAACGAAATTAAAGGCATGTGTATGAACGGCGCCTTAAATGCGTATTAAGTTTTTGTGAAGTTTATTTCTGCAAAGTCTTTTCTCTTTTTGGATATTGCTTTTTATAAACAGCTTTCTGTTATGTTTTGATAATGCTTCGACAAGCTCAGCATGACAAAACATAACAGAAAGCTGTCAGCCTGAGCTTGTCGAAGGCGGTTAATCAAACGCTTATTTGCTGTCCTTCATCTTTTGAATGATGGACGTGGTGGAAAATCCTTCCAGTATGGGAACGATCTTTACTTCGCCACCATTTGCCATCACTTCTTTTGCGCCAACGATCTGGTCAATGGTATAATCTCCCCCCTTAACCAGTACATCGGGCAAAATGGTTGCTATTAAATTTAACGGGGTGTCTTCTTCAAATAAAATGATGGCATCGGTCATCAGCAGCGATGCTAGCAGCAGGGCTCTTGAACTTTCATTGTTCACCGGCCGGCTTTCTCCTTTTAACCGTTTTACCGATGCATCGGTATTAACGCCAACGATGAGTACATGACTGAAAGAGGCGGCTTCGCTTAATGAAGCAATATGCCCTTCGTGTAAAATATCAAATACGCCGTTGGTGAACACGATCTTTTTATTGTGTAATCGCCAGCGCCTTACCTGGTGCATAAGTCCATCGAGGGTGAATATCTTATCCGGTATACTGCTTACTGATCTCATTCTTTGATTTATTAATGTAGGGCAAAATTAGCAAACATAAAAAACCGATCACCAGTACAATTAAGAACTGGGCCGACCATTGCAGCCATCCATTGGCCGTGCCATAGGGTTCGGCTATGTTGTACAGTTTCATGGCTTCCATTAAAAGAACCGGGTACAGGCCAATGCCGCCGGGCGTAAGGATCATGGCGATGGTACCAAAAGCCAGTACCGGGAAGGCAGAGAGTATGGGCAGCCCGCTGGTTTGTGCAATGGCAAAAAAACCAAGGTAGGTACCACCCAGGTAGCAACCCCAGATAAAAATACTGTGCAGGATGAAACGCCCTTTGTTCTTCATGTGTTTAATACTGAGCAGGCCTTCTGCAATACCCCGTACAATACTTCTTACTTTCTGGATCGGCTTGCTATCGGGGTATTTCTTCACCAGGTATTTTAAGATGAGAAAGAAAGCGGATACGATAAAGATCAGCAGCGCCAGTTTGAATATGGTGGTGCCCATGTTCTTTGAAAGGATATATTCGTTGAATTTCTTCATGGCATAGCCACCCACCACATTGGCCTGTGTAAGCAGCGAGATGATGATGATGATAAAGAAAGAGACCAGGTCAACCGCTCTTTCCACCAGGATGGTACCCACTAATTTATCGGCGGGTACTTTTTCGTATTTACTGAGTATGGTGCATTTTAATACTTCGCCCAGCCGGGGAAAGGCAAAATTGGCCAGGTAACCGATCATTACAGCGCTGAAGGTATTGCTGAGTTTTGGCGTATAGCCCATCGACTTCATCAGTATCTTCCAGCGTACAGCCCGGCTCAGGTGGCTGGCAATAAGAATGAAGAACACCGGTATCAGCAGGTAATAGTTGGCTGTTTTAAGGGCATTCACAAATTCTGCATAGGCCTCATCCGAAAGTTTATGAACGCTCCACCATACCAGGAAGATGCCTGCCCCCAGGAACAGACCATACTGCAATATGGTGAATAGTGTTTTGCGCATAACTGCTTACAAATTACGAAGGAATGGCTTTGAAAAATTTTTGAAGATAAATTTAATAAAGGCTTATCACACAACGATAAAATTAAAGCAGCATATTATCGATCAGCCTTACTTCACCAATGAAAGCGGCGCATAAGGCAACCAGTTTTGTTCTCCCGTTCCATTCAGCAATGAGCTCTAAGGTGCCGGCATCGGCAATCTCTACATAATCGGTTTTAAAACCGGCTTCTTCCAGTTTTTTAACTGCATTGCTTTTTAAGGTGGCCAGATTACCGGGTTTTACAGATGCTTTAATATATAAGAGCGTTTTGGATATTTCCACGGCTTTTGCCCGGCTCAATTGGGTGAGCCGCATATTACGGCTGCTCATGGCAAGCCCGTCGGTTTCCCGGAGGGTAGGGCATATGACGATCTTTGTTTTAAGGCCTGCCAGTTCCGTCATCTTTTTTATCACCATGCATTGTTGAAAATCCTTTTGTCCAAGGTATAAGAGATCGGCGGGTATAACCGTAAGTAAGCGATGAACCACCTGGCACACTCCCTGAAAATGCCCCGGCCGGTACTTGCCCTCCAGTACGGTTTCCAGGTAGCCCAGGTTGTAAGGCGTTTTATTCTCCATTCCATACGGATACATTTCGGTTACCGATGGAAGGAACAAAGCATCGCATCCTGCTTTTTCCAGTTGATCAATATCCTGTTCAATAGTAGTGGGGTAGTTCTGAAAGTCTTTGGCATCATTGAACTGGGTGGGGTTCACAAAAATGCTGCATATAACCAGGTTGCCTGCTGCTTTAGCGGTTTCTATCAAAGAAATATGCCCCCGGTGCAAGGCGCCCATGGTTGGTACAAAGCCCGTTTTCCTGCGCTTTTTGCCTTCTTTTTGTATAAAATGCCCGATATCGGCGGCGTTCTTAAAAACGATCATTGGTTGCTGAATTAGGCTTCAAATGCTTGTTCTATCTAAATTTCCCGAAAAAATACTGTACTTTTGCACTCCCTTTAAACTTAACGAAGCAACAAACTAAGCACAAATGTCAACAAAGAAAAGAATTTTATTTATTGCCAATGAGATGTCGCCCTACCTGGAGCTGACTGATTTTGCGGAGACGGTGAACAAACTGGCAATAAAGGCAAACGAAAGCGGCATGGAGGTTCGTTGTATAATGCCCCGGTTTGGAGTGATCAATGAAAGAAGGCATCGCCTTCACGAGGTGGTTCGCCTGTCGGGGATCAATGTTACCATCGATAACGACGATTATCCATTGGTGATTAAAGTAGCTTCGCTGCCAAATGCCAGGCTGCAGATATATTTCCTGGATAACGAGGATTTCTTTAAGCGCAAATCCATCTTCCATGATGAAAAAGAGAACTGGTTTGACGATAATGGCCTGCGCACGGTTCTGTTCTGCAAAGGAGCGCTGGAAACCGTAAAAAAATTCGGATGGCCGCCCGACATCATTCATTGCAGCGGATGGATGACAGGACTGATCCCTATGTTCATTAAGACTGCTTATAAGAAAGAACCTGTTTTCAGTAACAGTAAAATAGTATATACCATCGGTCAGCAAACCTTTAAGGAAAAACTGGGTAACGACTTCTTAAAGATCTCTACCATTAACGATCATATCACTAAAAAGGAACTGGAAGCGTTTAAAGATGCGAATAACCTGGCCATGTTCAGGGGAGGCGCTACTTATGCCGATGCCATTACATTTGGCGCTGATAAAGTAGATAAAAAATTAGTGGATCAGTTCTCAAAAGTGAAAGGAAAGAAAGTGATCCGCTATGATGAAGAAAGTGATTTAACAGACTATTTGCAATTGTATGCCGACCTTGCAAAGTAGTAAAACTAACATGATCTCATTAAAATCAGTATGCTGAAAAAACGTATTCTATTTATTGCGGCAACAGCCATCGCCATTTTTTCTTTCCTCAACTGGAACTGTACAAAATTAGACACTACCAAGATCGGGGCCGACCTGCTGCCGGCGGTTGACAACGTTCACACATTTGCCGATACGCTCGCCATCAACGCCCAGCAATTGGATTTCACCGACACATCGATCATCACTTACCTCGATAACCAGGTGCTTGGTAATATAAACAACGATCCTTTGTTTGGAAAAACAACGGCGAATATATACCTGCAGCTTAAGCCACCAAGCTACCCGTTCAGTTTCGGCCACCCCGATTCATTACTGGGTTATGGACTGGACTCTGTGATATTATGCCTTAGCTATAAATTTTTCTGGGGCGATAGCATTATGCCGCAGCGGCTGCAGGCATTTGAAGTGTTTGACAATACATTTAAAGACTCGCTCACTTATAACTGGCGTACCGATACACAGCCAGTTACAGGCGGCTCCATTTCTTCCGTTAAAACAGTAGATATAAGAAGGCTGGGAGATTACATGAAATATGCCTGGCGAAATGATTCAGTAAGGAACCAGATACGTATTAAACTGGATGCAGCTTATGCCAGCAGGCTTTTTAACAGTGACAGCGCTGCTACCGGCCCCGGTAACCATGCATTTTACAGTGATTCGGCCTTTCGCAAGGAGTTTAATGGCATTGGAATAAAAGCAGTAGGTTTTGGCTCTGAAAATGCCCTACTGTTTGTAAATTTATCGGATACCAATACAAAACTTGAAGTTCATTACCGGATAAAAAATGCAGGCCGTATTGATACTACTTATAAGTCGTTCAAACTGACAAATTTATCTACCAGCGCCAATTATGTTAAGCGTGATAAAACAGGCAGCCCTTCTGCAAGTCCGTTGGCGACTGAAATATTTTTACAGGCGCAGCCGGGTACCTATGCCAGCTTGGTTGTACCCGGGTTAACCAGCTATACCAACCGGATCGTTCACCGGGCCGAACTGATATTTGAACAGATACCAGACAATCCGTATTATGATACGGCCTTTACGGCACCTAATTTCCTATACCTCGATCTGAAGGAGCCGGGAACTGCAACCCCTGTCTTGTATAAGCCCATCTATATTGACCTGAATACAAGTTCTCTTTATGATCCGGATTACAAAAAAGCAGGATACCCGCTGTATCCAAGCGGGGGAGTGGATTTTGTTTATTTCGGTGGGTATTTAAGAAAAAAGACAGGGCCATTGGGCGGCGATATGAATTATTATAACATTAATATCACCCGCTATATTCAGCAAATGGTAACCAACCGTACCACTAATTATGAAATGCGGTTAATGGCTCCATTCAAATTCCATTACCCCCAGCATAGCCAAAGGTATATTGATTATAACAACAGCCCTGCCTATGGCCGGGTGAAACTGGGAAGCGGCACACATCCCATCTACCCGATGCGCCTGCGTATCATTTACTCAAAACTTTAAGCAATACACAATATGTGAATTAATAAAGTCTGCAGAAACCTCTGCAGACTTTGTTCTTTAAGCGGCACAACCTTATCTTTGCAATCTTAAAAAAATAACATGCCATATTTATTTACATCAGAATCAGTAAGTGAAGGACATCCTGATAAAGTTGCCGACCAGATCAGCGATGCATTGATTGATAACTTCCTGGCTTTTGACCCCAACAGTAAGGTAGCCTGCGAAACATTAGTAACCACCGGCCAGGTGATTTTAGCCGGCGAGGTAAAAAGCAAGGCCTATTTAGACGTACAGGAAATAGCCCGTAAAGTGATCCGCAAGATCGGCTATACCGTAAGCGATTATATGTTTGAAGCTAATTCATGCGGTATCCTGTCTGCCATTCATGAACAGTCATCGGATATCAACCAGGGAGTTGACCGTAAAAAGAAAGAAGAGCAGGGCGCCGGCGACCAGGGAATGATGTTTGGATACGCTACCAATGAAACGGATAACTACATGCCCCTTGCGCTGGACCTGGCACATTTTATTTTAATTGAAATGGCCGCCATCCGCCGGGAGAACAAACAGATAAAATACCTGCGTCCGGATGCAAAAAGCCAGGTAACACTGGAGTATGATGATAACAACAGGCCGGTTCGTATTGATGCCATTGTGGTTTCTACCCAGCACGATGATTTTGATGCCGACGAGAAAATGCTGGCAAAAATCAAAAAAGACATCATCAATATTGTGATACCAAGGGTGAAGGCAAAGTATCCAAAATACAATCATCTTTTCGACAATAAAATAAAATACCACATTAATCCAACCGGTAAGTTTGTTATTGGCGGTCCGCATGGCGATACCGGCTTAACAGGCCGTAAGATCATCGTTGATACCTATGGTGGAAAGGGTGCTCATGGTGGTGGTGCTTTCAGCGGAAAAGATCCCAGCAAGGTAGACCGCAGTGCTGCATACGCCACCAGGCATATAGCCAAGAACCTGGTAGCTGCCGGTTTGTGCGACGAAGTGCTGGTACAGGTTTCTTATGCCATTGGTGTGGCACAACCTACTTCTATTAACGTGGTTACCTATGGTACTGCCAAAGTAAAACTTACGGATGGCGAGATCGCTGAAAAAGTAATGGGGATGAAATGTTTTGACATGCGCCCTTACTTTATTGAACAACGCTTAAAACTCCGCAATCCCATGTACAGCGAAACTGCTGCTTATGGTCACATGGGGCGCACCAATAAGATCGTTGAAAAAACATTTACTTCCCCGGATGGTAAAGTGGTAAAAAAGAAAGTGGAATTGTTTACCTGGGAAAAACTGGATGCAGTGAAAGAGGTAAAGAAAGTTTTTGGATTAAAATAAACCCCCTTTAAATCTCCTCTGAAAGGGGATACTTGTAAAGACCATAAGTTCATGAAGAGCTTATGGTCTTTTATTTGGAACAGTAGGGTAAACCTATAAGGTTTTACACAAAGTCTCTGGTAATAAGAATTATCTTTAATAAACTATACAGGTTTTATAAAATGAAAAATTTCCGACAGCAACATCACCGGCCCAAAAAAAGTTCACTCATAGTGGGCCGCAAAGCAGTTATGGAAGCCATGCAAACGGGTAAGCACCTGGAGCGTATTTACCTGCAGGCTACCATACATGGCGAAGTGATTGATGCGATTAGAAAACTGGCTGAACAAACGCAAACACCCATCAACAAGGTTCCGGTAGAAAAGCTGAACAACTTTAATGTAAGCAATCACGAAGGTTGTGTGGCGCTGATCGCCAAAGTGCAGTACCAGAACCTGCAGGATGTGATCTCCTTTGTAGTGGATAAAGGTGAAACGCCCCTGCTTTTGATCTTAGACGGGGTTACCGACATACGCAATATCGGCGGCATTGCACGCAGCGCTTACTGCTTTGGGGTGCATGCCATCATCATACCTGATAAAGGCGTAGGGGCATTGAATGAGGATGCGGTGCTCACATCGGCAGGCGCTTTGGAAAAGATTGCTGTATGCCGGGTGAACAGCCTGATGAAAGCGGTTGATGACCTGCACATGAACGGCATTAAGGTTTTTGCCAGCGAAATGAAAGCCGCAAAAAAAGCTTCTGAAATGATCATGAAGGAACCCTGCGCCATCGTGATGGGAGGAGAGGAGAAAGGAATTTACCCGGCGCTTTTAAAGATATGTGATGAACAGTTCCAGATACCAATGACGGGTGATTTTGATTCGCTGAATGTTTCGGTAGCCACCGGCATCATTTTATACGAAGCTGCTAAACAAAGAACGCAGTAATGTTATCACCTTCAGAAACCAGGTTTTCCGCCCCGGAATTTTACTGCTTTTAATTCTGCTTATACTATCTCTTTTTATTTTCTTCTATTGTAAGGTGGTGGAAAGCAACCGGGTGTTCATCATCGTTTGTCCGTTTGATGGGTTCTTTACTTCAACCGTTGAGGCCGATCTCAAACTTTTCATCTGGTGATTGGTAAGCATTCTTTTTATGAACCCGGGCAAAAAGCCGTTTAATAAAAGAAATACCTGGTTCACCCGGCCGGGGATGATCACTTCTTTTCTTTTCAGTAAACCATCCAGGGAGATCGTAGCCACTTCCTCCGGATCCATGAATGACTGCCTGGTGATCCAGTTACACGACTTGTTCACCATAATAACAGATGCATTGGTATTCATACTGCCGGGGCAAACCACACTTACATATACCTGTTCGCTCTTTAATTCCCTTCGCAGGCTCTTTGAAAAAAAATAAACAAAGGATTTGGTGGCGCCATACACCTGTTTTTTTGCCAGGAAGAAGAAACTGCAAAGACTGCCCACATTTAAAATATAGGAAGGCCCGTTCTTTTTCAGCATGTCAACAAATAAATGGGTAAGTAAGGTAGTGGCCAGTGCATTCAGCTTTATCTGTTTTTGATAGAAGGGAATGCCTCCTTCAGTAAACAGCATGGTACTACCCATGCCCGCATTATTGATAAGCATATTAACCGGCAGCTGCCGTTCATCTACCGCTGCATAAACATCCAGGCAATCCTGTTCAATACACAGGTCTTTTTCAATGGCAACCACATCAACATCATAATTTCGTTTGATGAACCCGGCCAGGTGATGCAATTCGGCACCGGGCAAAGCTACCAGTACCAGATTCATTTTCCGGGAGGCGCATTCCAATGCCAGGGCCTTGCCAAATCCTTCGCTGGCGCCTGTTATCAGGCAGTATTTATTGTTACCCATAGTTTATTGTTTTAAAAATTGAATGGTTTGCTGCAGGCCGTCTTCAATAGAAGTAATCCGGTATCCCAGCAGGCTCACTGCTTTTTCGCTGCTGAATATCTTGTTACAAAAGACCTGACGTACTGCTTTCCGTGTTACAAAAGGTTCTTTGCCGGTAAGTTTAAATCGTATCCATTGAGCAAGTGCCCACAGTTGAACAAAAAACTCCGGAGCCTCAATGATCCTGGCACGGGTTGCGGAAAGGCTGCGGATCTTTTTAAAAAGATCCTGGTATGAGATATTCTCTCCGCCCAGAATATATTTTTCGCCGGCACGGCCTTTTGCCATGGCAAGCAGGTGTCCTTCCACCACATCATTTATATAACAGTAATTGGTTGCCAGTGTACCCGGTTTGGGAATGCAGGCAGTTCTGCCTTGTGCAAACTTTTTTATTTGGGTATTCACACTCAACGGATGCGTTTCGATACCAGGGCCATATACTTTTGACAACGCAACGATCACGGCGAACAAATCCTTGCCTGCATATTCCCTTACCAGTTTTTCTGCCAGGTATTTTGTAAACTCATAGTCATTGTCAAACGAAATGATCCGGGGGTCGGTTTCGGTCATGGGTGTGCCCAGCGACGGACCTATTACGCCGCAGGTACTTGTAAAGAGAAATTTCTTTACTTTATTCTCCGCTGCTTCACATAACAGGTTCCTTGTTCCTTCTACATTTACTTTTTGAAAGAGTGACCGGTCTTTGCTGAATATCTTTACAAGCGCTGCTGTATGGTATACCTCTTCGCACCCGCTAATAGCTGCTGAAATGGATGGCCTGTCTGTTATATCGCCTTTGAAAATTCTAATGTTCTCATGTTGAGGAATATTAACTGAAGCAGGATCCCTTACCAGTACATGAACCTGGTTGCCACCTCGGGCAAGTGTTTGTGCCAGGTTGTGGCCTACATAGCCGGTAGCTCCTGTAACAAGGATCTTCATTTGCTGGGTTTTAGCCGGGTGAAAAAATGATTGATGGGAGGTATCTCGTAAGACAATGACAGTGCAATGTGTAACAGGATGGCCGGCCATACTGCATGCCTGCTGATGCAAAGAGCGCACAGAACTATTCCGAATGGTACACAGCCAAGCATTTCTTTTTTACCAGTGAATACATGCAATAAAACAGTAAGCGTTGTGGAAATAAAGATGGCTGCAACAAAACCGGCTTTTGCTGCAATACCAAAGAGTACAACTCCGCGGAAAAATAATTCGTATGCTGCCAGGAATAGTATTCTTACCGGGAAGTAAATACTCATCCATGTATCCGACAGAACAGGCTTACTGCTGCTGATATGTATGTAGCGCCCTGCCTTCATACCTGTGATAACTGTCAATATGAGTGTTGTTATAAAACAACATATCCATAAAAAGCCGGGCGCCTCGTTCACGGATAAGATGCTTACGCCTTCCTGCTTAAGAAGAGGCGAGGGTATCAATCCCAGCCAGAAAATACCTGCAACGTGTAACCCCAGCAGGTTAGCAGCACTTGATGCTGCTTCGCCGTTTGCATGGAACAGGCGGTTACTTTTGTTCCGGCTGCCCATCCAGGTAACCACAAATATCATGGAGTAACAAAGCGCATAAACGGGTATCGTATCCTGGTTATTCATTACCTGTCATCAATTAAGGATTAAGAATGATCTCGGCTGTGTAAAAAGTGTGGTTGATCTTTACCCGGGTGCATACTCCCTTACTGTAATAAAAACAATTGCTGTTGCCGTTCGGAAGCCGCACTTTGTAGCCCCCGTCGCCGGTTCTTTCAATGTCGGCAAAATATTGCTGCTTGTCGCAGTACACTTTCTTAAATGAAACGGGTTCCTGGAAATAAAGGCACAGCAGGTTAAAGCTCACAATACCGATGTCTAATTTCCTGTTCTCATTATTTTCTGTCACTTCATAGCCATTGCCTGTTAGCCGGGTTTGTTTATTCACGCTCAGTTTGCCGTTTGACCGGTGCAGCTGGCTGGAATAAACCAATTTCCCTTCAAAAAAATAGGCCGATTCAAAAACAGAGGCCGTAAGCAAAACAAGCAACCGGAATTCTATTCCCGAATTCAAAAACATCCGGCAGTAATCTCCTTCGTTGTATCGTTCCAGTTTCATCCAGCCTATATCATTACCGTTTCGGATCACTTTATAATTTCTTGTCTGGCTTTTGCAGTCTGTTACCAGGCAGCAGAACACGAATAACAGCAGTATACAAATGGCTTTCAAATGCTGAATACATGAATGCAAACCCGGGTTAACCGGCTTGGATTTTCCGGCCTGTGTCATTGGTTTATAAAGTTGCCGCTGTGCCATGTTATTTATTTACCGATGGGGATGAATACAGAAATGCCTGTTATGTTCCCTGGTTTCACAGGTACACCAAACCCGGTCTTCTGGCTGCTGAGCATCATTTTGGCTTTATGACGGTATACACTTCCCATAACCATAAAAGGAATACTGACTATACCCGAAACGGCGCCGGCTACAGTAAGTGTGGCGGCAGCATCAACCTGCTCACTACTTGTTGCATAATCAGCATTGGCCAGGAGAAGCCCGACACCTGAAAGCACAACTCCTCCAACCAATGTTGCCCAGCCTACAGTCCGGTGGTTTCTGGCCTTTTTCATATAAAAGTCATAATCTTTTTCCGGGGCGTTACTGTACCTGCCGTTCTCTAAAAGACTAACCTGTCCGGTAATATCCTTTTTGGCAAGCAGTTGATTGGAGGATGCGTTTTGTGCATTTGTAACCGACCCGGTTAACAACAGGATCAATGCAACGGGGATGATCTTTTTCATGATACTTTTATTTTGGGGTGAAGTGATTCTGTTTACGATCCAAAGCTATCCCGGCACCATTCCTGTTCCTAATTGATAAATACCGGTATTAATTCCAAATCCGTGATTGCTGCCTTTTGTTACCCCCTTGTGGTTGCCCCGTTGTTCTTTTTGCAAAAAATGCGAACATATTATTGTAGTTTGGGGGCAGATAAGATAAATAGAGACTGCCATTTGCATTTATTACCAAACTTTCTGTATGGAATCAAGCAATTCTCAAGTACAGTTTTTCCAGCACATCAAGTCCATTTTACCCGATCATATCTCTTTCGTGGATGAGATCGCCGGTTTGCTGGATATCAGCAACGACAGCGCCTACCGCCGTATCCGGGGCGAAAAGCCCATCAGCCTGGATGAGATGCAGAAACTGGCCAGCCACTTTAGAATATCCATCGACCAGTTTCTTCATTTGCAATCCGACTCTTATATTTTCTCCGGCGATCTGTCGGGCCCCGGTCAGCAGGTTTTTGAAAAATGGATGGAGAGTGTGCTGAAGCAACTTACCATTATCAGCAGTTTTTCGCACCGGCACCTGTATTACCTGGCCAAGGATATTCCTATAATGGACCAGTTCATGATACCGGAATTGCTGGCCTTTAAATCATTCTTATGGCGCAGGTCAATCCTACAGTACGATGAACTGCGGGGCTTGAAATTTTCATTGAAGGATGCAGTTCCCGGTCACCAGGAAATGGCCAAAAAGATCGTGGATGTATACCTGAAAGTGCCCACCACCGAAATATGGAACCTGGAGAGTATCAACAGTACCATCCGGCAAATTGAATTTTATCGGGAGGCAAATATGTTTGAAACGGAAGATGAGGTAAAAAAAATATACCTGGGCCTGCTCAGGTTACTCAATCACCTGGAGCAGCAGGCCGAGACCGGGCTTAAGTTCCGTCCCGGCGCTTCACCGGCCACGGCCACTTCCGAATACCAGCTGTTCTGGAACGACCTGGTAACGGCGGATAATACGCTGCTTGCCGAGCTGGACCTGAAGAAGATTACCTTCTTAAATCACAGCGTGATCAATTTTATACATACCACCGATATCAAGTTCAATACCTTCATGCATGATAATATGCAGAACCTGGTAAAACGTTCTACGCAACTGAGTAAAGTAGGAGAAAAAGAACGCTACCAGTTTTTCAACCGTCTGCGGGACAAAATGAAATTGGCAGCCCGCCTTTAGTTATTTTTGTATAATGAATCAGCAACCGGTTAAGCTAATTGAATGCCCCCGTGATGCCATGCAGGGATGGGCGCATTTTATTCCAACAGAAAGAAAGATCAAATACATCAATGCCTTACTGAAAGTGGGATTTGATACCATCGATTTTGGCAGTTTTGTTTCGCCAAAAGCCATACCGCAGATGGCGGATACTAAGGAAGTAGTTCAAAAATTAAAAATTGACGGAACAAAAACGAAACTGCTGGCCATTATTGCCAATGAAAGAGGGGCCGGGGATGCGGTTGTTTATGATGAGATCAGTTACCTTGGTTTTCCATTCTCGGTTTCAGAAACGTTTCAGAAACGCAATACCAATTCCGGCATTGAAGAGTCATTGGGCAGGGTGGAGGAGATACAGAATCTCTGTATAAAAAATAAAAAGGAACTGGTGGTTTATATTTCCATGGGTTTTGGAAATCCTTATGGTGATGTATATGATGAAGAGATCGTTTTCAACTGGGTGAACAAACTGGTATCGATGGACATTAAAATAATTTCGCTTGCCGATACCGTGGGATTGGCAACAGCCGGCCAGGTAAACAGCGTGACGAAATACCTGGTTGAATCATTGCCCGGAACAGAGATCGGCGTTCACCTGCATTCAACGTCTGTTAACTGGAAAGAAAAAGTGAATGCGGCCCTTGCTGCCGGTTGCCGCCGGTTTGACGGAGCACTGAAAGGTATCGGCGGCTGCCCCATGGCCGATGATGAACTGGTGGGTAATATGGATACCGAACTGATGATCCCTTATTTTAAAGAATTGAATTTGTTGAATAGCCTCGATAATGATGCATTGGAAACATGTAGCAGAATGGCCTCAAATATTTTTATATAGCCACGAATGCCACGAATGGTCACTAATAAAAAAACATTCGTGTAAATTTGTGTGCTGAGTTTGTCGAAGTCTTAGTGGTGTATATTTTTTAACAAAACATAATAATTCCCCTTTAGGGGATAGGGGTATGGATTTTCATTTAGAATTTACTCCCAAACCATTTGATGTAAAGATTAATCACCGGCAAAACTTATTGCTGGTGGGTTCCTGCTTTACCGAACAGATCGGCGCCAAACTTTCTGCTCATAAGTTTTCAGTACTGGATAATCCAAACGGTATTTTATTTAACTCCATCAGTATTACCCGGGCAGTTAGCTCGTACATTGAAAATAAGAGATATACTAAAGAAGACCTGTTTTACCAGAACGAATGCTGGAACAGCTGGGAGCATCACAGCCGGTTTTCTCACCCCGATGCAGGTACCTGTTTACAGCTGATCAACAATTCGCAGCAGCAAGCGCATTCATTCTTAAAGGAAGCGGATTGGTTACTGGTAACACTGGGCTCGGCATTTGTGTATGAACTCGAAAACAAGAACGTGGTGGCTAATTGCCACAAAGTACCTACCGATAAATTCAATAAACGATTACTGGCTGTTGGCGAAGTAACGAATGCCCTGCAAGAAATGATTGAAAAGGCAGTAACGTTTAATCCCGGGCTCAGAATTATTTTTACCATAAGCCCGGTGAGGCACCTGCGGGATGGCTTTGTGGAGAATAACCGCAGCAAGTCAACACTCATACATGCAGTTCATCAATTGGTGGAAAAGAACGGTTCCTGTTTTTATTTTCCGGCTTATGAACTCATCATCGATGACCTGCGTGATTACCGCTTTTATGCCGAGGATATGGTTCATCCCAACTATGCCGCCACCAATTATGTGTGGGAAAAATTCATCACCGCCTGTATTGATGAACCCTCGCAGCAACTGATGAAAGAGATCGCTGTGATTGTTGCAGCCAGCAACCACAAGCCTTTTAATCCCACTTCGGAACAACATAAAAAATTCCTGCAAACCAACCTGGCGAAAGTAAAAAAACTGGCAGCAGAACATCCCCATATCAATTTTAAGGAAGAAGCAGCATTTTTTGAAAAGCAATAATCTTATTGCTTAAATGCGCTTATGAAAAAAATATTCTCCGTATTCTTCCTGCTTATTTCTATGTGTACCCTTGCTCAAAAAGCTTACCGGCATACCCCTGTATTGCAGAAAGGTTGGTATATCAGCCTTAACCCGCATTCTTTTGTTGAACCCGAACAGGGCGCTGCTGGTTTGGGCATCGGCTACCGGGTCAGCAAAAGAATAGAGTTGTGGACAGAACTGAATTATCTGTACCGCGGATTTGTGTGGGATGGAAATGGCCCCAGGGAATTGAAAGGAGTACGCAGCATCACCTCGCTGAAGTATTATTATAACAACAAACATGGTTTTTTTGTGGGAGCCGAATTCAGGGTAAAGAATTATTCATTCACAGATAAGAATACCTTTATCAACAAACAAACCAGCGACACGCTTTCGGGATTTCAATACACTGCTGCACATACGCTTATAGGTGGAGGCGTATTCTGGGGCAAACGTTTTAAACTAACCGCCAACGGGAAATTTGAATTGGAGGGCAATATCGGAATCGGAGTAAAGCAGCGGATAATTGAACGGAAGAATGTGCCGCCGGGATATTCACTGATGGAATATTATGGAAAAGACAGGATCAGCCCGATACCGGATAACGACATTGAACAAACACTGCCTTACTTTCCGGCTATCGTACGGTTCATCTATCATTTATAGATCAATGAATGCGGTCGCCTCTTAGTTCCATCTCTTTCATGATCTCTTTCTCATACTTTAACCACTCCGCCCATCTTTTTCGTACGGTCTTTTTATCTATATAATGTTCCGCCAGGTTAATGAAGAGGGTGTAGTGCCCCGCCTCGCTTTCCATAAAACGGCGGTAAAAATTGCGCAGGTATTTATCATCCAGGCCTTCACTCAGCCGTTTAAAACGCTCGCAGCTTCTGGCTTCTATCAACGCCATGGTAAGCATCTGGTCAAGAAAACGGTCATCGGGATGGCCTCCCTTTCGTTGAAACTCCAGCAACTTGTTCACATATATATCTTTCCGTTGTTTGCCCAACTGCAGTTTCCGTTTGTGCAGTTCGGCCAGTACCTGCCTGAAATGACCCCATTCTTCCGTAACGATCGGGCTTAGTTCCTTTACCATCTTTTCTTTATCGGAATACCGCTGTATCAGGCTGATGCAGGTGGTTGCCGCTTTTTGTTCGCAATAGGCATGGTCGGTTAATATCTCTTCCAGCTGCAGCTCGGTAAGATCTACCCAGCGGGGATCGGTTGGTAATTTAAGTCCCAGTATGTTCTTGGTGTCAATGCTTAGTTCTTCCATATTGCAAAAATAAAAGTTGCCCCGGCAATGGGACAACTTTTTTACTTAAAACCTCGAAACCACTAAAAGATTGGTCGGCACAAAGATGAAGACTGTAACATTACTCAGCAATACCACTTTAGTAGTATGTGCATTTTTATTGCTTGGTTACCGAAAATACCGCTTCGCCTGCTACATCCGGACTTAACCCCACCGTGCCTATCATAATATTAGAACTGCTGCTGTATTTGGCCGACATGGAATAAATGGCGCTGGATCCTGTATAAGTATAACTTGCTTTTATACTGTCAGCCACTAGCGTCCAGGTACCGTTGGCCACATCGGGGATAAGCGAATTATTGGCATGTACCACCAGGGCGCCGCCGGATTTAAACGTGAGCGCAAAATAATTGGCGGGCCCGCCGGCTCCGTTATTATAAGTACCAACCCACTTTCCATCTATACTTACATTGTTACCGGCTGGTTGTGTATCAGATTTGCTGCAGGATGCTGAGATGATCATTACTGCCAACGCAAGTAAGGGAAGAAATAGTTTCTTTTTCATAGTTGTTGTCATTTAGTAAGTGAAAGATCCGGATGTCGGGATTCTATTGACAAACATCGTACCACCGGCAGGTATAAGGGCATGTTTTAACATAGGGTGCAAAACTAGTGCACCCTTATCAGCAACATTGTACAGGAATACGTTAGTTTTTAGTATTTTACAGCAAATAATATTCTTCTATGAGAATTGTTCCCTTTCTGATCAGTGCCGTTGTAACCACCGGCCTGGTTTATGCATTAAATGTTAGCTGGAAATTAGGAGGAAAAGATGCGCCGCCTTTTGGAACATTCTTAAGTCCGCAGCACGGCTTCTGGCAAAATGCCGAACCGGTGAATGAAGATATTTCTGCCGATCTTAAATTCCCGCAATTAGCCGGTAAAGCAGATGTGTATTTTGATGATCGCTTAGTACCACACATTTTTGCCGAACAGGAAAACGATGCCTACTTTGTTCAGGGCTTCCTGCACGCTAAATTCCGTTTGTGGCAGATGGAACTGCAGACATTTGCTGCAGGAGGAAGGGCCAGCGAGATCCTGGGCGCAAAAGGATTGGACCACGACCGGGAATTCAGAAGGCTGGGAATGGTTTATGCCGCCGAGATCGCTTTGCAGGAAATGGAAAAGGATCCCGTTATCAACTCACAATGTGATGCCTATACCAATGGCGTAAATGCGTATATAGAAAGTCTTACAGAAAGCAGCCTGCCACTGGAATATAAACTGATTGGTTATAAACCGGAGAAATGGAGCAAATTGAAAACCTGCCTGTTCTTAAAATACATGAGTTACGACCTGGCAGCAAGAGACGACGATTTTGAGATGACCAATGTAAAAAGTTATTTCAGCACCGGTGATTTTGCAAAACTGTTTCCTTCTTTACAGGATTCACTGGATCCCATCATTCCAAAAGGAACTCCTTTTGAAAAACAAAAAGTATTCCCCGTGGCGCCTGTTGGGGCCGATTCTGTTTATATGAATAACAAAGACCTGGCTGTAATTGAAACCGGCAAACCCGACCGGGACAACGGCAGTAACAACTGGGCCGTAGCGGGCAGCAAAACAAAAAGCGGTGCACCCATTTTGTGCAACGATCCCCACCTGGGATTAAATCTTCCTTCGCTTTGGTACGAAGTACAGATATCAACCCCAACGTTCAATGCGTATGGCGTAAGTTTTCCGGGTGCGCCCGGTGTTATCATCGGTTTTAATGATAACTGTGCCTTTGGTTTTACCAATGGCGGCCGCGATGTACGTGATTACTACGAGATAAAATTCAAAGACGATAACCGGCTGGAATATTCATTCAACGGCCAGTGGCAAAAAACAAAATTCCGCATCGATACCATTAAGATAAAGGGAGCGAAGGATTTTATTGATTCTGTTGCGTATGTACAATTAGGGAAAGACTGGTGTCCGGTAATGTTCGACAAATCATTCTCTGGCGGCAGAAGTACCAACAATAAATACTATGCCGTTCGCTGGAAAGCGCATGACGCCAGCAATGAACTCCGCATATTCAATATGCTGAATCATGCAAAGAATTATACAGATTACCAGGCCGCCGTTACCAACCTGCATACACCCGGGCAGAACTGTGTATTTGCCTGCAAGACCGGTGATATCGCTATCCGAACCCAAGGCGAGTGGCCCGCCAAATGGAAAGGCCAGGGCGATTTTGTAATGCCCGGCACCGATACCAGTTATTTATGGCAGGGTATGATACCACAGGATGAAGTGCCTTTGCAATACAATCCCGAAAGAGGTTTTGTAAGCAGCGCCAATCAAAAACCGGTTGACGACAGTACCTATCATTACTACCTTGGAAGGGATTACCCGCTTTACCGCGGCATCAGCATTAACAGGAGATTGAATGCGATGACCAATATAACCCCGCAGGACATGATGGCGCTGCAAACAGATAACCTGGATATGAGCGCTGTGATGATGAAACCTCTCATCATAGCCAATATGAAAGAAAGCGAACTGGATGCAGCAGGAAAAAAATATTTTGAGGCATTAAAAATGTGGGATTCGAGAAATGAAGTGGGTTCAACAGGCCCAACTGTTTTTGAGAAATTCTGGAACAATTTTGAGAAAGTGGTATTTGATGACGAATACGCCAATGCACCCAAGGTAAATATCCGGCCCTTTGTGAGTACGTTGGTAGAAGGCGTAATAAAAGATTCTGCCTATAAATTCCTGGATGATATTTCCACGCCACAAACAGAAACACTGGCAGATGATATCACGGCAGCATTTAAAAAAGCCGTGCCGCAATTACAAAAACTGGAAGCAGAAGGCAAGCTGGAATGGGAAAAGAATAAAGCAACCCGTATCAATCACCTGGCAAAACTGGCGCCATTCAGCCGCATGAATCTGCCAATCGGTGGTGGAACACAATGCATCAATGCCACCAAGGTAGATCATGGCCCAAGCTGGAGAATGGTGATAAGCCTTACCGCAAAAACGGAAGCCTATGGCGTTTATCCCGGCGGACAAAGCGGTAACCCCGGCAGTAAGTACTATGACAGTTTTGTGGATCAGTGGGCCGCCGGAAAATATTATTCGCTGTGGATGATGACGAAGGAAGAAGCCGCTGATAAAAGAGTAAAATCAAAAATAACATTCAGTAAATGATGTGCTGATTAGCTGATGTGCCGATTTGGTGATGAAGCAATCATCAAATTACCAAATCATCAAATTACCAAATCATCAAATTACCAAATCATCAAATTTTCAAATTACCAAATCAATACCATGAAGTTCATCGTTTCTTTAATTCTAACCGCCTTATTAAGTTTTGCCGCCTGTTTATTTCTTCCCTGGTGGAGTATTGCCCTTGCTGCTTTTTTAGTGGCGGCGCTTATCCCTCAAAAGCCCTTGAGATCTTTTCTTGCCGGGTTCCTGGCGCTTTTCTTACTGTGGGGCGGATTAAGTTTCTGGATCAGCAATGCCAATGAACATATCCTGTCGCATAAAGTTTCTATGCTGATGCTGAATATGGATAGTCCTTACCTGCTTATGCTTGCAACAGCCATCATTGGAGCGCTGGTGGCAGGCCTTGCAGCATTGTGTGGCAGTTTCCTTCGTAAAAGCAGCTGATAGAATATTGAAGTAATTAATTTTAGTGTTTCAGTAACAAAATGGCTTTTATTTTTGTTATACTCAAAACTGAATATGCCCAGAGTTTTCCTGTTGTTCTTTTTACTTGCATCTGTTTCCGCTTCTGCTCAAAAAATTTACGGTACTGTTTTTTCTGATAAGGGCGACCTGTTGCCCTATGCTTCCATCACCATCAAGGGAACTTCTATTGGCGCCAGTGCAAACGAAAAGGCCAAATTCTCTTTTTCCGTTTCACCAGGTGTATATACCGTGGTTTGCCAGCACATCGGTTATAGTAAACAGGAAAAAAATATCACGGTTTCAAAAGGCGAGCAGGAAATAACATTCATTTTATCCAACCAGCAACTGGATATGGCCGAAGTGGTGATAAAGAAAGGAGAGGACCCTGCCTATGCCATCATAAGGCAGGCCATTAAAAAACGATCGTTCTATAACCAGCAGGTAAAGGGTTTTGAATGCGACCTGTATGCGAAAGACATGTTGAAACTCAGGAACCTTCCTAAAAAAATACTGGGGCGTAAAATTTCGGAGCAAGACAGGGAAGACATGGGCGTTGATTCAACAGGCAGGGGTATCATCTACCTGTCGGAATCTGTTTCTAAGATATATAGTCAGCCTCCAACCAAAATGAAAGTGGAAGTGATCAGCAGCCGGGTAAGCGGCAGCGACGGGTTTGGTTTTACCTTTCCAACCTTTATCAGTTTTTACCAGAACAATGTTTCCATTTTTCTAAATCAACTGAATCCGAGGGGATTTGTTTCTCCCATTGCCGATGCAGCGTTGAGCATGTACCGCTATAAATTTCTCGGTAGCTTTTATGAAGATGGTAAAGAGATAAACAGCATACAGGTGATACCACGTCGCAACTATGAACCTGTGTTCTCAGGCGTTATCAATATAACCGATGGCGACTGGCGCATACACAGCCTCGATCTTCGACTTACCAAAACATCGCAACTTGAAATTGTAGATACACTCCAGATAACACAGATACATGTGCCAGTAGGTGATGATGTGTGGAGGGTGAAGAACCAGCTGATCCATTTCAGTTTTAAACAATTCGGCATTGATGCCATCGGCAATTTCGTTTCGGTGTATTCAAACTATCTCATCAACCCGGTGTTTGCAAAGAACCGGTTCAATAATGTGATCGTTCGTTACGATACAGCCGTAAATAAACGTTCGAAGGAATACTGGGATACCATCCGGCCTGTTCCGCTGGAACGGGAAGAAAGACTGGATTACGAAGTGAAGGACAGTCTTTTTGAAATGCGTAAGGATTCATTGCTCAGCCAGTCATCCATTGATTCACTTAAAAAGAAACAAGGCAAACTGAAGCCGCTGAATATTTTCTGGAAAGGGATACAACGAACACACTACAGCAAAAAAAATACATTCCGCTGGGGTATAGAGTCGCTGATAAAAGGACTGGAATATAATACCGTGGAAGGAATAGTGGTGAATGTGAATGCCTATTATGATAAGTACATTGAAAAATGGAAGACCAACTTATCTTTTGAGCCAAACCTACGTTATGGGTTCAGCAATTCACACCTGAATGCCTGGGCCACGTTACGTTTGCGGACGAGGGATTGGGAGGCCGATAAAAAAATAAAACGGCAAACCTGGGAATTCAGCGGGGGTAAGCGGGTAAGCCAGTTCAATAAACAAAGCCAGGTATTGCCACTGACCAATGCCATCAATACCTTGTTCTGGGGCGATAACTTTATGAAGATATACGAGAACTATTTTGTTTCTGTAGGTTTCAGCAAACGTTACGAAAGTGGTTTTCGCTTTGCCGTAAATGCGTTGTACGAAGACAGGATACCATTGGAGAACAGCACTACCTTCACTTTCTTCAAAGGAGATTCGGGCCGCATTACGCCTAACTACCCGGTGGAGCGTATACCGGCGCAGTTCACGCCAAATAAAGCCGTAGTGTTTAGCATTGATATGAGCTTCAGGCCGGGGCAACAGTATATCCAGTATCCCAACCGCAAAATGTCGCTGGGTTCTAAATACCCAACCTTTAGTTTAAATTATACAAAGGGTATCAAAAATATTTTGGGCAGCGATGCCAACTTCGACAAGTGGCGCTTCAGTGTGGCTGATGGCGTGAATTTAAAATTGGCGGGAACATTCCGTTATAAGATCGGCATTGGGGGCTTTCTTAACGACCAGTCTGTGTCGATACAGGATTACCAGCATTTCAACGGTAACCGTTCTACAGCCGCCAGTGAATATGTGAATAGTTTTCAGCTGGCTTCTTATTACCTCAACAGTACCACGCAGCCCTTTTATAGTTTCGGGCATATTGAACATCACTTCAATGGACTGATCACCAATAAAATTCCTCTCTTTAAAAGATTAAACTGGGACCTGGTAGCGGGCAGCAATGCTTTTTATGTGAACCGCCGCAGTTATTTTGCCGAAGGCTTTATAGGACTGGAAAACATCCTGAAGATATTCAGGGTGGATTATGTGGTGGGATACAGTAATGACGACAGGATAACCGGTGAAATACGAATTGGCACCGGCGGACTGCTGGGAAATTCTGTGCGTGCCAATGCACAACCCAGCAGGCGGAACGGCAGCCTGAGCATCGGGTTGTAATGTGCTTCCTTGCTGCCATGACGAGAATCATACCTTCATTCGTTTAACATACTGCCTGCTATTAATTATATTTGCACCCGAATTTGGTTTGCCCTGCAAGCATCCAATCTTACACATGATCTGACGCCCCGTCTGATCATGTGATTTCAGATTTCTTTTTCGGTCAGACGAGGGCGTCAGACCGGGTGAAAGATCAAATTAAAAACTATGGCAGTATTACACAACCGGGTTTCCCAGGCGGAGCTTAAAAAATTATTGTACGCCGAAACCGAACACCGCACCACCATCTCCTTTTACCAGTATTTTCCTGTTGCCGATCCCAAACAATTCCGTGATGAGATGTACAAGGCATTGAATGCACTGAAAGTGTTTGGCCGCATATACATCGCCCACGAAGGCATCAATGCACAAGTGAGTGTACCCGACAGTAACGTGGATGCATTCCGGGATTACCTGTATTCCATTCCTGCACTGAATGGCTTACGGTTAAACATTGCGGTGGATGACGACGGAAAATCTTTTTGGGTTCTGAAAATAAAAGTGCGGCAGAAGATCGTGGCAGATGGCATCAATGATCCGGCATTCAGCATGGAAAACAAAGGCCGTTATGTAAATGCCGAACAGATGAATGAACTGCTGAAAGAAGACGATACGATCGTGATAGACATGCGCAATCATTACGAATACGAAGTGGGGCATTTCAACAAAGCCATTGAAATACCCAGCGACACCTTCCGGGAACAATTGCCCATGGCCGTGGATATGATGAAAGAAAATAAAGACAAGAACATCATCATGTATTGCACCGGCGGTATCCGCTGCGAAAAAGCCAGCGCCTATATGCTGCACAACGGATTTAAAAATGTATTTCATCTCGAAGGCGGCATCATCAACTATGCCCGGCAGGCAAAGGAAAAAGGATTAGAAACAAAATTCATCGGCAAGAACTTTGTGTTCGACGACAGGCTGGGAGAGCGGATCACCGAAGACATCATTGCCAAATGCCACCAGTGTGGCAAGCCGGCCGATACACATACCAACTGTAAGAATGATGGCTGCCACTTATTGTTCATCCAGTGTGAAGCGTGTGCTGCTACATACGATGGCTGCTGTAGCGCCGAATGCCAAACGGTTTATAATATGCCCATTGAAGAACAAAAGGAATTACGCAAGGGAATTGATAAGGGGATGATGGTATTCAATAAAAGCAAAAAAAGACTGCGGCCCAGGCTTGGGGAAAAATAACGGCAGGCTAAGTGCTTATAAAGCAAAAGTGGCCGGTGGGGACACCAACCGCAAGATGGTAAATGAAACTTTCATTTTTAGCCTACTCTTTAATACTTATAAAATTCTTTCATCCGGGCAAGCAACGCTTCTTTTTTTCTCCGGCTTACTTCTACTTCTGTTCCGTTGGAAAGCACCAGCATTCCTCCTTCGCCACGGATATATTCTTTAACATGCATCAGGTTGATGAGGTATGATTTGTGGATGCGGATAAAACCTGCATCCGATAACAGGTCTTCATACACATGAATGGTTTTTGCCGAACAGATCATACGCTTATCCGTGAAATAAAAATTGGTATAGCTGCCCGTTGCTTCACAATAAAGAATATCCTTCAGGTCTACCACCTGGAAACCTTTTACCGAAGGAATGCAAAGTTTCATCTCCTGGGGTGTTTGCGATTTTTGCAGGTTATGCAGGAATGCGGTTACATTATTATTGGTTGATTTAACGGCAATACGCTCACTGGCCCGTTGTACGGCATCCACCAGCAGGTCTTCATCAATGGGTTTCATCAGGTAATCCACGGCGCTGTAATGAAAAGCCTGTAAGGTGTACTCGTTGTGTGCCGTAACAAAAATGATCTCAAAGGAAATATTGTCCAGCTCTGCCAGCAGGTCGAAGCTGCTTTTGCGGGGTAATGAAATATCCAGGAACAGCAGTTGCGGTTCCAGCAGTTCTATCTTTTCTTTGGCCGTTTCTGCATCGGGGCATTCGGCAATGATCTTTATCTCCGGGCAGTATTCCTGTAATAATTTTTTAAGGGTGTTGATCCCTCTTGGCTCATCATCAACTAAGATTGTTCTTATCATACCCATTTGTTTAAATATTAAAACGCAGTATTACCAGGGTACCACTGCTTTTATTCTCTGCCAGTTCCGACCTGTCAATGATCTCCAGCGAACTATTCATATTGTATTTCTCATTCAGCACCTTCAACCGCTCCTGTACGCTTTCTATTCCCAGCGAACGGTGTGTGGACTGGCGGCCTTCCTTATCTTTCATCGATTGCCGGATGCCGATGCCGTTGTCTTCAATTTCGCAGATCAATTGTTTGTCCGATATGTAAAACCGTATGTGCAGGTTCTTTTCTCCCGGCTGGTTACGCAACCCATGCCAGATGGCATTTTCCACCATGGGTTGTATCAGCATGGGCACCATCCGTATGTCATCGGGCATGTTTTCACTTACATCAATGCGGTAATTGAAGTGATCGAAGCGGATCTTTTCCATGTCGAGGTACTGCTGCAGGTGATCAATGCATTGCCGCACGGTGATAAATGTTTGCCTCGACTGATCCAGGTTGGTTCTTATCAGCTGTGCAAATTTGCTGAGGTAACGGCTGGCATGTTGCTTTTCATCCTGCAGTATCATTTCCTTGATGCTGTTGAGCGAATTGAAAATAAAATGCGGGTTCATTTGCGCATGCAGCCCTTTAATTTCCAGTTCGGCCAGTTGTCGGTCGATATTCGCTTTTTGCCGCACAGAGCGAATGCGGTACCTGTACAATAAATACAGGGCAGAAAGGAAGAACAATACTGCCAGTATGATGAACCAGGCTCTTTGCCAGAATGGAGGCTGGATAATTATGCTGATCTCTTTCACTTGTTCGGGCCAGCTGTTGTTTTTAATAAATACTTTCAGTTGCAAACGATGGTTGCCCGGCGACAGATTACTGAAGATAATGCTTCGCTGTGCGCCGGCCTGCTGCCATGCTTCATTACCGTTGCGAACAAAGCGGTAAGCGAACTGCTGCTGGTATGCGTCTTCAAAATTGATGGCAGCCAGGTTTATTACGAGGTTATTATGTTTATACGAAAGCGCTATCTTATCAGCCGGGTGGGAGACGCTATCCTTGCCGGATGTAACAATGCTTTCAATAAAAAATTCCGGGGGCGAACTGTTCTTCGAAAGTTCCTCCGGATTGAAACGTATGATGGTATTATTAAAGCCGCCGTATAATTGTGCATGTGCAGCATCATAATAAAATGAATAAGCAGTGAATGGATCTTCCGGCATATTATCAGCAATACCGAAAGAGGATATTTTTTTAGTTACCAGGTCGTAGCTGGCCAGGCCGCTTTCGGTTCCCATCCATACTTTATTCTTATGCAGGTAAACAGCCCGTACATTATTATCAGGCAATCCATCACTGCGGGTAAGCTGTTCGTATTTTTTCTGAACAGGATCATACATGATCAACCCGTTCTCGGGCAAACCAAAATACATTTTTCCTTTTTGATCAAATACTAAACTCAGCGCTTCCCGTCTTGGCGTTTTAATGCTGGGAAATGAATCCATCAGCCGGTCGAATTGCTGCAACCGGTAATTAAAGCGGCTGATGCCGTGACCGCTGAACCAGATATTTCCTTCGGGATCTTCGCTGATAAACCTAGGTATCAGTACCTGAAAAAGTTTGTTGCCGGTATAGTCAAGGCGGATGAATTTTTTGCTGGCCTGGCTACGAAAATAGAATTCACTGTTCTCGTTACGGCATGCATAGATATTATTGCGTGAATCTTTGACCAATGAACCTATCCAGTTATGCGTACTGTCCCAGCCTGGCAGGTTTATTTTTCCATGAGTATAGTTGCGGGTGTTCACCCATACCAATGCCCCTAAAGTACCGGCCATCACGGTATCTTCATTTACCGAAATGATATTGTACACGGTATTGGCTGCATGCCAGTATTTTGAAAGATCGATCTGTTTCAGTGGCTGCATCGTTTGCCGGTTAAATACCAGCAGGCCCTGGCTTTTGGTAGCTACAAATATCTTTTCATTGGCTACACATAACATGCGCATCTGCAGGTCAACACTAAAGGGGTTCAGGTTTCCTGGTACGGTTATTTTTTCCATACTTACCGCCGGTCTTTTTTCCCGGAACAATCCTTTATTGGTTCCTATCCATAAGCGGCCATTCTTATCCTTCATCATGGCCGAGCAGAAGTAATTCTCAAAATAAATTTCTGGCTGAATGGTATAACAGCCTGTTTGTTTATCATGGGTTACCAGGTAAAACCCTTTTTCTTTTCCACTGATGGCATACAGGGTATCGTTTAGCCGGAACAATTGCGATCGCCAGTTGAATTTTTCCGTTGTGGCAAAGGGCGCCTCAATTAACTGGTTGGTTCCCCGTTGTGGGTTAAAGAATAACAGTTGTTTTGCAGCCTCTGTTTGTATGCTGAAACTATTATCGTCTTTATATAATACCCGGAATCTTTTTTTAGGCTCGGCTACCCGGCTGTAGAAAGCTGCATCGCCGGTATCGGCAGCATGCAGTTCTTTTTTTTGTATGTTGTACAGGTACAGGCCGTCGATAGTTGATAGCAGAAGGATGTTCTTTTCTGTAAGTACCAGGTCTTGCCCGAACTGGAAAGGTTCCGTTTCTATCTCTTCTTTTTTATAATGATCGTAGCGGAACATCAATTCATTTTTTTTATTATAATGATAGAAGCCCGAGCCGGTAATAATGAAAATGTTTCCGTCGGGATCGCCAGTCATGTCCTGCACGGTATTCACTTTATAACTGTATCTCATGAGGCCGGCCGGTACAACGATGTTATGGGTTTCAAGGGTACGGGTATTTACAATGTGCAGACCGCCGGATGTGGCAGAAGCAAGCAGCTCACTGTTAAGCCACCGGAGTTTAGTGATCCAGTCTTCCGGCAAACTATTCGGATTGCTTTGTGCATAGAATTGCTGGAATGAATTTCCGTCAAAACGATTGAGTCCTTTTTTTGTAGCCACCCATAAGTATCCGTAGCTGTCTTGCGTAACCGACCATACGTCGTTATTTGAAAGCCCGTCCTTGGTTGAATAAAAAGTAAAGTTCCGTTCATCCGGTAGTTGGGCCCGGGTAACACAAAAGCACAAGACCGATAATATGGTTAAACTGAGCTTATGCAAAATAAGATTGAAGCCGGTTGGCCGGCCATTTAAAATTACTCGGAATAAACGGAAAAAGAACCGGGGCTCACGGCTTCATAAAAAACAGAGCCGCTTATCTGGCTAGACCTGCCGGTACCTGTAAAAAAACGGCCGTTCACAAAACTTCACCAGTAAAGTTTTTACTGCCAACTGCTGCCGCAAAAAAAATGGAAGCAGCCGTTCACCAATCAGGTTCTATCAGACATTTTTTTTCAGATAATTTAAATGTTGATCTTAAAAATAAGTATATGAAAACTCTGTTCCTGCGTTTTTTTATAAAGAATATTTTCCCTGCTTTATTATCTATCTGCTTTACCTCAACTGAAAGTTTTGCTCAGAGTGTTGGTATTGGTACCATGGCGCCCGACGCTACCGCACTTCTTGATCTCAGCAGTATCAGCAAAGGGATACTGATCCCCAGGCTCACAACCGCACAAAGAACCAGCATTGCCAGTCCGGCCACCGGGCTGATCGTTTACGATTCCAGTGTGAACGTTTTATATTATTACAACGGTACGGCCTGGCAGGATCTGCAACCCGGCGCTAATCTCTGGAAGATAGGCGGCAACAGCGGTACCAACCCGCCGGTTAACTATATCGGCACCAGCGACAACAAGCAATTGTACTTTAAGGTGAACAATGTAAAGGCAGGGGCAATTGATCATATCAATAGAAATGTATTGCTGGGCAGTAAGGCAGGATTGAATTTGACGGCTGCATCGGTTGAAAATATCATTATCGGCGACAGCGCATTTTACACAACAGGTTTCAACCTGGTTGGTAATACAATAGCGGGATATGGGGCGCAAACACAAACAAATGCTTCGGTTAACTACAGTACAGTATTTGGTCAGCATGCCGGCAGAAACAATACCGGGTCATGGACGGTGATCATTGGGGAACAGGCAGGCATGAATAACCAGGGGCATGGAAATGTATTTATGGGGTCTAAAGCAGGGAATATGAATACCACCGGATCGGGTAATACTTTTTTGGGAAACAATGCAGGAAGGGATAATACCACCGGGTTCTATAATACGATCGTTGGTAATTATGCAGGTAATAATGGTACCGGTTCCGATAATTCTCTTTTTGGTTATTTTGCCGGAGGAGGCAGTGCCGGTTTTACAGGAAGCAGAAATAGTTTTTCAGGTTCTTATAATGGTTACTTTACTACTACTGGTAATGATAACACTTCACTGGGTTATGCAACTTTATATTATAATACCACCGGATCAAACAATGTGGCCATTGGTACCCAGGCATTAAACTTAAGTACGGTACAAAGCGACCTGGTGGCTGTTGGTTACCTGGCGCTTGCCAAAAACGGAAGCGGCGGGCCAACTGTGCTGGAGGCAATAAAAAATACAGCGGTAGGATCAAGGGTATTGTATGAAAATACCACGGGGTACGGAAATACGGCAGCAGGGTATGTTTCAATGAATAAGAATACCACGGGTGCTTATAACACGGCATTCGGTATGAACAGCCTGTATAATAATACCACCGGGTCAAACAATGTGGCCATGGGCCTGGGGGCATTAAACAATAATACCAGCAGCAGTGCATCAACCGCCGTGGGTACAAATGCGTTGTATTGGAATACAACCGGTGCTAATAATACAGCAACCGGTATGTACTCATTATTCAGTAATGTTAACGGTGGCAATAATACATCTAACGGTTATTACTCATTATTCGGGAATACCACCGGTGCTAATAATACGGCGGCCGGCGTTGAATCAATGAGGGCAAATTCGACCGGAAATGAAAATGCCGCATTCGGGTTCAGCGCACTGCATGAGAATACTAGCGGGTACAGCAATGTAGCTATGGGAACCAAAGCCCTGTTCAATAATTCCACCCGCAGCAACCTGGTTGCCATTGGTGACTCGGCCCTGTTCAATAACAGCATCGGGGTTTCTGCTGCCACACAGGCCATTCATAATGTGGCAGTAGGTTCAAAATCTTTATACAGTAATAATACCGGTGCCGAGAATACGGCCATAGGCTTTCAATCGCTTTATGCAAACGGAAGTGGGGGAAGCAATACAGCCGGCGGCGCTTTTGCTCTTTATACAAACACCGATGGCAGTTATAATATGGCCAATGGATATGCTGCTCTTTATTATAATACCAGCGGTGTACGAAACATCGCCAGCGGACCGCTGGCACTTTATTTAAATACTGTTGGTAACGCCAATGTGGCAAACGGCGCTTATGCACTTTATACTAATAATGGAAGCTACAACAGCGCAATGGGCGATTTTGCCATGTATTATAATTCGTCGGGCAATTATAATACAGCCGTGGGCAGTAATGCATTATTAAGCACTACAACTTCCTGGTACAATACGGCCATCGGATATAATGCCGGCGACTCGTACGATATGGGATACAACAATACCATACTGGGCGCCAACTGCGATATTAATGCCAGTGGATTATTCAACTGCATTGCCATCGGGCAGGCCGTTACCTCTACGGCCAGTAGCCAGGCAAGGATCGGCAATGCGGCTACTTCTTCAATTGGCGGGTATGCCAACTGGACAAATATCAGCGACGGCCGTTTTAAAAAAGATATAAAAGAAGATGTGAAAGGAATAGATTTCATCATGAACCTGCGGCCGGTAACGTATCACCTGGATGTTACGGGCCTCAGTACGGTATTGGATGAAGGCCGTGGTAAGGAACTTGACAAATATTCTAAACAGGCCATTACAGAAAAAGAAAAGATGGTTTACTCCGGTTTTGTAGCGCAGGAAGTGGAAAAAGCGGCGCAGCGATCTGGTTACGATTTCAGCGGGATAGATAAACCAAAGAATGAAAAAGATCTTTATGGATTGCGTTATGCCGAGTTTGTAGTGCCGCTGGTAAAAGCCATGCAGGAGCAACAGCAAATGATCGATGAACTGAAAAAACAAAATGCAGAATTGAGAACAGCCGTGAGCGAATTAAAGAAAGTGATCGGGAAAGGGCAGTAAAACTTACCCGGTTATCTTTTCCAATACCTGCAGAATTCTTTTTTCGGTTTCTTCCTCACTTAATTTCTGCGGAACAAATGTAGTTCCGATTACTTTTTCGTACAGTTCGATATATCGTTTTGAAATGGTATCCACCCATTCGTCGCTCATGGCCGGAACGGTTTGCCCTTCCTTGCCCATGAAATTATTTTCGATGAGCCATTCCCGTACAAACTCTTTGCTTAGCTGTTTCTGACGTTCGCCGTTGGCCTGTCTTTCTTCAAAGCCATCTGCATAAAAGTAGCGGGAAGAGTCGGGTGTGTGTATCTCATCCATCAAAATGATCTCGTTGCCTATCTTGCCAAACTCATATTTTGTATCCACTAAGATCAAACCCTGTTTGGCGGCGATCTCTTTACCCCGTTCAAACAATTTCAAGGCATATTGCGAAAGATCATTCCATTCCTTTTCTGTTGCCAGGCCTTTTTCAATGATTTCTGCAGGTGATATGTCTTCATCATGTCCTTCGGCGGCCTTGGTGCTGGGGGTAATGATGGGAGCGGGGAAGTAGTCATTTTCTTTCATGCCCTCGGGCATTTTGGCGCCGCATAATTCTCTTTTGCCAGATGAATACGTCCTCCAGGCATGGCCGGTTAGGTTGCCCCGGATCACCATTTCTATCTTAAAGGGCTCGCATTTGCGGCCAATGCTAACGTTGGGCGCCGGAACTTCCATCAACCAGTTGGGACAAATGTCGGCGGTGGCTTTCAGCATATGAGCGGCAATCTGGGTCAGCACTTGTCCCTTAAATGGAATAGGCCGGGGGAGGATGACATCAAAGGCCGAGATGCGGTCGCTGGCCAGCATTACAAGGTAATTATTGGAAATGGTATAAACATCTCTTACTTTTCCTTTATAAAAATTTGTCTGTTGGGGGAAGTTGAAATATGCCATGCGGCTAAATTAATCACCGCAACGTTAATCCAGCGTTTTGGAAGGCCTTAGATTTCAACAAAATGGGTAAAAAATTAAATTTTCAGTTAAAAATAACAATGCTTAATTTGCTTTATATTTAAAACCAAAAAACGAGATATGAGAAAAGTTACAAGTTATTTGGTTACCATTCTATTGGCCAATATTTTAACGATTGCCGCCTTTGCACAGAATGTAACCATCAACGGAAATGTCAGGAACAGCAACACAAAAGAGGCTTCAGGCGCTGTTTCTGTTATGGTAAAGGGGGGGGAAACGGGAACGTTTACAGACGATAAAGGAAATTTTAAAATAACGGTTAAAAGCCTGCCGGTTACCCTGCTGGTTTCTTCGGTAGGATACGACCTGCAGGAAGTGACTGTTTCCAGTGCAACCAAGATGGTACAGGTTGACTTTGTACCCAGTAATGCCCTGGGCCAGGAAGTTGTTGTTGCAGCAAACAGGGTTCCTCAACGGATCATGGAATCGCCGGTATCTATCGAACGAATCAGCGCTGCCAATATCCGCAATTCACCGGTATCAAACTACTACGATGTGGTTACCACCCTCAAGGGGGTTGACATCACCACTTCTTCCCTTACTTTCAAAACACCTACCACACGTGGTTTCAACTCAAGCGGTAATACCCGGTTTAACCAATTGGTGGATGGAATGGATAACCAGGCGCCGGGTCTTAACTTCTCAGTTGCTTCCATCATCGGGTTAAGCGAACTGGATGTTGACAATATCGAATTACTTTCGGGCGCTTCTTCTGCATTATACGGTCCGGGTGGTATGAACGGCACCTTACTGATGACCAGCAAGAACCCTTTCAAATACCAGGGCTTATCTTTCCTGGTAAAAGAAGGATTGATGCATGTGGGCGCATACAGACAAAGAGATGCGGGAGCTTACCATAACTGGAACCTTCGCTGGGGTAAAAAAGTATCGGAGAAATTTGCTTTCAAGATAAACGCTGAACTGATACAGGCCCGCGACTGGCTGGGTGTTGATTACAGAAATTACAGCCGTTCCGGAACAACCGGCGCTTTTATTGCCGGCGACCGCAAAACAGATCCTAATTATGATGGCATCAATGTGTATGGCGATGAAACAACCGTTGACATGCGTGCCTTCTTCTCCCAGATCGCTGCTAGTTTACCCGGCGCTGCAAACTTTATAGCTGCCAATGGATTGCTTACCACTCCTCAGAATGTTTCCCGTACCGGTTATACAGAAAAGGAACTGATAAACCCCAACACGGTTAACTTTAAACTGGCCGGTTCTATTCACTATAAGATCAATCCAAATACCGAAGCTGTTTTAGCAGCCTATTGGGGTACGGGTAATACAATCTATACCGGTAGCGACCGCTATTCACTGAAGGATTTTAAAATGGGCCAGTACAAACTGGAGATAAATAACAAGAACTGGTCGCTTAGGGCTTATACCACCCAGGAAAATGCCGGAGAATCGTATAACATGACCGCCACCACCCGTTTGTTCAACGAATCTTGGAAGCGTTCTGTTACCACCGATGCGGCCGGAAACCCAACCCCATTACCAACCGACTGGTACATACAATATACTTACCAGTACCTGAGCAACCGCATGAATGGCATGACTGCTTACGATGCTCACCAGGCATCAAGGGCTTTTGCCGACCAGGGCAGGCCTGCTGCCGGATCGGCTGCATTTCAGGCTGGCTATGATGCCATCCGCAAAAAACCGATCTCTCAAAACGGTGGCTTACTCCTGGATCAGTCTGACCTGTATGCCGTTGATGCCAACTACAACCTTACTCATGTTACCAAGAAATTTGCCGACATCCTGATCGGTGCAAACTATAAAAGATATATCCTCAATTCAAAAGGAACCTTGTTTGCCGATTCAACCGGACCTAAAGGACTGGCACAATACGGAGCCTATATCCAGGCAAGCCGCCAGATCATCGACCGCCTGAACATAACGCTTTCCGGCAGGTACGATAAGGCCGATAACTTTAAAGGCCGGTTCACACCAAGGGTTACTGTACTCTTCAAAGTGATGAAGGATAATAATATCCGTTTGTCGTTCCAAACGGCTTATCGTTTCCCAAGCAACCAGCAGCAATACATCAACCTGCAGGTGGGCAGCACCCGCTTGATTGGAAGCAATCCTGGTTTTGCAGCGCTGTATGGTTTCCCTGGCAATCCGTTGTATACTTTCACTACACTTCCGGGAACAACCACCGCAACAAATTTCAAAGCATTCAATCCGCCTGCAGTAAAACCAGAAGCGGTGAATTCATTTGAATTTGGCTATAAGGGCTTAATGATGAACAGCCGGTTACTGATTGATGTATATGGTTATTACGGACAATACCAGGACTTCCTGGGAAGGGTGAATACCATACAAACCACAACCGGTATTGCAGCCGATACATCCAACCCTAACAAGAGAAGGAATATATCTGTGGTAGTTAATTCACCAGATAAAGTGAAGACCTATGGTTTTGGACTGGGCCTCGATTACAGGCTGCCACGCAACTTCGTAGTAAGCGCTAACATGTCTTCTGATAATTTAACCGATGTGCCAACAGACTTTGTAGCTTATTTCAACGCACCGAAGTATAAAACAAACTTCAGCATTGGTAATACCGGTTTTGGTCCGGGTAAAAAACTGGGCTTCAGCGTGGCCTGGAGGTGGCAGGATGGATTTTTCTACCAGGGCGATTTTGCAAACGGCAACCTGCCCGCTGTACACAACCTGGATGCACAGATCAGCCTGAAGATACCAAAGGCAAACAAGTCGATCATAAAACTGGGTGCAACCAACCTGCTGAACCAGTATTATTATAATGCAATTGGTAACTCACAGATCGGCGGCTTATACTATGTAAGCTTTGGATATAACATTTATTAATCCACCCGGTAATTAAAATTTAAAATTTAAAAATGACTATAATGAAAACAATGATCTATAAATTCAAGGCTTACTACCTGGTGATTTTAGCCGGCTTGTTTTTAACTGTTTCCTGTAATAAAGACCTGGAGAAGTTAGCGCCCATACCAACGCCGGTATATCCTACTGGTAACGGTGTGGCAGCAACATTAGCAGCTACCCCAACCGACAGTTTGTTCAGCAGGATCGTGATCAAATCGGGTATGTCAACCATTTTAAACGACAATACCAAATCATTCACGGTATTTGTACCCGACAATAATGCCATGATCCTTTCCCTGGGCGGTACCCTGGGAAACGCCAATGCTGCTATTGCCTCATTCTCTCAGGCAACCTGCGCAGGTATTGTGAGCTATAATACCATCGGGCAAAAATTTCCTGCCGCATCTATCGGTAATGGATTTCCGAATTACCCGTTACCTACACAGATCATACTGGATCCCAACCAGCCCTTTGTTAGAATGAACACATTCCCGGTAAGAGGAACAACCTATTCTTACGTAAATAATATTCCGCTTACGGGGGTTGACCAGGCCGTAAGTAACGGACTTATTCATCATACCGGAGCATTGGCTGCTCCTCCATCGGCCACATTAAGAACAATGATCGCCGGCGAAACAACCTTATCTTATTTCCGTGCAGCTGTTGCCCGTGCCGATAGCGGCGCCGTTGGACTTTCCAGGTTTGATTCGTTATTGAATTATGGCGTAACCAATATGACCGTGCTGGCGCCAAATGATGCAGCTTTTCAGACCCTGATCTTCGGACTGGTTTATTCACAGGTACTGGCTGCAACAGGAAGCACTGTAATTGCAACAGCCCAGGCTAATGCAGCGGTTGCATTAGGCCCATCCTTCTTCTCAACACCGGCTTTTTATGGGGCAGTACCGGCGTCAACAGTAAAAGGAATAGTAGCGTATCACCTGCTGGCATCTTTAACAACCAGTACCACCACGCCATACCAACCTAATATCCGGGTATTCTCCAACAATATTCCGTCAACACCTTTATTCTTTGTAAAAACACTGGTTAACGGAAGCCTGGCGGTTCACCCGGGGGTAATGGCACAGGCAACGTATACCGGACCTATTGCCACCTCTGTGAATTTCTCCAGCTATGGAACCTTCCCTCCCGGAGGCGCCCCATTCAGTTATATTGCCAACAGCGTTACGCTGGATAAACACGCAGTGAACGGGGTTTATCATATCATCAACAAGGTATTGCTGCCGCAATAATATAATTTCGTTTTTAGTAAATGGGCTTCTGATTTCAGAAGCCCATTTGTTTTTATTTTTGCTGCGTAAACAGGACCCGCTGCTGGTATAAAAAATCACAGAACGATCTCCTGTTCTTATAATTTTAAGTATAGCCTGATATATGAATGGAACAAAAAAGATCAGCAGATCATTCGGTTTAATTCTCTTCCTGTTTTGTAGTTTAACAACGGCCATTGCCCAGCAAATAGCCGGTGCAGGCAACAAGGCAGAAGAAGCAGCCCAGGAAAAAAGAATGATCGATTACCTCGATAAACTGCGGGCCAGCTTCAGCAATCCCACCAACATGTTTGCCTCCGAAGCAAGGATCGCAAACCTCGATTCTCTGTTTCGCATAACAAAAGATCCCACAGAAAACCTGAACCTTGCATTCAAGCTTGGCAATGCCATGCTGGAAGCAGGCAGGGAGCAGGATGCCGTTAATATGTTCAACCGCATTGCTTTGTTTGTAAAAGATGTTCCAGCTTCCCGTAAGATTGCGATACCTGCGCTAGGACTTGCCTATATACGCCTGGCCGAACGCAACAACTGCGTTAACTATCATTCTGCCGAAGCCTGCATTTCACCCATACAGGGAAAAGGAATTCACGTGGATAAAGCGCCCGCAGAAAGAGCCATTGAAATGTTTGAACTGGCGCTTAAAGAAAACCCCGATGACCTTGATTCACGCTGGCTGCTCAACATCGCTTATATGGTAACGGGCGGATACCCCGCCAAAGTTCCCAGGCAATGGCTTTTGGCCGGGTTGGATGCGCCATCGAAAGTGCCGGTGAAACCATTTACAGATATTGCCGGCCCCCTGGGGCTTGATGTTAAGAACCGTTCAGGCGGAATGATCGTGGATGATTTTAATAACGATGGAAATCTCGACATCATCAGTTCGGGATGGGGACTGGATGATACCATGCATTATTTTAAGAACAACGGCGATGGATCATTCACCGATATATCTTCTGTATCACGTATCAGTAAGTTCAAAGGCGGACTCAATATCACACAAACCGATTATAACAACGATGGCTGGATCGATATTTTTATTTTCCGTGGCGGATGGCAGGGGCAGATGGCCGAACTGGAACAACCCAATTCGCTGATACGAAACAATGGCGATGGAACTTTTACCGATGTTACCATACAGGCCGGCATCTTTTCCGAGCATCCCACACAAACCGGAACCTGGAATGATTTTAACAACGACGGATGGGTTGACCTGTTCATCGGCAATGAAACAATGGACCCCGCCAAACTGCATCCCTGCGAACTGTATATCAATAATAAGAACGGAACCTTTACCAATATGGCGGCAACCATCGGAATGAAGATAGCCGTGTATGCCAAAGGCGTTACTTCGGGTGATTATGATAACGATGGCTGGGCCGATATTTTTATTTCTACCCTGGGCGGACCAAAAATTCTGTTGCACAACGAAGGCGCAAAAGGCCAGGGGATGTTCTTTAAAGATGTCAGTATTGAATCCGGTCTTGGTAGTTTTGAAAGCCGCACATTCCCTACCTGGTTCTTCGATTTTAATAACGATGGGCTGCTGGATATCTTTATGTGCAACTACGAGTTTGAACGGGCCCTTTCTTACTATACAGCCAAAGAAGCGGCAAACCCTTCTGCTGACCTGGCCGGCAAGGCACAACTGTTTATGAATAACGGCAACGGAACCTTCAGCAACGTAAGTTCTAAAATGGATATGAACCAGACCTCTTTTTCGATGGGCGCCAATTTTGGCGATATAGATAACGACGGCTACCTCGATTTTTATTTAGGCACCGGCAACCCCAGTTACAAATCCATTATCCCAAACAGATTGTACAAGAACCTGGGCGGAAAAGATTTTACCGATGTTACCAATGCGGCCAGGGTAGGGCATTTGCAAAAAGGCCACGGTGTTTCTTTTGCCGATATTGATAATAACGGCGTGCAGGACATCATTGAAGATCTGGGCGGCGCTTATATCGGCGATGCCTACAATACAGTGCTGTTCTATAATCCCGGCCAGGGAAATAATAACTGGATCAGTTTAAAACTGGTGGGCACAAAAAGCAACAGGCAGGGTATTGGTTCAAAGATCACTTTGACCATTACAGAGAATGGCAAACAAAGAACCATCTGCCGCGAAGCCAACTCCGGCGGAAGCTTCGGCAGCTCGCCCTTACGTCAAAGTATTGGCATTGGTGCCGCCACGGTTATTGATGAGATAAAGATATTCTGGCCTGCTTCCCGAACCACACAGGTATTTAAGCAGGTAAAGCCAAACCGGTTTCTAAAGATCACCGAAGACAGATCCGAAACAGAAGTGATGGATATAAAGCCGATCAAATTAAGAACATCAGCGCCTGCAGCAATGCCAGGTATGCCGGGCATGCAGCACAAGCATTAAAAGAAGTGGCTTTATTTTATACCGGCTGTAAAATGATCCCAGGCTGCTTTTGCTATATCGGCAATTATCTTTTCGTTTGTTTCTGTATTCTCTTTTGAGTTGGTCACAAACACACTGATGAAGAAGTGTTGCCCGTTGGGTAAAAATACAATGCCGATATCGTTGATGGCTGCGGTGATGCCTTCTTTGTTTTTACCGGAAGTTCCGGTTTTATGTGCAACTACGGTATTGGCCGGCAACGCTCCCTTTAACCTGTTCTCACCTGTTTCTGTATCCCTCATCAGTTTCCAGATGAACGCATGGCTTTCTTTTGACAGCAGTTTTTTCTCATTGTAATAATAAGCGGCCAGTACTTTGTTTGCGGCTGCGGGTGTGGTATAATTCTGAAATTGCAGGTCCCATTTTCCCTGCTGATCTTCTTCATTGTATTTGATGGAAATATCTTTAAAACCGTTCTCCACAAAATAGGTTTCAACGGCCCGGGGTCCGCCGATCAGTTTCAGCAACACATCGCAACCCACATTGTCGCTCGCCGAAACGGTATACGAAAGTATCTCCGATATGGCCAGGCTGGCACCTTCGGGGTATTTATCCCTGAGCGGACTGTAAAGCCCGGGCAACAGGTCCTGCTTGCGGATCTCAATTTTCTGATCCAGCGATAACTTCCCTTTATCAACCAGCCCCAGTACCGCCAGTGCAATATGAAATTTAAATACGCTTTGCATGGGGCAGTGCTTTTCACCGTTTATCGACAGCTTATCTTTTCCATCATTGCCAATAATGGAAACACCCACCAGCACTTTCTTTGCAGCAATGATCTGTTGTATCTGCTGCCGCAATACATTGCTGTTTTGTGCAGGTGAACGTAGAATTGTAATAGAGAGGAGGAGGGTAGTTAGGTAGAGAGGTTTGAGCATGTGATTTTTCTGGGGTTTAATATTTAAGTAGTGCTGAAAATAATTGTTACTGTTTGCAGAAACCGACATTGCTGGCAGGTTACTATAACCTCCAGGAATATGATCTCAGATACTGCCTGCAATTTATACAGAAATCTTTTTCCTCGTCTGTTGGATTTCCTCCTTTTGCATCACGCATGAAACATGCCGGATCGGGGCAATGGGGTAAGCCGAATGTATGACCTAATTCATGGATGGCAACTTTGAACAACTGGTTTTTGCCTTTGGTCAAGTTCAGCCGGAATGTGGATGCTACGCAGGAGTTTCCCGGGCAGGATACTAATCCCATAACACCCCAATCCGGATTTGCTCCGTTGCGGGTGCTGATGTCCATAACTGTAAGACCAACTAAGGTTTCGTTTGTTTTGGCAAGTGAACTAAGGAATTTCAGGAGAGAATCTGCCTTGTACCGGCCCCTCGGTTCATAGAAAGCAAATGCAGGCAATTTTACCGGGGAGTTTAAGATGACATTTGGATAGAACTTCCTGATGGAATCTGTAACTGCTTTTACCTCTCCCGGGTCCATATCCGAAAATGGCTGAATCCTGACGATGATATTTTTATTGGGTTCTTTTTTCAAACTTTTGCAAGAGAAAAGCAAGACGCTGAAAAGAATGAGGATGAAATAAAAGATCCGCATGGTAAAAAGTTGTTTAATAGGGTTTGACTGTTACGTGCAGAATTTTATGCAAGAGGTAAATTACTATTCTGTCCACTGCCATAGCAGCAAACCCAATGTTGTACGCAGTAATTTACTTAATCTTATAAGTCGTATTGTTTTTGTCCCCGAGTTTCTGAACAAGTTTTTCTTTAACAGCCAATAGCAAATCTCGACTGGCAGTAGCAGAGGAGATAGTTTTAAAATAGTTCATGTAGTTTTTTCTTGTAAACTCTTTTGTTCCTGTTGCTAGAAAAAGTTGAATTCTTTCTGGACTTGATATTGGGCCAGATCTTTCTTTGAGTAACTCATCAAGTGAATTACTTAACACCTTCAACATAAACTCTATGAAAGAAGTTGATTCCCCTGTTTTATCGCTTGAAGAAAGAGCTTGATAATATTTCCTTTGATTTTTACTTATCAGTGTTTCAAACGGTAAAAATTCCAACACAGGATATTGATTCATTAGTAAAAGTGTTTGCCAAAGTCTTCCCATTCTTCCATTACCATCTGAAAAGGGATGAATAAATTCCATTTCATAATGAAAAACACAGCTTTTAATAAGAACTAATTCATCATCTTTTTTTATGTAGTTAAATAAATCTTTCATCAAGAAAAGGACATTGCTTGCTGGAGGAGCTATATGGGCAACTTGCGAACCTTTGACAATCCCAATCCCGGATGTCCTGTATTGCCCTGCATTTTTAATTAATCCTTGCATCAAAATTTTGTGTGCAGATAAGAATGATTTTTCTAAGAATGGATTGAACTTGTTAAGATGTTCATAAATTTCAATAGCGTTTGAAACTTCTTTTATGTCTTTTGCTGGTCCTAGAACTCTTTTATTTTCGATAATTGCTGTGATCTGATCTAGTGATAGTGTATTTCCTTCAACAGCCAAAGAAGCTTGAATTGTCTTAATACGATTTCTCTTTCTTAGTTCTGGTGATTGTTTAGTTAGGAAGGAGGCGTTTACTTCTCCAATCTTATGAGAAACTTCACTGACAAGTTTAAGAATTTCGGTTGTTACATTATAAGGCGGCTTCATCTGATAGTATCATTTGATAGTATCAAAAGTAGGGTAATCTTCCTATATTATTGCACAAAATCTTTGTACGAAGTGTTTTGAAGGCTCTAATTTTCAATAGATTCAAAAAGCGCCTTTTCAAATTTTCCAGTTGACTTAAATTCAATAAGGTTATTTCTATTTTTTTTATCTGTATTGCTACTTGTATAAAGAGATTTAAAATAATATAGGCCATATATTTCAATCTGCACTTGGCAAGAAGCTCCCGATGATTTTATTTTTAGTAAGCAGTAAGAATATATTGGATTCTCATAAGTTTCTTTATTTGTATTATAGGCTCCATACCCGGCCGCCGGTTCGGGAAATTTTTTCCCTTGATATTTTATCTCATTTACAATTAATGCAGCATTCGGATTGTAGAATTCACTTTTTTGATTTTCAGTTGTATAAGTAAGGACGACATCTTTTATGACAATTGAACCGGTTGTTTTATCCGTTAAATTAACATCAAGCCGTTTGTCGATTAAATAGTTAATTACTTTAACCCAAAGACTATCATAAGAATACTTTGAAGTAAAAGTAAAAGACTGGCTTAATAACTTTGAAGTTGGAATAAATAAAAAGGCGATGATAATAAAAGTATACTTTCTCATATCTAGGGGTATAACTATAACATTTCGTACAACGAATGGATTTATGATATTCTATCCAATCGTATAAAGAAAGCTACTGAAAATCAGCAATAAACTGTTATCCATTTTATGTTGTTAGACAATCACAGAGTATGGCCCCATCATTCCTTCTCCCTCGGCAACTGTATCATAAACCCTGAGTTGCCTGCTACGGTGGTGGGCACCTGTCCGCTCCATTTCTGGATCTTGATATAATCAATGTAAAGAGGGGTTAAGGAAAGCTGTTCTCTTTTGATGGCTTCGGCACGGCCTGCCGCCTGTATCACCGCCTGGGCAGAGTCGCCCCGGGCTTCGGCAATCTTTCTTTCGGCATCGGCAACCGCCACCTGCCGCCTGTTCTCCGCTACCTGCGCTTCCTGTATGGCCCTTGTTTTAGCAACAATGGATTCGGAGATCTCGGTAGGCGGAACAATATTGGTACGCAACTGCGATACATTGAACCATTTGCTCACCCGCTTATTGCACTCCTTTACAATATCCGATTCAAATTCTTCCCGGTGGTTAAAGATGGAATCCACGGTGTAGCGGTTGGCCACATCATTCACCGAACCCACAATGGCATTTTTTAACCAGCCCTGTTCCATTTCAGTTACACCCACCCGCAGGTTCTGGAACATATCGCCCACGTTGCCGGCATTGATGGAATAGTTGAACGATGGTTTGATGGTGGCCCGAAAACCTCCCTTGGTAACAATATCGTTTGCTTCGTAATCGATATGCTGCTGGTGTATTGGAAATTCGTAGATACGGGAGATCCAGGAATTGTAAAACACCCAGCCGGTAACGTATTCTGTTTTGCCCACGCCACGGTCGTCACCCACATTACTTACTTTAATGCCCACATGACCTGCATCGATTCGTTCCACATTCAGGGGGTTAATGGCCACCAGGAAGAGGGTTATCAGAAAGGCAACCACGGGCCTTATCAGCCCGGTGATCTTGAACCGGCCCTGTTCATTAACAAAATGCTTTTTTCTGAATGCGCCGATTATAAGCGCTACAATGAAGAAGGTAAGAAGAAAGAGGATTGCAGGGATCATGTTGATTTAGATTTAATAAAGTAAATAAAAGAAACAAGGTGCTTTATGAAGAGGATGAGCAATACCAGCATGGCGGCAATGAATGCAGTGAAATTTACCCAGCTTCCGGTGGTATCAAAACGTACCAGGTAGCTAACAATAACAAGGTTGAGTACAGCATGCATTACCAGGGCAACGGTTCTATATAAAATAGAATTCATGGGCGGTTGAGCCGGTTATTTGGTTATGCTAAAGATAGGAATTCCGGGGAGTAAACGAAAGGCGGGAATAATTTTTACCACGGAGACACAGAGATGTTCACAAAGGACACGGGTTTATCTGTGGTAAAATGCATTTATTGGTCAGACGTGGGTGTCAGACCAGGTTCTCTGAGTCCTCCGTGAAAGACTTTGTGTCTCCGTGGTAAAACACATTTATTGGTCAGACGTGGGCGTCAGACCAGGTTCTCTTTGTGATCTCTGTGAAAAAACTCTGTGTCTCCGTGGTTAAAAAAACTAAACATTAAACCGGAAATGCATCACATCCCCGTCCTGCACCAGGTACTCTTTTCCTTCAATGCGCAGGCGGCCGTTCTCCCGGCAGGCGGCTTCGGAACCGTATTTAATAAAGTCGTCGTAGGCGATCACTTCGGCCTTGATGAATCCTTTTTCAAAATCGGTATGTATCACGCTGGCTGCCTGCGGCGCCTTCCATCCTTTGTGGATCGTCCAGGCCCTTACTTCCTGCACACCGGCGGTGAAGTAGGTGGAGAGGTTTAGAAGTTTATAGGTTGAGTGGATCAGGCGGTCTAAAGCAGGCTCATCCATCTTATATTCTTCCATGAACATGGCCTTATCTTCCGGGTTCTCAAACTCGGCGATCTGCGCTTCAATGGCATTGGTCATCACGATCACTTCGTTGCCTTCGTTCTTAACGGCTTCAATAAGCGCTGCAGAAAATTTATTGCCGGTATGCATGCTGGCTTCGTCAACATTGGCTACATACAAAATAGATTTATCGGTAAGCAGGAACAGGTCTTCAATAGCCGTTTTTTCTTCCTTGCTTAAACCGAGGGGGAGTATGTTCTTTCCTTTGTTCAGTTGTTGCTGGCAACGGATCAGTACTTCCAGTTCTGCTTTCATCTTGGGATCGGTCTTAGCCAGTTTTTCGGTACGCTGCAGTTTCTTTTCCACGCTTTCCAGGTCTTTCAGCTGCAGTTCGGTCTCAATGATCTCTTTATCGCTAACCGGGTTAATGGGGCCTTCGTCTCTTAATATATTCTCGTCTTCAAAACAACGGATCACATGAATGATGGCATCCACTTCACGGATATTGGCAAGGAATTTATTTCCCAGTCCTTCGCCCTTGCTGGCACCACGTACCAGCCCGGCAATATCCACAATCTCTATCTGCGTGGGAACGATCCTGTCGGGTTTCACCAGTTCGGCCAGTTTATCCAGCCGGGGGTCGGGTACATTCACCAGGCCGGTATTGGGTTCAATGGTACAAAACCGGTAATTACTTGCCTGCGCTTTGGCGCTGTTGCTTACGGCATTGAACAAGGTTGATTTGCCTACATTGGGAAGTCCCACAATTCCTGCTTTTAAAGCCATCTCACTTTTAGTTTACTATTTACGATTTACTATTGCGGCGCAAAGGTAAGGGTTTGTGGTTTGAAGTTTATGGTTTGAGGTTTGCCCTTCGGCTACGCTCTGGATAAGTTTGAGGTTAGGGTTCAATGTTTTGAAAGAAATAACTAACTTTCAATTCATAACCTATAACTTATAACTCCTAACTTATAACTTTTTATGGCTTTGAGCAGGATATGGAGCGCCTTTATAATCATCGCCATTACCGTGGCGGGTATAAAATGTTTTTTCTTTGGCGAAACGCAGATATTCACCTGGATGGTAACGGGCAAAGCATCTGACCCGGCCAACCCGCTTAAGATCGACGGCATCATCGAAACCTGCTGGGTAGCGGTGGAGATCTGTTTAAAACTCATCGGCATCCTGTCTTTGTTCATCGGTTTTATGAATATTGCAGAAAAGGCAGGAGGCATACGTTTGTTGTCGAAGATCGTTGGGCCTTTCTTTTCCCGTCTTTTCCCGGAAGTACCCAAGGGGCACCCGGCGCACGGGCATATGATCATGAATTTTTCGGCCAACCTGCTGGGGCTTGATAATGCCGCCACGCCATTCGGGTTAAAGGCAATGGAAAGTTTGCAGGAACTGAACCCCAATAAGGACGTTGCTTCCAACTCACAGATCATGTTCTTATGCCTGCACGCAGCCGGACTCAACCTGATACCGGTGAGTGTAATAGCCGTGAGGGCAGCACAAAAAGCATCCGATCCCACCGATATTTTCATTCCCTGTATGATCGTGACTTTTGTGGGCACTATTGCCGCCATGATCATTGTTTCGTTCAAACAAAAGATAAATTTATTTCAGCCGGTGATCATTGCCTGGGTATTGGGCATCTCGGCCCTTATCGCCTTGCTGGTTGTTTATATTACCCGACTGGATGCAGCAGGACTGCAATCTTTTTCCGGCATACTAAGCAGTGGGTTGATCCTGCTGGTGTTCTTATTGATCGTGTTGGGAGGTTTGTATAAGAAGATCGATATCTTCTCTGCTTTTATTGACGGCGCCCGGAACGGTTTTGATACCGCCATCCGCATCATCCCGTACATACTGGGTATACTGGTTGCGGTAAGTATGTTGCGTACCAGCGGAACCTTTGATGCAGTGATCGGCGGCATAAAATATTTCTTTGCATTATTCAGTCCGGATACCCGTTTTGTAGATGCCTTGCCCACAGCGCTTATCAGGCCATTAAGCGGGGGGGCTGCCCGGGGAATGATGGTGAGTACGATGGCCGCATTTGGCCCCGATTCTTTTGCGAGCAAACTCTCCGGAATTTTCCAGGGAGCATCGGATACAACATTTTATGTAGTGGCGGTTTATTTCGGATCTGTTTCTATCAAGAACACCCGTTATGCCATTGGCGCCATGTTGCTGGCCGACCTGGTCTGTGTAATCACTGCTATCACATTGGCGTATTTATTCTTTGGATAAAAGGAAGAACTTATTCTATTTCTTTTTCGGCGTGCAGCAGTTTTCCGTTCTTATCCATGCCTTCTATCACCACTTTGAATTTCTTACAAACATCGTCGTTGTAAAATTCAATAATACCCTTGCCGTCTTTTATTTTTATGTCCGGGTTCCAGAACAGTGTTGTGCGTATATCGGATGGAATGCTGTCTGATTTAATCTTTGAATAATCCATTTCATAGAATTCACGGTTAACCGAGTATCCTGATCTTTTAAAATAATCAAATCCTTTTTGCCGCCAGTCACGCCCGGTCTTTCCTTTTGTGGTATAAATGGCAATGGCGCCCCTGTCAGCCCCCAGTGCAATACCCGTATTGCCCTTGTATATTTTTATCATGGCCACATCCGACGGGTCAAGGCTTTCAATGAGTGAGATGGAAACGGGCACTTCATTCAGGAAGAATACCACCCCGCTGTTGGATGCATTTTCGGAGAACATATCTATTCCCTGGTAGCGGGTAAAATTCACCTGTGTACCCGTATCGGTTTGATTGATGGCGATACCCGGTACATTCATCCGCAGAAACTGCCATACATCGTAATAGGTAATGTTGGGGTTCAGGGCAAGGGTTTGGTCGCTGTTGAAAAAAATATCGGATGCATATAAGAGATTCAGCGAGTCGGTTGCCGAACGTTTTTTTGAACGTACGATCACTTCACGTAATACCTTTCCTTTTGTACTGTCTTTGCTTTGTGTATCACTCAGTAATTTTTCAAGATAATTGGTTGATGCAGGTGAGCCGGGTAGCTGTGTATTCAACCAGGCACGTGACAGGGTATCAAAATAAGCCGAATCGATCTTCACCGAAACGATCGCCTCTTTATTCGATGTATTGGTGCCCTGGTAAAAAACAACAGCGCCTTTTTTGAACTCAATATTGTTCACCACAAAAACCGACGATTCATTTGTTCTTGCTTCCGACATGATCTGGGTAGAATCATCGCCTTTTATCACCAGGTTTATCTTTCCTTCCTTCAATACCGACTTACCATTGCTTTGCAATACTTTGCCGGTAATGCTCAACCCGGTCTCAAAAGGGTAATGCAGGGGAGTAAAACGATTCGCCACGATCTCTTCCAGGTTAAACCTGCGCCAGCCATGCACCATCATCAGCAGGTCCAGGTTTTGCAAAGTAGCGGGTTCTTTGTCTTTAAAATAATAACCGGGCTGGTTGATGTTTCCTTTTATGTCGGACGATAAGAGGAGGGAGGATAATATGGTGGGAGCATATTTACCCGATTCGCTGTTGCTGTTTGTAACGGCAACAGCCGCCTGCAGCCCGGTGAATTCTGCTGCATCAAAGGAGAAGCTGTTCTTCTTTCTTTTATCGGTGCTGGTTTGTGTTGCCTGCAGTAACGTGTTACCAATGGAATGATTTGAAATAAAAACAAGCCGCTCTGCCAGGGGTTGCCCGCCTTCTGTTAATACAGTGATCTGCATGATTCCTGCCGGCAGATTTTTTTTGTTGATGGCCGCAGCATCCAGGCCTTCATCAAAATTGAATTTACCCATGTAGGCAAGTTGGTAATTGATCTGCGCCATTACCAACAGGTTGTTGTATTTGTCTTTGTTCTTTTCGCCCCGGGTTGCTTTTACAAATATTTTAGAAGGGCCGTTGTTATCAACCGAAAGAACAATACCCTCGTCTTTTACGGGCGGAAGGTTAAAACTTACCTGTGTGCCGATGCCGGTTTGTACAAAGGCTTTGTATGTTTCGCCGGCATTGGGTTGCAATTCAAAACTGCCCATGCCATCGTGTGTTGGTTTGAAGGAAGCCAGTTTCTCGTTCTTCGAATTTACTATATCACAAGTTGCAGAAACAGGATTGCCGTTTGCATCCAGCATTTTAAATGCCACTACACTTTTAATACCGGCCACCATGTTACCTCCTTCGGGGAAGAAATTCAGCTTGATGGCTGAGCCCGTTACTATTTTCTCCGCAGGTTTGTTATTGCTGAGTATGCTGATTTTTTTTCCCGTGATAAAATCCGGGAAGTTCAGCATCCACATGGTATAACAGCGCAAATGGTAAATACCTGTAGCCATCTCTGTTCTTATATCCAATACGCCATCGGCTGTTCCGTTTTTCAGGTTCAGCATTTTTTTATCGATCACTTTGCCGCTGGCATCCAGCAGGTCTACATAAATGACCTTACTTAATATAGTGGGCTTTTCATCCAGCAGGGTATAGGCTTTAAACCAGATGCTTTCTCCTGCCAGGTAATCATTGCGGTCGGTTTGCAGGTAGGCTTTTTCCTGTGGCCGTATAAAAGAAAAGGAATCGAGGGCGGCAACGATCTTTTCGGGAACCGTGTTTTGCGCAGTTGCAAAGAACGAGAGCGATAAAAACAGCAGGCAGAAAAATAATTTTGGCATCGGAAAAAAATTAAGAAACAAAAATAAAGTATTAAAAAGGGCACTGAATAGCAGTGCCCTTTTTATTCTGAAGAATACGTTAAAATTATACGGTTATAATGGTTTCAGCATTCCCGTAATGTTCTGAATAACGCCGTTGGTGGCTGCCATATCAACCGGTGTTATCTGGAAGGCAGCGGGGTTAACAGCGCCTTTGATGTTTACACCTGTTCCCAGGCTTACTGTAACAAACGTGCTAGCGCCTGCATTTACAAATAAGGTCTTCAACGTTCCCGCCTTGAGGTCGGTTGAAAAATTACGGGAGCCGATCACATGATAACGTAAAATGTTAGTGAGGGTGGTAAGCCCGGCTCCTGCAAGCGCTGCAATAGTAACTGCATCGTACCCGTTTGCCGTCATCACCGAATTAGGAATGGCAAACACAGTGATGGGCGCCGTGGTGGCAGGTGAAAAAACACTGGTGAGCCCCGCCTTGGTAATGGCCTGTACCATCAGTGAATAATTAGGATTGGCATTTAACTGGGTAATAATGCTGGTAGTGGCAGGAACCAGTACCTTATCGATCTTGTGAATAATGCCGTTGCTGCACATGATATCTTTTTCAGTAACAAGTGCACCGCTTACAAATATCTTATTGTTCACTTTATCCTTATAGCTGTAACTGGCGTAGCCGGCAATGGATGTCATGGGTGCATTGGGGCCTTCCGGAATTTCATAGCTGGTACGTGCAGTATAAACGCCGGCAGCGCTGCTTTGAAAATGGTTTAAGGTTAATGCCGTTAGCGTGATGGAATCCATGGCAGCGATGGAACCACTGGTAATGCCTGCTGCAGCGAAGGCGGCATCCGTGGGTGCAAAAATGGTAAATGGCCCCGGGCCCTTGGTAAAGGTTTCCAGTTTGGCTTTTGCAATGGCTGCTTTAAGAAGGCTCATGTCGGAAGAACTGCTGAGCGTTTCATCCAAACTTGGCTTAACGGCAACATCATCCGACTTATCGCATTGAACAAAGACCAGGCTGCAGCATAAAAGCAGCAGCGGGATCATGATATGTTTTTTCAGTTTATTTCGCATAGATCAGTTTTTATTGGTTTATGACTACAGATAAGTTGGGTGCAAGATTAGTGGCTGTACTTCCGTTATAACCTCTTGCCAGCAGCGAATAGATACGCTTATTGGTAAGATTGGCTGCAAAAGCCCTTCGTGCAATGGGTGGAGTGCTGGCTGCGAAGCCTGCCGGCCTGATGAAGAAAGAATCAGATGGGATGGGGACATCAAAGTTTGCAGAAACTCCTTTGTAAAGAACATTGCTGGCAATGATGGTAGCAACGGTATTGTTGGCGCCACGGTAAAGATCCAGCCCCGCAAGATTGGGCATACAGTTTACAAACTTCATGCGTACAAAACCACTATCGGGTGCGGTGCGGTCGTCGGGAACACTGAAACCTTTTGTACTGGTGGATGTGTCTGTGATATAAAAGGTATAGAACTTATTCGCTTCAAATGTTTCGGTGAACTCAAACAACTTGGTCATGGGATTGCCGGTGCCGGGAATGGGCGTAAAACCCTGTACCTTGGTGGTGCCGGGGGTAACCCACAGGTAATCGCCGTTGCTGCTTCCGCCAGTATTGAATCCGCCGCCGGGAAATCCAACGGGTGCGGTGATGGTATTGCTTACCGCTTTATCATTTATATACAGGATGGTGTTTGGCTGAACGGTATAGGCCGAGAAATATCCCAGTTTCACCTGGGCAGAACCTTCACTGGAAGTCCGGTCGGTGATGAAGTACGAGTTCTTTTTACAACCGGCGAACAGCAGGCCTGCCGTGATGAATGCCGTTGTTATAATTAATTTATGTTTCATAATGTTTAGCAATTAAAGTTTTTAAATCAGGGTTTACTGAACCAGCATTCGTACGTATGATAATCGAGGTTTAAACCGCCGATGCGTAATAATTCATCCCGGTTCCACACGTACTCGCTGTTATACCTTGGCCTTACCCGGTATACCGGTTTGCCCAAATTATCGGCAAAGAACGGAGCAGGGAAAACCATGGAACGGTAAACCTGTTGCCCGGTAAGTGCATCAATGTCTGTCCAGTGATATCTCCTGATATCTACAAATGTTTCAAAGAAACCCCATCCCCACAGGGCGATGTATTTCTGCAGCATTATATCGGAGAGTGTTAATGTACCGGTAGTTCTTTTTACATTATTACCATTGAGGTAGGCCGTGCGGTCTGCTCCACTGATAGGATTGCCATTGAACAGTGTAACATTACCTCTTGGGAAAGTAGCCCTGTTTATAAAATCAAAATGCAGATTGATGCCGCTGGTATAAGCTGCCAGTGCGGTAGCTGCATCGTTTTTGCGGAAAGCGGCTTCTGCCTTGATGAACTGGATCTCACTGGCTGTCATTACCGGCATTACGCACCTGTCGGCAAAAAGATAACGTTTGTATAAAGGGTTAAAAATGGTAGAAGAAGGGTTGCCTACATAAAAACTATCCAACCAGGGAACGGGTATTCTTTTTAAGGCATTGGGCCCGGTGGTGGCTCCTGAGTTGGGATCGCCAGAGGCAGGTGCCACACCTCTGAAACCTCCGTTCCCGCCATTAACACCCAACTCACTCATGGTAGTATCCTGGGAGCAGGAGAGCATGTGTTTCATTCTTGGATCACGGTTAACAGCAGTAAGCCTGGTTGCGGGAACACCGGAAAGAACCGTACCATCAAGCAGTCGTACAATAAAATCACTTTGACGGAAAAGGGTAAGATTATCCCTGTAAGTACCAAAGAAATTGGCATCGTCATTCTTTGCTGCATCAAAAGGAATGTCAAAATCATCATTCACATCAACCATCGACCGGTTGCAGTAAGCAATAACCGAATCGGCATTGTAAATGGATTTGTTGGTAAGCCGGTGTGCATTGCGTGCCAGTAAACCCCAGGCAAATTTTATCCAGCGTGCAGTGTTACCGTTATAAACATAATCTCCTTTAGCCAAACGGGTGCTGGTTATACTTACATCCGAACGGCTGAGGTTAGAGATACCTAATCTCAAAATAGAATCGATACCGGCATAGATCACATCTTGGTCATCGTATTTAAAGAATGCCTTGTTCTCTGCAAAAGCTTCTGTAAATATGATCTCGCCATGATAGTCGGTTGCATACTGGAACATCATTGCTTTCAGCACCTGTGCGGCGCCCACATAATCCCACTGGCCCTTTACTGTTCCATCCTTAATGATATAATCCAGGTTAGCGCCTAGGCCGAAATAACACTGACGCCAGATATCGCCATTCACATCACTGCCGGCATTATAACCCTGGCGGTCCATATTATTTACATTGGCCGCCGTGTTGGCGCCAAAATTCTGCACATATTTACTGGCATACCGGGCATCAAACTGCAGGCCCCTGGGTATGGCTCCGAGCATTGCCGGAAATACAGACGATGCATCGGGATTTTGCGGGGTATCCGGATCGCTGTTGATATCCAGGTACTTTTTACAGCCGCTCGTCATCATTAAAATCATAATGGCTGCAACTCCAGATAATAAAAAATTCTTTTTCATAATCATCATTATTAATTTTTTTAAAATTGAATTTTACAACCAACATTTATTCCTCTCGGGGTAGAGATTGAACCATAATCAATACCGGAACCACCAAAGCCTCTTGAAAAGGCAGTATTACTATTCACACTGGGGTCGGCCCCGGTGTAGTTTGTTATCATGAACAGTTCGGTTCCGGTAATGAATACCGAAGCATTGCTTATAATTTTCTGCCGTTTCAATAATGATTTGGGCAGGTTATAAGTAAGGGTTGCATCCCTCAAACGCATCCAGTTTACAGTTTCTATAAAGTCGGCTTCCGATACGTTTGCAGCAGCATAATAGTCGCTTCGGTAGTAAGGATAAACCGTGATGGTGTTACGGGTAGGGTTGGTGGTGTTCTGCAAACCATCATTAAGTACCCCATTGATCACCACGGGTGTTTCTCTGTCGAGCGTACGTTTGCTCAGGCCGGTAACATAGAGGTAGTATTCGTTTCCGTTCCATACATCGCCTCCTTTCCTGAAATCAAGGTTAAAGCTCAGGGTAAAGTTTTTGTAATAGAACGTATTGATCAAGCCGATCTTAAAATCTGGCTGCCTGTCTCCAACAGGTACAAAATCCAATGCAGTGTTAATGCTGGGTAGTCCAGACAAAGGACTGATAATAATCTGCCCGGCAGTATTTCTTACAATTTGAGAAGAAGCCAGGTTTCCAATAGCTGCGCCTGGATATACCTGGCTGCGTATATTACCAAATACCCAGGTATCGCTGTCATAATATGTTGGCAAACCTGATGGCAGGGAAATAACCCTACCTCTGTTACGGTCAAAGTTTACCGTAACATCCCAATTTATTTTTTTTGATTTTATTACGTTAGCTGTAACAACGGCTTCAATACCCCTGTTTTCTACTTCACCACCGTTCAGGTACTTAAGAACAAAGCCAGTACCATAACTAACACGGTTTGCAATTATTTGTCCTTTACTTTTTAGTGAATAGCGGGTAATATCAATGCTCAGCCTGTTATTGAAAAACTTTAATTCGCCACCAAATTCAAAATTTTCGGTGCGTTCGGGTTCCAAGCCAAAATTGTTTCCAAAAACGCCATTTGCAAAACCGCCTCCGGTAGATGTTGCCTGTGCAAACAATCTGTCGATAAGATAGGGCTGGTATAATCCTTTACCGGTAGTACCATAACTTAGCCTTGCTTTGCCATAACTGAACCAAGTGAGGTTGTCAAATATTTTCAGGTCGCCGAAAATAAAACCCAGCGATGCGGAGCCAAAATTATAGAATGGGTTTTTAACTACCTCCCGGCTTAAGAAAGTACTTGTTCCTTCCCGGCTTCCTGCAAGGGATAAATAAGCCAGGTTATTATAACTCAGGGAATAGCTTCCGAAGAATCGTACTTTACGGGTATTTAACACAGCTGTTTTTGCAAACAGGCTTAATGGGTCGGTATTATTGAGCGATTTAAAGTTAGGCTCAAAGAAACGTTCACCGCGTTGGGCTTGAATGTTTGTCTTATTATCGTCGTTGGTGAAGCCTAAAGTGAGTGTATTAGAAAATTTGCCGAACTTCTTCTTTAAAGTTCCTTTTAAAACATTGCTCAGGTTCTTTGTATTTTGTTCATAAACTGAATAGAACCCATTAAAAGTAAATCCAAAGCGGCTTTGCGGGTGCATAACAAAGTCCCCTGTCTGGCTATATACATCCAATCCCGTAGTGGCACTCAGGTTAAGCCACTTAAACGGATCGGCATTTAATGTCAGGGTTAGTGTTAAACGGTTTGTTTTATCCTGTGCAGTGTTTTTATATACATCCCAGAAAGGGTTATCAAATTCAGCCGATAAAGCTGTTGAAGTGGAACGATATAATTTTCGGGAGCCATCTGAATTCTGATAGTCACGTACATCCAGGTCGCTTGGGTAGTTTAAAAGATTTAATAAATATCCGCCCGCGCCTTTGGACGCTTTATCTGTAGTGGAATTTGAATACGTAATGCCTGAAGTAATGCTGAACTTTTTTGAAACCTTTGCGCTTCCATTTAAACCAACAGTTAATTTTTCATAGCCTGTATTTGGGATAATACCATTTTGAGTAAAATAGCTGCCCGATAAACGATAGGTTGTAACATCACCACCGCCCTCTACATCCACATTATGCCTTTGCGAAAAACCGGTACGAAAGAAGTTATTGATATTATCATAGAGCTGGGTACCGTCTTTATACTTAGGCCCAAAATAACCGTATACATTTCCACCAGCAAATGGGTTCAGAACCGCATTGGGATCGGCAATGCCTGCTGCACCGCGGCCATAGGTGGTTTGGATTTCGGGGAAGCGGTATACTTTTTCCCAGCGGAAGGAGTTGCCATATCTCACGGTAGCTTTACCCTGCTTTCCTTTTCTGGTGGTAACTACAATGGCGCCTGATGCACCATCAGAACCATATAGTGCAGTAGCTTCCGGGCCTTTTAATATGGTAACGCTTTCAATGTCTTCAGGGTTAAGGTCCATTGCCCTGTTTCCAAAATCAGTATTCCGGTTTCCAAAAGTACTACCCGCAGTAGCCGCAGTTCCACTGATAGAACTGGAGGCCAGATTTTCGCCATTCATTGTCTGGTTATCATACGGCACGCCGTCTACTACAAAAAGAGGGCTATTACTGTTACCAATCGAAACAGCGCCCCTTAATACAATGCTGGTGGAAGCGCCCGGTGTACCGGAGGTAGGGGTGATATTGGCACCTGCAACACGGCCAGCCAGTGCATTTATCCAGTTATCCCTTTGTGCCTGGGCAATGTCATCTCCTTTTACATCCTGGGCCATGTAAGGAAGTTCACGTTTGCTTTTCTTTACCCCATAGGCGGTAACCACTACTTCGCCCAGTTGTTTTTGCGCCTGTACCAGGCGTATATTTATTTTATTATCGTTGCCAACAGTGATCTCCTGCCTGGCATAGTCAACAAAAGTAAACACCAGCACCTGCCCCTTTGCGGCCTGTATACTGTAGAAGCCAGCCTGGTTGGTTTTGGTAGCTGTTTTTGTTCCTTTAACCGTTACGGTAACATCCCTCAACGGAGCATTGTCATCATCGCCAATGACAACCCCCGTAACCTGCGCACTGGCAAATACCGGAACCAGGAAGAGGAGCAAAGCAAGTAGTCTGGTTGAAAATTTTCTCATATAGTCGTGTTTTGGTTTTAAGAAATAGTAATGTGTGGTTTAAAAGAAAAAACAGTTTCAGGGGGAGGAAGACCGGCCATGGAGTACCTGTGTGTGTAAGGGAATGTAAACCGGTTTAAACGGATGGGTGTTTATATATAGATATTGGGTAAATAAAAAAGCCTGTAACATATTCTTATACAGACTTACCGGGTATATTGAATACACCTGCATTTCTCAGATAGCTTTAGTTTGTTTGCTTCCCAAAATAGTATTAAAAATGCAAAAAAGCGCAGAAACCAGCTAAAAATATTGCACATTCTGTATAAAAACCTGCATAACCACTTTTTACCTGCTGACGTTTTGTGATAACCTATGAACCAATCAGCAACCGGCAAATACTATTAAAACGATTTGCAGGAAATTGACACAATTTCAAAAAATCTAAAACTATCACCCCTTCGGGGTTTGTGTTAAATCAATTACCATCCTATAATCATACCAGCCCTTCGGGCTTGCATGATATGATTGCCGTTTTTAAATTCCGGAGAGAAGCTACTATTATAGAACTATAATCAAACAACCCTTCTGGCTTGCATGTTATGATTGCCGTTTTTAAATTCCGGAGGAGAAGCTACTATTATAGAACTATAATCAAACAACCCTTCTGGCTTGCATGATATGATTGCCGTTTTTAAATTCCGGAGAGAAGCTACTATTATAGAACTATAATCATACAACCCTTCAGGCTTGCATGATATGATTGCCTTTTTTAAATCCCGGAGAGAAGCTACTATTATAGAACAATAATTATACAGCCCTTCGGGCTTGCATGATATGATTGCCTTTTTTAAATTCCGGAGAGAAGCTACTATTATTAAACTATAATCGTACAGCCCTTCGGGCTTGCATGTTATGATTGCCTTTTTTAAATCCCGGAGAGAAGCTACTATTATTAAACTATAATCGTACAGCCCTTCGGGCTTGCATGATATGATTGCCTTTTTTAAATCCCGGAGAGAGGCTACTATTATTAAACTATAATCATACAACCCTTTGGGCTTGCATAATATGATTGCCGGTTTAAATCCCGGAGGGATGCCATTATGCTAGAATGTAAATCCAAATAATGGGATCCCGAACCCCGAAGGGGTGACATAGTATTTAGCTGCTGTTGGTCTGCTGCCGAATTATAAACATCATTACCCTTCCGCTATTATTAATCTTATGGAAATGATCATTTCTTTTGTGGAATCTTTTTTGATCCTCTTTTTGTATCAGCAGGGGATGTCTTCATAAGTGAATCTATGCTGTTGTTTTGGGAAAGCGATTGATCTGATTCTTCCTCTTCACCGGTGTTAAAATAATTTCCAAAAACAGCCGCCAGTATCCTTGCATGATACACGGCACGGGTGAACTTATTGCCGATGACAATGATGGTTGCCGAATCGTTAATAAGCCGGATAAAGCTTGCGTTGCTTCCATGCCACCAGCCGTTGTGGTAAATGATCTTTTGCCCGTTTGGATAATTAAGCATACGCCAACCCAGCCCGTAATTGCGGATACCGGGCCTTTCATTGCTGTAACCGGTATAGGCTTGCTGTAAGGTCTCATTATTAAAAAGCTGGTTGCTGTACAGGGCCCTGTCCCAGGTAAGCAGATCTCTTACGGTAGTATAAATATTCTTATCGCCATAAACCTGGTCAAGAAAATTGATGGGCTCGGGTCTTCCTCTCCAGCTATAGCTGGGCGTAATGCGGTTTGTATCGGCCAGGCTGAAAACAAAACTGTGCTTCATCTGAAGCGGAATAAAGAAATGCTGGTTAACGAAATCAGCATAGGTCTTGCCGCTGATCTTCTCAATGAGTAATGCCAGCAACGCATAATTGGTATTGCAATACGAGAAACGGGTGTTGGGAGTGCTGATGTCAACCAGTTCTGCTTTCCGTTCAATTAAAAAGTTCAACACATCTTCATTGCTTGCAAAACGGGTCTTGTCCCAGCCCAGGTTTTCCAGGAAATGGGTGTAGTTGGGTAACCCGCTGCGGTGGTTGAGTAAACTTCGTATGGTTACCCCGGGGTAATTGAATACGGGAAAGAATTTGCTGAATTCATCATCGAGATTGAGTTTTCCATCCTGCACCAGTTTTAAAATGGCCATGGCCGTAAATGTTTTGGAAACCGAAGCAATGTGCAGGGGAGTGGTATCGGTAATGGGGTCGGTGCCGGGTATATGCGTGGTGCCGGCATATTTTTCAAAAGCGATGTTACCGTTCTTTGCCACCAGTATGCCGCCGTTGAATCCCCGTGGCGCCAGGGCAGAGTCGTACCAAAGCTGGCAGGCTTCTCTTATTCTTTCTTTTTCCTGCAGGGAGAGGGCAGGAGGTTCGGGCAGTTTAACAGCAGGCACAGCTGTATCGCCTATTTTACCTGGTTTGCTGTGCTCATTGCATCCTGCAGATACGCATAGAACCACAGCAATGAGGAAGCCGTAAAAGAACCACCGGGATATTGATTGCATGCAACCTAGCTTTAGATAGAATATATTTGTGCAAAATACGCTGTTATCGTCATGGCAGAAAATAAAAAAACAAGTTACCCGAAAGAAAAAATCAGCATTCTTTTTTTAGAGAATATCAGCGATACGGCTGTAAAACATTTCAATGCTTCCGGCTATGCCAATGTAAAAAAGATCAATGGGGCAATGAGTGAAGACGAACTGATAGCCGCCGTAAAAAATGTTCACCTGCTGGGCATACGCAGTAAAACGCAGGTAACAAAAAGGGTATTGGATGCGGCAGAAAAACTGCAGGCCATTGGTTGCTTCTGCATTGGCGTTAACCAGGTTGACCTGAAGGCGGCCACCAAAAACGGCGTGGCAGTTTTTAATGCGCCTTATAGTAATACAAGAAGTGTGGCCGAACTGGTGATCGGCGCTTCCATCATACTCATCCGCAAGATCATTGATAAAAATAAGGCAGCCCACGAAGGCAGGTGGATGAAAGATGCCAGCGGCAGTTATGAATTGCGGGGAAAAACGCTGGGCATCATCGGTTATGGTAATATCGGCAAGCAGGTAAGTGTGATGGCCGAAAGTTTAGGGATGAAAGTTATTTTCTACGACGTGGAAATCAAATTACCCTTAGGCAATGCTGAATCGAGAAAGAGTTTGAAGGAAGCAGTGAGCAATGCCGATATTGTTACGCTGCATGTGCCTGAATTAGAAAGCACCAAAAATCTCATCAACAAAAACACGCTGAAATATTTTAAGAAGGGAAGTATTTTAATAAACTATGCCCGGGGAGAAGTGGTTGACCTGGAAGCATTGCGTAAGGCATTACAGGAGGGACAACTGGGCGGCGCTGCCGTGGATGTATTTCCGGTGGAGCCCGAAAAGAACGGCGATCAGTTTTCTTCCCCGTTGCAGGGATTGAGCAATGTGTTGCTTACGCCGCATATCGGCGGCAGCACGCAGGAAGCCCAGCATAATATAGGGGAAGACGTGAGCGCCAAACTTTTCAATTACCTCGAAAGGGGTACCAGCACCGGCTCTCACAGCATACCCGAACTGGCCTTGCCTCCGCAGGAAGGCACACACCGCATACTGCATATACACAATAATGTACCCGGTGTGCTTTCTGAAATAAATACACAGCTGAGTAAGAACAAGATCAATATCCTGGGACAGTATCTTAAAACAAACGATGCCATCGGTTACGTGGTGCTGGACGTTGATAAGAATATCAGCAAAAATGCACTGGAGTTGTTGCGTAAAGTAAAGGCCACCATCAAAGTGCGGATGCTGTATTAGGTTTTAGAGAAGGTAATGCAACCGATATCTTAGTTCCTTTTCCCTTCTCACTGTCAATATATAAAGTGGCTCCCATGATCTTCACCAGGTCTTTAATGATGAGATAGCCCAGGCCGTTTCCTTTCCGGTTATCGATATTGGCAGAAGAGATGATGAACTGGTCGGCCATGATGTTCTTGATCTGTTCGGGGGTCATACCAACGCCTTCATCGCTTACGCTGATCACTACCTGTTCATCCTTCTGTTCGGCTGCAATCACCACCGAACCATTCTCCGAAAAATTGATGGCATTGGTAAGCAGGTTATAGATCAGTATCTTCAGCGGTTCAAAGAACTGGTATATCTCCTGGTCATTGGTTACCTTATTTTCCAGTGTAAGTTTCTTTTGTTTTGCCAGCGAATTAAGTATTCCCAGCACCTGGTTAACGAGTTCGTGCAGGTGGAAGGTTTCTTTTGCCAGCCGTCGGTTCTCGTTCTGGTATTTTATCCAGTTGAGGATGTTGGTGCTTAACAGTTGCAGTTCCTGCGACGTGTTCGTCATCTCCCGTATCGTTTCCATTTGCAGTTCATCCGGCATCAGATTCCTTTTTTCGATGAGGTTCTTGCCGGCAACCGTTACAAATTTTAATGGGGTAACAATATCATGACTGATGATTGAGATCAATCTTGTTTTAATGCTGTCGTTCTTTTCCAGTATCTCGTTCTGTTCCTGCAGTTCTTTTGTTTTTTCTGCCACCTGCCTTTCTAATTTCCGCTGCCTTATTTTATACTGCCGGGTGCGGATGTGCAGTACCAGCAGTGTAATGCCTAACAGCGTCAAAAGGCACAATGCATAAAACCACCACTGTTTATGCCAGGGCGTACTGATACTGAAACGTATGGTCTTGTAGGTATAATTATTTATGCCGAACCCATTCAGCTTTCTTATCCGCAGGGTATAATTTCCAGAACTGAGATTGCCAAGCCGTATCACCGCATCATTGCCTGTACTTACCGTTTTCCAGTTAAGTGTATCGTTCAGCTGGTAGTCGATATAAATATTCTCTTTATTGCACCAGGATGAAAAACCGAGTTGTATAATCACTTCCTGTGTTTGCGGCGGCAGTTTTTTTATTGAAATGGAATCGGCATTCACTTTCTCATTGTTCACCAGTATTTCATCTATAAAAATTTCTCCCGATGGTAAAATGGGCGTTGCTTTCTCCGGGTTCACCCACAACAGGCCATCCATGCTGGGAAAAGAAATTGTTTTATCTCTCAGGCGCAATGCACAGGGTGTACATCCGCCATTCAGTTCTGTCATTTCCATGCCGTCCTTCTTGCCAAAGTAATGATAGTAAACAGAGGGGGTATTATTTTCAAAGGCATCGGTCAGTTCAGACAATCTTGCTTTAAACAACCCCCGGTTGGTACTTATCCAGCAATAGCCTTCGTCATCCGGTACAAAGCAATGGGGGTATAATAAATACCGGTTCTTGTCGAGCGGCATGGGTTTTATCACTCCGTTCTTATAAATATAAAAGCCGGAGCCGTAGGTGCCGAAGAAAACATAATCCTTGTATTTCCAGATACTGCGTACGCAGATATTCTCTTTGCTGAAAATAGTATCCAGTTTATGCGTATCGGTATTAAAACGTAATAGTCCCGAACAGGTAGCTACGGCCAGGATGCCGGGACCTATCTCTGTAAAATCAAAAGTAACCGTGCCAGCCAGGTCTTTTGCGTATTCACAAAGAAATAAAAGGCTGTCTGCCTGGAGTATACCAATACCCCTTGGGTTGACAATATACAGTTTGCCTCCTGATTCGGTCACAATATCACCCCATTTTATTTTTGGATATGCCTTTGTTTGCCCGGTTGTTTTGTTGTATTCATACAGGCAGTTATAGCCAATGTCTTTGTTTGTCTGCGTATACCATAATGAATTTTTGCCGGTATGGGAAATGTTGAAAGAGAATTTTCCCTTTATCGGTAAATTATTTTCATGGGTGAAGTGATCGCCGATAATATCGCTTTCATTCGTAAGTATATTCCCGTTTTCAAGTTCGATCTGTGAATAATAGGAATTACGGTTTTTTGAATTGGCGTTATTTCTTTTTTTAGACTCCACCCTGTTCTGGTTAATTACAATGAGTCCTTTGGATTCTGTTCCGATAAAAAGTAAATTATTCTTTTCGCTGTACTGTACCGATTTGATATAAGAATCCGGCGGAATGCCTGTCGAAATAAGTTTTACGGCTATGGAAGCGCCGTCGTATGTTAACAGCCATGCTTTCTCTCCTTCGATCAATACCGGGTTCTTCATTCCTGTTTGCCAGAACAGGGTATTGCTGTTGGTAAAAGGCCTTAACAGCGCATTGCCGTTACCTGCAAAGGAAACCGGCGACAGTGTTTGTTCTTTGGTATTGATCAGGAATATCTCTTTTTTACTGTTGACCAAAAAAAAGATGCCGTTGATCTTAAAAATAGTGTTGACATTCCCTTTCTCATAAGGCAGGGTAACGGGGTCTTCTAAACTGATCGAAAAATAAAACAGGTTGTTTTGATTAAGAATGAGGCAGGAAGTATCGGTGACGGGGACTATTTTACTGAAGCCTGATGAAAACCCGGTAGGTTTAAGGATACCTGCATTTTTTTTAAAAAAAGTATCCGACACGCCCATCAGGTAATACTGATTGATATAAGGATTGATGGGACTGTTTGTAACAGATCTTCGCCAAAGAACCGGTTTGCTTTTATCAATTAAGAAAATATTACCGGGTTGGTCTGAAGTGTAGATATTTCCTGCATTGTTCTTTACCAAAAAAAGCATTCTTTCCGATGCAATACCGGCCATGTTCTCCTGGGTGTACGATTTAAAATCAACGCCATTGAACCGCACAATCCCTGCTTCGGTAGCCATCCATAAGAACTCGTTGTTTTCATCCCATTGTAAACCTTTGATACCATTGGAAGGCAAACCGTTGTCGGTAGTGTATTGCTGTACATTGGAATTCATTACCGGCTGTGCGTTAGTTGCCGGCGCTGCCAGGCTGCAGCAAAGAAATAAAAGCAGGAGTTTTTGCATACGCATTTTATACTAACCAAGTTACTGCATCCTGCTCAATAATTCACATTGTAAAGCGTGGCCAGTTCCATCAGTTCCTTGATATTACCCGCCGTGGTTTTTTCAAAGATGCGGTTCTTGATGGTGGAGATGGTGTTCATCTTCAGGTTGAGGGTATCGGCAATTTCTTTGGTACCAATGCCCTTAAGTATATAATGCAGTATCTCCAGTTCCCTTGGTGCAAGAGCAGTAAAGGGATTATCGTGGTGCTGGATATTGTTGCGGCGAACGGGTTCTTCATTGTGCAGGAATTTCTGCAATACCTGCACCATCTCTTCTTCACCAATGGCTTTAGACATGTAGTGATTGATGCCGTATTGTTTCAATGCTTCGCCATAGATCTCGTCAGGCTGCATCGAAAAAATGAGAATGCGCAGGTGAGGGTACACCCGTCGTATGTTGGGGATCACTTCTAATGTGCTTCCGTCCGATAAGATGATGTCCAGTACCAGGTGGGTATATTTATTCTTCACCAGTTCCTTCATCAGGTCGTTGCAGGTGGCCACTTCATTAATATCGGTGTAGCCAAGCGTAAGCTGCATGTGCAGTTTAAGGCCCTTGCGTATCATGCTGTGATCGTCTGCTATCAGTATTTTTGGCTGCATTTCTTGTTTAACTGTTTCCTTTCTGTTATTAAAGTTCTATAATTTCTGTCAAGGGTTTGTAGAATTTATTCTGCTTTTTAAACTACCTGATCAACACAAAACTTCCTTTCTCTACCTGTACATCCGGGTAATTGGGTGCGCTGTAGGTAACAATATATATAAAGCCGCCCGATAGCACATCAGTACCTTTCAGTTTTCCATCCCATCCTGTATTCTTATCACTGGTTTCAAAAACCAACTGGCCGTAGCGGTTGAATATCTTTAAATTGAATTTTGTTATCATTTCGGTGCCCAGTACTTTAAACAGGTCATTCTTTCCGTCGTTGTTAGGCGTAAAAGCATTCGGTATCTGTACAATACTGATGGGCTTTACCAGCACACTGTCGCTGGCAGCGCAATGCGTTAGTTTATCAGTTGCTAAAATGGTATATACCATCTTACGGTCGGGCGAAGCAACAGGATTAAGTATGGTGGCCAGGTTCAGGAAGGTGGAAGGTGTCCACACAAAATCATAGTTACCCGGGTTGCTGATGGAAGCATCCAGTGTTACCGGGTTGCCAAAGCGGAAATATTTATCGGGCCCTGCATTGATTGCCGGCGCTGCATTAATGTTCACAATGTTTGTGGCAGGTAAGGAGCCGCATCCGTTCGCATCTTTTACTACCAGGCTTACATTGAACGAACCGGCATTACTGAATGTATGTTGAAATGGCGGTGCTGCAATGCCTGTTCCGTTTCCAAAATTCCATAACCAGCTGCTGATGCCGGTTAGGGTGGAATTGAACTGTACCGGTTTTTGTTCGCAAAGCGTATCTGCTACAAAACTGAAAGAAGCGGTGGGGTTGCTGTTAATGGCAGGAATGATATACGTAACGGTATCTGTTCCGCAGCCTGTTGTAAAACCTACCGCATGCCGTATCGTTCTTGTTACAGCCGATGCCGTGTAACTATGTGTAATTGTATTGGAACTGGTAATAGTAGTTGAATTGCCATCGCCAAAATTCCAATACCAGCTTGGCGGGTTGGCGGCATTTACCGGTATGGATGATGTAAAAGTAAACACACTATCGGCACAGGCTTTTCCAATGGCCTGAACAGCTAAACTTACCGGGCTGCCAATGACAACAGTTTTAGTAGTATCGCCTGCACAACCATTGTCGGCGTAAATGCGATACCGCACCGGGTAACTGCCAATGGCAGGGAATGTTTTGGTTGCATTAACCGTGGTTTGGGTTGTGCCATCGGGGAAATTCCATAAATAACTGCCTATGTTAAACCCGTTGGTTGTTGAAGTGCCGGTAAGTATAATGGATTGATTGGGACAGGCAGATGGTATGCTGAAATTAGCCTGTGGCCCGGGTTTTACCACTACAGTAACCGATGCATATTCTGTTTGGTTGCAATTGGGGATTAACGCAGCTGTATAGGAAATGGGAATGGTAAACGTACCCTGATTTGCAAAAGTGAAATCCTGCTGAAGGGTGTACACATAATAGGTTCGGCCGTTTATCGATTCGGTATTTACAGGTATTGGGTTGTTGATGACCGAATCAACATTGGGTGTTATGCCGGGCACCTGGCTCAGCCTCCAGCGAATGGAAGTGGCCGGGTATGCGATCTTTGCAAACAAACGTACAGGCGTATTGCGGCAGGTGAATGTATCAATATTGCCACTGGTATTGAATGTGTTTTTTATGGCACTGTAACTGTTCAGGTTATTGATATTGGTTCCCACATTGTAGCCGTAGCTTTCAAAATAACCGAGGCCGTACACAGTTGCCGTGAATGTTGAATCGCAGGTAAGCCGGTGCTGTGCTGCAGCGCCGGGTATACGGGCAACAGCAAGTGAGTATGCCGGGTTATTGGGATGTGTTTTTATATTCAACGGATCAAATGGCGCTCCATCTAAACGTAAAGAAGCAAGCCCTGCCGTTGGTACAATCACATTCAGGTAGTTGTAATCAATATTCTGTTTGCGGGTGGCATAAAACAATACATCTTTCTTACCTTGTTCAATTGGACTTAAGTAAAACATTTCCGGATCACCATAAGCAAAATTGCTGGTGAGATAACAGCGGTTACCGCCTGGCGTGTACTGCGCCATTAAAATGGGTTTGTCGGCTTCAATATAATCGCCTCCCAAACTATCCAGGTATTCGTAATAGAAATTATTTATCAAACCGGTCATTACTGTGCCGTTCCTTCTTACAACAGTAGCAGGGTCTGTAACAGCAATACGATAGAAATTCTTAAACTGGTCGTTGATATCGGTGCTGGTATTATTAAGTGTATGATAGGTAAGATAGCGTGTGCCCCAGGCCTGCGTAGGAAACACCTGCTGCTGCATATTTTCGCCGCCATCATATTTACAAATCCGGATGCCACTGCTGCCGGAAAATAAAGCAATGGGATGGCAATTACCGTCGGCGCCGGGAACTGCGATCACCTTGCTGCCCGTCATATCTTTACTGGCTGCCCAGGCTTGGGTGCCAGCTCCTAATTTTCCCATCACATTATACAGTTCGCCTTTGTTAAGATTTACAGTATAGGTCTGGCCGGGTAACCAGCCGTTCCTTGTAGTATCAGAAGGCGTGATCTCAATTCTTGTATTATCTTCCGATGCGATCACATAAAACCACGAATACCAATCTGGTCCGTTTTGTGTGCTGTTTACTGGTGGGTTAGGCGGACTAGAACCTGATTGTGCCTGTGAATAGTTTAATGAATAATATAAGTAACCATAGGTTTCTACGGGCATCAGCATGGTAGCGGCAGAGATCATCCCGTTATAAGTATGTGCATATACCACAATAGGCGTATCGCTTACAATATGAATGGCTTTATTGAGTAACCCTTCATTGAAGATACGGGCATCGCCGGTACCTGTTTTAGGAATCAGAATTGTTGCATCAACTGTATTGGCGGGGATCGTTACAGTTTGACTCCAGCCCGTGTTTGCCACGGATACCGTAACCGTTGCCGGTGCTTCGGCACTTAAATAAAGAACCAGTTCCTGTGTGTTGAGCGGTGGTTCCGAAGTGAAATTCCAGCAGTATCCATAACCCAGCCAGAACTCTTTTCCCTTGTTTGATTTGTCCTGTGCCATTGAAGACAAACAGGTAAAAAAGAAGGCAATTAGCAGCAGACAGCGGTTGGTGATACTTCCTTTCATGGTACAATATTCTGAAACCCGGCGATGAAAGCGAATAGAATTAATTCTACAAACACCCCTCTCATATCACTGTAACATTGCCTTCTCATTTATATCAAAACAAAACAGATAACCAAAATGAACAAGCACTGCAACGGGAGAACGGGTAATTACCTGCTGGTGATCCTGCTTTCTTTTTCTTCGATGCTGGCTACGGCCCAGAGCAATTACAACACCACCAACTGGAAGTTCAGCAACCCCAAACAATTCGGGATAACTGTACTTGATGTTGATTTTTTTGATAATAATAATGCCATTGCCGTTGGTGGCGATGGCGGCATATTAAGAACAACCGATGGCGGCACCAACTGGACCTATGGCGTATTTACGTTTGTAAATGCAGCCGGACTTTGGCAGAAACAATCTTTAAGCGACGTACATTTTGTAACGGCAACTACAGCCTATGCAGTAGGTAATGCGGGACTTATGGTAAAAAGTACCGATGGAGGTATTACCTGGAGCCAGATAAAATCTCCGTTGTTCCCGGCGGCCAAAAACATCAATGCCGTTTGGTTCTTAGATGCAAACAAAGGATACATCGGCGGTCAGTGGAACAACACGGCAGATTCACTGCCTAAATTATATTTTACATTGAACGGCGGAGCAACCTGGGATTCCATTGCTGCCCCGGGTTCTAATGGCGTAACACGCTGCGGCTATATCAACAACCCGAATATTCCATCGGTACTGTTACCTGTTGATGCGAAGATGAAAGAGATATACCGCATTGAATTTACAAACACCGGTGTTGGGTATGTGTGTGGACAGGGAAGTCCTTTATTTCCTGCAGTGAGTGTGAATGCGGTTGCAGCTACCTGTTTACCCAGCACCGGAACCTTAACAACAGGCGCTCATACCGCTGCATTGTTATGGAAATTTTCGAACGGTGTTTTAACGGATTATTCTATCAGTAAAGAACGGATCGGCTATTCAGGTATAAATACCAATACCGTAACCTGCACCACCGGTTTTGCAAACCTTACACCTGCAGCACAAACATACAGGGCCATGAACATCATCAACGATTCGATGGTAGTGATCATGTCGTTCAATAACAATACCGTGGTAAGGATACGCACCGGTGCCAACGACTTTACAGCCAACCTGAATAACAGCAATGCATTGGAAAAAGGAAAATACGAAGTGCTCAATTTTCCTTTCCCGCCAACAGGCGGCCCGCAGTCGGGCCCGGCAATTCCTAACCCGCAGGTATTACTGGCTTCAAACCCGTATCACATGCGCAGGGCTGCCAACGGTAAATTATATGTTGCTACTAATTTTGGCCGTATGTTTTCATCAGTTGATACCGGACGCAACTGGATACAGGAGATCAGCTTACCCCAGGGACAGAACTACAGCAATTTTGCCACCTGGGCATTTGATATCTCTCCCAACGGAAAATTCTTAACCATGGGACAGAACGGTGTAGTAGCCGATTCGTCAACCGGTTCTCCCTGGAAAAGCAATTACAGCATGCAGGTGAGCGGTGCTTATGGCAGGATTGAATTTGCCGATTGTAATAATGGAATGGCCAGTGGTGGCGGATCTATTGCTGTAACAAATGATGGTGGAAAGAACTGGTTCGACAGAACAAGGGCCGATTTTGTGAGCCTCAATATCAGTATCAACTCACATACATACGTGCCCAACGATCCTGCCAAAGCATATTTTGCTACCAGCACGGGAACGGTTTATAAATCGGTTAATATGAATGTGGTTCCACCAGCTGTACCAACATTAGATCCTGTTTTTGCAAACAGCAATGAACAGATCTTTGATGTTGCTACTGCAGGTGTGGATAGTGTTTGGGCATGTGGTTACAGTGGTTTTAGCGTTGCAGCGGCAAGCAGATCGCCAAAAATATTCAGATCGGTTAATGGCGGCACCAGTTGGACAACCATCAATACTTTTCCTGTTGGAACTATTTCTCAGCAGTTTACACAGATCGAATTTCCCAGCCGGCAGATTGGTTATGTTGCCGGAAACAGGGATACCATATGGAAAACCATTGATGGCGGTGTAACCTGGAGTAAATTACCCTTACCCACTCCAGGCGTTACTCCGCAGATCACCTACACCAGCATGTATGCGCTGGATAACAATACCGTATTCCTTACCGGCAACGGTTTTCCACGGAAAGTTGTTTTCAGAACCACCGACGGCGGAAATACCTGGACGGATATAACAAACAATATCATTGCACTGGGCGGCGGCAACCTCAATGGCGTGTTGTTCCACGACATCAACAACGGCTATGTAATATCCCCGGGTGGTGTGCTGTATAAAACAAACAATGCAGGCGCCAGCTGGGCAATTGATATTGCGCCAACAAACAATTTATTCAACACCCTGGCATTCTCACCCAAAACAGTACCAGCTGGTACGGCTTTTGAAAACAGGAAACTGTTTGTAACCGGGTTTGCATTACCCAACGTCTTCGGTCATATACTGGAGTACGGCAACCCAATACAGGTTAATGTTGCATCAACCGAAACAATTACTTCAAGCTGTGCTAATGCTGCCCAGGGTACAATTACCCTAAATACTACAGGAGGCATTGCGCCTTATACATACAGCATCAATGGCGGACCATTCCAGTCATCAAACGTATTTACCGGATTAACACCGGGAGCTAAAACGATCACTATCCGTGATTTTGCCTGTGGTGTAATGACCAAGACAGTAACGGTTCCTGTTCGCCCGGTACCTGTTGTAAGTGCCGGTCCTGATAAAACGATCGTACAGGGCTATGATGTGTTACTGAATGGCTACAGCGCTGCAACAAATCCAACATCTATTATATGGACGCCGGCAGTGCTGCACGGCGCCGGAACATTCAATGTATGGGTTAAACCACCGGTTACCACCACGTATACCATGACGGTTACCGATGCCAATGGTTGTATAGGAACAGATGATGCCCTGGTTACTGTGATACCTTATTGCATTAAAGTGATGAGCGCCTTTACACCGAACGGAGATGGTATCAACGACCGTTGGCTGGTTACTGCCGGTTTATCCTGCACGCAACAGATCATTGCCAAAGTATTTAACCGCTATGGCGAACTGGTGTACAGCAATGAGAATTACAACAACGACTGGGATGGAAAATACAAAGGAAAGCCAGTGGCAGACGGAACGTACTATTATGTGCTCCAGTATCGCCTCATCAACGGTAATACCATACCGGTAAAAGGTGATGTAACCATTTTAAGATAATTTAATAATAACTATAATTATGAAATACAAAGTATTGATCGCCTTTTTTACCGCTCTTGCATCGGTATCAAATGCACAGCAGTTACAATCATCGTCGATGTACGATCTGCAGGGAATGCTGCACAATCCATCGGTGGCCGGTACGCAGCAGAACAACATTGTTGGGATAACCTACCGCAGCCAGTGGTCGGGTATCAGCGGCAGTCCGAAAACAGCTACCGTATTCGGTTCCTTTGATGTGCCCCGTTTTGGTATGGGAATAGGAGCGGTGGTTTATAATGATAAGACCGGGCCTACATCACGTACCGGTGTTTCGCTGTCGCTGGCAAAACATATCCGTGGAAACAACGGCGTGTTTTCTATCGGTATCGAAAACAGGCTACAGCAATATGCCATCGATAAAGGAAAACTTACAGAGGCCCTCGGTTCAGACCCCGTGTTGGGAGCCAGCGATAACCGGTTCAAATACGATGCAGGTTTTGGTATTTCGTATACCAGCAAAAAATTACAGTTGGGCGCTTCTGTATCGCAACTGGTACAATCCAAACTGGATTTTTACAGCGGTAATTTAACCCGTGATGAAGAAGCAAGACTGTACAGGCATTATTACCTGCATGGTTTATACAACTGGTATGTAGATGGAACCACCATCATTACACCCAATGTGCTCTTTATCTATTTACCCAATGCGCCTTTAACCTACCAGGTAGGGGCCAGGGTTGAATTCAATGAACTGTTCTGGTTTGGCGGTGGTTACCGTTCTCACCAAAGCTTTATGTTGTCGGCCGGTGTGAATATTGGCAAGAAACTTACCCTTGGCTATGCCTATGATAACTATATAGCACCCATCAGCAATTTCGACAACGGGGCCGATGCCCATGAAGTGTTGCTGCGGTACAACTTTTCGAAAAAGTAGATCTCATGCGTTTAGTTTTTGTTTTAAGCAGCTTACTTCAGTAAGCTGCTTTTTTATTATCAAGCCACGAATTGCACGAATTACACGAACGACACGAATGTTTTTATTAGTGAGTATTCGTGCCATTCGTGGCCGACTAACGATCATTGTGGTATGGCGACCCCGGTTCACCAACCACAAGTGCATTTCTCAAAACATAGGTTATTAAATTTTCAAAAAATATTGAAAATATCATACCTTTGTGTTGTAAATGATAACGCATGAAACTCGTAATAATAGGTGGCGGCTTTGGGGGACTGAGGCTGGCACGCAAACTCAGCAATAGGCCGGGTTTTGACATTACCCTGATTGACCGGTTTAATTACCACCAGTTTCAACCTTTATTTTACCAGGTAGCTACGGCAGGGCTGGATGCCAGCAATATCTCTTTCCCATTGCGCAAGGTTTTTCAAAAAGGCAGGAATATTCGTTTTCGCATGGCCGAAGTACAGCAGATAAATGCAGCCGGTAAAAAACTGATCACCGATATCGGCGAATTTGATTTTGACGCCCTGGTGATCGCCACCGGCGCCGATACCAATTTCTTCGGTAATGAAGTACTGAAAGAAAATGCATTCCCGATGAAGAGTACCGTAGAAGCATTGCAACTGCGGCACCGCCTGCTGCATAATTTTGAAGATGCGTTGCACGTAAAGTCTGAAATAGAATTGCAACGCCTGATGAATATTGTAGTGGTAGGGGCCGGCCCAACAGGGGTGGAGCTGAGCGGAGCCATTGCCGATATGAAACGTTTTGTATTGCCGAAGGACTACCCGGAACTTGATTTTTCAAAGATGAAGATCTACTTGCTGGAAGGCACCGGTAAAACATTGGGAACAATGAGTGAAAGATCGAGCGCACAATCCCGGTCTTATCTCGAAAAACTGGGCGTAACTGTTTTAACCAACAGCCTGCTGAAAGAATACGATGGCAAAACAGTTCTTCTTCAAAACGGTCAAGCGATCGAAACATCTATGGTCATCTGGGCTGCCGGTATCAAGGGCAATGTACCCGAAGGCATCGGCAAAGATCTTGTTGCAAGAGGCAACCGCATAAAAGTGAACAGGTATTGCCAGGTAAATGGCTTTGAAAATATTTATGCCATCGGCGACGTAGCCTATATGGAAGAGCCTGTATTTCCGAACGGTCACCCGCAAGTGGCGCCCGTTGCCATGCAGATGGCCGATATGATCGCAAAGAATTTAAGAAGAGTAGGTTTTAGTTCCCCTTCAGGGGATAGGGGCAAGAGTGGAACTATTCAATTTGAAGAGTTTGTTTACCACGATAAAGGAAGCATGGCTACGGTAGGTAGAAACTTAGCCGTGGTGGATATGCCCAAACCCAAACTGCATTTCGGTGGCCTGTTTGCCTGGATGATCTGGATGGGCCTGCACCTGATGCTGATACTGGGCGTTAAGAACCGTTTCTTTGTTTTCTGCAACTGGCTGTATAATTATTTTACGTACGACCAGAACCTGCGGTTGATATTTAAAGAGTTTTACCGGGAGAAAAGGTAAACTAGCCTTTGGCAAATTCTTTCAGTATTTTTTTCGCCCTGCTTTTAAAACCTGCTGTTTGATGCGGCAACTGGTCTTCAATGATCAGTTTCAATTCCGTTTTTATTTCAGGATATGTTTTCGCCAGGTTTGCCAGTACGGTCATAGAGAAACATTTTACTGCCAGGGGCTCTGTTGGTGATTCTAAATACTCGAAACAAATATTCATCACCTCTCCGTGGTATTTTTCCGGTATCGTGATATCCTGCATCAGGCGAACACTGTTACGTTTTACTGCATCATGCAGGTTTGGTTTCTTTAAATTGCCAAGCAGTTGTTTCCAGTGTTTGTTTATAAGAGAAGGATGCCCCATTACACAATAGCCCACCGGCCAGGCAGCCCGCTGCACCACCCGGTATTCATCATTTAAGAATAACCGGAATAACTCATCAAAGCGTTGCTGGTTATCGCCCACCCACTGAACGATCCGGGTACACTGGGCCTTGGAATGCTCTTTTAATATTTCTTGTCTTAAGTTCACGAATTAAAACGAATTACACGAATTACACGAATTGTACGAATTTAGCTTTTATGCAGGAGGTTTTAACGAAATATGGTTTTTCAGAAAGCAATTGTTCTGTTAGCCCGTTGGGTAACGGACTTATCAATACAACCTGGCTGGTACAATGGCAGGCAAGGAAATATGTGCTGCAAAAGGTAAACCAGCAGGTCTTCCGGTCACCGGAAGATATTGCCGGTAACCTTCAGCTACTGGCAGACTATTTAAAGAGGGATCACCCAACGTACCTGTTTACTGCGCCATTGCAAACAGTAAATGGAGATAACCTGGTGAAAACAGCCGATGGTTATTTTCGTCTTTTCTATTTTGTAGAAGATTCTCACAGCATTGATGTGGTTGAAAATGATGAACAGGCCTATGAAGCAGCGAAGCAGTTTGGAAAATTCACCCGGCTGCTATCCGGCTTTGATGCCGGCCGGTTAAAGATCACGTTACCCGGTTTTCACGATCTCTCTCTGCGGTACAGGCAGTTTGAAGAGGCATTGGTAAGCGGCAATACATCCAGGATAAAAGAAGCAACGACGCTGGTCGCTTTCATTAAAGCCAATAAAAACATTGTTGATGAGTTTGAAAAAAGTAAAGCAGGTTTTACCTTACGCTGCATTCACCACGATACCAAGATCAGTAATGTGTTATTCAATAAAGCGGGTAAAGGTCTTTGTGTGATAGACCTGGATACGGTTATGCCCGGTTATTTCATCAGCGATGTGGGCGATATGATGCGTACCTATCTTTCGCCGGTGAGTGAGGAGGAAGGCGACTTTACAAAGATCCGGGTGCGAAAGGAAATTTATAAAGCCATTGCAGACGGTTATCTTTCGGAAATGGGAGCGGAGCTGACCCCCACAGAAAAAAAATACTTTCATTTCTCCGGAATGTTCATGATCTATATGCAGGCGCTTCGCTTTCTTACTGATCATATCAACAACGACACTTATTACGGCGCCAGGTACGAAGGCCACAACTTTGTACGTGCCGGTAATCAAATTACTTTATTGCAACGGCTGATGGAATTCAATTCCAATGAAATTTCAGTCTGCCTGTCCCGATAATTTCGGGAAGCTTGTCGAAGACGAGTTATGATTATTCTTTATTAAGTTCTATCTTTTCTCCAATAGGATGTTCCGCAACAAATGTAAGCCCCAGCAGGGAAGCCATCGTTTGCGCAAATTGCTTTTGATAAAATTGTTGTGCTGCTTTTACTTCTCCCTTTGGCTTTATGCCCGGCCCCATCACGGCAAACCATATCTGGTATGCATCTTTTATATCGCTGCCGTGATCTCTCCATTCTTCTTTTACGGCATCGCCACGCCCGTGATCGACTGTAATAAAAAGAGCTGTTTTGTTTTTATAGAAGGGGTCGCTCTGTACATAGTTCCAGATATCCTGTATCCATTTGTCAACCTGGTTGGCAGCATTCAGGTAATCTTTGTAGCGGCCGCTGTGCGCCCATTCATCGGTTTCGCCGTAAGAGATGTACAACACTTTTGGTTTTTTTGTCTGCAGGTAATTCATCGCTGCGTAATGGGTAAACACATCCAGGCATTCTTCTTCTCCGAACGGTTTATACGAATCATGCGACAATGCAGTGATCAGTTTTTCATTTGCCGTAGGACTCTCTCCACCCAGCTTATCAAAAGCGGAGTACACTGGTATCTTACTTCTTCCTTCATTCAGTATCCGGTCAAATGCATCCCAGGCGCCAAAAGCGGCTACCTTGCCCTGGTATTTTGGCTGGTTATTTAAAAACTCCAGTAAAGTTGTATGCGGATTGGGCGGGTAAGAATTGCTGTTTACGGCTGTATCGGGGTAGCCGGTGAATATCTCGCTGTAACCCGGGTACGAGAACCAATACGGATTTGCATTGCTTACTTTACTATCGAACTTCCGGTTGCCATATATCTGTCCGTTTGCCTGCACGGTACTCCATAAAAAAGGCATCAGCTTTCTTCTTCTTGTTTCGGCATTACCCGACCAGTATTTTTTAAAGATGCCGGCGCTGTCGTATTGGTTGAATTGTTTGTTATTGGCAATGGCGCTGTCCATGCCGCCAAAAAAATCCTGCCAGCGAAAACCATCGGTGGTAATGATGATGATATTCTCTGCCGTTTGTGCAAAGGCTGTATTCAATTGCAGCAGCAAAAGAATTCCCAATAATCTTTTCATATTATTCCAGTGTTTTAAATGCTAAAATAGGTTTTGCTTCTGTTTGCAGAAGGTCAAATACAATTATCTCATTGTTACCTTTCTTTAACCAGCCGGCCGGGCAATATAATCTTTGTTGCGGACCCACATTCCAGTGCCGGCCAAGGTTGTGGCCGTTCACATAAACCATGCCTTTGCTGTAAGCGCTGAGATCGAAATAAGTGTCCCCGGTTTCTGCTAAAGAAAAATTTCCTTTGAAGAAGAAGCCTTTCTTACCCGCCGGGCCGTTAACGGAGTTATCGCTATTCGTCACACTCTTTGAAACGGCCTGAGGGATGTGGCCGATATCCACCATTGGCATCCGGTACATTTCCCAGTTCATCAGGGTCATCCCATTCAGCGTAACCCGTTCTGTAATTCCTTTCCGGTCTATCATGAACTGGGCAAAGTTGATATGGCCCATTCCCTCTACTAAAATATCCAGTGTTGGATCTTCAACATCTGTTTTAGGCAGATCAACCGTCCAGTTACCCCCATCACGGTAAACGGTATCAATGAATATACCGTTCAGAAATACCAATGCATAATCATGCGGCTCCCATATTTTGAGTTTGCCGCTTTTATGGCCGATCAGTTTTGTGCGGTACAACATCAGCCCCTGGTTCTGTCCAAAGTCTTCCATGGGTTTAGGTTGTACACTGATGATGGGTGGAGGAAGATTATTCCAGATTGAACCGCTGTATTTCATTTCTATCGAAGAAATGTTAATCGCAGCGATGGGGGCGGGAGGATCCGGAATTTTATAGTCAACATATTTTTTAATCATATTCCGCAGCATGAAATACTTTGGGGTTGCACTTCCCTGTTCATTGATGGGGGCATCATAATCGTAACTGGTAATGTCGGGTTGATATTGCGTAGGAGAGAAGGCATTGGCGCCTGCAGTAAAACCAAAATTGGTTCCTCCGTGGATCACATAAAAGTTTACTGATCTCTTGTTCTTTAAAAGATATTCCACTTCAGTTTTCAGGCTGTTTGTATCCGGCCGCTGCCATTTCTCAAACCAATGCGTTAACCAGCCGGGATAAGTTTCGCTGCTGAAAGAAGGAACATCGGGATCTGCTTTTTTTGCCTGTTCAAAATCGGCGTCACTGCCGCCGCTGTCTAATCCAATGGCTGTTCCTTTGATATGCCCTGCTTCCAGCATGAAAGCAGTGGGGCCATCAGCAGTATAGAAGGGAACTTTTATCCCGTTCTTCAGCCAGAGATTCCGTAAGGCCTCTAAATAGTTTTTATCGTTGCCATAACTGCCGTATTCATTCTCTACCTGTACCATCAATATGGGACCGCCGTTTAGGCATTGCAAGGGAACAACTTCTTTGGCAAGCTTACTGATATACCTTTCTGTGGCGGCCATGTATCTTTTATCCATGCATCGTATTTTGATGTCGGGATATTTTAAAAGATAGGTGGGTAGTCCGCCAAAATCCCACTCGGCACAAACATAGGGGCCGGGGCGAAGCAGTACCCACATTTTTTCCTGCTGGCAAATGCGGATGAACTCCGCAATATCTCTGTTACCGGTCTTAAAATCAAAGAGGCCTTCTTTTTCTTCATGATAATTCCAGAAGATATAGGCAGCAATGGTATTGCAACCCATCGCCTTCGCCATTTGTATGCGGTGCCGCCAGTATTCCTTTGGTATCCTTGCTGGGTGCATCTCGCCGCTGATGAGCTGCAGGGGTTTGCCGTCTAATAAGAAATTATCCTTGCTTAATGAAAAACTATGTTTTTGTGAAGATCCCTGCTGGCAGAGAAATAAGAAGAATAAAATAGGGATCAGTTTTTTCATAAATGCTGATTAATGATAAAATGCTGATGGCTTCGTCGTGCCTCCTCGCCATGACGTTCGTAGTAGGGCTTCATTTACTAATGAGCTACCGGTACAACACATCATACAAAGAGATCACTTTGATCTTTTTCAGGTCAATTGTTTTATTGGCCGTGATCTTTTCTGCAATGCCTTTGTAAAGGTCAAAATAATTAGAAGAAAAAACCACTTCCGGGTCTTCTGACATTAAACAAACATATTTTGCATTTTCGGTACAGCTGATGGTAAGACTGTTGCCGGCTGTTGTGATCACATAATCGGGTTTCAACAGTTTAAGCTCTCTTGGTTTAAGCGCTTCCTGCGCAGGCATGGCGTCATCCCGGTAGGCTTCTTTTACGGCATACCAGGCTGCTTTAGGCTGGCGGCTGTAATCGGTAATGCTCCAGCTTGCTACCGGCCAGCAATCGTTCAGTTGCCAGAGCAGGGTTCCCATATTGGTGGGATACCTGCTGCGGTGAATGGCAATGCTGTTACGTAAAATATAAAACTGCAGGCATTGGGTTAAGTAAGCATATTTTTCCAAAGAGAGTTTGCTGAGTTTTGCCGAATCAATAAAATACCGGTTAAGATAATGGTTCAGTTTTTTAAAACCATCGGTTGCTTTCTGATGCGATTGAAGAACGGGTGAGTACAGGTAACGATCGCTGGTATCGGTAAAACTTCTGATCGTATTCCAGTTGGGCATTGCCTGCATACCGTATTCGCTGATGAAGCGGCCTGTTTTCTTTTCAAACACTTCCCAGTCTTCAAGTCCCCACCAAAGTCCCCAGTAATGGCTGTCGCCTTCGGTAAAACTTTCTTTATGTCCCCAGCCGTTCTTTGGCGAAGTGGAAACATAAGGCCTTGTGCCATCAAATTCATTCACCCATTTTTTTAAACTGTCTTCAAACAGGCGCTTATAATCATTCCATACTTTAACCGAATCTTTTCCGTGCAAATTGAATTGCTTTTGCCAGCCCCAGTTCTTCCAGGCTTCGTCAATTTCATTATTACCGCACCAAAGCACAATGCTGGGATGGTTTCGTAAACGTTCAACCTGGTATTTTACTTCTTCCCGTACATTATTCATGAATGACTCATCAGCAGGATACATGCCACCGGCAAACATAAAATCCTGCCATACCATGATGTTGAGCGAATCGCAGAGATCATAAAAATAATCGTCTTCGTACACACCGCCGCCCCACACACGGAGCATATTCATATTGGCTTCCTTAGCCATCAGCAGAAGTTTCCGGTAGTCATCTTTTGTAACCCTGGGAAGAAAGACATCGGCAGGTATCCAGTTGGCGCCTTTACAGTAAATGGGTTTGCCGTTTTTTTCAAAGTAGAAGGAAGTACCGGTAACGTCTGGTTTTTGTACGAGGGTTATTCCATTATTTATCCGGGGGGCATTAACTGCTGCAAGTGTTCCTGTATCGGTTGATGCTACCAATGTTATTTTCTTCCAGATACCGCAGCCCACAAACTTAGGCCCCCAATCCCAGCCAAACTGGAACTGCGCCTTGCGCACATATACCCGGTTATTATCCGGTAATACCAATGGTAATTTTGATCTGGCAATACTGTCTGCTTTATTTTGTGCCGACCAGAATTTTATCAGCAGTTCATTATTACCTCTTTTCACAACGGGCCCTACATTCACCTTCCAGCCACGGAACATATTATCTGCCTGCAAGACCAGTTTCCCGTTCAGGTAAACATCTGCATAGGTATCCAATCCGTCAAAAACCAGTTCGATCTTTTTCTTTTTGATTGTTTTTTTATCTACATCAAAATAGGTTCTGTATTCCCAGTCTTCTTTATCGATCCATTGCAATTGGTTTTCGTTATCCTGGAAATAGGGCTCGGGGATGAGTAAGTTATTCCGCATGTCGGTATGTAAGGTGCCGGGTACTGTGGCACTATACCATTTCGATTCTTTGGGATCCCTGAACTGCCAGTTTTTGTTGAGTTCGATGGAGATGGTTTGGGCAGAAATTGTCTGAACGGAGATGAGGTTGATTATGAGGATTAAGAAGATTGAGCTATGTATGTTGAGTTTCATTTTTATATTCTTTTTACTGTTTGCCTAAAGATATACTCTTTGTTCTGTCATGCTGAGGTACGAAGCATCCCAATCGCACTACTTTCTGTGATAAATAGTTGAAGGAGGCCATTCTCCCAGTAATTCTTCATTCAAAAATTTCCATTCAGGATTAAAGGTTTGGATAAGTGCTTCTTTCTTTATCCGCAACCATCCTTTTATTTCTTTTTCCCTGTTAATGGCATCGTTTACATACCGGTAGTTTTCGTAGTATATCAGGAAATGACAATTATATTTTCCAGTAAATGTCTTTCGCTCAATCCTGTCTGTGTAATGTTCAACTAATCTTTGTTCAAGGGCATTGGTCATGCCTGTGTATAATACGGTCTTTATTTTGTTGGTTAAGATATAAACGTAGTATGACTTTTCATTAATTTTCATGTTTTATCTAAGCGAACGGGATGCTTCGTGCCTCAGCATGACAGAAGCAAGGGTTAAATTGTTGACATTTTTTTTACTGACTCCATATTTATCTAAGCGAACGGGATGCTTCGTGCCTCAGCATGACAGTAGCTGGAGTGTAATTGCATTCAACTGTTATGCCGGTTAAGAAGTTCGACTGTTTTCTTTACTTCATCAGCATCCACCGCAACCGATCTTAAATTCTCATTCATCGCAGGATTGTTATAGTTCATCTTGCTTTCAATATTTATTCTTGCCGATGTATGGAATTCTGTTGCTCCTGTTTTCTTTGCCAGTTCTATGATATTATCTGAACGAACGCCGCTGCCCGGCATGATGATGATCCGTTCGTCGGCCTGCTTTATCAATCCGGCTATAAGATCTGAGCCTTCCATTGCAACGGGCCTTTGCCCGGAAGTGAGTATCCGTTCGCAACCGATATCAATGATGTCTTCCATTGCTTTATAAGCATCTGCTGTTCTGTCAAACGCCCGGTGAAAAGTAACACCCAGCGGGTAAGCCAGTTCAACCAATGCAGCGTTTCTCTTTTTGTCAACCGTTCCATCTGCATTCAATATGCCGATCACCACGCCATCGCAGCCTAGTTGTTTGCAGAGTTTTACATCTGTTCTCATTATTTCAAACTCTTCCTCTGTATAAAAGAAATCGCCGCCACGTGGACGGATGATGGGGAACAGGTTGATCTGTAATTTCTCCCTGGCGGCTTTTATAAAACCATAAGAAGGGGTAGTGCCGCCATCGCCGGGATTGTCGCATAGTTCAATGCGGCAGGCGCCGGCTGACTGAGCTGTTGTGCAGCTTTCAATGGTAAAGCCTATTACCTCGAGTTTGAAGTTCATAAAAATGTTCAATGTTCAACGCTCAATTTTCAATGCTCAATATTGCTCCGTTGAAAATTGAACATTGAGAATTGGGTATTGAATATTTAAATTAGATATTTTGATGGGTGTATCACATTCTCTTTATTGCTCTTCACACTGAACACAAATCCCTTTTGTATGGCATAGGCGCCGTACTGTCCTTTTTTATTGAGGGCTAAAAAGCCAACCTGCAATGTTTTTGCTTTTTCTTTATCTCTTTTTACGATCCGCTCCACTGCCTTCTTACAGGCCATCTCGGGAGAGTAGCCCTGCCGCATGAATTCAACTACTAAATGTGTTCCGCAGATGCGTATCACTTCTTCGCCGGTGCCGCTGCTGGTGGCTGCGCCCACTTCATTATCTACAAACAAACCGGCGCCAATGATGGGGGAGTCACCCACCCGGCCATGCAGTTTAAAGGCCATGCCGCTGGTAGTTACAGCGCCCGATAGATTGCTGTTCATATCCATTGCAACCAAACCCATGGTATCGTGATTGGCAGTTCCGTCTTCAAAGAAATTGGGTGCAAAAGGCCCGTTCTGTTTTTTATTCTCAATATTTATCACCGGCTTGTACTCACTCTTCTTCAGCCAATCGCTGTATGCTTCTTTGGCACTGGCAGATAATTCGCCGCTCTCCAGCTGAAATCCATTCTCTACAGCAAACTGCTGTGCACCGGCGCCTACTAAAATAACATGTGGTGTTTTCTCCATCACTTTTCTTGCTACAGAAACAGGGTGCTTTATCCTTTCTATTCCTGCCACAGCGCCAATATTGGCCTGGTGATCCATGATGCAGCTGTCGAGCGTTACAATACCATCCCGGTCGGGGTAGCCTCCCAGGCCAACACAGCAGTTGATCTGGTTCTCAATATTCATGGCGCCGGCTTCCACCGCATCCAATGCCGTTCCTTTGACAGATAATACTTTCCATGCCTCGGCATTTACCGCCATGCCGCTGTCCCAGGTAGAAACAACAATGGGTTTGGTAGCCACATCAAAATTTGCAGCAACCGATCTTTTAGCAGTAAGCAAGGGTACAGTTAAGGCAGAGAAGTGTAAGAATTTTCTACGGTTCATGTTTTGTTTTTTGGCCAAGGGATCAAAGGAGCAAAGGAGAAGACCTGCTTTCTCTTTTGACCTCTTTTCCTCTTTTGTTCTCTTAGCAATTTATCTTTTAATAATCATCATTTAATGCAAATACCTGTTTGCTTGTTTTCCATTTACCCCGGGTGAAGTCGGGTATGTTCTGTACCTGTCCGCCTTCCGTGATGCTTTTTTCACTGAGTGGCGTAATGGCATACCAGCTTGCATAATCATATACATCCAGCGGAAATTCAACACCCCGTTTCACGCATTCAATAAAGGCATGGTCAACAAAAAAATCCATACCGCCATGCCCGGCGCCTTCGGCCTGTGCCCCGTATTTTTTCCAGAGGGGGTGATCGTGTTCGGCAAGCCATTTTTCGGTATTGTCCCAGCGATGATTGTGGTTCATCTCTTTTTGAAAATAAATGAACCCTTGTTTGTTTCCGCCGCTTCCATAATCCTGCCACAAACCTTCGGTGCCCTGCACCCTGAATCCTAAGTTATACGGACGGGGAGAAGAAACATCATGCGTCAGCAAAATGGTTTCGCCATTGGCGCATTGTATCTGTGTGTTCACAATATCGCCGCATTTGAAATTAACTTTTGCATTGGGATGATCCTTGCCGCCTTTTGGATGATCTACAATATATTTATGTAAGCCTCTTGCTTTAGACGCAATGGAAGAAAGCCTCGTCATGCGGTTTCCTTTATTGATGTCCATCATTACGGCAATAGGGCCTAATCCGTGTGTGGGATATAATTCCCCGTTCCTGTTCTTATTATGCTCGGTACGCCATTGGGCCTCACTGTATGCTTTAGAACCAAACTCCACACCGCTGTTGTACGCCGTAACGCCGTCGTTAAAAAGCACGCCACGCAGGTCGTGTTCGTACCCGCCTTGTCCGTGTACCAGTTCGCCGAACATCCCTTTTCTTGTCATATTCAATACAGCCATCACATCACGGCGGTAACAAACATTTTCCATCATCATCAGTGGGATCTTTGTTTTCTCCGACGTGTTCACCACATCCCAGCATTCCTGCAGTTTAACAGCGCCGCAAACTTCTGCACCCACGATCTTACCGGCATTCATGGCATCAATGGCCTGTATGCTGTGCCATTCCCAGGGCGAGCAGATCATTACGGCATCCACATCATCCCGTTTCAATAAATTCTTATAATCCTCATTACCGTTCTTGTAAACGACAGGCTGCGGACGGTTGTATTGTTTGAATACCGCCATCGCTTCATCCACACTCCGTTGCTGCGGATCAGCAATGGCCGTGATCTCCACATCATCACGCTGTAAAAAATTACCCATGTGTTCGTGCGAACGAAGTCCGGCACCGATGATACCAATACGTACCTTTTCTTTTTTTGCCGGGGAAAAGGCCCTGATGGGATCGGTTAGGGTGATGGCTGCGCCGGTAAGTGCCGATGCTTTAATGAAATTGCGGCGGTTGAATGAATGGGGCATAGCAATCGTTTATGTGTTCAGGATAAAATTATTTGTGTATCGAAAGTTTGCGGAGCATTTCGGTAGAAGCAGAATCGGCATACATGCCAAAAGCGCCGCTGAACACTCCTTTTATATTCCCGGTTTTTGATTCAACAGCATATACCACGTCTTCATCGCCGGGGTTGGTATCGCCTTCAAAGCGATGCACTTCGGTTATCTCAAATTCATCGGGGTTGAGGATCTTCTTTTTTTCAGTGCAAATGAGTTTGTCGAATGCTAAATTGAAGTTAACCGTATATCCTTTTGCCTTCAGGCCATTTAGCGCTTCCACAACGGTATCGTATGCTTCCATGATCTTTTGTTTTATGTTACGATCTTAGCTTTTCAGAGATCTTATATTGTGCAAGATAAATGATCACCGATACAGTAATGACAGCGGTGGTTAAAAAAGTGACCCGGGCGCCGAAATTATACCACAGCAATCCACAAAAACTGCTGGCAAGTAAAGCGGCAATGCTTTGAAAGCCCGTGTAGGTGCCGATGGCAGTGGCGGTATCTTTTTTATCCACAATATTGCTGATCCATGCTTTTGAAATGCCTTCGCTGGCCGCCGCATAAAACCCGTACAACGCAAACAGGGAAATGAACACAAAAAGGTTGTTGTTTAAAGCGAAGCCGGTATACACGGCTGCAAAAGCCGCAAGCCCCAGCAGGAATATCTTTTTCAATCCCAGTTTATCGGCCAGTATACCTACCGGGTATGCCAGCAGGGCATAAATAAGATTATAGAAGATATAGATGCCCAGTATGGCCGTATCATCCAATCCCGTTTCTTTCATTTTCAGTAACAGGAAAACATCGCTGCTGTTGAAGAGGGCAAATAGCAATAAACCACTTACCAGTTTTTTATATGCCGGTGAACTTTGTTTCCAGTAGGAGATGAAGGCAAAGAAACTCGTGGTTTCCCTTCGGCTACGCTCAGGATCAGGTTTCCCCTCGACTCCGCTCAGGGTTAGGTTTGAGGTTTTGGGTCTCTCTTTAATAATACGGGTGAGCAAGATCACCAGTATTCCCGGAATGATTGACCATAAAAAAAGTGTGCGGTAATCATTCGGAAAATAAAACAAAAACACCAGGGCAATGGAGGGGCCAATAACAGCGCCGAATGTATCCATACTCCGGTTAAAGCCAAACACACGGCCCTTTGTTTGGGGCGTTGCTTCATCGCTGAGCATGGCATCCCTGGCACCGGTGCGTATGCCTTTGCCCAGCCTGTCGAGCGTTCTTGCAAAAAAGATCCAGAGCGGATAAATGAACACAGCCATCATGGGTTTACTTACTGCGCTGAGTATATAACCCAGTTGTACAAAGGGCAATCGTTTGCCGGAGAGGTCGCTTTGTTTACCAAAATAGCTCTTGCTTAAACCGGCAACAGCTTCTGCAATGCCTTCCAGTATGCCAATGATTAAAATAGTAAACCCGATCTGTTTAAGGAACATCGGCATCACGGGGATGAGCATCTCGCTGGCCACATCATTGAATAAACTCACCAGCGACAGTATCCATACCGTTCTGGTAATGATCCGTTGTGGAGAATTTGTGAGCGGCTGCACCATACTTGCTTTAACCGAATGTAGCAATTTGTTGGTACATTGCAGCATTAAAATGCCAGAGTAACTGCTGCTAAGACATTGTCCTGTATTGCTTGTGGTGTCCGGATGTTTAATAAACTATATGAGTAAGAATAAAAGAAACAAAGACAAGAAGAGATCCTCCCAGGTTGAAATCATAAAAGGAAGACTGGATATTTCGAGAAGCGGCATGGGCTTCGTGATAGCCGATGGGGTGGAAAAGGACATCATGGTTCGTCCCAACGACTTTAACCGGGCCTTTCATGGCGACCTGGTAAGGGTGCAGGTGAATAAAGGACTTTCAAAAGACAAGCGGGCCGAAGGAAAGATCACCGAAGTGGTGGAGCGCAAACAAACCGAATTCATCGGCAATATCCAGAAGAGTAAAAATTTCGCCTTCTTCATCCCTGCCACCGAAAAGCCGATCCCCGATTTTTATATCACGGATGATAAGCTAAATGGCGCCCGGGATAATGACCGGGTGATCGTAAAGTTATTGAGCTGGGAAAAGAATGATAAAAAACCGGTGGGTGAAGTGGTATCGGTGATGAAGTCGGAAGACGAGAATGATGCGGCCATGAAAGAGATATTGGTGGAAGCAGGTTTCCCGCTGGAATTTGATAAGGAAGTATTGCAGGAAGTGAAGAAACTGCAGCCCGATATCTCCCGGGAAGAATTGCGTAAACGGAAAGACTGTCGGGATATCCTCACCTTCACCATCGACCCGGTGGATGCAAAGGATTTTGATGATGCCATCTCTATACGGAATTTAGACAACGGTAATTACGAGATCGGCGTTCATATTGCCGACGTAAGTCATTTTGTAAAACCCGGGACACTCCTGGATAAGATCGCTTATGAGCGGGCCACCAGTGTTTATCTTCCCGACAGGGTGAACCCCATGCTTCCGGAAAAAATATCCAATGAACTTTGTTCACTGCGGCCGCATGAAGACAAGTATACCTTCTCTGCCATCTTCCAGATAACGAACAGGGCCGAAGTAAAGCACAGCTGGATCGGCAGAACCGTCATCCACAGCAATCACCGGTTTACCTACGAAGAAGTGCAGGATATCATTGAGAAGAAAGAAGGACTTCATTTTAAACCGATCGTATTATTGAATGAGCTGGCGCAGAAATTCCGAAAGGACCGTTTCCGCAACGGGGCCATAAATTTTTCTTCGCAGGAAGTACGCTTTAAACTGGATGAAAAGGGAAAGCCACTGGGGATCGTGGTTAAAGAAAGCAAAGAGGCACATAAACTGATCGAAGAGTTCATGCTGCTGGCCAACAGAACCGTGGCGGAATATATTTCCAAGATCAAGATCAATAAGGAACCGATACCTTTTCCATACCGCATTCACGATACACCCGATGATGAAAAACTGAAACCCTTTGTGGCCTTTGCCAAAAAATTCGGTTATGTGTTCAACATGCATGATGAAAGCGCCGTGGCAGCCTCCTTCAACAAATTACTGAATGATGTGCAGGGTAAGCCCGAGCAGCACGTGCTGGAGCAATTGGGCATACGTACCATGGCCAAGGCGGTTTATACTTCTGAAAATATCGGCCACTATGGATTGGGTTTTGAACACTATTGTCATTTTACATCGCCCATCCGCCGCTATCCCGATGTAATGGTGCATCGCATATTGCAGGAATGTTTAGATAAGAACCTGCGCCCCGATAAAAAAATGGAGGACAGGTGTAAACATTGCAGCGACCGGGAACGTAAGGCCATGGAAGCCGAACGGGCCGGTAACAAATACAAGCAGGTGGAATTTATGAGCAGTTACCTGGGGCAGGATTTCGACGGCATCATCAGCGGCGTGGCTTCCTTTGGTTTTTTTGTGGAAACGGTTGAACATAAATGCGAGGGAATGGTTACCGCAAGAGACCTGAGCGCTTATGATGATTTCAGGCTGGATGAAGCCGATTATGCACTGGTGGGCATGCGAACCAAACATAAATTCCGCATGGGAGACCGGGTGAGGATAAAAGTGGTGGCTGCCAACTTAAGCAAACGCCAGCTGGATTATGAGTGGGTGCCCGAGAAGAAAGGAATGGGTAATTTGGAATTGGGTAAGAAGGTTGTAAAAACGCCCGAAGCAAAAAAGCACAAGCCGGAACAGGGGGCTAAAAAAACGGGTAAAAAGAAAAAATAAAATCATTAAGCGGCCAACGCTGATCAAGTTTTAGTTTGAACCGATGACTATGCATTCGTTTACAGAATTGTTACAACTGTTTGAAGAGAAATTCAACACCCGCCAGTTTCCGCAACAGCCGGAAACATTATATGATCCTGCCCAGTATATCTTAGGCATTGGTGGTAAACGGATACGCCCGGTTTGTGTACTTATGGGCAACCAGTTGTTTGATGAGCCGGGACCGGATGCCTATCATGCAGCCGCAGCCATCGAGCTGTTTCATAACTTCAGCCTGATACACGACGACATCATGGACAAAGCCCCGGTACGGCGTGGCATGGCAACGGTACATACAAAATTCGGAGAACCTACGGCCATACTTGCCGGCGATGTGATGTTTGTAAAAGCATACGAGAACCTCAATAAGATACAGCCGGCCAACCTGCAGAAAGTATTGCACCTCTTCAACATCACTGCCAGCCAGGTTTGCGAAGGTCAGCAACTGGATATGGATTTTGAACAGAGAGAAATGGTGAACTTTGATGAATACCTGAACATGATCACCCTCAAAACCTCGGTATTGGTAGCGGCCAGCCTGCAGTTAGGCGCCATATTGGGCGGGGCAGGAGAAGGCAATCAGAAACACCTGTACGAGTTTGGCAAACACCTCGGCATTGCCTTCCAGGTTCAGGATGATTATTTAGATGCATTTGGTAACCCGGAAAAATTTGGCAAAACAGTAGGTGGTGATATCATGGCCAATAAAAAAACATTCCTGATGATCCATGCGTTTGAAACGGCAACTCCCGCAAGTCTTAGCGAATTAAAAAAACTTCTTCAATCCAACCCACCCGGTAAAATAGAAAAGGTTTTACAGATATTCCGCGATTGCAAAGCCGACGCCTGGGCAAAAGAACTTCAAAAAAAATACCTGCAAACCGCACTCAAACATTTGGAAGATACCGCCGTGCTTTCGCAACGTAAAAAACCCCTGCAGGAGTTAGCTGATTATTTGATGATGAGGGAGAGTTGATAAATACTGAACAAGGAACAAGGGATCATGAATTATGAAGGACGGCATTCCGGTCATCATTCAACATTCCCTGTTCCTTGTTCGATATTCCAAAGATTTCCTTAATTTCCTTCTTCCAAAACCAACACAAGCATGTCAAATTCCTTATTCCGCACAAAAAAAGTTGAGAACATCATAGCCGAAGGCAGCGACGATTCGCATGGAGGCGGAGGATTGAAAAGGGTATTATCGGTAAGGGACCTTACTTTTTTTGGCATTGCGGCCATCTTAGGAGCCGGAAGCTTCAGCAGCCTGGGTGGTGCCGTGTTCAATGGCGGACCGGGCGTGGTGATACTCTTTATCATTACAGCCATTGCCTGTGCCTTTACTGCGTTTTGTTATTCGGAATTTGCCAGCCGCATACCGGTGGCCGGAAGCGCTTATACTTATGCCTACGCATCCTTTGGCGAATTGTTTGCCTGGATAATCGGCTGGGCATTGATCATGGAATATTCCATCGGCAATATTTATGTGGCCTACAGCTGGAGTGATTACTTCACTTCTTTCATGAGTAAACTTCATGTGCATATTCCCGAATACCTTTCCACCAGCTACATGGAAGCCAAGCATACCATTACCGGTGGCGGAACAAATGCCGATGACATTGCTGCCTGGAATAATGCACCCATGATCGGCAGCCTGCGCATCATCTTCGACCTGCCGGCGCTTGTTATCAACCTGCTTATCACCTATCTTGTTTACAGGGGCATCAAAGAAAGCCGCAACTTCAGTAATGTGATGGTATTGCTGAAACTGGCCGTAGTAGGGTTGATCATCCTCGTTGGCGGTTATCTTGTTTTTTCGAACGGACTTACGTTTAACTGGACACCGGCAAATGACGAAGGCGTTAAATCATTTATGCCCAATGGATTTTCGGGGGTAATGACAGCTGTTGCCGGCGTGTTCTTCGCCTACATCGGTTTTGATGCCGTAAGTGTGCTGGCAGAAGAAAGCAAAAATCCGCAGCGGGATCTTCCAAGAGGCATGGTACTTTCTTTGGTGATCTGTACGGTGATCTATATTTTACTTACACTGGTTCTTACCGGTGCTGTTCATTATAAAAATTTCGATGGAGTGGGAGACCCCCTTGCTTTTATTTTTGAACCGCAGAACCTCAACATCGGCTGGATGCAGTTCCTGGTTTCCATCTGTGCCGTGATTGCCATGACAAGTGTATTGCTGGTTTTCCAGATGGGACAGCCAAGGATATGGATGAGTATGAGCCGTGATGGCCTGTTGCCACCCGTGTTTCAGAAGATACATTCCAAATTCAAAACACCATCCTTTGCAACCATCATAACCGGGCTTGTAGTGGGCGTACCCATCCTGTTCACGGATAAAACATTTGTGCTTGATTTTACCAGCATTGCTACTTTGTTTGCCTTTGTATTGGTTTGTGGAGGTGTGCTGCTGATACCAAGGAAAGAAAAAGTGGCCGGTCGTTTTCACCTGCCCTATATCAACGGGCAATTCATTTTCCCTGTGATCGTGATTGGCTCGATGATACTGGCTCAGTCCTTATCGAAGAATTATTTTGCCAACCTGTTCAATTTTGATTTCAGCGGCAATGAAGAATATACAACCGGCAAGACAAGTTTTATGCAACTGGCCATGCCGAATATATCGCTGATCGTTTTCTGGATAAGCGCTTTGCTTCTTGCGGTACTTGCTTTTGTAAAAAAATATTCACTCATACCATTAATGGGGCTTATCACCTGCCTGTATCTTTTAACCGGCATGACGGCCATGAACTGGGCCTGGTTCCTTGCCTGGCTTGGTATTGGCCTGGTGGTATATTTCCTGTATGGGTATAAAAAAAGCAAACTGGCAACAACTGCCTGATCTTTTTGATTCCGGCTTTCCCGATTCTATTCAATTGCTGTCCCCGCCCTGGCGGGGCAGTTTTACTTTAAGTAACTTTGTGCGGCTTTTTTATTTAACATCAGCAATTGCGGGCAATCAAACTAATCCCGGCAATCTGCCCAAATCCACGTTCAGACAACATGAAATTTCAACCAGGCGATAAAATAATTGTACGGCTTACCGATGAAGAAGGCAAAGTGGTGGAGATCATGAATGAGAAAATGGTGATGATAGAAGTGAAGGGCGTACGGTTCCCGGCTTATATGGACCAGATCGATTTCCCTTACTTCAAGATGTTCACCGAAAAAAGGAAAGCTGAGAAGCAGAAGATCTTCATCGACAATGTGCAGAAGGAAAAGTTCATTCCCAAAAAGAAAGAAGGGAACGGTGTAAAACTTTCTTTCTTCCCGGTGTTTGACAAGGATATTTTTGACGACGACGTGGTGGAGAAATTAAAGCTTTACCTCGTTAACCAGGATGAAACGGCTTATACATTCACTTATAACCTCATGATCGGGGGAGAGAGTCATTTCCAGCTAAAGAATACCATTGAGCCGCTCAGCGATTTTTATATTCATGATGTACAATTTGAAGAGCTGAGCGACAGCCCTCGTTTTGATTTTGAATTCTCCCTGAAAGAGCCTGACAAAAAGAAGGCGACACATTATGAATCGTCATTAAAGCTGAAGGCAAAGCAGCTATTTAAAAAGATAGAAGAGATACAGGTAAAGAATGAGCCAGGCTTCAGTTATGTGTTGTTTGAAAATTATCCTGACAGGGTAGAAGAAGAAAAAATGGACCTTAGCAGACTGGGTAACAGCGGCTACCGGGTATACGATGCGTCGAAGATCAGGCATCACCTGGAACCTGCCCGCAGCGTGGTTGACCTGCATATTGAAAAACTCAGCGACAACTGGAAGCACCTCAGCAATTTTGAGATACTCAGCCTCCAGCTAAAAGCATTTGAAAAATATTATAACCTGGCCGTGGCGCATTACCAGCCTTCCTTAACTATTATTCATGGTGTGGGAGAAGGTAAGTTGCGGAATGAGGTTCATGATATACTTCGGCTGAAAAAAGAAGTGAAGTCTTTTGTGAACCAGTATCACCATTCATACGGGTACGGCGCTACTGAGATCTTCTTTCAATACAAATAAAGCAACAACAGATGCCGTTTAACGAATTGCTCTCATACATGACATTGGTGGTGGTGTTTGCACTTACACCCGGCCCCAACATGATGCTGTATCTTACCTATACATTTGAATACGGCCGTATGGCCGGCTGGGCCACGGCGCTGGGTGTTGTGAGCGCTTTTATCATTCACATCAGCGCCATTGTTTTAGGATTAACAGCCTTGCTTGCTGCCAACCCGGCGGCACTTGATATGCTTCGGTATTGTGGCATTGCCTACCTTCTTTATCTCGCCATCAGGAATTTAAAAACAATTAAATGGAAAACAAGGGAACAGGAAAACAGTACACCCCGGTTACAGAAATTTTACATTAACGGATTCATCGGTAACCTGCTTAATCCCGGTTCGCTGATGCTTTATTTTTCCATACTGCCTCAGTTCATTCATCCCGAAAGGGGAAATATAGTACAGCAGAATCTCATGCTTGGTGGTTTGCAGATGCTGGGGAGCCTTATCACCAACTGCAGCATCATATTCTTTGCAGGTTATGCGGCGGATACTTTTTTTAAAAATGAACGGTACCTGCAACGGGTACGGTATGTGATGAGCGCCCTCATCGTATTATTCGCTGTTAAGATGCTGTTCTTTAAATTGAAATGATATCTTAATGCTTCAACGGCCGCTTCTTGATCATGCCGCCCTTGGTATCTTTCACACTGCTCATTACAATAAAGGCATTGGGATCTATCTTTACTAATTCGGTCTTCAGTTTGTTCAGCTCCAGCCGGGTGATAACAGTGAAAACGATGTCTACGTCCCTTGTTTGCCCGCTTTTGCCAAAACCGCCTTTACCGCTGTACAGGGTAACACCTCTTCCCATTTTATTGATGATCATTTCCCGTATCTGGTCGCTGTGCGAAGAGATGATGGTAACGGAAGTATACTCTTCAATCCCCTCAATGATGAAGTCGAGGGTTTTGGAGGCGGATAAATAAGTGATCATGGCATAGAGCGCCGTTTCAATATTGATAAGATAAGCGGCGGTTGAAAAAACAACGATATTGATGCCGATGATGATATCACCGATGGTGGTACCTAATTTACGGCTAAGGTATATGGCCAGTACTTCGGTTCCGTCTATTACGGCGCCGCCTCTTACGGCAAGGCCAATGCCGGCACCCAGGAAGAATCCGCCGAATACCGCCACCAGTAATTTATCGTGGGTAATATCCGGGAAGTGAACAAATGCCACTACCAACGCCAGTCCGGCAATGGCCAGCGCCGTTTTAATGGCAAACTGTTGCCCAACGGTTTTATATCCCATTAAAACAAAGGGGATATTGATAAGGATGATCAAATAATGCAGGGGTATTTTTGCTATTTCGCTGATGAGAAGCGAAATGCCTGTGGCGCCACCATCGATGAAATTACTGGGCAGTAAAAAACTTTCTAACCCGAATGCAGCAGAAAAGATGCCGAGTATGATGAGGAAGATATCCCTTGCCGAGCGAAGAACGGTTATCTTCAGTTCCCTAAAACCCATGGCAAGTTCATAGGCAGTGTAATCCTGCTTCTTTCCACGAACTCCTTTTTTTTTCTGGAGAACCGTGCGCTTTATCAGTTCGGTCAATAATGGTCTCATGCATACCGAAGATAGCCCATATTTTTTTAAGGATGCCGTAAGGGAGTGGATCACCTGAAGTTACCGGAGATGGTGTAACACACTTTATCATTTATCCTGTGGAATATCTCCCCGTTTATTTTACGAAGCCTGCGTAAGGTCTTCTTATCAAGCAGCCTTCCCTGGCTGTCGAAATACTGGGGCTGCTGAAAATAAGTGAGTACGTAATATTTGTGATAGGCGAGCGGGGCTTTTAATGCCACGGGCTTTATCGACATAAAGATGAGCGAATTCTTTTTTTCATCCACGTAATAATCCAGGTTGCGGATCCAGGTACAACGGATAGACCGCATCTGGTTGATCAGGTCGATCACCCTTGTTGCACGGGGATGATACTTCATCAGTGTATCGGTGAGCCGGGGTTCGTTTACGGCAAATTCATAAATATAACTGAGGGTATCGGTTATGATCTCAAGCGATACGGTATTAAAGGTTCGGTCGGTAAAACCAATGGTGAAGGGGGTAAGCTGGTAAAGTTGTTTGTACGATTCCTCAATCCTGTCCAGCACTTTCTCGTTCTCGAAATAATATTTTGTAGAGATATTCTTTGGCGAGCAGGAAAAGAGTAAGCCGGTTATTGCGATCAATAATATCGTTTGTATGAATTTAGTCCGCATCGGTTGTTTTTTTGGTACAGTACGTGATCCCGAACACGATCCGTTTAAAAAAGGCAGGAGAGAGCTGTAAAAGGGTTCGATGGCCATAATCCCAGTAAACGAGTGTGATCACATCATCCTGCTGACTGATCTTTTCCAACACCACAAAATGGGTGGGAATGCCGAGTTTTATCACCACGTGATTTTTTTTGTGTACGATACGGTTATTGATATACAGCACCACAATACCGCTCTCCAGTTTTTTACTGATGTATTGGGAAAGGTCGTCAATATGTGGCCGGGCAATATCGGCACCCCTTGCCTTCACTTTGTATCGCAGAAGATTCCGAACCATGCGGTTGAACTTTGCAAAATTGCAGGATGCCCAGAATTTGTTCTCGTCCCCGGGATCATACCTGCGGTTGAACAGGTTCACGTATCCCTTGTAATGACCAGCCAGCACCAGGAACCACATTTGCTCGGCTGGCCGTATGTCAAGTGCGCCCTTGAACCGGAGCCGTCCGGCAGCTTTTTTCACGGCAGGCGAGGGCTCAAGTACAACGCCATTGAAAACGGCTTTGCCTTCTTTGTACAGCTCTGTCAACAGTTTTGCATATCCCAGGGGGTCGTCTTGTAAAAAAAGGTAGGTTAATGCACCGTAACCACAAAAATTGGTGCTGTTTCCGGCATATACGCTCAGGGGCTGGTAAATATTTGTTTTGAGATTCTGCAGAAATAAAGCAGGCTTGATACTGGGCCAGTGATGGCTGGATTCCAATGCCTTTATGGCTTCAATATATTCAATGGCTTCCTGTTGTGTAGAAGTAGCCCGGGGGCCATTGGTACTATTATATGCATATAATGCGCCGCTGCAGCTGCACAGGCAAAGTATCAGAGTGCATGTAAATAGTATATGTTTAACAGGGTTGCGTCTTTCCGGCATCGGCCATGCTCTTGTTGTGGTTAAAGTGCCGTAAAGATAACCAATAATCAGGGGAAGTTTCCCACAGGGGTTCATTGCCACCGGGTAAATTTTAACAGTTCTCCTGCCCTTTCAATGTTTAAACACTGTATATTTGTGCCGGTTTAAGCTTTTATAAAATCATGCTGACATTAAGTAATAAAAAGAACAGGAAAAAATGGCTCACCGGAGCATTGGTAATATTGCTGGCGGGTGTTGCTGTTGCCTGGTGGATATTCACGGAGAAGTTTGACGATACCAGCAATGTGCAGTCAGACTTTACGGTAACCGCCCCTGCTTTTATAAAAGAATTTCAGCAGGACCTTAAAAAGGCGAATGAAAAGTATTCGGAAAAGATAATTGTGGTGAGTGGAACGGTGGCAAAGATCGAAACGGTGGATACTACGGCTAATGTAAAGATGATCGACAACCAGACCGGCGACTATATCATTTTTGCATTCCAGCAGCAGCACCTGGCCGAAGCAAAGGCATTGAAAGAAGGCGACCCGGTTTCCATTAAAGGTTCCTGCAGTAATGGCGTTTACAGCGATATATTAGGCGTTACCAACATCAGCTTTAAACGCTGTGCGGTAAATAAATAAATTTTTCAAAAATCAAAAATCAACCAAATGAAAAAAACAATTCTTACGCTTACACTGGTACTGGCAACCGGTTTAATTTTTGCCCAAAAGAAAACAACCACCTCAGCATCGGTGAGTTTTGACGCAACCACGGCCATTGATGTCCTGCCCAAAGCAGACAATAAAACAGCTATTGCAGCGCTCGACACCAAGACGGGCAAACTGGCATTTGAAGTAACCATCAAGAACTTTGCTTTTTCAAACCCACGCATTCAGGAGCATTTTAATGCAGAAGGCTGGATGAACAGCGATAAATTTCCTACGGCAACTTTCAAGGGCGATATCAGCAACCTGAAAGCGGTGAATTTTGGTAAAGACGGAAAGTACCCGGTGACCTACCAGGGCGAACTTACCCTGCACGGCGTAACCAAACCACTGGAAGGAACGGGTTCTGTGGTGGTAAGCGGCGGAAAGATCACCACTACTTCTGACTTCAGCATCAAGCTCGAAGATTATGGTGTGAATGGCGGTGCAATTGCAGCCGGTAAAGTTGCTAAAGAACCTAAGATCAGTGTGGCGGCAGAATTCTAAATAAAGAAGCTATTCAAAATAAAAAAGCTTTTGTCCGTAAGGGCAAAAGCTTTTTTTATGGGGATAGTGTTTTGTCAGTTCAGTTTAAACTCCTCATCAATCATGGCATTAAAAGCATGCTCGCTTTCCACTACCCAGTTTGGTAACAGTTGCTGGCTGGCGATCTTCCAGTTATTATCCGCCAACTCCATCCTAAAGATGATGCGGTTGCCGCTATCGTCCATTACATCCACGGTAAATGAACCTTCGTGGCGGCTGTTGGGTTTCCTGAAATTGAATTCTTTCAAACGTCCATCAACTTTGATGAGTTTGGTAAACTGGATATTTTTTACAAAATCTAATTCCATGGGTGGGAGGGTTTGTACAAACTTAACATATTCGATCATCACATCATGGGTAACTTATCCACGTTCAACAACAAGATTTTCACAATTTTCTGCCCCTGGTGGAAAACTATTTTGAGGGAGGTGCGATGCTTAGTGCAGCGTTTTCATTTTCAAAACAGCAACTGAAAAGAATAACTGCTTACTTTTTATTTCATTAAAACGGTTAGTTGAAATTTTGTGATGAACATGTAAACGAAAGAAGATCGCAGTTGCCGGGTGGTAATCAGGAAAGAAACTAAATGTTTTTATGCCGGACTTTAAATGCAAATTGTTTGCAGTAACGAAGTGTACAAACAGCCTATGCTCCACGTAATATCTTTTCCATCTTTCTGCCCTTCGCCAGTTCATCCACCAGCTTATCCAGGTACCTCACCTGTTTTGTCAAAGGAGTTTTGATCTCTTCAATACGATACCCGCAGATCATTCCGGTAATGAGGCGGGCATTGGGGTTTAGCGAAGCATGCCGGAAGAAAGTTTCAAAAGTTACCTTCTCTTTTATTAGTTCCTGCAGTTTGTTATTATCGAATCCTGTTAACCATTCTATTACCTGTTGTAATTCTTTTTTTGTTCTGCCTTTCTTTTCCACTTTTGCAACATACATGGGATAAACCGAAGCGAACGTCAGTTTTGCGACACGCTGATCGTGTGTATTGGAATTGGTCATAACTTCTGTTTAATGCAATTTAATAAAACGGAAATGTAAACCAAGGAGGTATCAACGCATCAGTACCGTTGTTCCTTTCGCCTTGTATACTTTATTATCAGCGCCGAGGGCTTCCAGCATCCATACCACAGTCTGCATTTCGGCAGGGGCCGATTTCTGCCGGCCATTCCATCCCTTTGCCGCATCGTGGGTTTCGTAAACCAACTGGCCCCACCGGTTATACACCCGGAAGAAGTAAAGTTGTTTGATGCCGATCATATAAGGTCGCAGTTCATCATTGCGGCCATCATTATTGGGAGTAAACGTATTGGGTACAAAAATAGAAATGTCTTTTACCAGTTTTACCAGTTGCGTATCGATGGTGACGCAACCCGAATTTGTTTTCAGTTCAATGATATAATTCTGTTCTCTTTCACCAACAAATACCGGCGTATAACTATGGGGATCGTCTAAGTTAGTAGCGGGTGTCCAGGTTACCTGGTCGCCGATATTCCTTGCCTGCAAAATAAGTGGCAGGTTTATCACACCTATTTGCGGCGGATTGTTCTTGCCAGGCTTTGGTGCATCCACCCTTACAAATCTTTTTTGTATGCTCAGCGGGTGCGGACATTGGCCGCTGCTTACCGAAAGGCTCATCACATAATTACCGGCGGTGGAATAAACCTGCGGCGGCGGGTTACGGAGGGTAGATGTGTTGCCATTGCCAAGATCCCATAAATAAAATACAGGCGTATTGCCGGGGTCGATGGTGTTATTTACCGGCTGCACGGGCAGGTTAATACAAACCGGGTCAACAGTAAAACTGGCGGCAACATTTGGGTGAACCGTTACAATAAAGCTGGCACTGTCGTAGCATACTTCACTTGATTTTACCAGCAGCACAACCGTGTAGGTGCCGGGCGCTTTATAACTGTAGGCCGTGTTGCGTGTGGTAGTGGTAAAACCATCGCCGAATTTCCACAGGTACTGCATTGTTCCAACGGAGTTGCTGCTGCTGTTGGTAAAAACAAAGTGGTTATTAAGCATGCATTGAACTGGGTTGTTCACAGTAAACGACACCTGAGGAATGGAAGCAATGCTCACATCCTGCGATACAGTCAACAGGTCGCAACCGGCAAAACTCATTAGATGTGCATAATAATTACCCGACTGTGTAACCCGCAGTTCCGGTTGATTGGCGCCGGGTATGGGGGCTCCGTTTCGATACCATTGAATACTGTCTGCCGGTTTCACTTTTAAAACGGTACTGTCGCCGCTGCCAATACACCAGGCGGTACTGCCAAGCACCTGCAGGGTATTATCTAATATCGCTGATTTTACCACCACGGTATCGGAACTTACACAACCGCCTCCATTGTGCCGTATAGTAAGCACATAAGTGGTGGTGGTATCCGGGGTTGCCAATGGGTTTGATATGGTGGAATAACTAAGTCCCGTATCGGGCACCCATTGATATATCCAGCCGGGTTTAGGCGGTACACCTATCCGAACGGGTATGTGATTACAGGAACTGAGATCGGGACCTGCCTGGGCAGTATAACTCAATGTATCGGTAAGGTCGGTATACATGGTATCAATACATCCATAGCCATCATAAGGTACCAGTACAACCGCTACGGTAGTACCCGAAGAAGGCGGTGGTGTAAAAACAAGTGTTTGCTGGTTGCCCAATACCTGGCTGAATGCCTGGTTGTACCAGGTATAGTTCTTGTATCCATAAGGCGCCGTTACAAATACGGTGGAATCATCGGGACAAAAATCAGCGCCCTCAAAACGATCACTGCATTCGGTGTTCACATCAACATATGCATATCCAAAGTGCCGGCGAAAGGTACAATCGGCTGTTTTAAAGAAGAGGCGGATATCATTTCCTGCCAGGCCATTGAGGTTAATGGAAACGGCCGACCATCTTTTGAACCAGATAGGTGTGTTGTCCCGTACAATTGTAGAAAGTTCAAAACCCGGCAGGGGAGATCCGTTGGCAAAGAAAGTAAAGGAAGAACAGTAAATAAGATTGCCCGTGGTCATATTAATGATCTCCAGTTCCAGCCTCGGTTGCTCACTGGGCTGATGACCTGGATCCTGGAATACCACGGCATAATTGTAAATGAGGTTGTAGGTATTTGAATTAGCAGGCACGGTAAAATCGTATGAGATACCCTCGGCCTGGGTTCCTGCCTCATCATTTCCAAGTTTAATGGAGTATCCGCTTCCGTTTGGACAATTCTTGGGAAAATTTCCATACTCATCCGTACCGCTGCCCGGGTTGGATGAATACATGGTATGCCTGTTTGCCACCGGCCCGCCCTGCGCATTAAATGTGATCACATTGGAACTGTTCACAGATGCTACGGCACCGGTATAACAAACCCATCCGTCAAATGTTCCTGTTTCAAAATCAATATTGGGAGGACAGTTCTGCGCTTGCAAAAAGTACGGCCAGGTGCATATCAGTGTACCCGTCAGCAGCAGATTTAGTATTGGACGAAACCCCGGCATTATACACAATGATTTGAGTAAGGATCATCTTTTCCAACTCTTCTAAAGATAAGGCAAATTCAGCATCCTTTTTCTCTTGTTTAAATATTATAAACGATTTTATTGGCCGGATGGTTGTCAGTTGGCCAATTATTATGCAATCCCTTGTCAATTGACCCGATTGCGGTAAATTTGCGGCATGACAATCGAGCATCTTAAATCTATGAGGGACCGTGTGCTGGTCTTGGGGAGGTTTCTTTGACGTTGCTAACAGAGAAGCCAAAATTGCAAATGATAAACAACTTTCCCTTTCGCCGGGTTTTTGGGACGATAATGCCCGGGCCACTTCCATTTTAAAGGAAATAAAGGTAAACGAGTACTGGATAAACCTGTACCAGGCTGTTAATACCGCCGTGGAGGATTTTGCCGTGCTCTTCGAATTCTGGAAGGCCGGTGAAACAACCGAAGAGGATGCAAAACAGGCCTACGACCTTGCTATTGAAAAAATAGAGGAAGCGGAATTTAAAAGCACGCTCAATGAGCCCGAAGACGAACTGCCTGCAGTGCTGCAGATAAACAGCGGTGCCGGTGGTACCGAAAGCCAGGACTGGGCCGAGATGCTTGCCCGCATGTACCGCATGTATGGCGAGAAACAGGGCTGGAAAGTTACCGAGATCGACTGGCAATGGGGTGATGGCGCCGGTATTAAAACATGTACCTACGAATTTGAAGGTGACTTTGCTTATGGCTTTTTGAAAAGTGAGAATGGGGTTCATCGCCTCGTTCGCATTTCGCCATTCGACAGTAATGCAAGAAGGCATACCTCTTTCGCCAGTGTGAATGTGTATCCCCTGGTAGATGATACCATCAATATTGAAGTGAACCCGGCCGATGTGAAGATGGAAACATCAAGAAGCGGCGGTGCCGGCGGACAAAACGTGAACAAAGTAGAAACCAAGGTTCAGCTTACGCATATTCCAACGGGTATTGTAGTGGTTTGCCAGCAAGACAGGAGCCAGCTTGGCAACCGGGAACTGGCCATGCAGATGCTGAAGAGCCGCCTGTATGAAATAGAATTGCAAAAGCGCAATGCGTTAAAAGATGCCGCCAACAGTAAAAAGAAAAAGATAGAGTGGGGCAGCCAGATACGCAGTTATGTTTTTCATCCGTATAAAATGATCAAGGACCACCGCACCGATTATGAAGTAGGTAATGTGGGCCCGGTTATGGACGGTGAACTGGATGGATTTGTTAAGGCGTATCTGATGAGTGAGAAAGAAACGGAGGGTTAAGTTCACCGCAGAGAAGCAGAGGGGCGGAGGTTCCGCTGAGGTTCTCTGCGTAAACTCTGCACCTCTTTTCTCTGCGGTTTAAATATTATTTTACCAACAGCGGAAATTCTGTTCAGCATCGTTGTGTCACTCACTTGTACGGCATACCTTTGCGGAACTTTCACAAATAAAAATTACGACCATGCAATTTGGAGACTTTTATTACCCGATGCCAGTCAACGAGCCCGTTCTTTCTTATGCACCAGGCTCAAAGGAAAAGGCAGCGCTTAAAGCAGCTTTAAAAGAATTGAAAAGTTCAAAAATAGACGTGCCGATGTATATCGGTAACGAAGAAGTAAGAACTGGTAAAACCGTTGATCTCCGTCCGCCGCATGAACGTAAACACTTGCTTGGCCAGTTTCATGTGGGCGAAGCAAAGCATGTTACCAAAGCCATCAATGCTGCATTGAAAGTGAAAGACAAGTGGGCCAATATGAGTTGGGAGAACAGGGCCAATATATTTTTGAAGGCCGCTGATCTTTTAGCCGGTAAGTATCGTCCGTATATTAATGGTACTACCATGCTGGGGCAAAGCAAGAATGCTTTCCAGGCAGAGATAGATGCGGCTTGTGAACTGATCGATTTCCTGCGTTTCAATGTTCACTTCTTAAGTGATATTTATCGTCAGCAGCCAATCAGTGGCCCATCAATGAATAACCGGATGGAATACCGTCCGCTGGAAGGATTTGTATTTGCACTAACGCCGTTCAACTTTACTGCTATTGGCGGCAACCTTCCAACTTCAGCTGCCATGTGCGGTAACGTGGTTATCTGGAAATGCGCCAACACCCAGGTGTACAGCGCACAGATGTTCATGCGCATTTTAAAAGAAGCCGGTTTGCCGGATGGCGTTATCAATTTAGTCTTCATTGACGGCCCAACCATTGGCGAAGTGATCTTTAATCATCCTGATTTTGCCGGTATTCATTTTACAGGAAGCACCGGTGTATTTAATAAGATGTGGGAAACCATCGGAAAGAACATGGCGATGTATCGTTCGTACCCACGTATTGTTGGCGAAACGGGCGGAAAAGATTTTGTGATCGCTCATAAAAGTGCCGATCCGGATGTGGTGGTTACTGCATTGGCACGTGGCGCATTTGAATACCAGGGACAAAAATGTTCGGCTGCATCCAGGGCGTACATACCATCTAACATAGCAGCAGAAGTAAAAAAGAAATTAGTGGAAGCCGTTAAGAGCATGAAGATGGGAACGGTGGAAGACTTTACCAATTTTGTGAATGCCGTGATCGATGAAAAGAGTTTCGATAAACTGGAAGGATACATCAAGGGTGCAAGAAAGCGAGACAGTAAGGCGAAGATATGGGTAGGCGGTGGTTGCGATAAAACGAATGGTTACTTCATTGAACCAACTATTATTGAAACAACCGATCCGTATTATGTAACCATGTGCGAAGAGTTATTCGGACCGGTGCTTACAATTTATATCTACGACGAGAATAAATATGAAGAAACACTGAAGTTGGTTGATAATACTTCACCGTATGCATTAACGGGCGCCGTGATTGCACAGGATCGTTATGCAGTTGAGTTAGCCACAAACAGGTTACGCAACAGCGCCGGTAACTTTTATATCAATGATAAACCAACCGGTGCCGTAGTAGGGCAACAGCCGTTTGGCGGAGCAAGGGGCAGTGGTACCAATGATAAAGCAGGTTCCATACTTAACCTGTATCGCTGGCTGAGTGCAAGAACGATCAAGGAAACATTTAATTCACCAACGGATTACCGTTATCCGTTCATGCAGGAAAAATAATAAAACAAAAATAAATAATGATGACAAAAGTTCGGTTTACATTGCCTGCATCAAAAAGTGCAGATGCAGCGGAATGTATTTTAGTGGGAGAATTCAATAACTGGAACCCCGGTGAAGGAATAGTATTACAAAGAGAAGAAGACGGTTCTATGAAAGCAGAGTTGGAACTGACCGGTGGACGGGAATATCAATACCGTTACCTGCTCAGCAATGGCCGCTGGGTAAACGATGATGGTGAGAAAGTGTTAACAGATGTATATGGTTATTCGGTGGAGAATTGCATCATCCGGGTTCCGGAAGCAATTCAAAAAGCAAAAGTAAAAACAGTAAAAGCTATAAAGCCTAAAGTTGCCGCCAAGGTAAAAGCAGAAGTGGTGAAGGATGATCTTACCAAAGTGGAAGGGATAGGAAAGAAGATAGAAATGTTGCTGAATAAAAGCGGTATCAGTTCTTACAAACAACTTTCAAGATCAACCGTAAAGAAATTAAAACAAATACTGGAAGAAGCGGGCAGTAAATTCAGTATGCACAACCCGGGTACCTGGCCAAAGCAGGCAAAACTTGCGGCAGATGGTAAATGGAAAGAACTGGATACCTTGCAGAAGGAGCTAAACGGAGGTAAATAAATGTTCGGTTTATAAATAGAGTCCCTGCACAAACAGGGACTTTTTTTATCGGCCAATAAAAGATAAATTCGCCTTGTAAAAAATAGGATTTGAAAACCATTCTGGACAAACAACAACTGCATCTTGCCATTGTAAGGCTGGCACACCAGTTACTCGAAAACCAAGGAAGTTTAAAAGACCTGGCATTCATCGGTATTCAGCCCCGGGGTGTAAAAGTGGGCTCCAGGCTGGTGGAATGTATTCAGCAGCTTTGCCCCAATGAAAAAGTGCAGTACGGTATCCTTGACATCACTTTTTACCGCGATGATGTACGGGACGAACTACATGTAGCTAATAAAACAGACATCCCTTTTTCTATTGAAGGAAAGAAGGTGATCCTGATAGATGATGTACTATACACCGGCAGAACCATCCGGGCCGCATTGGATGCCATCCAGGATTTTGGACGGCCGCAAAAAGTAGAGCTATGTGTTTTGGTAGATCGCCGGTTTAACCGGGAATTGCCTATCCAGCCTGATTATTGTGGCAAGGCCATTGATTCCAACATATCGCAAAAAGTAAAAGTGGAGTGGGACAGGGAAGAAGTAGTGCTTTATTAGGTGCCGGATCCTGGATGCTAGATCCTAGATACTAGATACTGGATAAGTGTCTGATTACTCAAGAACTTTCAAAAACAGCAGGGTGCATCTAGCATCCGGTAACCAGTATCTAGCATCCTGCATTTCGTATCGGTTTTTTCTTTAGCTTTGCTGCTTAATGCAACTATCTACCAAACATCTATTGGGCATTAAACATCTCACTCCGACCGATATTTCGCTTATTTTATCCACCGCCACACAGTTCAAAGAAGTTTTACAACGTTCTGTAAAGAAAGTGCCCTCGTTGAGGGACGTTACCATTGTAAACCTTTTCTACGAAAATTCAACCCGTACCAGGATCTCTTTTGAACTGGCTGAAAAACGGTTGAGTGCAGATACCATCAATTTTACCGCCGCTGCATCATCGGTATCAAAGGGAGAGACCTTGCTGGATACCGTGAATAATATCCTAAGCATGAAAGTGGATATGGTGGTGATGCGGCACAGTGCCAGTGGCGCTCCCCATTTTTTAGCAAAACACATTCCGGCTGCGATAATCAATGCGGGTGATGGCATAAATGAACATCCTACACAGGCTTTACTGGATGCTTTATCCATCCAGGAAAAACTGGGAAGCCTGGAAGGGAAAAAGGTAGTACTGGTGGGAGATATCATGCATTCACGGGTTGCATTAAGTAATATTTACCTGCTGAATAAGATGGGCGCAGAAGTGATGGTTGCCGGTCCGCCTACATTGATCCCGAAATACATCAGCGAAGCATTGAATGTAAAGGTGGAGTATAATTTAAAGAAGGCGCTTGAATGGTGCGACGTGGCGAATGTATTGCGCATTCAACTGGAGCGGCAGAACCAGGTCCTATTTTCTTCTTTGCGGGAATATAACCTTGCCTATGGTGTAAGCAGGAAATTACTGGGTGAATTGAAAAAAGAAATTGTAATTATGCACCCGGGGCCTATCAACCGGGGTGTGGAAATTGACAGCGATGTGGCAGATAGTAACCAGTCGATAATTCTGCAGCAGGTAGAAAATGGGGTGGCGGTACGAATGGCGGCATTGTATCTTTTAGCTGGTAAAAAACCCGACTAATAAACAAATTAACTGATTAACAAATTAACAGGATGAAACGCATCTGTTTATTTCCCGGAACATTCGATCCGCTCACATTGGGTCATACCGATATCATTAACAGGGCACTGCCTCTGTTTGATAAACTGGTGATCGGCATTGGACGTAACAGCAATAAAAAACCTATGTTCAGCGAAAAGCAGCGGTTAAAATGGGTAAAGGATATTTATAAGAACAATCCAAAGGTGGATGCGATCGCATATGATGGACTCACTGTTGACTGCTGTAAAAAAGTAAGGGCCGGTTTTATTTTACGTGGCATCCGTTACGTAAACGATTTTGAATATGAAAAAGCCATTGCCGATATGAATCGCAGCATTGAGCCCGATATAGAAACCATCTTTCTTACCTGTCTTCCTCAATTTACTTCGGTAGCCTCTACACTGGTACGGGATGTGTTGCGCAATGGTGGCGATGTTTCTCAATTTCTTCCGGATGTTGTAAAGCGTTCTATCAGCAAGATCAAATAATTTATGTCCATCTGGTTTAATAAATCCTTGTCGTTACCTGATCTCAATCCGCTTGGCCCAAATACCATGGGTGAGTATCTTGGTATGGAATGGGTGGCGCTCGGCGATGATTACATAAAGATGCGGATGCCGGTAGATAACCGTACCCGCCAACCTTATGGATTACTGCATGGCGGTGCCAGTTGTGCGCTTGCTGAAACGGTTGGAAGCGTAGCTTCTCATTTTGTTATTGATACAGAAAAATTCATTTGCGTTGGATTGGATATTAATGCCAATCATGTACGCAGCACCCGGAAGGGTTATGTAACAGCTACCTGTACGCCTTTGCATATTGGTGCTTCCACGCATGTGTGGGACATCAGGATCCACGATGAAAGGGAGAAACTAGTTTGCATCAGCCGGCTTACCGTAGCTATTTTGAAAAAGCCGAAAGAATAAGGCTGCATCTTCTACCAGGCATTCCCTCACGGTGCATCAAAGAATTTACTCAGTATATCTTTTATAGAAGGGTAGGTATTTTTCATGGGCTCTTTTATATCCATTGTTTTCACCCATTTAACTTCAGTGATATGCTCTTCAGTTTGCGGGGTTAATTCCTGCTTGGCCGGGCAGGTCATGTAAAACCAATGGGAAATTTTTAAAAAGTGCTTGCCAAATTCATCGTATACGTGGTAGGTTTCCCCGATCTTTTTCTTTAGGGTAAGATCCCTGGTGCCTGTTTCTTCTGTTACTTCTCTCAGGGCGCATTCATCTGTTTTTTCTCCTTTTTCTACTTTGCCTTTTGGAAGGTCCCACTTACCCAGGCGATGGATGAACAGTAATTCTTTGTTGCTGTTTTGTACGATACCACCTGCTGCTTCAATAACCGTAAAGTTCTTAAAGAAGGCTTTTTTCAATTCTTCAAGGTCTGCATGCCACAGTACGCCTGCGTGAAATTCCTCTTTCTTTATCTCGTGCAGCATTGATTTGATGGCCCGGGGCGAAACCTCGTCTACAAACACCGCATCGGGGTGGTGTAATATTTCATTCAGTTCTTTATTTATCTCGTCGCAAAGGATCACCGGTTTTTCACCGAAGTATATCTTGATGTACATAAATAAATTTCAGTTTTCAGGTTTGATAGGTCAAATTTGCAGCATGACAAACGAAAAAGCAGTAGCTGAAAAGCTTTTACAAATTAATGCAATAAAACTGAGTCCGCAACAGCCCTTTACCTGGACCAGTGGATGGAAAAGCCCGATCTACTGCGATAACCGTAAGGTTTTATCATATCCATACATCCGTGATTTTATTAAAAGTGAGATGTGTAGTGTGATCTTTGAGAAATTTCCCGGGGCAGAAGTACTTGCCGGGGTTGCCACAGCAGGTATTGCCTGGGGTGCCATGGCTGCCGACCAGTTAAAGCTTCCTTATGTATATGTTCGCCCCAAGCCCAAGGAGCATGGCTTGGGTAACCAGATAGAGGGCCGGCTTGAAAAGGGAAGTAAAGTATTGGTGATAGAAGACCTTATCTCTACCGGTAAAAGCAGCTTGCAGGTTTGTGATGTACTCAAAGCAGCCGGTGTGGAAGTAGTAGGGATGGTTTCGATCTTTACATACGGATTTACAGTAGCGGAGGAAGCCTTTAAAGCAGCAGGAATTGCATACCATTCTTTAACCAATTATGAGAACCTTATAGGCCTTGCCCTGGAAAAGGGAATAGTAGGGCCGGAGGAGCAAAATACCCTGTTAAATTGGAGGGCCGATCCGGCAAATTGGATGCAGAACGCTTAACTTTAGCTTAATTATACTATTATGAAAGTATTATCGCTGCTATTAGTGGCTTTTATAGCTACAGGTTCTGTTGGATATGCCCAATACTCCCAGCAACAAAAGGTTTCCGGCAAGGCCGTAATAAAGACTCCCACCGTTCAATGTGATGTGTGTAAGGATCGGGTGGAATTCTTTATTGGCAGGGAACCCGGTGTAACCTCGGTAAAAGTGAATATAAAGCAGAAAACCACCACCGTTACCTGGCTCAACGACCGTACCACCCTGGAAAATATAAAAGTGGCCATTGCCAACCAGGGCTTTGATGCCGATGATATTGAAGCCGAGGAATATGCGGTAAAACGGCTACCCAAAGAATGTAAACTGCATAGGGCCATCCTGAATACAGCACCAGCTGCTGCCGCCCCGGCAAGTAAGCAGTAGAGTACTCTCTTTCTACTATCAGAAGACAGTAAACCGTTGCTTCCCCTCATAATTCACCGGGAAGGTTTTGTATACATTCGCCTTTCCCAGCTTCACTTTTCCTGTAATTTTTACGGTTACTTCCTTGCCCAAAAAAGTAGGCAGGGCATTCTTAAGCAGGTTCTGCATGTCCAGGTTTATCTGAAGGGGAAGGGTGAATTCAGATAATCGTTGAATACTGATTTGGTAATCCTGGGAGCTATGTCCCAGATAATTGCCATCGATGAATATATCCAGGTCGGTGTATTTGAGCTGGAGTCCGAAATTATTCGGGTTATAGTAGATCACATCGAGTTTCAGAGAGGAGGCGCCAAAACCCAGTTTTTCCACTTTAAGATTCTTGAAATCCCGGTATTCCAATTCTTTTGGTGCCTGACATGATGACGCAAAAAAAACGAAGCAAAAGAGTAAGATCGGGTAGGGAAGGAAGCTTCGGTTCATGACTTATAATTTTCATGAAATTAGGGGAAGATGAGCAGTTGCCCAAAATCGTCATTACTTTTTGGGCGAATTACCATCATAAATTCTTTAGGATTGGCATTGACCATGCTCCAAAAGAACCAACTAATGCAAGCTAAAATAATGAAGATATTAATTTTGCGTTTAATTATTGTAAATTATGTAATTATGAGTTTTATTAAATTATTTAATTTCAAATTACAAGACCATTTATTAATAAAACACCCCAGTTATCCATATTCAAGTCAATAGCGCAAATATTTTACAATTTTTTTAAATAATTTTTTGATTGTCAAATAATAAAACTGTATATCGGTAATTTTAAAATCAATAAATTAACAAGTTGCCAGGAAATTTAATATTCAGATTATACTGCTTGGAAATTTTTGAGCTCTGGAGGCCTGGATCCAAGTAGTACTTCAATTTCAAAAACAACGAAGGCGGATTATGGATTTAGCTAAAAGCTGTTTTCAGATATTTTAAATGTCATATTGGCTTAGTATGTAAATGTGCCTGATTCCACCCATTCCCACTATATATAATGCTGTAAAATGGACCGTTTGTTTTGATTTATGTATCTATTTGGATAGATTAAAAAAATAATTCTAAATTTTATGTTTATTTATTAGAAATTATACTAAGCCAACTGTTGAATTGGTTGAACAGAATTTAAAAAAACTATTGCGGAAGGGGTTTTTACCACAAAGACGGTAAAATTACGGTCCGGGGAATTTGCGTTTTCCGAAATTCGCTGTATGTTTGCATTGAAATTAGAAACGGCCATTACCTCGGTTGTTCTTCTTTCAAAACCAAAACCTCCAATCCCTCCTCGAACGACCATCCAATTTTGGTCCGGGTTTTAAACCCTACGTCAAAAGCCTCTGTAAGAACCGATCTGAAACCTCAAACACAAGAAAATGAAATCGATTTTTACGTCTGTATTGGCGTTGCTTACTGTACTTACATCTTCTGCCCAGATAGAATCTTGCCCGGCAGGTGTTGACACCAATGCTATTCCAAAATTTTCAGGGGTTCCTAGTTTAGAGAGTGGTACTGCTTTACAGCAGGGAGCTATTTACAGATACAACAATGTAGTTACTTCTCCTTTTAATATGTATGCACTTGTTAAGATTGAAAATGTTGATAAAGCAAAAGTTGTGAATATTGATGAAAGGGATCTTTCTAATCAGTCAAATGATAACCGTTTTCAACCCCAGATTGCGCCAGATAATTCAACATTGAATGGTGACCGCAGGGGGTTGATCACATTCAGCATCAGTTTTTATAGTACTTCAACCAATCTTCCTGCACCAATCATTGGCCTTCGGTTTACCCATTATGATATGGATGGATTTACCAACGGCAGCACCGGCTGGTACAGGGAAATGGGTTGCTTAACAGGAGAAAGCGCTATTTTAACCAGTACCTCACCTGCAACACAGCTTGTTAATGCAGGAAATTATACCGCTTTGGGATTTCTGTGGAAACAATACCAGGGATCAACAGTAGAACACAACGGTATCACTTCTGATCCGGAAGTTGCATTGGTTGGCGAATACCTGGCTACTTCTGCTGTTTTCTTCCGAATGGGTTACGACTTTAAAAAAGGCAACGGCGGTAACCTGTCTGCTCCATCAGGAAGGCAGTATGCAGCAAAATTTGGTTGTTTCACCTTTGTGAATGGTGGTACCATGCCGGTTACCTATACTTCTTTTGACGCTGTGGTTAACGAAAAATCAGTGTTATTAAAATGGATCACCGCCCAGGAGATGAACAACAGTCATTTTGAAGTGGAAAGGTCTTTTGATATGAATAACTATACCACTATCGGAATGGTGCTGGACGGCTTTGCAGTGAACGGAACAGGTAAGAGTTACCAGTTTAAAGATAATGCAGCTGAGTTACAGGGTAAAACAATAGTATACTACCGTTTGAAGCAGATCGATATCGACGGGAAAGCTACTTATAGTAAAGTGCTGGCGGTAAGGATGCAGGCTAAAGCAGGGGTTACCATGCAAGCCTCACCAAACCCCTTTGTTGAGAACCTGAATGTGCGTTTCAATGCTACCGAAACCGGTATGGCGCAGATACGTATCGTAAACAGCTATGGTCAAACTTTGTTATCCAAACAATCACCAATAAGTAAGGGCTACAACAACGTACAGGTTGATGGCCTCAATGGATTAGCTGCCGGCATGTACATTGCCCAGTTAGTTTTAAATGGTACTGTAATCGACAACCAGCGTGTCATAAAAAATTAAAGTACCCCGTACCCTAAACCAGTTTAACGGAAGCTGGTGGTGTTCAACTGTCAGCTTCCTTTTTAAAAATCCACTATTCATTGCAAAACATTTATCCTATGATATTTTGTAAGATTAAAATGTTACACAATGAAAACGATAAAAACAATTACATGCCTGTTGCTGATCACCGTTCTTGCAATGGGAAAAACACGGGCACAAGCAACAGCAAACGATTCCAAGATCACCATTACAAACTTTAAAGTATATGAAAACAACGATCAGCTTGTTATTGACTGGCAAACCGATGGAGTGGTGGAAGCTAATTACTGGCAGATACAGCGCAGTACCGATGGAAAGAACTATGCAACCATTGCCCTCGTATTGGGTCCTGATCCCCGCCAGGGTACAAACAGGTACCAGTACAAGACCAAGATGAGAAAAAGGGGAGAAGCAGGCATGAGCTACCGTTTAACCCCGGTTGACAGGAGTGAAAAAGAAATAAACACTGAAATTATACCAGCAACAAAATAATAAAGCCCTAAACCACGTTTAAAGCCTGCCCCCAGCAGATAAACGTTAGTGCTTGGTTTACGAAGTTTTCTTTGGGGGTTACAGAATCGAAAGATTCTTAACAAAGGCCGCATTTCTATGCGGCTTTTTTGTTTTTTAATACCTAAGGTCAAACACCGGGTTTCCGGTACAAATAGTTTATAAACAGGTAAAAATAGCTGAATCGAAATGTAGTTATTTTGCTTTTTTGTACTTATATTTGATTCCTCCAATACTTCTGCAAAACCTGTGGATAATCCACTATCCTTTTAAGCAACATTTCCCCCCAGGCAAGCATCCCATAACCGGGATTAAATTTTTATTGTAAAACTCATCTTATACCAAACAACATGAGAAAATTTGTACTTCTCTCTTTAACCGTATTATTTGCTTTTACCGCCTCGGCACAGGATTTCAGTAACAAAGGCACAGATTTTTGGGTAGGTTATGGTTATCACCAGGTGATGAATAGTAATAACGGACAGAACATGGTAATCTATATTGCTACTGAAGCGGCCAGCGTAGTAACAATTGCTATCCCGGGAGTAGGTTATTCTCAAACCTATAATATACCTGCAAATACGATTTTCACCACACCGGCTATGCCTAAAAATGGTATTCAGGATTCTAGGCTTAATACTATTGGACTATTGGACAGAGGGATTCATGTAACCAGTGATATTCCTATTGTTGCCTATGCACATATCTATAACGCAAGTGTATCTGGTGCCTGCGTATTATTGCCTACCAATACGTTGGGTAAAGAGTATTATTCTATTAATTATACAAACAACTCCAATACGGCAGATGCTAATTGCTGGTTTTATGTAATTGCTACCGAACCGGGTACTACTGACGTAGAGATAATACCAAGCCAGGATGCCATTGGCCATCCTGCCGGAATTCCTTTTACAGTTACATTAACCCAGGGGCAGATTTATAATGTAATGGGCACCGTAGCAGGTAATTTTGGAACAGACCTGACGGGTTCAGTAATTAGAAGTCTTGCTGGAGCAGGTGTGTGTAAACGGATCGGTGTTTTTTCCGGAAGTGGACGGATATATATTAATTGTGGCACCGGGAATAACTCATCAGACAATTACATGGTACAGGCTTTCTCTAAAACAGCCTGGGGAAGAACATATTTAACTGCACCTACTGCAGGTTCAATGCCCAGGAATATTTATAGAATTTGTGTATCAGACCGTTTAGCAGTGGTAAAAATAAACGGGGCTGTAACAACCCTGCCTTTAATAAATAATTTTTATTATGAAATTCCGGCTACCAGTGCCCCACAGCTTATTGAATCGGATCTGCCAATAACCGTAGCGCAGTATATCACCACACAGGGAACTTGCGGAAACGGAACCCCTGGCGACCCCGAAGTAATATATCTTAGCCCGGTAGAGCAAAACATCAAAGATGTATTGTTTAATTCCAACTTGCTTGTAAATTCTCCAAATCCTCCCAATCAACCACATCAGCATTGGGTTCATGCTGTAATTCCAAATGGTGGTACTGCACTCAGTTCTTTTAGAATTGACGGTGCTCCGCCGGTACAGCCTTTTATTGTTCACCCTCAGAATCCTGCATATTCTTATATTCAAATTCCTCTTGCCCAAGGGCAACATAGAATGTTATCTGATTCTGGTTTTAATGCAATTGCTTATGGATATGCTTCCACAGAAAGTTATGGATACAATGCCGGAACAAATGTTATTGACCTGAGTCAGCAGATGGAAGTGGAATCTCAATATGGTATTGAAACGAGTCCGAGTGTTTGTACAGATGCCCTTTTCAGGTTTAAAGCCTATTTCCCGGATTCTACCTTATCAACCACGCCAACCGAGATCCGCTTTGATTCTATTAAATGGACTGTTAGTAACCCGGCTGTATTTGTGCCTAACAATTTCCCGGTAATGATCTACGGTACAGTAGGTACACCTCCAAAAGTTGCCATAGATTCGGTGAATATCCGGAATGGCCGCCAGGTAGCCTGGTATTCAATACCTGGGCAGTATTCGGTTACCACTCCTGGTGTATATGATATTACTATAACTACTTACCGTTCAAGTTCAGAAGGTTGCGGAAACGAGCAGGTTTATGCCTTCCAGTTAGCAGTAACAGCTCCGCCTGTTCCGAGTTATACTTACACACCCGGCAAATGTGTGGCAGAAGCATACCAGTTTACCGAGACTACCCCGCAGGCGCCTAAGCCAACTTACAGATGGTATTGGAATTTTGGTGACCCGGGTAGTGGGGCAAATAATATATCAACAGTTCGCAACCCAACACATACATTTAGTGCACCGGGTACTTATACAGTAAAATATGTAGCCAATACAACTCCAGGTTGCCTGACTGATACTGTTACGCAACAGATCATCGTTGATCCATTGCCCTCTGCCATTATCGACGGAACAAATACCGTTTGTATCAATGGAACCCTTCAACCCATTACATTCACCGGATCGGGCGTAACTGCTCCAGGTGAGTATACCTTCTATTATCATTTGAACGCCGGCGGCCCATTGAGTGTGAATAGTGCGGGAGGAGTTGCCACTATATTTCATAATCCAACTGTTGCAGGAACATATACATATATCCTTGACAGTGTGAAAACAATCGGCTCAACATTGTGTGTGAAGACTATCGCCGGGCAGCAGGCAACCATAACAGTTACTCCTGATGCAACACTCAACCTGACTTCTGCGCCTGCAACAAGTAACCAAACAGTATGCATCAATAATGCCATTACCAATATTACCTATGCAGTAGGTGGTAGTGGAACAGGTGGAACCGTAACCGGTTTACCAACAGGTGTAACCGGAACCTATGCAGGTGGAGTGATCACGATCACAGGAATACCAACGGTCAGCGGTACATTCAATTATACCGTGAACACCACAGGGCCTTGCGTAAAACCAACTGCAAACGGAACCATCACGGTAAATGCAGATGCCACGATCAATCTTACATCTGCCACCGGAACAGATAACCAGACCATTTGTATTAATACACTATTGACCAATATCACGTATGCAGTAGGAGGTGGTGGAACAGGAGGTACCGTAACCGGTTTACCGGCCGGTGTAACCGGAACCTATGCAGGTGGTGTGATCACTATTTTCGGTATCCCAACAGTAGCTGGAACATTTAATTACACAGTTAATACAACGGGCCCCTGTGTGCAGCCAACAGCAAGCGGAACGATTACGATTACAGCTGATGCAACGCTGAACCTGACTTCTGCACCAGCAACTGCTAACCAGACCGTATGTATCAATATTGTTATTACAAACATAACCTATGCAGTAGGAGGAACAGGAACGGGCGGTAGTGTAACCGGATTACCGGCAGGTGTAACAGGCACGTATGTGGGTGGTGTGATAACAATTACCGGAACCCCAACCGTAGCTGGAACATTCAATTACACAGTAAATACAACTGGCCCTTGTGTGAAACCAACGGCAAACGGAACGATCACTGTTACCGCTGATGCCACATTGAACCTGACATCTGCAGCGGGTACTGATAACCAAACAAGATGTATTAATACTGCCATTACTAATATTACCTATTCAGTAGGTGGTAGCGGAACAGGAGGTACCGTGACTGGTTTACCAGCAGGTGTAACCGGTACGTATGCCGGGGGCGTTATAACGATCTTTGGAACCCCAACCCTAGCAGGAACATTCAATTATACCGTTAATACAACAGGCCCTTGCGTAAAACCAACGGCTTCCGGTACAATTACCGTAACAGCCGATGCAACATTGAGCCTGACATCAGCCCCGCCAACAGCTAACCAAACTGTTTGTATCAACAATGTCATTACAAACATCACGTATTCGATAGGTGGTACCGGTACCGGTGCATCAATTACGGCAGGTGCACTTCCTGCAGGTGTAACGGGAGTATTTGCCGGTGGAGTATTTACGATCAGTGGAACACCCACAGTGAGCGGTACGTTCAACTTTACAGTAGGAACAGCCGGCCCATGTGTGAACCCTGCCTTATCCGGTTCGATCGTGGTGAATGCAAACTCAACAATTGCTGCGATTGGCGGTGGCGGAACAGGAGCATCGATCACAGCAGGGGCATTACCGGCCGGTGTAACCGGAACCTATGCAGGTGGCGTGTTTATGATAACCGGTACACCTACTGTAGCGGGAGTGTTCAACTATACAGTAGGAACGAGCGGCCCTTGTATAAATAACAATATGTCGGGTACGATCACCGTAACGCCCAATGCAACGCTGGCCTTAACATCAGCCGCACCAACGGCCAACCAGACCGTATGTATCAATAATGCGATCACAAATATCACGTATGCGATAGCCGGTAGCGGTACCGGTGCATCAATTACGGCAGGTGCACTTCCTGCAGGTGTAACGGGGGTATTTGCCGGTGGAGTATTTACGATCAGTGGAACACCCACAGTGAGCGGTACGTTCAACTTTACAGTAGGAACAGCCGGCCCATGTGTGAACCCTGCCTTATCCGGTTCGATCGTGGTGAATGCAAACTCAACAATTGCACAACAGTATTGTAAACATTACCTATGCCATCGGCGGGGGAGGAACTGGTGCAACCATTACAGCAGGGGCATTGCCGGCCGGTGTAACCGGAACCTATGCAGCAGGGGTGTTCACGATCAGTGGTACGGCTACTGTAGCAGGTGTGTTCAGCTATACAGTAGGAACGAGCGGCCCTTGTATAAATAATATAATGTCGGGAACCATCACCATCAACCCGGCACCTTCTGCGTCTATCACCGGCGGCCTCGAAGTGTGTCAGAATGCTGCTTTCCCGAATATACTATTTACCGGTTCAGGTGGTACAAGACCATACACGTTTACATATACGGTGAATGGAGGTGCTCCCCAAACAGTTAGTACAACTGCATTAAGCAATTCCGTACCGGTATCTCAAAGTACAGTTGTTGCGAATACATTCACGTATAAACTGTTAAGTGTTCAGGATGGAAGTGTAACGGCCTGCAGTCAGTTGATGAATGTACCTGACCAGGTTATCAAAGTAAATCCATTACCAAGCGCTACAATCAGCGGTTCGAAACTGGTTTGTATCAATTCTGCACAACCCGACATCACATTCACCGGTTCGGGCGGCACGGCGCCCTATACATTCACCTACCAGGTATTGCCGGGCGGACCGTTACAAACGATAAGTACAATCGGCAGCAATACATCTGTTACCCTGCAGGCTCCAACAAACGTAGCTGGTACATTTACCTACCGGCTTATAAGCGTTCGGGATGGAAGCATCACTGCCTGTGTTCAAAATATGAGTGTGGCCGATGTTGTGATCGATGTAAGTAATGTATTCCCCAACACCAATTTCAGCTTTACCAACTCGGTATGTATACCTAACGCTGTTGTACAGTTCCAAAACCTCAGTACGATCGCTTCGGGTTCAATGACCTACTCCTGGAACTTTGGAGATGGCTCGCCGCTGTCAGCTGCACTGAGCCCCAGCCACCAGTATTATTTTGCACAGCCATTCAACGTTACGCTTATCGCAACAAGCAACGCAGGTTGTGCCACCCCAAGAACGATACAGATGAATAATATCCACCCGCAACCTAAAGCCGACTTCAGTTTCAGCAACCCGGGCGGTGTTTGTATCGGTGATGCGGTTACATTAACGGATCTTACTGATGGAAAAGACGGAATAGTAAATCAGTGGAACTGGGATATGGGCGATGCCACTACCTTAAATACCAACCCGGTTACATATACATATACCACGGCTAAAACATACACAGTTAAGCTTTATACCATGAACAGTATGGGTTGCAACAGCGATACCATCAGCAAATCGTTCACGGTTCATCCTTATCCGGTGGTGGATGCTGGTCCGGACCGCTTCATCCTGGAAGGCGGACAGATTACCCTGGCGCCGATAGTTACCGGTAACGACCTGCAGTTTGTATGGACACCGAACCAGTACCTGATCGACAATAAGATCGAAAAAGTGAAAGTGAACAAACCGCTTACGGATATGCTCTATACATTAACGGTAACTGCAAGAGGCGGATGTACTGCCAGTGATGTGATGTTTGTAAAACTGCTGAAGTTCCCGAAAATACCAAACACCTTTACACCGAACGGAGACGGTATCAACGACAAGTGGAATATCGATTACCTGAATACTTACCCGGATAACAGGGTACAGGTATTTACCCGGAGTGGCCAATTGGTATTTGAATCACGTGGATATAACACGCCATGGGATGGAACGATCAAAGGAAAACCATTGCCGTTCGATACGTATTATTATATCATAGAACCAGGTAATGGCCGTGATCCGCTCACGGGTTATGTAACGATCATTAAATAATAAACCATTATTCCGGCGGTGTTTTTGCATCGCCGCGGAATATCTCTTTAAAGTATACAGCGGTCTTTAATAAAGATATAAAGCGACAACGTGAAAATAAACTGAAAGCCATGAAGAAAACATTACTGATAACATCGATCGGCTGCCTGCTCAGCTTTACCGTTCTTTCGCAGGCCAAGCCTTTTTATACGCAGTATATCCTCAACAATTACATTCTTAATCCTGCCATTACCGGAATAGAGAACTACACCGATGTAAAAGCGAGTTACCGTAATCAGTGGGCGGGCATTACCGGGGCGCCTGTAACAACTTATTTAACTATTCATGCACCATTGGGTAAACGTGATTTTCGTACGGGAGCCAATTCATTTGCGGTACCGGGGCAAAACCCTGCAGGCCCCAAGGCATGGGATGAGTATGCCGTATCGCAGCCGCACCATGGTATCGGGCTTACAGCCATCAATGACAAGGCGGGGTATATCAACCGCTGGTCTATTGCTGCCAACTACGCTTATCATCGTCCCCTTACTGCCAAAACAAGTATTTCAGCCGGACTTAGTGCAGGTATTACCAGCGTGAATTTAGACCGTTCAAAAATAGAATGGGGTAACCTGGATCCAAACGACCCGGCCATTGGTATCAGCAATGGAGAGATCAAAAAAATAAAGCCAGAGATAGGAGCAGGGATCTGGGTATACTCAGCCCGTTATTTTGTGGGCGTTTCTGTTTTAAATATCATTCCGGGTAAAGCAAAATTTGTTACCGATGATAAATACGGCTCAAGCTATACACTCAATTATTTTGCTACTGCAGGATATAAGTTTGCAATTTCTCAGCAGATCACGGCTTTGCCTTCGGTGATGGTACAATACTGGCAGCCACAGCTACTGGGCGTACATGCAAACCTGAAACTACAGTACGAAGATTTTTTATGGATCGGTGGCAGTTACCGTTTTGCTGACCTGGTTGGCGGTTATTCCGGAATGATCGGACTGAATATCTCCAATACCGTTAACATCAGTTATGCATACGAACAGGCAACTACATCACGCCTGCAAACTTATACCAAGGGAACTCACGAAGTGATGCTTGGATTTGTATTGGGCAACCGGTATAAAGAAACCTGTCCACGTTGCGCCTGGTAACCCATGGTCTGGCGCCCTCGTCTGACCATGAATAAACTTACTTCACAGAAGTAAACGGAACGTATCAACTCTTGATACAGTTATCACTTATACGTTTTTGTTAATCAGGGAATGTCAGACGAGACGTCAGACCAGCTTTTAATGCTGTGCCTGGTTCCATGGTCTGACGTCTCGTCTGACCATGAATGAACATTACTTCACAGAAGTAAGTGTACGTATCAACTCTTAGTACAGTTATCACTTATCCGTTTTCATTTTTGTTAATCAGGGAATGGTCAGACGGGGGCGTCAGACTAAAGTAGTTATTGTTGTGGGGGCACTATTCTTTTCAATCTTCCATTACTGCTGTCCAGCTTTTTAAAAACGGAATCTTCGGGTATCTGCTTCGCAGAGATCGTCCATACCGGTTCTAATATCCATTGTCCGTTCTCGAAACGAAGTGAATAGGTTTTTACAGAAGCTGATTTACCGGCACCCGCACTTTCTTCCTGGATGATGATCTGTTTGGCTTCATCGTTCTCCGTAATAGCAACCGGCATGATAAAGTTTTGTTCGGCCTGTTTGGCAGCGAGAGCTTCTGCTTCTTTTTCTATTTTAGCAACCAGTGGCTGAAGTTCGCTGATCTTCTTCTCAATGGCGGGCATTTGTTTTTCTGCTTCAGATGCAACAGCCTTTATATCTTTTGCTGAAACCAATGGATTATTTACATAGGACGCAGCAGGTAACTCAACGCTGTTGAACGGAAGATAAGGCATGGTGCTGGCAGAAGCTTCTAATGAGGGTATTACCACATTGCCCGACCGGAATAATACAGCAGATGAAAAAAGCATCATCAACAATAGGCCCAGTACCGGTACTAACACATTCGATCGCATGGGTTGATTGAAATTCACCTCGCCGGAAAAAAAACGGATACGGTTAAGCAGTTGTTTTTTGCGGTTAACGGCAGCCAGCTGAAAACCAGGAACCAGTTGCTTCATCCGCTCGGCCTGTAATAATGTTTCGGCATATAATACGGGAGAATATTCAAAAGCCATCACGCCCAGGTCGCAGTTCTTTTCCCGTTCCATCTTTACTTTGTTGCAGAAATGGCGCACAAAAGGATTAAAGAAGAAAATGGTTTCGGTGAATAACAGGAACCAGTTGAGCAGGTAATCGTGTGTGCGGATATGGGTGAGTTCGTGAATGATCAGTGTTTCGGCCTGGCGGGTGCTGATATTGTTTACCAGTGCAACAGGCAGCAATACAACGGGCTTAAAAAAACCAAATGTTACCGGTGTATGTATGTTGGTACTCAGCCAGAGTTTTACTTTTCTTTTTATTCCAAACTGGTAGGTCTTTAGTTCGGTAAAAAGTTTCAGTTCCACATCGGGGCGTTGCAGACCCAGTTTATATTGTTGCTTGAAGCTGATCCATGCATAAACAGACTGTACTAATTTATACCCGATGATGATGCTGTAAAAAAGCATTATCCAGGGTGCAAAGACCTGCATGGTCTCATTGTTAATCAGGCCTGCAATGGTTCTGTCAATTCCTTCGCCTGAGCCATATAGCGGAATGTTGGAAAAGAAAACAAAAAAAGTAAGGGTGAACAGCAACACCTGCGAAAGAAGGATGACGAAAAGAAAATTCCTTTTCAGCAGCGGGGAATTGTTCCGTAAAAGCAGTTTATTGGCTACCAGGTACAGCAGCATAAGAAGCCCTGCCTGCCAGAGGCTGTGCAACATTGCCATGCAGAAACTGTAAGAAAACTGGGCCATACGCTATTGCGGTGGTTTGGGGTTAACTTATTTCTCTTTTTTAAGCTGGTTGATGAGTTGCTGGATTTTTTCCAGTTCTTCTTCACTGGCATCATGGCCGCCAAGGGCCTGCATCACCAGATCGGATGAAGAACCTGCAAACAGTGTGTCGATCATCCTGTTCACAAATTGTTTTTGCGTTTTCTCCCGGGAAACTGCCGGCTGGTAAATATGTGTTTTGCTGCTCTCATCACGGGTTACCAGTCCCTTTTCAAACATAATCTGCATCAATTTAAGGGTAGTGGTATAACCGGCATCTTTGGTCTTAAGCAATTCCTCATGAACCGTACGTACAGTGGCGGCATTCTCATTCCATAAAACCTGGAGTATCTCTAACTCACTTTCCGTAGGCTTTGTACTCTTAATTAGTGTCATAATACGAGTGTTTTCGTACGGCAATGTACGAATTTACTGGTAAACACCAAATCCGCTGGTGGAATTTTTAAGGATAATTAACTTGATGCAGGATACAGGATGCAAGATCCCAGATACCGGATCCATCCTGCATCTTGTATCTTGTATCCTGTATCTGGGATCATTCTATATAAAAAGGCCCCGCTGCAAAAACAACGGGGCTGCTTATTAAATATGCTGAACTTACTTTTTCGTGTTCTTTATATTGATGTCAACACCACCCAATGCATCAATTAACGCCTTGTATTTAGCGGTAACTTCTGCTGTTTGTTCTTTATCGTTCAGGCTTAGCTTTCCTTTATTTATAGAAAGTGAAAAATTATCCTTCTCAATCAGCTTATCAGCAACCAATGCTTCGATGAGGTTATCCGCTGGCACTTTCATTGATTCGCCATTAGCAGTAATGGTCATGTTTGTGTTGGTGTTCGTATTACTGCCGCTGTCTGTTTTAATGATCGAAACTTCCTGCACCATTTCCGGCATCAGTTGTTTAGGTTCTGCACTGCCATGCATGCCAGCAAGGGTAGGGGCAATAACCAAACTCACGATACTCATCAGCTTGATAAGGATGTTCATCGACGGGCCTGATGTGTCTTTGAACGGATCACCCACCGTATCGCCGGTTACAGACGCTTTATGCGGATCAGATTTCTTATAATACATCTGGCCATTTATGTCCACGCCTTTTTCAAAAGATTTTTTAGCATTATCCCATGCACCGCCTGCATTGTTCTGGAACATTCCCATCAATACGCCACTAACCGTAGCACCTGCCAGAAAACCACCCAATGCTTCTGCACCAAGGCCTGGCATAAAACCAATGATCAACGGAGAAATGATCGCAATGGCACCGGGTAACATCATCTTTTTAATGGAAGCCTGTGTAGAGATGGCCACACATTTATCGTATTCAGGTTTTCCGGTTCCTTCCATGATACCAGGAATTGTGCGGAACTGGCGGCGTACTTCTTCCACCATCGCCATGGCTGCTTCACCTACTGCACGGATCGCAAGTGATGAAAAGATAAAGGGGATCATGCCGCCCACAAATAAGCAGGCAAGCACATTTGCTTTATAAATATCGATGCCACTGATACCTGCAACACCCACAAAAGCTGCAAACAATGCCAGCGCTGTAAGGGCAGCTGAAGCAATGGCAAATCCTTTACCACTTGCTGCAGTTGTATTTCCTACCGCATCCAGTACGTCGGTCTTTTCACGAACGTCAGCGGGCAATTCACTCATTTCAGCGATACCGCCTGCGTTATCTGCAATGGGACCAAATGCATCAATAGCCAGTTGCATAGCCGTTGTTGCCATCATACCTGCGGCGGCAATGGCCACACCGTATAAACCGGCACATTCGTACGAACCCCAGATACCTCCTGCCAATACCAATATCGGGAGGAAGGTAGATTCCATACCGATTGCCAAACCTCCGATAACATTGGTAGCATGACCGGTAGAAGACTGGCGGATGATACTCAGCACCGGGCGTTTGCCCATGGCTGTATAATATTCAGTGATAACACTCATTAGTGCACCTACCAGTAAACCAACACCAATGGCACCCAATACACCCCATTTGGTGAAGGGAACGCCACGTAAGATCATGTGTTCGGGAAGTAACCAGTATACCAGGCCTGCAGCGGCAACAGCCGTTAAGATCATAGAACCCCAGTTACCCATGTTGAGCGCTTTCTGAACAGAATTGGTATTGATGCCTGCGCTATCACTGATGCGTACAAACAAAGTACCTATGATAGAAAACAGGATACCTACACCGGCAATAAGCATTGGCAGTACAATGGGAGAGAAGCCACCCAATACATCTGTACCAACCACTGATGTTTGCTGACCAAGAACGATTGTAGCCAGCACGGTTGCTACGTATGAACCGAACAGATCGGCGCCCATACCGGCAACGTCGCCCACGTTATCGCCCACGTTGTCTGCAATGGTTGCAGGATTACGTGGATCATCTTCGGGGATACCCGCTTCTACTTTACCAACAAGATCGGCACCAACGTCGGCGGCCTTGGTATAAATACCGCCACCCACACGGGCAAATAAAGCGATCGATTCGGCGCCTAAGGAGAAGCCGGTTAATATTTCGATGGTTTGCAGCATTTCTTTGTCGCCCATTGCTGCATGCGGCGCAAAGATCTGTTTCAATACAATGTATAATCCACCCAATCCAAGTACGGCCAGGCCTGCAACACCCACGCCCATTACGGCGCCGCCGGTAAAGGATACGTTCAATGCCTTGCTCAGACTGGTACGGGCTGCCTGTGCAGTACGTACGTTTGCTTTGGTGGCTGCCTTCATACCAATATAACCGGCAGTGGCACTCAGTACCGCACCAATCACAAAGGCAACGGCTATACTCCAGTGAGAGTGAGGGTTTGCCTGCGCCATTACAGCCAGCAGGATGCCTACGATCACTACAAAATAGCCTAAAACCTTCCACTCAGCTTTCAGGAAAGCCATTGCACCTTCAGCAATATAATTGCTGATCTCTTGCATACGGGGGGTGCCAGCATCCTGTTTGGATACCCACATGAATTTTACAAATGTGTACAACAGGCCTAAAACACCCATTGCCGGAACCAGGTAAATCAAATTGTCCATAAGTATAGTTGTTCTGAATTTTGGACGGCAAAAATAGGGTAAATGGGCCAAAAACACACAGAATATGTGGTTTTATTGCCATGAATTACAGGGAGAAAGCGGTTTTTGAGCAGGCTATGCTTTTATCCGCTCAAATGCGGCTCCCAGGCAATCCGTGATATCCCCGGATAGCATGGATTCCTGGCCATATCTTTCTGCAGCTGCATCGCCTGCCAGGCCATGAAGGTAAACGCCAAGTAATGCCGCATTCTGGGGAGTATAGCCCTGGGCCAGCAATCCCGTGAGTATCCCGGTAAGCACATCGCCACTACCGGCCGTGGCCATGCCGGGGTTTCCGGTACTGTTGAAATAACCGGTTCCATCCGGGGTACTTATAAAACTATAATGGCCTTTCAGTACAATGTAGAGATCAAGTTCTTTTGATTTTTGCAAAGCCAGTTCCAATCGTTCAAAATCATTTTCAGTTTTACCAAACAGTCTTTCAAATTCTTTTGGGTGAGGGGTGAGGATAGAGGCTGCGGGAATGGACCGGAGCAGCGCCTTGTTTGTAGCGATAATATTCAATGCATCGGCATCAACTACCATCGGCTTATTTGTTTTCTGAAAAACTGTTGCAAGAAAATCCTTGCTCGAAGCATGCATGCCTAAGCCAGGCCCTATACCAACAGCATCAAATGGTTTAGTGTCGGGTGCCGATAAAAGGTATTTTTCATCTTCTGCCAAACACATTGCTTCGGGAACAGCCGTTTGAAGAATATCGTATCCGCACCCCGGGATGCAGCAGGTTAATTTGCCCACACCGCTTCTTAAACAGCCTTTGGCGCTTAATACGGCTGCGCCCATCATACCATACGATCCGCATAGTAATGCAGCATGCCCGTATGTTCCTTTATGATCAAATTTTTTACGGGGTTTGTAAATGTGTTTGACCATTTCTTTATCCACCCATTCATAAATGGCAGGCTCATCATCTTCAAAACCTTTGTGCAGACCGATATGCAGGAGATGAACTTCGCCGCAATGATCTTCATTCCCTGGTAATAAAAAAGCCAGTTTATGATTTTGAAACGAAAGGGTGATCGAGGCACAAATGACCGGGTTGCCTGCAGAACTTTTATCGGCAAACATGCCCGATGGAAGATCGATGGAAACGATGGTAGCATTGCTTTGGTTGATATGCTGAACCAATTCGCTGTTCATTCCTTCCAGCGGCTTGTTAAGACCGGTGCCGAACAGCGCATCAATAACAATATCTGTATTATTTATTACCGGGAAGAATTCGGCCGATTGTATAAAATGAATATCGTTACTGCATTCGTGTAACCGGGCCAGGTTGATCTGAAAATCATTGGTGCCGATATTCCCAAACTCCAGGATGTAAACCGTAACGGTGCAGTTATGCTTAATAAGCAGGCGTGCCATAGCCAGTCCATCGCCGCCATTATTTCCTTTGCCACAAAAGATGCGGAAATGAAGGCCACCAAAATTTTTCCCGATAAGCCAGTTGCAGCAGGCCATGGCGGCTCTTTCCATCAGGTCAACCGATGCAATGGGTTCATGGGCGATGGTAAACGCATCCCATTTTTTAACCTGTTCTGCAGAAAAGATTTTCATAGGGTTAAGTTACGAAAGAAAGGCGGCAGTTATACGACGGAAGAATGATTCTTCTCAGCTTTTATAATGAGAAAGATTAAGTTTTCTCCCCCTGTTTTATGGGCATTGGTATTATTACTGATGCTGACTGCTTTAAGAATAATTTTAAACAGGGAGAGAAAAAACAGGTTACAAAACTGTTGTAGAGATAAAATCCTTATAAGAACTTCTGTCGTACAACAATCATTTAGCTAATGTCAGTAAATGGTTGTGCAGCGCAATCACCTGTGGCAGCAGCATTTCCTGTTCGTCATTCTTTACCACAAAATCGCAGAGCTTCATTTTAATGGACTCATCCATTTGCTTGCTTATCCGTGCTGTTACTTCTTCTTTAGTAATGCCATCTCTGTGCATGGTGCGTTGTATGCGTAGTGGGGCAGGGGCGGTTACGCCGATCACATAGTCGAGAAATTCCTGGGCGCCGCTTTCAAAAATAAGGGCCGCTTCTTTTATGGCGTATGGAGTGGTTTGTTTTTTCATCCAGCTTTCTGCATCGGCAATGGTGGCAGGATGGGTGATGGCGTTGAGCTGGTTTAATTTACCGGGATCATTAAAAACGATTTCTGCCAGCGCTTTCCTGTTCAGTTTCCCATCTGTATAAACCGCCTCACCAAATTGCTGTTTGATCTTTTGTTTCAGTTCCCCGTCTTCATTCATTATTCTCTTTGCCGCATCATCGGCATAGTATACCGGCACGCCAAGCGTTTCAAATACTTTGGCTACGGTACTTTTGCCGCTGCCAATACCACCGGTGAGACCTATTCGGAGCATATGGTTGGTTAATCTGTTAATCCGTTAAATGGTTAATACGTTAATCGGTTAAAACGTTAATCCGTTGATTTGTTAATACGTTAATTCGTTGAGTGGTCTACTAATAAACCAATTAACGTATTAACGGATGAACGTTCATAAAAAAAATCCGCAACCGAAGTTAAACCTCAATTACGGATTTTTTATTTTAGAATTTATCAATTTATTTTTTTGCCTCAGCAGCCGGCGCATTCACATTGGCCGTCCACTCCATACTGATGGCGCTGCGTTCGATCTTCATATAACTGCCCGGGCTGGTCTCCAGTTCCAGGGTATTATCATCATTCAGTTTATTAACCTTGCCATGAATGCCGGCAATGGTAACGATCTTATCTCCCTTTTGCAGGTTGTTGATGAACTCTTTTTGTTTCTTCGCTTTTTTAGCCTGCGGCCTGATCATAAATAACCAGAATACCAGGATCATCAATCCCATCATGATAATTGTACTCATACTGCCACCTTTGCCCTGGGGATCCATCATCAATAAAATACTTAATAGTTGCATGTTGTTTGTTTATTTGATTTAAAAGTTATGTTCGGTTATTGTTTTGACTTAATTACTTCGCCCTTCAGCAGCAATTGCTGAAACTCGGGCTTTGCATTAGACGTGATGGTAACGTGTTTTTCGTTTGGTCCCACTCTGCCTTTGCTGTTAAATACCACTTTAATGAAACCTGTTTCGCCGGGCATGATGGGTTTTTCAGGCCGCTGTGGTACGGTACAACCGCAACTGCCGCTGGCAGTAATGATAACAAGGGGTTTGCTGCCGGTATTTTTAAACCGGTAGCTGTATTCCACTTTTTCGCCTTCTACCACGGTTCCGAAATCATAGGCCGAGTCGATGATGGCAACGGTGGTGGAATCTTTCAGCGCCTGTTCGGTGATCCTGGCACCGTCATCGGCGATCTTATCCTTACGGCGGAAATCGCATGATACTAAACTAAGTCCGCAAAGCAGGGCCAGGGTGATCTGTTTCATTTTGTTTTGCAAATGTATTTTATAAAGTACTGTTTTTAAAACTCTTCTTGTGGATCTTATTATCGGCAGTAAGTTCCTTGTGAATATTATCCAGCAACCCGTTCACAAACTGCCCGCTCTGTACGGTGCTGTATTCCTTTGCCAGGTCGATGTATTCATTGATGGTTACCTTGGTGGGTATCGTTTCAAAGAACAGGAATTCGCAAACACCCATTTGCAGGATGATGAGATCAAGCGCTGCAATGCGGTCGGCATCCCAGTTGTTCAGCTTGGGTTTTATCAGATCCATGCAAAGCTCTTTCTTATCCAGTACGGTTTGCAAAAGGCCTTTGGCAAATTCCAGTTTATCCGGGCTCAGTATTTCGGCGAGGTTGTAATGCGAAGGTTTTTGCAGGTAGTTCAGCACTAACTGGTTCATCATTTCGGCATCATCATCCCAGTTGATGAAATATTCTTCCACATGTGTGATGAAATCTTCGTTGGGCAGCAGCAGGTTGCTGAAGATGAAGACAAGCATTTCCTTTTCGGCTTTTTTATCCCGGCTTTGTACTTCAATATATTCCGCATATTCCGGGGAGGCCACCAGTTGCAGGTAGATCTTTTTCAGCAGTTCGGCATCCACTATATACTGGGGCTTTAATTCGGCTATTACTTTCTTGTAGGAAGGTTCTTCCAGTATCTTCCACAGCAGTTCGTTACCGGCTATCTTGGTGTTTATCTTCAGGTCTTCTGCCGTGGGCAGGTGCTTGGAAGCTTTTTGCCGGGCATCCACTTCAGCATAACGGGCCACTTCGGTAATAAAATAAAGAAGGTAGGTAAGGAGCTGGCGGCTCTGTTCGATCTTTTTGGTAACGATGGTTGCCGCTTCACCGGGTTTTAGGTCTCCGCTCATGCTGTCGATGCTGTATAAGGTCTGCATCACTTTTACCCGGATATTTCTTCTGCTGATCATGCTCAAGAACTTTAAAGGCGCAAAGATAAGGGTTTCGGGGTAGGGGTTCCGGGTTTGAGGTTTGAAGTTTGAGGTTTCTGCCAAAAATTTCGGGACTGTGTCTTTTTTTCGGGCTGAGAACCATATACAACAGCCAGCTTGTCAATTTCTCCCTGTCCCCGCCATTTGGTATAGTATTTAGTGATACATTTGCCGTCCGAAAATTTGGTCGGGCTAATCTTTAAATAAATCAAAACAAATACAACTATGGCTAAAGTTAAGAATGCTGCGAAACTGAGCATTACACCTTTGCACGACAGGGTTATTGTAGAACCTGCTGCTGCTGAAGAAAAGACCGCCGGTGGGATCATCATACCGGACACTGCAAAAGAGAAACCCCAGCGTGGTACAGTAGTGGCTGCCGGTCCGGGCAAAAAAGACGAACCGGTAATGGTAAAAGCAGGCGATACCGTTTTATATGGCAAATATGCCGGAACCGAGATATCCATCGAAGGCAGGGATTACCTGATCATGCGGGAGAGTGATATACTGGCGATCGTATAACCCCCATCCCCTAAAGGGGTGGAAACGCAGTTCTTTTAAATTCAAAACATTTCAAAATAAAATAAAACCTGTTAGCTCCGCAGAGATCAGTTCCCCTTCAGGGGATAGGGGCAATACAACATGAGTAAAATGATATTCTTCGATATTGAAGCAAGGAATAAAATGAAGAAAGGCGTTGATACGCTGGCAAATGCTGTAAAAGTAACCCTGGGCCCTAAAGGCCGTAACGTGGTACTGGAGCGCAAATTCGGGGCACCCAGTGTAACCAAGGATGGTGTTACCGTTGCCAAAGAAATTGAACTGGAAGACCCTATTGAGAACATGGGTGCTCAAATGGTAAAAGAAGTGGCTTCTAAAACGGCCGACCAGGCAGGTGATGGTACCACTACGGCAACCGTACTGGCACAAAGCATCATCAGCGAGGGCTTGAAAATGGTTGCCGCCGGTGCTAACCCGATGGATCTTAAGCGTGGTATTGATAAAGCAGTAAGCTTAGTGGTGGATAGTTTAAAAAGCCAGAGCCAGGCAGTGGGTAACGACACTAAAAAAATTCAGCAGGTTGCAACCATCTCTGCCAATAATGATGAAACCATCGGTAAATTAATTGCCGAAGCTTTTGTAAAAGTGGGTAAAGAGGGTGTGATTACCGTTGAAGAAGCAAAAGGAACTGATACCACCGTGGATATTGTGGAAGGTATGCAGTTTGATCGTGGTTATATCAGTCCGTACTTTGTAACCAACAGCGAAAAGATGCAGGCTGAATTAAGCAACCCATACATTCTTATTTATGATAAGAAGATATCTACCATGAAAGATATCCTTCACATACTGGAGAAAGTGGCACAAACCGGCCGCCCCCTTGTTATCATTGCCGAAGACCTGGAAGGTGAAGCACTGGCAACACTGGTGGTAAATAAATTACGCGGTACCATTAAAGTGGCAGCCGTAAAAGCACCGGGCTTTGGCGACCGCAGAAAAGAAATGCTGCAGGATATTGCCATTCTTACTGCCGGTACGGTTGTTAGCGAAGAGCAAGGTTTTAAACTGGAGAATGCCGATCTTACTTATTTGGGTACTGCCGAAAGTATTACCATTGATAAAGACAATACGACCATCGTTGGTGGTAAAGGTTCTAAAAAAGATATAACGGCAAGAGTGAACCAGATAAAAGCACAGGTTGAATCAACCACATCTGACTATGATAAAGAAAAACTGCAGGAACGCCTGGCTAAACTGGCCGGTGGTGTTGCGGTATTATACATAGGCGCTGCTACCGAAGTGGAAATGAAAGAAAAGAAAGACCGTGTTGACGATGCATTGCATGCAACAAGGGCAGCTGTGGAAGAAGGGATAGTTCCTGGCGGTGGTGTAGCCTATATCCGTGCGGTTGCCAGCCTGGAACCAAAAGTAAAAGGTCAGATCGCTGATGAGCAAACCGGTATGGCAATTGTTCGCCGTGCGCTGGAAGAACCTATCCGTTGTCTCACTTCCAATGCAGGAATTGATGGTTCTATCGTGGTACAGAAGATCAAAGAAGGTAAAGCTGATTTTGGATTTAATGCAAGAACCGAAGTGTACGAGAACTTATTTAAAGCGGGTGTAATTGATCCTACTAAAGTAAGCCGTGTGGCTTTGGAAAATGCAGCTTCTATTGCAGGTATGTTGTTAACAACAGAATGTGTGATAGCCGACAAACCAAAAGAGGAAGCACCGCACAGCCATGGAGCGCCGGATATGGGCGGAATGGGCGGATACTAAGAACGTTGAATGTTGTTGAAGGGTTGAAAATTGTTGAAAGGTTTACAGCCCCAAAATATAGAGTCCCTCTTGCAGAGATGCAGGAGGGATTTTTTATTGGTCTGACGTCACCGCCTGCCCATTGGCCAATTAATGGGTAAAGGTTTAAAAACGTTGAATGTTGTTGAAGGGTTGAAAATTGTTGAATTTTGTTATTTTCACCAAGGTAAAATTTACTGTTCATGCTCGGCATCATCGTTCAGCTTCTTATTTCCTGGTTGCTCTTATGGCTTTTTGAAAAGAAAGGGTTGGGTGTTTTGGGTTTTTATCCGACAAAGAAACGATTGCTGGGCTTTGTCTTGTTGTTCTTCATCACTGCTCTTTGCTGTTCTTCTGATTTCATCATGCGGATGTTCTTTGCCAAACAGCAATGGCAACTGAATCCCAAACTTACTGCCGGGCTTATCTGGAACGGACTGTGGTGGAATATAAAATCGGTGTTGTTTGAAGAGTTCATCTTCCGGGGTGCACTGATGTATATCCTTATCCGGAAAATTGGAGCAACAAAAGCTATCATCATTTCGGCCATTTCGTTTGGTATCTATCACTGGTTTTCCTTTAATGTATTGGGCAATCCGTTCCAGATGCTGATTGTATTCATCACTACCGGTATCATGGGCCTGCTTTATGCCTACGCATATGCCAGAACATTCTCCCTTTATTATCCCATGGCCATTCACCTGGGCTGGAACCTGACCAGGAGTGTGCTTTTTTCCGAAACAGTAATAGGAGACCAGTTGCTGGTGCATGTAAAACCGGTGCCGGAAGTTACGGTTGGGTATTTTATTTATTTCTGCATTATCTACCTGCCGCTGTTAAGCGCCTTACTTATAAATTTTTTTGTATTGAAACGGATGAAGCAGGAAACTGTATACAAATAAAAAAACTGTCCCGTAATTGCGGAACAGCTTCTGTTGATAGATACCAGGCCTCAATATTTTTTTGCCACGGAATAATAAAAGAATGTAGGAGGGCCTTCCACACCGCCTTCTTCCATTTTCTTTTTCAGCTCGGGTGATTTAGAAAAATCGTCTGCCTTTTTCATATCGCTGATTGCCATGGCGATCATTACCGAATGGTTATCGCCCACGCTGTAGCCAAGTGCCCTGTCGGTAATACCGGCAGCCATACGGTTCGGTTTGTCGGCATCAAAAACTTTAAGCCATGCATCCCAGTCTTTTACCTTGTGGGTTACCAGCACCCGGGATGTTCCGGTTACCGTGGTATCAAGCCGTTGTATATCGATAAACATGATCGTTGGCGTACCTGTTACTCCTCCCTTTCTCATTCTTTCTTTCAAACCGGGAGAAGCGGCAAATTCTTTTGCTTTTGCAGCATCGTCCATTTTTAAAACAACCATTACTGTATTGGAATCTTTGGTTCCGCGGCATACCAACCGGTTGTGCAACCCGGATGCCAGCCTTACCGAATCATGCGATTCATAATCGGGCAGCCATTTGGCATAATTGGCCACCTTGGCTATAACGATCATGATATTGTCTGGTTTTACCGGAGCAGCAGGTTGTTCGGGGGCCTTGGCTGCTGTTGTGTCTTTAGCAGGCTCCTCTGCTTTTTTTTCTTCTCCGCCATTGCAGGAGAAAAGAACTGCCGCCATGCTTACTCCAACAGCAAACGGCATCAAAAACCTGAATTGTTTCATTGTTAGATGTTTTGAGTTTGAAAAAATAATAAGGGGGCGGAGTAAAAGGAGATGGGGTTAGTTGTATAAATGTAAAACTATTGTTGCTGAAATCAAAGCGGTTATGGTCTGAAAAAAAATGAACAATTATTCCCCATCCACGATACCCCCGTAGTCTATCAGCAGTTCTTCACCCTGCTTTATATCCCGGAGGGTTTCAAAGAAGTCGCCGTTGTTGATGGAGATGATATTTGGGTTATCGGAATGATTGAGGAAAAGCGATACGTCCATCTTCTTAAAGCCATGGGCAGGTATAAAATAATTCTGTTCATCGTACAGGCAGTAATTGCCCACAATGAATTGGGCGTGGGCAGGCAGGGTTTCGATCTCTTTTTTGGAAACGGTTATCCATTCTTCGGCGGCATCGGGTTTGCCAAACATATCCCGGCATCCTTTGGGAATATCACGGATGGCAAAAACGCCCACGCCTTCAATGGCAGATGGACGAAGCATTACCCAGGTATTGCCGGAAAGTTCATGCAGTAATTCCTGCTTTGTCATGGTTACTGTTCTGTATATCTTATCGATCAGGTTTATTATTTCTTACCGGCAGCCCATGCATCCATCTTTGCTTCCAATGTGGTTAGCGGCATGGCGCCATCCCGTATCAATTCATCATGAAAATCGGATAACTTAAACCGTTTGCCCAGTTGTTTTGCATATTTATCACGCAGCTCTTTGATCTTTAATTCGCCTACTTTATAGCTGAGCGCCTGGCCGGGCATGGCCATGTATCTTTCAATTTCTGCGGTGGCCGCCTGTTCGGTTATAGGCTCATTCTTTCGCATGTACTCAATAGCCTGTTCTCTTGTCCAGCCCTTTGCATGCATGCCTGCATCTACCACCAGCCTGATGGCACGGTGCATTTCATCGCCAAGCGCATAGAAGTACTGGTACGGGTCGGTATAGCAGCCCAGTTGTTTACCCAGGCTTTCGCAATACAATCCCCAGCCTTCTGCATAAGCGCTGTTTCCTCCTTCCTGCCTGAATTTTGGCAGGTTGGTATTCTCTTTCTGTATCATGATCTGGAAATGATGCCCGGGAATGGCTTCGTGTATAAAGAGATTTTCTTTTGCTGTAGTATATTTTGTTGCATCAACGATCGGTACATAAAAAATACCCGGACGGGTGCCGTCTGTGAGGCCGGCAAAATATTGAGCGGCTGCAGAGGCGGCCCTGAAAGCTTCTGTCTGCCTTATTTCAAAAGCTGTTTTCGGACGCAGGGAAAATAAATTATTTAAATAGGGTTCTATCTTTCCCTGTATGGCCCTGTAGGCAACCAATACTTCTTCCGCAGTTTTATAAGGCAGGAACTGCGGGTCTGTTTTTGTATAAATAAAAAATGAATCCAGGGTTCCGTTAAATTTTACCTGGGCTTTTACCTTTTCCATTTCTTCCCGGATACGTTTTACTTCGGATAGCCCGGTATTGAAAAGTTCGTCGGGTTTCTTATTGGTGGTGGTATAGCTGCGGATGGCAAAATCATATAGCTTATCGCCATCGGGTAAAGCGCCTATACCACTTGTTTCCCTGGCTTTTGGCAGGTATTCGTCCTGGATGAATGTTGACAGCTTTTTATACGAAGCGTTTATATCATCGCTGATCAGTTTTTTAAAAGCATCTGTAAACCTTGCTTTATCTGCTTCACTGAAACCGGCAGGGAATTTATTTACCGGCCCATAGAAAACACTTTTGCTTATATCGGCTGTTTGTAAAGCCTTCAGTTGAGGGATCATTTTTGCCACAAGTGCTTTCGGTAAAACAATATTCTCTGCAATGCCTTTTCGGAAATACGCAATGGCACTATCGCACCATTCGCCAAAACTGTGCGCCCTGGCTAACCAGTCATCATAATCTTTGATTGTTTTAAATGGCTGGGCCCCGGTACCGCTTCCCCATTGTGCCAATATAAGATGCAGCCCGTTAAGCTGGTTAAAGGGTACCCTGTTTGTTTTATAGTTGAAACCTTCCAGGGCCATCTCCATGTTGCGCTTAAAAATATCGTAACTGATCTTATCGTTTGCATTCAGTTCATTTCGGTTGAATTTTAGTAACCCTTCCAGGTTTTTGGCATTACTCTGCCGGGCTTTTTCATTGTAACTGTCGGTAAAAGTTATGGGCAACTGGTCGTTATACCGGTAGTCGCCGCTGCTGGTGGCAAACAGCGGGTTTAACTTATAAAATTCTTCTGCCGCCTCTTTAAAGAATGCAGCTAAATCCTTATTGTCTGCCGTTGTTTGGCAAAAAGCAGGCTGAAAACCAACCAGGGTGAATGCAAGCAGTAAGATGTATCTCATGTTTGAAGATTGAATCAGCAATTTAAATTATTATTTATTCTTGCTCGTTATGGTTTCTGTTCAATATATCCCCGCACAATAAAATACTGTGCGGCGCAGTAGGTGATCATGATAAATGCGCCTGCATAAGCAAAGGGCTGGTAAAATTTATTGATGGCAAGCAGCGAATCGGACAGAACAAAAAAGCCAGCGCCTGCTAAATAATATACAGCCGCACTTTTATTCACTTTTAAAAACACATGCAGGCTGCAGAGCAACATCGTGCAAATGATAGTGGCATAAGCCATCACGGGCAGCTTCAGGTCGCCGAGGTGCGGATAAAGCAGCCATACCAGGGAAACGCCATAGCCAACCACCAGTAAGATGAGTACCGGGTATTTTTTCAGTAGTGAGACATTACCCGACTTTATTTTCAGGAAATAGCTGATATAAAAAATATGGGTGACCAGGAAGCATACGAGCCCGAAGATGAAGAACAACGCATGCTTTGATTCAAACATCAGCAATATATCACCCGTCCAGGAAAAGAAGAGCCCGGTCATTAACAGCGTTTTTCCTTTAACCCCGTTTTGCGTTACATATATCAACAGTAACAGTGCAGGAACAAGCAGGGGCTTGGCAATAAAGTGCAGGCTTTCCGAACCGGTAAGTATGCCCGTGATATCCATCAATGCCAGTACGATGAAAGCAAGGGTTATTTTTTTCTGGTTGGGCTGCTGCATGTATGGCCTGGCTATTTATATTCAATAAATGTGCGGAAAGCATAAAATGCCCGGAGAGAGTCTTTTATTTTTGTGGTATCGCTGAGCGGACGGTTAAATCCTTCTGCCAGTTTATAATGTACCGAGTCGGACGTGTACATGATCACATTAGGCTTATTCAGTTCTATTTTCTTTTTAAGAGCACCGCCCTGGCTTAGTACCCTGAACACTACTTTAAATGTATAATCGCCCGCTGTAACCGGTGGTGCAACGGGAACTACTGAATCTTTTTTTATGCTGTTCAATGTATCCGTGATGGCGGGATTGATCTTATTTGTATCGGGTTCCTGCTTGGCAGCCGGTTCCTGCAGGGCAGTTTCCACGCCTGCCTGTTTTGTATTTCTCATAAAGAAATACCAGGCTGCAGTGCCAAGCAATCCAACAACCAGTAAAGCCGCTGCTATCTTCAATCCCTTATTGCTTCTGCCGGCAGGCCTGCCCTCATCCCTGAACGAAATATCGTTATCGTCTGCTTTTTCTCTAACCATCGCAGGAGCCGCCTCTTCTGTTTTTGAACTAAAGCTTTGTCCCTGGGTAAACTGGTATTCGCCCTGCTGGTTCTTGATCAGCATACCAAGTCCTTCTACCTTAAATGGTTTGCCGATGTTGAGGAACTGCTTTCCCAGTACGAGGTACGAATCAAGATCGGCAGCCGCCAGCGGTTTCATCTTACGGGTTTGCTCAACGATGTAATTGATAAGGGCATCATCTTCGGTGGCACGGGAATCGTACGTGAAAGAAATGGCATTATCCGGAAGGGTAGCATCTTTATCATTCTCCATGGGCATCACCAGGTCGGGCGAAAGGGTGAACTTGCCGATGCCCTGCAGGGTGACTTCCTTGTTTTTGTAAAAATGCTGTGCCAGCAGTTGTTCTATTTTCATTCGCAAAAGTTAAGCGTAACAAACCTACAAGATATTCGGTATATAACAAAGGGCAGGCTAATTCAGGTAGTGATTCAGTTCGAAATTAAATTCAAGGGAAATGTCAGGCTGAACTTGGCGAAGCCATAAGAATTAACTCATCCTAACCCGCCTTCGACAAGCTCAGGCTGACAACTCATCATTAATCAGATTCAACCTATACACTATCGTAAATTGCCTTAGTTTTGTGTTATGATAACGGAAAAGGACCGACAGTTTATTGTGTACTGGGAACGGGAGCGGACCAAACTGAATACGGTAAAAGCGAAACTGCTGAATGGGTTACCGATGGCTGTTTTGTTCAGTCTGCCGGTGATACTGCTGCTTTTTGTGGTTCAGGTATTTCTGCCGGAATGGTATACCCGTATATCCAATACATCCGGCGGCACATTCATTACCATTGTGGTTGCGCTGTTCATCAGTATCCTTTTCTTTGCTTACTTCCGTATGCATTATAAATGGGAAATGAATGAGCAGTTGTATCATGAACTAAAGAGCAGAGCGGGCGGGGAGCAAACAAATTCTGAAACCAATTAATAAAGAATAATAATGAACAGGAACAAACTTTTCTTAGGCGCCATTGTGGTATTGGCTTTACTTTCTGATGGATGTAAAAAATCCGATGATCCAGGATGCGGATTTACCGAATCGGCGATCGTGGCGCCTGCATCGGAGATTGCTACCTTGCAAGCCTGGGTTACGGCAAACCATCCGGCAGCCGTACAACATCCCAGCGGATTGTTTTATGAGATCACGAACCCGGGCTCAGGAGCAACTCCTTCCATTTGTTCAAATATCACGTTTAAGTATACGGGCTATCTTACCAACGGGGTTAAGTTTGAAGAAAACCTTACCGGGGTTACTTATACGCTTGGGCAATTGATACCCGGCTTTCAAAAAGGGATTCCCCTGATCAAAAAATTCGGTACCATTAATCTTTATATTCCTCCTTCACTGGGATATGGAAGCAACCAGGTGGGATCTATTCCACCTAATTCCATTCTTCAGTTTGCTGTTCAGTTAATGGATGTTCAATAATAAAACCATTTTCATTGAGCCACGAATCCATTTCAGTATTTGATATGTTCAAGATAGGTGTGGGGCCTTCCAGCAGCCATACCCTTGGGCCATGGCGTGCCGCTCAACGCTTCACCCAGGGTCTGCTGCAAAAAGAACTGCTGCAGCATGTAAAAGAATTGCGGGTGATACTCTATGGCTCGCTGGCAAAAACAGGCGTGGGGCATGGGACCGATATTGCTGTGCAACTCGGACTTTGCGGCGATGACCCGGTGACCTTCGATGTGAATAATATTCATGCCAAGATCGCCGACATAAAGCACATGAAAAAGATGGTGCTGGCGGGCAGGCATGAAATTGATTTTGATTCCGCAGAAGACATTGAATTTTTAATGAGTGAGTCGTTGCCCTTTCACCCTAACGGGTTGAGTTTTTTGGTGAACCTTTCCAATGGCGATAGTATTGCTGAAACCTATTATTCGGTTGGTGGTGGTTTTGTGGTTAAAGAGGGAGAAGACCAGGATGCAGGTAACGATGTTCATCTTCCTTTTCCCATCAACACAGCCGATGAATTACTGCATTGGTGTATGAAGACGGGTTTGAACATCAGTGATGTGGTAATGGAGAATGAACACGTATGGCGCAGTGAGAAAGAAACAAAAGAAAAAGTGCTTACTATCTGGCGGGTGATGAAGGAATGTATCTACCGGGGTTGTCATGCCGAAGGTGTGCTGCCTGGCGGATTGCAGGTAAAACGAAGAGGAGCCGGGCTGAATAAAAGACTTACGGCCGGCAGAACCTATACCGATTACGACAGCTGGTTGAAAATTATAAAAGAAGGAGGTAACGATTTTACCTACATACTCGATTGGGTAAGTTGTTTTGCCCTGGCGGTGAATGAAGAGAATGCCAGTTTTGGAAGGGTGGTTACAGCGCCAACGAACGGAGCTGCCGGTGTGATACCAGCTGTGCTGCAATATTATATTGCTTTTTGTGGCGGCGACAGTGATGAAAAAATAATTCAATTCTTATTAACGGCTTCTGAGGTAGGAAGCATCTTTAAAAAAGGCGCCACCATTTCTGCGGCCATGGGTGGTTGCCAGGCCGAGATCGGTGTAAGCAGTGCCATGGCGGCGGCAGCGCTTACCGAATGTTTAGGCGGCACACAACGACAAACGCTGATGGCGGCTGAGATCGCCATGGAGCACCACCTGGGTTTAACCTGCGATCCCATCGGAGGCCTGGTACAGGTGCCCTGTATTGAGCGCAATACCATGGGCGCCATCAAGGCAATCACGGCAAGCCAGCTGGCTTTACAAAGCTCTCCCGATTATGCCAAGGTAAGTTTAGATGGTGTGATAAAGACCATGTGGGATACAGCGCTTGATATGAACAGCAAATACAAAGAAACAGCTGATGGCGGGTTGGCGGTGAATGTGCCGTTGAGTTTAAGCGAATGCTAGTTTTTGGTTTGAGGTTTGATGTTTGATGTTGAAAAGAATACAATGGTTTAAAGAGTTGTTCAACCTGAATACACCCAACCTCAAACCTCAAACTTCAAACTTGTAACCTATTTACACCCCGTATTTTCGTTTTATATCCCTATCCGTTTCCCGTTCCTTAATGGTTTCTCTTTTATCGTAGTGTTTTTTGCCCTTACCCAGGCCGATCTCCATTTTAAAATAACCCGATTCAGCCAAAAAGATGCGCAGGGGGATGATGGAATATCCTTTCTCTTTTGTTTTGCCTTCCAGTTTGCGTAATTCTTTTTTATTGAGCAGCAGTTTTCGTTCCTGCATGGGTTCGTGGTTGGTGTAAGTGCCGAAAGCGTATTCGGAGATGTGCAGGCTTTTTACAAACAGCTCGCCTTTGTGAAAGAAGCAATAACTGTCATTAAAACTTGCCTTGCCCGCCCGTAACGATTTTATCTCGGTGCCGGCAAGTACCATGCCTGCAATATAGGTCTGCTCAAAAAAATAATCGTGGTGTGCCTTTCGGTTTAAAATCTCCAATTCGTTGTTTTGTGCAAAGGTACGTGTTTGAAGCAATGATGTTTGTTGCTGGGGTTGGCGATGGCAGCGGAATAGATGTTATGTCACCCCTTTGGGGTTAGGCACAGCAATTATTGGGTTTTCGTTCTATAATAATCTCATCCCTTCGGGATTTAAAACCGGCGATCATCCAAGCCTGAAAGGCTGCCATTATTGTAGAACGGTAATTAGTTTAGCACGAACCAAGAGGGAAGACATTTTTTATGCCTGCTAATAATTATATCTTTTCGGAATTTAAAACCGGCGATCATCATCCAAGCCTGAAAGGCTGCCATTCTTATAGAACGAAAATTCGTTTAGCACAAACCCCGGAGGGGTGATATTATTTATGCTTTTAAAATTTGTAAAGAAAATATTACTTAATGATCGTTACATAACCTGTGACAGGTTCTCTTCCGCTTCCTGGTTCCAGTATATAGTAGTAAGTATCGTATGGAACAGGGCGGCCTTTGTAGTTTCCGTTCCAGGCTTTGTAAAGGCCACGGCTTTCATAAACCAGTTGCCCGGCACGGGTAAATACCTGCAGGTGGTTGTTGGGATAATCTTCCAGGTATTGTATCACCCAAAGGTCATTGATACCATCGTTGTTCGGTGTGAAGGTATTGGGGATCTTCGGCATTTTTAAAACCTTTACAAACACATCATCCCAGGCGGCACAGCCACCGGTTCCGGTTACGGTAAGCCTGTATGTAATATCGTTTTGCGGAGCAATGCAGCGGGGGTTGGGAATGTAGCGATCGTCCAGGTATGTGGCGGGCGTCCATACATATTGTAGGTTATCGCCCGTTGCCTGGGATACAAGGGTAAGTTGTCCACCTGCTAATACGACCCTGTCGGGGCCTGCATACACAGTTGGGTATGGATAAACAGTTATTGATTTTGTAAGCGTATCGCTGTAGCAACCGTGGCTGTTCATGCTGTACAACGTTACTGCAAATGTTTTTACAGTTGAATAGGTATAGGTAACATTTTGTGTGTGCCTTATGCTGCCGTCGCCCAGGTTCCAGTTCCATTGAATGGTGGTTCCATCCATGCTGTTGGTTAAGTCAGTCATTGTTACCGGGTCGCCAATACAAACAGCTGGTTTATTAAAATCAAAATTCGTTTTGGGCTGCGGATGAATATTATTGAATACGATCGTTGTGTCTTTTATGCAACCACCCCCGCTGGTTACCCGAAGGTTTACATTGTATGCCCGAACGCTGTTATACCGGTGTGTTGGGTCTTTCAATGTGGAGTTATTATTTGCTCCGCTTACGGGGTCATCAAAACTCCAGAAGTATTGAAACAGATTTTCTGTTCCATCAGCAATGGTTGAACGGTTTGTGAAGTTTGCAAATGCATTGGGCAGACAAACAGAGGCCGGCAATGTAAAATTTGCAACCGGTTTTGGTATAATGGTAAAGGGTAAGAATGATCCGGCCACAGAAGGCGTATCGCATTTGCTGAGCAGGGTATTCCCATCGCTGCCTCTTTGTAATACTGCCTGGAAACTTCCGGGCAACTGCATGGTTGATGCCAGCCGAATGACGATCTGTGTGGTCAATCCATTGGCACAATAAGCAGGGGCCGCACTGGCTACATTTACTGCGTACGTTCCGTTGATGATAAAGTCGGAACCATCTGCCGCCACCGAAACGCATTGAACAGAATCGGCAAGCACCAGTATCAGTGAATCGGTGCTGCATTTATTGTTTTGCAAACTATTCAATGGAACAGGCAACAGCGACAGAACAGTAAAGGGAAGCGCTTCGCCGACAGGCAAACCGGTATCGCATATATCCAGAATGCTGTTGCCGTCGGTTCCGTTTTGCACAAGCAGGTTGTAGTTGCCAAAAGGCAGTGGCTGGTTGAACGTAAGCAATACTGAATCGGTGTCAAACCCACTGGTACATCCGATGCCAACCGCGGCGATCACATTTGCCAGGGGCGGACTGATGCTAAAATCAGACCCGTCGGCTGCCACGGTGCTGCATTTCATTTTCTTATTCAGCCTTACCATTATTTGTGTGCCGTCGCAACTGGCCCGGTTTGCATTTATTGCATGAGGCGGAATGGTATCGGTTATCACCGCAGTGCCTCCTCCAAAGGAAAGTGAATAGCCTTGTTGCGTATCGGAAAAATGACTTACCAGCAAAAGATAATTATGTCCCTGTATAAGGTTTGGGCTCAGTGCAAAAGTGGAATAAAGAAGTTCCGGCAAAGATGCACAGGCAATAAAATTGAGACCGGTATCATTAGCGCCGGTAGGGCCGTATGTTCCCGACCAGTTTCCGGAAATGATCAACGAAGTATCCGTATATACATCATCCGGGTTGTGACCGGTTACATCGTACAACTGCCAGTCGTAATCTTCATTGGGGTTATTGGGAACGATGATAAAATGCAATGTGCCGCTTTGAAAACAGGTGAACTTATACCAATAAGGATTCTTGTTTTGATAAAGGGTAGAAGTGTCGCCAAAAAAAGAACAACCCGGAACATAGAGAATGTTTGAACTGCAAAAAGGAACACTGTCCTGGTAAAAAGTAGCTGTTCCGCAAACCGGGAAGGCGGTGGAAGGATTTTGTCCGAGTGCCGTACAGGGCGTTTGTGCAAATAATCTTCCTGCTGCAACCAAAAAGGCAATAGCAAGTATGGAAAATTTTTTCAGCAGCATATTTAAGGTATGGGCCACTGCAGTAAAACGATGATTCCGCGGATTATATTACCTGCTGCAGCTGCCGTTTAGCTCTTGAAGAGCAGCAACAAGTTAGCCAATTTTTCCTTCAGGTCTTTGCGGTGAACGATAAAGTCCAGGAAGCCGTGTTCCAGTAAGAATTCGCTGCGCTGGAAACCTTCGGGCAGGTCTTTTTTGATTGTTTCTTTGATAACCCTTGGGCCGGCAAAACCAATGAGGGCACCGGGTTCGCCGCATATCACATCGCCCAGCATGGCAAAGGAAGCCGTGGTGCCACCAAAGGTTGGGTCGGTGCATAAAGAGATGTAGGGTATCCTGGCATCGCTCAGTTGCGATAATTTTCCGGAGGTTTTTGCCAGCTGCATCAATGAAAAAGCGCTTTCCATCATCCGGGCCCCGCCGCTTTTGTTGATGATCATGAAGGGGATCTTATGCTCGAGACAATAATCACAACCCCGACTGATCTTTTCTCCCATTACACTGCCTAAGCTTCCGCCAATGAATTCAAAATCCATGCAGGCTACCACCAGGTCGTGGCCATTTACTTTTCCATGTTCAACGGTCATCGAATCGTGGATGCCTGTTTTTGCATAGGTCTCTTCCAGTCGTTTGTCGTAAGGCTTCAGGTCAACAAAATGCAGGTAATCTTTTGAGCGGATGTTGGCAAACAACTCGGTGTACTCATTGTTGTCGTAAATGATCTCAAAATATTCGTCGCTGCCAATGCGGTGATGATAATCGCATTTGGGGCATACGTATTTATTTTCGTTGAGCTCAGAAATGGTGCAGGTGTATTTGCAGGAAGGGCATTTAGACCACAGTCCTTCCGGGGCATCCTTCTTGTCTTTGGTAGAAGTGAGGATCCCTTTTTTCATTCTTTTGAACCAGCTGCTCTTTGAATCCTCGGTACTTCCTTCTTCACCGGCCAGACTGGCATCGAAGTCTTCTTCTTTTTTCATGTATATGTATGGTTTAAGGGTTTAAAGGTTGAAAAGTTTAAAGTTGCGTATCCTTTAAACCCTTAAACCTTTAAACGTTTTAAACGATATTATGCAATTGTGATACTCTTATCCAAATAAACATCCTGGATATTATTCAGTAATTCCACTCCTTCTTTCATTGGCTTCTGGAATGCTTTACGTCCGCTGATGAGCCCCATACCGCCTGCACGTTTGTTGATAACGGCCGTGGTAACTGCTTCAGCCATGTCGGTAGCGCCTTTACTTTCTCCGCCGCTGTTGATGAGACCCACACGACCCATATAGCAACCTGCTACCTGGTAACGGGCCAGGTCTATCGGGTGATCGGTAGTTAACTTAGAATAAACAAGGGGAGAGGTTTTACCATGTTTGGTGGCATTATATCCTCCGTTATTGGTTGGTAATTTTTGTTTGATGATATCGGCCTGTATAGTAACACCCAGGTGGTTTGCCTGGCTGGTAAGATCGGCAGATGTGTGATAATCCACACCGTCTACTTTAAAACCGTTATTGCGGGTATAGCACCAAAGAACAGTGGTCATACCCAGTTCGTGTGCCGCTTCAAAAGCAGTAGCTACCTCCTGTATCTGGCGGGTGCTTTCGGCACTGCCAAAATAAATGGTGGCGCCAACGGCTGTTGCTCCCATGTTCCAGGCATCTTTCACTTTGCCGAACATGATCTGGTCGAATTTATTGGGCAGGCTCAGGAATTCATTGTGGTTGATCTTAACCATCATCGGGATCTTGTGCGCATATTTGCGGCTAACAATGCCCAGTACGCCAAAGGTGGAAGCAACGGCATTGCATCCGCCTTCAATGGCCAGTTTCACAATATTCTCGGGATCGAAATAAATAGGGTTTGGTGCAAAAGATGCGCCGGCACTGTGCTCAATTCCCTGGTCAACCGGTAAGATGGATACGTACCCGGTTCCGCCCAGGCGGCCGTTATCTAATATATGCTGTAAACTTTTGAGGGTTTGGTTATTGCGGTTGCTTGCTCTCCAGATATCATCCACATGATCGGCACCGGGAGTTGATATTTCTTTTTTAGTGATGGTCTTACATTCATGATTCAGCAATGAATCGGCCTGGTCGCCCAGTAGCTCAATGATTTTTTTATTAGCCATATAGTTTTTGGTTTTGGGCAAATTTAATATAAAATGTGTTTAAAGAGAAGCAGGTTGGAAATTAGCTTAAAAACAGGTTTCAATGAGTTTTTTGAAATAAGAGGGCGCTTCCAGCAACCGGCTGCCATACCAGCTGAAGTATTCGCCATCAACGAGTACTATTTTGCAACCTGGTAGTTGGGCAGACAGTTCTTCAATATGTTTTTGTTTAAACGGATAGGGCTCAGAGGAGAGAAGGAGGAGTTTGAGGTTTGAAGTATGAAGTTCGGGGATATTTGTTTCGGGGTATCTTTTCCTGTCTGCAAAAATATTATTGAAGCCGCACCTGGAAAGCATGTCGTGGATGAAGGTATCGCCGCCTACGGTCATGTAAGGTTTTTGCCAGATGAGGTAGGCGGTTTGGAGTTTGAGATCTGATGTTTGCCCTTCGGCTACGCTCAGGATAGGCTTGAAGTTTGTGGTTTGAGGTTGGTCTAATTCTTTAAAGCGATGGCTGATATTCCTGGTTAATGAAAATGCCAGGTTTTGTTTGCCGGTTAATTCGCCTACGTCGTGGATCATCTGTAATGCATCAGCGAGGGTGTTTACATCCGTTAGCCATACCGGATAATCATTGGCCAGTAACTCTACCTGTTCTTTTACATTCTCTTCTTTATTGGCAATGATAAGATCGGGTTGTAATTGCCGGATGCAGTCGTAATTAATGGTTTTGGTGCCGCCAATCCTGGTTTTGGTTTGAAACCATTGCCCGGGATGAACACAGAATTTTGTGATCCCCACGGTTTCTTCTTCCAGTCCGAGCGAATATAACAATTCGGTTTGCGAAGGAACCAGGGAAATGATTCGTTTGGGGATATAGCCCAGCCCGGAGGCATTGTTCAGGATCATGGCATAAAAGTAAGAAAGGGGCATAAAAAAAGCTTCCACAGCCTTTTGATATTATATCAAACAACTGTGGAAGCTTAATTTTTTAAACCAACCAAGCACGGGAGTTGGTTTTCTCAGGATTTCATTGGATCTGCTTCCTAAAGGGGGTTACCATTATTTAGCAGAGTGGTTCCTTAATAATTTAATCCTGGTTTCAGTGTTCTTCAATTTAGCCATCATCGCTTTTTACGGCATAGGCTGGATATTGGTTTTTCTTTTGGTTTTTCACCCACACTTTTTACAGCATGGTGGTGGATACTGGTACTCTTTTGGTTTTTTCGTTGCCATCATCGCTTTTTACAGCATAGGCAGTGGATATTGGTTTTTCAAATACTTAGAGACCTGGTTTTTCAACGGACAAAGAACTTAAAGCGAATATTGGTTTTTAAAGATCTTGGTTTTAAAATTAAAAGAAGTTGACTGATACTGGATCGTTTGTTGGTTTTTTACAAGTATTGGATTGAATTCTTTTGGCTTTAATCAGGATCTTGGATAACGATTGATATTTAATCTATCAATCAACTTCTGGTACAAAGATGCAACAGATAATCATTCTGTACCAGAGCGATATTGCTCTTTTTTCGCGACAGTCTAATTACTGTCGCAATCGTAGATATTCATTTTTTCGGGTAGGATAGCTACGGGAAATGGCATCGTAGATCTACGTACCCGGGATAAGGGTTTTTAGCCATATAAAAAGTGCTGCATCGTTTAAATGCAGCACTGTATAGGGTTTCGTTTGTTCGTAAAATCCCGGCAAAATTATTTGCTCAGGCTCTGAATGATGTCGTATTTGGTAACAATGTGTAAGGCCCCGCTTTCATCCCGGCTCAAAACCGCCCCGTTTTCCCGGGTGATATAAGTACTTAAACGCTCTACCGGAGTCTCAAAAGCCACTTCCGGATATGCTTTTTCCATTACAGAACCTACGGTTTGTGTTTTAATATCAGGATTGTTAAGGATCTTATTGAATAATCCGCCTTCTGATATAGCGCCTTTGTTCTCTCCATTGTCCAGTACAGGTATATTCTCTATATCGTATTTCTTCATCAGGTCGATGGCTGCTGCAACGGTATCTGCACTGGTTAAACTGATCAGGCGCTGTGCACCACGGCCACCAACCACATCTTTGAACGTTTTCACATCCAGGAAACCTCTTTCCAGCATCCATTGGTCGTTATATACTTTACCTACATAGCGGCTGCCATGATCATGAAAGATCAATACTACCACATCGTCCTTGGTTAACCGGTCCTTTCCGTCGGGGCCCTTGGCCAGCTGCTGCAATCCCTGCACACAACTGCCGGCGCTGTAGCCACAGAACATGCCTTCGTCTTTTGCTATACGCCTGGTCATTACGGCGCCGTCTTTATCGGTTACCTTGGTAAACTCGTCTATCACACTCATATCGTAGTTGGCGGGTACAAAGTCTTCTCCAAATCCTTCACTTATATATGGATACACTTCTTTCTGGTCTATCTCACCTGTATCAAAGTATTTTTTCAACAGTGAGCCATAAGTGTCAATGGCCCATACTTTTATATTTGGGTTCTTTTCTTTTAAATACTTTGCCGTACCTACAATAGTACCCCCGGTTCCGGCGGCAACCACCAGGTGGGTTATCTTACCTTCTGTTTGTTCCCATATCTCGGGGCCGGTTTGTTCGTAATGGGCGAGGCGGTTGGCCAGGTTATCATACTGGTTTACATACCAGCTGTTGGGCACCTCGGTAGCCAGCCTTTTTGAAACAGAATAGTAGCTGCGTGGATCTTCGGGCTCTACATTGGTAGGACAAACGATCACTTCGGCGCCCACCGCCTTTAATATATCCGCCTTTTCTTTTGATTGCTTATCGGTGGTAGTGAAAATGCATTTATATCCCTTTACACAGGCGGCCAGGGCCAGTCCCATACCCGTATTTCCGCTGGTACCTTCAATAATGGTTCCGCCGGGTTTTATCTTTCCTTCCTGCTCGGCCACTTCCAGCATTTTTAAAGCCATGCGGTCTTTGATGCTGTTACCGGGATTAAAATATTCCACTTTTGCCAGTACGGTGCAGGGAAGGTTCTTGGTGATCTTGTTGAGTTTGATGAGGGGCGTATTGCCAATGGTCTCTAAAATATTGTTTAGCCACATAGATGAATCGTTATTTGCCGCAAAGGTAAGGAAATGAGGCTGGGGTAACGAATATGACGCAAAGGATTAATTCGAAAATGCACTACAAATTATTCCTTGCAGGTTCTACCAAAACTAAAGTTACCAGGGAGCATATTTGTGTCATCCAATATTCAACAAAAGAGAAAACATCCGGTATCCTGAAAAACAATGAACCTCTGAAGCCGGACACAATTTTTAGAAGCACCTCGTAAGGTTAATTATTGTGAACGACATTAAAGGCCCCGGCAGTAACGCCGGGGCTTTTTATTTTGCCAGTATCTCCAGCGATCGTTTAATGGCTTCATCAGAAGCATTGATCGTTTCAAAATAACCTTCATTGCGCCACAACTGCCGGGCGATGGTAGAACGGATGCGGTTAATGATCTCCGCCTTTACTTTTTCACTGATGGGATCCAGGCCAACCGAATCCCTGGATGCAGCCTGTACAAACTGTTTCCAGTTATCTTCCGAAAAAGAAAAGCCTTTTATGTAATCGTTAGGTGTTTTAAATGTTTTCAGCATGGCCTGGTTCTGCAGGTAAAAATTATACGCAAAATTCCCGATGGTATTCCTGCTGTAGATCTTTGATGCATCGCTGCTGAAGCCCGTTGTATCCAGTGCAATGAAATAGTCTGGTGTAATGCCGCCGCCGCCGTATACTTTCTTACCGGCCATCGTTTTAAAAACTTTTGTTGTATCGTTCTTTACCGAATCGGCGCTTTGTGTTTCGCCATCGTGGTAGCGGTTGCTGATCTCATCATAATACAGTTTACTGCCATTGCTGTACGGCCGCTGAATACTTCTTCCAATGGGGGTATAATACCGGGCTACGGTCAATCGTAAAGCGCTTCGGTCGCTCAGGTCAAACTGTTCCTGCACCAACCCCTTACCAAAAGAACGACGGCCAATAATAGTAGCCCTGTCCCAGTCCTGCAAGGCGCCTATCAGCACTTCGCTGGCGCTGGCCGTACCTTCATCTGCCAGAACCACCAGGGCGCCTTTTTCAAATTGCCCTACGCGGCGGCAACGGTATTCTTTTTTGTCAACGTGTTTTCCTTCGGTATAGGTGATCAGTTTATCGCCGTCTAAAAATTCATCGGCAATTTCCACAGCTTCATCCAGTACGCCGCCACCATTGCTTCGCAGGTCGAGAACCAGTTTTTTAAGCCCGGCTTTTTTCAAACCTTCCAGCGCCAACATAAACTCCCGGTACGTTTGTGTGGAGAATTTATTGAGACGGATATATCCCACTTCGGTTGTCAGCATATAGCTGGCATCCACACTCACCAGGGGAATGGCGTCTCGTGTAATGGTTGTTTTCTTTTGCTGGCTGCCTCTTAAATAGGTGATGGTTACTTCCGAACCCCTGTCGCCTCTCAGTAATTTGCGGAAGGTTTCGGCCGTGGCTTTTTTCCCGGCAACCAGGCTGTCGTCCACTTTTAAAAATTTATCACCGGTAAGCAAACCTGCTTTTTCACCGGGGCCGTCTTTAAGCACATTAATTACGTTCAGCGTATCATCAAAAATATTGAACTCGATGCCGATGCCATAAAATTTACCGGCCAGGTCTTCATTCACCTGCTGCAGTTCTTCGGCCGGTATAAAAACAGAGTGGGGATCTAATTTGCTGAGCATGGCTTCAATGGCGGTATCGGCAAGCGATTCCATTTTTACATCGTCTACATAGCGGCTTTTAATAAGATCCATTATCTCCTGTATGGGCCTGCGTTTTTCCAAAGAAAAAAAACTTCTGCCGGGCATATTGTCTCTCATCTTATATCCCATATACATACCAATGATCATGGTGATGCTGAAAAGCAGGGGCAGCCAAACCTGTATCTTTTTATTATTCATTTTGCGAAGATAGGAACTTAGGAATATGGAACAGGGAATTAGGAATTAGTTTGGAAGAGCGGTATGCCTGCAACCGGTATGTTATCAGTTGCTAATAATAAAAAAACGCTAACTTCAAACCATAATACCAGAAAGATTAATGCCGATAAAACTAATTGCCGATAGCGGCTCCACAAAAACAGAGTGGTGCTTATTGAATGGTAAATCAACAAAGACCTTTTACACACAGGGCCTCAGCCCGTATTTCCTTTCGGCCGAACAGATCGAATACATCATTACCGAAGAGTTAAAGCCAAAAATGAAAAAGGCGGAGCCGGACGAGATCTTTTTCTACGGCACCGGCTGCAGCAATGCCGAAAATGTAAAGTTGGTTAAGAAAGCCATCCAGAAAGTTTTCCCGGACGCAGTTGGCGTATCGGTTGATCACGATCTGATGGGGGCTGCCAAAGCGCTTTGCGGACATGAGAAGGGTGTAGCCTGCATTTTGGGCACGGGTTCAAATTCCTGTTATTATAATGGAAAGAAGATCATAAAGAACAGTCCGGGCCTGGGCTATGTACTGGGCGACGAAGGCAGCGGGGCTTACCTGGGGCGCAAAGTGATCCAGTATTTTCTTTATAATACCTACGATGCCGACCTGATGGACCGTTTCAATGCCAAATTCAATACCAACAGTGATGAGATACTTACGGCCGTATATAAAAAACCATTGCCCAACCGTTACCTGGCATCTTTTGCTATATTTTTGGCCGAGAACCGGGGGCATTATATGATCGAGAATATTATTGAAGACGGGTTCAATGACTTCTTCTTTAACCATATTTATAAGTACCGGGAAAGCTGGACCATGCCCATTCATTTTACCGGGAGTGTGGCCTATGGTTTCCGGGACGTTTTAAAAGACCTGTGCAATTCGTATGAACTGGAATTGGGCAAAGTGATAAAAAAGCCCATGGATGGGTTGGTAAAGTTTCACCGTTAAAAGAGTTTATGGCATTTAAACAAATAACCGAATCAGAATCGAAATACAGGCACCTGGAAAAAATGCCGGTTGCAGAAATATTGAGCAGTATTAATAAAGAAGACCAAACCGTTCCGGCAGCCATTGAAAAAATAATACCGCAGGTAGAACAATTGGTAACGGTGATCGTTGATAAGATGCTGGTGGGTGGAAGATTATTTTATATTGGTGCAGGTACCAGTGGCCGCTTAGCCATTGTAGATGCCAGCGAATGTCCGCCTACATACGGCGTACCGCAAGGGTTGGTCATCGGTATAATCGCCGGTGGAAAGAAAGCCATAACAGAAGCGGTTGAATATGCAGAAGACGATGTGGAACAGGGCTGGCTTGATCTGCAGGCCTATAACGTAAATGAAAAGGATGTGGTTATTGGCATTGCCGCCAGCGGAACAACGCCTTATGTGATCAGCGCACTCAATAAATGCCGGGCCAATAATATCATTACCGGGAGTATTTGCTGCAACCCCGGTTCGCCATTGAGTGCTGCATCCGATCACCCGGTAGAAGCCGTGGTGGGGCCAGAGTTTGTAACCGGAAGCACCCGCATGAAAAGTGGTACGGCACAAAAACTCATCCTCAATATGATCTCCACCACCGTTATGATCCAGTTGGGAAGGGTAGAGGATAATAAGATGGTGAATATGCAACTCACCAACGACAAACTGGTTGACCGTGGCGTGAAAATGCTGATGGAAAAAACAGACATTGCCGACTATGAAGAAGCAAAACAATTGCTGCTTAAAACCGGAAGTGTTAAAAAGGCCGTAGACAGCCGCCAGTCATAAAAAAATCTTGGAAGGATTATGTAATTTGACTAATTTACGTATCATATCGTATTAGTCATAAAAAAACTCCTCTTATGAATCTTAAACTTTTACTTTCTTCAACACTTATTGCCAGCAGTTTGATTTCATCGGCACAGGATGCCAACAGGACATATGCCATTACCGGCGATGGCAATGGCGATTTTTTGTGGATGAATATACGCCAGGTGGATATTGGCTCGGGTAAAATAACCCAGGACATATTCCAACGGGCTAAAACAAATTTTGTGATGCTGGATGCCGATACCAAACAGCCTGTTTCTGCAAATGCAGGGATCGCCGGTGCTTCTTATTCTCCAACCGCTACCATGGTTGCGGCTGCTGCATACGATAAGAATCACGACAAACTTTTTTTCACTCCAATGCGCATAGGTGAGCTACGCTGGCTCGACCTGAATGCCAAAGGAGATGTTCAGAAATATTATACGCTCAGATCCCCCCTGTTTAGTTCCAGCGAGAATATGAGAGATGAAGCAAAGAATTTCACCCGCATGGTGATCGGCGCCGATGGTAATGGCTATGCATTAACCAATGATGCCAGCAGGCTTATCCGTTTTACCACAGGTAAAAAAGTGGTGATCACCGACCTGGGTGGTTTGATAGACGACGAATCGAATAAAACCATTTCGGTACATAACCAATGCAGCAGCTGGGGTGGCGATATGATCGCTGATGCCTATAACAAATTGTATATTATTTCTGCCAATCACTATGTATTTTCTGTAGACGTGGAAACAAGGGTGGCAAAATATATCGGTTATATCAATGGTCTTCCTGCCAATTACTCCACCAACGGTGCAGCGGTTGATAAAGAGGGAGCTATTGTGGTAAGCAGCGCAAATGCTTTTGTAGGCTACTACAAATTCACCCTTTCCGATTACAATGCAAAAAAGATAGAGGGGTCTGATATGGTTTATAACGCTTCCGACCTGGCCAACGGCAATTTATTATTGCAGAAAGAAGCCGATGCAGCCAAAAACTTTGGATCAGCTGATTTCAAAGCTGTAGTTCCCGTTATAACCAACGAAGCCCATATATTCCCCAATCCCGTAACATCAAACGAATTCAGGATATCTTTTAACGGCCAGGCTGCCGGTCGCTATAATGTTACTATCACCGATCTTTCCGGCAAACCGGTTATGAACAGGGTGGTTACTATAGCTACAAAAACACAGGTAGAAACGGTTCCGCTGAACAGGTCTTTTGCAAAAGGCGTGTACATGGTTAAAGTAACCGATACAAACAATAAATTCATTTTCACTGAACGCATCGTGGTACAGTAAAATATTATGGGTATTAAATTGGGGGTTGCCGCAAAAACGGCAACCCTTTTTTTATCAAACTGTTATATCTCATTTCAATTAAATTTGCATAGCACGTTAACCGGTACTCTTTGCAGAATATAGAACCATATTACAACTGGCGTCATCTTTACACCGCAGAAGAAGATGAGCGTTCGCCCTTTTACCGCCGTACCTACAGCGAGTTTGAGTTCTCTCATACGGTATATAATTATTTTATCCATCCGCAGTGGGATGAGTTTGGATCACGAACGCTTTACATGAAGATATTGTTTGCCGATTACGAGCAGAGCTATGCCATCATTGAACTGCTGGGCGAATGGAACGATGCCATCGAGAACGATATCATGACCCTGCGCAGGGATATCACCGATATCATGTTTAACCAGGGCATCAGCAAATTCATTCTTATTGCCGAGAATGTGCTGAACTTTCACAGCAGCGACGACAGCTATTACGAAGAATGGCGGGAACAACTGGAAGATTCCGGTGGCTGGGTGGTGATACTGGATATGCCGGCACAAAGCCAGTACGACTTTAAACAGGCCCGGCTGACGAACTATATCGAACTGCTTGATTTCCCCCAATGGCGTACCCTTAAACCCGAGATCATATTTCAGCAGATAGACAATATGATGATCCGGAGAATAGAGTAAGTCCCCGGGATAAAATGCCTTCATTATTGCTGTTTTTGAGCATCGTAACGTATTTTTGTATCCCAACTAACAACCTAATGCTTTCGCTATGACCTGGAAACATTTTTTCACTTCCTCCATCGGTAAGAAATTCATCATGGGCCTTACGGGTCTTTTTTTAATAACATTTCTTGTTGTTCATTGTACCATCAATGCGATGATCTTTTTTAATGACGGCGGAGATACGTTCAATCACTGGGCACATTTTATGGGTACCAACCTCATCATCCGCACCATGGAGATAGGTTTGTTTGCCGGTTTACTGTTGCACATTATCCAGGGATTTATCCTTTGGTCGCAAAACAGCAAGGCACGCCCGGTAAAATATGTCATGAACAATGCTTCGTCAAACAGCAAATGGTACAGCCGCAGCATGGGGTTGCTGGGAACCTTACTTCTTCTTTTCCTCATCATGCATATCTATCATTTCTGGACGCCCTCCCGTTTAGGCGGAATAGGCAGCATTCATTCCCTGGAAGAAACAACACTGGCCACTTACAGCAACCAGGCCGCTCATAACCTGTATGCTGAAATGCAGATGGTATTCAGGGCTAATCTGCCCGTTGTGATCATATACATATTGGGTGTGATCTCCCTGGGCTGGCACCTGCTGCATGGATTTCAAAGTGCCTTTCAAACATTTGGCATCAACCATAAAAGATATACACCCCTTATTAAAGCATTGGGAATGGCTTTTTCAATCATCGTTCCATTGATATTCGCCTTAATGCCGATCGCTTTTTATATGGACTGGATAAACTAATTAACCATTTAACGAATTAACCAATCAACTGAGTTACCATGTCTTTAGATTCTAAGATTCCCCATGGCGAGATGGATAAAAAGTGGACCGATTATAAAGGCCACGTAAAACTGGTGAATCCCGCCAACAAACGTAAACTGGAAGTGATCGTAGTTGGTACCGGGTTGGCCGGTGCATCTGCAGCCGCTTCATTAGGTGAATTGGGTTATAAAGTAAAAGCATTCTGCTTCCAGGATAGTCCACGCCGGGCACACAGTATTGCAGCCCAGGGTGGCATCAACGCAGCAAAGAATTACCAGAACGATGGCGATTCTGTTTTTCGTTTGTTTTACGATACGGTTAAAGGTGGCGATTACCGGGCAAGAGAAGCAAACGTTCACCGCCTGGCAGAAGTAAGTGCTGCCATCATCGATCAATGCGTGGCACAAGGTGTTCCGTTCGCAAGAGAGTATGGGGGGTTATTAAGCAACCGGAGCTTTGGCGGTACACAGGTGCAGCGTACATTTTATGCAGCCGGGCAAACTGGTCAGCAATTATTGCTGGGGGCATACAGCGCTTTAGAAAGACAAATAGCATTGGGTAATGTAACGCAGTACAGTCGCCACGAAATGCTTGATATTGTTATGATCGATGGTAAAGCAAGGGGTATCATAGCAAGAGACCTTGTGAGCGGAAAATTAGAAAGGCATTTCGGTCATGCTGTTTTGCTTTGCACCGGCGGCTACGGAAATGTTTTCTACTTAAGCACCAATGCCATGGGTAGTAATGTTACCGCTGCCTGGAAGGCGCATAAAAAAGGAGCCTTCTTCGGCAATCCTTGTTTTACACAAATACATCCAACATGCATTCCGGTTAGCGGCGATCACCAGAGTAAATTAACCCTGATGAGTGAAAGTTTGCGTAACGACGGAAGAATATGGGTTCCCAAAGCAAAAGACGATAAAAGAAAAGCGGTTGATATACCGGAAGCAGAAAGGGATTATTATTTAGAAAGAAGGTACCCGGCGTTTGGTAACCTGGTACCAAGAGATGTGGCTTCCAGGGCGGCAAAAGAAAGATGTGATGAAGGCTATGGGGTAGGTACCACCAAGATGGCCGTGTACCTCGACTTTGCAGATGCCATTAAACGGTATGGAAAAATTGAAGCAGGCAAACAGGGAAATCATAACCCGGATGATGCAACCGTGATAAGTTTAGGAAAAGCCGTTGTTCAGGAGAAATATGGTAACCTGTTTGAGATGTATGATAAGATCACCGGCGAAAACCCTTACGAAATGCCCATGCGTATTTACCCGGCCGTGCATTACACCATGGGAGGTTTGTGGGTGAATTATGAATTGCAGACAACCGTTGAGGGATTGTATGCCCTGGGCGAAGCAAACTTCAGTGATCACGGCGCCAACCGGTTGGGTGCAAGTGCACTGATGCAGGGCCTGGCCGATGGATACTTTGTTATTCCCTACACACTTGGCAATTACCTGGCTGATGATATCCGTACGGCATCCATTGCCACATCACACCCGGCATTTGAAGAAACAGAGAAAGCGGTGAGTGACCGTATCAATAAACTGATGGGCATCAAGGGAAATCAAACCGTTGAAAGTTTTCATAAACGTTTGGGAAAGATCATGTGGGATAAATGCGGCATGGCCCGTAATGCAAAAGGATTGCAGGAAGCCATCACTGAGATTCAGCAATTGAAAAAAGAATTCTGGAGCGATGTAAAGATACCCGGAGAGATCAATGAAATGAATCCCGAACTGGATAAAGCTGGCCGGGTGGCCGACTTTATTGAACTGGGTGAACTGATGTGCAAAGATGCATTGAACCGAAATGAAAGCTGCGGCGGACATTTCCGGGAAGAATCGCAGACAGAAGACGGCGAAGCAAAACGTGACGATGATAACTACAGTTATGTGGCAGCCTGGGAATATAAAGGAGACAGCGACTGGCAAATAAATAAAGAAGCATTGAACTTCGAGATCGTGAAACCAACTCAAAGAAGTTATAAATAAAACCGATTTACCGTTAAGTAATCATATATGGACCACTACACAATGAACCTCACACTGAAAGTGTGGAAACAAAAGAACAGCAATACTGCCGGAAGTTTTGAGACCTACCAGGTAAAAGATATTTCTTCGGAAATGTCTTTTTTGGAAATGTTTGATGTGCTGAACGAGCAACTCATCCGGGAAGGGAAGGACCCTATTGCATTTGACCACGACTGCCGCGAAGGTATCTGCGGTATGTGCAGCATGTATATAAACGGAAAAGCGCATGGCCCCTGGGCGCAAAACACCACCTGCCAGTTGCACATGCGTGCTTTTAAAGATGGTGACACCATTGTAGTAGAACCCTGGAGGGCAGCGGCTTTCCCGGTTATAAAAGATCTGATGGTTGACCGTACGGCCTTCGACCGCATCATACAGGCGGGCGGGTATATTTCCGTTAATACCGGTAATGCCGTTGATGCCAATGCCATTCCTATTGATAAAAAAGATGCCGATGCTGCATTTATGGCGGCAGCCTGTATAGGTTGCGGCGCCTGTGTAGCCACCTGTAAGAACAGCAGTGCCATGTTATTCGTAAGCGCCAAGGTATCTCAACTGGCTTTACTGCCGCAGGGAGAACCGGAAAGAGAATCAAGAGTGCTTAATATGGTTGCACAAATGGATAAAGAAGGTTTTGGCAACTGTACCAATACTTACGCCTGTGAAGCAGAATGCCCGAAAGGAATTTCTGTTGCAAACATTGCACGGATGAACAGGGAATACCTGAAGGCAGGGTTAAGCACTGAAGATTAATACATAGATTCGTGGCTAACCTGCAAAGAGCGCATGCCTTTGTTTCAGAGAGGTATATTATTGCCGTTTACTTCGCCAGGCATTATCCAGGGATAGTGGTCCGCTTCCTTCAACCAGGAAGAATAAAAGAAGCAAAAGGATCATTCCCGAAAAAAGCAATTCAGATCTTCCCGGAATAATTTCCTGCACCAGGTTTGTAAAAAATACGGCACCCAGCAAGATTGGCAGTTGAAGCAATACGGAGATACGGGTAAACAACCCCATAATGATCATCATTCCCCCAAAAAGATGCAGCCAGGGAATAAACGTGTTTAGCCAGGTAATATTCCCGGTAACAGCCGACCGGGTAATAAGCTCTTCAAGAACTTCAGTCTCTTTCAAAAACTGGATTCCTTTTAAAAAAAGGCTGAGGCCGAGAAAGATCCGCAGTACTACAAACCAGTTACGCTGATGTTTGCGGCTCCAGTCATTTACTTGTTGTAAATACGTCATGGCTTAATGTTTTTTATTAACAATAAAAATATTGCTGATAAAGAGGGCCATTTCGGGTAAGGGCAGTATCTGAAACTGTATTTATTTTATCTTGTTCCCCTTTCGCTTATTCTTAATGGTAAATACCCTGGAAAGGTTAAATCCAAAATGAATATCTCCTTTCAAAAAGTCCCCGGTTGTTTCGGTGATGAATGTTTTCTCCGTCATACCGGTTGAGTTGGTGAACTGTAACTGGAATACGTGGCCGCCCGTTTCAATATCAAATCCCACTGCAATGGAGTTTTTGGTGCCGGGTAGCCGGTAATCTTCACCTGGAACGAAGGATATGGGTAAAATATGGTAGTACTCAAAATTAAAACTCAGTCTTTTGGAGAATTTTATTCTTCCCCCGCCTCCCAAAGCAAAAATATCGTTGGGATCAGTAGCTGCCTGTGCAAGGTTGTAGTGTACATAAGACGGCATCAGCTGAAGAGAAAATCCTTCACTGAATTTTCTGGCAATAATAAGCTGGTGAGCATAGGATATACGGGATGTATAAAAGTTCTGTCGCTTCGGGTCTTCCCATTTCAGTGTTTTAAGCATTACTGTTGAAACGGCGCTGATCGAAATCGGGGAGGAACCACGCCCGCCTTTTGACTGCCGTAATATTTTGAATTTGTAAAAAGCATCGTATTGCTTTTGATACGTACTGCGGCCAACACCTACCATCAGGCGGTTTGATATTCCGTATTCCAAACCCATACGCATGCTGGCCTGGTCAAGCCCGAACAGTTCATAACCGCCTTTATTCAGCATACCAAAGCGGTGAGATATTCTGACATCCAATACACCTGCTGCTACGTTTTCAATTGAATGCCCGTTGATAAGGCGTGTTGTTTTGAAAGTAGCGGTGGCATAGTCTCTTTTCTTTTCCTTTTTGCTGTCTTCCTCCAGCATTTTCATCAGGTCATCCTGGGCATATAGTTTTGAAAGACCGGTACTCAACAGGCATATAAATAAAAAAAGGTTTTTCATCAATCAGAATTTTAGAGTTTAGCTTTTGGGTTCATACTTGCAGTCGATAATAACATCAATGCTCTCCGATATCTTATCTGCCACCAGGGATGGAATGCTTATGTTAAAATCTTTCAGTTTTACATCAAACTTTGAATAAGCGCTTATCTTTCCTCCTTTAATGGTCAGGCTGCCTTTAGCGGCTACATTTTTTGTAACGCCATGCAGGGTAAGGTCGCCTTCAACGGTAACCGGATAGATCCCGTCTTTTAAAAAATTGACCGTTGATATATTTTTAATGGTTCCTTTAAAAGTTGATTTGGGGTATTTATTGCTTTCAACATAATTCTCGTTAAAATGCTCTTCCATCAACGCACTTTGAAAATGAAAACTTTTAAGCAGGATGGCAAATACCATATCGCCGGTTTGCATGTTAACCACACTGGACACTTCGTTATTATCGGCTTCTACTTTTTCCGGAGATTTGGCCCTGGAGAAAAATGAAGCTTTCCCGCTCTTGGTCATGTAAATGTTCTGGGCATCTGTAAACAGTACAAATGCAGTTGAAAGAAGTACAAAAAACAGTTTTTTCATAGTTATAAATTTTAGTTGTTTGGAGTTCCGGAATCGATCCATTTTTGAATTTTAGCCAGGGTGCAGCTGGCCAGTTTATTAGCTCCTTTTGGCATGGTGCCAGTAGCCGAAGTGGATCCCATCAGCCTGCCATTGAGTGCCTGTATCTTTACTCCTGCATAGGTGTCAAGTATTACCCCCGCAGATGCATCGGATGTATTGTGGCATCCGCTTTGGTTACAGCTTGCACTCATAATGGGCGCCACATCGGTTGAATACTTTGCAACGGCTGTTGTATCGCAGGGAAGCTTGCTGTCGGGATATAACAGTTCCGCCTTATCGTAATAGCAACTTCCCAGTATGGCAGTAGTAAAAATGCCGGTCAGGATAAATAGAATGGTTTTCATGATATGTTTTTAAATCGTTTTTAATTGTTCGGCGATCCGGCAGTTACCCATTTTTGTACCTGCTGGGTTTTACAGTCGGAAAGTTTATTGCCTCCCTGCGGCATGGCAATAAAGCCGGCCTGGTGCTTAATGCTTCCCATCAGTTTTCCATTAAGTGCAATACTTCGTACACCTGAATATGTACTCACATCTATTCCACCACCCAGCGACGAAGGATTGTGACAACCCTTGCAATACGTGTTCATCAACGGAGCCACTGCGCCTGAGTAAGTAAATACCAATGTATCGCAGTCATTGCAGGCATTGTTTTTTGCGCCCTGCTGTATCCATTTGTAAATAATATCTTTTTGCGCCTGTGTAAATGCAGCTGCAGGGGGAGGAGGCATACGGTCGCCACCCGTTTCATTCAGTACTTTATATAACTTACTGTTGGCAGGATTTCCGGGTCTTACACCACCGGTTGCCATAATATTTCCATAAGTGGTCAGGTTTACTCCGTCTTTATGGGTAATGGCATCATGACACCCACTCATGGCGCAGCTTGAATTGATCAGGGGCAATACCTTGTTTTGAAAATAAACAGTATCGGCGCTGCAGGTTTGTTCTCCACCGGTTACAGGAGATTCAATAACCTGAACCGGGATCTCGTGCTTACAGGATGCAAGGATCAGCAGGAAGAGGATAATACCAATGATCTCTGCCAATCTGGAATAGTTCATCTGAATTTTGAAGTTGTTTATCTGCATTTCGCCAGGATTTATAAAATGGTTCTTCAAAAGATATTCGGGTTTATTTGTCCTGATAAGATCCTCTTACAATAATCACATCGGTAAGGTACCCGGTGCATATACCCTTTATACTTATTGAAGCACCTGTTTTCATGTCATGCTGAACACTGCCTTCCATGGTACATCTTACTGTGCCTATTCCGGTACCATCCAGGACAAAGACAGTTTCGCCTTTTTGGTTCTTCGATATTTCTGTTACCGTACCCGTTACTTCCAGTACTTTATCAAGATATGTACTGTTGGCTAAGGTTTCATTTGTTTCATAATCCGTTACCAGTTTTGCAGCGGTAACACTTATTGCTTTTGTATGCACTACATCCCGGTGGGGTTTGTGATACATCCTATATCCTAAAAAAGCCCCGGTTGCAGCCGTTACAAGAATCAGTAACAAAACCACTCTGAATAATTTCCTTTTCACTGTCGACATAAAATATTTTCATTATGCTTAATAAAAATAGTGCCAGTCTGTTTCATTTTTCTTCAACCTTTGCTGAACCTGCAATTTAACATGCTGAACCTGTATTTAATTTTACTTAAAACAGGCCAGCATGTTGTTTACCCTGTCATCCTGATTATAAAAACTACGTTTAGTCTGAATACCTGTGCCCGGCATTTACCCAGTTGGTGAATATTGTTTTTTCGGCTGCAGTAAAGAGAGGCTGAGGATTCTTAGGCATCTTTACCCATCCATTGGTATACAAAACACTTGTATGATTTATCTGGCTCCATTTTGATACGATGTTACAGTCTGAATCAAAATTGTAACCGGCTGCATTATTTCCGCTTCCGATATGGCATCCGCTGCCGTTACAGCGGGTTGATATCAGGTTCCGCACCTGTGCAAACAATGGGCCGCTTGCAATTACACCTACTGTGGCAGTTTGTGTTTTGGTACAGCCATTTGCATCTTTAACACCCATCACATAGTTTCCTGCATTAAGGTTTGAGAAAACATTACTTGCCTGGTAGGCCCCGCCATTGATATTATAGGTAAACCCGGTTGAACCACTTGCTGTAACTGTTATACTTCCGTTATTAGTAGGTGTTACGCAGGGGGTAGTGTTTGTGATTGCTGTTGTGATTACAATGCTCACACTATTACATGGATTTGTTGCGGTAAGTGTAACCTGGCTGCTGCCCAAACATCCGTTGGAGTTTTTGGCAGTTACTGTATAGGTACCTGCTGCCAGGTTGCTGAATGTTCCGCTTGCCTGGAAAGCGCCGTTATTTAAACTGTATGTGAAGCCGGTACCTCCGGTAGCGCTTGCGGTTATTGATCCATTACTCTGGCCTGTTGAAGGGTTAACAGTTGTAGTGGTTACCACCACGGTAATGCCTGCGCAGGGGTTTGTAGATCCCAGGGCCACTGTAGTAACTCCGGTACATCCGTTTGAGTTTTTTGCAGTGATCGTATAGTTACCGGCTGCGAGGTTGCTGAATGTTCCGCTTGCCTGGAAAGCCCCGTTGTTCAAGCTGTATGTGAAACCTGTACCCCCTGTTGCGGATGCAGTTATTGAACCATTGCTTTGGCCGGTAGTTGGTTGAACAACCGTAGTGCTTACAACCACATTTATTCCGGCACATGGGTTATTGGTACCAACCGTAATCTGGTTTGTGCCAATGCAACCTGCCGAACTTTTTGCAGCAACAATGTATGTGCCGGCAGCAAGGTTATTGAATAAACCGCTGTTTTGGAATGCACCGCCATTGATACTGTAGGTAAAGCCTGTTCCACCGGTAGCGGTGGCAGTAACAGATCCGTTCGACTGGTTGGGTGATGCGTCTGTTTTTGTAAGAGTAACGTTGATGTTAACTCCCTGACAGGGATCGTACGAATCAATCTGAACAACTAAGGTATCGGTACAGCCGGCAGAATTTTTCCCAACTACATTATAATTCCGGAAAGGCTGCAGGCCGCTGAAATAACCAGAGTCCTGGTAAGGGCCGCCATTCAGACTAAACTGAAAACCCGAACCTCCGGATGCGGTGGCAGTAATAGTACCATTGTTCTGGTTAAGCGTAGCAGGGGTTTGGGTGGCCGTTACCTGGAAGTTCAGTGATTCACAGGAAGGAACCGGTATCTCATGTTTACATGCGAACTGAATCAGCAGCATGCTGAAAGCGATGAGACCGGCAATGGAGAAAGTCAGATTTCTTTTCATAAACATCGGATTTATGGCTTTTTTAATTATGTGTTAATCTGGTTGCTGAAAAGCAATACAGTTTGCCCCTTTTATAAACGAAAAATAAGCCAATTCATGTAAAAATCCGGTCAAACACCGCTGAACCTGCAGGATGGCGGGTTGAACCTGTAAGCGGAGGAAGGAGGGTTGTTATTCAGAAAGCCAATCTCTGAAATCATGGGCACGGTCAATGGCAACAATGGTATCAAGGCGGGTAGGCGGGCAGAGTTTTACATTGATCCGGGAACGGGTATGTGCCTTCATTTCTTCAATGGCATGGTGCCCAATGATGAACTGCCTGTTTATGCGGAAGAAGATCCGGGGGTTCAGCATTTCTTCTATCTGGTCCAGGTTAAAATCAATTGGTAAACGCCTGCCGTCATTCGTACAAACAAAATTTGTTTTGTTCTCTGTATAAAAATAGGCGATATCGGTAACCAATACCGATTTAATGGTATCGCCGAGCTTGATGATGAACCGGTCTTTATATTTTTTTGTCGGCTGCTGGATGGCTTTCAGTATTTCAGCATAATCCACACTGAAAGAACCGGAGCGTTGCAGCAGTTTTAGTTTTTCTATCGCCCGTTTTACATCTGCTTCATCAATGGGCTTAAGCAAATAATCCACGCTGTTCACTTTAAATGCCTGCATGGCATAGCTTTCGTAAGCGGTGGTAAAAATAACAGGGCAAACAATTTTAACGCTGTTGAATATCTGAAAACTGTTCCCATCAGACAACTGAATATCCATGAAAACAAGATCGGGCATGGGATTCGCATGAAACCAGTTCACCGCTTCTGTAATGCTGGTACCGGTACCCACAATCTCTGCATCGGCCACTACAGAAGTAATGATCTTATGCAGGCGGTTCAGCGCCTGTTCTTCGTCTTCCAATATCAGAATTTTCATAATTCCTTTCTATATTGAATAAATCAGGGGCAATTTTACAATAAATTCTTTATCTGTTCTTATCAGTACAATAATTTTCTTTGTTAAAAAACGATACCGGTTCCTGATATTCTTCAATCCAACTCCTTCACTTTGTTCATCCTGCAGCTTGGGATTTATATTGTTCTTTATTACCAGCATGTCGTCTTCTGTGGTTAGTGTGATCTGTAACGGCCTGTCTTTATTGATGGTATTGTGCTTAACGGCATTTTCTGCCAATAATTGTAATACCAGTGGCGGTATCAGTGTGGAATGCTTCAGCACCAGGTCAACATCAATATTTACCTGCAGGGCATTTCCATATCGTTTTTTCTGAATGAACAGATACGCATTAAGTAATTCCAGTTCTTCGCCAAGGGTGATGAGTTCTTTCAGGCTGTAGGCAGTCATTTTCCGGTAAAACAGGCTCAGGTGTTTTATCATTACCGATGCTTCTTTGGGATCATCTTCTACAATATTCAGCAAGGCATTAAAGCTGTTGAAAAGAAAATGCGGGTTCACCTGGTTTTTAAGTGCGTCGTACAGCAATTGAATTTTTTCACGTTCAGAATGTTCGGTTCTTCTGACCACCTTTATTCTTTGCCTGAAGAAAAAGTAAACAATAACAGCAACTATAATCACTGAAAGTGTGCGGAACCACCAGGTTGTCCAGAAAGATTTGTTGATGATAAATTCATAAGAGGCAACCGGCGATGCATCAAAATTTTCATTGACTGAAGCCCTTACCATCATGGTATATTTACCCGGCCGCAACTGCGAAAAATTGATCATCCTGTCGCCGGTGGTTTCCCACTTTTTACTGTATCCCTCCAGCCAGTACTGGAATTTTAATTTTTCTGCAGCCTTGTAGTAAGCGGCTGCCAGCTTAAAACTGAAATTATTCTGGTTATACGCAAATTCATTTTCGGTTGCAGTATCCAGTGTTTTGCTGAATAAGCTTACCCGTTCAATTACCGCCACCGGTATAAAATTTGAAAGCGTGGGATAGGTATTCAGGCAAACAATGCCGTTGTTGGTGCCGATCCATATTTTCCCGTCGCGGCTCCGGGTTATTGAATTCAGGTTGGGCTGAAGTTCGGTAAATCCCGATTCGCTTCCATAGTGCTGTACAATATTCTTTCTCGGGTTGAAGATGTCGATGCCTTTTTTGTTCACAGCAATGATATTGTTAAAATCATCAACGGCTATGGAAGTGATGGTGATATCTGTTAACCCGTTCTTTGTATTGTACTGAATGAACTTTTTGCCATCGTACTCAAACAAACCATCATTATACGTGCTTACCCAAATGTGCTGATTCCTGTCTTCGGCAAGAGAATAGGCAACTTTCGACGGGAATAATTTGTGCGCAAAGAAGTTGGTGAACACGCCATTCTCAAAAACAGTAACACCGGCGCCATCGGTTGCCAGCCATACCCTGTCTTTTTTATCAATCAGTATATGGTATACATAATCACTTCCGATACCGTCTTTTTTATTGTAGTTGATATACTCAATCTTTTCCGTCAGGTCGTAATTGCTTTCTTTCAGTTGAAACCTTGCCACACCATTGAGCGTCGATATCCATACTTCGTTGCCACTTCCGGCAATGTTCAGGATATTGCCATAGTAAGCAATCGGGTTTTCTTCTATTCTTCGCCATTTACCGGTTTGGATATTCATCCGGAACAGTCCTTCACCCATAGTACCTATCCATAAAAAACCGAACCGGTCTTTGTACAGGCTGGTGATGTCGATGTGATTGGCAGGAGGGGTAATATCATATCCCCGGAGATCATTACTTGCAAGGTTATCCTGCGAACTCTTGTACAGGCGCAGATCTGGAGTAAACCAAAGTTGCTTTTCCTCATCGGCAAGGATGGAATGTACATTGGTAAAATTTATTCTGGGGGCCGAAAACCAGTAGCTTAAATAATCGCCGGTAAAACTGAGCAGCTTTCCTTCTGCGGCAGCCCAGATATTACCCTCATTATCCTGTTTCAGGTCTGTTATCCGCTTCAGCAGGTTTTGCTCCCTGAAAATAGTATCAGATAAAACAGCGGTTGCTTTATTGTAAGAAACAATTCCTTTCTGATCAGTGGCAATAAAAAGATTGTCTTTTAAATCGATGATGGCATTCACCTGCCCGTATTGCCAGCCGGCTCTGTAACTGGTATCCAGTATTCTTTTTTCCTCCATTCCAAAAAGAATAATGCCTTTCGACTGCATGCCAACCAGTAAACTGTTTTTTGAAGTACCCCTGGCAATACAAGTAACAATATTATCCGGCAGGCCATTCCTGGCAGTAAATATCCGGATGTCTTTTTTTTCTGCGGTATAGTTGATGAACGATAAGCCCCGGTCTGTACCCGCTATTATTTGTCTGCCATCAGGGCTGTAGAGACAGTTCACATGATCGTCGCTAAGTCCGTTTTTACTAGTCAGATTGAAGAGTTGCTTCTTGTCGTAGCAATAAATTCCTTCTCCGGCGGTTGCAAACCACATCCTTCCCGTTTCATCTTCATAAATGGATGTAATGTATTCCTGCGGGAACTTATCCGGTGCTTTAAACAGGGATACCCGTTGATTTTCCACCGTAATTATATTGCCATTGTTACACCCGGCCCAGATCTTTCCGTTGCGGTCTTCAAGCAGGGCAGTGATATGCGGCTTTATATTCCCGGGAAGCTGGATCTTTTCAGGAACCACTGCATTGTATTTGAATATTCCTTCCGACGTGCCGATCCACAAAAAGCCGAAATGGTCTTTCAGCAATACCGTGGCCTTGATGGTGAGATTATCTTCTTCAATATCCACCGTTTTATAAAAGGGATGCTGGGCAACAACTCCCGTATGAAAGGAGAACGAAAAGAGAAGGATGAATAAAAAAACTTTGCTGCTCATTGTTTTACAAATTCTGCGGTTACGGTTACATCTATCTCTGAAGCAAGTTTTTCATGCACAATCCGGGGTATTTTGATCTCATGTTCCGAAAGAAGAACAGTAAATATACATACGAGTTTCATTATGCCGTTCTTTGTCGTAATATCGCCCTGTAATATTCTTTCTTGTTCCACACCATGTATACTGAATTTGCCTTTTGCCCGCAGGTTATACGTTCCGTCTTTGGTAAAATCATCTTCTTCAATGATACGGCCCGAAAAACTGGCGGCCGGGTATTTGTCGGTTTCCATATAGTTCTCATTGAAATGTTCTTTCTGAAGAGGGCCGTTGAACCCATCAAAGGATTTAACGCTTACTGAAAAAGCGAAGGTTCTTTTTTCCACGTCAATGATACCTTTCAGTTGCGACGATGATGCTTTGATAAGTTCCAGCTTGGCGTTTGAATGAAAGGAGACCTGGCCCTTTTTTATTACATAGATAGCCGGATCGGGTTTATTTGAAAAACCAGTGATAAAGAAAATAGTAAGGAGCAGGAAAACTTTTTGGAACAAATGCATGAAAGGTTTAGGTGAACTGAAAATAATGAGTTTAATATTATATAAATATCCTGCTGCCCAGTGTAACTTAAGTTACACTGGGCAGCAGGAACGATGTAAGTAGCGTAGTTTCTGTTACCTGGGAAGTTATACAGGGTTTATTTGACCTGTTCAACAAACACCTTCTCAGTGATGTATTCGTCCTTCAGTTTTATCCGTATATAGTATATGCCGCTTTGTAAAGGAGGCAAAGATACAGGAAGTATTCCGGACAGGTTATTGATCATCCGCTCAAATACTTTTTTCCCATCTGCAGAAAAGACCGTTATAAATTCAACCGGTTTTTCTGAGATCATGTTCAGCTGGTTATTGCGAACCGGTACAGGGTAGATCAGCACTCCGTTCATTTTTTTATCAACCGAAACCGTATCGGAATAGGTGATGCGGCCATTCTTATCTGTGATCTTTAACCGGTAAAATAATTTTGTGAACAGGGATATGGTATGACGGAAACTGTAATTATTGGCGGGCGGGATGTTAATGGCATTTACCCTGCCAGCTACCGTAAAATTAACGGCATCTGTTCCAAATTCAATTTCAAAGAATGAAACATTCTGCTCATTCACCGTTCTCCATCCTATTTCATTGTATCCATTGAACGCCGTTGCTGAAAAGTCAAGTAAGGTTACCGGCAGTACCGTACTGGTGATCACTTTATAAAGTACGCCGTTCCTCGACAGCGAATACAGATCTCCATTCTCTGCTTCCCCGTAACCGGCAATGTTACCGGGCAGCCCGCTTTGAATAGTAGTATTCCAGCCGCCGGATCCGTTTGATTTTATTAACCAGGTATTACCCGATACATAATCGGAGCAGATGTAGTAACCATACATTGCAGCAAACTCGGCGCTGCGGTAAACATTTCCACCGGTGATGGAAAAACCACCCGTTGTTCCATTATGCGGATAAACAAAAACAGGAGCGGTATAACTGCTTTGCGGCTGGCAACCTGCTGTATTGTAAGCGGCATTGCCTTCATAACATCTCCAGCCATAATTTACGCCGCCTGATAAAGCAAAAGGAAGAAAGTCTACTTCTTCCCAGGCGCCCTGTCCAACATCGGCTATCCATACATCGTGTGTAAGCCGGTCGAAACTCCAGCGCCAGGGATTACGTAAACCCATCGCAAAGATCTCGTCACGGACACTCGGGTTGGTTACATAAGGATTGTCTGGAGGAATGGTATAATAGGGCGGGGTTGTAAAGTTGTTCACGTTAATGCGTATCATTTTTCCCAGCAACGAATTCCCGTTTTGCGAATTATTATCCGGGTCGCCGCCACTGCCTCCATCGCCGGTGGCAAAGTACAGGTTACCATCGTGGCCAAAATTCAATTTTCCGCCGTTGTGATTAGAATAAGTCGGGTGTGGAATGGTCATTAACACCACGCCGGTATTTTCATCTGCTACATTAGGATTACCTGCCAGTGTTTGAAAACGGGTGAGTCGTATATCTCCTGCCGTATTGGTATAGTAAACAAAAAAATACCGGTTGCTGGCAAAGCTGGGATGAAAGGCCATACTCAATAAACCACGTTCACCGCCACCGGCGATACTATCAGGGATGTCTAAAAAATTGCCGGGTTGTAAAACGCCATTGGATATGATCTTTACCTGGCCGCCTTGCTGTACAACGAACAGCCGGTTGGTTCCATCGCCGGCATTCACCACATCTACCGGTGAACTAAGGCCACCGGAAACAACGGGGTTAAAGATCAAAACAGGAACAGGTTGCGCATTGGCTTTGGCGTTAAAAAAAAAAGGTACTGCTGCAATTAACAACAGTACCACCGTATTTCTTTTAACTGTATTCAGTATATTCATGATACAGGGTTTTGGATATTCAGCGTAACGCCTTATTAACACAAATACAGTGCCAGAGGCCCGATAAATAGGCTTTTGTTTCCCTGTTCCTGCCTACTGTATCACGATCTTTTCAACCAGGTATTCGTCCTTTGTTTTCAGCCGGAGCATATAAACACCCTTGTGTAAATATGGAAGGGAAACTGTAATGGCGCCTGAACTATTACTCATGCTTCGTTGCAGCACCTGCTTTCCATCGGCTGAAAAAACGGTGATATCTTCTATCATTTTTTCTGTAACGAATTTAAGCTGGTTGCCAACTACGGGCCTGGGAAATACCTTTACATAACCACTTTGTTTTTTATTCAGCTCAATAACGGTTGAATAAGTTACCCGGCCATCTTTGCCGGTTGTTTTCAGCCGGTAGAACAACCTGTCAAATGCAGAAATGAAATGCCGGAAATTGTATGTGTTCTCCAGCAAAACATTAAGCGCATTCACCCGGCCGGCATGCAAATAACTAACAGCATCGTTACTAAATTCCACTTCATGATGCAGTATATCCTGTTCATTAATGGTTCTCCATCTTACTTCATTATAACCGGAAAAGGCTTTTGCATTGAACTCCAGGAGCGTTACAGGTAATGGCCCTCCGCTGTTGGTGGTAACCTTGTATAACGTGCCGGTTAATGTAATGGCATATAAGATACCACTCTCATCCTCGCCAAACCCAACAATCGAAAGCGGCAGGCCTGTTTGCAGCGAAGTGGTCCATCCGCCGCCGCCGTTTGGTTTTATCAGCCAGGCATTGCCCGACACATAATCGGCGCAGATATAGTAACCATAGAGTGCTGCATATTCGCTGCCCCGGTATACATGCCCGCCAATAACAGAATAGCCTCCGGTGGCATTATTATGCGGATAAACAAAAATGGGAAAATGATAATTGCTTTGCGGCAAACAGCCCGTGGTATTAAAATCGGCATTGCCTTCATAACAGCGCCAGCCGTAATTGATACCGCCTGATGTGGCAAATGTATGGTGGTTGATCTCTTCCCAGGCGGATTCGCCCACATCGGCAACCCACATATCGTGGTTCAACCGGTCAAAACTCCAGCGCCAGGCATTGCGTAAACCAATGGCAAAAATCTCATCCCGTATGGCCGGGTCATTTACATAGGGGTTATCGGCCGGAATGGTATAATAAGGTGGGGTGGTAAAATTATCTACATTAATGCGTATCATCTTTCCCCAAAGCAGGTTCCCGTTTTGTGCATGATTATCCGGGTCGCCACCAGGACTGCCATCGCCGGGCGAAAAATACAAATTACCATCGGGCCCGAAATTCATTTTGCCACCGTTATGAAAACTTGCAGTAACCGTAGGTATTGTCATTATAACAACTCCGGTAGTTTGATTTATGGGCGTATTAGCTGTTGGTGTTGTTGTTCTGAAGCGGGTGATCCGGATATCGTAATTTTCGTTAAGATAATAAATGAAAAGGTATCCGTTATTTACATAATCTGGATGAAACACCATACTAAGCAAACCGCTTTCTGATCCGCCACCTCCGGGAAGACTGTCCTGTACATCCAGGAATGATGCCGGCTGTAAAACGCCGCCGGAAACAATACGAACCTTGCCCGTTCGTTCAACAATGAACAAGCGGTTGGTTCCATCCTTAGCATTTACAATGTCCAGTGGAGAATTAAATCCTGTTGTGACGACAGGGGTGAATGTAAGCACCGGCGGCGTTTGAGCTGATACGGGGAAACAATTAAAATAAAGGAACACAGAAACCAGCAGCAATACGGCCGGGCTTTTTTTGAGGAAGTACAGTGTGGACATGATATGTTGTTTAACTGGATATTTGACCGAACTAAAACATTCACAAATACAATATCATGTGGTTTCCGTTAACGAATGTAGGCTAACAGTTTAAAAAATAGCGCTATGTTTCACACAGTTTTCGCACATTTCGTCGTTTACCAGTTGCCGGTGTTTATGAGAAAGTGAAAACAGTATTTTTTCAGAAGTATAAATTGCCCTTCCGGCTGTTTATGCTGCACAATACTTGTTTTAGCCGTCTTGTACAATAATCAGTAATTTTAACACTACTAATCCCCGAGAACGTTTGAAGCTACTAAGGATATACCTGGTCCTGCCTTTGATATTTTTGCTGCATCTTGCCGATGCACAGGTAGATCCGCCTTCTCTTTCCAATCTTTTCCGAAAAAGTTTTTCTACCCGGGAAAATGTGATCAGGCTTGATTCGATGAGTATTATCCCCGGCAGTGTAGTGGTGGAAGGGGTATCTCCCTTTTTTTATAAGATAGATGAGGTGAATGCAACCCTTACCTGGCTGGAAAGACCGGGTACAGAGAACGTTATCATTACTTACCGGGTATTTCCCTACCGACTTAATGCCGTAGTGCGGCATTTCAGTTACGACAGTATCAAAAACAACTTCTTAAGCAGCACGCCCTTTGTTTTTAAATACGGAGCCCGGCAAGCCAGCCCGCTTACCGATTTTGGCAACATAAAATCGGAAGGCAGTTTTGGAAGAGGTATATCATTCGGCAACAGCCAGGATGCGGTGGTAAGTTCCAGTCTCAATTTGCAGCTGAATGGTTTTATCGGCGACAGCCTGGAATTAACAGCCGCCATCACCGATAATAATATCCCGGTTCAACCCGATGGGAATACACAGGACCTCCGTGATTTTGACCGCATCTACCTGCAAGTAAAGAAAAAAGGCTGGCAGATAAACTTCGGGGATATTGATATCCGGCAAAGCCGCAACTACTTCCTCAATTTCTATAAACGATTGCAGGGCGTTTCATTTATTACGGATAATAAGATCTCAAAAAATGTTTCCAATTCGCTTTTGCTGAGCGGAGCTATTGCCAAAGGAAAGTTTACCCGTAACATACTTAACCCGCTGGAAGGCAACCAGGGGCCTTATCGCTTATCAAGCCCTACCGGTGAATTGTATTTTGTGATACTTGCGGGTACCGAACGGGTATTTATGGATGGCGAATTATTGCAGCGGGGCGAAGACCAGGACTATATCATCAACTACAATACCGCTGAACTCACTTTTACGCAAAAGCGGCTGGTAACAAAGGATAAACGGATACAGGTAGAGTTTGAATATGCCGACCGTAACTTTTTAAACTCCCAGATCTATGTGAATGATGAAGTGAATTTTAAGAATAAGTTTTTCCTGAGTGTTGGCTTCTACAACAATTCCGATGCAAAGAACTCTTCCATCAACCAGGTACTGGATACCAGGCAAAAACAATTCCTGGCAGATATCGGCGATGGCATTGATACGGCCTATTATGTGAATGCCGTACGGGATACATTTTCGTCAGGCAAAATATTATATAAGAAGATAGATACCCTTTATAACGTATCGCTTCATGATTCCATCTTTGTTTTTTCAACCAATCCTACGGATACGTTATACAGCCTCACATTCACGTACCTGGGGCCGGGTAAAGGAAATTATACGCCCTTGCCCAGCGTGGCAAACGGAAAAGTATTTGGCTGGGTTTCTCCCGATGCCAATAATAAGAAACAGGGAGAATGGGCACCGGTGCTGTTATTGATCACTCCCAAAAAACTGCAGCTGGTAACCATTGCAGGAGAGTATGTTTTCTCCCCAAAAACAAAATTCAAGGCAGAAGTGGCAATGAGTAAATATGATGTGAATCTCTTTTCAGGAAAAGATAAAAGCAACGACCAGGGCTTTGCTGCCAAATTTCAGTTACAGAACAGCGATACAAAGATACGCTTGTTAAATACCCCGCTTTTGATGCAGGCAAAACTGGGATATGAATTTGTACAGACTCGTTTTAAACCGATAGAACGTTTACGGAACATTGAATTTTTACGTGACTGGAGCCTGCCTTATGACATTACCCCTGCGGATGAGCATCTTACCAATGCCGGCTTAAAACTCGGCGACAGCAAGGGGAATTTCATGCAGTACGATCTTACCAACTACAGTCGCAGCGATAAATACAACGGCCTGCGGCAGGTATTGAACACATACAACAGTTTCAGTGGATGGAAACTCACCGGCCAGTTCAGTCTTACCACACTGAACAACCCCTTGCAAAAAGGTTCTTTCTTCCGGCCAACCATTGATCTTAATAAAGAACTTACCCGTTTCAGGAAAATGCAGGTGGGTTTTAAATACAACAGCGAACACAACAAACTTCGCAGTAAGCTAACTGATACATTAACGCCGCTGAGTTTTGCATTCAATGTATGGCAGGTGTACCTGAGGTCGAATCCCGAAAAAGCAAACCGCTGGGGTGTATCTTATTTTACCAGGAACGACCTGTTGCCGGTTGGATCAAAGCTGGACAAGGCCGACCGCAGCGATAATTACAATGTATTTACCGAATTGATGAAGGGTGAAAAACACCAGTTCAAACTGAATCTTACGTATCGGAAATTGTATATCCAGAACCCAGCCATCAGTGTTCAGAAAGAAGATAAGAGCTTGCTGGGTCGTGCTGAGTATTATGTAAATGAATGGCAGGGATTTTTAACAGGCAATATCCTGTACGAACTGGGATCGGGACAGGAGCAGAAAAGAGAATATACTTATGTAGAAGTGCCGGCGGGGCAGGGGGAGTATACCTGGATCGATTATAATGCGAACGGCATTCCTGAGCTGAATGAATTTGAGATCGCCATTTTCCAGGATCAGAAAAAATACATCCGGGTTTTTACGCCAAGTAACCAGTATGTAAAAGCGAATTACCTGCAGTTCAACTATAGCTTTTCATTGAACCCGAAAATGCTTTTCAGATCAGCAAACCTTACCGGGTTTAAAAAGATATTGTCACGTTCCAGCACCAGCTCTGCCTTACAGATAAGTAAAAAAGAAATTTCAACAGGTACTTTTTTGCTGAACCCGTTCAGTAAAAAACTGGTGGATACCACGCTGATAACACTGAGTTCCTTTTTGTCGAACACGTTTTATTTCAACCGCAGTAATATCAAATGGGGTTTTGATGTAACCCATAGTGTAAACAATGGAAAGGCCTTGCTGTCTTATGGTTTTGAAAGCCGCAAACTGAGAACCCTGTCTGGTAAAATAAGATGGAACCCCGGTAAACGTATTGTTGCTACCATGGGTTACCGCAATATTAAAAATGTACTCAACACCGTCGGGGCCAAATTCAATAACCGCAATTACCTGGTGCTGCAGGATATTGTAGAACCATCGGTATCTTATATTTATAAAAGCAGTTTCAGGTTCAGCCTTACGTATGCATACGGACAGAAACGGAATACCATTGATTCTCTTGAAAAGGCCAGCAGCCATACACTTACGGCCGATATGCGCTATAATATTCTTAACAACAGCACCATTACTGCCCGGTTCTCTATGAACAAGATCGACTTTAAAGCATACCCCGGCGCTGCCAACACAACGGTTGGTTATATTTTGCTTGACGGTTTGTTACCCGGTCAGAATTATTTATGGAACCTGGAGTTTACCAAGCGGCTTGCCGGTAATATCGAGATCAGCATCCAGTACGACGGAAGAAAACCGGGCGATACCCGAACGGTGCATATCGGAAGAGCATCCATCCGGGCCATCTTCTAAAAGAAAAAGGCACCAATTACCTGGTGCCTTTTTACTGAAATATTTTTATCGTTAACTGAATATGCCGCCTTTCTTAAGGCTTCGTATTCCTTCGCCGATCTTAAAGCCGTTATTGTAAACTTCAATCTTATAATCACCGGTGGCAAAACTGCTGGCTTGTTTTAAGTCGATGCTCAATGTCTGGCGCTGGCCCTGTGTATAGTTAACGTCTATCTTTTGTGTAAACGGTTTTTCTTTCCCGTCTCTTGTATTGAATTTTCCGGATCCCAGTGATTCAACAGCAACAGGGTTTCCATCGGGGGCAAATACACATACATAAATGTATTTCGTTCCGGAAGTGGCGGTGCGGTTCTCATCTATGTCGAAACTGATGCGGAGTTTATCAACCCGTTTTGCAACGGTGGTCGTCTTTTCTTTTCCGCTGCTTTTTTCATTGATGCCCAGGATGGAGAAATTAGATGCATGAAGGGTGGATGCCACATCGATCACTTCATCCTTTTGACTGATGATGCCTCTTGCAGAATCCAGGTCTCTTAATACTTTATCCCGCTGTTCTGTTACCATATTCTTTTCCTGCGTAAGCACTATTTTTTCTCCCTCCAGTGTTTCGATCTTTGTTTTGTAGCTTATTATATCGGTATTGAGTGAACTGATCAGCGTTTTTGCTTCATTCAGCTCCGCTTCAGTAGCGTTGGCTTTTGCCAGCAGTTGCTGGATCTTTATTCTTTTCTGAGAAATATCCCTGTCTTGCCTGGTGATAATGCTGTCTTTTGTATGCGCCATGTCGGCACTGCTCGTTTTGATCATGTCGTAACGCATGGTAGCTTCTTCCAGTTCCTTCTGCAACTGGTCACGCTGCGATGTGGTAGTGGCAATAACCGTTTCTTTTTGCTGGATGGTTTCCTTGGTCTGATTCTTATCCCAGATTATATAACCCCAGGTGCCCAGTAATGCAACAACCAAACCGGCAGTAAGATAATTACGCCAGTTATTATTGGCCGGTGGTGGTGCCATTTCGGTCGACTTCTCGGTGCCGGGGAAATTTTCAAAAGCCATGATTAAGGTTTTTCTTGTATAAAATTAATAAATCTGTCCGTGGAATAAAATACTGTAAATGCCAGGATATTGATGCGTGGACAGCCTGTCCTATAAACTGGCCAAAGGTACAGACAGCGGATAAGAACGGATTCCAGCTGAAAGTTATTGCTGTGTTAAAAACTTTTCAGGGGCTTGGCGCTAACTTTTATCTTTGGGCCATGAGTGCAGAAAAGATCATCAGCGACTGGAAGAAAAAAAGCTTTAAGCCTGTGTATTGGCTGGAGGGGGAAGAAGACTACTATATAGACATGGTGGTTAACCACGCCGAACATGAAATACTGAATGAAGCCGAAGCCGGTTTTAACCTGACGGTTTTTTACGGCAAGGATTCCGATTGGGCCTCGGTGGTTAATGCCTGCAGGCGGTATCCCATGTTTGCAGAGCGCCAGGTGGTGATTCTAAAAGAAGCCCAGCAGATGAAAGACATTGAAAAACTGGAAGGGTATATAGAAAGCCCGTTGGGTTCCACCATTTTTGTAGTAGCATACAAAGGAAAGACCTTTGACAAAAGAACAAAGCTTTATAAACTGCTTAAACAATCGGCAGAGATATTTAACTCTGAAAAAGTAAAAGATTATAAACTACAGGAATGGATCGGTGAATTCGTGAAGAGTAAGGGATATAAGATAAATTCAAAAGCGGTGAGTTTGCTGGATGAACACATTGGTAACGATCTCAACCGCATTGTAAATGAACTGGAAAAACTGGCGCTGAACCTGAAGGGCAAGAAAGAGATCACCGAAGACGATATAGAAAGATACATCGGCATCAGCAAGGAGTACAATGTTTTTGAACTGCAGGCCGCCATTGCCAAAAAAGACCTGGCCAAGGCCATCACCATCATACAGTATTTTGAAGGCAACCCCAAGGCCGGGCCTATACAGATGGTATTGCCTGCATTGTATGCAAGCTTCAGTAAAGTATATACGGTATTTGGAATGCCTGATAAAACTGAAGCCGCTTTAAAGCCTCATTTCTATTTTAACAGTACGGCAGTGAAGAACGCCATGGACACTATAAAAAACTATGGTTATGATGGCATTGAAAGGATATTATTGCTGCTTCATCAGTACAACTTAAAAGGAGTGGGGGTGGATAATGCCGGCACTTCGGATGCTTCGCTGATGAAGGAGATGGTGGTGAAGATGATCGCCTGAGGAAGAATGCCGGATACAGGATTCATGATCCGGGATCTTGTATCCTGTATCAGTTTTCACAACCACTTCAAACTCTCTTCCTTATCCTTATGCAACTGCTCCTTCAATTCTTCCAGCCCGCTAAACTTTACTTCGCTGCGTAAGTATTTCTTCACATAGATCCGGATGATCTTGCCGTAGATCTCTTTGGCAAAGTCAAACAGGTTTACTTCGGTAACCCTTGTTTTGCCATTTATCGTAGGGCGAAAACCGATGCTCATCATACCCTTGTATTGCTTGCCTTCCACAGTTGCATATACGGCATAGATGCCATCACCCATCACAATCTTTTCTTCATCGGTGTTCTTTAAGTTGGCAGTAGGATAGCCCAGTTCCCGGCCGATCTTATCGCCATGAATCACTTCGCCTTCAAAAAAGAAAGTATAGCCCAGCAGGTTGTTCGCTTCATCCACATTGCTGTGCAATATGGCATTGCGGATATTAGTGCTGCTTACTTTTATGGCATCAAGGATATGTTCTGAAATTTCTTTCAACTGGTAATTATATACCGGCGCCTTTTCTTCCATCAGTTTATAATCGCCGCTGCGTTCTTTGCCAAAACGGTGGTCGTAGCCGATGATGATGGTATGGGGCCTGAATTTTTCCACTAAAAAATCACGGATGTATTCCTCGGCGGTTTGATTGGCAAAAAAATCAGTGAAGGGAACGATCACCAGGTGGTCAATGCCGGTCTTCTCCAGCAATTCTATCCTTTCGGGTAATGTATTGATGAGGCGTACCCCGGTAATAACAGAAGACACCACTTTGCGTGGATGAGGATGAAAGGTTATGATCACCGATTCGCCTTTGGCTTTTTCAGCTTCCTGCTTCAAACTGTCAATTATCTGGCGGTGACCGAGATGAACCCCGTCAAAGGTTCCGATGGTAATAACGGCGTTTTTAAATTCGGGCAGCTGGTTTATATCGCGGTGTATCTGCATAATGTACGAAGTGCAAATCTACTTGATAATTTTATAATGGATATTGGATAATTGCTTTGTAATTTGCGGCCTATTAATTCTTAATTTTTAATTCATAATTCTTAATGTCCTTATATTCCAAACGTGGCGTATCGGCCCAGAAAGAAGAAGTACATGCTGCCGTTAAGAACCTTGACCAGGGGCTGTTTCCAAATGCTTTTTGCAAGGTATATCCCGATCATTTAGGAGGCGATGATTCGTTTGTGAACATCATGCATGCCGACGGGGCCGGCACCAAAAGTATACTGGCATATTTATACTGGAAAGAAACAGGTGATATCTCGGTATGGAAGGGAATTGCCCAGGATGCGGTGGTGATGAACCTGGATGACCTGCTTTGTGTGGGTATTTACGATAACATCGTTTTCAATTCAACCATCGACCGCAATAAGAACTTAATACCCGGAGAAGTGCTGCAACAGGTTATTACCGGTACACAGGAATTGTTTGACCGGTTAAAGTCAGTTGGCGTAAATATTCATTACCTCGGCGGCGAAACAGCCGATGTAGGGGATGTGGTTCGTACGGTTGCGGTAAACGGCACCATGACCTGCCGTTGGCCAAAGAATAAAATCATCAGCAATGATAAAATAAAACCCGGCGATGTGATCGTTGGGCTCGCCAGCTATGGCCAGGCTACTTACGAAACAGCTTATAACAGCGGCATCGGCAGCAACGGACTTACCAGTGCCCGCCACGATGTACTGAGTAAATTTTATGCAGAAAATTTTAAAGAGAGTTATGATAACAAACTGGAGGATGAAGTTGTTTACATAGGTAAGAGTAAACTGTCTGATCCGGGATCCGGGACCCGGGATCTTTCTATCGGCCAGCTCATCCTCTCGCCAACCCGTACTTATGCTCCCATACTAAAACCACTGCTCGAAAAGCATTTCGATAAGATCCATGGCCTTATCCATTGCAGCGGTGGCGGACAAACCAAGTGCATGAAATACCTGCCCGGTAATTTCCGGGTCATTAAAGACAATCTTTTTGAAGTGCCGGAGATATTTAACATCATCCAACAAAACAGTGGCAGCAATAATAAAGAGATGTACGAGGTGTTTAACATGGGTTGCCGGCTGGAAATATATTGCGATGCGGCTGATGCAGGCATCATGACCGATGCCGCAAGATCATTTGGCATAGATGCACAAATTATAGGCAGGATAGAAGCCGCTGATAAAAAAGAGTTGCTGATACAGGTAAATGGCGAGGATATCTGGTACCGCTAAAAAAAGATGACAGTTTTGTTAAACTGTCATCTCCAAAACTACTATAGTCTTCATGGCTTTACTTCTATTCTATCACAAACGTGATGGGTTGTTTTTTAAATGCATTTACCTTCTTTCCGTTTTGAATGGCGGGTAACCATTTGGGGCCGTTCTCAATGATCCCGATACAGTGCCGGGCAGTTTTTGTTCCTTTATAATTTTCTGTAACCACATTCGAAACGGTTCCATCGGCATGTACAATAAAGCTAACGATCACTGTATACTTTCCGGCTTTCCAGCCTTCATCAACTGGTGTAGATGCTTTCAGGTTCCGGATGAGGTATGTTCTCCATGCGTTTTCGCCGCCGGCAAACTGCGGGTTTACTTCCACTTTTGTAAAGACTATATTAACGGGTTTTCCCTGTACTTCTAATTCAGCCAGTTGTTTCTGGTATTCCTCTGCTTTATCCTGGGATAACAATTTGCCTTCAACATATTGCTGGTTAGCGTCTGCATTTGCATTTTTCTGAAACAAATACTGCTGCTTTAATTTCTGCAACTCCTGCTCCTGTATTTTTTTTCCAGCAACGGTTTGTGCGTTATTTAAACCGGCAATGTTAACCTGTACCGCCTTTTCAGCATAATCGGTTCTGGCCAGTTCCAGCTGTTGTTTGTATTTTGCTAAATTCAGCTCCTGTAACTTTCTTCCTTCCACAATTTTCAGCTTACCGGCTTCCAGTGTTTTCTGTAACAGCAACTCTTTCCCGGCATAATCCTGCTTTAGCAGCAGGGCGCTGTCGTAAATCAGTCTTTCTTTCTGATCTGCTGAAAAGCTCACAATACCCGGATCGGGTACTGTTCTTGTTTTGACCTTAAATACACCAGGCAGTTTTGTGCCATCCCTTTTTGAGAACGTTAAGTCAACTTCTCCTGCCTGTGTAACCTGTACGATGTAGTTACCATTAACACCGTTTATTTTTCCTGAGGAAACAGTAACCACCAGGTCTTCGGGATTTACATGCTGTGCTTTTACGGTAAGGGGGTTGACGATGCCTATATAAAAAACAGGCATCTTATCAGCATCAACATGCGCTGTTGTGATGTTGATCGCATCGGTAGTAGTGTATTCAATAACCCCATTAATTCCATCTTCACCATATTTTGCAATGGCTTCCGGCTTTTTAAGCCGTTTTTCAGTTAATGTTCCGGCAATGAGCTGGCTAAACTGCCCATCCAGTCTTTCACCATCTTTACCAATGATCGTTCCATTGTAAATGATCAATGCCTTTTCAGGATCTACCACATCTCCCTTCTCCACATCCTCTTTATACTTTTTTGTTTTTATAAGTATGACACCATTCTTTGCTTTATCTCCATACTTCATAATGGCAGCTTTATCTTTCATTACATCAATGGTTGATATTTCATTTGGATTAAGCTTGTTGAGGATCGTACTGTCAACCTCGCAGCCATCTAAAATGCAAACGGGTTTTTGATTGTTTGCGTTGTTACTGCCCTGGCTTTTGCCGGGTATGGTATCAGCCGGGTTCCTGGCCAGGTCAACCGTTTCAAATAAACTGTCAATTAATGCAACGGTGTTTGTACCAGGTTTTACGGTAAGGCCGGGGGCCAGGCTGAATGTGGTATGTATATCTCCCATATCGGCATCGTTGGACCTGGCTTTTAAACTAAAGGCTGCAAAGATGAGAATGGCCAATGGAAGCGCCATAATGCGGGCAAAATAATTAACCCGGGGGTTCTTATTCTTTGTGAGCATAAGTAACCGGCGTTTGATGGGTGAGTAAAAGAAATTATTGGTTAGTTCAAACTGGTGATGCGGATAGGCGGCCTGTAATATCATGGCGGCAAAATCTGCTGTATCGCTGTCGCTTACTGCTTTTTTATCGGCGATGAATTCGTGGATCATATTCAGTTCTTTCCGGTAAAGCCAGAAGAAGGGATTGCACCAGCCAAAAACGAGGAGGGTATTTACAAACAGTTTATCGTAGGTATGCTTTTCCTGTATGTGGGCCACTTCGTGCCGGAATATCTGGCGGCCTGTTGTGGTATCCATATCAATATTGCTGTTCCAGAAAATGAATTTCAAAAAAGAAAAGGGCGTACTGCTGTTATTTGTATTTATAAAAGAAACATCATCGATTAGCTGAACCGGGTGGCGTTTCAAAAGCGTCCATATCAGGAAAAGGGTACGCAGCATAACAAGGAAGAATACGATACTTACCAACCAGTATATAAGTGTATAGATATCCTGACTGCTCCAGTTTCCGGATTGTGCGGTTACCACCATATTACTCATGTATTCATCTCCCGCCGAAACGGCCTGCAATACCCGGATCACCTGGCCCGATTGTGCATCCTGTTGCCAGAAATCGATCTTAAGTAAGGGCAGCAGTAACGAAAGCAGCAGCGCCGCTAATAAATAAAACCGGTTGTACTGGTGAAACACTTTGTTGCGAAGGAACAACCAGTAATAGCCCAATAGAATACCTGAGCAGATCATTACTTTTAGCATGTACCAGAAAAAAGGCAGCATAAAGGCAGTTTTTTGAGTATACAAATATTATATGCCGTTGTCCGTTGATCGTTGTTCGACCTGTTTGCTCTTTGCATCCAATGGCCGGTCAACGAACAACCAACAACGATCAACGCTTTTTCAATTGCTTTAACAACATCTCCAGGTCGTCAATGCTCAGGTTGTTCTCTTTTATCATGAACGAAACCGCATTGCTGAACGAGCCTTCAAAGTACCCCTTCACCAGGCTCTTCATAGTTGATTTGCTGTACGCATCCTTGCTTACCAGCGGATAATACTGGTGCATTCTTCCAAAAACAGTGATCGCCACAAATTCTTTTTCAACAAGAATTTTCAGAATGGTGGCCACGGTATTGTTATGGGGTTTTGGTGCAGGAAGTTCATCAATGATCTCCCGCAAAAATGCTTTATCAAGCTTCCAGATCACCTGCATGATCTGTTCTTCGGCCTTGGTTAATATTTTCATTTGAACACTAATTTTGATTTGCTGGAGTAAACATAAAACTAATATTTTAGTTTTACAACTATTTTTTTAGTTGTTCACAGTTTTTAACAAATAGTGAAGAAATTAATTGTTGGTACTGAAAGGGTAAAAGCTAAATTTGCACGAATCGCATAAGCTATAGAATACCAAATTTAAAATCATCCATGTCGCAATCGATCGTAGAGTTAAAGCACGTAAATATTTACCAGAGCAACAGTCTTATTTTAAGTGATGTGAATATTTCGGTAGAGAAGGGGGAGTTTGTGTACCTCGTGGGGAAAACCGGAACCGGTAAAAGCAGCTTGCTGAAAACCATGTATGGCGATCTGCAATTGACGGAAGGAGAGGGATGGGTAGTTGGCCATGACCTGCGCAAACTTAGCTGGAAAACAGTGCCTTTTTTACGCCGTAACCTGGGCGTGGTATTCCAGGATTTTCAGTTACTGACCGACCGGAATGTAAATGAGAACATGAAATTTGTACTAAAAGCAACCGGCTGGAAAGATGAAAAACTGATGGATGAAAAGATCGCCGATGTATTGGAAAAAGTGGGATTAAAGACCAAGGGTTTTAAAATGCCTTTTGAGTTGAGTGGTGGCGAACAGCAACGTATGGACATTGCCCGGGCATTACTTAATTCTCCCCGGCTTATTCTGGCTGATGAGCCCACCGGAAACCTGGATCCTGAAACGAGTGACGAGATCATGCAATTGCTGTTTCATATCTGCCGTGACTATAACACCACCATCATCATGGCAACACATGATTACCTGGTGATCAAAAAATTTCCTGCCCGGACCATTAAAACAGAGATGGGAAAAGTGTGGGACAATGCTACCATAGAAATGTCATAAGCCGTTCTGCGTTGGCTTCACTGTTATATTCCGATTGCAATAACCCCTGGCGTTTTTGCGCTTCCTGCTCGGTAAAAACAATTTCGTACAGTTCTTTTATCTTTTGCTGAAACGCTTCGGCGCTTTCTGCAATAACACAATAAGCTTCCAGCCCGGTGCCTGCCACAGAAGCATTATTAACCAAACAATACCTTCCGTTAAATAAGGCATTCAGCAATTTTAATTTTATGCCGGTGTTGTTCAAAGAAGGGATCACATGTACATGCGCTTTGCTGATCATATCCTGCATTTCCTTATCGGATGGATCGGCCACCAGGCAGGTATTTGCACTGTTGTGTGCCAATTGCTGAAGTCTGTCGGAAGGGGCTTTGCCGGCAATTACAAAGGGAACAGTTAATTTACTGAATACGTTCTTCAATAACCAAATGGCAGCTTCTTCATTTTCATTTACCGATAAATTACCATGGTACAGGCAAAAGCAACCTTTGCCTTCTTTTCCGGCCGATAGGGTATAAGGTAAAAATACAGGCAGGTAGTGTATATCCCCGGCTGAAAAAAGGTCCTTATACAGACCTGCATCCTGTTTGCTCACTGCTAAAAATTTTGCCTTGCCCGCAACAGACCGCTCATACTTTTTAAGCAGCCTGCTTTCGTTGAGGAAATATATTTTCTTAAAGAGGCTGGTTTCCTGCCTGGCCAATTGACGGTAGTAAATAAATTCGACGTTATGCAGGCGTACTATCACTTTCCTGTTTGCCAGCTGCCCGCTGTACAGGTAGTAGGTGCAGTGAATGCCTTCCAGCAAAATGGGATGATCGTCTTTTTGCAGGTTAACAATCAGCTCGTTGTTCTTACGGGTGTTTACAATGAACGGCATACTGAAAGAAAAGCGGCTGATATTATTTTTTCGCTGGTAATAATTCACGCTCACGCAATACCTGTTAAGTTCTTCCCGGGGCGGCCGGCCCTGTGTAAAACAATGCAGGTGTATGTTTACGCCTTGTGCATGCAATGCCTTCAGCTTATAAAAAAGATCAACCACGCCGCCGTAGTCGGCTGGCCAGGGAACATCGTGTGTTACTATATGGACGTGTTTACCGGTCAATTTAAATCCTGATAAAAGCGGATGAGTTTTTTTTCTTCGTTCTGCCAGTTCAATACCTCTCTTGCACGCAAACAATTTTGCTGCAATCTATCATGAAGTGTTTTATCGGCAAGTAATTTATTAATGGCATCTGAAATACCGGTTTCCTGCAGGCTGTCAATTAATAGGGCGATCTCAAAATTCTCATTGATCTTTTTATACTCCGGGAAATTCATGGTTACCTGCGGCAGACCATTTTGTATGTAATCAAAGAATTTATTGGCCAGTGAATAGTATTGGTTTAAACCGGTATTCTCCACCAGGTTCAATCCAATGTATGCCTGCCGGGTGATCGCATCCAGTTCTTCCGGTAATACGTTTCCTTTCAAGAACACTTTATCCTGCAGATTGTTTTGATCGACCAGTTTTTTTGTTTGCTCCATAAAATTCCCATCACCATAAATTTCCAGCCGGGCATCAATATTTTTCATGGCCGGTACCAGGAACTCCAATCCACGGGCTTCATTTACGGCCCCCTGGTAAAGTAGGGTCTTATTATTTTGCTTACCGGCAGCGGGGAGTGGTTTTAGAAAAGGAACATTTCGTATCACTTCATAATTTACAGCGTACAGCGTTTTAAATTCAGTGGCTATGGACTGACTTACGGTATACCCGTGTTTGAACTTTGGGATCATTTTTTTCTCGATCCACTTCCAAACCCTGTATACCCCTGGCCGGCTGATCACTTCTTTTTGCTGCGAAAAATATTCATGGGCATCGTAAACCCTTTTTGTGTTCTTTAATGTGCTTACCAGCCAAACGGGCAACATAGTATCAAGGTCGATACAACAAATGATATCGGCTTTTTGAAAAAGCAGGTAGAAAAACAATCGGATATTATACCAGGCATAAAACCCGGGACCGGAGTTAAAAAAACAGGGGAGTCGCTTTTGCCTGTAAGGGCGCCGGGTGAGCGGGGCAGCGGCTGATCTTTTCACCCCAACCAGTTCAACCATATACCCGGCCTCTGCCAGTGTGCTGCAGATGCGTATCATGCGCTGGTCATGATTGAGGTCGTTGGTTACTGTAAATATTATTTTTTTCAAATTACCTGTTTTGGGACTGAAAACCGTGGATAAAAGAACCCCGGGATCACCCATCTCCTGCAAAATCACCCAAAACCCGGTAACGCCGGGCAGGGGCTTTGCATTGGCAATATTCAAAAAAAAACCGCATTCTTCCGCCTGAAAACCAATATTTCTACGTAGTTTTGCCGCGATAAAAAAAAGAAATATAACAAAGACGTTATTAAAAAAACAAAGATGCCTTATTTAACAATCGAAAAAAAAGCAGACATTTTCACCACTTTTGGTGCAAAAGCCAGCAACACCGGCTCTATTGAAGGCCAGATCGCCTTACTGACAGAGCGTATCAACCACATTTCTGATCACCTGAAGTCTAACAAAAAAGACTTCTCCTCACAAAGGGGTTTAATGAAAATGGTAGGTCAGCGCAAACGTTTACTCACTTACCTCAGCAAGCACGACCTTACCGGTTACAGGGCTTTGATCGAGAAATTAGGTCTGCGTAAATAAACTATTCCAACTATGTAATACGAATGATTCCCAACTACGATTAAGCCGGTTGGGAATTCTTCTTTTTAAACAAGGTTTGTTTTTGCCTGCCTTTCCCCATGCCGGGAGAGTTTTTGCAGCCTGAACCAGACCATAAACTACAAAATTTTATATGTCATTTTTAAAACCTCAATCAGTAACATTTGATATAGGTGGCGGCCGTATGGTTACCATCGAAACCGGCAAAATGGCCCGCCAGGCCGATGGCGCCGTAACCGTTCGGCAGGGTAATTGCATTTTACTGGCAACCGTTGTAGCTAATAAAGAACCTAAACCCGGACAAGGATTTTTCCCATTATCAGTAGATTACCAGGAAAAATTCGGGTCTGCAGGCCGTATCCCGGGCTCTTTCTTTAAAAGAGAAGCCCGTTTGAATGATTACGAAATTCTTACCTCAAGATTAATAGACAGGGCTCTGAGGCCTTTGTTCCCGGAAGATTATTTATGCGAAGTACAGGTACTGGTTTCGCTTATTTCATCTGATGATGAAGTAATGCCCGATTCACTGGCATGCCTGGCAGCATCAGCAGCATTGGCTGTTTCAGATATTCCCATCCAGGAGATCATCTCTGAAGTTCGTGTGGGAAGAGTGAATGGTGAGATTGTCATAAATCCTACCCGTACACAGATGGCTGCATCTGATTTTGAATTCATCATTGCTGCTACCAACAAAAATATCATGATGGTGGAAGGCGAAAGTAACGAGTGCCAGGAAGAAGACCTGATCAAAGCCATTGAAGCCGGTCACGATGCAATCCGCCTGCAGGTTAAAGCACAGGAAGAGTTAAGGGACCTGGTTGGATCTGCCACTAAAAGGGATTATACCAAACCTTACCGCAATGAAGAATTAAACGAAAAGATCACTGCCTTTGCAAAAGATAAAATGTATGCGATCTCTTCATCGGCTTCTGCAAAGCATGAAAGAAGTGATGCATATGCAGCGCTGAAAGAAGAAGTGGTTACATTTTTAGGCGAAGAATTGTCTGACGAAGACAAAGCACTGATCGGCCTCTATTTCGGCGATCTGCAATATTATGTGGTTAGGGATATGATCCTGAACGACAGGAAACGTTTGGATGGCCGTGGTACTGAAGACATACGCCAGTTGGAAATGGAGATCGATAACCTGCCAACGCCGCATGGTTCTGCTTTATTTACCCGTGGTGAAACCCAATCACTTACAACCGTTACTTTAGGAACTCCTTTAGATGAATTGCTTGTTGAAAGCGCTTTCAAATCTGACTATACAAAATTCATTCTTCACTATAATTTCCCGCCATTTTCAACCGGCGAGGTTAAGATGATGAGGGGTGTTGGCCGCAGGGAAGTTGGTCATGGTAACCTGGCCATGCGTTCATTGAAAAAAATGATGCCGGGCAGCGAGTATCCTTATACTGTAAGGGTGGTGAGTGATATCCTGGAAAGTAACGGGTCTTCTTCTATGGCTACTGTTTGTGCCGGTTCACTGGCGCTGATGGATGCCGGTGTTCCTTTGGCAAAACACGTGAGTGGTGTTGCCATGGGATTGATCAAGAAGGGCAACGACTTCGCTATTCTTACTGATATCTTAGGTGATGAAGATCATTTAGGTGATATGGACTTTAAAGTTACGGGCACCCGGGATGGCATTTGTGGTGTTCAGATGGATATTAAAGTAGATGGTTTAAGCATGGACGTAATGCGGCAGGCCCTGGCGCAGGCTAAAAAAGGCCGGATGCACATACTGGATGCAATGTATGCATGTACAGAAGCTCCAAGATCGGATGTTAAACCGCATGCTCCAAGAATGGTTAAGATCATCATCGACAAAGAATACATTGGTGCTGTGATAGGACCAGGTGGTAAAGTGATACAGGAAATTCAGCGTGAAACAGGTACCACCATCAACATTGAAGAAGTAGATAACCACGGTGAAGTAAGCATCTTCTCAAAAGAAAAAGCAGGGCTTGATAAAGCATTGGCATGGGTGAATGGCCTGGTAGCAGTACCGGTTGTAGGTGATACCTATGAAGGAACGGTAAAGAGTATCAAAGAATTCGGTGCCTTTGTTGAATTCCTGCCTAAGAAAGAAGGTTTGTTGCACATCAGTGAAATAAGCTGGAAGCGCCTGGAAAGTATGGATGGCATCTTTAAGGAAGGAGATAAGGTGAAAGTGAAGTTGCTGGACATCGACCAGAAGACCGGCAAATTCAAACTGAGCCGCAAAGCGCTGATACCAAAACCCGAGCAGCAGCCTAAACAGCCGCAGGAAGGGAAAGCATAATTTTGATAATACAGTATAACCGGCAGCAATAAAACTGCCGGTTATTTTTTTCAGGTATAATTAAATCATTTCAATGGGCAGAGAATTTATTCAATTATTCTTTTCAAATACAGATGAAGATAAAACAGCGATGCTCATTGCCTTGCTGAGTGATATAGGGTATTCAGGCTTTGAAGAAACGGAAAAAGGCATGAAAGCCTATATAAGCAACGATGATTTTGACCAGACTGCATTAGGTATGGTTTTAAATACCGTTGCTGTTACATGTGAAAGATCGGCTATTAAAGAACAAAACTGGAATGCCCAATGGGAGAGTAGTTTTGACTCCATCATCATCGGTGATTTTGCGGCCATCCGGGCAGGTTTTCATCAACCGGTGCAAAATGTGAAGCATGAAATGATCATCACCCCCAAGATGAGTTTTGGTACCGGGCATCATGCCAGCACGTATATGATGATACATCAGATGAAGGAGATGGGATTTACCGGCAAAACGGTAGTGGATTTTGGAACCGGAACCGCTGTACTGGCTATCCTGGCCGAAAAGATGGGAGCTGCATCTGTTGACGCTATTGATAACGACGAATGGAGCATAGAAAATGCAAAAGAAAACCTGGTTGCAAATAATTGCAGCGCAGTAAATATTTCAATGGCCGAAACCCTGCAAAAGGGTAAGCGTTACGACATCATCCTGGCCAATATAAATCTCAATGTAATCGTGGATAATCTTCCTGCTGTTATACAGGCCTGTAAAAAAGATACCGAAATACTGCTCAGCGGCTTTCTGAAGCAGGATGAGCCCGGCCTGCTTCAATTGACTTCGGTATTTAATCTAAGCCATATAAACACCCTTCAAAAAGGGGAGTGGATATGCCTGAAACTCAGAATGAATTGAGTTGTAATTTCATATCTAAACTACTGGCAGGCAGTATACTAAAACGGTAATTCACATTTTACGGCATAAGAGAGTAAATATACTCTTCCGGGGAGTTAATTTATCATTACTTTTGTGCTACTTCAACTCAAGCTAAGAAACGGATGAAAGAATTACTTCTTATTGTTCTTGCATATCTGATTGGCTCTATTCCAACCGCTTTAATCGTCAGCAAACGCTTTTTCGGTATCGACATACGGGATTACGGCAGCGGCAACATGGGCGCTACCAATACCTTCCGGGTACTGGGTTCTAAGTACGGTACCATGGTAATGGCAATAGATATTCTGAAAGGATTGGTGGCAGCTGGTTTGTACAGCCTCATCCCGTATTACATGCATAACGAGCTGGAGCGTACCAATTTCATGATCGGGTTAGGACTGGCTGCAGTAACCGGGCATATATTTCCCGTTTTTGCCGGTTTTAAGGGCGGCAAAGGGGTTGCAACATTATTTGGAATGATCCTGGCCGTACAACCTGTTATTGCCATCAGTTGCACCGGTGTATTCCTGTTGGTACTTTATCTTACCCGCTATGTGTCGCTTAGTTCAATTTTAGCCGCCGTTTCATTGCCCATTTGTGTATTATGGATATGGAATGAACACGAAGTGCTTTACCGCATATTTGCATTACTTGTAGCTTTACTCGTGATATTCACTCACCAGAAGAATATTGGCCGCATCCTGCGTGGTGTAGAAAGCAGGATCCCTATTCTGAAACACCGTGATAAAAGAAAATCACGTCGCCGCCAGGATCAGTAAGCCGCTGATCTTTCTTTCGTAAAATTTGTATATTTATCATGTACCGTTTCCAGATTGGTACGGCAATTGTTTATTTGCATGTCTAAAACCCCTAACAAAATGAAAAGGTTCTTTCTACTATTCGCCGGAGTGTACATCTTTATAGGCTGCAGTACCAACGCAGTAACCGGCCGTAAGCAATTAAAATTATTTGCCGAAGAAACCCTGCAACAGCAGGCCATTACAGAATACCGTTCGTTTCTTTCCCAGAACAAAGTACTAAGTGGTACTGTAAATAAAGATGCCGAAATGGTGAACAGGGTAGGAACCAGGATCGCAAAAGCCATTACAGATTACTACACTCAAAAAGGGATGGCCAACGAACTGAACGGGTACAAATGGGAGTTCAACCTGGTAGAATCAAAAGAAGTAAATGCATGGTGTATGCCTGGCGGTAAAGTGGTTGTTTACACCGGACTTTTGAACATCACACAAAATGAAGCGGCGCTGGCCGTGGTGATGGGGCATGAGATCACCCATGCAGTAGCTCATCATGGCAATGAACGGATAAGCCAGGTTGCCCTGGCACAGGGACTTGAAATTGCCGGAAACATTTTCACTTCCGGAAACCAGAAGGCCAATAATATTTTCAATAATGTTTTTTCACCTGCAGCGCAGGTAACGGTATTGTTGCCAAACTCCCGTAACCAGGAATATGAGGCGGATCATTTTGGGTTGAATTTTGCCGCCATGGCAGGATATAATCCCCGGGAATCAGTTCCGTTCTGGCAACGGATGGCTGCAGCAGCCGGCAGCGGAAAACCACCGGAATTCCTGTCAACCCACCCATCCGACGAGAACCGGATAGCCAAATTACAGAGTTATATGGACGAAGCCTTAAGCTATTATAAGCCTGTAGGTAAATAAAATAGCTTCAAATCCTTTAAAACTCCCTGTTTCAGGGAGTTTTTTTTGCTCAAAACTTTTCTCTGAAGGATAGAATGACTAATTTTGCTGTTCACTAACCCACTATGTCAGCCTGCCCTTTAAAGGGCGTATTTGTTTAAGAGAATTTTATAATGCTTTTTTAACCATTAACCGCCGCTGCTTATGTCGTCACAATCATTACTGGAAAAACTGGAATTAACCGACGAAAAGAATCTCCTCATACAAGGCTTGCCTTCTTCCATTGAAAAGCAATTCATCAAATTGTCTTTCTCAAAGAACGTAACACCCTTGCTGAAAAAAAGGAAGATCGACTTTGCCCTGGTATTTGCAGTAAGCCAGCGCCAGTTGGTTGACATTTTACGAGACGTGGTTCCCTGCCTGCAGGAAGAAGCCAAATTATGGATCGCTTATCCAAAACCCACTTCTAAAATTGCCAGCGATCTTTCACGGGATAAGAACTGGGACTTTGTATCTGAACATGGCTTTGAGGGCGTGCACATGGTGGCGCTCGATAATGTATGGAGTGCTGCCCGGTTTGAACGCACTTTGATCGAAGCAGGTTCACAGATCAAAAGAAGGCCCGTATTTACTGCAGAACTTCTGCAAATGGCTTAATTGATCCGCTGCTGATCTTATTCAACACTATTTATGTAAAAGGAATTACTAAACGGGTATACTACCTGTTTGTAAACCTGTATTGATCTATACAAGATGAGAACAAAAAAACACATCGTGGTGCTTTCCGGCGCCGGCATCAGCGCCGAAAGCGGGTTAAAGACCTTTCGTGACAGCGATGGTTTATGGATGGGGTACGACGTTTATGAAGTGGCTTCACCGCTGGGCTGGAATAAAGACCCGCAACTGGTGTTAGACTTTTATAATGCAAGAAGAAAGGATGTGGCCGCAGCCCTGCCCAATGCTGCACACATCGGACTTGCAGAGCTGGAGAATGATTTTGATGTAACCATCATCACACAGAATATAGACGACCTGCACGAACGGGCCGGATCAACCAATGTACTGCACCTGCACGGAGAGATATTTAAAATGAGAAGCATTGCAGATGAGCATACACATTATGAGATACGTGGCGATATCATGCTGGGCGATACCGCAGCCGACGGTCAGCAACTGAGGCCCCACATTGTTTGGTTTGGCGAAGCCGTACCCATGATGGAACAGGCTGCTGTCATTGTACAGAACTGTGATTATTTTGTAGTGGTGGGAACATCGCTGCAGGTTTATCCCGCCGCCTCGCTTTTGTATTATACACCGCCGTACCTGCCTAAGTTCATCATTGATAAAAAGATACCGGCAACAGAGAAACAAAATAATCTTCAGCTTATTGAAATGCCCGCAACAGAAGGGGTGAAGGAACTGAGGAGAATATTGAACAGGGAACAAGGAATGTAGAACGTGGAAGTGAAGAAGGAATATTCAACACTCAATGATCAATGTTCAACGAAAAGCCATTTGAATATTGAACAAGGAACAAGGAATGCAGAACAGGGAAGTAAAGAAAGAATGTTCAATATTCAACACTTAATGATCAATGTTCAACGAAAAGCCATTTGAGATTTGAATATTGAACATTTGCTCTCCGTTTGAGACTACATTTATAAAGACGTTTCAACAAAGCTGATCCCATTCGTTTCCAGTTCCACCAGTACCGGTTCGTAAATTTCTTGGGCAGTAGGTATGTGCAAACCTTTCAGTTGAAGTACCCCATTCAAAATAAGTTTGGCTGCAATGCCCAATGGCAGGCCTACTGTTTTAGCCATGGCGGTACGCAGACTGTCTTCTCCTTTTACCACCAGGCAGCTCTTCAGGCTTTTATTCTCCCCATTCAGCAGGTATTCAAATTCATGCAACATCACGATCATGTCCTTATCAGCCGGCATCATCTTCAGCTTTGTTTCTACCAGGAACTGTAAAATATCGGCTGAATTTTTTGCCGATGCCGGAACGATGACATCATCAAATAATCCCAGGAACTTCAGCATCGCTTCATTGTCTTTATTTATAAAAGGTAAAACCGGCTCCGACCATTTTTTAAAAGTCAGTCCGGCAACACCGATCGCATCCGTTTCATTGGTAAGCCCGGCATGAACGATCGCATTCCACCCTTTAAAAAAATCAACATGCCGCAGCGTGGTTCTTATGAACGTTGCTGCATCAGGCAATTTATAGGTTGGTATATAACTCAGCGAATCCCGGTTGGGGTAAAATGCAAGATCATTCAACCCGTCGAAAACGATCTTGTTGGATACATCAAAGAGCTCCGTGTATTTAACTGTTTTTGTTTCATTGTTCTCCTTATACACAGCGCCCGATTGCCCGGCCATCACAATATTCCGGGGGTTCCAGCTTATCTTGTAGTGCCAGGGGTTGTTATCGCTTTCCGGTGCTATCAACCCGCCGCAATGGCTCTTAAACGAAGTTATTTTTCCGCCCTTCGCTTTTATCTCATCAATGATCTTCATGGCACTCATGTGATCAATGCCGGGGTCTAATCCCATTTCGCAGAGGAATAATAATTTGCGGTCGTTGATCTCGTCCTGCAGGCTTTTCATCTTATCATCCAGGTAAGAAGCGGTAAGCAGGTGCTTACGGTATTCCACACAATCTTTTGCTACTAAAAAATGAAGGGCAGGGGGCATCATGGAAATAACCACATGCGCCCTTTCTACCAGTTTGCCCCGTTGCGTTTCATTTAGTACATCAAGCTGTACGGCTTCGGCAAAAGGGGAGTGGTTGGTCTTGGCAAGTATCTGGTCAAGGTTTGAATCGGCAATGATGAATTTCCAGTTATTGGTTTGGGCTTCAGCAATGAGATAATCAATTAAAACAGTGGCCGATTTTCCGGCGCCGATAAGCAGGATCGTTTTCAAATAAAAAAGTTTTTTGCAAGTTAATTGAAATGGAGGATAGAACACAGATGACGCAGATCAAACGGATAGAAAACGGATTTTTATCAGCGAAGATCAGTCCGATCCGTACCATCAGCGTTCTATCCACAAAGCGTAAAAAAATGTGCGAAAATAGACCCCAAAAACGCTCTCTTTTAAGTTCAAAAACGGGCTATTTTCGGTATCTTCGCAGCCTATAAAAAATTATGGAAAACAACGGGAATTTAAACGAAGAAAACCTGCCTGAAAATACAGGCAATCTCAATAACCGGGGCAAGATCATCCCGGTGAATATAGAGGAACAAATGAAGACCTCCTACATCGATTACTCCATGAGTGTGATCGTGGGAAGGGCATTACCGGATGTGCGTGACGGGCTGAAACCTGTTCACCGCCGTGTTTTGTACGGGATGAACGAAATGGGCAATAACAGCAACAAGCCCTATAAAAAATCGGCCCGCCTGGTAGGTGATATCATGGGTAAGTACCATCCCCATGGTGATACGGCTATTTACGATACCATTGTTCGTATGGCGCAGGAATGGAACATGCGGTATAAACTGGTTGATGGACAGGGTAACTTCGGCAGCCAGGGTGGAGACCCGCCGGCTGCTATGCGTTATACCGAGATACGTATGCAGAAACTGGCCGAGGCCATGGTGGAAGATATTGATAAAGACACCGTGGATTTTCAGCTGAACTTTGATGATAGCCTGCAGGAACCAACCGTACTGCCAACAAGGATACCGCAACTGCTGGTGAACGGCAGCAGTGGTATTGCCGTAGGTATGGCCACCAACATGATGCCGCATAATCTTTCGGAAGTGATAGATGCCTGCATCGCTTATGTGGATGATAACAATATTACCATCGAAGATCTTATCAAACATGTAAAAGGACCCGATTTTCCAACCGGCGGAACCATCTTTGGTTTTGAAGGTGTAAGAGCCGCCATGCATACCGGAAGGGGAAGGGTGGTGCTTCGTGGTAAAGTAAATATAGAGACCGGCCCTGGAGGAAGAGAGAAACTGGTTATTTATGAAGTGCCTTACCAGGTGAACATCGATAACCTGGCTGCTAAGATCGGCGAGATCACTGCCGAAAAGATCGTGGAAGGCATTTCCAATGTGAACGACGAAAGCAATGCCAAAGAAGGCACCCGTATTGTGGTAGACCTTAAAAAGGATGCGGTGGCGCAGGTGGTGATAAACCAGTTGTACAAACACACCGAACTGCAAACATCATACGGTATCAATAACGTGGCCATTGTAAGAGGAAGGCCTTATACACTCAACCTGCGTGACCTGGTAAAAGAGTTTGTTGATTTCAGGCATGAAGTCGTGATCCGCAGAACCAGGTACGAATTGCGGAAGGCCGAAGAAAGAGCGCATATCCTGGAAGGATATATCATTGCCCTCAATAACCTGGATGCCGTGATCGCATTGATCCGTAACTCAGCCACACCAGCCATTGCGCAGGAAGGATTGATGAGTGAATTCGGGATGAGTGAGATACAGTCAAAAGCGGTATTGGAACTGCGCCTGCAACGTCTTACCGGTATGGAGATAGAAAAGATCCGGGAAGAACACGCCGAGATCATGAAACTGATCGAAAGACTGAAAGAGATACTGGCCAATGAAAGCCTGCGTTTCGAGATCATCAAGAATGAACTCACAGAAATTAAAAATAAATTCGGTGATGAACGCCGTACCGAAATAACTTACTTAGATGATGAGATCAAAATGATCGACCTCATTGAGGAAGAAGACGTGGTGGTTACCATTTCGCATCTCGGTTATATCAAACGTACATCGGCTACCGAGTACAGGCAGCAACGCCGCGGTGGCCGTGGCGCCAAAGGCAGCAGCACCCGCCAGGAAGATTATATCGAACACCTGTTTGTGGCTTCCACGCATCACACGCTGTTGTTCTTTACCGAAAAAGGAAAATGTTTCTGGTTACCGGTTTACCATATCCCCGAAGGAGATAAGACCAGCAAGGGAAGGGCCATTCAAAACCTGGTTCAGATACCGCCGGATGATAAGGTAAGAGCCGTTGTTGATGTGAAGAATTTTGAAGACAAGGATTATGTGAACAGTCATTATATTGTTCTTTGTACCAAGCAGGGCCTGATCAAAAAGACCGACCTGGAAGATTTCAGCCGGCCAAGGCAGAACGGTATCATCGCCATTAATATATTAGATGGCGACCAGTTGCTGGCAGCCAAACTTACTGATGGCAATTGCGAGATCATGATGGCGGTGAAGAGTGGCCGTGCCATCCGTTTCCCCGAAGAGAAAGTACGCAGTACCGGCCGTGGCGGACAGGGCGTTGCCGGTATTGAAGTAGATGATGCAAAAGATGAAGTGGTTGGACTGGCCTGTGTGAACCGGGAAGATAAAACCCGTACAATACTGGTGGTAAGTGAAAAAGGTTTTGGAAAACGTACGCCGGTGGAAGAATACCGGGTTACCAACCGGGGCGGCAAGGGAGTAAAAACCATCAACGTTACCGATAAGACCGGGGCATTGGTTGGCTTGCTTGATGTAGTGGCCGAAAAAGAAGACCTGATGATCACCTGCGAATCGGGCATTACCATCCGTATGCCGGTAAACCAGATCAGCGAGCAGGGCAGGGCTACCCAGGGGGTGAAACTGATACGTGTGGATGAAGGCGATGCCATTGCAGCCATTACGCAGCTGGAGGAAAAAGAAGAAGAGAACGGCGATATTATTGAAGGCACAGCACCGGAATCTGCCGAAGGCGAAGCAGCAGAACCAGCTGAAAGTTAATTGCTAACTAAATATGTTGAAAATAAAAACCCAATAGAGATATTGGGTTTTTTTGTTTGCCGGTGAGTTCTTTAATAAATCTAGCTATAAGTATAATGAGTATATTCTTAGGGGATTTTAAGCCCTTTATACCATTTATTTACAGCTTCGATATCAAGTATTTGAAAGTCAATACCAGTAATTATCCTCAATCTATAAATATTCCAAATGGTTTGGTCTAAAGCATATTCAAAACCATTTACATCTTTTATCATAGATGGAAGTTCATTACCTAAAGTTGTATTTTTTGGAAGTATGCCACTTCTTAAAAGTTGAAGAGAATTTGAATCATAGCTTTGTAAAAGATTAATCTTGTCGCCTTTAACTTGTCGATCAGTTTGGTTAAAAAAGTCTAATGCTATTTGATCATACAATTGTTTAGCAATAAGGCTATCCAATGATCTTTTAGGATTAATAAAGTATGATCTGAGTCTGTCACGTCCACTAAATTTGTAAGCTCTCATCTCTGCTGCAGCATCGCTAATGTCTCCAACATTTTTAGTTTGCTCTGAAACTATATCAACAACTTTTGTCTTAATTTCCCGAACAGCATTTGTTTGAATCATATTCTGGATTTTATCCGTTGCAAAAATATTGTCAAGCTGATTTTGTGTTTCAGTTAAAGCTAGTTGTCGTGTAGAAGTGGATATTCTTGATAACTCATTTTCAGAATACTCTTTAGTAGAGAGAACGGCAGCTTTTGAGTCATCTCTTATCTGATTTACAGTTTCTTTTGCATCAGTTTTTAATTCGAGAATTTGGGACTTAAGGTCCTTTACATTATTATTATATTCAGACTTTATATCCTTAAGGTCATCTTTCATCTCTTTTACGTTAGTATATGTAAAGGAAAGGGCTATCGTTAAAATAGTAGCGATGCACACACCACTTATTCCGATACTCCATTTTAAAAAAGATGAAATGCTCTCGTAATGGAGTTGTTGCTCAGATTTGAAAGACCTTGTTTCGAAAATTACTTTTGCCATTTAGTAAAGGGAAGGAGATACACAATCTACTCAAAATTCTCCGCTCTGAGGTGGCGAGGGTGCATTAAATCCAATTACGGGCGAAGCCTGTTTAACATAATATTAATTATAAGCCTGAATAGCGACACTTATTTGCCTTGCAGATACCTCAAGGACTATCCATGAAACCAACGCCCAGTAAGGATTAAATCATACCTCATTCAAGCTGATGCTTTTTCAAAAACAGATTTTTAATCCGCTTTAAATTTTAGGCACAGCATTTGCCTAATCATCATACCCCATTAATTTCTCCGATCCGTACCTACCGAATACAATCTGTACCCAGCGAATTCCAATTAGCCGTAAACATTTATTGAGCATCTCTGAATCCAGGTTTTTTGTGCCTGGTTATCTATTATAGTTGTGCAGAGCAACATGGTTTAAATACCGATTTTCCTTTGAAACCAATCCCCGGGTTAATCTTGATCTGGGGATTTTCTTTTAATCGCCGTACAAAGGCTACATTTGCCGCCATGCAAGGCACCCATACATCGATTAAACGATTTCTTTCCAATTTAAATATTGACCAGCTCAATCCCATGCAGCAGGCTTCCCTGGATGCCAATGCAAAAAAGGAGAATATCGTCCTGCTATCGGCCACCGGCTCGGGAAAAACGCTGGCTTTTTTATTGCCTGTGCTGCAACGGCTAAATCCAGGCAGCAGCGATGTGCAGGCTTTAATTATCGTACCCAGCCGGGAGCTGGCCATCCAGATAGATGATGTGTTCCGTAAAATGCAAACGGGCTATAAAGTAACGCTTTGCTACGGTGGCCATAAACGGGAGACCGAAGAGAATAATTTAAAACAGGCTCCTGCAGTTATTATCGGCACCGCCGGCCGCCTGGCCGATCATATCCGTCGCAACAATTTTTCGGTTGATCATATAAGCACCCTGGTGCTGGATGAATTTGATAAATCGCTGGAGCTTGGCTTCACCGAAGAAATGTCGTTCATCATCGGTTCATTAAAGGGCATTACAAAACGCATTCTCACATCGGCCACCAATGCAGTACCCATACCCGATTTTATAGGCCTCCAGGATCCCGTATTCCTGGATTATTTGCCGGAGACAGAGAATACCGGCAGCATGCTGGACATAAAAACCGTTTTCAGTGAAGACAAAGACAAACTGAATACCCTCTTCACCCTGGTCTGTTATTTAGGCAACCGCTCAACCGTTGTGTTCTGCAATCACCGGGAATCGGTAGAACGCACCAGCAACTTGTTAACCGATAAAGGAATACTGAATGTGTTTTACCACGGTGGTATGGAGCAGCAGGAAAGAGACAGCGCTCTCTGCAAATTCCGTAACGGTACATCCAGTGTGCTTGTTACCACCGACCTGGCGGCACGTGGACTGGATATTCCCAACATCCGTTACATCATTCATTACCATTTGCCTGCTACCGAAGATGTGTTTACACACCGCAATGGCCGCACCGCCCGTATGGATGCCAGCGGCACAGCCATCCTGATCTTATCGCCTGATGAAAAACTGCCAGGGTATATTCCAGCGGTTGAAAATATTGAATTGTCCGGAGATTATCCCCTGCCGGAAAAGCCCAAATGGAGTACTTTATTCATTGCAGCCGGTAAAAAAGATAAAGTGAATAAGATCGATATCGTTGGATTCCTTTCCAAAAAAGGCGGGTTGAAAAAAGAAGATATCGGCTTAATTGATGTGAAAGATTTTTTCAGTTTTGTAGCAATACGCAAACTAAAGGTTGGCCATGCACTGCAACTAATAAAGAACGAGAAGATAAAGAATAAGAAGGTGAAGATAGAGGTAGCGAGGTGATAATGATAGAACGCTGATGACACGGTTGCTGCTGATTAAAACGGATCTTACTATTGCTACTCCTGTTTATAAAAAAACTGTCAGCCGGAGCTGACAGTTACTTAGAAACGACTTATAGTTCTTAAGTCACAGATTTATTTAAAAAGGACTGCTCCATTTCTTATCAATGTATACGTTGGTGCCCGACAGTGTTCGCAGGAAAGCTATTATGGCATTCATTTCCGGGGCAGTAAGGTTCAGGTGCTGACCAAAACCATTCGGTCGCAGCTTAGGATCCAGGTTGGTATTGCCCGGCGCCAGGTTGATGACATTATAATGCCCCACGGCATTTTGTAAAGTGCCCAGGTTACCGGTATGCATCAATGGTCCGTTCTCCATCCCGGCGGTATTGGCAACATCCCGGAGACTTGGCGCCCTTGTAACTGTTATATCAATGCCTCCTGTTGCTGCAATGGTTCCGATAATTCCGTTGTTGCCCGAAACAGGCGCAATATCAAACTCGGGTGCATTATGACAACCATTGCAGCCGGCGCCGCCACCGGTACGGTTTCCGGTTGCATCAAATACAGGCGCCGTTAAAAACAATTGCTTTCCCTGGTTCTCTACCATGGTAAAATTGGGGAAAGGTTGCCCGTCGTTTGCAACCATCACCCTGCCTGCATCGTATTTACTGTCGAACGATTGAATACTTCTTACAAAAGAAGCCAGGCATTCCTGCAATCTTGCTTCGGTTACATTGATATCGCCATAAACAAATTTAAAAAGTTCATTGTAGTAATTTATTCCCTGCAGTTTTACCAGCAGGTTGGCAAGCGCTGGTCTTCCGCTTTGTCCGCTGAAACCCATCTCTGCATGGTCCTGTATTGGTTTTGTGGTTTGTATTTCCAGGGTGGCCGCCCGTTCGTCCCAAAAGAATTTTTGTTCAACAGCAAAACGGGTATTGATCAGCCGCATAGAATGCCTGGCTGTTAATCCGCTAACAACTCCCTTACTGGCAATAGCCGTATCACTAAAAGCAAACTGTTGTTTATGACAACTGCCGCAGGAGATGGAATTATCAATGCTTAAATTCTTATCGTAGAACAGTACCCTTCCCAATGTAGCTTTGGCATTTGAGACAACAACGCCGCCTGCATTTTCTTTAACGATGTAAGCAGGCTTACCCTGGTTGGCATAATTCAACAGGTTGGCTGGATCAATATTGGTTCCAAAAGTTGCTTTAATGGCTGCATACGGATCCACCGGTGTTACGGGTGTTACCGTATCGCTGCCTTTTGAACAATACTGGAATACGAATGCAATGACAAGCAGGATACTTACAACAAATAATTTTTTACGATTCATATAACTGGTTTAAGGTTCTGGTTAGAGTACCGTGTTTTGATTTAGTTGCCCGGCGGCGGAGGTGGTCCCTCTCCTTCCGGTGGTCTCATCCCGGGAGGGGGTGGTCCCTGTCTCCTGGGCGGGGCCATCCGGCGCAATGCATCATGGATGATCTTATCAAACCGTTTTTGTTGTGTTGCATTGCAAATGGCTCTTAACTTTTGAAAATGCCGGAAGGTGAATTCATCCAGTCTTTGTTCTGCATCCACCGCCTTCCTGCTGTAAATATGTATCAACGAATCCGGAACTGCCGGTTGATGCAGTAATGCAAAAAATTCATCTTTTGCTTTACGGATACTGTCCTGTATCGCCTTTTGCCCATCCTGGTGTTCGTCTCTCAGTTTTCTATACGCTTCCTGTTGCGCCGCATCAAGTTTTAATTCATTGGTGAGAAACTCAAAGACCTGGCCCTGTGGTGGAGAGAATCTTCCTTCCGCTCTCCCACCTGTTTTCTTATTCGTCCATAATAAAGCCAGCGTTACAATATTGGCTGTAAGCAACAGCAATGTTATTACAGAAAGCCAGCGGTTATTGGTAAAATTACTCATGTTACTTGTTTATTCATAAACAGATACGGTGTTATTCATGCCATAGGCTTCTGTAAAGCTTTCAATGGTTGCCGGCTTATTGGCATGCCTGTTCTCATTCTTTACCGGTGCTGTACTTAATTTCATCAGCGAAAAGATATTTACAACCAGTACCAGCGAAAGAGCTGCAGTAATAAAGGCCGGCCTCAATAAAATGAATTTTTCTTTTACGGGTCCTTCCTCACGCTGCATCCTGCCGGTAAGCCGGGTATAAAAAAAATCGGGCGCTGCTGATCTTTGCAGTCCATCCAGGCTGCCGAGTATCCGTTCTGTGCGCTGATCTGAAGTATTGTTTTTCATTATTAAAATTTACCTCTTATTAATTTAGATGTCGTTTTTTATAAAAACCTTCGGTCCTATGGCGGTAATTCATTTAATTTTTTGCGGAGGTTCTGTTTGGCCCGTTGTAGCAGGGAGTCAACCGCTGATTCGGAGATCTTTAATATCCCGGCTATCTCCCGGTAACTCAGTTCTTCTACTTTGTTTAGTATAAAGGCCGTACGCTGGTTCTCCGGAAGCTGGCCGATCATTTTAAAAAGCAGGGCCGCATCTTCTTTCCGTTCCTTCTGCACGCCGGGATGATCAAAATCCCCCGGTTCGTAAACAGGTTTGTTATCATCTCCAAAGAGACTACTCATAAAACCAAAACGCTTTTTTCTTTTTTTACTGCGAAGATGGTCCAGCGATTTGGTTACGGTGATGCGGTATATCCAGGTAGATAAAAGTGAATCGCCTTTGAACTGGCCGATGGAGCGGTAAATCTGTATGAAAACCTCCTGGGCAATATCCTCCGCTTCGGTATGATGTTGCAAAAGGCCAAGGGCTGTATTGAACACCCTATCCTGGAATAGCATGACCAATTCCTTAAATGCAGATTCCTCCCCGTTGCGGAGGCCCAAAAGCAATTCCTCTTCTGTCAAAGCTGGTGGAGGTTTTAGGTTTGACGTTGAAATTACTCAAATCCTTCGGTCAGCCGTTAATTTTACTGAAACTTTCTACAAATGAAGTGATGGCCAGCCTGAATGCAGCTTCCCCATTAAAAAGAAAAGCATGTTTTATCGGTATTACATAGATGGGAAAGTCATTCAACCCGTTTACAAATTTTTCTAACCGTACCGCATCTTTTTCGGTGGTTAATACGATCTTCTTTCCTGCTTTCATTTTTTCAAACTGCTGCTTGATGTCCCGCAGGTCGTTGCTGTGAAAGATATGATGATCGGCATAGCGCAACATGTCGTAGGTATGTACCGAATCGGTCAGATGGTTTTTTAAAGGCGCCGGGTTGGCAATACCGCATACCAGCAATACGGCATATTCAGGTGTAAGATCAAGTGGTTGCTTATTAAAAAGCTGGTAGGGCTTATCATAAACAATGGTTGTAAAATAAACGGTTTGGTTTCTGAACGGGTCTATTTCCAGTATAATTTCATCCCGTTCCATTTCGCTCAGGTTTGCCGGGCATTTTGTTACAATGATGATATCCGCTCTGTGGCTGCTGCTTCTTACATCACGCAGGTTACCAGAAGGCAGCATAAAATCCCTTGTATACAGATCAGAATAATCGGTAAGAATTATATTCAGCCCGGCCCTCACCTGCCGGTGCTGAAATGCATCATCCAGGATGATCACCTGTGTATCGGGCCGCTCATGCAGCAGTTGTGGTATCGCCACCAAACGTTCCTCTCCTACCGCCACTACCACATCCGGAAATTTCTGGTGAAACTGCATGGGCTCATCACCTATCTCCAGCGCCGTGGTATTTTTACCGGCAATGGCAAAGCCCGTTGTTTTGCGTTTATATCCCCGGCTGAGGGTAGCCGTTTTAAAATCATTTTTCAAAAGCCTTACCAGGTATTCCGTCATGGGCGTTTTACCGGTGCCGCCTGCAGCCAGGTTTCCCACACAGATCAATGGAAAATTGAACGAAGATGATTTAAGTATATTCTTATCAAAAAGTTTATTGCGTAACCATACCACCGCCCCGTAAATGAGCGAAAAGGGAAACAGCAGGTATCTGAAACTACGGAGCACTGTTGATGGGTTAGAAGTTATCGGTTATTTGTTAATAGTTATTGTTATCTGTTAATAGTTATTTGTTATTAGTTAATTGGTTGTTCATTCTATTAACAGACAACTATTAACCATTTATAAAGATAGAAAAGATAGTGGTGCCGTAGTTGCGTTCTGTTTTATAATGGGGAAATTTCTTGTAATCATTTCTTGGGGTATGTTCCAGTACAAACCAGCCGCCGGGCTTCAACAGATCCTTTTCAAATACTTTCTTTGGCAGTTCATCAATTGTAGTTAATGCATAGGGCGGGCCGGCAAAGATGAGATCGTATTGCTGGCCGCAGGTTTCCATAAAACGGAATACATCCGATCTTACCACGTTAAAGTTTTCAAACGCCAGTTCTGCAGCTGTTTTTTTAATGAAGGTATACATCTTATCATCTTTCTCCACAATGGTTATTTCCGGCGCTCCCCTGCTGGCCAGTTCGTAACTGATGCAGCCGGTTCCGCCAAAAAGGTCAAGCACTTTTAATTCATCTATATCCAAATTATTCTGCAGGATGTTGAACAGCCCTTCTTTGGCAATATCGGTGGTAGGCCGGGTGTGTGGCATATTTGCCGGAGGATTTATCCTGCGGCCTCCGTGTATGCCGCTTATTATACGCATATGGCCTGGTAAAATAAATGACTGAAAAAATGCGGGGGTGAACTCTTCAGTTCTTCCGCGATGGTGAAATTAGCCGGAATGTTATCGAACTCTATATCCAGGAAATATTTATACACGGCTGCATACAGGTTCGATCTTTTATCCACCATTCCGCTCAGGCAAAGCCGGGCCGTATCGGGCGCTATCTCAAAAGCACGGCAGGTATTCAGCAGGTGAAAAACAATATCATCGGGTGTGTTGTAATTAAAATTCCGGATCGCCTGCAGTTTGCCTTCTTTACAAAGCATAACGGTTAAACTTCCGGTATAGAACAGAACAAAGAGTTCATTACCGCCTTTCATCACCCGGTCTACCAGCAACGAATACTGGTGACTTTGTTGTACAGAAGGAAGTATATCTTCCATGATATCACTGGCGGGTTGCGGCACCCGGTACACATTATGCAGGTTATGTTTGTACAGGAAGTCGTGATGAAGCACTGCCCTTCCCGGATCACCAAACACCAGGTTCAGCATAACGGCACTGTTCTCTTTTTCAAATAACCGGGGAGGCACCAGCACACTTTCGGGGTAACACCAGATAAGATGTATCTCTTTATATTGTTTCTTCAGCAGGGGTTCTGTATTCCCTATCTCCCGCAATTCTTCATTCACTTCTGCTTCGGTAAGTTTATTGGGGAACGAATACATGACCACCGCCTGGAAACAATCTCCTGTATTAAGTATGGTGAAGGAAATACCCATGGGGCCGGCTTCTATCACCAGTTTGGCCGACTCGGTATATATTTTGGGAGCCTGTATATTAAAAGATGGATTCACTTTTTGCGTTTGGGGGGACAAAATAAGATAATTTTGCTGACTTTATGGAAAGTACAGCCGCAATCAAAGACCTGAAAGTTAAGGTTACCAATAAACAGATACTGTCAATTGCTTTACCTATAACGCTTGCTATTCTTATTCCCCAGGTAAATATGCTTACCAACAGCATCTTCCTCGGCGATCTGAGTACCGAGGCATTGGGCAATGCCGGCATCACCGGTGTTTTCTACCTCATTTTTGCCGTGGCCGGAAATGGATTGAACAATGCATTGCAGGCAGTGTTTGCCCGTTATGCCGGAAGCGATAACAGCGAAGCATTTAAAGTGATCCTTGCCCAGGGGATCCGCATCTGCCTTCAGTTTGCATTAGCAGGTATCTTGATCACCTGGTTCATTGCGCCATATATTATGAAGCAGGTGGCCGACCCAAAAGCCTATCCTGCTGAGATGGAATTCTTAAAGATCCGCATACTGGGGCTCCCGTTCTTATTTCTGTTTCAGATGGGCAATGCTTTTTTAGTAGCATCGCTCAACAGCCGTTACCTGATGATTGGGTTTATCTGCGAAGCCGCTTTGAATATTCTGCTCGACTTCTTACTCATCAAAGGCCGATTCGGTTTTCCGGCATTGGGATTCAACGGCGCAGCAGTGGCTTCGGTGATCTCGGAAATGATCGGTCTTGTTGTGGTGCTGATCGTTTTGTACCGTACCCGTTTAAAAAAACAATACGGGTTACTGAAGACCTATGCCTATGATAAAAAAATTACCGGGCAGATACTGACCATATCGGCTCCGCTTATGTTACAATATGTGATCAGCGTAACCACCTGGCTGGTATTTTTTATACTGATAGAAGGCCTGCACGATGAAACAGCCAAAGCCATCAGCAATACCATGCGGAATGTATTTGGAATTACCGGTGTATTTGTTTGGGCGTTTGCCAGCACTACCAATGTGATGGTGAGTAACCTGATGGGACAGAAGCGGGAAGAAAAAGTAATGGAAGCCATCACCCGTACAATGATATTGAGCATAGTTTTCTGCATAGCCATGTGCCTGCTGGTAAATGTTTTTCCGCATGTATTTTTCGGCCTGTTTGGCCAGGGAGATGATTTTGTTGAGAAAGGCATACCGGTATTGCGGGTTGTTAGCCTGGGCCTGCTGCTGATGAGCATTGCTAATATCTGGCTCAATGGTGTTACCGGCACGGGTAAAACAAGGATGAACCTGCTTATTGAAATAGTTGCCATTACCGTTTACCTCGGGTATACCTGGTACTTTATAAAACTCAATTATATTTCACTGGCTATGGCATGGAGCAATGAACTGGTTTACTGGGCAACCATCTTCATCATGTCGTTCATATACCTGCGCAGCGGAAAGTGGAAGACGAAAGACTAAGCCGTTCCTTTATCATTGTTTTCCTGTCAGGCCGTTGTAATAGGAAATGAGTTCGGCATAATCTGTATCCGATCTGCCGGATAAATTCTTAGTTCCGATATAGGCTTTCAGTTCGTCCTTTTTATCTTTCACCAGGCCTGGCAAATCTTTCAATTTCCTAACAGGAGTTAAAATGCCATCTTCTAAAAGAAAATATGTGTTGAATGTAACGATCGTTTGCTCCATGGCGCCTGCTCCATAAGGCCTGTTTTCATTCAGGTTCTTTACAAAACGCTTCAGTAAAACAGCTTGTCCTTCTGTCAGTAACTGGTACCAGCCTGGCTCTATCTTTCCCGATACAGTAAGATAGGATGAATGAATGAACCGGTATTTCATTCCGGTGGCCGAATCAGAAAGAATAACAGCCTTAACAGGCATGGTAGTGATCATTTCCCGGCCGGCCTGGTCAAGGTAATGAAGAGAATTACTCATCAGGTTGAGGCGAAGGTAAATGCTGTCGTAAGCAAATCCTTCGGGCATGACCACTTTCCCTCCCATCCATTCTTCTTTAAAATAAGGAGTGCCCTCAACCACTTTTTTATATTGGAAATTCTGAAACAGGTCTCCGCCAGCCGAATAAAAAGACGCCGCTGCATGAGTAGATACATTTTGTTTTGTGCTGATCAGTTTCTGGCCAAAACCTGCATATGACGGCAGGATAAAGAAAAGGCTGACTAATATCTTCATGGCAAAGCTTTCTCTAAAGATAGAAAAAAACGGGCAGGCCTATTTTACTTTCTTTGCTTTTTCCTTCGCCCCGTTTTCTTTCATTCGTTGTTTTACCATTTTGGTTACCAGGGAGGCCGGCAGCGGGTTTTCAAGGGTGAACTGTATGGTCCCTTTTGAAGTTTTGAAACCCTTCAGTTCATCTTTCATCTCTTTTATTAAGGATGCGTTGCCCGGAAAGAAACTGCAATGGTTTTTGAAGCCGGCAAAATAAACCAGTATACCGTGATACTTAAATGCAGGCATACCATAACTGATCAGTTCTTCTGCCTCGGGCGCAGCTTTGCGGATGGTTTGGCGTAGTTTTATTAAAAGCGGCCTCATTTTTTCCGGAACAATGCTGATATAACTGTCAATGTCTTTTATAGAAATGTCCTGCATGGCTTATTTTTTAGGTTTATCAAAATGAAGTAACCAATGGTTACCGAATTTATCGGTAAGATCACCGAACAGGGCGCCCCAGAAACTGGTCTCCAGCGGATGATGCTGAATTCCGCCGAGAGAAAGTTTTTGATAACAGGATCTTATTTCTTTTTCATTGCTGCAGTCGAGCATCAATGAAACGGCATTACCCTTTGTAAGGCCGGTGTTACTTACCATATCGGACCCCATCAGTACAAAACTTTTTTTACTGAGGGTGGAATGAAGAATAGAGTCTTTCATATGCTGCGGCATTTTTTCCGAAAGCGGCGATTCGCCGATGGTTTGAAAATGCAGTTCACCGCCCAGGCATTCTTTATAAAACTGCATCGCTTCCCGGCAATTGCCGTTAAAGGTGAGGTAACTATTGATTCCCTTCATCGTTCAGCAATTTGTTTCAGCGCTTCCATTGCTTTTGGAAATATGTCTTTAAAATATTGCTGGAAATCGGCAGTGGTTTGCAGTTCGGTATTCAAAACGGTTTGTCCGTTCTCTTCCGATAAGAAATAACTTTCCAGGGCGCCCGTCCATTCACCGCCTTCCATGTCTTTACCTTCTTTTATTTCTCCCTGGTGCTTAAAGGTCATTTGCGTATTGGGTACCAGTGTATCAATGATGGCGAATATTCCACTGCCGCTGGGATTCAGGAAATCGATCCGGCTTCCCTGCTTCCACTCGCTTTTGGCGTAAGAGCCTGCAGTGAATACCGAGGTCCATTCCCGGTAGTTCTGGTCATCCCATAATGCACGCCATACTTTTTCACGGGGCGCATTTATTTTCATGTTGAATTTTAGTGTGAGCATATATTCATATTTTTAAGTTCGTTTAATAAAATATTTTTTAAGTCGGGTATGCGTCTTTCTCCCATGCTGTGACGGATTACGACATCATTGATCAGGCATTCATGAGTTTTTCAATGTCAAATTTCTTCATCTTCATAAAAGCCTGCATTACCCTGCCTGAGCGTTCGGGATCACTCATCAGTTTGCCTAATACTGTTGGAACGATCTGCCAGGATACGCCGAATTTATCTTTCAGCCACCCGCATTGGCCTTCCGATCCGCCTTCGGAAAGTTTATTCCAGTAATGATCGATCTCTTCCTGTGTTTCGCAATCAACCACAAAAGAAATGGCTTCATTGAATTTGAACATAGGCCCGGCATTCAGTCCCATGAACTTTTTTCCGTTAAGTTCAAAGTTTACTACCATGGGTGTGTCGACCGTAATCCTGGAATCTTTGAATATGCTGCAGTAAAATTTTGCTGCTTCCTGTGCATTGCCGTCGTGCCAGAGACAGGGGTATACCTGGTTACTCATTTCAAATAAGTTTAGTTGTTATCAGATTATTTTGTCTTCCCTTTAAATGTGGCATAGATGGCCATGGCATGGCCGTGCCCCAGTTCAAAATCATCTTTCAGCCAGGCAACGATCTCTCCCGCTTTTGTCTTTGGATTCAATTCACCTTTTTGTACAAAGCCTTTCTTTTCGGCCAGTTTCTTAAAGTCGGCGGGTGTTTTACCTGTCTTTGCTTTAATATTATCGATATACGCCTGGAATGACATGATTAAATGATTTTACTGTTACTGATCTTGTGCTTCTGTGTATGCTTTAAAGTTGTTCAGTATCGCCTGCCAGCCGGCCTGTTGCATCTCGATAGGGTTCTCGCTTTCGACTTCAAACATTTCCACGATATGCGTTTGGCCGCCGGTTGTTTTAAAATCTATTTTAACCTTCCGGCCATCTCCCATGGTATATTCAATGTACTCATTTGGCTTTACCATATCGTACACGCCACCAAAATCAAAACCAAAACTTCCGTCCTTTGCTTCCATGCGGTATAAAAAATTGCCGCCGGTACGTATATCATTCTCTGCACGGGTGGTATGCCAGTCGGGCGAAGCCGCACCCCATTGGGTGATGTCGCCGGGCGTATTCCAGTTCTTCCATACTTTTTCAACGGCGGCATTCACCGTTGCTTCAATGGTGATGGTTGTTCTTTCAGTAGTTGTCATGTTCATTATTTTTTAAAGTGACTTTTAATTTTACGATACAAACATACGGCAGCTATTTGTATCCCGTACTGTGCAAAAACGACAAATGAGGGGCTGTTTGCGACAAACTATTTTCCTACCTTTACCCTATGAAAAATGTAGCCATCCTGGTGCCGGAAAGTTCGGTACTCCAGGCCATTGCCGATCCGCAATATTGTTTCAGCGCCGTTAACCAGTTCCTGGCCATGTCGGGCCGCAAACCGTTGTTCAATGTACAATTGGTGGGTGCAAAAAAGGAAATAAAACTGAACGATGGCAAATATTCTGTGTATACGGATAAGTTGCTGAAGGAGGTTAAAAAGGCCGATCTCGTTTTTATTCCTGCCTTGTTTGGCGATATGGGTGGGGCAGTTAAAGCAAACAAAGCACTGGCGCCCTGGATCGTTGAGCAGTATAAAAAAGGAGCTGAAGTGGCATCGCTTTGCGTGGGCGCTTTTTTACTTGCTTCCACCGGTTTACTCAACGGAAAAAAATGTTCAACGCACTGGGGTTTTACCAATGAGTTCCGGGAAATGTTCCCAGAAGTGGATGTACAGGACGGAAGTATTGTTACCGAAGAGAACGGCATCTATTCAAGCGGCGGCGCTAACTCTTACTGGAACCTGTTATTGCATTTGGTAGAAAAATATACCGACCGGGAAACGGCCATCCTTGCTTCCAAATATTTTGCCATTGATATTGACCGCAGCAGCCAGTCGGCTTTTGCCATGTTCAAAGGACAAAAAGAACATAAAGATGAAGCAGTAAAAAAAGTACAGGAATATATTGAACAGAATATGGAAGAAAAAATGACCGTAGATGACCTGGCCGCTAAAGTAGCCGTTGGCCGGCGAAGTTTTGAACGGCGCTTCCGGCAGGCAACAAACAATTCGGTATTGGAATATATTCAACGGATAAAAATTGAAGCAGCCAAGCGAAGTTTTGAAACCAGCCGTAAGAACATCAATGAAGTAATGTTCAATGTAGGATATACCGATACCAAGGCATTCCGGCTCACGTTTAAAAAAATAACGGGCCTTACACCGGCTGAATACCGGAACAAGTATAATAAGATAGCAGCAATGGCTTAAGTATCTATTGCTGCGGCCGTACTGTCTTTTTTAAATGGTTGTTTCTTCCAGTAGGTGAGGCTGCGCCATACCCATTCCATCGGGCCAAACCGGAAATAGCGAAGCCAGATATGGCTCCAGGCTATTTCCACAGCCCACACAGCAGCCACTACATAATATAACTGGTAATATTCAAGCCGGCCAAATAATCCAAATCCAATACCCACAAAAATAATATTACAGATAATGGATTGCATCAGGTAATTGGTAAATGCCATCTGCCCCACCGGGCGCATTAATGCAAAAAGCCATTTAACCCAGCCCGATTTATACATCAGCATAATGAGGCCGAATATGCCGATGGAATGAATGAAGCGCTGTAATTCATAAAACTCAAATTTCTTATTCTTCACTATTTCGAACCAGTTGAAATTATAACTCACGTCGTAATGCACAAACAGGTAACTCACGGGTAAACCTATTCCAAGCCCGATCACGGCCATCCAGGCATATACTTTTGTTTTTGCTTCGCCCTGTAAGATGCCGAGTTTAAAAAACGCCAACCCGATGAACATGAACAACGGCGCATCAAATATGGCCCAGTAATACATGGCCATTGTTTGGCCTTCTTCTGCCAGCTTACTTCTTGCCTCATACAGTTCCGCATAGCTGCCCCTTACTTCCTTCAACTGCTTTTCCATCCTTTTCTTTTTCTCCCCGGGCTTTACCCTTTCTTTAAATTCATTGAGGGCACCTAATTCTTCCTTCTGTATATCGGTGAGTTTTATTTTAGTGGTATCAATAGCTGCCACCATCTCTCCTTTGGTGATCATCTCTTTTCTTTTGTACAGGTCACGGTTCTCCCGGGCCGTCATCAGCACCAGGCATACCAATGCGGCAACAAACAGGTATTTGGGTGCCAGCCGGCGAAAAGCAAAAAGAACGATACCACAGATGGCATAATGATACAGTATGTCCCAGAACCAAAGTAATACATAGGCATGAAACACGCCGAACAGCAACAACCATAACTGCCTGCGCATAAAAAGTTCGGCGGGCATTAGGCCCGTTGTTCTTTTTTCGAGCCTGGTTACAAAAATGAACATGCCTGCACCAAACAGCATGGAAAAGATACCCCGCATACTTCCTTCAAAAACCCCGGGCCCGAAAACATACCAGAAAATATAATTGAGGTCTCCCTGGGGCTGCAATGAAAAATCATTGATGGCAATATATGCCAATCCAAAACCTGGGATGTTCATCAGCAATATCCCCAGGATGGCGATACCCCGAAGGCTATCGATGATGGTAATTCTTTCCTGCTGACCGATGGGTGCAGCCAGCACCTGGGGTGTTGGTTCGTTTGACATACCAGTAGTTTTGGTTATTAGAAGTAAGAAACGACATTTTGTTCTAAGAACAAAACAAATAAAAAACCGCAGCCGGTATGGCTGCGGTTTTATTTTAGTTTGGCTGATCAATTCGACTGCCAGCTGTTATTCTTAAAATTCATATCCGGGAAAACCTTTGCTTCATCCAGCGTAACGCTTTTCAGCTCTTCAGTGGTGGGCAGTTTCACTTTCCAGCTATTGGTATTGTTCCATACTTCTACCGGAAGTTTCAGTGTCCCTTTTTTACCCGATTTGGTTTCATACGAAATAGTTACCGGTAAGGCCATCTGTTCAAGATTAACAATAGTAACAACGGCTCCGTTTCCTGGTATATTATTATCTGCATACTCAACTGATTGTATTGCCTGGTCGAATTTATAATTTTCCAGGAACCATGCTTTCCAGAACCAGCTCAGGTCTTCGCCGGCTACATTATCCATTGTTCTGAAAAAATCCCATGGAGTAGGATGCTTATATGCCCAGCGTTTGATGTATTCTTTGAACGCATAGTCAAAACGATCGGGCCCCAGTATCTCGTTGCGAAGCAGGGTGAGGCCAATGCCGGGTTTAAAATAAAGCGCCACTCCGATATTTCTTTCCTTCATGGCGTCGGGTGTAAGCAATATGGGCTCGCTGCCGGCGCCAAATACAAAAGGAACAACCTGCTCCATATTGGTGGGCTGGTCTTTGTATTCGCCTTTATTAAAATCTTCGGTGGCCAATGAATTGATAAAGGTGTTGAATCCTTCATCCATCCAGCCATACTTTCTTTCATTGCTTCCCACGATCATCGGGAACCAGGTATGCCCGAACTCGTGATCGGTAACACCAAACAGGTCGCCTTCGGTTGCTTTGTACCCGCAAAAAACAATGCCCGGGTATTCCATACCGCCAATATTGCTGGCCACATTTACTGCACAGGGATACGGATATTCAAACCAGCGTTTGCTGTAATTCTCAATACTCCCCTTGGTATATTCGGTTGCCCTGCCCCAGCCTTTTGCGCCATCACTTTCCACCGGGTATACACTCATGGCGAGTGATGTCTTTCCGCTGGGCAGGTTCATTTTTGCGGCATCCCATATAAAACTTTTACTGCTGGCCCAGGCCACGTCTCTTGCATTGTTTATTTTGTAATGCCAGCTTAGTGTTTTTGATCTGGGCCGGGAAGAAGGATCCGTTACTTCTGATGCAGAACGTATCATTACGGTCTTATCGCTTTTCTTTGCCTGCGCCATCCGGTTGAGTTGTGTTGCTGTAAGCACTTCTGCTTCGTTCAATAATTCGCCGCTGCAAACAACGATATGTGATGAAGGTGCAGTAATGGTCACATCAAAATCGCCATACTCACAATAGAATTCACTGGGGCCAAGGTAGGGCAATGTATTCCATCCCTGCACATCATCAAACACACACATACGGGGAAACCACTGTGCCACTGCAAAGATGTTTCCGTTCTTTGTTTCCAGGATACCGCAACGGTCTGCTCCATATTGTGGTAATGTGAATGAGTAATCGATCTTTATTTTAACCGCGTCGCCGCCGGGCTTTATCGCTTTGGGCAAACGGATCTGCATGCGTGTGTCTGTTATCACATAATTGGCTTCTGCATTTTCATTGACCAGTTTTACTGAACTTATTTTATAGCCGCCATTGAAATTACTTTTACTGTCGCCATAACGGCTGCGGCTGTTAAGCGGCATACGTGCCTGTCCCCTGCTTTCTTTGTTGAAGAGGTTCTGATCAAGCTGCAGCCATAAGAATGGTAATGCATGCGGACTGTTATTCTTGTACGTGATGGTAACCGTGCCGGAGACCTGGTTGGTTTCTTCATTCAATGAAGCCGAGATCTGGTAATCGGCTTTGTTTTGCCAGTACCCTACATTGGGTTCTCCTGTTGCCGCCCGGCTGATGGTGCCGGGGAATGTATAAAAAGTGGGGCCAAACAATGCATGCGGATCGTATTTTGATTGTTTGATCAGGTCGTCTTGCGCCTGCGAGGAAATAACTGAAATGCTCAGTATAAAAAAACTGAAGATGTTCTTTAGCATAATCTGATTTTAGAATTCCGAAGGTAGATAAATCAGCGGGTAATTGGCCGCCGTTTAACACAGAATTAAATTATTGGCAGGTAAACCTAAAAGTCTTTCCGGTAGGTTACTCCAACCGAGCCCTCCATACCGGGGATGGGTGGATTTTTTTTCGCAATAGAAACAGCGATCGAAAGAATGCGGTTGTCGAATGTATGAACCTGGTGGGCGATATCCTGTGCAAGTGTTTCCAGGAGTTCGGCGGGCACAGTCATCCGTTGCCTGATGATATCATACACCGATGAGTAATTGATGGTTTGTTCCAGGGAATCGATACGATCGGTTTCATTAAACGTGATATCAACATTAATTTCGAACGTATTGCCCTGTATCTTTTCTTCCTCATGAATGCCATGATGAGAGAAAAAGAGTAAGTTCTTAAGTTGAATGGTAATCATTGGTCAATTACGAATTAAGAATTAAAAATGAAGAATTAAGAATTTCTTAAAAGGGAAGTTACTTATTGGCATTGAAAGACTATTAATTCCAGGGGCATTTTTAATTTCTAATTCATAATTTTTAATTTATCAGTGAAGACCTTTTTCTCCAAGGTATCGTTCTGCATCCAATGCTGCCATGCATCCTGATCCGGCAGCCGTTACAGCCTGCCGGTAAATTTTATCCTGTACGTCGCCGGAAGCAAAAACGCCCTCTATATTTGTTTTAGATGTACCCGGGATGGTTTTGATATAGCCGGCATCGTCCATATCCAGCCAGCCTTTGAAAATATCGCTGTTGGGCTGGTGGCCAATGGCAACGAAGAATGCGCTCACCGGAATTTCCTGCTTCTCCCCTGTTTTATTGTTCTTTATTCTTACTGCATGAACATTTTTGTCGCCAAGCACTTCATCGGTTTCGCTGTTCCAGTAAATTTTTATGTTGGAAGTATTGATCACCCTGTCCTGCATCACTTTACTTGCCCGCATTTCACTCTTGCGAACGATCATGTGTACCTGTGAACATATTTTAGATAGATAGAGCGCTTCTTCTGCGGCCGTATCGCCGGCGCCCACAATGGCCACTTCTTTTCCTTTAAAGAAAAAACCATCGCACACAGCACAGGCGCTTACGCCATAACCATTCAGGCGTTGCTCGCTTTCAATACCCAGCCATTTTGCGGAGGCGCCGGTAGAGATGATCACCGAATCGGCTTCTATCCATTTCTCTTCATCGATCTCTACTTTTAACGGACGAACAGAGAAATCAACTTTTGTTGCAAGGCCGTAACGGATATCTGTTCCCATACGCTTTGCCTGGTTCTCGAAATGAACCATCATATCGGGGCCTTGTATCCCATCCGGGTAACCCGGATAGTTCTCTACTTCGGTGGTAATAGTGAGCTGACCGCCGGGTTGAATGCCCTGGTACAGTACCGGGTTCAATCCTGCTCTTGCTGCATAAATGGCTGCTGTATACCCGGCCGGCCCCGAACCAATGATCAAACAATGTACTTTCTCTGTTGCCATAGATCTCCTGTCTTATAATTTGATTGCAAATTTAGTTGAATAATTCCAGTTGCCGTTACCGGGCAATTACGATCCCGGTCTTTGATGCATACCCGCAAAAAGCGCCTAATGCCCCGTTGTTAATATTGCCAAGCACTTTGCCTGGCTGGGCAAATGGATTGCCAATGCTTTGCTGGTTGAATTCCCAGGTATTCCAGAATGTATAGGTTGCCTTGTCGATGTTGGAAAGTTTGAAATAGATGGTGTCGCCGCGGCTGAAGAATTTATCATCCCCGCCTGGTAAGGATTGATTGCGGTCGATGCCCTGGTCTACCTGTGCCGAATAGGTGGTGCCGTCGATCACTTCATCATTAAATACCGAGTTAAGACCCGGCAAAAAGCGTTCGCTGTTCTTTTTGGTATAATACCGGACGTAATTACCGAGCCCGGGAGGATCGGTTGCCCTTACCCATAAAGACCTTTTTGAGGTATCGGTTGGTGGCGGCGGTGTTTTTGTCCACATCGAATCAAACACTTTTGTAAGCAAGGGAATGGTTGTTTTAGCTGTGTATGTTTTGCCTTCCGCTTTAATGCTAAGGTTGTATTGTTTTCCAAACTCCCCGGTAAAGGCCGTGGCCAGGTTTGCTGAATCAATACCATAGTAGTAAACGAAATACCCATTGCCCAGCGGCACAGTATATTCTTTAAAAATGTGCGTGAGCGTTCCGTTGCTCATGGTTACTTCGGCATTATGTACAAAGGAAGAGGCCAGTATCTGCGGACTGATAGCTCCAAAATAATCAAGGCTTTTTGACAGAGCGACTCTCGGCGGCTGGGCATTTTCTATCTGTGCATCAACTACCAAAAGGGCATCAGCGCCTTTAATATCAAAATCAATATTCTTTTCACAGGAGAAAAGAAAAAGGCAGGTACTGAAAAGTAAAATGATCCGCTTCATGCAAAACAAATTTACGGAATGGTTTTCTTATAGTTTGCTTCGGGCTGTTTACTTATAGTTAAACAATCCTCTTTCTAAAAAGTTCTTACCCGGCCGCATAAAAAAAATCCTCCGGCTTTTGGCTGGAGGACTCTTTTATAACCCATCAAAATTTCATTATCCAAGATACGCTTTCAGGGCGCCGCTGTAACGGGCTTTCTGTAAACGTTTGATAGCTCTTTCCTTGATCTGGCGGATACGTTCTTTGGTCAGGTCGTACTTTTGCCCGATCTGCTCAATGGTTACCCCATTCTCTCCATCCAGTCCAAAATAAGCATTCACGATCTCAGCTTCCCTGGGACTAAGTGATTTAAGAACCCTGCGGATCTCATTTTTCAATGAATCGTGCATTACATCCTCATCGGTTTCATCACCACCTTTCAGCAGATCGCCCATGGCTACATCTTCTGCTTCATGCACGGGTGCATCAAGGGAAGTATGACGGGTGTTGCTTTGGAAGATGTTGTTGATCTCTGTTTCACTCATCTCCAGTAATTCGGCTAACTCTTCTGTTGATGGCTCTCTCTCGTGTTCCTGTTCAAAAGCCATATAAGCTTTGTTAGCTTTGTTGTAAGTGCCAATTTTGTTTTGAGGCAGGCGGACTAATCTGCCCTGCTCTGCCAACGCCTGTAGTATAGATTGGCGAATCCACCACACAGCGTAAGAAATGAATTTGAAACCTTTGGTTTCGTCGAAGCGTTGTGCCGCTTTAATTAAGCCGAGGTTACCCTCGTTGATCAAATCGCTCAGCGAAAGTCCTTGGTGCTGGTACTGCTTGGCTACGGATACCACGAAACGTAGGTTGGCCTGTACCAGTTTGTCCAAAGCACGCTGGTCCCCCATTTTGATCTTTTGGGCCAAAATGGTCTCCTCTTCAGGAGTAATCATCGAAATCTTCGAAATTTCCTGCAGATACTTCTCAACTGCCTGTGAATCACGGTTGGTAATCTGCGTTGCGATCTTTAGTTGCCTCATCTTCTATATATTAAATTCTTATATTCTTAACAGATAATAGACGCATATTGTTGGGAAAAGGCTGCAAAAGAATGGTTAATGCTTCAAATTCCGGCGAAAATTATTTGCAAAGGTACGTTACAAGAGCCGCATTTCATAGCGAATGGGCAAAAAAAGGGATGAATGGGGAAAAGATAAGCCGGTTTTAATCTGTCCTTAATACCTGCCTGTTTCTTTCTATTTGTCTGCTTGCTTCATGAGGCTTGCAACTTATCTTTACTTTATGATAGCAGATCTAAGATCAGACACCTTCACAAAACCAACTCCGGCCATGTTGGAAGCCATGTTTAAGGCCCCTGTTGGGGATGATGTTTTTGGAGAAGACCCTACTGTAAACAAGCTGGAAGCCATGACAGCAGAATTATTTGGAATGGAAGCCGCAGTATTTTGTCCAAGCGGCACCATGACAAACCAGATCGCCATCAAATGCCATACACAACCGGGCGATGAAGTGATCTGCGATAAGATGAATCACGTGTACATCTATGAAGGTGGCGGCATTGCTTTTAACAGCGGTTGCCAGGTAAAACCGGTGGAGGGCGACCGGGGAAGGATCGCTGCCAGCCAGGTTCTTGCATTGATAAACCCCGATGATGTACATAAGTCTAGGACAAGACTGGTAAGTTTAGAAAATACAGCTAACCGGGGCGGAGGAAGTTGCTATGAGTTTGCTGAAATAGAACAAATTAAAGAGATCTGCTCAAAAAACGATCTCGGTCTTCATTTAGATGGTGCCAGGCTTTGGAATGCCCTTGTTGCAAAGAATGAAAACCCTAAACAGTACGGTGAAATATTCGACAGTATATCTGTTTGCCTGAGTAAGGGCATGGGTGCCCCGGTAGGCAGCCTTTTACTCGGAAAAAATGCATTTATAAAACAGGCCCGCCGGGTAAGAAAGGTTTTTGGCGGCGGCATGCGCCAGGCTGGTTATATGGCTGCAGCCGGTATTTATGCCCTGGAAAATAATATTGCCCGTTTAGCCGAAGACCATGAACATGCAAAACAAATTGCAGAAGCGCTGGGCAAGAAGGAATTCATCGGCCATATCATGCCTGTGGAAACTAATATCCTGATCTTTGAAGTGAAGGGCAACTACGATTCGGCAAAAGGCTTTTGTGATAAACTCAGTCAACACGATATACGCTGCCTCCCCATTTCTCAAACCCAGGTTAGGATGGTGACCCATCTTGATTTTACTAAAGAAATGCTAAAAGAGCTTATTGGGGTAATTGAATCCATGTAAATAGAAAATAAAGCGGATTTTGCAGCGTTTCCACCCAAACAAACAAACCAACTATGAAGTTACACTCAATCCTGGCGATAGTCATCGCCTCCGTTTTATTTCAATCCTGTCAGAAAGAAGCCGGAACCGGAACTGGTACCAGTGAAGCGAAAGTAAATTTCATTTTTAAATTTGATTCCACCCAGGTGAGACTGAATGCTGTTGGGCAACCGGCTCCCATGCCAGCAGGCCACGCCGGGCAATCGCCCCGCTTTAACCTGATGAGCGCCCATTACGTGGAAATGACCCCATCTCCTTTTACCGCATTGGGAGCAGGCGCTGTTCTTTACAAAGCACCTGAAGTAACAACGGGCGGGGCCAAAGCCATTGATTTTTCTAATTCAAAATTTGCGGGTAACAACCAGGTCTTCTTGAGCGTTCCTATAAAAAGTTTTGCTGCCGGCACCTATACCTGGTTACGTGTATCGCTGGCCTACCAGAATTACGACATCTATATGAATACCCTGGGGCAAACATTAAATGCAACCGTAGCATCATTCATTGGGTACAATACATACCTCAGCAGTTATAAAGTAAAAGATTCTACCGTTACCGTAAATGCAAATAAGCTGCAGGGCTATTGGGCTTTTGAAACAAAGTATATGGGCATCGGGTATTTAAGCACCGGCCAGGCGCCTCCCGGAGCCACCACCGTTCCCAATCCTTTGTTCGCTACTTCACCAATACCCGCAGGTTCCTGCCTGGTAACCGGGGAGTTTTTATCACCACTTATTGTAACAGGAAATGAAACAAGTGATATCAACATCATTGTTTCTCTTTCAGTAAATAAAAGTTTTGAATGGATAGATGTGGATGGCAACGGCACGTACGACCCCGGCAACGGCGATACCGTGATCGACATGGGCATCAGGGGTATGATACCGAAAAGACAATAAACATAAGCACGAATAAGTAGGCCGGGTCTGTAGAACCCGGCTTTCTTTTATGATCAAACCCCGGCGGTATATTGTTAGCCGTTTTTAAATATCTTCGTCTCCATCATTCATAATTTTTCATTCTTAATTCTTCATTGATAAACATGTTCCCGAAAATAAATCCCACAACCACCTCCTCCTGGCAGGCATTGCAGCAGCACCGGCAATTGTTTGAAGAAGTACACATGAAAGACCTTTTCTATAATGACCCGGAAAGGTTTAGCCGGTTCTCCCTGCAGTATGGCGATATTCTTTTTGATTATTCAAAGAACATCATCACCGAAAATACCATGGAGATACTGGTTCAGCTGGCGGTAGAATGCCAGCTTAAAGATGCCATGGAAGCCATGTTCAGCGGTGAGAAAATAAATGCCACAGAGAACCGGGCAGTACTGCACACTGCCTTGCGCAATTTTTCGGGCAAGCCGGTAATGATGGATGGTGAAGATGTAATGCCCGGGATAAAAAAGGTATTGCAACAGATGAATGATTTCTGTGCCAGTATTCATAATGGTACCTGGAAAGGGTACACAGGCAGGAAAATAAAATACATAGTCAACATTGGCATCGGCGGCAGCGACCTGGGCCCCGTAATGGCAACAGAAGCACTCAGGCCATATTGGGTTGAAGGAATAGAAACATATTTTGTAAGCAATGTGGATGGCACCCATATTTCTGAAACACTGAAAAAAGTAACCGCAGAAGAAACGCTTTTCCTCATCGCCAGTAAAACATTTACTACCCAGGAAACCATGACCAATGCCCATACGGCAAGAAACTGGTTTTTGCAGCAGGCAAAAGATGAAAAGCATATCGCCAAACATTTTGTAGCCCTCAGCACCAATGAAAAAGATGTGGTTAAATTCGGCATCAATCCGGCAAATATGTTTGAATTCTGGGATTGGGTGGGTGGCCGGTATAGTTTATGGAGCGCCATTGGCTTATCTGTTGCCCTCACTATTGGCTACGATAATTTTGAACAGCTGTTGAAAGGTGCTTATGAAACCGACAGGCATTTCAGGGAAACTTCTTTCGACAAGAACATTCCTGTGCTGATGGCGCTGATCGGTACCTGGTACGGCAATTTCTTCGGAACCAAAACAGAAGCCATTCTCCCCTATGATCAGTACCTGCATCGCTTTGCCGCTTATTTCCAGCAGGGCAATATGGAAAGCAATGGAAAATATGTTGACCGGAATGGTAACAAAGTGAACTATGCCACCGGCCCTGTCATCTGGGGTGAACCAGGTACCAATGGCCAGCACGCTTTTTACCAGCTCATTCACCAGGGCACCCAGGTCATCCCTTGTGATTTTATTGCCCCGGCCATCAGTCATAATGCAACCGGTGATCATCATCAAAAACTGATGAGCAATTTTTTTGCACAAACAGAAGCGCTGATGAATGGTACAGATGCTTCGACTTCGCTCAGCACTCCTTACCGCATATTTGAAGGCAACCGGCCTACCAATTCTTTTTTAGTAAAGAAGATCACGCCTTTCACACTCGGCCAATTGATCGCCCTTTATGAACACAAAATATTTGTACAGGGTGTTGTCTGGAATATTTACAGCTTCGATCAATGGGGAGTGGAATTGGGCAAGGTGCTGGCCAATAAAATACTGCCTGAACTGTATACAGATGCCATCGTTGACAGCCACGACAGTTCTACCAACGGACTCATCAATGCATTTAAGAAAATGGCCTGATCAACAGGTCAATACCGGGGAGGAGAATAAAGCTGCGTTTCACCGGCAGCAATCTTATAGGTACAAACTTTCCCGGCCAGTTTTAGTTTGATGACGATGTTTTTGCAACTGGCAGGGTCCTGTGGCTTGTCAACCACCGGTTGTAATTCAAGTTTCCAGAATGTATATCCTTTCTTTGCTTTGATCACTATATTTTTTTCACTGTCCAGGTCTTTACCAACTGAAACAGTATTGCTTTCTGCTTTTTCAACGGTTGCTGTAAAGGCAATGTTATTGTAGTAAACGGTTTCTATAACCGGTTTGTTCATCCCCTTCCAGTCTAAATAAATAAACCGGTTCACCTGCGGAACCGGCGGCACCCGGTTGCCATTTTCATCTACCATCTGTGTTCCGGGAATGGAAACAGTGAACCAGGCATAGGCCTTATTGAGATTACATTTAACCTGCGCTTCTGCCGCCATGATGCAGGCAACCAATACGATCACAGAAAGTATTTTTTTCACCGGCACAATGTACAATAAAAAATCCTCCCGGTTTGGGAGGATCTTTTGCAATTAGGTTTGGTGTTTGGTTTACCACTTATCTACTTCCTCAGTACTCCCGTTATCAGCGGAGATGTTGGTAGCTTCTTGCGGACTGCTGAGCGTAGCCGAAGTATCTGTTTTTTCTGCCACTACTTCTTCCACCTTTGTTTCTGAAACCGGTTCAGCAACAGATGCGGATGGAGCCGATTGACCTTCTTCTCCTTCATAAGGAGTATCGTGGTTAAAGGCGTCAAAATCGAAGTCGGGCATTAATTCTGTTTTTACATAATCAACAGCTTCTCCCAGCCCTTTAATGAATTTGTTGAAATCTTCTTTGTATAAAAAGATCTTATGACGGTCGTATCCATCTGAATCGAACCGCTTACGGCTTTCTGTAATGGTCAGGTAATAATCATTGCCACGGGTTTCTCTTACATCAAAAAAGTAAGTTCTGCGTTTCCCGGCCCTGATCCGTTTGCTGTATACACTGTCCTGTTTTTTTTCGTTGTTCTCGTACGCCACTGTTTTAGGTTTTAATTTTTAACGATGCCCTGTTTTGGGATGAGCAAAGATAGAATTGTTTTCCATTCTGCAAAATATAACTGAATGCTTTTCCAATCGCCTTTTTTATGCAGGGGTTGCCTGGCGATCGGCATAAAATTTTACGGCCCTCAGGTGCCCTGGTCTTCCCTGTCCTGCTCCTGTTGCCGGGCATACATGTCGGCATAATAGCCTTTCATTTCCAGCAACTGGCTGTGTGTGCCCTGTTCCACAATACGGCCTTCGTCTATCACAATGATCTTATCAAAAGCAAATAAAGAAAAAATGCGGTGGGTGATGATGATGGCGGTTTTTTTATCCAGGTATTGATACAGGTTTCCGATGATCTCTTTTTCCGTACGGGCATCCACGGCGCTCAGGCAGTCATCAAATATCACGATCCGGGGATCTTTGATCAATGCCCGGGCAATGGATATGCGTTGCTTTTGTCCGCCACTAAGGGTAACGCCCCGCTCTCCTATCATGGTACCGTACCCTTCCCTGAATTGCTCTATCTCTTTATGAATGCTTGCCTGCTTTGCAGCCGTTACTACCAGTTCATCGGTGGCCACATCAATGCCAAAGCGGATATTGTTGCTTACCGTTTCACTGAACAGGAAAACATCCTGCGGTACATAACTTATCTGCAACCGCAACGATTGAATGTCGATCTTGTTCACCGGCACGCCGTCATAAGTGATCAATCCTTTTTGCGGCTCATACATGTGCAGCAGCAATTGAGCCAGGGTTGATTTACCTGAACCCGTACGACCCACCACGGCTATCTTTTCTCCCTGGTTTATCTGCAAGGAAAAATCCTTCAGCGCATTAATGCCTGTATGCGGGTACACAAAATCAACGTTTGTAAAATTAACAGCGCCCTGCAGAACAGGTTTTACCGGTTCTGTTTCATTCTTAATGGAAGGCTCGGTATGCAGGAATTCATTGATCCGCTTTTGCGAAGTGGCAGCCCGCTGTGTCATGCTTGCTGTCCAGCCAATGGCGCTTACCGGGAAGGTGAGCATCTGTATGTACATCACAAATTCGGCGATCTGCCCTACGCTTGCGCCTTCTGCCTTGTTCACCACATCCAGGCTTCCTACCATAATGGTCACCAGCGTACTGAGCCCGATGAGCAGCGCCATGCTGGGAAAATAAATGGCTTCTGTTTTTGCCAGGCTTAATGCATTATCGCGGTAGGCTTCGCTGTTCTTTTTAAAAAAACCAAGCATGGCTTTTTCCTGCACAAATGATTTGATGACCCGTATGCCTGAGTAAGATTCCTGTGCATTGGTGGTTAAGTTACTTAGCAGCGATTGAATGCGTTCACTTTTCTTATTGATGATGGTGTTTACAAAATAAATGGTGATGGCCAGCACCGGCAAAGGCGATAAGGCAACCAGGGTAAGTTTGGGGCTCGACTTCATCATAAAAAAGATGCTGAAGCCGATAACGGCTGCCAGGTTGATGAAGTACATAAGCGCCGGCCCGGTATACATGCGTACCCGGCTTACGTCTTCGGAGATGCGGTTCATCAGGTCGCCGGTGCTGTGCGTTTTATAAAAATTGGTATCCAGTTTCTGGTAATGGGTGAATATCTCGTTCTTCTGATCGTATTCAATATGCCTGCTCATCACAATGATCGTTTGCCGCATCAGGAACATAAAGAAACCGCTGATGATGGCAATCACAAAAAGCGTTAGCCCGGCATACAGAATTTTATTCCCGGGGTCTTCTTCAAACTTTGTGATCACCTGCTGCACGGCAAAATCGTAGTTCTTTCCACTTTCCTTCACTGCCGTAACAGCCGGGCCATCCTGTTGCGCTTTGATGGAATGAACAACGGTGTTTACCACATAGCCGGTAAGTTGGGGCGAAAGGATACGAAAATAGTTGGTGAGGATAATGAATACAAAGCCCAGCATAAAATGCCAGCGGTACTTCCAGAAATATTTGTTGAGCGAAGAGAGATGCTTCATTGCGCTGGCAAAGGTAAATGAAAGCGGCTTTACAAGTATTCCGTTAATCACAAAAAGAAGGCAGGTTTTTGGCCTGCCTTCTTTCAGAATATCATGATTGCCCTTCTTACTTTTTCTTCAACACAATTTTAGCCTGGCTCAGTTTATAGGCCGGCTCCAAAAATGCGATGTAGTTTGGCCAGGCTTCTTTTTTATCAAAATTATTTTTGTACACTTTTTTTGTGGTGATCAGTACTTTGGTATCGGCCAGGGTGGCGCTGCTTATAAATGTTCCGCTGGGGTTATCAATATTCATGTTCAGGTCCTGCAACCCGTCAACAGTATACCCGGCAGGGATATTGATGCTGATGCTGTTCTCAATAACACGGGCCGAGGGTATCCAGATATCGGTTTGCCTTTCTTTCATTTCACTCTGTTCCAGCTTTATCTGCCCGCCAATGAGTTTGCCTGCTTCAAAAATATAATTCCTGCCTGCCTTGCTGATGAGTTTCTTTAAACTGAACTTCTCTTTGTACTTCAGCAGGGCCGTATCGCCGGAACGGCCATCGCTGATCAGTTCAAAATCGGTATACTGGTCCACATCATGATCGGTCTTCAGTTCTTTTTCAAAAAGTGTTTTTCTTTCCTTTACCTGCTCTTCTTTATCGGGATATTCATAGCTGGTTGTGGAAGCAACCGGTGTAACGGCATCCTTGTCTTTCTTCTTATCCTTTGAAAGCGGCTCGGCAAAATACTTCTTAAAATCAGCGTTCAGGTATTCCCTGTCGAGGTTCGCTTTGCCGATCAGCGGCGTTTTTTCTGTACCCAAATAAGAACTGGTTCTCTCAACATTGATCACTTCCATGGCGTCGGTAAAATTCACCACGTATTCTTCCCTGGAAAGATTATCGGTTGCCGGGGTGGCCGGTATGCTGCTTTTGTAATAACTATCCACTTCATCATAGCGTATGCTGTACCCTTCGGCATTCTCCAAATAAGAATACGGGGTGGCAAATGCATCAAAATTATTGAAGGCTTCCAGGTAGTATGCCTTGCCTTTGATCTTGACCTTCATCACAAAATCCAGCTCCTCTAAAAAGATCGCATCACGCCAGGTTCCCAGTTTGCGGGGTACATACACAAACAGTTCTGATGAAATGCCCTGGGCAGCTAAAGCAGAACGCAGGGCCGTGGCAAAGGTGGCAGAGTTCATGCGGATCTCATCTTCCTTCTCCTCTTTCTTTTCATTCTTTGCTTCTGCCGCCAGTATTTTTTTGTACAGTTTCTTGCCGGTAAAATATTTTTCCAGTTCTGAATGAACCGGGCCTTTGTAATACATTTCTAAAAAAACCTTACGCAGGCAGTAGTAACATTCTTTAATGATGTCAGCCTCATTTTTCAGCAATCCATCATTTTTTTTCTTTACCAGGTACTGCGTGGTATATGCCACCATCGATGTTACCACCGGTGTGTTGTATAACGCAGCGCCGGCATAACCACGGTACATCTGTTCAATATCCAATCCCGAGCGGTCAACCGTTGCTTCGCCAAGGGTTCTGTCGCCCGGGTCGTAATCCAGGAACACTACCCGGAACTTAACACTGGGTGTACTGCGCAGTTCAAAACTCCAGCGTTCATCAAGCGATTTCTCCCTGTCCTTATCCAGGAAAAAATAACTGAGATACGATTCCCTTTCGCCATACACCGAAGCCTTTGCATCAAACTTGATGTTGGGCGCTCCGTTGTAACTGCGGTACTTCACCTTCATACCATTGGCCATCGTAAAACGATACTGCTGGTACATGGTGGGGTAATTATTCGACAAAGAAAAAATGAACGGGGTGAAATTGATACCCGATGTTTTCATATCCCAGTCGAGACTAGAGTTGATGGTATAATCAACAATATCGCCCACTTCCAGGTCGGAAATAGCAATTTTCATCGACTTCACTTTCATTTTATAATAGATGGGCTTATATATCTCCGGTATATCCTGTTCTTCTTCGATGGCGCTCTTCATGTCTATTTCCACTTCCTTACCGCTGCTCTTGATCACTTTGTAAACCGCTTTGCCTTCGGCGCCAATGCTTACGTAATAGAAGGTTGAATATTTTTCCACGGCATTCTTATCCTGCAGTTTGATGCGCTTGTGTACATACTCCTTGATATTTACCCCGGCGGTGGTACGGCCCCTGGCCACCTGCCGCCTGAACAGGTATTCTTCTTTCATGCCGATGATGACGGCGCTTTCGTTCTTCCATTTCTCGGGAACCTCGGTAACCTTGAATTCGTTCTCAATGGTTTCACCTACCCCGGGAGACTGGGCAAAAGAAGCAGAAATAAAGACCGATGTAAGTATAAACGTGAATGCAATTCGGATCATATGGTTTGTTTATTAGGTTTGCTATTGATAAGGGAAATGTTATTTTACCAGCACCACCTGGTCGTTGTAAAATTTATTGATATCGGCAATGAACGAATTCCAGGCAACAAAATCAGTTTTCTTCAGGATGGGCTTATTGATGACGATGGTTTTGGTATATACAATGCTCTTTCCTTTGTTGGTATAAGCGCCTTCAAACGACCAGGCTGCCGTTGACTTCTTGAATGCCGCCGGCAAATAATCCACTTTATAGCCTTCGGGTACAGCCAGCTCTGTTTGGGAACTGAGGTAATACTTCTGGTCAAACTCGTAATCATTTTTTCTGTCGGCAGGCATTTCCATATCGCCAAACTCCTTATCCCAGTCAACCACCACGTATAATTCACTGCCTGTTTTCGTAACCTGGTTATTGGCCTTCAGGTCGTATTTAAGCTGAAGCGGTTTTTGCCTGTCTGCAAAATCGGGATTAGCTATATTCAGTACCTCCACATTCCGGTTGCGGTGGCTTAAAAAATTGGTGAGGCTCTCCGACTTCTTCTCATTTCTTATTGACGAATAAGCGCCCTGCACCGATATCTTTGATTCGCCGTTGTATTGTGCTGTTGCATTTCCGGCCAGCTGGTTATCGGCAATGCTGAGTTTTTTGGTGATCACCACTTTATTTCTTTCTGCCGGAAACTCGGGGATCCTGTCGATGAGGTGATTATTCCCATCTTCAATCAATACCTGTTTGCCCTGTATGCGCTGGGCATAATCGTTCAACGCAATATGCTCTTCGGTTCCGTCGAGAAAATAACGTTTGCCGTTTAAAATAACGGTGCATATCATGTGGTTGTCAACCGACAAAGAAGGAAGTGAGTAATCATACGGCAGGTCAGAAGTGCCGATCCAGGTAAGCCGGGCATCAAAGCCAGCCAGGGTAAGCATGGTCTTTAACAGGTTTGCTTTGCCTTTGCAATCGCCGTATTTATTCTTGAATACATTTTGTGCGGCGTCGGGTTTAAAACCCATGATGCCGTTCTCAAAAGCGATATAGCGGATATTATCCTGCACCCAGTAAAAAATACTTTCCACTTTTTCCTGGTCGTTTTTTTTATTGGCGGTTAGCTCAGTAACTTTTGATTTCAGTGATTCGGGATTATTGCCAATACTTGCGCATACACTGTTGTACCAGCCATACAGGTCATTCACACTCTCAAAAAGCTTTGTGCGCTTTCCTGTTTCTGTAAATGCCTTGGTAACGCAGATGATATGCGGATAGCTTAACGAATGGTTGGGAGAATTGGGTTCACTTTTATAAGCCGGCAGGTTGCTGATGGTAAATGTGATCTTTGTAAGGTCTCCTTCTTTCACCGATGTTTTCTTAATATCATACCCTGCAAAATTGAATTCACGGATATCTATTTCAAGCCAGGAAGGAATATTGAACTGGATCACTCTTTCCACCACGGGGTATCGCTGTTGAAAATAAAAAGAAGTAAGGTATTTTATGTCCTTATAGTTTTCCTGGAAGGTATAATTGAATGGTTTGCCTTTTTCTGCCAACGGAAATTTAACCACACATAGTTTGGCATCGCTGTGAAAAATGCTTTCCTGGCTGTAATCGCCGCATAGTTTCTGAATAGTAACATCTTTTTTATCCGGGTTCTGCACTTTTACATTGTCGATCGATACCTGCTCGTTGTAAAAAAGCCCGTCCTCGTACTTTAAAAAATCCTTTACCGGAACCAGTATCGTTTCGGAAGAAACGGTGGCCTTAACCCGTGACTCGGAAGCTGATGCATTGCTGTTGAGGTAAAAATCAATCACTTCCTTAAAGCTGTTGGCAATCACTTCCTCTTTGGGATAAGCGGTTTTCCATTCACTGATCTTACTGGTAAGATCGGATTGTGCGGATAAACTGGAAGTAATGAACAGGAATAATACACAGAGAAGGGTCTGTACAGGGTTTTTATTGGTCATTTACCAGGGTATTTTATGATACAATTTATTTATTTTTTGCTGCGATACCAATTTCGGTAAAAATTATACAGGAATAACAGGAAGCATGCATTTTTTGTTCGGGGAAATGGTTTCAGACTGAAAACGAAAAAGTAGCCGTAAACATTGCTTGAGAAGGGCGCTACGCCTCTATGCATTGTGCAATTTAATTGGACACATTAAATAAGTTTGGATTGAAAACTTTGTAATCTTATTTTTGCGCCGGAGAGATGGCAGAGCGGTCTAATGCGGCGGTCTTGAAAACCGTTGACTGTTACAGGTCCGGGGGTTCGAATCCCTCTCTCTCCGCTGGAACACTATTCAAAAAGTATTAAATCCTTGCAAACTCAATGGTGGCAAGGGTTTTTTATTTTGGGTACTCCCCAAATCATTCAAAAACTCTCAAAGAAAATGGTCTAAATCGAGACCTTTTCACTCCACTTTTCAAGGTCTCACCAAAACGCTGAAATCCTTTACCAGTCTGCATTTTGTGGATATTTCGTTGGCTTAAAATCCCAATGTTTTTAGTAAATTTATAACCATAAATCGGGCGAAAAATGAACAACGCAATGCACCTGTCTTTTCAGGTAAAATCTTCAAAAAAGAACGAGTTTGGCAAGGCTCCCATCTATGCCAGGATTACCATCAATGAGGTAAGAACTGAGTTTTCCCTGAAGCGGTTTATTGAACCGGATAAATGGATAAACAAGGCAGGAATAGCAAAAGGAAATACGGAAGAAATCCGTGGATTGAATGCCCACATCATGGCAGTTCGTACAGCAATTTTTCAACACTACAATCGGTTACTGGAAACCGGCAAAACAATAACTGCTGATACAGTCAAAAATTCCTACTTCGGCATCACAGAGAAAAGCAAAACCATCATGGAAGTTTTTCAGTATCACAACGACCAGATGAAATCTTTAATCGGTAAAGAATATTCTTTTGGTACACATGAACGCTATGCAACTGCATTAAATCATACCAAAGAATTTATTGAATACAAGTATAATGTTTCCGACTTTCCCATTAAGCAAGTAAATCATGAGTTCGTTACCGAGTATGAATATTTCTTAAAAGCTGTCCGCAAGTGTTCACACAATACTGCCATTAAGTATCTCACCAACTTTAAAAAGATAATGCGTATATGTCTCGGCAATGGCTGGATAGATAAAGACCCTTTCATTAATTATCGTTTTCGTTTGAATGAAGTTGAAAGAGAAATTTTACATGAGCATGAAATCCAGGCAATCGCTGATAAAGAGTTTGCTACATCAAGATTAGAACAAGTAAGGGATGTGTTTCTTTTCTGTTGCTTTACTGGCCTTGCTTACAGCGATGTAAAGAAGCTCACAAAAGACCATGTTATCATTGGCATTGATGGTGAAAGATGGATAAAAGTAAACCGTACAAAAACAGATACCCGTTCCAGTATTCCAATACTGCCATCTGCCCAGGCAATTTTAGATAAGTATGCCGATCATCCAAAGTGCTGTGCAGAAAAAAAGTTACTACCTGTAAACTCCAATCAAAAGATGAATGATTACTTAAAAGAAATTGCTGCCGTGTGTGAGATAGAAAAGAATATCACATTTCACATTGCCCGTCATTCATTTGCTACCACCGTCACTTTACAAAATGATGTGCCGATAGAAAGTGTTTCAAAAATGTTAGGCCATAAATCCATTCGCACTACACAGCATTATGCAAAAGTGTTAGATAAAAAAGTAAGCAACGATATGGCCTTGCTAAAAGAGAAAATGAGTTTGCTTAACAACTCTACAAAAGCAAAAATTGCGTAGTCAATGCTAAATATTTTGTCTAAAAAAATCAGGTTACAGAATTTGATTGAAAATGCCTGATTTTATTGGTAAATAGTGAACATTGTGTGGATAAATGCTAAGGATATTAGCGTTAAAATTGGGTAAATTTGTCTTATCCTTATTAGAGAGGAATTGTTGTAACTAAATGATAAAAAACAATGCAGTTAGAATTAGTCACCAAAAAGGATTTTCTGGATTTAAAGGTAGAGCTTATTGATGAACTTAAAAAGTTTTTAAGCCCAGCAACAGAACAGAAAGAATGGTTGAAAAGTACAGATGTAATGCAGTTGTTAGGTTGTTCGCCTGGCACGTTACAAAACCTGCGGGTGAATGGCACACTACCTTTTACTAAAATGGGTGGTACAATTTATTACTCCAGGCTGGACGTAATGAAAGTGCTTGAAGCCAACAAAAGGAATGCCGCTTAACCAGATGCTTTCAAACATTTAAGATTTAGCTTCTTCCCAGGAAGCCAACCTATGAAAAGCTAAATCGCCTAAAACTTAATGATCATTCTTTGTGCTTAGATGGCACACGGATATTATTTGCCTAAACAAAACCCATAAACCCAACTGCAATGAAAGAACTATTAACGGACATTAATTATTTGAAAGATGAAACATTTTATCCCAGCGGCGCTCGACATAGACGAGCTATTAAGGAGGCATCCTCCCTCACAGATTAAACAATTCAAAAAGGATAGTTTAATCTACATCATTCACCTGCTGACCTCAATCCAGGCTACCAATAAAGATCTGGATATAATTAACGGTTTCGTTCCCATCTATTCCCCCGTATTACAGAAAAAAGTTAAAAACTACCGGGATTACCTCGACTACTTAATCCGGTACGGTGTTATTCTCACAGATAATTGGTACATAAAAGGAGTAAAATCTAAGGGCTATAAATTCACTACCCGTTACACGGGCAAAAACAAAATGATAAATGTTGCAGACCGGAATCTGATAAAAGCCATTAAAGCCGAAAGCCGGTTTAAAGTTTCAATGACAAAGAAGTATAACCACCTTTTTAAGTGGTACAATGAAGACCTTCAGATAGATTATGATCTGGCAATGGATTTTATTGGTGATGATTTAGCCAGGAAACTGGCAAACCCTGACCTCCGGGATTTTGATGCCAAAACAAAGCAATATAAAGACCCGATTGTTCAGTATAATTGCTCCCATCTAAACATTGAAAGAATTGCCTATGGCGATTTTGCACTTTCTGTGGATGATAATGTTTTCCGCCTGCATTCCACGATTTCAAATTTGCGAAGTGAGCTAAGAAATTGCATTTCTTACGGCGGCCGCAAACTCACTTCCATTGATATTAAGAATAGTCAACCCTATATAAGTACATCAGTACTGGCTGACTGGTTCTGGAATGATACATATTCATCAAATATGGATAGTAGAATCAACATACAAACAATATCCAAATCCCTTTATACCATAATATTTCAAAGAAATAATACAATTAATTCTTACATTATGTTATCCAAATCAGCCCAAACTCAGACTGATAGCGATTTAGAGCGGTATAAGCTGCTGGTGCAGCAGGGTGTTTTTTATGAGTTCCTTGCTGATTCTATTGGAACAGAGTTAGGCATTGGCTACAATGACCGTAAAAAAGTAAAAGCTGCCGTATTTCAGGTGCTTTTTACTGACAATAGGTTCTTGGGCCAAGCAGAGGCAAAGCCAAAGCAACTCTTCAAAAAGCATTTCCCTATTGTATATGAACTATTCAGTTGCATCAAGAAGTATGACAAGACAAACCTCCCCCGGCTCCTGCAACGGATAGAAAGTCACCTGATGCTATTGGTTGTTGCCAAACGGATAGCCCGGGAAAGGCCCCGCCTCCCCATTTTCACCATTCACGACAGCATCATAACCACTGAAGGGGACGAAGAATATGTAAAATTCGTATTGCTGGATGAAATGACCAAAGCCATAGGCTTTCCACCAAAACTAAGTACTGAAGTGTGGCAGCCCTCCAACCTGGCTTTCAAAGACGGCACTATGTTTTATGGTGATATGAGCCTTGCAATCTGAGTCATTTATTTCATCTTACTATTTAGTAGAACAAAATCTAATAAAAGACTGCAAAGTTTAGGTGGCTTTGTTGTATTTTGCTGTACTTCAAAACCTTAACTGACTGAATGCCTAAAATCTACGACAACATAAAGCACCATCTTACCCAGGGCTTAAACGAAACTTTGGAGCTTTCTCACCGTACCGACTTTTGCGTTGGCTATTTCAACCTGCGTGGCTGGAAAGAGGTGGCAGATAAAATAGATTCTCTTTCCGGGGCGGCTGTTACTGAAGGGAACGATGATGTTCATCGTATTTGCCGCCTGCTTATTGGAATGCAGAAAATGCCGGTAGATATTCTCAAAGAATATTTCTCAAAAGACGAAGATCATGTAATAGACCAGGCAGAAGCGGTTAAATTGAAAAAGCGGCTTGCTCAGGAATTTAAAGAGCAATTGACTATCGGCACTCCTACAGAAGCTGATGAAAGGGCTTTGCGAAAACTTAGCCAGCAGATGAAGGATAAGAAAGTGGTAGTTAAACTTCATTTGCGTTATACACTTCATGCAAAATTGTATTTAGCATACAGCGATGATAAACGAGTTCCAGTAGTAGGGTTTTTGGGTAGCAGTAACCTTACATTGGCAGGATTAGCCAAGCAGGGCGAATTGAATATTGACGTAATGGATCAAGATGCTGCTAATAAATTGGCCGAATGGTTCAATGACCGGTGGAAAGACCGCTGGTGCATTGATATAACACAAGAGCTTATTGAAATCATAGATAATTCCTGGGCTGCCGACCGACTTGTTCCTCCGTATTACATTTATTTAAAAATGGCTTACCATCTTTCACGGGAAGCCAGGGCGGGCATTAATGAATTTAAGCTACCTAAAGTATTTCAAAAGGAATTGCTGGAGTTTCAACAAAAAGCGGTATTGGTTGCAGCACATCATCTGAATAAAAGAGACGGCGTATTAATTGGCGATGTTGTTGGTTTAGGAAAAACAATCACAGCAACCGCATTGGCCAAAATGTTTGAAGATGATTTCTTTTTGGAAACTTTAATCATCTGCCCGAAAAACCTTGTGGATATGTGGGAAGGTTATGCCCACACCTATCAATTAAGAGCAAAAGTGATTTCCCAAAGCAGGGTACAATCAATCCTGCCTACACTTCGCCGTTACCGGCTTGTAATTATTGATGAGAGCCATAATATGCGGAACGACCGGGGCAGCAGATACAGGTCTATAAAATCTTACCTCGAAGAAAACGAAAGCAAAGTAATACTGCTCTCAGCTACTCCGTACAATAAAACCTATCTTGATCTCTCTACTCAGTTGCGTTTGTTTATTCCCGAAGACAAAGACTTAGGAATAAGCCCTGAACGATACATTGAATCATTGGGTGGCCGTATCCAATTCGATTCCAAACACACTACATTTATTCGTGGTATCGGCGCTTTTGAGTTTAGTCATTTTGCTGATGACTGGAGGGAACTGATGCGTCTTTACTTAGTCAGAAGAACTAGAAGTTTTATTAAGACAAACTATGCAGAAACAGACCCGGCAAATGGCAGGAAGTATTTAACCTTTGCTGACGGCTCCCGTTCCTATTTTCCTGAACGTATTCCTAAACGTGTTGAATATCCTTTTGACCCCAGTGACCCTAAAGATCAGTATGCCCGTTTATATTCGGTAGCCAACGTTACTATTATTAACGGTCTGCAACTACCCCGTTATGGCCTGCAAAACTATCTCAAGGATAAACCGGCAATAAGTGCAACCAATGAAGAAGCACTACTCATGGATAACCTTAGCCATGCAGGTAAACGGTTGATGGGCTTTTGCCGAACCAATCTGTTCAAGCGTTTAGAAAGCAGTGGCTATTCATTCCTGCTCTCACTTAGTCGCCATATTCTCAGAAACTATGTTTTTATATACGCTTTAGAAAACAGGTTGCCTATTCCAATTGGCAAAAACATTTCTCAAAACCTGGATGATTATCTTGAAGATGAAGACACAGACAATGAAGCCAATGAAGTAAATCACTTGCGGCTGATCCTGAAAGAAGAAACTTACTTGGCCAAAGCTGGTGAATTGTACGATGTTTACAATACTGATGCTTACAGAAAAAGGTTTGACTGGATAAGATCTGAGTTTTTTAACGATAACCTCTCTAAACATCTCATCAACGATTGCAAAGAAATTATCAGGGTACTTAAACTGGGTAAGGACTGGAACCCGGATGAAGACCGCCAGTTAAATGCTCTGCATGAGTTGATTACAAAAACACATGCCAAAGAAAAAGTATTGGTGTTTACCCAGTTTGCTGATACTGCTTATTATTTAACGGAGCAGTTGCAGAAGAGAGGTATTAAAAAAATTGAGAGTGTTACCGGAGATAATGAAAATCCAACTGCATTGGCACATCGCTTCAGCCCTGTAAGTAATCATAAATCTGAAATAAATCAATTAAACCAGGACCTGAGAGTACTGATAACAACAGATGTTTTGAGTGAAGGCCAGAACTTACAGGATGCTCATATCATCTTGAACTATGATCTCCCCTGGGCTATTATACGGCTTATACAAAGGGCTGGACGTGTGGACAGGATTGGGCAGAAGGCTGAACAGATATTGTGCTATTCCTTCCTGCCGGAAGATGGCATTGAAGCAATCATTAATCTTCGTCGCAGATTAACACAGCGTATAGAAGAAAATGCCAATGTAGTGGGTAGCGATGAAACTTTTTTTGATGGTGATCCTGTAAATCTTGCAGACTTGTATAATGAAAAATCAGGCATATTGGATGGCGAAGAAGATGATTCTGAAGTTGACCTTGCCTCTTATGCTTACCAGATATGGAAGAATGCAACCGATGCTGATCCGGAACTGAATAAAATTATTCCTGACCTGCCCAATGTTATTTACGCCACCAAGCATAATACAGAAGAACCAGAAAAAGAAGGGGTAATTGTGTACACCCGTACCATGGATGATAATGATGTGCTGGCGTGGATTGATAATAAAGGAAACATCATTACACAATCGCAATACACTATATTGAAAGCAGCACAATGTAACGCTGCTACAGAAGCAAAGTATAAAATAGACAATCACCACGAACTGGTGAAGAAGGGTATTGTTCATATCAAGGAAGAAGAAAAGAACACCGGTGGTTCCTTAGGCAAAAAAACAGGCGTGAAATACCGGGCATACATGCGACTAGACAGGTATTGTAAAGAATTTGACGGAACCCTGTTTGTAAACGACCAGCTTAAAAAAGCAATTGACGACATCTATAAATACCCGTTAAAGGAATTTGCAAGAGAAACATTGAACCGACAGTTAAAAGCGGGTATTGCTGATGACCAGTTGGCAGCCCTTGTGGTTTCGTTAAGGGAAGAAGATAAACTGGCGATTGTAAATGAAGATGAATTGCCCAACCATGAACCACAGATCATTTGCTCATTAGGATTAACCAACAGCTAACGTAATTTATGGCACTTACAAAAAAGGATTTTGCTGCTTATATCAAACAGTTCAACTTTAAAGAACTGTTTAATGATATGGGTTGGAATAACGAAAAAACATCCCAGCACATAACCATTGATAACATTACTTATTCGCTACAGGCTGTTGCTGAAAAAAGCGGTTTCAAAATAATGTTATGCAACCCTACAGAAGCCGGAACTATACCTGATTACAATGCCCGTAAGAAAATAGAAACCAAACTCACCAAACTTTTCCAGGAGCACCTGATCATTTTTGTGGATGCCCAAAAGCAGGAGCAGATTTGGCAACTGGTAGTAAGGCAAAGCGGCAAACCGGCTAAAGTAACAGAAACCCGTTATCATGTTTCACAAGATCCCGAATTGCTGTTTCAACGGGCTGCTGGTATTTTCTTTGAAATGGATGAAGAAGAAAACATCACCATTGTTGATGTTACCAAACGTGTAGCCGATAACTTTCACCAGAATAATGAAAGGGTTACCAAACAGTTTTACGAAAGTTTCAAAAAGCAGCATACTTCTTTTCTCTCATTCATTAAAGGCATTGATGGCAAAGCTGATAAGGACTGGTATGCCTCATTGATGCTGAACCGCCTGATGTTCTGTTATTTCATACAGAAAAAAGGATTCCTTGATAATAACAAGAATTACCTGCGGGATAAATTGAACCTGTGTGCAGCCAAAAAAGGGAAAGATAAATTCTATTCCTTTTACCGCAGCTTTTTACTGGTGCTGTTTCATGAAGGGTTGAACGAACCTGCGCAGAAAGAAAAAATTAAAATAGAGATTGGTAAAATACCTTACCTCAATGGTGGTTTGTTTGATGAACATGAACTGGAAAAAAGCTACGAAATAGATATTGACGACAAAGCCTTTGAACGCATTTTCGATTTCTTTGATCAGTACGAATGGCATTTAGACACCCGTATAGAAGCTACCGGCAAAGACATTAACCCCGATGTAATTGGTTACATCTTTGAAAAATACATCAACGACCGGGCACAGATGGGTGCTTACTACACCAAGGAAGATATTACAGACTACATCAGCAAGAACTGTATCATACCCTGGCTCTTTGATGAAACCGCCAGGAACTATCCCAAAGCATTTACCGCAAAGGGAGAAATATGGGCAGCATTGCAGCAAAGTGGTGATACTTATATCTATGATGCTGTAAAATACGGTGCGGATACAGCTCTCCCGAAAAACATAGAGACCGGTATTAAAGAGGTGGCTAAAAGAACCGACTGGAACAAACAGGCTACTACCGACATGGGATTACCTACCGAAATATGGCGGGAAGTGGTGGAACGACGAAACCGCTTTGAAGAAGTAAAAAAGAAAATTGAAAGCGGTGAAATAACTGCCATCAACGATTTTATTACCTGCAACCTCAACATCCGCCAGTTTGCACAGGATATTATTGAGAACAGTGATGACCCCGATTTTATCCGGGCTTTTTATAAAGCCATTATCAGCGTAACCATTATTGACCCCACCTGTGGCTCGGGGGCTTTTTTGTTTGCTGCCATGAATATACTGGAGCCGCTGTACCATGCCTGCATTATGCGTATGCGGGCCTTTACCGAAGATGAGGACAGGGAGAATGAACAGGAAAAGAAAACCTTTAAAAACAAATACAAATATTTCAGGGAAGTATTGGAGAATATCCAAAGCGAACAGCACCCCAACCTGCAATACTTCATTTACAAAAGTATTATCCTTAACAACCTCTATGGTGTGGACATAATGAAAGAAGCCGTGGAGATTGCCAAGCTCCGTTTGTTTTTAAAACTGGTAGCAACGGTGGAGGCTGATTATAAGAAAAAGAACCTGGGCTTGGAACCATTGCCCGATATTGATTTTAATATCCGGGCTGGTAATACATTGATTGGTTTTGCAACAGAAGAAGAGTTGAACAAAGGTTTACGCTATACTTTGGATGGCGTAGCGGCTGCACCAGTGATAGAAGAGAAATGTGATATAGTAGCCAAAGCTTTTGCCCGGTATAAAAAAATACAGCTTTCTTACGGCGATGACTATAAAGAATTTAAAAAAGCCAAGGAAAACCTGAACAAGCGGTTAAAGGAATTAAATAAAGAACTCAATAATTTATTACACAAACAGGCAGAAGGGATAAAGTTTGAACAGTGGTTAGCAACACACCAGCCCTTTCATTGGTTTGCCGAGTTCTATGAAATTATTCATGACAAAAAAGGATTTGATGTTATAATTGGCAATCCTCCATATGTTGTTTATACTGCTAACTCTTTTGAGTATAAGATTAAGAATTACTTGACCCTTTCTTGCGGTAACCTATATGCCTACTGCATTGAACGATCCTTTATAATTCAACAACCAAATGGCAAATTTGGTATGATCGTACCCAATAGCAGTATTTCTGCCGACAAGTTGGCTCCATTACAGAAACTATTTACTGCAAAAGGCACTACATGGATAAGTAATTATGCTTGGCGGCCAGCCAAATTATTTGAAGGTGCTAATATGCTTTTAGCAATATTATTGAAAGCAAACACAAAGGAGATTTGCGTAAATACTACAATTTACCACAAATGGTACAACGAATACAGGGAAGTACTTTTTGAATGCCTAAAATATTTTGAAGTAACCAATCTCATTCGGCAAGGGTCAATTCCTAAACTTGCTTCAGATTTGTATTATGATATTTTTGAAAGACTTAAATCCAAAACATCTGGAAAAACAGTTCTTAATTACTTCTTGCCTCAGAGTAGTCATTTTTTTTACTATTTCAGAGCCGTACTTTACTGGGTAAAAATATTAGATAGGGAGCCAGTTTTTAGAGAAAATGGAAAGCAAACTGTTACCGGAGAAATGAAACCTGTTTATTTAAGTAAAGAGGAAGAGAAATATATACTTGTCGCTGTGCTTTCTTCATCTCTATATTTCCTTCATTATATAACTTGGTCAAGTTGTCAAGTAATTAATAGTCGTGATTTTGAATTTCCTTTCAATTTAGATAAGCTAAGTGTATCGGAGCGAAAAGAACTATCCATGTTAGGTAAATCTCTTCAGAAAGACTTACAGAAAAACAGTCAATTGGCAGTTAGAAATTATTCTGCTCGAGGACGATCATTCGTTATGGAAAAACAATATTTCTATATAAAAAAATCTAAAGAAATTATTGATGAAATTGATTTTTTACTTGCTGGACATTATGGTTTTTTAAAAGAAGAGCTCGATTTTGTTATCAATTATGATATAAAGTACAGGCTTGGGAAAGATCTTGAAAGTGACGATGACGAATGATAAAAACTACTACCGGCAATATAGAACTATTGAAAATAAATAAGACTGCATTTTTATGCAGCCGTAAAATACCTGCCAGTGTGGTCTTGAAATGCTATGATTGGGCAATAGCACAAAGGGAGGCTGGTAACTGTGTAATCAGTGGCTTTCACAGCCAGTTGGAGAAAGATGTATTGCACTACCTGTTAAAAGGTAAACAACCGATAATAGTGGCAATGGCAAGAGGGTTAAAACAAAAGTTAGAGCCGGAGTTGCAGCAAGCCCTTGATGCTGGCCGTTTGCTGATTGTTTCACCTTTTGATGAAACAGTAAAACGGGTAACAGAAAAAACAGCCTCCATAAGAAACCAGATGATGATAGAACTGGCAGATGAAGTGGTGGTGGGTTTTGCAAGTGAGGGAGGTATGCTGGAGAAGATAATAAGAGAATCAGGTAAAGTAACAAATTATCTGAGTGAACAGTATAAGTTATAATGCCAATGAATACAAATTATGACAACATTGCCGAAGGGGATCATCAGAAAATTCTGCAAGATCTTGTAAAGAAGGAAGGGGAAGCTGCTGCTGTTCCACTAATAAAATCCAATATGGATAAAATATTAGAACATTATATCGGATGTACTTGGGGTGCTTGTTACAATACAAAGTTTAAAGAGCTCATTCAACCACACTTTGATGACGTAAAGCTATTAGATAAAATTTTGCGTTCTGACCTGATAAAGGAAAGAGCAAATGTCATTGTTGGAAAAACAGGCGCAAGAATATTTGATAGTCTGCTTTTCGAGTTACGGCAATGCAAAAGTGAGAAAATCAGAAACTATTTATACGACGAGTTCTCTGGTTAAGCAAAAAAAAATTAAACCTTTTACATATGGAAGTTCAGGATGAAGTTTCGTTTATTGATAAACCCGGCTATTCTATTGAGTGGGGATATGCTACCTGGTCAAAAGATGAACCCAAAGACCTGAAAGACTGGTCCATCAGGAATCGTTATTCAACCCAGTATGGTGGCTTCAATATCCGTGGTTCCAGTGAAGTGCCCTGGGAAGATTTTAAACAGATGATTTCAGAAAGCATTAAACGAAATCATTTTGAAAAAGAAGACCTGGCAGCTATACTGAAAGATATTTCCGATTGCCTCATCAAAAACTATTAAACCTATCAACCCTATCACATGGCATCAACCATTCATTTTTCAGCAAGGCTAACCTGGCACAACGATGGCTGGAACGGCCATATCTGCAAAGAACCTTTAAAGAACACTTATTGCACCGGGCAATACTCTTACCCAGGCGATATGTATAATGAGAAAGCCCATCAGCTTACAGAAGAAAAGGAATTTGCAGGATGCAATTGTGCCGCTATCAAGGAAAAATATATTCCGCCCTGCTGTTTCAGCAATAATGCTTTCGGAAAAGAAACGGTGATGGCACAGGTTCGTTCTCCTGAGTGGTATGTAAATCATGAAATACGTAAATGGGAAATGCCGCCCAATACCATCAGTGTATGGCCTTATGAGGAAATGTACCGGGAAGAAGATAAGAATGAAGATGGTACATTTAACTATGATACCCGTATCAGCAACGTAAAAACATTTTTGGGTGAACTCAAAAAAGATGAAAGCCTCATTTTCTATTACAGCAATTACAGTAACCCTTTCAGTGAAGATGAAAACAAGAGGTATGTAATTGTTGGTATCAGCCGCTTAAAGCATATACCTGATAATTTCATGATGTACGAAAAAGCCACCGCCGAGGAAAAGAAAAAATATGGTGGTGCTTTTGTGTGGCAGATGCCGGTTACTTCACATTATCCTGAGCAAGGCTTTCGTATTCCCTATCACCTGTATAAAGACAGGCCGGATATTCTTGAAAAAATAGCTTTGTTTCCCGACAATGAAAGGTGCTTTAAATATGCCATGCGGCAAATGAGTGACGATGATGCACTGGAAGTAATAGAAAGAGCTTTGGATATTGTAAATGTGTTACAAAACGAAATAGGTGATACATCTGAAGATTGGGAAATAAGGAGGAAGTGGTTGGAATCTCTTATTGGAGAACTATGGAAAAACAGGGGTCGTTATCCCGGTTTGCCCAAAGTTCTGAACTACTTAGGTGTACCTGCCCTGAACACCTGGTTCAAAGAAGAAGCAAAAAAAGATAAAGAGGAAGCAGCTTATCAAACTATCAAAGATGCATTGTTGAAGAATATTCCAGTTCCGGGAGTTGAAATTAAAAAGCAGGAATGGAATGAATTGCAGGATTGGATGGCAGGTTGTGAAGAGGAAGACATTGAGTTGTTGTTAAATGTATTACCCCGGTTCGATATTGAAGAAGAGCAGATTGAAAAAATAATGGAACCAGGCCGGGAGAAAAACAATATCTACAATTCAATAAAGGAAATAATTGAGGACCCTTATATACTTTGTGAGTCTTATATCGGCGATAACCTTGACGATAAAATCACTTTCAGTAAGATTGATCATGGCATGATGCCCTCGCCAGACCTGGGCCTAGAAGCATTAACCACTGCGGGCAGTGCTATACGCTTCAGGGCACTATGCGTTAACGACTTGAAAAGAGTAAATACACACACATTTACAGCAGCGGAAATTGTACTCAATAATGTGAACCGCTATTTAGCATTGATGAACGAATGGCGTACTTATGATTTTAAAAAGCGAAATTTTGAATCATATGAGGCAGAACTCAATAAAGTAATTGTAAAAAGAAAAGATGCTGAAGATAATTTACACCTGTATTTAAAAAGATTGTATGATGATGAACGATATATAGAATCGAAAATCAGGGATATGAATAAAAGAAAGATCAGCTCTTTTAAAAGTCCTGTTACTGAAAAGAACTGGCATGATTTCCTATACGATTCATCTTCCAAACTGGCAGAACTTGATCCTAAGAAATATGAAGAAGGCGTACAAGGCCAGATAGACGTTTGCCAGAAAATATTTACCCAGGGCCTGAGTGTTATATGTGGTGGAGCAGGAACGGGTAAGACTACTATTGTCCGCTCCATCATTGATGCCATTGAAAAAGCACATGGAGCCGGTACTTCATTTTTGTTGCTTGCTCCCACCGGAAAAGCGGCTGACCGCCTTAGAGAAAGAACCAAAAAGCAGGCACAGACCATTCACTCTTTTTTAGCGACAAGAGGCTGGCTGAACGATAATTTCACCTTTAAAAAGGAAGGCGGAAAGCAGGAGGAAGATGTAAGGATATTTATTATTGACGAATGTTCTATGCTTGACCAGTCATTGGTTGCAACATTATTTAAAGCCATAAACTGGAACACAGTGCAGCGTATCATTTTAGTAGGCGACCCCAACCAGCTTCCTGCAATAGGTATAGGAAAAGTATTTGCCGATATTATCAACTGGATAGATGATGAGCACAAAGGTATTTTAAAGGTCAACCTCCGCCAGATGGAAAACCGCCTCACCGGCAAGGGAACCGGCATTTTAGACCTGGCGAGAATGTTTATTCATGAACGGGAGGAAGAAAAGCAAATTGAAGACTTAGCTGAAGAGAAATCTGAAACAATTGATTTACTCAAGCAAATACAGGAGCTTGATTTTACAGGAAATTTAAAGGACCTGAACGTGGTGTTCTGGGATGATGAGGAGCAATTGAAAGACCTAATGTTTCAGACATTGGTCAGCGATCTGGAAAAGGAACATGGAATAAAGTATGACGAAGCCCGGTATTATGAACTACTAAACAAAGTTTTTGAAGACAAGGAGAACAAGTATAAGAAACATGCTGATTTTTTCCAGGTTATCTCGCCATACAGGGGTGAGCAGTTTGGAACTGATATTCTGAATACGTTTTTACAAAGTAAGTTCAATAAACAAAGAGCAGAATGGCAACAGTTCATTGATGGAATACTGCTTTTTGATAAAGTAATACAGGTTAGAAACAGAACCAAGTCAGATCCAATATTTGCTTATGCTGAAGGAGAAAATAAAAGAATACAAATCTTTAATGGTGAATTAGGATTTACACGACCACATCCTTTTGACAACAAGAAATTTAAGGATGAAGAAACAGGCAGATGGTACAACTATATGTGGATGGCTCCCCAATTCAGACCTATCAAGTTTACGGTGGATTTTGAGGGAAGAAAAGAGGCTGTTTCATTTGGTAAAAAACTGGGGCAGTATCAACATAAAAACGGTAAGAAGTATAATATGCCGGAAGAGAAGCCACTTGGTAATTTAGAACTGGCATATGCTATTTCGGTTCATAAATCGCAAGGCAGTGAGTTTACTTATGTCTATTTGGTTTTACCTAAGAATAAGAAAACGCTGCTATCGAAGGAGCTTATCTACACTGCTATAACCAGGGCAAAAACCAAGCTCACCATTTTTGCAGAAAAAGACATCAGTGCCTTTCTGCAATTAAATCGCCCCGAGGCAAGCAGTATCTCTAAAATAAATTCCTCTCTCTTTGATTTTAAACCCTTACCAAAAGAATGGTTGGTGATGAATGAGTGGTATGAAGAAGGAAAAATACATGAAACTCTTTCTTCGCATATGGTTCGTTCAAAATCGGAAGTGATTATTGCAAACAGGCTTTTTGAAAGGAAAGTTCCCTTCAAATATGAGTACCCGTTGTTTGCAGATGCGGACGGCTCTTTCTATTTACCGGACTTTACCGTTACGGTGAATGGTGAGGATTATTATATAGAGCATTTAGGCAGGCTTGATGATAAAACTTACCGGTCTCACTGGGAGAAAAAGGAAAAATGGTATAACAAACATTTCCCGGGGAGACTATTAACTACTATTGAAAACGGCAGGCAGAGTAAGGATATTGATGTTATAATTGATGATCTGCTTTCTAAATAAACTGATAATTACAAAACCTGAATATTGTATGCCAAACGATCTTGTAATTCAAAGCCTTTTACCTGGATTAAATAATTCTTCATTAGTTCAGGATAAACTAAGGAGCAGCACTTTTATTGGAATTGATTTCGGCACATCCACCACTGTAGTAAGCTATGCTGTAATTGGGGATAATACTTCCCCAATCAAAACGAGCAATATGCCTGTGCGACAGTTGAGTGCTGATGGCAGCTATCTGGAAAATCATTTGGTTCCGTCTTGTATCGCTTTTTTTGACAACAAACTTTTTAAAGGCCAAACAGCCAAGCAGCTTAAAAGCAAACTTACTTTCGGTCGCAATTTGTGGTATTCGTTCAAAATGATGATAGGGACTGATAATGGGCCTGTATATTTTGGAACAGAATTACCCAATGGCCATCCCGTAGCAACCATTGAAAACCCTTTGGATGCGACCAAGGTCTTTTTTAAATTTCTAAAAGAAGAAATAGACCATTTTATCACTATCAATAATCTGCCAAGGCAAACTTATTATTCAATCAGCATACCGGCATCTTTTGAGGCTAATCAGAGAAAGGATTTAAAGGAGGCATTGGATTTTGCCAACATTCCTTTTCAGGACAATCTTTTTATTGATGAACCCAATGCTGCCTTTCTCAGCTATTTAATTGAAGCCAATAACAACAACCACCAGAATTATAATATTCCCATTGATAGTGCATTGCATATACTTGTATTTGATTTTGGCGCTGGCACATGCGATATTTCCATATTGGAAATAGGAAGAAAAGAAGGACGGCTTTATTCAAAAAATGTGGCTATTTCAAAATTTGAACAATTAGGTGGTGATGATATTGATAAAAAGATTGTGAAAGATGTATTGCTGCCTCAATTATTAAAGCAAAATAATCTTAATATTGATGATATAAGGTCGCCGGAATACAATAAGATCATATTGCCGAAACTTCAGCCAATAGCTGAGCATCTTAAAATACAAATCTGCAAAGCCGTAGCAAGAAACCTCGTTGGTCGTGAACTTCCAACGCTGGCAAAGTCTGAGCAGAGAATAACAGTGGAGCAAACATTTCAGATTGTATTACCAAAACATAGAATTGAATATAGCAATCCGTCTTTAAGCTTCTCGGAGTTCGATACAATCATGGAAAAGTTCACACATGAAACGTCTGATTTTGATTTTGAAGATGAACTGGAAAGTCTCCGAAGTATTTTCACCGTAATAAATTCAGCATTACAAAAGGCGAATATGACCAAGGATGAAATAGACCTTGTTCTTTTGATAGGAGGTAGTTCATATAACCCTTATGTTCAATCTTCACTAAGGAAACATTTTACACAATCTGAACTGGAAATTCCAAGGGATTTACAGGCACATGTATCAACAGGTGCTGCTGTAAATTCTTTTTTACAGAATGGCTTGGGTGTTGATATGATTAAACCAATAGTAAGTGAACCGGTGCTTATTATTTTGCAAAATAATATTCCCAGAACGGTAATACGGGAAGGAACAGAAATTCCCTGCCTGGGTATTAAAATCGAGGATTTACATCCTCAGAAAGACGGTCAGCTTATTGTTGAAATTCCAATTTGTGTTTCCTCGAAAGACAAAATATTGGCAAATGTGAAAATGAGAAGTGATACCGGATTTAAGAAAAGTGATTTGATTCGTCTTGAATGCGATATTTCCCATGATAAGTTGATCTATTTCCGGGCCTTTATTAAAGACATGGAAATAGAAGTAGAGCCATTGAACCCTTTTGCTAATTCAGCCCTAAGTACTGAAGAAATTGCCGAAAAGAGGTTACTGAAATTAATTAACGAAGCAGCAAGAGCAAATGGAGGTAAGCCAACTGTCAAAATGCTGAAGGAATTGGCTAATTTTTATGTGAAACTTGAAAAGCATTTAAAAGCTGCTGAAACCTTTGAACTTATTCAGCAATTAGACCCTATGTCAAGAAATGAAACTTCAATTTGCTATCATTATTCAATGGCAGGGAAAAGGAAGCAGTCAAATAAATGGGCTTCGATTGCTTATGAAAAATCACCTCATGCAACTAATACTTATAACCTTGCATTGGTTAAAGAAGAAGAAGGGGACATGGATGAGTATAAAAGATTAATGGAAGAAGCAATAAGTAAAAATAGTGATGCTGCTTTTCTTACTTATGGAGAATACCTATTGAGCAGGGATGCAGAAAGAGCAAAATCTTTGATTCAAAAAGGATTTGATGTATGGTATGCACAATTTCAATCTGGAAATTTGCACAAGAATAATTATTCCCGGCTTATTCGCTCTGCAAGACAGATAGGCAGGATCGAAATTGCAGACCAGGTAAAAGAAGCACAAAATAAACTGGAAGGGAATAATGCTGTGAAATGGTACAATGAGGACAACCTGGCATCAGACAGTAAAAACTATTTACCTGAAATAAATCAATAACTATGTCCTGGTTTATACCCTACAATCAGCTTGATACAGAACAACTGAGTTTTTTGCAAAATGTCAATAATAATCAGGATGCCAATTATTGGCTGAAAGGTTATGCTGGCAGTGGCAAGTCTGTACTGCTGATACATTGTTTACTCAAAGAAAAAGAGAGGAGACCTAATTCAAATGTCATCATTGTTCTTTATACACATGCTCTCATTGATATGATTAAGACAGGTATCCCTGCACAATACAGAGGCACTCAGGTTGTAACCTATCATCAATTCAGGAGGATGAATGGAAATTGGGATCTGATTCTTGTGGATGAAGTGCAGGACTTACCAGAGTACATTGTCCGAGACGTAAGATCAAAAGGAACAAGAGTAATAGTAGCCGGTGATGTAAATCAATCAATCTACGAAGATGTTTGCCCAACAGATGATATTCAAAACATCCTAACGTCACAATCTTTTGCTTTAGGCATTATACATAGAATCAGCAGAAGAATAAGGCAGGTTGCACAATTCTTTTGTGCTGATAGAAACGGATTTAATGCCTCTTCAATAGGTGGTATGGTAGAAAGGATTCCAACGTTGGTTAAGGCTGGTGATAGTTCAGAAGAAATTAAATGGCTGATTACTTCTTCAAAAGAATATGCGGTATCTGGATACGCTCCGGCAATTTTAATTCCGAAGCATGAAGTGATTTTTCAATTTTTGCAAAACGTATTGGCGCAGGAGGGCAAACCCTTAATGCCACAGAGTTATGCTGCAAAAGGAAAAGATAATTATGACAGCATAAACGACCATTTACGAACTAATGGAACCCGTTTTCAATATTTAGGAAATGGGGCTGGCTCATATAACCAGGCTTCAACTGATAACCTTGTTACTGTTATGACCTACCATAGCGCAAAGGGCCTTGATTTTAAAGCTGTGTTTGTTCCATTTTTAACACCTGGTCTTGAAATTTGGAGAGACAATGAAGACAGAGCAAAAACCTTATTTTTTGTTGCCATTACAAGAAGCAGAGAACAATTATTCCTTTCTTATCATGGGAATGCAAAACACAGATATTTGAATATTATTCCTCAGGCTGATTTTCATCCTTTGAATGCAGCAGATGAAATAAACAGAATGGGTAATCCATTGGGACTAACCGGAGATGATGAACCTTTAGTTGTATTTTAATAATTAACAAAATGAAAGTAGTAGCAACCAATATTTTTGATTTTACCACCTGGTATAAGTTTGGGAGTAAACCTATATCAAAGTCAGCAGTGATTGACTTATCTGATGTGTCTCTTACTGGCGAAATATTACTGTCCAAAACAGGCTTTTTTGAGGAAGAATATGAAGTGTTTTATTTGGAGATTAGTGATGATATTCTTTTGAAAAGTGAAGAGTTATTTAACCTGTCTTTATATGAAACAGTTTTTATCATCCCTCTATCCGAATCAGGAGCAAGGTTACTACAATCAAAAATACCGGACTTTAAAATCTCTGAGCCTTTAGATGCCCCCTTGTATCAAAAGTTGATTATTGCCCGTAACAACTATTTAGCTATTAAAGGTGCTAAAGACCTTTTAGCATCTTTTGAGATTGAATGGAAACCGGAATATGAAAAACTTCAAGTCAATTTTCTTCAAGCCCTCAATAAATATAAAGCTAATCTCAATGCAGAACAGGAAACCATAATTGATCAAATACTCTTTTATGAAAGGTCAAAACCTTACCCATTAACTGACCAGGGTTTTTTGTTTGACGTAGGCAGTATTGTAAGATCATGGTTCAGGCTTGGCGATGATGACTTTAAAAACAAGGAGAGCATTAAAGAAACTGATCCCTATAAATATGAGTTAATTGAGCAAGTAATCTGTTTGTCAAAGTTTCTGCAATTAAAGGAATCTGAAGGCATCTGGCAGCCTTTTATCAATTATTACAATACGAATAATCAGCTACATAAATTAAACGAAGAATTTGCACTTGTTGATTCCATTTCTGATGTAAACAATTTGCTCATTATTGCTTTTTATTTAAAATTCAGGGATTTGATCAGGAACTCAAGGATGTTAGAAGACAAAGGTTTTACTGACAAAATCTTCAGGCATCTTAGCAAGGTACCTGAAGAAACAAAAATTGCTTTATTACTCAATGGCCTTTTTTTTGGAGCACTGCGATTTAAAGAACTGCATTATAAGTTTGTTCCTCTGGCCATATCAAAGTATAAATTCATAAAATCTGCTGAAGTAAAACCGGCTACAATCATTGCTACCGAATCTGACCAGGACAACATAAAAAAACAAGTCCTACAGGAAAAAGACGAAGTAGATCGTTCTAAAGAAAATATAGAAGAAATAGTAAAGAAGAATATTGTAATTGAAGAAGAGCACAATAGTAAAGATGAATCACCATTCAACCAATCTCTCTGGTTGATCTTAGAACCGTCACTAAAAAGGTATCACAAAGAACAGATTAAGAAGATTAAGAAATCATTTGATTATATCGTTGACTATGATGGCGAGATGTTCAATGATAAAGATCAGTTTTTCATCAGAGTATTGAAAATGGAAGTCGACAAATCAAAAAGTCTTAAAAAAGAGACCAATAAGATTACGATTGAAATGGTTGAGGAAATTGAGAAGAACATAAAACAGTTTTTAGGCAAAGCATAAATTCATCCTTATCTGAATGGCTAAATCACTTGTTAGAAAATCTGGTTATGATACAGGCACAGCCAGTGAGTTTTTAGTTTTGAGCAACTTATATAGGATGGGCGTGAATGCTTTTATCAGTTTAGGTAATAAGAAGAGCATTGACATAATTATCAAGGCAAAAAACGGTTCATCTGTTTCAGTTGATGTAAAGTCAGTTCAGGGGTATAGTTCCATTGTGGTGAATAATGTGAAGGCAGCAGCCAATCATTTCATAGTGGTGGTAGTGTATAAAAACAAGTTCGCCGACCCAACAATGTTACCGGATTTCTATATTATACCTTCTGATAAAGTTCTTGCCTTGTCAGAAGATTATAACGGGCAGCGTAGGCTTTTAAAAGGCAAAATTGTTGATTATCAGGACAAATGGGAGCCACTGAAAGCCTGAGTAAAAGAAGCAATTCAAAAATATTTCATAATAAACCCTGCAAATCTTCACTTTTTGTGAACTTTTGTTATATTTACATCATGATATGAAAGTTCATTTGATAAAAGAAAAAACAATCAGGGATTATATAGCTGGCAATAGTGGTAGTAAGGCATCGTTTGAAGAATGGCTTTCAAAAGTAAAGTTAGCAGATTGGGCTACTACTGAAGACATCGTTCAAACTTTCCCTTCTGCTGATTTTTTAGGCAATAGTTCTTTCAGAGTGATTTTTGATATAGCAGGGAATAGGTACAGGATGATTTGTAAATATTCCTTTGGCAGCACAAGTATCAGGTTGTATGTATGCTGGATAGGCACTCATGCTGAGTATGACAAACTTTGTAAACAGAATAAGCAATACACAGTCTTCGATTATTAAAATACAGGTTATGGAAACATTGAAATATAAAGTGATAAAATCTGAAAAGCAATACAACGAATATTGCCAGGCACTTCACGATTTGGATTTTGCTACAAAAAGAAAAACCAAAGCAATAGAAGATGAGATGGAATTGCTCACTTTTTTGATTGAAAAATACGATGAAGAACACAGCAATTTTGAAATACTTGAACCTATTCCTTTACTAAAGTCTTTGATGAAAGACCATAAAATGAAGGCTGTTGATTTGGCAAACCTCCTGAATGTTAGTGAAGGCTTGGTCTCTGACATGCTTAACTACAAGAAAGGCTTATCTAAAGATACCATCCGCATTCTTTCTGAAAGATTTAAACTTAACCAGGAAGCGTTTAACAGACCCTATGAATTGCATGTGCCTGTAAGCCCTAAGTTTAAAGATGCAAAAATGATGAACACAAGGAAGAAACTGGCAATAGCTTAATTGATTCACTTCCTGAATTTTCCTTTCCTGATAATATAGTTGGTAGCTACTCTTTCTATTTCAGCATGGGTGCTGATTTTTAATTCAGTTAGCCATGCATCTAATTCACTTCTTTTGAAATACAGCTTTTTCCTGTTTTCCGCACTGGGACACCCGAGTCATTATTTCCAGTTAAATAGGCTTGCCAACAACCTTTGCTCCTCTGTTTTTATTAATAACATGGTGTGAGTTTGCTTTGATTTTGGCAACTGATATGTGATTGAAAAAATGAATGAGGCAATGTCTATGGCTTTATTGGCACTGATAGTTGATTTCTTTTCTTTTAATTGCCTTTCTAATTCTTTGTAAACCTTATAAGCTACAAAAGTGAGGCAGATGTGGGCTTCAATACGCTTGGGCAAGCGGTGATAAACCGGCCTTATCTTTAAGTCGGTTTTGGTTACTCTAAATGCTTTTTCTATTTGCCACAGTTGGTTGTAGTTTTCTATTATTTCATTTACCGATAGTTTACTATTGCTGTAATAGCCTTTCAACCCATCCCACCTGGCATCATTTTCATATTTTTCATAATCAACCTCTACGGTAATATCTCCTGTAAGTTTTAGGTATTTGTTGTACCCTTTATTGTTGATACTGCTCTTGGTGAGTTTGCCTTGCTTTATTTGCTTTTCTAATCGTTTTAAGCCACGTTCCCTGTTAATGGCATCTTTTATGGCTCGTTTGTCAGAGTAATTTACAATCAGCTTTAAATCGTTTTGTTTAGTAAAAACTTTGGTACTGCCGTTTTTGTAAGTCCATGATAGTATTTGTTTCTGAAGTGAGTGTGTTTCGTTTTTAATTCTGGCACCAATGATAAATTCATACCCGTTGGTTTGTAATAACTCAATATTCGTTTTCGACAAAAGCCCTGCATCGGCAACTACAACTAATTTTTGTAAGTTGTACTTCGCTTTAAAAGCATCAACGACAGGTAGCAGCGTATGACCTTCGAACTTCTTTCCGTCAAATACTTCGTATGCCAATGGATAACCATTTTTACTAACAAGCAGCCCCAGCACAATTTGTGGGTTTTGATGTTTGCCTTCTTTGCTAAAGCCAGTTTGGCGCAACTCATCTTCCTGCTCTGCTTCAAAATAAACGGTGGTTACGTCGTAAAAAACAATTTGTGGTTCGTTGCCCAAAACCTTTACCGTATGGGCGTAGCTTATCTGTTGCACCAGCTCTTTTTGAGACTTGTAGAGTTTGTCTAAATAGCGATACACCTGATCTTCATTCCATTCTATTTGCTGAAAACGATACAGGTATTCAGTAGTCTTGAGCTTGCTGACAGGGTACAACAATCGGTATAAAACTAATTGTTTGAAAATGCTGTCGCCAATTTTGTCAAAACCAATATCATCAAATATTTTGCCCAACAACAAATCAATTCCTGCTATTTGTATGGATTGAATTGATTCGAAAACCTGTTGTACCAACTGTTCTTCCTGTTCAAAGTCTAATGAGTTTTGCGGGCTGGTTTGCTGTATCCAGTTCTTCGCTTTTGTATAAAGTTCATCAACCTGCGATGCGTTAGATGAACTGCCTATCGTTTTGAAAACTTTATAATGACCACTACTTTTATCAATAATCTGAACACTTATAATGCCGGATTTGTTTTTCTTTTTCCTTACAAACATTCCCAAAGGTAGTTTTTAGCGCCCCGGGACACCCAAAAAACACCCTGCAACCCCCTGAAACCCTTTACAGGACTGCATTCTGATTTTGAAAAAATAAAAGTGCGGAAAACAGGAGTTAGCCATGCATCTAATTCACTTCTTTTGAAATACAGCTTTTTGCCTTGCTTGAAATGAGGGATGTTTCTTTCAGAAGTCTTTTTGTAAATAGCAGATTTTGATAAGCTGACATATTCAGCAGCTTGTTCAAGGTTAAGCACTTCTGTAAATGAATTTGCCTGTATAACAGGCTGCGGAATGTTTCTCAGCAGATTTTCAATAACATCAAGCCTTTTTAGAATCAGTTCAAATGGATTTTCCATAACAAACATTTTAGTGGTGAACAATCTCAACACAACATTCCACAGACCCCACGCTGCAAGGTAATAAGGTGTTCCTCATGCCTGTTCGGCAAGCAGATGCGCCAAACCAATGCAGCAGCAGCAATGAAATCTTTTTATAAACTTTTATGGTATTGCTGCACCTGCATTGCCCTTCGGGTGCTTCGCTACGCTACGCAGTTTGTCACACTTCTTGCAGCTCATACGGCATTCGTCACGGCAGCTATTGTGTCCTTCACGCCACTTCGTTTATTACTTCCTACGTTCCGCTTCATTACACCTCGTTCGCAGCCTGCCCATTTGCTGCAAGGCAGGGCATTCTTGCCGACACACAAAGCCTGAAACGAAAGTATGCACCTGCCTTTCCGCAAGCAATCCCTACAATACTCACCGGGTTTCATTACGCTTCACTACGTCATTCATTCACTTCAGTAGCGTTCAGTCCACCCGCTGCCCATAATTTGGCTCGCCTTGCGTACCCATTTCGGCTGCGTTCACCTTGCGACTGCTAATTGCTCATGTCGTACCTCCATTTCGCAAAGCATCGCTAAGGTTCACTTGCATAGTTCAGCCGCCTTCGTACCCTGACGGGAAATTTACTGCGGCGGCTTCCTATGGAGGCAGCATCGTTAGCAGCCCCTTGGCTCGGCTTCTTTTACATTGGCCTGAAAAGGGGCTGCCACTTTACTGCTGCCCCCTCATGGGTGCTCGCAGGCACTTCCGTTCGTTCCTCTCTCCAGTGCCTTATGGCGGCTCGCCACCCACGCTACAGTGTGGACAAGTGTGCCACACGGCTATGCTTCTTTTTTGCCGCAGGCGCTATTACCTTTTCTTATTCTTCTACGACACTTGCACCCGGCGCATTTGATTTTACAGATGCAATACCGTTATCACAACTGGCTTCACTTTCATACATCTGACTTTTACCAATCACCTGACCATTACCAGCTTTCAGGTTAAAATAAAATTTTCCATTACTCGATGTTTGTTTGTCGTATCTGCTGTCATCAGTAGCATTTTTCTTTACTGATTCAATCCCATTATCACGGGCAGCAGTAGTGGTATATCCTTCACTTGTAAGTATAACCTGTCCGTTATCAGCTTTCAGATTAAAATAAAATTGACCGTCATTACCAGTCTTTGTTGCAAACTTTCCCATGGATGTATTTTTTAGTGAATCCCAATATACAGCTTTCAGAAAGAACTAAAAAAAGTACAGCAAGTTAGTCGGCTGCCACAGCCCTATGCTATAAAAAAACAAGGAACTACGGCATAAACACAGCCCCACCGCACAAAGCCAGCATTTATTCCGTTCCTCCTTGTTTTTTTAGCCACGCCGCCTGATCAAGATGCTTTCTTTTTTTCTCTTTTTTCTTTGTAAAATAAATTTTATTACAAAGCCAAATACAAATCAGTTCTCTAATACAGCTAATAACTCAAGCGATTTTAGCCAGTATTTAGCTGATTGATTTTTGGAAAAGAATCCCATTGCAAAACAGTGGAACATATTACCCTTGCTTATCTAATGAAATGATACAGCTTTTGCCAATGTGTTTTTTATACAGCAAAGATAGCTACGGCAGCCCGCCGCACAGATCTGACAAAAAAAACCAAAAGACTACGGCATAAACACAGACCCGACACACAAGGCCATCTTTTATTCCGTTTCCTTTTGGTTTTTTATCTGCCTTCGCTGAGAGATGCTTATAAAAATTCACAATTATGCAAAAGCAGCTTCGTATCATCACCCGTCAGCGTTTGGCAGTTTGTCCATTCAGCCGTTCTTTATTTGGTCCTCTTCCTCATTTGCCTTCCTGGCTTTTCAGTAGGCATCTCGGCAGGCGTCCAGTTTATTATCGCTACAGCGGCACTCGGGTTTTTGCAGTGGGGGCATCCGGCTGGTTTGTTCATTGTTCACCATCAGGCCGCCGTTGGCTGTCAGCATTGCCCTTTTAGGGCTTTGCTGAAATGAAAAGCCCCGCCAGGAATGGCAGGGCTTTATCGGACTGAAAGAATGAACTGTTTTTTGTGATTCCTTTTAGAATATCAATCCTAAGAAGAAATCAAGTATTCCACTTAACATGGTTTTAATATTTAAGGGTTAAAAAATATATTAATTACCGTCAACCTTTACCAATGCTAAAGCATTGTAAGCACCATTTTTCAATGGATACATTTGGCCATTCACCTCCTGATAAAACTCAATACCAAGTGCCAGGAATAATGGATGTGTGCTGTTTGCAGTAACTGCATTAGAAAGGTTAATTACAGCAGTTGCAGTGGTATCCCAGGGCAGCACGGCAGTTTCGCTGGTTGCCACTACGTAAGTTTCATTTTCAAAATCTACTTCTGTACCGGCAGAAACAATTTTGAAATGAGTAGAACCGCCGGGAGCTGCAATCATGTTCAATGGAACAAAGGCAGGAATACTCACAGCAAGTGTACCAGCAACCCTGTCAATAGTGGAAGTGTAAGGTGCATAAAGGGTAGTACCCAATTTCCCTGTGATGTTAAATTCAAAGCCTTCCAACAATTCAGCTTCGCCATCAATCACATTCCTTTGACCACGAGGATTAGTAGCATCTTCCTGGATAACTTCAACCATCTTTTGAGTAAGACGGCTTACCATCCGGCTGTCTGAAGCATTTTGCAACATTGCACGGATTGAGTTACGAAGTAATTTACCAGCCTTACCAGCCCTTCCAAATTCATCTCCGTTTTCTCGGGTTCTTTGAAAGTTAGGGTCATTGGCGATACGGTCCCCGGATACACCACCTTTTTCTCTTGCCAGGTATCCGTCCTGAGTTGATTTGTAAAAGGTAATACCGCCGATAGTACCGTCTAATTTGATAATTCCTTTTTGCTTTGCCATTGTAAAAAATTATGAGTTAGTAAAAAATATCACTATTGATACCCGAAATTATAATAGGTTTCTATCGCTTTAAATTCAGCACTACCATTCCTGCCGATATGTGCAGATTATTCCATTATAAGAGCTTATTTCCTCTCTTAAAATGAAGTAAATTTGTGCATAACAACTCTATACATAAAGCATAGATGAAGTATGGATAGAGTATTAAAATGTTAAATGAAATGGAAAGAGTTTGTATTTATCCAAAGGATGTGCAGATTGTTACCGGCAAAAGCGAAAGATGGGGAAGAGAGGTAATCAAAAAGATTAAATCTCACTTCTCAAAACAGCCTCACCAATTAGTTTCTATTGATGAGTTTTGCCAGTACACCGGGCTATCTGTAAACTCCGTAATTGAAAAGCTGAGAGCATAATTTTATTGGTAAAATGCCTCTAAAATCTGTATCTTAGCATAGCAGAAAAGTAAAGAAATGTGAGATTGAAAAGTTGTTTGAAGCGAGACTTTACCGAGACCTGCAAGGACTGAAACTTTGAAATAGTTATTAATAAAGGAGTTAGGGGAATGGTTCGAATCCCTCTCTCTCCGCTTTAACCTCCATAGCTTTAGCGATGGAGGTTTTTTTATGCACACCTTCCATATGGAACAGATAGTATATATTCTCTTATGTAGTGATGGAACCAATTATCCAGGCTGCTCGAATAACCTTGAAGAACGGTTAACAATACATTATTCTTTAAATCATGTATTCATTTATGGATTGGATAGGACTGGGCAAACAGCGGCTGTATAAAAGAAAACACTGTTATCGTAAGCATGTTTTCATTTCGAAAAAAAAAATAAAAAAACCGCCCGGTAATGAGCATGATTTTTTGGTAACCAGCGTTATAGTTTATGCCACTGCATACCAGCATTTCAGAAAATAGCTTTTCTTTCTTTTTGCCACATCAATCCGTTCTCCGTTATGCAGTTTTACTTTGCCGGAATGATAGCATTGGATAAATTTTCTGTTTACAAGATGGGTGCGGTGGATGCGGTGGAACGTCTCACCCCCTTCGACCGCCGAAGCCCTGGCGAAGGTGACCTCAAACCAATGAAGTACTTTGGCCACTACTAACGACTTGCCATTACTGAAAAAAAGTTTGCTGTAATTGCTTATAGCTTCCACCCGCACAATGGTGCTTATATCTATTACCTCAATTCCTTTGCAGGTGGGCAGCAGCAATATCTGCTGCATTGCTTTTTTCTGACTGCATAAAGAAATACTGTTATCCATAAAATAAATTTAGTGTCCTGGGTTCTTTTAATCCGCCCGGAACGAAATACCCGTAAGGTTGAGAAATAAATTACTGGCAGCGGTAACCACTACCACATCGCCATTGGTTTTCACATCCACCCTGCCAATGCCAGTTGCATTATCTACAGTAAAAATTAACTGGCCAGATGTGGAAGGCCGGTAGCCAACCGGCAAGGTGAATAAAATTGTATTGGCAGCAATAGTGCCGTTTTTTATCAGCCCTTTTAAATGCACCACCCCTTCTTTGTCTTTATAATATTTTGCATCGGCAAAAGGAGTCCCGTAGTTGACCCAACTGTTTTGCAGGGCCGGGGCTGTTTCAGCATCTTGTTTTATAATCTTATCTATATAAACAGTGTCTTTAAGATTGGTATAGCCGGAAATTTTTGCATTGCCATTTAAGAGGGCAGAATCGCTTAACATCAGTTTGCCTGTGATATTGGTATTGCCCGTAACTTTTGCATTACCATTTAAGAGAGCGGAATCGCTTACTATTATTTTACCTGTAACTTTTGCATCACCATTTAAGAGAGCAGAATCACTTACTATTATTTTACCGGTAACCTTTGCATGACTATTCAGCAAAGCAGAATCACTTAATATCAATTTGCCTGTGATATTGGTATTTCCAGTAACATCTAATTTTTGTGAAGGAGTGGTTGTACCAATGCCTACTCCCGCAGCCGTTATTGACATTCCTAAAACATTGCCTACTCCCGGCGCTGATGAGCCACCGAATATGACTGAGTTATTTACATAAAAGTCTATGGCATTACCTGAATGAGATATTGCATTGTGATGCCTCGTGGAAATAAAATGCTTAAACCCTCCGCTAATGCCACCAAAATTAAATGCTATGTCAGCCCCGCTCAGACCAGTTGGCAGTGTTCCATCCAAAGCTCTGCCAACAAAAAACTCTGCTCCCGCATTCAGGGAAGCAAAAAAAGGATTTGTGTTTACGCCCCGAAATAATACAGTGCCGTTTACATCCAATTTTACCTGGGGTGTGGTGGTGCCGATACCTGTATTTCCACTAATACCTGTATTTCCACTAATGGTAGCATTACCCACCACATCTAATTTTTGTGAGGGTGTGGCAGTGCCTATTCCAACATTGCCGCCTATTCCAACATTGCCGTTAAACTCTGCCCCTCCTTCGTTCCAGAATTTTATTCTCCTGTTACTGCCGTTTGTACCTGCACCAACAATATCTAATGCTCCTGAAGTAAATGTTTGATACCCTATTTTACCGGCATCCGTTTGCTTTCCTGAAATGCCTGCTCCGAATTCAAGTGTATTGGCCAAGCTAATAGAAGCATTACCTGTGATGTTGGCATTGCCGGTTAAAAAAATCATATTTACCGTGGCAGCATGCCGGAGTGTATCTTCTGTCTTTATCCAAAGGCCATCATCAGCATGGTAATAATTACTGATATTGCCACCCCTTGTATAATAGCTCCAAGGATAGTACGCCCAAAAATCTTTTCTATGGCTGCTTCCATCATATCCTGTTCCGATATATCCTTTTACGCCGATCCTGAAACCAACTGCTCCCCATCTTGCTGTTCCGCCAAAATCTGGCCTTTGTGTCCAGCTATTGGCAGTAGGGTTATATTCCCAAAAATCTTTTTTATAGCTTCCATCATATCCCGTTCCTAGATATCCTTTTGTCCCGATGCTGAAACCGACTGCATTACTTCTTGCCGTTCCGCCAAGATCTGCTTTTTGTGTCCAGCTATTGGTGGAAGGGTCGTATTCCCAAAAATCTTTTTTGTAGAGGTTGAAATCATCGTTACCCGTTCCAATATATCCTTTTATGCCGATGCTAAAACCGACTGCATCCCGTATTGCCGTTCCGCCAAAATCTGCTTTTTGTGTCCAGCTATTCGTGCTGGGGTCATATTCCCAAAAATCTTTTCTTCTGACAAGAGTACCGTCAAAACCTGTCCCGATATATCCTTTTGCTGCGATGCTGAAACCGACTGCATTTCTTCTTGCCGTTCCGCCAAAATCTGCTTTTTGTGTCCAGCTATTGGCTACAGGATCATATTCCCAAAAATCATTTCTATAGCTGTTGGAATTGTCATGACCTGTTCCGATATATCCTTTTGTGCCGATGCTGAAACCCGTTGCCCATTGTCTTCCCTGTCCACCAAAATTGGCTTTCTGTGTCCAGCTATTCAAAGAAGGGTCATATTCCCAAAAATCTGTTTGGCCGCCTCCGGTTCCAATATAACCTTTTGTACCGATACTAAAACCCACAGCACCAGACCTTAGCGATGAGCCAAAATCGGTTTTCTGCGTCCAAAAGCCGGGCATGGTGTCAGTAGCAGCAGAAAACCCGCAGTTTTTTATCCAGGCTGTACCGTTATAAATGTCGGCACATTTATCATCCAGGTTTAAAATCATTAAACCAACTGCAGGAGATGCGATAGCATTCCGCTGGGCCGTGGTCATTCGGGGAATTAATACACCTTTATCAGTGCTGGTTATGTCCAGCGCTGCGCTGGCATTGGGTGTGGTGGTGCCAATGCCTACATTCTGCGCTGTAAGATTCTTCGCTGCGCTCAGAATGATAAAAGCGAAAATCAGTTTCTGTTTCATAATTTTTTTTTCGTTTGTTGTGTTCTTTAATCCGCCCGGAACGAAATACCCGTAAGGTTGAGAAATAAATTGCTGGCAGCGGTAACCACTACCACATCGCCATTGGTTTTCACATCCACCCTGCCAATGCCAGTTGCATTATCTACAGTAAAAATTAACTGGCCCGATGTGGAAGGCCGGTAGCCAACCGGCAGGTTAAATAAAACGGTGTTGACTATAATGCTGCCGTTTTTAATCAGCCCTTTTAAATGCACCACTCCTTCTTTGTCTTTATAATATTTTGCATCGGCAAAAGGAGCCCCGTAGTTGACCCAACTGTTTTGCAGGGCCGGGGCTGTTTCAGCATCTTGTTTTATAATCTTATCTATATAAACAGTGTCTTTAAGATTGGTATAGCCGGAAATTTTTGCATTGCCATTTAAGAGGGCAGAATCGCTTAGCATCAGCTTGCCTGTAATATTGGTATTACCGGTAACATCTAATTTTTGTGAGGGGTTGGTGATGCCGATGCCGACATTTCCAATAATCAAAGCATTGCCAGCAATCCTTGCATTACCGTTCAATAGGGCTGAATCACTTAATATCAGCTTACCTGTAATATTGGCATTGCCGTTCACATCTAATTTTTGGGAGGGATTGGTGGTGCCTATTCCAACATTTCCATTGAAATCTGCCCCGCCTTCATTCCAGAATTTAATCTTTCTGTTTGTTCCTGAAGTGCCTGCACCTACAATATCCAGTGCATTTGAAGAAAAGGTTTGATACCCGATTTTACCAGCATCTGTTTGCTTACCGAAAATTCCAGCTCCGAATTCAAGTGTATTTGTTCCGTCAATTTTTTGATTGCCTGCCACATGCAGCTTTGCAGTGGGTGTGGCAGTACCAATACCTGTATTACCGGTAATTAAGGTATTGCCAGTGATATTAGTATTGCCGTTTAAATAGAACTTATTTACCGTTGGTGCATGCCGGAGTGTATCGCCTGTTTTTATCCAAAGGCCATCATCGGCATAATAATGATTGCTGATATTGCTGCCGCCTGAATAAAAACTGCTAAAAGGATAGGGATCATATTCCCAAAAATCTTTTTGGTAAGCACCATTATACCCTGTTCCGATATATCCCTTTGTGCCGATGCTGAAACCGACTGCAGCGAATCTCGCTGTACCGCCAAAATCGGTTTTTTGTGTCCAGCTATTAGCGGCGGGGTTATACTCCCAAAAATATTTTGCATAACTGACGCCGTAATCTCCGGTTCCGATATACCCCTTTGCGCCGATACTGAATCCGACTGCGTCATACATTTCGTATCCGCCAAAATCGGCCTTTTGTGTCCAGCTATTCGTGCTGGGGTCATATTCCCAAAAATCTTTTCTAAAAAAAAATCCATCATAACCCGTTCCGATATACCCTTTTGTACCGATGCTGAAACCCACTGCTCTTTCTCTTGCCGTTCCACCAAAGTCGGTTTTTTGTGTCCAGACATTTGATGCAGGGTCATATTCCCAAAAATCGTTTTTAAATCCGCCGCCATCCCATCCTGTTCCGATATACCCTTTTGTACCGATGCTAAAACCAACCGCCGCATATCTTGCCGTTCCGCTAAAGTCGGCTTTTTGTGTCCAGCTATTGACGGATGGATCATACTCCCAAAAATCAATCTTGAAACCTCCGGCACCAGACCCTGTTCCTATGTACCCTTTTGTGCCGATGCTGAAACCAACTGCTCTCACTCTTGCTGTTCCGCCAAAATCGGCTTTTTGTGTCCAGCTATTAGCTGTCGGATCATACTCCCAAAAATCTTTTGTAAAACCAACTGCATTGCTCCCTGTTCCGATATATCCTTTTGTACCGATGTTAAAACCAACTGCGTTGGCTCTTACCGTTCCGCCAAAATCGGTTTTCTGTGTCCATAAATCATATGGAAGAGTATCTGTTGTAACACTAAAACCACAATTCTTTATCCATGCAGTACCGTTGTAGATATCTGCGCATTTATCATCTAAGTTCAATATCATTAAACCAACTGCAGGAGATGTTATAGCATCCCGCTGGGCGGTGGTCATACGGGGTATCAGCAAACCTTTGGTAGTGTCTTTTATTTCCAATGCGGCGCTGACATGGGGTGCGGTTGTGCCAATGCCTACATTCTGCGCCTGCAAATTCAAAAGGCAAAACGCAAATGCCAAAAGAGAAAAAAAATGTTTCATATAAATTACTTTATCAGTTAATCAAATGATTTTTTTTTGAGTTCTTCTTCGGTCAGTGAGGGCGGCATTTCGCCTTCTTTTATTTTTTGTATTACCAGTTCAGCGCATTTTGTTGCCAGGGCCTGTGTGGCAAATCCCTTGGAGCCTGGCATGCCGGGTATATTGGTTTGCCAGATATAGAGTTGGCCGTCTGCATAAATACTGTAGCCGTAAGTGCCGCTTTCGGCCTTAATAATGAAATACTGAAATTTTGTTTTCGCCGCTTTCTCCTGGTTGGCTTTTTTAATTTCAGCGGCCACTTTCCTCAGCGAATCGGTATTGAGTACACCGGTTGTGGCCGGCCCCTGCGCTAAGGCCTGTATGTTTGAGAGCAACATTAATAGCAAGGACAGAAGTACAATTTTTCTCATAAAAATGTTTTAATGATTCGCCATTGTTGTTTTCTTCAATGTTTCATCTATCTGCTTTGTCCGCTGCCGGCTTTCCAGCAGCAGGTAAAGCAACAGGGCTGTAATAACTGCAAGCAACAGGTAACCCCAGTAGTTTTTTAATTTCATGGTCGGCATGATTGTTCCGGTTTGCAAACATGAAAATAGCTCCGCAGGCAGGGGCATTCCTAATTTTTGGCGGGACAGAAGGTGACGGAGGCTGTGACAAAACGGGACAAGGCAGAATTGTTTGAGGTTTGAAGTTTGAGGTTGCTGGCCTTGCGGGTATCCCGATCCGGCAAGCCAACCGAAGCGTTTAAACTATTGACACAATAACTTCAAACCTCCAACTTCAAACATTCAGCGGATACTTTTAATGAATTCTTCCAGTGCATTTTCGTCGGTTGCGATATTCAGCCGCTGGCGCAGGCGTTGGCGGGTTTTGCGTACGGCATCGGTTCCAATGCCGAGCATAGAGGCAATATGTTTATTTCCTAAATTGAGAGAGATAAGCGCTGCATAACGTATTTCAGCGGTAGTAATATCAGAAGCGGCTTTTTGTAATCGTTGTATAAACCCGGGATTGGCTTTTTCAAACATATCTTTAAAACGCAACCAGTCGCTTTCGGTAAGTATGCTCTGGTTCTGCAATCCTTCGTTTACCTGCATATTTTGCTGTTGCAATTGCGACTGCAATTTTTCTATCATTTCGTTTTTATCAATAGTATTGCGGGTAAACTCATCCAATTGCTGCCTTGCATTTTTTATTTCCGCCTCCGCTTTCTCTTTTTCAAATACCAGAGCCTGTTGTTTTGTTTTAAACCGCTGTCGTTGCCATCGGAAATAAAACCAGCCAGAAATAATTACCAGCAACAAACCGGCCAGCAATAAATTCCGGCGGGTCTTCTCCGCCTGCTTTTCATTCAGCAGGTTATTGATGCGGTTGGATGATTTTTCAAATTCAAATTTCGTCTGTACCACATCGACCCGGCTCCTGGCCATCGCCAGTTCCAGCGAGTCTTTCAGATGGTCATATGCCTTTCCATAATATCCGGCACTGTCAAGATTGCCAGTGGATTTAAAAATTTCACTCAGCGCATAATAGGCATTGCGGATATAGCTTACATTATAGCCGTCATCTCTTTTACCAGCTACAAGCTGGATGGATTTTCTTGCCAGCAACAAGGCGCTGTCTTTTTTATTTTGATACAAATAAATTAAAGCAACCCGGTGTAATGTATTACCGGCGCTGTTGGCTTCACCGTACTTCAGTGTTGTGTAATAATCATCCCACAAAAGCGGCAAGGCTTTATCATATTGTTTCTGTTCAAAATAAACAGTGCCGATATTACCTTTCGCAATACCCATCCAGACGGTGTCGCCATTTTTTTTTGCAAACTCCCGTGTTTTTTCAAACCAGTGCAGGGCAGAATCATAATTGCCGGTACGCTGAAAACAAAGAGCCAGCGTATTATAAGCATTTACTCTCAGGCGTTCACTTGGCAAAGGCATTGGCATTACCAGCACTTGCCGGAGAGAATTTTCGGCTTCTTTATATTCCTGCATGGCAAATAACAATTCTGACAATTGCGAATAAAAATTATAAGAGGGGCTTATAGCTATTTCCCCTTTCCCTTTTCGCATTTCACCAGCTTTCAGGTAATAAAACAGGGCTTGCTCCCTCCGCCCGTTGCGGCGGTATCTGTCGGCGCATTGTTCAAATATTTCCATCATCAGGTAGTCATCACCGCTTTCCACGGCTTTATTGATGGCCTGTTTCAGCAGGCCCGTATCATTATCAAAAATTTTCAGGCTAAGATCATTGATGGGCGGAATGCTGCGCAGGTAGCTTACCCATAAAAGGCTGCGGGATGATGTGTAAGGGTCCTTGTCATTGCTGTGGCCGGTATAAAAATCCAGGAGTTTATTCCGTCCGGAACTATCTGTATTGTCAGAGGTTTTAACCAATGTTAGATAATAACCGGCTGCTTTTTGTTCATCCCTGTTATTGATGGCTTTCAGCAAGAACTTTTCATCCGGGCTTTGCGAAAAAGCGAGGAGGTTGCACAACAGTAACAGGAGCAGAAAGTGAATAGTTTTCATTTCTTCTGTAAAATAAAAAATATATCGGAAAACATACAGCGGTTAATTTCAACAACCGGTATTCATTTGTATTTTACCCTGCTTTTTTTGCTTATAAAAAACCGTGAGCAGGCATGATTGATTTTAGTGATTGAGGTTTTCTTTATCCCGTATCACCACCAGGTCATTTAATTCAACGGTCATAGGCATGATGCCGACCTGCAGCACTGCTTTCTTTCCTTTTATTTGTTTTACAATACCCACATTCCTGTTTTGTTTCATCTTTACTTTTAGTCCCACTTTAATCTCCCCTCCCACTTCTTCAAATTTTTCGTTTAGTTTTTTCTGTTGCTTCTCAACAGTGATCCTTTCCTTTTGATTAAATAACAGGGCATGTATCATTTTTATCACTTTGTCTTTGTTGTCTGCTTTTCTCCATTCTATTACCATGGCTTTTAACCGGCGCTCCATATCTTTTAAATAAAGCAATTTATCAGCAGCAATTTTATTTTGCAGTTGCAGCTTCTCCACTTCCTGCCGGTGTTTTTCTTTATCCATTACCTTTTGCATCTCTTTCTTTAATGCCTCATTTTCTTTCAGCAAAGCCTTCAGTTGTAATTTCTCTTTGTCTATATGCTGAAGGTCCTGCTCGGTACGGTTAAGGAGTTTATCCAGTGTAAAATGATCATCGTCCACCAGCTTTCTTGCTTTTTCTATCAGCCGTTTCTCCAGCCCGATGCGTTCGGCAATGGAGAACGTATACGAACTTCCTGGCTTACCAACGATCAGTTTGTAAAGCGGCAGCAGGTTCTTTTCATCAAACTGCATGGCGCCGTTGATGATGCCGGGCACTTTATTGGCCATCACTTTTAAATTCAGGTAATGGGTGGTAACAATACCGAAGCTGTGTTTCAAAGCCAGTTCTTCCATGATCACTTCGGCAAAGGCGCCGCCCAGGTTGGGATCGCTGCCACTGCCCAGCTCATCAATAAAGAACAATGTTTTTCCATTGGCATTTTCCATAAAATGCTTCATGTTCTTCAGGTGAGAAGAATACGTACTCAGCTCAAATTCCAGGCTCTGTGTATCGCCGATATGGATCATTATCTGTTTAAAGATGCCCATCTCACTGTCGGGATGCACCGGCACCAGCAAGCCGCTTTGCATCATCAGTTGTAAAAGTCCCACGGTTTTTAGCGTGACCGTTTTACCACCAGCATTGGGGCCGCTTATCACAAGGATGCGTTGCTTCTCATTCAGGTTTATGTCTACGGATATTGTGGGTTTGCTGTTTGTTTTATTGTAGAGATATAACAAAGGATGATAAGCCTGTATAAGTTTGATATGGGCTTTATCCATCACCACCGGGTAATTGCCATTGTATTCCACAGCGAATTTTGCCTTGGCCCGTATAAAATCGTATTCGCCCGAAATGGCATGGTATGTTTTAAGCAGGGAGGAATACACACTGAGGTCCTGTGTAAGTTTTCGTAATATCCGGTACACTTCTTTTCGTTCATCATTCTCCAAAGAGAAGATGGTATTGTTAAGCTCTGTTGTTTCTTCCGGTTCAATGAACGAGGTGCGCCTGCTGTCGCTTTCGCCATGCAGTATTCCTTTTATCATCCGCTTCTGTTCGGCAAAAACAGCCAATACCCTGCGGCCGTTCATAAAACTTTCTTCAATATCGGCCAGGTATCCCTGCTTGTTCAGTTTACCAACGATCTTTTCAAAAATGCGGCGCAGTTCATTCCGTTTGCGGTACAGGATCATACGGATATTGCTAAGCTCTTCGCTGGCGCTGTCTTTTACCTGCCCGGTCTCATCCAGGATATCATCGATCATTTCAATGATCAGTTTCTCATAATAGGCATCGCTGGTTACTTTTGCCAGGGCCGGGTAAGCTGTTCTCCGCTCGTTATCAAACCAGCGGAAGATATTATTGGCATTACTTGTGAGCCGCCTTATCAGTAAAAATTGTTCGCCGCTTAAAACAGCTCCGGGAATGCCCAGCAGTTTTAACTCTTTATGCAGGTTATGTGTAAAGTCGTTCGGAAAATGTTGCCCGCTTTGTTGGATCAGTTTAAATTCATTGCTCTGTTGCAGCTCCGTGATGATGAATTCTTTTTTGGTATGGATGCGGAGATTATCTGCTTTATCTTTTGCATATTCGGTACGGCAATGCAGGGCCAGTAAGGTCTTTACCTTTTCATATTCCAGCTGCACCAGGGCCGATTCGGGAAAAAATTTCATTAGCTATTCCTTATTGTAAATTTTTTGTTACCGCAAAGGTACAGAAATCAACATCGTTGTGTCACTCACTTGTACGGCAAACCATTAGTCAGCATTTATCAGACTAGATCTTTGGAGATGCTTTTATAGAGAGGAGTTTAATAATTGTATAAAGTATAAACAGTAAATGAATAATGATAAAAATCGAAAAAGTAATAATCAAATCATTTATTGGTCCTACCAATTGTCCTGGTGATTCCCAGTATGAAAGATCATAATACCGTCTTGGTTCTCCTATTTTGTTCATTGAAAATATCAAAAAACATACTAACAAAATGGATGTGATCAAAACATGTATAATCGGCAGACCTTTATTGGCTTTGTATTGCATTCGCAACAAAAGATGGCAACAAAATGGGACCAAGTTTAAAACAAAGAAAAATATCCAGATATTGAAATGTGCTATCACAAAATAAGTATCGTGTAAGTGAAGGTCAAAGACCGAATCTCTCATAAGGATTACTTCACCCAAGGCTAAAACGCCTGGAATGATAAGCAGTAGATTCTCAATACGTAATATGATCCTTTTCATGTTTAATCATCTTTGTTTAATGACTCTACCTGCAACTCCTTCCACGCTGTTGTCCCATCCTTCTCCCTCTTAAAAACAAGTTCATTGCTGCTGAGTATCACAATTTCGGCGGTGGTATAAACCGTGCAACCTTCCAGTAAATGCCCGCCGATGGTTTTGCCTGTACTATCGCTGATACTGATATGAAGATGGGAACCGTTCACCGAAACGGTGCCTGTAAGGCTTACAATTTCAAAATGGCCGCTACCGCTGCTGCCTTCCGGCTGATTGGCAAACCTTATTTTGTAGTTTGTCAGGCTGCCGACACAGGTACTGATCCATCCGGCTTTAATTTGCTTCTCGTTAACCAGTTTCTGGATCTCCGCTTTCAGGTCCTGGCCGGGTTTTAAACGAAAGGCATATGTGCTTGTATTTTGCATAGCAGGTTTTTGTTGGCAGGAAAATAAGATTGCGGATACTAAAATAACAAAACAGGTTCTCATTGTAATGAATTTAAGAAAGAAGCTGAACCACATAGGCACATAGAAAACATAGTGCTCACATAGACTATGTTCCTTCTATTGTGTCCTATGTGCCTATGTGGTTCAAAAGAGTCTTCCTGTTAAACTTTTGTTGCAATAACTTGTTATACGATCTGTGCCGGTTAACTTTACGTAAGTAAGTGAAAAAATCCCAACCATGTTAAAAGTTTTATTCATTTCCATCATTAGTTTCGCCGGGTTAACTTCCTGCGCACAAAAAGACAATTCAGGAAACAAAAAAAATAAGAAAATGAATGCTTCGACTTCGCTCAGCAATAGTTCGACTCCGCTCACTATGGATACAGCCACTTTTGGCACCGGTTGCTTCTGGTGTACCGAAGCCATTTTTCAGCAACTGGAAGGCGTTGAAAAAGTTACCAGTGGTTACAGCGGAGGCACCGTGGCCAACCCAACCTATGAAGAAGTTTGCAGCAAAACAACCGGCCATGCCGAGTGCCTCAACATTTTATATGATCCGAAAAAAATAAGTTTTGATGAACTGCTGGAGATCTTCTGGCAAACGCATGACCCTACCACTTTAAACAGGCAGGGTGCTGATTCAGGGCCGCAATACCGCAGCGTTGTTTTTTATCATAATGAAGAACAACGGGAAAAAACAGCTAAGTATAAAGCAGAACTGGATAAAAGCGGGACCTTTGCAAACCCAATCGTAACTACGCTGGAACCATTTACCATATTTTACCCGGCAGAAGATTACCACCAGAATTATTACCGCAACAATGCCAGCCAGGGTTACTGCCAGTTTGTGATAAGACCCAAGCTGGATAAGTTTGAAAAGGTATTCAAAAAAAAGCTAAAGAAACATTGATCCCGTAAGTCTTGCCACTAATTACACGAATTTTCACTAATAAGGCACTAATTCGTGTTTATTCGTGTAATTAGTGTCCACGCAACGCCCTATTTTTTCTTCTCTTTTTCAGGCATTGGCGATCCTTTGTGGCAGGTATAACAGGTTACGGCCTGTACTTCGCTGGCTTTTATGTCTTCGTTGAAGTGAAAGTATTTTTCATTGATGTCCGCCGTCATCCGCATCATGTTGCGGGTGATCTCTTTTTCAGGCTTATCGTCTTTATGCCAGATCATCGTATCGGCTTTTTTATCATGCACATGACAGTAGTCGCAATTCACCTTGAGACTGGCAGAATAAAGATCCATGAGCTTACCCAGCGAATCTTCGGTTATGTTCTTTGGCAACACCTGCAGGTTTTTAAATTTATCTGTTTGGGGTTGCTTAACAGCAGCAATGCCGATGAAAACGATCAATGCCAGTGCGCCGGTTACTTTTAGTTTTTTAAACGATCTCATGGTTATAATTTTTTAGTTCTTCTTAATTCAAGCAGGTTTAAACTGTTGGGATAAAAGTTACTGATGTTTTTATGAACCAGGTGAATGGCCATATCGTACCATAAAGGTACAACCGGTGCATCATTGATGATCATACGGTCCATTTGCTGGTAAAGCCTGTACCGCAGGGAATCATTCTTTTCTGAAAGAGCGCTTTCATACAACAGGTCAAATGCCGGGTTCTTATACCGGGTATAATTTGGCGGCGCCGGGTTCTTACTGTAAAACACACTCAAATAATTTTCTGCATCCGGGTAATCGGCTATCCAGCTTCCGCGGAAGAACAATGCCTGCGATTTAGATGTTTGTTCCATCAATAAACTTTTCTGAATAACCTCCACCTCTACTTTTATGCCAACCTGCAACAGTTCGTTTGCAATATAGGTTCCCAGGTCGCCGTAAATGGGAATGGTAAGCAGTTTTATGGCCGGCAGGTCTCTCCCTTCGGGGAAACCGGCTTCTGCTAAAAGCTGTTTTGCTTTACCAACATCATAATGATATCCTTTTACATCGGCGGAATCGAAAGAAGGCAGGCCTGTCGGAACAAAACCACTTTCTGCTGCCGTGCCGATGCTGTTCCGCAGGTACAGCATCATTTTTTTCCGGTTGAATCCATAATTAATTGCATGGCGGATCTTCTGTAAACGCAAGGGCGAATTTTTGACAAGTTCATTATTCGTATCCACCAGGATGCCGAGGTATTCAATATTGAGGTAAGGATGTTTATGCAACTCAATTCTATCGGTCCATGTTTTTTTCAGGTTGCCGGTCTTGGTAAGCACTTCATCTTTGAAAGACGGATCGATGTCATCAATAAAATCCAGCCTGTCTTGCTGAAATTCCAGGAACTCAGTTGCCTTGCTGTCGTAAAACGAAACCTTGATGCCATCTAAATAAGGCAACGATCTTCCTTTTGCATCTTTTTCAAAATAGGTTGCATTCCTTTTTAAAATGAGCGCCTGTCCTTCTTCCCAGGCTACAAACTGAAAAGGGCCGGTACCCACCGGGTGGCGACGGAAATTAGTCTTATATTTTTCAACCGCTTCCCGGGGAATAACGGAACAATACTGCATGCTTAATATGCCAAGGATAGATTGAAATGGCCTGGCCAGGGTAAGCTGAAATACGCTGTCGTTGATCGCTTTGAATCCATTTACTGAATCTACCCGGTTATTGAATATCCAGGCACCCGGACTGGCGGTGCTTTTATCAACGATCCGTTTAAAACTGTACTCCACGTCATAAGCAGTCAACCTTCTTCCTTTACCGGCAGTAAAGCAGGCATCGTTGGTAAAAGAAACATCATTCCGCAGAAAAAAAGTAAAGATGAGGTTATCGTCAGAGATCGTCCATCGTTTTGCCAGCGATGGTTTCATTTGCATATTGCTGTCGATCTCAACCAGTGTATTATAAAGCTGGTGTACCGCCCACATCACCTGTTTGTTCTTGGCAAATGCCGGGTCGAGAGAGGCAAGGCCGCTGCTTTCGTTGTAGCGGAAGATCTTCTTATCGGGATACTGGTGAGAAGTGCAGGAGAACATGAATGCGGAAAGAATGATGCAGGATACGAGATACAGGATACAGGATGCTCGATACTGGATACAGGATACTGGATGCTGGATACTGGATGCCTGAAGCAGGGTCTTCAAATAGCTCCCCTTTAAGAGATGGGGGTAAATTGCTTTGTATTTTTTTGTTGAACGGTTCATCTATAACCCGAAAGAAAACTAAATTAGCACTTATATACATATACACATGAAACAACTTGTTAAGGCGCTCATCATTCTTAATTCTTCATTCTTAATTTTCAATTGCGTTTCCGCCCAGTTATCGCACCAGAAAAAAGTATTCACCCATGCCGATACCTTACGGGGCACTTATGGCCCGTCGAGGGACTGGTGGAATGTATCAAAGTATGACCTTCATGTGTCGTTCAATATCAAGGATAGTACGATCAGTGGGTATAATATCATTCACTTTAAAATTATAAAGAAGGGAGAACTGATGCAAATTGATCTGCAGGAGCCAATGATACTTGACGAGATAAAATTGGGGCAAACAAAAGTTACTGATGTTAAAAAAGACGGAAATGCTTACTTATTCGCTTTACCCAACCTCAAACCTCAAACCTCAAACTATATAACTGTTTCTTATCACGGCAAGCCCCGTATTGCCCGTCGCCCGCCATGGGATGGTGGATTGATATGGCGTAAAAGTAAAGATGGCAGCCCGTGGGTAAGCATTGCCTGCCAGGGCCTGGGTGCCAGTGTCTGGTATCCCTGCAAAGATCACCAGGCCGATGAGCCCGACAGCGCCGAGATGCACATCACCGTTCCCGATACATTAATGTGTGTGGGCAACGGACATTATCGTGGTAAAATAAATAACGGCGATGGCACAGCAACCTACGACTGGGCAGTTGTAAATCCAATAAACAATTATAACATTATTCCATACATTGGTAAATATGCTCACTTTAATGAAGTGTTCCAGGGAGAGAAAGGAAAACTGGATATGGATTACTGGGTGTTGCAGGAGAACCTGGAAAAAGCCAAAGAGCAATTCAAAGATGCAGCAAGGATGATGAAAGCTTTTGAACACTGGTTTGGCCCCTATCCTTTTTATGAGGACGGCTATAAACTGGTACAGGCGCCCCACCTGGGTATGGAGCACCAGAGCGCCACGGCCTATGGTAACGGTTTTAAAAACGGCTACATGGGATCAGATCTCAGCGGCAGCGGCTGGGGATTGAAATGGGATTTTATCATTGTACACGAAAGCGGCCACGAATGGTTTGCTAACAACATCACCAGTAAAGAGCTTGCCGACATGTGGATACATGAGAGCTTTACCAATTACAGTGAAACACTATTCACCGATTATTGGTACGGCAAAGAAGCCGGCAACGCCTATGTACAGGGAACCCGTAAGAATATCCAGAATGATATTCCCATCATTGGCACCTACAACGTTAACAAGGAAGGCAGCAGCGATATGTATTACAAAGGAGGCAATATGCTGCATACCATCCGCCAGCTGATCAATGATGATGAAAAGTTCAGGCAGATATTAAGGGGGCTGAATAAGACCTTCTACCATCAAACGGTAACCACTAAGCAAGTAGAGGATTATATCAGCAAACAAAGCAGGATAGACCTGGCGAAGGTATTTGACCAGTACCTGCGAACCACGCAGGTACCCGTTCTGGAATATAAGGTAGAGGGAAATAAACTCTCTTACCGTTATACCAGTTGCATAAATGGATTTAACATGCCGCTGAAAGTGAAATTCAAAACAGAACAATGGATAAAGCCAACAGAAGAATGGAAAACACTTGACCTGTACCCCGAAGGCGATAATAGTTTTACGGTTGACCCGAATTTCTACATCATTACAAAAAAGGTGGAGTAATTTAGCAGCAAACGAAGCTATGTCGCAGATCCGAAAGCAAAGTATTGTTTCCTCGCTGGTGGTTTATATTGGCTTTGCTATCGGCTTTTTTAATACCTATCTTTTTACCAGGGAAGGCGGCTTTACCCCATCACAGTATGGACTTACCGGCATTTTTATGGCCATTGCCAATATCATGTATTCCTTTGCTAACCTGGGCATGGTGGCCTATATCAATAAATTCTATCCCTATTATAACGATAACCTTCCCCGGAAAAAGAACGATATGCTCAGCTGGGCATTGCTTGTTTCACTCGTTGGGTTCTGCGTCGTTATCATTGCCGGCCTTTTATTAAAAGACCTGGTGATCCGTAAATACGGCACCAACTCACCCGACCTGGTGAAGTATTACTATTATATTTTTCCATTCGGCCTTGGCCTTACCCTGTTTGGCACCCTGGAAGCCTATGCCTGGCAACTGAAAAAATCAGTACTCACCAATTTTTTACGGGAGATTCAATTTCGTTTACTCACCACCCTGCTGATCGTTTTAAGCTTTACCGGCATCCTTGCTTCCTTCGACCTGTTCATAAAAATTTACTCATTCACTTTCCTGGCGGTTGCGGTGATCCTTTTGGGTTATCTTATTTTTTCAGGACAAGCCAGCTTTACATTTTCAATAAGCAGGGTCACTAAAAAATTCTTTAAGAAGATACTGGCGCTTATCTCTTTTGTGTATGGCGGAAACCTGGTGTACACTGTATCCATGGTATTTGACACCCTGGTTATTGCTGCAGCATTAGACAATGGGCTTGCCCTTGCAGGCATTTATGTACTGGCGCAGAATATTGCCAGCCTCATACAGGCGCCGCAGCGTGGCGTTATCTCTTCATCGATCGGCCCCTTATCGCAGGCCTGGAAGGATAAGGATATGCAGAAGATCAGCCGGATCTATCACAGTTCATCCATTAATCAACTCATCTTTTCTGTTGGCATGTTTGCATTGATATGGCTCAACTTTACCGATGCCGTGTTCAACTTTCATTTGCAGGCAGGCTATGTAGATGCAAAATGGGTTTTCTTTTTTATTGGTATGATGCGTATCGTTGACATGGGCACGGGCGTAAACAGCCAGATCATCGGTACATCCACTTTCTGGCGTTTTGATTTTGTAACCGGTGTTATCCTGCTCATACTCACCTTACCGCTGAATTATATTTTAACCAAGTATTATTATGGCGTAACCGGCCCGGCCATTGCCAATCTTATTACGTTCACTCTTTACAACGGTATCCGTTACTGGTTCCTGTATAAAAAATTCAACCTGCAGCCTTTTACCATCAAAACAGTTTATACCATCCTGCTTGGAATCGTTTTATTCTATGGCTGTTTCATCCTGTTTAAAAGCATGCATGGTTTTGCCGGTATGGTATCAAGAAGTACCGTATTCCTTGTTTTATATGCAGCCGGCACCAAACTGCTGAACCTGTCGCCCGATATAAAACCCGTTTGGCAAACCCTTCAGAAAAAACTGGGCATAAAAAAAGGAGAGTGAGCCTCTCCTTCAAAATTCTTTTCTTTTTAACTACTCCCCGGTTTTTGCAGCAATTCTGCCTCCTCCAATGTATCTTTTCTTATAATATTCTTCATTCAGGCTGCTGATCATAACGCCGCTGCTGGTACTGGCATGGGTAAAATAATTATTGCCCAGGTAAACGCCTACATGGCTCACTCCCCTTCTTGTTCTGAAAAATACCAGGTCGCCTTCCTGCAGGTCATTCTTTTTTATCTTTTCACAATCTTCGTATTGGGCACGTGCTGTTCTTGATAAAACAACACCATACACATCATGAAACAAAGTGCCGGAATAGGCACTGCAGTCGATGCCATCTTTTGTAGCGCCGCCATAGCGGTATGGGGTCGACCACCATTTTTCAATGAACCCATATAAGTCCGTATTACTAACCGCTTCCACATCTATGTTCAGGATCTGAGCATATTTAAACTGAAGGGAAGTACATTTTTCAATTGCCGAGTTCTCATCCCTGGCAGGCAGCGCAACTTGTTTGAATATCTTATCGGGCTCTTTATTAACCAACGGAGGTTTGGCAGAAGTAGTTACTTCCGGGCGTATTTCTATTCCTTCAATGAATTGGGGAGATTTCTTTATAGACTTCGCTTCTGCCACTGAATTAACAACGGCCTGTGCGTTTGAAGCGATCGGTGTTCCTGAAAAAAAGCCCAAGGCTACAGAAACAAAAATTAAGTGTTTCATACGATAAAATGAGGGGTTTTATCCGTAAGTACAACTTAGTCTTCTGTTCTTTAGTCGTCTTAACTATTCGTTTACCGGGCTGTTTAGCTGTTCCTTCCTGCGATTCCTGTCCTACTAACTCGTTACAAAATCAATTATTCTAGTGCTTCGCAAAGGTAGCCTTCATATGCCGGAAATGCAACCCTTTAACGAATTATTAATATTATTACAGTAATCGGCCATTGTGGAAAAACGGATAATTTAAGCCGCTCATTGTTAACGATATTTGTGTCAAGATACAAGATACGGGATACAGGATATAGGATTGTACCTGCATCTTGCATCCGGTATCCTGGATCCTGGATCTCGTATCCTGCATCAATCATCATCATGAAATTCTCTCACTTACACGTACATACACAATTCTCCCTCTTAGACGGAGCCGCTTCTATAAAAGGCCTCTATAAAAAAGCCATTGCCGATGGAATGCCGGCACTTGCCATCAGTGACCACGGCAATATGTTCGGCGCTTTTGAATTTGTAAAGGAAGCATACAATCATAAGAACGACGACGGTTCATTAAAGATAAAGCCCATTGTTGGCTGTGAGTTTTACATCACGCAGGACAGGCATCGTAAAACATTCAGCAAGGAAGAAAAAGATCCCCGGCATCACCAGATATTGCTCGCTAAGAATGCACAGGGTTATAAGAACCTGGTAAAGCTTACTTCACTCGGTTATATAGAAGGGATGTATTCCAAGTATCCCCGCATTGACAAGGAACTCATTCATAAATACCACGAGGGTCTCATCGCCACCACTTGTTGCCTGGGCGCCCTGGTGCCGCAAACTATTTTAAAGAAGGGGGAAGAAGAAGGCGAGAACGAATTCAAATGGTGGCTCAATATCTTTCAGCAGGATTACTATGTAGAGCTGCAACGCCATGGTATTCCCGAACAGGAAAAGGTGAATGCCATCCTGCTGAAGTTTGCAAAAAAGTATAACGTAAAAGTTATTGCCAGTAATGATTCGCATTATGTGGACCAGAAGGACTTTAATGCCCACGATATCCTGCTTTGCATTAACACCGGCGAAAAACAAAGCACCCCTGCCATGCGGGAATTCAGCGATGATGATGTGTTTGCCAAAGGCAAGCGCTTTGCATTTCCGAACGACCAGTTCTATTTTAAAAAGACGGAAGAGATGGCAAAAGTGTTTGAAGACCTGCCTGAAGCGATCGACAACACCAATGAAATAGTTGATAAAGTAGAATTACTGGATCTGAAAAGAGATATCCTGCTGCCCAACTTTGTGGTTCCTCCAAATTTCAAATCACAGGATGATTACCTGGAAAATATTACCTGGGCAGGAGCGAAAGAACGATACAAGATATTAACTCCCGAAACAGAAGATCGTATAAAATTTGAACTGGGCGTTGTAAAGCAGATGGGCTTTGCCGGTTACTTCCTGATCGTAAGTGATTTTATTAAGGCTGGCAGGGACATGGGTGTGTTTGTAGGCCCCGGCCGTGGTTCGGCAGCCGGTTCGGTGGTGGCCTATTGCATCGGCATCACCAATATCGATCCCATAAAATATAATTTACTGTTCGAACGGTTCCTCAATCCCGATCGTAAGAGCATGCCCGATATTGATACGGATTTTGATGACGACGGCAGGCAGAAAGTGATCAATTACGTGGTAGATAAATACGGCAAGAACCAGGTGGCGCAGATCATTACCTATGGTACCATGGCTGCCAAAAGCAGTATTGCTGATGTGGCCCGGGTAATGGACCTGCCGCTGGCAGAAAGCCGGGCTTTATCCAAACTGGTTCCGGAACGGCCGGGTATTAACCTGAAAAGATTATTGCATGCGCCGTTCACCGTTAAAGAAGCAAATGCTACGGCAGGCGATAAATCTTTAGAAGAAAAAGAAGCATTGGTGGCCGATGATATTGAGAACGTAAAAAAACTCCGGGAAATTTATAACAGTCCCGGTTTGCAAAGCACCATCCTGCATGAAGCAGAAATATTAGAAGGTTCGGTACGTAATACCGGCATTCATGCAGCAGGCATCATCATTGCGCCAAAAGACCTTACCGAGCTGATACCCGTTGCCACTTCAAAAGAAAGTGAACTCTGGCTAACGCAGATAGAAGGCGGAACCATTGAAGAAGCCGGTGTAATCAAGATGGACTTCCTGGGTTTAAAAACTCTCAGCATTTTAAAAACGGCTTTATTACTCATCAAACAAAATCACGGGGTAGAGATCGACATCGATACCATTCCCCTGGATGATGAAAGAACATACCAGCTTTATCAACGCGGCGATACCAACGGAACATTCCAGTTTGAAAGTCCGGGTATGCAGAAATATTTGCGGGAACTGAAGCCCGATAAATTTGATGACCTTATTGCGATGAACGCCCTGTACCGCCCGGGCCCCATGAGTTATATACCGGATTATGTTGACCGTAAGCATGGAAAGAAGCAGGTGCAGTACGATCTGCCAGATATGGAAGAACACCTGAAAGAAACCTATGGCATTACGGTTTACCAGGAACAGGTGATGCTGCTTAGCCAGAAACTTGCCGGTTTCAGCAAGGGCGATGCGGATGTATTGCGTAAGGCCATGGGTAAAAAACAAATTGCCGTACTGAATAAGATGAAGGCGCAGTTTGTGAGTGGCGCCACGGCAAAAAATCACCCGGCAGATAAATTAGAAAAGATATGGACCGACTGGGAAGCATTTGCCCAGTATGCATTCAATAAATCGCACAGTACCTGTTATGCGTTTGTGGCGTATCAAACGGCTTATTTAAAAGCCCACTACCCCAGCGAATACATGGCCGCTGTACTGAACCATGCCGGCAGCATCGATAAGATCACTTTCTTCATGGAAGAATGCAAGCGCATGGGATTAAAAGTGCTGGGGCCGGATATCAACGAATCGCAGAATGGTTTTGCCGTGAATACAAAGGGCGAGATCCGTTTTGGTTTCAGCGGATTAAAGGGCGTGGGTGAAAATGCTATTCAGAATATCATTGAAGAAAGGAACAGGCACGGGCATTATACCAACATCTTTGATTTTGCCAAACGAATCAACCACCGTTCGGCCAATAAAAAATCGATCGAGAGCCTTGCCTATTCCGGCGCCTTTGATTGCTTCCCCGATCTTATCCGTGCACAGTATTTCTATACTCCACCTGGTGATGTTACCGGGCTTGAAAAGATCCTGAAATTCGGCAGCGTATACCAGGCCAATGCCGCCAATACCAGCAATACCCTGTTTGGCGACCTGCAGATGCCCGATATCGTTCCCCCCCGCCTGCCGGTATGCGAACCATGGCCGCTGGCCATTCAGCTGGACTATGAAAAAGAAGTGACCGGCATGTATATGAGCGGCCACCCGCTGGATAATTATAAATTTGAGATGAAGCATTATAATATCACGCCGCTGGCGGATTATAATGAGTTTAAAGCGGCGGTAACCACTCATGCCAATCCATCCGTTCAATTCCGGCTTGCCGGGCTGGTAGTGGATGCACAGCACCGGCTTACAAAAACGGGTAAGAATTTCGGGGTATTGACAATTGAAGATTACAGCGGCAAGAGTGAGTTCATGTTATGGAGCGAAGACTATGTGAAATACACGAATTATTTAGAGAAAGGAATGATCGTGATGGTGGAAGGTTCTTTCCGCCAGCGCTATAACAGCGATCAATACGATTTTAAACTGGCTAAGCTGCATTTACTGGATACGGTAAAACCCAATCTTACCAAACAGGTGGTGATCGATGTAGAGCCGCAGTTCGTTAACGAGGAAATGGTGAATTTCATCGACAAGAACATTAAGGCCAACCCCGGCAAGACCTCCATCAAATTCAACATCATCGACACCCGCCATAAATTCAAAGTAGGCATGTACAGCCTGGAGAGAAGCCTGACCATGAACGATGAACTGGCCATTTTCTTAAATGAGAATAAGGATATTGATGTGAGTGTGGTTACGGCGTAGGGTTAATTGGTTAATTAGTTAATTGGTTAATCAGTTAATTCGTTAATTGGGTGGAACTCAACCTGGTCGTTAGGTAATTAAGCTATTAGTCATTAAGTCATTGGTCATTTGAAAACTCTGTCAGCCGGCGAGCTCTTCTCAATGACTTAATGACCCCAATGACCAATGACTTCACCTGTACCATTTTTTTAAACCGCTTTTTGTGCCGACACATTTTGTTGTTTTAAAATCCGGTACAGTTTTTTTGAACCGCCGGCGTACCCATGGCCAGGGATCCGGATTTTTTGCAGCAGCACAGCTAAACCCTCGCTTCTATAAATATCATGAATCCTATTGTCAGTTGCAGAGAAAATGCCTGTAAATTGGGCATTGGGTATTTGTCATTTGGCTATCTTAGTATTTCAAAAAAGTATTGTTGTTGCCGGTAACCAGGTTATATAATATCAAGTTGAGTAGGCAATACAAATATTAGCGGTAATTGATTAGACACTGTACAAATGAAAATAAGAATAATCCTTATAGCATTACTTGTAGCTTCTTTTTCACTAGTTTCTTTTTTGAGCATTCCCTACGAGTGGCAATTATTTGAAACAAGTCGTTATAAAATATATTTTCCGGGAAAGCCTACTGAAGAAACCAGGTATATAAATTCTGATCTTGGAAAAATTCCAATTGTAGCTCATACATTTAAAGTAGAGAAAAGTTCTATTGATGAAAATCTCCAATATGGAATATTTGAATTTATTTATCCAGAAAATTCAGAGAAATTCAGCAATAAAACATTAGCTGATTCTTTTTTCAATCGAGTTGTATCTGGAATTGCTGGACAGCTTGATGCTGTATTAATCTCTGAAAAAAAGATTAGTATAACTGCGTATCAAGGAAGAGAAATCAAGGTCAGCTTAAAAAATGGACAACAGGAAATAACTATAGATGTTTATTTGGTACAAAATATCATGTATATGTTGCAAGTAATGACACCTGCTGTGAAAAGGTCAAATCATTTAATTGAAAGATTTATGTCATCATTTGTTCTAAAACTTGAGTCAGAACCGAGTAGCGGGAAGAATGAGTAGCATGCCTTCCACTACAACTAACATAAGGTTTGTCGCAATGGGGACGGGCAGAACTACTGTCCCCAACTGTGCCAAGTCCTGGATGTCGTACATCATATAAACAGCCCTCCTAGACAGACATTTTAAAAATGGAAACAAGACCTAAAATAAAACTTACGCTTTCGCCACTCGACAATAAGCTGGAGTTGACAAGCAGATTATTCTTGGTTGTGATGTGGGGCTTAACACTTTATACTTTTTTTAAGCTGCCCACAACAATTCCAACACATTTTAATGCTTCCGGACAAGCTGACGATTATGGAAACAAGCTGACACTTTTCATTTTACCTGGCCTTGCTACGATAATTTACTTTGGACTGACACAGTTGAATAAGTATCCACACATTTTTAACTACATGACAAAAATCACTGAGGACAATGCCCAAAAGCAATATACTATTGTCACAAGAATGTTGCGATTTTTAAAACTGGTCATTCTTATAATCTTTTCTTTGATCATTCTTTTCACTTATCTCACAGCGACCGGTGTAACAAATGGATTAGGTTTTTGGTTCTTGCCATTTACATTCGGGCTTTTATTGATCCCGGTCATAATCAGCATAAGCCAGTCATTTAAGAAAAAGAATAACGGGGCTTGACAAATACGAACGCAGAAATAGCTGTTAGCCGGGCATTGGCTATTTGCAGACCCTGCAAACCAGCAAACTCTTCTCAATGACCCAATGACTTAATGACTATTGACGATTTCCCCAGCGCCATATTGGCCTCCCCCCTGCCAATTCTTTTTCGTCACATACTGTGGATATGTCATAACAGCACCTTAACAGGAATGGGCTTAAATTTGCTCCCTTCTATACAATAAAATAAATTAACTATGGCACTAGAATTCACCGATTCGAACTTTAAAACCAATGTTCTGGAATCCGATAAACTATCAGTAATTGACTTTTGGGCAGAATGGTGCGGCCCCTGCCGTGCAATAGGCCCCGTAATTGAGGAATTGTCGAAAGAATACGATGGAAAGGTAAACGTAGGTAAGGTAAACGTGGATAATAATCCGCAGATATCCATGAACTACGGCATCACCAGCATCCCGGCCATTCTTTTTGTAAAAGGCGGTCAGGTGGTTGACAAATTAGTAGGCGCACAGCCCAAGGCTAATTTTGTAAAGAAAATTGAACAGCATAAATAATAAGCTCAACCTGTTTCTTTTATAAAGAGAATCCCCCGTTTTTTACAGCGGGGGATTTTTAATACAGCAATAGTTGAGTTGAATTAATGCTGTACGTTCTCCAATGCCTTTGGATCGTGTTTGTGCCGGAAGAAAATGGCAAATAAAATAGCTATTACAAGCGCATAAATGGCAAAACTGAGCCAGATGGGATGCCAATCCTTTAAGAATATGGGGGATTCTAAAACACCATTATCAAGGATCTTGATTTTCTTATCCTTCCCGATTGAAAGAATGTTTTGAACCGCCGGGTTATTGATATCTGTTTTCAAATGGCCAAGCAGGCTGTTGATGTCTGTGAATTTCAGTGTATAATATTTATCGATTACAAAACCGCTGATCTTGCTTCCCAGAAAAGCCCCCACTCCATTGGTCATCATCATAAACAATCCTTGTGCACTCGACCGGATCTTGGTATCTGTAGTGGTTTCAACGAATAAAGATCCAGAGATGTTAAAGAAGTCAAATGCCATTCCATAAACCACACAGGAAAAGATGATCATCCACAATCCATCGCCCGGGTTTCCATAGGAGAATAAGCCGAAGCGTATAACCCAGGCCAGCATGGAAAACAGCATCACTTTTTTGATTCCGAACCGTTTAAGGAAAAAAGGTATGGTAAGGATGAATACGGTCTCCGAGATCTGGGAAATGGATAATATAATGGTGGAATATTTTATAACAAACGAATCGTGGTATAACGGAACCTTACGGTAGTCATCAAGAAAAGTATCCCCGTACATATTGGTCAGTTGCAATGCTGCTCCCAGGAACATGGAGAAAATAAAAAAGGAAGCCATCTTGTAATTTGCAAACAGCCTGAATGCTTTTAACCCCAATTGTTCGATAAGCGAAGCCTCTTTTGAAATGGATTTTTGGGGTGGACATTTGGGCAGTGTAAAAGAAAATATCCCCAATGCCACGGCAGCTACAGCGCCAATGATAAACTGGTTTACATTCGCCTTACTACCGGTTAAATTGGTGGTCCACATGGCTGCAATAAAGCCGATGGTCCCCCAAACACGGATCGGGGGAAACACTTTTACCACATCGTAATTATTATTCTTCAGGATGGTATAGGCTATAGAGTTGGATAAAGAGATCGTGGGCATATAGCAGATCATCGCCCCAAAAATTGCATAGTATAAAGTGTCTGCATCTTTCACCTGGGCTACATAAAACAGGAAGCAGCCATAAAGAATGTGGAGTACGCCGTACAACTTTTCCGCATTCACCCACCTGTCTGCAATAATACCTGTAAGGGCAGGCATAAACAGCGAAGAAAGCGCTAACGTAGAAAAAATTGCACCAAACTGTACGCCCGTGCCCATTTCATTACCGAAGAAATACGTGGCAATTGTTATCAGCCACGCCCCCCACACAAAAAACTGGAGGAAACTCATTAGTGTAAGACGAAATTTAATACCCATATAGCTAGTTTTATTTCAGACTTGGAAGATAACCATTTATTCTGCATCCCAAAACAGCCTACCCCGTTTTGGAAGGGATTATCTGTAAAAAAAGGCCGGTTAGAATTTCCGGCATCGTAAATTTGTAAAAAAATTTACCATGCCCTCTTCCATAGATATTTTAATTGATGCGGCAACCGATGAAGGCCTTAAAGCAATCGCTCAAAAAGTAAAGAACAGCGAACGGATAACCGATGAAGAATGTATGCTGCTTTTTGAAAAAGGGAGTCTTGCTTTTGTTGGCTCCCTGGCAAATTATATCCGGGAAATAAAACACGGCGATACCACTTATTTCAACCGGAACTTTCATATTGAACCCACCAATGTTTGTGTGTTCAGTTGCGAATTCTGTTCTTACTCCCGCCTGTATGCACACAAGGAAGAAGGATGGGAACTAAGCATTGACCAGATGCTTGACATTGTAAAATCGTACGATGGCAAGCCCATTACCGAAGTACATATTGTGGGTGGCGTTCATCCCAAAATGAACATGGCTTATTTTATTGAACTGATGCAGAAGATAAAAGCGCATCGCCCCGGGCTGCATGTAAAAGCATTTACAGCCGTTGAACTGGATTATATGTTCCGCAAGGCAAAGCTCAGCACTGAAGAAGGTATGAAACAACTGCATGCTGCCGGACTGGATAGTTTACCCGGCGGCGGCGCCGAGATCTTTCACCCGGAGATACGGGAGCAGATCTGCGCCGATAAAGTGGATGGCAACGGCTGGCTGGCCATTCACGAAGCAGCGCATAACCTGGGCATGCACAGTAACGCCACCATGCTTTATGGCCATATCGAAAAATATGAGCACCGGGTGGATCATATGAGAAGACTGAGAGAACTGCAGGATAAGACCGGCGGCTTCAATACATTCATCCCGTTGAAGTTCCGAAACCAGGATAATGCCATGAGCCATGTACCCGAATCATCGGTTACAGAAGATATGCGGCTGTATGCCATTGCAAGGATATACCTGGATAATTTCCCCCACCTGAAAGCTTACTGGCCAATGCTGGGCAGGCAGAATGCGCAACTCACCCTATCCTTTGGGGTAAATGATATTGACGGCACTATTGATGACTCTACCAAAATATACAGCATGGCAGGCAGCGAAGAACAGAACCCGGCCATGACCACTGAAGAACTGGTGATGCTTATCAAACAGGCAAAGCGCCGGCCGGTTGAACGGGATACCCTTTATAATGTGGTAAAAGATTTCAGCAGTATGCCCCTGAACAACAATATGCAGGCAGTGCTTAACTAATCGACATAAAAAACCGACAAGCCCAGCCTGGCACTATTTCAGCCATGGTGAGCTTGTCGGTATATTCTCAGAAGAACTATTCGGAGAAGGGTTCTGCTTATTAATTTTTTGACAAGTACGGATCCGGGTTGTTGTACATATTTGCCGTGGTCAGCAACTTTCTTGATTTAGGGGAAACCTTCACCTTGCTGTTGTAATAGTCAACCGCAGCTGTGTTATCCTTGATCAGTTCTTTCATTACTTCAGGAGAATAGGCTACAATCTCTCCTTCATCACCTGCCTGCAAAAAGTATTCGGTTACCGCAAGATTACCATTATAGTATTTACGACTATAGATATTCAGTTTGCCTTTGGCGATACGAACTGCAAAACCGGGTAAGGTTTCCACAGCCACATAACTTGTTTTTTTGGTCTTTAATAATTTTTGCGAAACAGCAAAGCGGCGACCGTCCTGGTAGGCCAGTACGTCTTTTGCATCAATTACCGTTTTGCCATCGGCAAGCAGGTGTGGCGTTACCAGCACCCCGGTTACCAGTTTCAGACTGGAATACTGTTGGGTAGAGCCATCGGTCTTAATAACATAAACACTGGCCGTTCCGGCATCTTCTGTTTCTGTTTTAGGCTGAACAACTGAATTTTGGGTGGTGGCGCAAGAGTTAAGAAAGAAAATTGACATGCACAGGAGTGCAGCTAAGGGTATAGCTTTTTTCATAGTTATCAGGGTTTGGCTAATAAACGGATTGCTGAAAAAAATATTGCCAAAAAGAGGGGTATTTTAAACAAAATTACTGCACGAATCAACTCAATAAATTTTTAAGCAATAATGCAAAAAGTCTTCAAAATGAAGACTTTTTGTAAGTAAATGACTTTATCAGGAAATCTTTCTACAGGTATTGGATGTGCTGTCAGAGGTCTTAAACTAACGCTTTACAAATGTAGTATAGCTCCCCTTTTAAACCCATCAACAGGCAAACCGATTCCCCGTAGAAATTTGTCTAATATATCCCTGCCTCGGCAAATACGGTTAGTTAACCAGGCCGGTATATTGCTGTGTTACTTTTTTAATGATATAACCGCTTATCCAGCCCACATAGGCATATTTGGCATAAATGAACTTTTTGGAAGGATTGGCAGTATTTACCTCTTTGATCAGTTCATCCAGCCAGATGGTTCCTGCCAATAATGCCTTTTTATCGTAGGTATTTAAAACCCGTACCAGGTTCTTTTGCGATACTTTCATCTGTGCAGGGTCGGCCATAAAAGAAAGATCGGGTTTTAACAGGTTCTCATAATCCGTATTAAGCAGGCGCCTGAATTCGGATATATCCTGGCTGGTGATCTCGGTATAATTATAATTGGCGCTTTCAGGATGCATCAGTGAAACGATGGCCCAAACCACACCGCCGGAGATGTACATGATGTCACGGTTACGAACGTCTCTCTTGATAAAGAATTCGTTCATTACAATCCGTTTCAGGCTGTCTCTCCAGATGCCTTCGGCTGTTTTAACGTAATTATCAATGCCGCCATCTGTTTTTGATTCGATGAGGCGTTGAAAGGATTTGGTGCCAAGCGGAAAAGTAACCGGTATAAATATTTTATTCTCGTTGTAATAACCTCCCTTGGTATTACCGCTTCCCACATCCAGTTGGGTGGCGGTAAAGCGGCGTTTTTGCGGTACAATACCCAACAGGCTCAGTTGCGATTCCTGTTCGGGAGTGATATAAGTTATTTTGATGGCCGGATCAAGATTTACCGGGCGGATGATATTGGCGAAATACTCTACTTTGTTGTACTTATCCAGTTCCTGCTTTAACCCGCTGCTGATAACAATATGCACCTTGCTGGAAGGTATCTTGTAGCGGCTGCTGAGTATGTTCCATAGCACAGCAATGGCATCCATCGATTCCTTTTCGCTTTGATAAGAAAGAGCCGCCGCATCGGTATTGATAGAGGTATCGCTAAGCAGCGTATAATCATATTCCCTGTCTTTGCTGAGTTTTACTTCAATTACGCTTAATTTGATCCCCTTGGCTCCTATCTCTATACCGGCATACATATCTCCGATGCCCTGCTGGCTTTTGAGAAGACTTTCTACCACATCGGCGATTACTACAAGTCCCATGCTTCGGTATATACGTACGGCCGATTTATAATTGCTGATGGCCAGTTCGGTCCTGTCTAATTTACTGTACAGGTTGCCCAGGCCTTCGTAAGCAAATGCCTGGCAATAGGCATCGTAATTGGCCTTGGCTTTCTGAAGTCCTTTATTGAAGAATTCCTCAGCGGCTTCAAACTGCTGGGCTTCCATGAGGGTGGTAGCCGTTTTCAACATACGGAAAGTGGCCTGGCTTTTTATGGTCTGCCCCTGGCCAATGGTATACACTAAAAAAAGGGAAACGATAAGGATGGTTTTTCTCAACATCACATAAATTTTTAGCAGGTTAAACAATTGCTTTATTCACCCCGCAAATGTATGGCAGTAAGCAGTCTCCTGTTAGCTTTTGCATTGAACAGTGCCGATGAGTTATGCAGATGTGACCATTTTGTGCAAAACTGTTGGTATAAGCCAGTTAACGCATTTAATTAAAATAAAAAACCGGGCCCCTGTTGAGGCCCGGCAGGTAATTTATCTCCGGTGAATGGCTTTACTCTTTATAAGTTTCAGCCGGTTGTTGGTAACCCGGTAATTTTTATTGCTTAATGAAAAGTACGATAAGCAATACCAGGGCAATGAATAAAAGTGTGAGGCAACTAACTGCCAGGTAAGCAATGGTTCTCATACGATGGGATTTTTTTAATTACTTAAATTTAACAAAAACCGAACCAACCACTAAATAATCTGCGTAAAAAAGATACACACAGCTCTTTTACGAAGTAGATTTACGCAAGATCTCAAAAACTTAAAGTATGTTTACAACAGGACATGTCCCGATAGTATCTTCATCACACCAAACCTCCTGTTATGAAAAGAACCTCCATGCTGCTGCTCAGTTTTTCACTTGTAATCCTCGTCATTATTTCCTGCAAAACCGTTGGACGAATTGCCGCCAAATACTGGCTCAACAGGGAAATAAAGGAATTTGTTTCCAACTGTGAAGACAAGGCCGGCCGGGTGGTTGGCAAAGACAATGCACACAAATATTGCGACTGCGCTGTGGATGTGGTGGCCGAACAATACCACAACTACCAGGACGCAAAAAATATATCGGTGATCGAACTGATCGAGTTTGTGAACAAATGCAAATAAGCATTACATCTTCATCACCACGTCGATCAGTTGTTTTTTATCGGGGCTCTCCCAACGGAAACGTACCGTGTATTTAGTCGCGTTGTTCTTAGGGCGGTAAGGGATCTTCAATGTATAATCCACATTATTATTTTCCATGGCTCCCTTTACCTGCTTCAGCAGTATGTCGGTTATTTTCACTTCATTCAGGTTATCATCATATACCCAAAAATTTTCCTTGCCCTGGAAAATGCCCGAGATGCTTGACCCTTCAATGGCCGAAATATCCAGGCTGGTATAGGCCATCTTGGGCGCCACGCTGATACTGGTATCCAGCGATACCTGTACTTTTTTTGCTTTAAGCCCGTTTACCACACCCACCACTCCTTCTTTTTGCAGGATCGTTTTTGCCGTGTTAGAAAGCTGAAGCTGCTCGCCCACCCGGGTAAATGTTACCGGCATTTCAAAGCGCAGCTGGTTCTTGCTTTTCAGATCATAGAGCCGCAGTTGAAGCGTACCGTTCATGTACACTTTCAGCATTTGCGGCGTAATATTGAATTTGATACTTAATTCGGCCAGTTCTTTGGAAGAAAATCCTTTGGCCTCATTTTGTATAAGCAGGTTGGGCGTTTTTGCCAGTACTTCGCCTTTGGGCGACACGATCACCAGTTCGGCCGCTGCATATACTTTTTTAGCGGCGTCGGCTGCAAAACCATTTGGCTGACCGAGTACCAGTACAATATCTTTGTTAAAAGGTATACGGTTACTCATTAACGGGGTGCCGTCGATCTTCATGCCGATCGATTGGGCCTGTATCCCTTCTTTGAAATACTTGATCCCTGTAAGCGGAAGGACCCCCCTGTCCTGGCTTATAGCGCTAAAGGCAAACAGGAAGAGGAGAAGTACGCTTATTAACCGTTTATTCATATTGTGTTGTTTAGATCCCCCGGACACAAACATCCCATGGGTAAAAGTAAAACGAAATGCCCGGCATATTATTTTGTGGGGCAAAACCGCAACAACCCTGCCACTTATCCGCTTTAAAACAATGGTATTCTACTTTTTACTCACAGGCTGGTCATCAAATAAACCAATCCCGCTATGAATACTTTCTTCCTGCTGCTTAGCCCGTTGATCCTATAAATGTTATTGAACCAGGTACACGGATTGTTTTATTTCCGCTCAAGTCATTTATAACATTTAAATTAGTTGTCGATAAACCAGCAGACGGCATGACCAGAATTAAAACCGCCTTTCTCATCTTATTCATTTTCCCGGGCGTTTTATGTGCCCAGAAACAAAAGGCCGACAGTTTGTTAGCGCTTCTGCATACCGAAAAGCAAGACACATCCCGGGTGAAGATGATGTGGAAGATCGCCAGTATGATGAGCGTATACAGTCCGGACACGGCATTGGTATACGCCCACAAAGCTCTGAACCTGGCCAATGAAATAAAATATACCGACGGACAGTCGAAGGCCATGGGCGTACTTGCTACCACCTTCCGTAAACTGGGAAATTATTCCCGGGCACTGGAATATAATTTCAGGAAACTGCCCATTGCAGAAAAAGCGAATAACCCCGATGACCTGGCAACCGTACTGATGAATATCGGTATCATCTACCGCTACCAGGAAGAATACCAGAATGCACTTCTGTATTATTATAAAGCCGATTCGGTGATACAGAAGTTCAGGCTGGAAGATTCAAGGTATTATATCCTCATGAACCTGGGCGATGTGTACGACAGGCTGAACAAAACAGATTCGGCGTTTGAATATTTCAACAGATCGCTCATTGTTTCCACGAATCTTAAAAACGAAGATTTCATCGGCAACTCTATGACCGGCCTCGGTCATACCTATCTTAAAATGGGGAATACCGATTTTTCAAAACTGAATTATTACGCAGCCATACAACACCTGAAAGCCAGCAATAATGATGAGGTACTCTGCGAGGCATACCTGGGACTGGCAAACCTTTACAAACGTACATCAGGTACTACCGATTCTGCTTTGTATTATGCAAAACAGTCGCTGAACCTGGCAGAAAAAGACGGGTTCCTGAACTGGCAACTTAATGCAACCACATTTTTAACTGATCTGTATAAGACAAATAATAATATCGACAGTGCGTTTCTGTACCTGAGCAGAACGCAGCAATTAAACGATTCTTTAAACGGAAAAGAAAATATCCGGAAAATTCAATTACTGTCCAGCAATGAAAACCTCCGCCAGCTGGAGATGGCAGAGAAGACCCGGATCGCTGCCAAAGAAAGGAAACAACAGCTGCAACTCCTGTTCATAGGGATATTCATTCCGGGATTTTTCCTGCTCACCCTTCTGCTGAGCCGGATCCGTATTCATACACGGATCGTGAAAGCGCTGGGCATTCTTTCGCTGCTCATCCTGTTCGAATACCTGTTGCTGCTGCTTCATCCCACGGTTGCAGAACTCACCAATCATACCCCGGTACTGGAGATGCTGATATTTGTAAGCATTGCAGCCATACTCATTCCCGGCCATCACCGCATTGAAGCATGGCTTATAAAAAAATTGATCCACCGGAATGAATCAATTCGTTTTAAATTTAAGAAGACAAAATATACTGTCAAAAAAAGCTAAGAATAGCCAGTAAGTTTACGGCTTCTCCGGAGTAGGTTTGGTATTCCCTTTAATAGCACCTGTGTCAATTACCGCTGCAGGAGTATCTTTCTTTACTTCAGGTGCTACAGGAGCAGGAGCTGCTGTATCTTTTGTTTCTGCTTTTCCCGATTCGGCGTTGTTATTACAACTGGCAATAAGAACGCAGGCAAAGAACAGTGAGGATAGAATAAGAGTCAGTTTTGTTTTGTTTTGCTTGATCATTTTAGTAGTTTTAGGATATAAGTTTACTATTTTCTTTCAGATTTTTCAAATAATAATTTAAAAAATTACCATTTGCTCATTGTACAGCATCCCTGGGTTAAGAGATCAGTATTTCTTCTGGCAGCTTGTTTACTGACCGGATCCGGCATTTTTGCCCAGGTCTCCTACCAGTTCTCATTTTCGCTGGAGCATCCCGGCGGGCCGGTTTTATGCAAAGCATTTTTTATCAATTATGCAGATGGTAATGCACAGGCCAGGATACGTTTTACCGCCCCGGGCAGCAACGACAGCACCCTGGTAGACCTGAAGGCTGAAGAAGAATTCACCGATAAAATTACCGGCTGTTCCAACACAGACATACTTTATTACAAACTGCAAAAGAACCAGCTTGTTTTTGGCAATGATAACGGCATTACCCTTCCAGCCTATTTCTGTTTCCGCAGAGATCCGCTGAGCGGCCTGTTTGAACCCTATGGATACAGTTTTAACATTGATGATTGTAAAGCGCCTGTTACCGCATTTTCATCGGTGGGTTACCTCGAAAAGAAAGACCTTACCAATGACCTCGTGCTTACTTATTTTACCAGCCGGGATAAATTTTATACTTCGCTGTTCGCTTCTACCCGTGATATTACGATCTCTGACCGCAACCTGACCATGCACCTGCTGGTGGTGGCAAACACATTTGACAAAAACATTGGAAATGCCTGTGCCATGGATATGCGCCGGGCAATAAAATTCTTCCAGGACCTGAAAGAGTTCATGGGCATCCGTTTTGTTTTTGATACCATCGCCGGTAAACGGTATAACCTTACTGAAGTGGAGAAAGGCATTGAAAAACTCAGCAATGCCGGCCCAAACGACATCGTTGTATTTTATTATACAGGGCATGGATTCAGGCAAAAAGATGATAACCGCCGCCCGCCTTATATCGACCTTCGCCCCAATTATGATGAGAACCCTAACAACCTCAACTCCAAAAGTCTCGCAGATATTTTTCAAACCATCTCCGGCATGAAGGCCCGGTTCAAGCTGGTACTGAGCGATTGCTGCAACGACATGAGCAAAACCTACAGTGTGAAAGCAAAGCCTCCTTCTGTAACAAAAGGTTTTTCACTGAGCGGAAGTATACAGAACGCTGCTGATCTTTTTCTGAATACAAAACGGATGTCGATACTGGCAACGGGCGCCAACCCGGGCCAGCGTTCTATCTGCAACGATAATTTCGGGGGATTCTTCTCTTACAATTTTTTAAATGCCATCGAAGGCCAGCTGAGTTTTCTAAATAACAATGCAAGCTGGGATAAGATCATGGAAGAAGCCATGATAAAAACAAGGAAACTGGCCATGCGGGTAGAATGTCCTTTACCAACAAACGCAGCAAACAAATGCAGCCAGATTCCCTACTTTGAAAAAGGAACACAGTAAACTCCCTGGTTAATTACCGGCTGAAATATTTTCATTTTTCCGAACACCTTTCTTCCATTCTTTAGGCTGAATGGATTTCATCAGCGCTTCCCATTTACCGGTTTTGCGTAAACCATCCATATCCGTATCCAGCAGCAGTACGAATGTATAATTGAACCCATGGCGGATCGAATTTTCAAGCCAATGCAAGGCTTCTGTTTTCTTTCCCTGCCGGGCATAAAGCCTTGCCAGGGTATATTCGGTTTCGGGAAGCGATGGTATAAGACCGGCAAAAACCCTGTATTCTTTAATGGATTCTTTTGTTTTTTCAGACAGCAGATACAGGCGGGCCTGCATCTCCACCAGGTCGGTCATTTCAAATGGCTGCATTGCCACCGCCTCATCAAGCAATTTTTGCGACCGTTCCGTTTGACCGGCATACATGGAAAAAGTTGCATAGGTCAATCGTTTGGGATAATTGATAAGGGAACTGTCGTACAGGTATTTCAGCTGATCAAACACTTCCCTGTTCTTGTAAATGGCTGTTCCTGCATCAACAAGATTGAGGCGTGCATTTGCATTGGCCGGCTCCAGCTCAATCGATTTCCTGTAATAGGGATATGCTTTTTTCCGGGAACCAGCCCAGGTATAAATATCTCCGATCTTATTATTGATCTCTCCCAGTATCCGCTTGTCGGTCATCCGTTCTGCTGCACGGGATAAATACTCAATACCATCTTTGCGGGGCATATAAACAGGTTCGGCTAAGTAAAGCAATTCCCTGGTACCGGGTACCAGGTATGGGGCTGCATCTTCTTCGGTCTTGTACGCCTTCATCGCAGTTTGAATACCCGGGAATGTATTTGCATCCAGTTTGTAATCACCATAACCGAGTGACGCATATATCCTGTGATCTACAAACACTTCTTTGTTGAGTTTGGGAAACCAGATCAGGGTATCAAAGAACGGATACATCGGCCTATCGGTTGATCTGCTGTAAAGCAATAACCCGAGTTTATAATTCCAGGTTGCCTCGTTGGGGTACCGTTCAGCCATTCGCCGGTAAAAAGCGTTCAGTTCACGTTCCACTAATTCTGTTTCGCCATAGCCGTCATAAGATTTGATGACATCCTCCGCCTGTATATACCTTCCCAGTTTTTCCAAAAGGTTCCAGCGTTTGATGTATCCACCCAGTTCATTCGGATAAGTATCCATGATCTCCTGGTAGTACTGTTCGGCTTCTTCCACATGATCCCAGTTCTGGTATGTTTGGGCAATAAAGTACAGGTCTTCCTTGGCCTCATAGAAATACTTCTCATAAAAACGTTCAAAGCAATCGTGTTCGTAGCCATACGAAACGGCTCTTGCGATCTCCTCATTCATGTGCAGCCTGAACGCAGAATCAGGTAGGTAATATTGAATGGCATACTGAAAATAGATCTCGGCCTCTTCCCATTTTTCCTGGTCGTAGAACAATTTCCCGATATAATGAAATACAAGCGGGTTATCCCCGTCGGCACTGATCACTTTCTTCAGGATACGCAATGCATTGGCATAATTTTTCTGTTCATACTCTTTGATACCCCAGTAAAAGAAGGCCATAAAATCCTGTGGTTTCAGTTTTGCCGTATCCAGGGCGCATACCTGCGGCGGAATGGGGGGCATAACAATATTAGGTGCCACCGAAAGCCATGCATTGCCTTTGAAATGATATCCCCGCTTACGCAGGTCGGCTTCATAAAAGAAGGAATCGGCGGTTGCATAATCGGTTATGTGCAGGTATACATATCCCAGTCGCTCAAAAGGTAAATAATGCCGGTCGTTTATATCAATGGCCTTGCGGTAATCTTCTTCGGCATACAGCAGGTTGCCCGACCGTTCGTTTAGCAAACCCAGGTTGATGGTGGTGTTTTGGTTGTTTGGTTGTAAGCTGTCGGCCTTTTTATTAACGGCAAATCCTTTTTCAAACTGGTTCGTCAATGCGTATAAACCGCTCAGGTTACTCAGGGGTATTGACCAGGTATCGTTCCGGCGGATGGCTTCCCTGAAATTCTCTTCGGATTTAGCGTATTGCTTTTTAAGCATATACAGAATACCCAATTCGATGTAGATATACGGAGCTTTTTTTTCAAGGGCAAGCGCCTTTTGCTGTTCGTTGTACGCCTGCTCTATCAACCCGGCCGGGTTGGAACTAAGTGGTATTTTCAACCGAAGGGTTACCCCGGTGAAGTAATGCCGCTTTACCTGGAGCATATTATAATAGAAACCGGAAGGATCTGTCAGCTTCATTGCCACCGCCAGCATCCGGGGATACACATCATATCCATTATTGGCAATATTGTAATACCGGCGCCGTTCCAGCTCGGCTTCATCTCCTTTCAGGTACCGGTTGATCACTTCCTGCACTTTATCATCAAATGCCATCACCAGCATTTCATTGATCCGGTTTATTGCATCCGCACTGCTTTCCATTTCTGCCAGCAATTCATTCAGTTTTACAACGCCATCTTTATCCTGCAAACTATCCCTGAGCGATCTCAACAGAATAACGGGGATCTCTTTCGCTGTGTACCGGTCTAAACCCAGGCTATCAACAAAGGATTCCAGTCCCTGGTTTTTCAGCAACGACAAAAAGTAATCATCCGCCATCATCCCGTTGATGTTGCTATTGAAAACAACAGGCGCCGGGCTCAGTACAACATGTGCTGCAGAATCAATACTTGCCTGTGATCTTACCCGGGCTTCTTCTTCCGTATCTACCCTGGCCAGTTCAAAATTATCACCGCCCTTAAATACCGGTGTCTGTGTTTTTCCTTCCTGCTTAAGCACCGGGTCGTTGCTCATGTATTTTTGCAGGTAGTCTCTTATCTCTCCCATTGTTACAATGCCGTCTTTGCTTTCATCGGCTAAGCCCTTTAGCCCATTCACCAGGTAATACGAAAATATTCCCCTGCCTCCTCCCCAATCTGCTTTTTCATTCGATAACTGATCGGCCTGGCTGGAAGCGATGCGTATCTCTTTTTCGGTTGCATTCAGCAATTGTTGTCCTACCAACGCATTCACATTATCCCTGCCTGCCATTTTCCCGGAGTGGCATGCGTCGGTGATCAGCACTACCCTTGCTTCGGTTTTTGCAGATAAGGTATTGGCGATCTCGTTCAGGAACGTAACGCTGAGCGACATGCCCACATAACTTTCGATGGGTGTATTGTAACAGATAAGGTATGCGTTATTAAACATACTCATGCTTTCCAGGTCGCCGTGACCGGAAAAATAGAAGAACACCAGGTCATCTTTTTTGCAGGTTCGTGTAAGCCAGCGGATGGCCATGTGTACAGCGCTTACCGTGGCGCCGGAATCGGTGAGTAAGCGGATATTCTCTTTGGGAACAGAACCTCCGGCTTTGGATTGCAGGAAGGCGGCAAAGATGCCTGCATCCCGGTTGGCGAACTGCAGCCTGGGTACATCGGGATCCTGGTAATTAGAAACGCCGATCACTACGGCATATACATTGCCTTTACCGGTTGCGGTAGTTTGCGCTGATACCGGGGCAATCAATAAAGCTGAAAGCAGCAACAGCAATAAATACCTGGTTGGTTTTGGCCGCATAGATTATGATATGCTAAAACGGTAACAGCTTTGTGCAACTGGTGGTTTTAATATTGTCCGCCCTGACCTGAAGCACAATAGCGTTGCCACGCTGAAGATAATGATAAAAGTACAATAGAACTACGTCTGTAGTTTTAAAGTTGCTAATAGGGATTATTCTGTGCTCAGCCCGAATATTACTAACGACTGAAGAAAAATGAAGTTTGCGAAACACAAATACACTGTCAGGAAGGCAGGATTGGAAAAAAGTATTATCGGATTATAAGTACAGTACCATTTAAAATTATTTCGCCTTTTGAATCAGATCCTTTAATTAAATAGGTATAAGCACCATTGGGAGATTTTGCTGCCTTATAAGTACCATCCCATCCTTTGTTTACATCCGCAGTTTTAAAAATTTCATTCCCATACCTGTCGTAAATGATGAAATATTGTAAATTCAAAGATGTTCCGGGGGGAATTCGGAAGATATCATTTAAACCATCGCCATTGGGAGTAAACGAGTTGGGAATATAAATATCTTTAAAAACAGTAACCGTTAATTGTTTATCAGCTGAACAGCTATTAGTTGCAATAACATTCAAATTATAAATAGTAGTAACTACTGGACTTGCAATTGGGTTTAATACTATTGGATTATTCAAGCCCATTGATGGCGTCCACAAATAACTGGCAAGATTTCCTGTAACTAAAGCATTTAATTGAATAGAACTACCAAGAGGTATTGTAGGGTTTGACGGGCTAAATGAAATTACAGGTTTTGGTTTAACTATCATTGTAATAGTATCGGAATAAACAAGTGGTGTAGCTGAACAACTAGTAACAGTATTCATAATACAATTTATTTTATCACCATTTGTAAAACTATTATTACTGTATGTTAGATTGTTTCCTCCAACATTAGTTCCATTTACTTGCCATTGGTATGAAGGTGTAGTTCCTACATTTACTGGCACAGCAGTAAAGGTTACAGAAGCATCCGGGCAAATATTGTTTGCCGTAGATGTGATGGTTAAAGACGGAACAATGGTTGTAGTTACAATCATTGTTATGTTATTTGAAGCAGCCGTTGTTGTAGAACTGCAGGAATTAAGATTTGTTAGTACACAAGAAATTACATCGCTATTTACAAGACTATTAGTAGAATATGCTGGACTATTAGTGCCCACATTTGACCCATTTAATTTCCATTGATATGATGGAGTCGTTCCACCATTTACTGGTGTTGCTGTGAAAGTTACCAATGTTCCTGTACAAATAGTTGTTGCAGATGCAGCAATACTGACAGATGGAATTATGGGTGCATTTACCGTCATTTGTATAGTATTTGAAGTAGCGGTTGTTGCCGTGACACATACATAATTGCTGGTTAGAATACATTTTACTAAGTCGCCGTTGTTTAAAGTATTGCTAGTATAGACAGGATTATTTGTGCCAACATTAACTCCATTAACCTGCCATTGATAACTAGGAGTTGTGCCACCATTCGTTGGAACCGCTGTGAATGCTACAAATGCGCCTGCACAAATTGCACCGGATGGAGAAGCTATAATGGTTACAGAAGGAGTAACATTGGTATTCACTAACAGTATTATCGCATTTGATATTGCAGTTGTAGATGTTAAGCAACCGCTACCTGTTATAGTGATAGTACAAGTTACAACATCGCTGTTAACCAATGATGTTGTTGAATAAGTATTAGATGCACTACTCTGCTGACTTATGCTATTGACTTTGAAATCATAAATACTCACAGAGCCTCCGCTTAGATTAGAGGGAGTAGCAGTAAATGTAACGGATGTTCCAGCACATATTGCACCGGATGGAGATGCACTAATACTCACTGTCGGAGTAACAGTTGCATTCACTATCATTGTGATTATATTCGATGAAGCAGTGGTAGAAGTTAAGCAAACTCCTCCAGCTATAATGATTGTACAGGTTACAACATCATTATTAACCAGTGAAGTCGTAATATAAGTATTGGATATATTATTCTGCTGGCTTACTCCATTAACTTTAAAGTTATAGGCACTTACAGAACCACCCCCCAGACTAGAGGCAGTTGCAGTAAAAGTAACAGATGTTCCTGCACAGATTGCTCCTGATGGAGATGACGCAATACTAACAGCCGGCGTAACACTTGCATTCACTACCATTGTGATTATATTCGATGATGCAGTGGCAGAAGTTAAGCAAACTCCACCTGTTATAGTGATAGTGCAAGTTACAACATCACTGTTAACCAATGATGCTGTTGAATAAGTGTTAGTCGCACTACTTTGCTGATTTATGCCATTGACTTTGAAATCATAAATGCTCACAGAGCCTCCGCCTAGATTAGAGGGAATAGCAGTAAAAGTAACGGGTGTTCCAGCACATACTGCACCGGATGGAGATGCACTGATACTCACTGCCGGCGTAACAGTTGCATTCACTATCATTGTGATTGTATTCGATGAAGCAGTGGTAGAAGTTAAGCAAGTTCCGCCAGCTATAGTGATTATACAGGTTACAACATCATTATTAACCAGTGAAGTTGTAATATAAGTATTGGATATATTATTCTGCTGGCTTACTCCATTAACTTTGAAGTTATAGGCACTTACGGAACCACCCCCCAGACTAGTGGCAGTTGCAGTAAAAGTAACAGATGTTCCCGCACAGATTGCTCCTGATGGAGATGTTACAATACTAACAGCCGGTGTAACATTTGCATTCACTATCATTGTGATTATATTCGATGATGCGGTGGTAGAAGTTAAACAAGCTCCGCCTGTTATGGTGATTGCACAGGTTACAACATCACTGTTAATAAGCGATGTTGTTGAATAAGTATTGGATGCAGTATTCTGCTGGCTTACCCCATTAACTTTGAAGTCATAGGAACTTACAAAACCTCCCCCGAGATTTGAAGCTGTCGCCGTGAATGTTACTAACGTTCCCGCACAGATTGCGCCTGATGGAGATGCAGTAATACTAACTGTTGGTGTAGCAGTTGTATTCACTACCATTGTGATTGTATTCGATAATGCGGTGGTTGATGTTAAGCAACTTCCCCCTCCAGTTATAGTAATTGTGCAGGTTACAACATCATTGTTAATCAGCGATGTTGTTGAGTAAATATTTGATGCCGTATTCTGCTGGCTTACCCCATTAACTTTAAAGTTATAGGTACTTACAGAACCACCCTCCAGATTCGAGGCAGTTGCAGTAAAGGTCACAGATGTTCCCGCACAGATGGAATTTGATGGTGAGGCAATAATATTGACAGATGGCGTTATTCCAGAACCACACAGATCATATTCCCAAAAGTCTTTAAAAAAAAATGGGGAAGCATTCTTCCATCCCATCCCTATATATCCTTTATTCCCTATCGAAAATCCACTACCACGCATTCTGCTAACACCGCCAAAATTTGCTTTTTGAACCCAACTGTCTGTCATTGGGTTGTATTCCCAAAAGTCATTGAAATATGTACCAGTATTTCCACCATTACCAATATAACCTTTCCCACTGATGGAAAATCCTACTGCAGACTCTCTTGCTATACCTCCAACGTTTGCTTTTTGTGACCATGCATTTGTTGCTGGATTATATTCCCAAAAATCGTTTGAAGTACCCTGTCCAGTGCCAGTACCTCCAGTACCAATGTATCCTTTTGAGCCAATTGAAAATCCAACGGCATGCATTCGATTTGGGACACCAAAGTTTGCTTTTTGTGTCCATGCATTTGTTATTGGATCATATTCCCAAAAATCATTTAACGATCCTGCAAGAGTTGCTCCAGTTCCGATATATCCCTTTGAGCCAATTGAAAACCCAACAGCAAACCATCTTGGAGCTCCGCCAAAATCTGCTTTTCTTGTCCAAATATTAGTTGCCTGATCCCATTCCCAGAAATCTTTTAAGAAATTTAGCGAATTGGCAGAATCTCCAGTTCCAATGTATCCTTTTGTTCCAATACTAAATCCAACAGCTGCGTCTCTAAGTGGCCCCCCAACATTGGCCTTTTGAGTCCAAACATTAGTTGCTTGATCCCATTCCCAAAAATCTGTTGTACCTCCAGCAAGAGCATGCCCTGTTCCAAAATATCCCTTTGTTCCTATAGAAAATCCAACAACATCTTCTCTAGCAGTGCCTCCAAAATCAGTTTTTTGAGTCCATGTATCTTGGGCACTGTTAATTTTAGTAATAAGTATAAGAAATACTAAAATTGAAACTATTTTCATTTTTTGCGCATCTACTTTTTTACTCTAAAAAATTCTTTTTATGTTCAAGCTATCTAATTCATTAATTGTGATTGTAGGAGGGAAAATATTTTTATAGATTTTAAGCTTAACAAGATTTGCAATTTTAATTGCATCTGATTTTGTTTTAAAACTTTGTTTTCCATTCAAAGCAGGAATATCTGGTTGATGAATGTATAAATTCTGATTTAAGTAAATATCATACCCCCAGCCTGTTTTTGTCTTAAATATTTTTGCTTTCAGTTTTGTTGAATCTGATAATTTTTTATAGAAGCTATTAGACTGTTCAACTACTCTGTTACTACATTTACTAAATTCATTTTTATTACAGACATATAGAATTTCTGATTTTGCATATTTTGGGATTGCAGCAAATAAGAATAAAGAGGTAATACAATATTTATGTACATAAAACATTAAGCTAATGTAATATTTATTTTTCTGTAAACCCATATATTTATTACCAATCAGAAGCTAAATGAAGCCGCCGTTAGGCAGCTTCATTTTCTTATTTGTTGTATTTCATCCCATTGCCTAAAAAAGCCTGTTTGCAGTACGTTAGCAAATCGCAATTCTTTTGCAAGGTTGGCTTCTGTACAGCTGATTTTGTGAGCCTTGCAAATGGGCTGTGGACAGTTAGCAACATTACATTGTATATCCTGTCACTTGAAAGTGAACGAAATTTAGTTTTAGGGTTGCATATAACATTTGTTGTTTCCGTATCCTGTCAATTGTTTCCATCAATACTACGCTGCTTTCTTTTATTCCAGTTTTTTTCCTGTACGGTATTTATAAAGGAACTCCATTTGTCTGTTTTACGCAAACCGGCCAGCAAGGGATCGCTTTGTAAAACAAATCCATAATTGAAGCCAAGGCTGATGGCTTTGTTGAGCCAGCGGAATGTTTCGGCCGTATTCTTTTTACCTGCATACAAACGTGCCAGCGTATAGCTGGTACCGGCATCACCCGGATTAAACTGCATGCAGGTTTTATAAAATGCAATGGCTTTATCGGGATCACCCTTCAATAAATTGAACTGGCCATTTAATTCGGCTATTTCCGGCAGCGGGTATGGATTGATGGCTTCTGCTTCATCCATAATTTTCTGGCACTGGTCAAACTGCCCGGCATACATACTGAATTTTGCAAACTGCAACCGGCTGGAAAAATCGATCTGCTTTTTGTTATACAGGTAACTAAGCTGTTCCAGCGCTTTTCGGTTCTTATAAATGGCCGTACTCATTTCCACGATCTTCACCCTTGTATTGGCATTGGTAGTATCAAAACCGAATGCATTCTCAAAATAAGGCAATGCCATTTTTTTTGAGCCGGCCCATACATAGATCTCACCGATCTTATAATTGATGGATGCCAGCGTTTCTTTTTCAGCAACCAGTTCGGCTGTTCGTTTTAAATACCGGATGCCATCGTACCTGGGATATCTGACAGTATGATTAAAATGTAGTGTTTCACCGGTTCCGGGAACAATGATAGATCCATAGTCATCAGCACAACAATCCTCCGGAACAAACTCATCAGATGTACCGGGCCCGGTATCCAGGTAAAGGTCTTCCTGGCTTGCATCGCGGTAGCGGTCGGGGATAAACATCTCCCTGTTGACCATGGGGAACCATATAATGGTATCCTTGTATTTCCATTTTGAAGGTTTGCCGGCATGGTCATACAGCAATAAAGCCAGTTTGTAATTCCACTCCACCTTACCAGGTTCCTTTTCGATCGTTCGGCGGTAAAAGGCATTGAGCTCCCGGTAAACCGTATCCCTGTAATATTTTTCACAGCCCTTCAGTACATTTTCAGCTTCGGTATACAGGCTTTGTTTTTCCAGTAACTGCCACAGCTTCATGTATGCACTTAATGCCCGGGGGTTTGCGTCAATGATCTTTTTATAGTATGTCTCCGCTTCAGCCGGGCGGCTCCATTTTTCATAAAGGGAAGCAAGGAAATAAAGATCATCTGCCTGGCTGTAGTAATAGGCATTGAATATCGTTTCGTAGCAATCATGATCATAGGGATACGCCGCAGTTTTTTTTACAGAATCGAGGTACAGGTCAAATGATTGCCGGTTCATATAATTTTCCATAGCATAGCGGAACATTAATTCAGCCTCTTCCCATTGCTGCTGTTCATAATAAACCATGGCCAGGTAATGGTATACCAGCGGATTGCTTTTACCGAGGGAGATCACTTTTTTAAAATGCTGTATGGCACCGGCATTATCTTTTTCAACCCGTGGCGCAATACCATCTGCATCAATTTGCTGCCTGGTATTAAATGAATAAAATTTCGCCATCCCCCAGGCAAACCAGGCCAGCATATCGCCTGGTTTAAATTTAAGCGTATCCTCAAAAGAGCAAAAATAAACATTAGCTGGGTGCAGCCCCTGCTTATCCCTTTCATTCCTTAAACCATCAGGTTTAAAATGATATCCTTTTTTCCGCAGGCTGGCTTCATAGAAAAAAGAATCGGCCAATGCATACCGGGTGGTATTCATATACACATAACCCAGGTTCTCAAAAGGCAGGTAATGACGGGAGTTGATATTTATTGCTTCCCGGTAGTATTCTTCGGCGTACAACAGGTTGCCCGATTTTTCGTAAGCATACCCCATGTTTATCGCAGTGATCTGCACGCCGGCTTTCAGACTGTCTGCTGCCTTACAGGCGTCAATTCCCTGTTCCGGCTTCCCGGTTTCAGCATACAATCCGCCCAGGTTGGCCCGGGGCAATGCCCAATCAGGCCTTTTGGTAATGGCTTCTTTGTAATAGTTTTCGGCTTCGGAGTATTTTTTTTTCATGTCGTACAAAATACCCAGTTCATTATATATATAAGCGGCATGTTTCTCCAGTTCCAATGCTTTATGTTGCTCGGCCAGCGCCTGGCTAATGAGTGAAGCGGGGTCTTCAGTAAGGGGTATCTTTAAGCGCAGGGCAACACCGGTAAAATAATGAAGTTTAACCTGCAGGATGTTATAATAAAAACTTTCGGGCCCGGTGAGTTTTAAGGCCACGGAAAACATTTTTGGATAAACGTCGTACCCGCTGCTTTTCACATTGTAATATCGGCGCCGTTCCAACTCTGCCTCATCTCCTTTTAAATACTGGTTGATCACTTCCTGTGCCTGGTCGTCGAAAGCGATCACCAGGTTTTCCTTGAAGCGGATCAGGACTTCCTCATTGTAGCGAAGATCATTCAGCAATTGCTCTAATTTATTGATCTCCGTTTCTTTCTTTACATTTTTCATTAACGCTCTCACCAATGCAAAAGGAATATCAGCAGCAGGCAGCTTATCTAATTTCAAACTATCGGTCAATGCTTCCAGGCTTTCTTGTTTAAGTAACGAGATGAAATAATCTTCCGGGTCTGACTGCATGAATGCATCCGCAACCATTACCAAAGAAGCAGAATCAGCTGCCGATTGCTGCCGGGCATTTTGCTGTTCATCCCGGTCAACTTTTGCCAGGGCAAAATCATCCTTCCCTTTCAGCACGGGTGTTTGTTTTTTATTCTCCTGCCTCAGCACGGGATCATTTTCCATGGAATGCTGCAGGTAATTCCGCATCTCCCCAAAACTCACCACGCCGTCTTTGCTTTGGTCGGCCAATCCTTTTAGCCCGTTTACGAGGTAGTAAGAGAACACCCCTCTTCCCCCGCCCCAATCTGCTTTTTCATTTGATACCTGGGCGGGCTCGCAGGAGGCGATGCGTATCTCCTTTTCTTTTGAATCCATCAACTGCCGGCCTACCAATGCATTCACTTTAGCGTCTGCCATCTTACCCGAATGACAGGCATCGGTGATCAATACCACGTTGGCTCCGGTTTTAGCCGATAAGGTATTGGTAATATCATTGAGGTAAGAAACACTTAACGACATGCCCACATAACTTTCAAGCGGACTGTTGTAACAGATCAAATAGGCACTGTTGTACATGCTTATGCTTTCCAGGTCGCCGTGGCCTGAAAAATAAAAGAATACCATATCTCCTTTCTTACAGGTACGCACCAGCCATTTGATGGCCATGTGCACTGCAGCGATACTGGCATTGGAATCGGTAAGCAACCGGATATTCTCTTTGGGTACGTTTCCCCCGGCCTTCGACATTAAGAACTCTGCAAAAATTTCTGCATCCCGGTTGGCAAACTGTAACCGGGGTATATCAGCATCCTGGTAGCCGGATATACCCACCACAACCGCATATACAGCAGGGGCTTCACTTGTTTGAGAAGTTTGGGAAACATCCTGTTGTGCTGTTACCGGTAAAGAAAAAATCACAGCCAGAAATATGGGAATAACATACTTCATTTAGTTGTAACAGGGGTTAAAAGAAATGTAATGCCTGTGAAGTCTGTTTAAGCAGTTGCTTAAATATACCACATTACCGCTGCAACACAAATTAATTCACTTCAGTTTGAATTGTAACTTTCACATCGAGTTGACAAGCCCAGGCTGACTACTTTTCAATCTTAAGATGCTACTGACTTCTTTTTCCTTACTGAATATACAATTGATTGAACAGGAATTTGAATGTTCCGTACGACTGCGCCCTGAAAGTTATCTCCGGACCGAATGCATACAGTTTTCCTTTGCCAACCATTGCTTCAAAAGCCGTAACTCCATTTTTTAAATATGCCTGCCCCCAGGCCCAGCCGCTGTGTAGCGGTTTATCGTTTGCAAACCAGGCGATGGGTTTTATGATACCGCTGCTCACCGCATCGGGGCCAAGGCGGAATACCGGGCTGTTATCAAAATAAACATCGGCTTCTTCCCGCATGCCGGCAGCAGCCATCTCTTTATTATTAACTGCTACTTTTAAAATACTTCCGGGTATATAATATTTTTCCCGGCTCAGGGTTTTTTCACTTCCGTTATCAATTTCCACGATCGCATCGGTAACCGGCAATTTAAGATGATAGGCAAGTTGCGTACTGCTGCCAATGGTAACCACGGTGCCTCCCTGCTCCATGAATTTTTTTAATTCCGGAATGGATCTTTCTGCAGTGATGCGGCCGGTCATGGGTTTGAACTCGGGAGGTATCATACTATCTGCCCCTCCTCTGCCGGCATTTGTATTAGCCCTGCTGTTAACAGATGGAATGGCGCCTGTTACAAAAACGATCACATCGTATTTATCTTTCAGGTTGCCGGTATCAATGTCTTTCGGATAGATCACATCGAAGGGATAATTGAACTTTTCAAAGATCAGCCTCGTCCAGCCCGATGGCATAGAGCCCCCATACATATCCCATAAGGCGATCCTTGCTTTATTTATTTTTACCAATGAAGAAGGCCGTTTAGAGGCCGGTAAAAACTGTGCACCGCTTTCCTTCACGATCTTATCAATAACGGGTTTTACTTTGGTGGCAGAAGGAATAAAAAATGAACCGGTATTACTGGCTGCATCATTGCCAACACGATATACTTCTGCGCCGTTGTTCAATAAAATATTTACGGCCTTGAAAGATTGATTGGCTCCTGCATCCAGTATATAACCTTTTGCTGAAGCGGCAGCAGAACCATCCAGTTTCAGCAACTCCCCTCTTGGGTTTGATTGAAAGGGTCCTTCAAATGCATTCATCACCCGGTCGAATTGTATACCCATCTGGTAAGCCAATGTCCAGCCCGATGCATCGTAGGGCGGCACGGGTGGCCCGCCGGGGTATTGAAAATCATTGGGATGATCCTGGGGTTCAAACAGGTCGAGTATGTGCGGACGAAAAGCCTGGCTCGTTTTTACAACATACGAATTGGCAGGATATTTTTTTCCGGCAACAGTAAATTCAGCAGTTGCTTTTTGCACTACCACGCCCGTTCTTATCAATGCATTTAAAAATTCCACGGCGCTGGCAATATCCACCTGGTTGGCGGGTATGATATATCCCCATGCATCTTTGTAAGATGGATTCTTCATCACCGAATCGTAATACTTAACACTGATATTGCCGGGGCCTGTGCGGTTTGCCCGTTTCAACGAATCCTGGTACAGCTTATTCATCTCATCAATTTTTGATGGAGATAATGACCAGGTATCTTTATTTCCCTTGTTGATCGAATTCTTTCCCATCAGGTAAATATTGTACAACAGTTCATCCCGGTTACGGGATGCATAATTCAATACGGCATAGTTCAGTGAAACAGAATAATCGATCGACTGGCGGAATAACCACTTTTGCGGCGTAACCGGGTTGGGTGTTGCTGCATTGGGTATAAGCCTTGATGGAACAAGCGGAACATCAGATGGCGTAGGACTGCCGATGATCTCCGTTAATAACCCGATCATGTTATGGAAATAAGTAGTAGTACGCAACCCGCCATTGTACCAGGTACTGAAAACAGATCCAGCCTTGCTGGTAAAGCCCGGTTTATTCTCTGTATTCAGGCGGTTTTGCATGGCAGCGCCAACGGCATCCAGCCCCGTTATGATCAGGGGATCAAAAACATAATTGAAAGGGTCACGGTATGGCGGGCCCGCCAATACAGAACCTGCCGGCCCGGTTTGGTGATGATTGTACATGATCTGTGGTATCCATTCAATGAATAACTGGCGGGAGATGTTCTGCGACTCTTTCAGGTTCATCATATAAAAATCCCGGTTGTTATCGTGGCCGGCATATTTTTCATATAACCTGGGAAGATTGGATGTTGATCTTTTTTCAGGCTTTGATTCACGCATGTACCAGTTGCTTACCAGTTCCTGTCCGTCGGGATTAGCATGTGTCATCAATATAATTACATCATTCAGTATACGCATGGTCTCTTCATCGGTACGGCTGGTTAGCTGGTAAGCCGTTTCTATCAGTTGGTGAATGCCCACTACTTCCGTAGCATGTAAACCACCGTCGATCCACACCACGGCCTTGCCTTCTTTGGCCAGTTGCCTTGCTTCTTCCATTCCCACATCGGCATTGCCCAGTTTTTGAGAGAGTTGTTTATAATACTCCAGCTTCTTATGATTCTGCGGCGAAGTAACGATCAGCATGAACTGGTCTCTTCCTTCTTCTGTTTTACCGATCACGGTATACTTTGCCCGGTCGGAGCTTTCACCCAGCTTTTTAAAATACGCTTCGGTTTGCGTGAAATTGGCCAGCTGGTAGTTATCTCCGATATTAAAACCAAAATGTTCTTTGGGTGACGGGATGTTTTGTGCAGCAACTGCATTTACAATAAAGCAAAGCAGCAATACCGGTTGAAAATATCTTTTTATGAACATGTGAAGGGTTTTAGCAGTTAATGAGAAACTAAAGTAATCAATTCCCGATATTCAATGTTCAGCCGGAATATGATTTTTGTTATTTTGCAGGATAAACACAGGAACCAACCCATTACTTAATGAAAGGCATTTTTCTTACCCTTGGCATACTGGCAAGCATCATTTCGTTCGGGCAAAACTGGACAGAAGCACAGGTTGATTCTGCCGACATGGCAAAAGACATAGAATACCTGGCTGAATCTGAAAAAGATGCCATCATGTATATTAACCTGGCCCGTCTTTATCCAAAACAATTCATAGAACTGGAACTGCAGGACTATTATGGTACGGAAAGGTTCGGCGATTATTTAAAAGAATCCAAATACAGGAAGTCGCTAATAGCAAAGTTAAAAACGATGAAACCGGTACCGGCACTTTTGTTTGATTCGGTTTTGTACGAGAATGCAAAATGTTTTGCAAAGGAGATGGGTGTAAGCGGTTATGTTGGACATAAACGCAAAACCTGCAAAAGAGGCAACTATGCAGAGTGTTGTTCCTATGGTATGGATGATGGCAAGGACATTGCCATGCAATGGCTCATTGATGATAAAGTTCCTTCATTAGGCCACCGGGTAAACTGCCTTAATCCTTCTTACTCCCGCATCGGGCTGAGTGCCTATACACATAAAGTACACGAATTTTGCGCCGTGGCCGAATTGTCGGGCCCCGGTTTTTAACTCCTGGCTGCTTTCAATGCCTCTTTAAACGCATCGGTTACCACCGTTATATCCCGGGTGATCAGGCTTTCGTTGATCATAAGATAAACCTGGTTCTTTGCATTGGGCATTCCCATTCGGATATTATATCCATCCCGGAGCTTGTCCTTTAATTTTTTACCATCAACCCCGCTACCAAGTTCCAGCAAGCAGATGTTGGTTCCGTTATCCAGCATATTCACTTTTATTCCGTCAGTTTGATTTAATGCGGCAAATAAGACAGCAGATCTTTTTACCGCTTCTTTCATGCGTTCTTCAAAACCTTCCAACCGGTGGAGGGCCATGGCTGCATTGGGCCAGTTGCTGTACATATTGCCGCCGTGTATCTTAATGATATGGGGCATTTTTTCGATCAGCTTTTTTTCGCCGCATAAAACAGCGCCGGCCGATGCCCCCAGGTATTTATAAAGAGAAATATAAATGGTATCGAAGTAAGAAGCGTATTCTTTAATGGATACGCCCGACCAGGCGGCAGCCATGTATATTCTTGCTCCATCCAAATGCAGGCGGATATTATTACTGCGGCAGTACTCACTGATCTTCTTTATTTCCTCAATGGGTATCATCCTTCCATCGGTTCTTCTAACCGGGTTTTCTATTGACACAGCGCCGATGCCGCTGCTGAATACTTCCTGCTCTTTCAGCGAATCAACCGCCTGCTTTAATTCATCGGCGGTGAACCATGTTTTATCTTTTGCCAGCGGCATCAGTCTTTTTTGAAAAACAGATTGGGCGGCATCGGCCTCATCCCGGTACACATGACTGGTATCCTGTACAAATACCTTGGTATTATCGCCACTCAGTGCGGCAATGGCAAACTGGTTGGCCATGGTGCCGCTGGGCATGCAAATGGCTTTTTCTTTACCCGTTATCTCCTCAAACTTTTTTTCCAGGGCAGCTACCACCCCGCCATTGCCATAACGATCCCGTTCAATGGGATGGTTGCTGTTGGCTTTCTGCAATTCGGCGATATAGGCCGTGGGTTCATATGTAATACCGTCGCCAAAAAAATTAATGGGTTCTTCATTGCCCGGTGCCTGCCTGCTTATTTTTTCTGCGGCAAGCAATCCCCCCGCAGGTATAAGCGTGGGTAATAAAGCAAGACCTGATCCTTTGAGAAAATCTCTCCTGTTCTGATTTGACATGGCTATAATTTTTTGAGTACCGTAATTTATGAAAAATAAGCCTGGCTTTTTTAAGAAGATTTTAGTTCGCCGGGAAAATTTATAAGCGGTAAATTTGCTGGTCCTTAAGCAAATTACAAAAGATGAATGAAGACGATATTTTAAAACTGGCCCTGTATATAGCTGCAGGGTTTGTTGTTGGGTTTATTGTTCATAAACTGCTGATGCCCCTGCTGGCAAAGCTGGCGGCTAAAACAAAACTTAAATCCGACGACCTCATCATCGCCAGCATCCGAAACTGGGTGATAGCCTGGTTTGTGGCGCTGGGGCTTTTCCTGGGTCTGCGTCGTATTGATATGGACATACGCTATCACAATTGGCTGGAGAACGGGCTGATGATCTTCTATATTTTTTCTGCAACCCTTATCCTGGCAAGGGTTATCTCGGGCATGCTGCGTATAAAAGCAACCGGCACCGATACGGTGATCCCTTCTTCATCCATCATCGGCAACATTGTAAGAGGCATCATATATATAATTGGTTTGCTCATCATACTCCAGTCGCAGGGTATTTCCATTACACCCATACTTACTGCATTGGGTGTAGGTGGATTGGCGGTAGCCCTGGCATTGCAACCTACCCTTTCGAATTTGTTTGCCGGCCTGCAGATCATAGCATCGGGCAAGATAAACCACGGCGACTTTGTAAAACTTTCAACTGGTGAAGATGGTTATATTGATGATATCACCTGGCGCAGCACCACCATCCGGGGCGAAGCCGATCATACAGTGATTGTACCCAACTCCAAATTGGCCGATATGATCGTGACCAATTATTACCTGCCAAACCGTGAACTATCTTTTTCAGTGGAAGTGGCGATAAGCATGGACAATGATCTTGAGTTTGTTGAAAAGGTAACCAAAGAGATCATCAGCGAAACGCTTAAAGAAGCAGAAGGAACCGTAAAGGATTTTGAACCGGTGATACGCTATTTTGCCGTGGGCGATAACCGCATTAACCTGCGGGCCATATTACGGGTGCTGGAGTACTCGTATAAATTTCCTGTACGGCATGTGTTCATTAAAAAAATGCAACGGCGTTTTCAGCAGGAAGGAATTAAAATGGCCTTGCCTGTTCAGGCGGTATATCTTAAGAAAGATGATGCTGCTGCTGAATAATTGAATATTGAGCATTGAGCATTGAGAATTGTGTATTGAATATTTTTAAATAATCAATATTCAATGTTCAACGATCAATGCTCAATACAAAGACAGCGATCCGTTATTTGTTCTTCACTTCTGTCTTTTTTGCTTCGGGCAACAGTTTAAAATAGCTCACTTTAAATTTATCATTCACTACTTCGCCCTGCACTTCTGCCTTGCGTATGGCATTACAAAACCCGTCGTGTGCATGGGCATCGCCAAAATCATCAATGGATGCACCATCTACATAGTAGGCATTGGCACCGATACGAACTGCCAGATCACAACTCTTGCCCGGCAGCCCTAGTTTGCATTTGCCGCAGGAGGTCTCTACGGTTTGTATCTTTTTAGCCGGATCAGGCTTGGCGTTTTTAATACTTTGTGCCGGTGCAGTTAATACAAATAAACTGCTCAACAGCAGCAGGAAATATGATTTCATAAAAAGCTTTTTTAAGATCAGCTTAAACTGAATGATAATAATACTCAATATTCAATTCTCAATATAAAATGTTCAACAAAACGGCAGGCCTATACATTTCCCTGTCCCTGGTAATCCAAATCTATCTCAGCCTGGTTGCAACCGGTAATCTGTGCAAAAGCGCTGTACATAGAACCGATGGCCAATGGCAGACTGAAGAGCAACCCTACGCCGCAGGGAATGATACTGATCACTACAATAATGCCCAGCAAAATGAACAGGCCGATCATGGGCAACAGGTTTTTGGTGCTTATCCTTCTCGACATTTCCATCGCCGGCCATCCTTCCATTTTATAAATAACAATGAAATGTATCTTGAATGCCCATATCACTCCTACCAGCAGCCCAATGATAAGGAATGCAAAGAACAGCAGTATGGTAGTTGGATTGAGGAACATGCTTCTTGCCAGCGCTTCAATTTCTTTTTGGTTCTCGTATACGCCCTGCCCCTGCGATAAACGAAAAAGTTCAATGATATCCGGCAGCAGGTTAAAAAAGAAAACCACGACCAGGAAAACGATCACCGCTGTTTCAATGAGGGAGCTTACCATTATCTGCGCCAGGTAATTAAAGCCTTTGAAAATGTCGCCAAAGTCTTGCCAGGGAATACCTTTAGAAACCCGCCAGGTTATAAAAATGGCGCCGGCCATAAAACAAGGACTGATGATGAGATTATTTGCCAGCCCGCCAATGAACGGAATAAAACCGGCCAGTCCGCCGATCAGTACAGCAACGATGCCGCCCAATATATATAAACCCAGGTGCCTTGATATAAGGGCCCAGCCGTCTGAAATGGCTTGTCCAACATTGAGCTGAGCATTTCCTGATTTAAGTTCTTCTATCGACTTCATATTTTTCTTGTTAAGGTAAGAATTTTATACGTACAGGAACAGGATCATAGTCATATTTGTAAATTTTAGCCGGGCCCGGTTGTCGCTGCGTTATTTTATGCTGTACAATAGACAGTTTTGCTTACCTGCTTTTTTGTTCACTAAAAAGTTTGATGGTATTTCTTTCTGTTTCGTCATTGATACGCTTTACAATTCCTTTTTCATGGCTGGTAATGATCTCTGCTTTGTCGAAGGGAAGCTTTTCGTACAGTTTTCCACCAGGGAAATGACAGGGTGAGCAGTTCTTTACCAGTATGGGTTGCACCTGTGTTTTAAAGTCAACCGGGTTATTGGTAAGCATCACGGTGGCTTTGGCTTTTGTTTCCTTAACCCCTGTACCGGCCGCATAGTAATACCAAAGAAAAATACCGGCCGCAAGTATCAAAGCCATTGTTTTCATTTCAACTGATTAAGGCTACGAAAAGTTAGATCAATTCTCCCGTATTTTTCCGCCATTTAAATAATTGAGATACCAAATGCCATCCAGTATCCAGCCTCTTGCATCCTGTATCTAGCATCCAGTATCTTGTATCCCAATCCTGCCCCCCATCTTCAAAAAAAACCGCTGTTGTATTTAGCCCCGGTATTTTGCCGCTTCCGCTGTATTATTGGGTGATGAAAAAGTATAGCCTGCTTTTCCTCCTGTTTACGGGATTTATTTCTGTTGCCCATGCCGGCACAGCCGATACTACTATTAACCGCAAACAATACCAAACCGCCCGCCTCAAAGGCAGTCCCATCGTACTCGACGGCATTCCGGCTGACGAGGCCTGGAACGGAGTGGAATGGGGTGGCGATTTTACCCAATGGCAGCCCGCCGAAGGAAAGCCACCCTCCCAGCCTACCCGTTTTAAGATCCTTTACGACGACCGGTTCCTGTATGTTGCATATGACTGTATTGATATGGCTGCCGATTCCATTGATAAACGAATGGGGCGCCGCGATGCTTTTCCCGGCGATTTTGTTGAAATAAATATCGACAGTTACCACGACCTGCGTACGGCATTCTCTTTCACACTTTCTGTTTCGGGAGTAAGGGGCGATGAGTTTGTAAGCAATGATGGCAGTAACTGGGATGCCAATTGGAATCCCATCTGGTATGCAAAAACACATATTCATAAAGGTGGCTGGACGGCAGAGATAAAGATTCCTCTCAGCCAGTTGCGCTATGGAAATGAAAAAGAAAAAGTTTGGGGTATACAGGTAATGCGTCGTTTATTCCGTAAAGAAGAACGATCTACCTGGCAACTCATTCCGCAGAATTCCGGTGTGTGGGTAAGCCGCTTTGGTGAACTGCACGGACTGAATAATATTCCTTTTCACCGGCAGGTGGAAATTGCTCCCTATGTTACAGTGCAGGCAGACAAATACAAAAAACAATCGGGCAATCCTTTTGCCGATGGCTTTGATATGAAACTGACCGGTGGCCTGGATGGTAAAGTGGCAGTAACGAACGACCTTATACTCGACTTCACCATCAATCCTGATTTTGGACAGGTAGAAGCCGATCCATCACAGGTAAGGATCGATGGCTTTCAGAATTTCTTCAGCGAGCGACGGCCCTTCTTCATTGAGAGCCGGAATATTTTTGAATACCAGCTTACTGGTTCTGCTGCCGGTGGTGATTACGATTCAGATCTTCTCTTCTATTCCCGCCGCATCGGCAGTTCGCCACACGGCTATGCAAACCTGGCCAGTGGCGAATATGTAAAGCATCCGCAAAACACCAGCATACTGGGCGCCGCAAAATTCAGCGGTAAAACAAAGAATGGCTGGAGCATCGGCATTCTGGAAAGTGTTACAGAAAGAGAAAAAGCCACCGTAGATAATAATGGTAAAAGAAGAAAAGAGCTGGTAGAACCCTTTACCAACTTTTTTGTAGGAAGGCTTCAGAAAGATATCAATAGCGGCAATACCGTTATCGGCGGAATATTCACTGCGGTTAACCGGGAACATGGGCTGGATAACAGGTTGCACAGAAGCGCTTACTCCGGCGGTGTTGATTTTTTACATTACTGGAAACGTCGTACCTGGTATGTTCGTGGCAATGTGGTATACAGCCGGGTTAACGGAACTAGGGAAGCCATCCTTAATACGCAATATGCATTTGAACATTTGTTCCAGCGCAAGGGCGCCACAGAAGTTTCTGTTGATACATCACGTACTTCGTTATCCGGAACCGGCGGAACCTTTCGCTTAGGAAAGATCGGTGGCAAACAAGGTAAGATGGGGCAGATACTTAAATTTGAAACCGGCATTACACTCCGTTCGCCGCAACTGGAACTGAATGATATTGGTTTCATGCTTACTTCCAACGAGATCAACCACTGGACATGGGTTGGCCTGCATTATCAAAAACCCTTTTCATTCTTCCGCAATGCCCGGTTGAATTATAATCACTGGCTTCGTTGGGATTTTGGCGGACAGCTGCTCTACCAGCAGTTCAACTTTAACAGTCATGCTACCTTACGCAATAACTGGCAAAGCGGAACCGGCGTAACCTGGAACCCCTATGATGTTTCCAATAATGCACTGCGTGGGGCAGGCTCTATGCGCAGGCCACCCGGTATTGGCTGGAGCTATTACGTAAACAGCGATTACCGCAAAAAAATATATGCCAGTCTTAACCTGTTCAAGTGGTGGGGATTTGATAACAGCATGACCATCCGCAATGCAGGACTTACGGTAAACTTCGTTCCGTTTAATGCCCTAAACATCAGCATTGGTTCTAATTACGAGTATAACTGGCGAAGGCAGGATCAGTTTGTGCGGAATATAACCTATAATAATACAACCCGTACCATTGTGGGCCAGGTAGAACAACGTACGTTGCGTTTTACCGGAAGACTTACGTATAACATAACACCCGATCTTACGGTTCAGTATTACGGTCAGCCCTTTATCACCCGGCCTAAGTACAGGCAGTTTGCATGGGTATCGGATGCATTGGAGAAAAATTACGATAAGCGTTTTACCCAATATACTGGAAGCCAGATCAGTTTCAGCAACGATACTTATTTTGTTGATGAGAACAGTGACGGCACTACCGATTACAGTTTTGCAAAACCAGATTTTAATTTCGTGCAGTTCCGTTCCAACCTGGTAGTAAGATGGGAATACAGACCAGGTTCAGAACTTTACCTGGTATGGTCGCAGGGAAATACGCCTGATGCGTACAGCGACCAGGATTCGCCCATCGCCAGCAGCCTTTTCAACAATGCATTCAGCGGGGGCAATGCACGTAATATCTTTTTGGTAAAATGGACGTACCGGTTCCTTAGGTAAGATCATTCGTTATCAATGGTATCTTTATTGGACATTGAATATTGAGCATTGTGTATTGAATATTTAAAAATGCTCAATATTCAACTATCAATGTTCAATGATCAATTGAACTTCACCACTTCAAAATCGCTTCCGTGTATTTGTCCAAGCCGGCGAAGGTCATCATTATTCCATCGTTCATCGGGAGCGCCGGTTATATAAAGGTTACTGCCGATATCGGCAAGTATCAATCCATATTTTTTCATGGCTCGCAGGATAATTTGATTGGTAGCTGAATACCCGCTGATATCAAAGCCTGCTTTCAGCCTTATTCTTGCACCAAAGGGCAATGAGTATTGTCCGCCCGTGCTGTTCACTTTATGCCTTGCCGGGTAGATGTATGCAGGCTTTACATTATTGCTTGTTAATGTAAAACGTATCGGGTGATCGATCTCTCCTTTCAATATCTCTTCATAACGTACCAGCCCGGGAAAGATCGGCAGGCCGGCAGCATCTGCTGATGTCCACCCCTCAGGACGCATTTGATTTGAGTTGAGGTTAAAGATGGCGCCCGATGATGCATCCCAATGATCGCCGTTCACGTGGGCATTAAAAAGTTCGTACAGTTTTTTATTCTCAATATCCACGGCTATCACATGTGCATCGCCGGTTCCGTTTCCTTCTATCGGCGAATTCAGCGGCATGGGATAAGGCCCCGGATCACTTTCATCTCCGTAATCAGTAAAGTTGATATTGATCTTCGGTTGATTGCCGCAAACAACAACGTATGGGATACCAATGGGTGCACCCTGCCACAAACCACTTCCAAAATCGGCTTTTATAACAGGTGTTGATATGCCGGCAATGATCTGCGTATTGTATGGATCAACAGGCGATGTTGAAATATCTTTATTCCATGGGTTATCTGCCGGAAATACCTGGATCTTCTCTGCGGCTTCTTTTGTTGGGGTGCATACAGTACCGCCACCCGTACCCCCGCCGCCGGTTCCGCCCCCACCAGAATTTATGGATGTAACATCTTCCGTATTCTTGCTGCAGGAAGTTGATGTAAAAACAGTGAATAAAATTGCTGAAAGAATAAAAAAAGAGCAGAATTTATTTCTCATAGTTGGGATTTTATCAGGCATAACTGCCCAAAAATTAAGCCAGAGAGGAGAAAAGGAACAGGTATTTCAGCCGGATAGTAGTTCTACTTCGTAAAAATCTTTGCTCTTGCTTCGGCAGAACCGATAACGGGGATCACTTCAAAATCAACTATATCATTCCAGTTGTTTATCCATTCCTGCAGTCTTTCTTCCGAAGGGCTTTCCATCACCTGGTAGCAAACAGTCACTTCTTTATTGATCCAGCTGTTGATATACACAAGGCCTTCGGGCATCATTCTTCCTTTTTCATCAAAACGTTTGTAAAGCTCCTTTACTTTACCGGGATGAAACCGTTCAATGATCATGTATTGCATACTTAAATATTTACCGGTTATTTTTTTTGAATGATATTATTATCCATAAGATACCTGCCGGTGAGCCCGGCTATCTTCTCATATCCCTTTTCATTAGGGTGACGGTCGTACCGGAAGAAATAATCAACCGTATCTCCAACTGCCCTGAATTCATTCGTGAATTCAAAATAAGGAACGTTGTTTGTAAAGGCGATGTTACGATAAAGCGAATCGATCTTGTTATTTCTTTGAAACCAGGCATCCAGCGAATCATCCGGCATGGCAGGTTGTTTATGGCCTGTAAAAATATGCGTGGGCAGGTTAAGAAATACAAGCGCAGCGTTATGGGCTGAACAAAGTGTTTTTATACCGGCAATATCTTTATACATTTCGGCCAGGGCAAATTTTGTGGCGGCATGATCCGGGTTATTGAATACCGCAACCCTGTCGGGGAAATTAATATAATAATAAAGCACCGACGGACTGATATCGGCTGTTTTAAACAATGCCTTCACCGGGTCATCTATTTTATCGTACCTGCGCTGCTGGCTTTCGGAAAAATCATCGGTAATTGACCATGCCGATCCCTTCCATGTTTCCCGGATATTTATTTCCTCTTTCTCTGTTGAAACATGCGCCAGTATATTTCTTACCGAATATAGAAGAAAGGTTTTGGCGGCATATTTCATTTTTTCCCAGATGGGTATGCTCTCTTTCTTTTCCAGCTTGTGTGTTTCTTCATAATACTGTGCCAGGTCATCCAGCTGAAGTACGCCCAGCAGCACCAGGTCGGGCTTCAGCACCGGTATCATTTTCTCCAGGTTCTCTTTATAGGTACGGGTATACATGCCGGGCCGGCCGGCGTTTATGATCTCTATATTCCGGATCCCCTGCTGTTTTAAATATTGTTCCAGCTTTTTGGGCCAGCTGTTCTCTATGTTCACTCCCCAGCCAAAGGTCCAGGAGTCGCCCACGCAAAGTACCCGGTACTTTCCATTTTTATTGCTGTCAATTTCATGATCACGTAAACCAAGGTTGTTGATGGCGGCCAGCGAATTGAATTCCACGGTCTGGTACCGCATCCTGGTTCCGGGTTCAAATAAAAAACCAGGAAAGGTTTTTACCGGGGCAAAAAATCCCGTTAGTCCGTTAACCAGTACAACAAAAGCAAAAATGATCCCTGCTATACTGCAGGAGAAAAAAATATTCGCTACCCGTTTGCCGGGCCTGTTCTTTATAAAAAGATAAAAAACAAATAAGCCAAGAAGAAATACAATCCAGAAAAGAAAATGAATCAGTTTGAAGGAGTAGATGACCGTACCGGAATAAATGAGGTAGAAACTTACGGGGTTCCAATACAACAATGCCAGCGCAAGAAAAAAAAGATATACCCTGTTCTTCGACTTCATGAATAAGACCCGGCATTTAGCAGTTGCCCGTGCTTTACCAATCGGAGAATATGCAGCAAAGGATGGCCGGGGTTAATTATTATTTCCCGTTAATAGCTTTTCCAGGATCATGAACTCCAGCTTTTGCAGGTGCCTGCCCGATGTACCGTCTTCTGTAAAGGGATCCCGCTGGCCCGTATCAACATAACCATGCCGCTTATACCAGTCGATCAGTTCGGTGCGTACCGATACCACCCTCATATATATAGATGAACACTGTAAATGATGAGCATGATCTTCTGATGCCTTCAGCAATTGCTTGCCAATGCCCCCGCCCTGCAATTTTGGCGAAACACTAAACATACCGAGGTAGATGCGGTTGCCGTGCTGCTGCAGGTTTACACAACCAATGAGCTGTTGCTGTTCATTTACATATTTAAGCAATACGCTTCCGGGCTGCTGCATCACTTTTTGCAGGCCTTGTTCATCTGCACGAACGTCGCCTTCGATGAGATCGGCTTCTGTTGTCCATCCCTGTTTAGAGCCTTCGCCCCGGTAAGCGCTGTTCAGCAGGTTTTTTATAGCCGGTATATCATCCGCCGTTGCAATGGAAACAGCGGGATTAGAAAATACAATTGTCATCTTATGAATAAAGAATTAAGGTCAATCAACAAATTGCCGGCCCCTTGCCAGTATCAAAAAGATAATGCCGGTTACAAATCCCATAAAGATGAACCCGATGATCCAGAGGGCTTTTTCTCCGTCGGAAACGGTTTTGTTCTTTGCTACGTGTACAATGCCGAGTATGCGGTATGCCAGGCTGCTGAGCCCAAGTACCAGTCCGGATATCAATATCTGCGGACTGAAAATGGTTCCCACGATCTCAAACGGATCGGGATGAATTTGTCCGTGCGCCTGTGCCACCACGCTGATGATGGCGCTGATATAAAAATAAAGGAATATCACCAGGGCAATAATGGAAATGATAAAAACGGTGAGAAATGTGTTATACCGATTCATGGCTTTTATTTTAAAAATAAGTAATGTCCTATTTTGAACCACATAGAGCATAGTAAACATAGAAAAACACATAGAATTTCTATGTGAGACCTATGTTTTCTATTGTTCCTATGTGGTTCAACTTTTCAAATTAAGACAGTACCTAAAATTACAACAATCTTTCCGATGCCATCAGATCCTTAGCACAAAATTCGTTTTCTTTGCAGCCCATGTCATTATTCATCACCTCCCTCAATTCCGGCAGCAACGGCAATTGCTATTATGTAGGCAACGATACCGATGCCGTTCTGATAGATGCCGGCATCTCGTGCCGGGAAACAGAAAAGCGGATGAAGGGGCTTGGACTTTCGATGCAGAAAGTAAAAGCTGTTTTTGTATCGCATGAGCATGGCGATCATATCAAAGGCGTAAGTACGCTGGCCAACCGGTACAGCCTGCCGGTTTATATTACTGCCAATACCGCCAAGCACGGGCCCAAACTGATCAGGCATCTTTCCCGGACCTTTACCGCCAATGAACCGGTAATGATCGGCGAACTATCGGTTACGCCTTTTACCAAACAACACGACGCCATCGACCCACATAGTTTTATCATCAGCTATAAAAAGATAACGGTAGGTGTGTTCACCGATATCGGCGCCCCCTGTAAAGAAGTGATCCGTTACTTTAAAAAATGCAACGCCGCTTTTTTAGAATCCAATTACGATGATGATATGCTGGAGAATGGCAAATACCCGGTTCATTTAAAGAACCGCATCCGTGGTGAACAGGGGCATTTATCCAACAAACAGGCGCTGGAATTATTTACCAGGCACCGCTCCCCTTCTTTATCGCACCTGCTGTTGGCACACCTGAGCAAAGAAAATAACGAGCCACGCCTTGCAGAAGAATTATTTAAGCAACATGCAAACGGAACGGCGATCATTGTAGCAGGCCGTTATGCTGCAACCGATGTATTTACCATTGGCGATGACGGGGTAACGACGAATAAGAGACCAGTTAAGCCATTGCAACTGGGCTTGTTTGAATGACAATGCGGGCGGCCATAAACAATTGTTTATTTTTAGTAGTTTTATACAACATTGACGTCTTCCCCGGAACCACATTTTCAACATTCATTTTAAACCCTGTTGTGAAATTATGAAGATCATATTATCACTGCTGTTGCCGCTCATTACTATGAACACATTCGCCCAATTACAACCTGTTCCGTCTGGTGTGATACGCTGGAACGACCTGCCCGTTAAAAAAGATGGCCTGCGTGAAAGCCGCAAACTGGCAGAAGGAACCAACAACGAGTTCTCTTATTTTGAGATACACGCCACCACGCAGCAAAAAGGCGCTGTACCCCGGCCGCCTCATACACAAAAAGATATTGAAGAAGTGATCATCATCAAGGAAGGCAAACTAAAATGCACCATTGGTGATAAAACGGCTGAACTGGGCCCCGGCAGTGTATTGCTTATTCCCCCACTGGAATCACAGGTTTTTGAGAACACCGGTGATGGCCCGGTTACTTATTATGTACTGATGTTCCGTTCCAAAAAACCTATGGATATGGAAAGAAGTGTAAAAGCCGGCGGCACTCTTTTACTGAACCGGGATTCGCTTGCCTATAAAGAAGCCAATAACAAAGGCACCCGCAAATATTTCGACCGGCCCACGGCCATGTGTGAGAACTACGAAATGCATATCACGTACCTGAAACAGAAAGGCCCAAGCCATACGCCACACCAGCACGTAGATACCGAGATCATTTTAGTGATCGATGGAGAAACAGAAATGACCATCGACGGGCAACATTATACCGGGGGCCCCGGCGACCTGTATATCATGGAAAGCGGTAAAATGCACGGCGTGGGAAATGCATCGGATAAACCCTGCAGCTATTTTGCTTTTAAGTGGAGGTAACAGAACTAATCCTTCTCTATCCACAGCACAGAATTGCCGGTTCCATATTCATTCTGCTCCCATAGTTTATTAGCCGGGTCAAGTATCCATTTTCCATCTACCACAAATTTATACCGATGCTTGCCCTTGTTGAGGTGTGCGTTAAACACCCATTCGTCTCCTTCTTTTTTCATCCGGAAAGAAACAGGGTTCCAGCTGTTGAGGTCTCCCGACACACAAACCGTTCTTGCACTGGCATATCCCTTTAACCGGAATGTAAAGTTGGGCGCTATTACCAGCACCAGGTTATTTTTGGTTATAGAGTCGGCGGTTTGTTTCCCATCTATCTTCAGGCGGTATTCATAATTGCCCGGACCAATGGTGTAAGGCAGTTCCCAACCGGTTTCTGTTTTGTTCATGAACAGTTCATTATCCTTCCAGTTGTTGAAGGAGCCCATCAGTACCACTTTAGCAGCATTAAGGTAGCCGCTTAACTTAAATATATACGGCTTCCCGATCCGTATCACCGAATTATACTCCTTGTATTCGTTGGGTAACTTATCGGTATTGGCCGGATCGGTCAACCAGTTTCCATCCACAATAAAGCGATAAGTATGTGTTCCTTCCGATAAGTAAACAGGTAATTCCCAACCGGTAGCCGTATGCAGCATCAACAGGTTTCTTTCTCTCCATTGATTGAAACTGCCGGCGATATAAACCCGTTTGGCATTGGCATATCCTTCCAGGGCAAACGTATGGTTTGTTTTATAGTAAACCGAATTATCATTACCCAGTCCGTCGTTCTCTACGTTGGCATTATCCCGGTCGAGCGTCCAGTTTCCATCGATCACAAATTTATAAAGGTATTTACCGGGGGCCAGTTTCGTGTTCGTTATCCAGCCGCTGTCGGTCTTTACCATAGTCAGCGCCCCGTTTATCCAGTCGGTAAAACTCCCGGCCAGCATCACTTTACGGGCATTTGTATTTCCCCGTAAAAAGAAACTTACGGTTGAATCAACTACAGCAAATGTTCCTTTGTTCCTGAACCGGTTATACCCAAAATGCACCTGCGCCATAGGTACCGGCTCGTTGCCTTTTTGGGTGAAGATTATTTTATCGGCAACGTTATTTATATTATCAGCGCTGAATAAAGGTTTGCTGATCACAAACAGTTCTTTGTTATCAATGTCTATCTTCCAGCCAAGTTTTTTCAGCGTATCGGTTGATCCGGTGCTGATACATGCCTGGAGATCAAGATCGGCCAGTTCATATTTTACAACAAAACTATCGAGCGATGCTTTTTGAATGTTTTTACCAACAGCGATATACATCTTGCCGTTTCGGATCGTATATGAATTAACCGGGGCCTGTGCATTCGTTTGCAGGAATGCAAACAGGAGTATTGCCATGCAACATGCCCTTGCCCTCCTGTTCAATATGATTATGATCCGCCTCATTTCCAGATATACATTTTATTGGTTACAAAGTTAAATCCTATTTTATGCAATGAAAGAAAATCAAATCCTAAAATACCATCGATACAACTATTCTCGGCCAGGCATGTTTTTTCCAGGTTGGTGATGATTACGGGCAGGCTGCCGGTAGAACGATTGCCTATCTGCAGGTTATTGAGGTTACCATACAGCGCCTCCACTTTCTTCTCCCCGGTTCCGGTAAGTTGAATACGACGTAATATCTCCACGTTATCAAATATCTTATCGGGCAAGCGGCTGTCGAGCAGGTTCGATTCGGCCCCGGAGTCGATCATCAGCCGCAGTTTCTTTCCGGCAAGCGTGGTACGGGTTACCAGTTTGTGATTCCATATTTCGATGGGCACGGTACTGTATGCCGATGTATCGGCCAGCAACGGATTTTTTTCTGAAAGCAACTCTCTTTTTGAAGGACGCCGGAAATGAAGTTCGCTGTTCTCATAATCGATGATCAGTTCGTATTGTTGTAATTGGGCAAGGCCGATCAGTCCGAGTATTCGTATGCCCTTTGTATTTTCAAGATGACCCAGGTTGAGCAGGTCGGCAGCAACCGCCTGTGCCCTGATGCAGCCAAAGCTTAGTATGCCTACCTGCGTTTTCCTTACCGATCCCACGCTGCCGGTGATACCACTTTGCTCTTCATTAACGTCGGTAGTGGCGTGGTAATCCCGGAAATAGGTCATGTTTAAAACAAGGCCCGGCGCCCCCGTATCTAAAATAAAATTGCCTTCCGTTGTATCTGCCTTCGCTCTTATCAATATCAGGTTACCGGCCCGGCTGAAAGGGATAATGCAGGAAACCGGGCCTGCATCTTCTGAAGCTTTAAACGTTAAACGGGGTAACGGTCTGCCTCCATCCCGGGCATAAGCCTGTATCGCCTGTACAGAAAGCAATGTTATGAAAATGACCAGGCGGTATGCAGGAATGCGGTTGATAATATGGGTATTTAGCTGCTAATTTAACCCAAAGCAGGTTATGCAGTTGCAGAATCGTTTTTTTATCGGTAGATTTAATGCCTGCCTCCGGATCTCCAGGTAACTTCCTGCCCTTTATTATTAACCAAAAAAATCTTGCAAATGAAAAAATTATTTTTGTTCGCCACTGCTGCTTTCATGTTTAGCTGCAACAATGAAAAAGCCAAGGAGGAAGAAAAACCCGCCGAAGCCAAATCGGAAGCCAAAGTAACGCTGCCGCAGAAAATGCTTTACCAGGCTACCGCCTCAGAAGGCAATCCGCAGAACATTGTGGAAGTAATGAATTTTAATACCGATTTTATTGCCGGTAAACTGGATAATATCGGTTCGTACCTGGCCGATTCGGTTCATGTGCTGTTTGCCGATGGGATGGAACAGAATAATGTTCGTGACAGTATTGCCGCCGGCATCAAAGCATGGCGGACTATGATGGACAGCGCCAAACAAACCTATATCAGCGCCATTGCGGTGAATAATAAGGACAATGGAGATGAGTGGGTGATGCAGTGGATAGATGAGACCCATTATTATAAAGGCGGAAAAACCGAACACGTGGTTTATCACGAAGACTACCGTATGGTGAAAGGTAAAATACGGGAAGTGTTCCAGCATGTGCAGGCAATTCCGGCAAAGAAGTAGAAATTAGAAATCAAAAGTCAAAAATCAAAAAGGGCACTATAATTATAGGTCTGCTTTTTGATTTTTGACTTTTTAATTTTGACTTTTCAAACAGGCTTCCCGCAGCATTTTCATATAAACCAGTCCTTTCTCTTTTGCAAAATTGATATTACGTTCCGGGATCTTCTCCGGGTTTGCATAGTTCTCCAGCGCTTTATCAATACTTGTCTCCCGCAACAGGTGAAGCATGGGATAAACCGAACGGTTGGTGTAATTGGCTGCGTCTTCATTTGTTGAACCGGCAAACAGGTACCGGGGATGAAAGCTGGCTACCTGGTAAATGCCTTCGTACCCATTTTCTTCCAGTATTTGTTCGGCAAGCGCTACAATATCAAGATACTCTTCAAAGTTTTCAAATGCATTGGGAAAGATGAGGAAGGAGGTTTCAACAGACGGCTCATTATCCAGCCGGATCAACTCTGGTAAAAAGGAATCGATACAGGTGCTTTCAATATCACTGGCTTCTACCTGGTAGTGTATTGCCTGTTGTTTTACCACCCGGGCAGCAAAAGGGCAAAAGTTACATCCGATCACCACATCGTTGATCCATTTTTTTGTTTCGGCGATTACTTGTTCGGGAGAAGGCATACGAGAGTTGTAGTAAAAAAATGTTCAATATTCAACAATCAATGCTCAATACAAAGGCAGAATTCTGTTCCTTGAAAATTGAATATTGAGCATTGGGTATTTAATATTTCTTAAAGTTTAGCCGCCAGTTTTCTTCCCTTAATGATCTCACTCACCCGGTACACCATAATGATATTTATAATGATGATGCCCACGATCACATAGCCCAATGTATTGTAATGCTGCAGCGCACTGGTTTTTGTTGGCTGTACCACGATCATGCCTCCAACAGCAGCGGCAATGCCACCGGCAATTTGTTGTAAGGAAGAATTGATACTCATAAATGCGCCCCTGTCCTGCATTTGCGGCAAGGCTGTTGTTAAAGCCATGGCCGGCACCATCCGGCTCATGATGCCGATCATCATCACAATATTCATAAAGATGATGAACCAGAAAGGCACCTGACCCAGGTTGGTATAAATAACCACCACCACCATCATCCAGATGGCTGCGATGGTGAATATTTTAAACTTATCAAACTGGTCGCTCAGTTTACCAACCATGGGCATGATGAAAAGAGAGGACACACCACCCACCATGAAAAGGATGGGAAGCTGCTCATACGTAACACCCAGGTTGTTTACGGCAAAAGCGCTGCCCCATGGCATCATCATAAAGCCGCCGAGCGACATGAGGGCTGTTGACAGAAACCCGATCCGGTAATCACGAAGCCTGAGTGTATGCCACAAATGTGTGATGGCGCTTTTCTCTGTCTTTAATTCAAGATGTTTATTGATGGGTTGCAGTTTAAGCACCACCACTAACCAGATGATAGTGGCCAATACCACGATCATAAGGAAAGGCGATTGCCATCCCCAGTGATTGGCAATATACAAGCTGATGGGAATACCCAATACCTGGCTGGCTCCAAAACCCATTTGCATAAAACCCATGGCACGGCCACGCTGCTCCAGGGTAAAAAGATCGGCCATGATGGCGAGGGAGATGGAACCGATGACCCCGCCGAATAAACCGGTGATGATACGGGCTGCCATCAGCATATAATAAGAGGTACTTAAGCCGCAGAACAAAGTACCGGCAATAAACCCGATATAAAAGAACAGCAATAGTTTTTTGCGATCGAACTTATCGGCAAAGCCTGCTGTTAATAAACCCGAGATACCGGCGCTGAATGCATAAGCCGATACTGCAAAACCAAACTGCGAAGTGGTAAGCTCCATCGATTTCATCAGCATATCTCCCAATGGCGACATCACCATAAAATCAAGTATCACCGTAAACTGGGTAAGCGCAAGTAAAATAATTACAAGAACCTGGTAAGAGGTGAATGTTGGTTTGGAAGAGGAATTATCAGTAGTCATTATTATTTGTCATTAGTTATTGGTCATTTATCCGAGATTCAAAAGTAGGGAATTGTTGAGAAGAGCAGGTAAAGTTTAAAACTTTAAAACAATGCATCCCGGTCAAAGACCAGGACGAGCAATGCATCCGTAATTCCACCTATATTTATAGTAAATAACCAGCATGAAATTTTTAGCTTTTGCATTTGCTATCATCATATCGGCGGCATGCACCACATCAATAAGTATAGGACAAAAAAGTGCTGCCAGCACTTCGACTTCGCTCAGTACAGGCGCCGAGCAAACGGAGAAATATCTTCCGTACATAAAAGGAAAACGTGTGGCCGTATTGGCAAACCAAACATCCATCATTGGCAATACACACCTGGTTGACAGTCTGAAAAAACTTGGCGTTAACATCGTTAAGGTATTTGGTCCCGAGCATGGTTTCCGTGGTAAAGCAAGCGCCGGCGATCATGTAAATGATGAAGTGGATGCTGCAACCGGCATTCCCATCATCTCCCTGTATGGTGCAAAAAATAAACCTTCCGCAGCCGACCTGGCCGATGTAGACATTATGCTGTACGACCTGCAGGATGTGGGCGTTCGCTTTTATACCAACATCAATGCGCTGAGCCGTTTAATGGAGGCCTGTTATGAAAATGGAAAAGAACTGCTGATACTCGATCGCCCCAATCCCAATGGATATTTAATAGACGGCCCTGTGCTGGATATGAAATACAAGTCGGGAATTGGCATGTTTCCTTTACCTATGTCGCACGGATTGACCGTAGGTGAATTTGCACAGATGGCCAATGGCGAAGGCTGGCTTACCAATAAAGTAAAATGCAATATCAAAATCATTCCGGTGGCCAATTACAACCACGATATGCCTTATATCCTGCCGGTGAATCCATCGCCCAACCTGAACACGCCGCAGGCCATTTTGCTTTACCCTTCTACCTGCATGTTTGAAGGTGTGTACCTGAACCACGGACGGGGAACTTATTTTCCCTTTACAGTGATCGGCAGCCCCGAGCTGAAAGGCATTTACGATTTCTCGTACACCCCTACCGGCATAAAAGGCATGGCCGAAACGCCGCTGTTCATGAACGAGGTTTGTTATGGGATCGACCTGCGTAATTACGATACTGAATTATTAAGGCGATCGAAAAAGATAAACATTCAATGGATCATGGAATTATATAAAGCGCATCCGTACAAAGAAAAATTCTTCGATTCAAAGCTGAGCAGGCAGATGAACAATATCGAGATACAAATTGGCTCAGGATTGTTTCGCCAGCAGATCATTGATGGGGTTTCTGAAGAAGTGATAAGGGCCAGTTGGGAACCCGGGTTGAGTGAATATAAAATTATGCGGAAGAAGTATTTGTTGTATCCGTGACAACATTCAAAACTCTTGAACTCCCGCCGTCTGCTTGCCCCGATTATTTCGGGAGTCTCCGGCCAACGGCATTTAAAGTTGAAAACTTTAAACCAAAGCATCCCGGTCAGAGACCGGGACGAGTTACACAATTATTTCATCAGCATCAGCGATCCCATGGTTTCTATCCCTTCAAATAAATTACCTATACGGATATTCTCGTTCTCTGCATGCTGGTTGTTATCGTAATTGGCTATGGGAACGGTGATCGTTCGGGCGCCCAGGTATTTTTCAAATACATATAAAGGAAGACTGCCTCCCATTGTTGGCTGCAATACCACCTGGCCGTTGGAGGAAGCTTTAACCGTTGCGATCACTTTTTGTACAATGGGCAGATCCATGGAAGTACGCTGTGCATTGATGGCATCCTTACCGGTTGTTACTTTTATGATCTTTGCATAGTTGTTTCTTTCTTCATCGGTAGGGTCATTGGCAGTTACATAGTAACCCTGCGCCTTGATGTGATCGATCACTTTCTGCTGCTGGCGCTGCCAGTCGTTGCCCATTACCAGCCGCAGGTCAAGCACGGCACTTGCATAAGTTGGTATCTGGTTGGATGCCATCTTACCCACATTGCCGCTTTGTATGCCATTAATATTTAACGAAGGCTGGTTGATCGCCTCACTGAGTGTTATTCCTTTCATTTCAAGGTTGCTTATTCCCAGTTCTTTTTTCATTTGTTCATCTACGGAGGGTACTTCAGTCAGCGCTTTTCTTTCTGAAGGACTAAGCGGAGTTACATCATCATAAAATCCTTTAATGGTCACTCTGCCGTTATCGTCTTTCATGGAAGCTAAAAGTTTTACCAGCATCATGGCGGGGTTGGGCGCCCAGTTACCATAATGGCCGCTGTGTAAGGGGCGCTTTGAAGCATACACGGTAACATCAACATGTGTATCACCACGAACACCAAATACAATCTGTTTATTGCCCGACTGGTGAACAGGCCCGTCGCAAATGATCCACAGGTCGGACTGGAGTAAGCCTTTGTACTTTTCCAGTATTTCATTAAGATGTATAGAACCGGCTTCTTCTTCTCCTTCAAAGAAGAATTTAAGGTTATAACCAGGCTTTAGCCCGCTTTTAATTACTGCATCATACGCATTTAAAATAGCAGCAACGCCTCCCTTGTCATCAGAAGCGCCACGGGCATATATCCTCCATTCATTATTATAGATGCCGTTTGCCGGAAAAGGAATATGGGTGCCACCTTTATCAAGCGCATCTGAAAATAACTTTGGCTTAAACGGTTCAAGGCCCTTTGCCCATTGAGCAGGATTAACTGGCTGCCCGTCGTAATGCGCATAAAAGATAAGGGTTTGTTTTGCACCCGGAACCATCACTTCGCCATACACAACCGGCGGCACACCCGCTGTGGCAGCATTTAATAGCTGTACTTTCTGAATGCCCCGTTTGTTCATCATGGTCATAATGAAAGCGGCGGTTCTTTGCTGACCGGCAGTATCTGCAGCAACATTGGGTATGGAAAGAAATTCTGTAAACTCATTGATAATATTACCGGCATTTTTATTTCCGTATTTCCTGATCGTAAGTACATCGGGAGATTGGGCTGCAATGGATTGACCAACCAGTGAACTCAGAACGAAAAAGAAGAAGTATTTTTTCATAAAATGAAATTAATGCGATGCAGTACTATTTTGTTGGTTTCAAAAGTAGGGAATTGTTGGGAAGGGATCGGGAGATCATAAAGCCAGAGACTTTTAACCAGGGCATCCCGGTCGGAGACCGGGACGAGTGAGTGGCTGTTTTAACTTTTAAACTCGTGAGTTACTGCCGTCTGGTCTCCGACCAACGGCGATCTAAATCTTACTACTTCATTTTTTGTTTAAAAAGGATGCTGCGGCATATTGCCGTTGGTCGGAGACCAGACGGCGGCGTATGCTGTCGCACCGGTTGGCTTACGTCTGGATGGTGAGTACCTACGGCGGCGAAGGATATAAATTTCACTACCGGTATAGATTCTGCAGATCTTTGTCAAGCTTTATCCGGTTATAAGCAAATAGACCCTTTTCAACATCCCTAACTGTCCTTTGTCCATTTCTTGCTATTCCTCTCACAATATCTATGTACTTGATCCAATTTCGGTAGGTTATTGTTTTCCATTTTATTTTCCCCAGATCTTGCAAGGTTTGAACAACTCGTATGTCTATGATAGGATATTTATCAGGGTTTGTCATGCTTAGTATGGCTGAGGCAGTTGGAATACTAACCCCGGATAAGCTAGTTAGTATTTTCATTTTTTTAAATTCATCTGTTTCATTAAATGCCTTTTTTGTTACTTGTCTGATTTTCGCATCACTATTCCTTGAATATAGATTTTTGGGCCTGCGGGATTTCCATAAACAAATTGGCATAATCTCTTCTTTTGTGAGCCATCCTTTAGCACCCCAGGCTTTACTTTTTTTATAAAGCACTTTTTCTAAATCATAGTTATCAATATAAAAGCCAAGGTTTTTTTCAAAGTCTCTCATAAAATGAATGTAGTTAGAATTGCGTACAACTTAAAATATCCGGAAATTCTTTTTCTTAAAAGGCACTCAATACAACGCCGAACCCAACTTCACATCCGCCTTCCCAAATGCATGTTTAAATCTTTCCTGCACCTGCATTGCGGCTGTATTTTTCTTCTGTGCCAGCAAGGCTTTGTATAACCCAAACAATGCCCAGCCATTCTCGTTATTTACCAGCAGGTCTTTTCTAAAGATCTTTTCTGCATTAGCCGCATCACCATTTTGCAGGTAAGCCGTGCCTAAATAATGTTTGGGGTTCAGTAACCAGTCACGGGGTTCGTTATAAACCATGTTCGCTTCAATGGAGTCGGCCTGATTAAAATGACGGATCGCTCCTGCATATAATTTACGATCAAAGTGAATGGCACCTAATAAAAGTTGCTCGGCCACTTTCGCTCCATCTATGGCCGGCGAAAAAGGTAAGAAGGGAGCCTGTAGTGAACTGTCTTTCATCCACTCTCTTAATTTATCCAGCTCATTTCCTGCCTTATCAAACTCGTGTTTTGCAGAATAGGCCATTCCCCTGCCGAAATGATACAACAGGTTTGCGTATACCTGCGATGCGTCGGGTTGTTTTGCCTGCAGCAGTTCATCCCATTTTGCAAAACGGATCTGCACCATCATCGGCGTGCTATTGATGTATTGCACAACACTGCCCATGGGCGCCGGAATGGTTAAATAATCAGGCGGAATACTGTTCTTTGTTTCGGTGGCGGCTGCTTCTGCAATGGCATGGTTACCCATCATCATGGCATTATTCGTTTTCATGTGCAGGTTGTGGATCACATACAAAAAATCGGCGCCGGCAACGGGTGCATACATCGGAAGAGATCGCTGGTAACTGTTCACCGCATTTACATTTACCTCCACTCCTTTTTTGTAATTACCTGTGCGCAGGTAAATATGCGAAGGCATATGCACCACATGCGAAAGTCCGGGATTGGTTAGGCCCAGCCTGTTGGCGCTTGGCAAGGCCAGCGATGCATAGGGCGAAGGTTCCATCACGTGTATATAATAATGGTTGCCGCCGGGGTGATCGGGAAATTTGGCAAGTAGTTTTTCCAGTACAGTTCGTATCAGCGGCGTCCATGCTTTAGGCGTGCCATTGGTATTCCAAAGATCCCAGGGATGTTGCAGCATCATGGCATCGGCATACAGCGCCTGTGCGTCGGGTAATGAAATGAATTTTTTGTACAGTTCCTTCATCTGGCTGGTATAGGCCTGGTTCAGTTGCGCCCGGGTTACATCGGTTGAGTCGCTGGTATATCGTACCGACATGGCATTGATTAATGCTTTTTCAAATGCCGTTGCCTTACCGGATAATTCTTTCGCTTTGTTCAATGCTGCCAGTGCATCGGGTGAAGCCCGGTAACCAAAGTCGTTGATGTTGGGGCCATAGCCCAATGCCTGTGCCCAGTAAAGCATGGCGCAATTGGCATCGAACCTTGCCGCTTTTTTAAAAGACGCCATCGATTCGATGATGTGAAAGCTGTAGTACATGTTGATGCCCTGGTTAAAATAGAACTGGGCGCTGTCGTTAGTCGTTGATATCTTCCATTGGTGTTTACCGGCGCCGGGTATGGGCGGAATATCGGTCTCTTCGATCCATACTTTCAGGTCATTCCAGTCGGGTTTGCAACTGATCGCCTTCTTTACTTTGTATTCAGCCAGGTTAAAAGCAATGGTCTTTTGTTTATCACTGAAGCGAAAAGCGAGTAATACAATAACTGAAATGACAGCTGCAGAAATGAACAGGCGTGTTTGCATGATGCGTTTTTTTGAAAGTGGATAAGATACAAAGAGCCTGCTGCAGATACCAAAAAAAGTTTTTCACAGAAAAAATCAGGAACGCCACTTTATACTTCCCTCCTTGCTTTCCTTTACCCGGAACTTCACGATTTTGCTGACAAGGGGTAAGGGCAATGGTTTACCCAGCGGGAACTGAACAGAGCCTTCTGCCGTTTTATATGCTGCAAGGTCTTTGGCAAATGCTTTTATTGCGGATGTCATGGGATAAAACCCGATATGATGTTTGAATACGGCAAACGTAACAAGTATTTTTTGGTACGAGTAAGCCGGCATTCTCCACTTAAGCCCTTCTTCGGCGCCGGGTGCTGCCTTAAGAATACATTCGTGCAGTTTCCATAAACGTTCCTGTACATCGGGTGATGCTGCATTGATGTATTCTTCAATGCTGGTTGGCTTTAGTTTTTGTGACGGCATACGCTTTTCTTTGAATTGCAAAAATACAATTTAACCTTACAGCCTGTAAGAGTTTATATCCAGAAAACTTAACACAGAACCACAAAAAGCTTTATTAGCTTTACTTAAAACTTAATCTATGAACTGGCCCCTACTGATCGTTTTTGGCGCCCTTGCTGTTACGCTGGTCGTATTCCTGGTAGTACGTAACCAGAAAGATGAAAAAGAACTTGAAAAGCAGATCAAGGATGATTACCCAAAGCCCCGGGATGAAAAAGGCGATATTGAAATTGATGAGGTCATGAAATAAATGGCTGTGGTTGGTAAAGTCCGGCCTGGTTCATTCCTAACATATTCCCGGTTCCACCAGCTGCTGAATAAAAATTTAGACGGTGCCGGTTGGTATTTTTTTATGGCACTGGTTATTTTTTAACCGGATTGCTCATTGACTTATGAATAAGCAGTTTATTCTCTGATTTACTTTTTCCCTCTGAAATGAACAATGCTGCTTAAAAGAATTCTTTCAGGAACCGGGCCATATTACCAAACATAAACCGGTCCGTTATTTCCTCTGCAGAAATATGAAGATTCTCAGGTAATAAAAGTTTCTTTTTTGTAAGAAAATCATGCGCCAGTTTTACAAGTTCCTTAGCAAGCGGTTCAAAACTTTCAGTAGTCAGTATCCCCGGGAACGGATTGATACTTCCGTCAAAATCGCTGCCGATGGCGGTTGTGCCCCAGGCAAATAAGCCATTTCGGTCAAGTGTCACAGCAATATGCTGCAGTTGATTCCAGATGATCTTTGCTGAAAAAGATAAAGGTGGTTCCTTTTTCCGGCCTGGCAATTGTTGTTTCAGTCTTTGAAGGTCTGCATTAATACAAATATCCATTTGTAAAGCAAACAATCCACCCGAAGCAGTTACAGCAACGATCTCTTCATCATAAAAATTAATATCCCCTGTGTTGAAAATATCATAACATCCGTTTTGGTGTTTTTCACCGGCAAGGGTAAGTCCGGTTACCGCACCATGACTGACAACAAGGGGTATTTTCCTGTTGGGGTAATCCCGGTTAAGTAAAACCAGGTATTCCTGTCTCGCTTTCAGGCTCATGTGCTTAAGGTCAATATAAACAGGGCGGCCATTGCGGTTATCCAGTAAGGCATGAACAACCTTTTCACCGGTTTTAAAAAGTCCGGCATCAATATTCTTTTCCTGGTTCACCAGTTTGCCCAGCCGCTGAAGGCTTCTTGCATGGCCGCAGAGGTCGTTATTGAAATTATGTGCCAGCCCGATAAAAAGGGGCGCATATTGCCATTGTTTCACCTGTGCGATATTGGCCAGTACCTGCTCGATATTTACAGGAAATCCAAAATCGGCGAGCCCGCAGTTAAAAACATGTGCCCCTTCAATGCTGATGATGACTGCGATGGTATTCGGTTTTAATAAAATATTTTCTACTTCGTTCCAGTTGGCAGCCAGTTGCCAACGATGTGTTTCTCCATTGATGAACTGTTCTCTGCTACTGTTCAATACAAAATGGTATTCATTAACGAGGTCGGTGAAATAATTAACATGCTCTTGTATATAGCGGATACGCTGATACCCTATCTCAATACCCCAATCGGCGAGAAAAGCCGCCAATGCCGGATGTACGTTTGGATTAATGAAGAAGCCTTTTTCAAAAGGATACAACGACAAAGAAATGATCCTCGCATTTCCCCTAGCCATACATTGGAAATTGGCCTGCGAAAATTTGCTGATACCCGTAAACCGGTGAATGGCTTTGCTGAGAAAAGAAGCCGGTATCTCGTGCCACATATCCTGTTTGGAACTGGGAGATTTATCAAAACTATGACCAAATGTTTTCAGGTTAGGATGACAGTGAATATCAGCATACCGGAATTTATCCATACAGTTCGTTGATTTTACGTTTACATATCCTCTTCCAATATATCGCTCCAACGGCCATTTGACCGGATAAGCCGGTAGTGATTTTTAATTGTGGTAAAAAGCGGGTACGACCTGTAAGGCAGCCCTGCTTCTTTGCTGTATTCTATTATGAGGGCTGTTACTTCCTTAGCATATACATGGCTTATATTCGGAAACAGGTGATGTACAATATGGTAGTTGCAATTTGCCATCACCTGGCGGATGAACCAATTGGAAGTACTTACGTCATTAGTGGTGTTAAGTTGATGCATGAGCCAGCTTTGAGGCAGTTTACTGTCGGCCTGTACCACCGGAAACTGGTTGCTGGTGTTAACATGCGGGGGCAATAATACAATCAGTGCAAAAAAACCGGCACTAAGCAGCATGATAAACAAGGCAATGGCAGCCTGCCACCAGGCAAAGGGGGTAACCAGAGCAGGAATGACAACGAGATAAACGACAAATAATAATTTGAAAACAAAAAGTTTCACATATTCCTGCTTGGGAGGCCTCCCCAGTTTGCGAACAATCATTGTAGAAATGAAAAAATCCTTGAAGTCACGCAGCAAAAACCAATTGGTAATGAACAAAGGATACAAAACGATCATGAGGTGCTGGTACTGATGTACCTTCTTTTTTTGATCAAGCGGGTGTACCTTAAGAAACCTGCTTTTCTCAATATCGCTGTCCCAGCCGTCCACATTCGTGTAATTATGATGGAGAATGATGTGCCGTTTGTTCCACATATAACTGTTGGCGCAAATGAGGTCAAATAATACCATGTACCGCTGGTTGTTTTTCCGGCCCCGGAATAATGTATTGTGGGAGGCCTCATGTATGAGATTAACAAAGATGATGACCAGCATTAATCCCAAAAAGATATAAGCCAGGCAAAACAAGAGGTAACTGGTTTGGAGGATGGCTGTTAAATAAATACTGGTATAAAGTGCCGGAAGAAACAACGCCCTGTACCGGAGGTTTCGTTTCCGCGAGGAAGGCAGTTGTTTTATCAGCAGGTTTACTTTTTCCCGCAATGTTTTAAAATGCCTGTCTGCATCTGGGTCCTTTTGGTATCGGGGTGTTTGGTGGTAACCGACTGACATGTTTTAATATACTTAATACTGGTAAGATTTGGTTATTCTTCTTACTTAAAATCCCTATTCACATTTCTATATCCGCGAATCCAAAAGATCGTTACCCGCAAAACAGGGATTTTCGTTTTGCAATATATCTCCTTTGCCTTTGCAGAAAGAAAACCAAAATCATGTTTTTTCCTTTTCCCGGTCATTTTTCCGGCCAAAGTATAAGGCTAAGTTGTAGCAGAAATATTCTTTACTTAAATAATATTTTTATGAAAAAGATATTGCTGCTGTTTCTGTTATTCCCCGTACTGAACAGCTATTCACAAAAATGGGAAAAGAACTACGAGTCTGTTGACAATTGCATCTGCGGCCTTTCCAAGGTTAAGAAGAACGGTAAGACCGGTTATGTGAACAAGGCAGGAGAAGAAGTGATAAAACCGCAATACGATGAAGGTCTCACTTTCAATGAAGGCTACACCGCCGTACGGATGGATACAAAATGGATGTACTTCGACAGCACCGGCAGGCAGTTAACAGAAGCCATTTACGAAGATGCCTATGGTTTTAAAGACGGGCTGGCTACCGTTGCCAAAAACGGGTTGTATGGTTTTATCAATACATCCGGCGGGGTAGCGATCCCTTTCCAGTTCAGCAATGCCCGTGGCTTTACCGAAGGCCTGGCCCCTGCTGCCAATGTAAAAGGCTATTGGGGATTTATTGATGCCCATGGTGAATGGGTGATAAAACCTGCGTATGACTTCACAGCCAATTTTGAGAACGGCGAAGCCAGGGTGATCAAAGACAGTAAAGTGATGTATATCGACCGGCAGAACAAGATCATTCATTAATAATCCATCAGTAAAATGTTCCTCCCTGTTCTTTTACCCGGAACGGGGCGGAACATTTTATGCCTGCCCTATTTTAAATGCCGATTATCTTTTTTATTTTGTTTGTCTAAACCAAATCAACGAGTATGAAAAAAATGATCATCGGCGCTATTGTTGGCGGCATCATCCTTTTTGTATGGCAGTTCCTCACCTGGGGAGCATTGAACCTGCATGAGGCAAACCAGCAATACACCCCCAAGCAAGACAGTATTCTCAGCTATCTGAATTCTCAATTCACAGAAGACGGGTCTTATTACATGCCAAGAACTCCATCCACCGCTTCCAATGAAGAAATGGAAAAGCAATGGAAGGCGAATGTAGGAAAGCCCTGGGTACAGGTGATATATCATAAAAGCATGCCCGGCATGAATAAAATGTTCATGAACATGGGCCGCAGCCTGGTGATCAACATTATTATCATATGGTTACTATGCTGGCTGCTGGTAAAAATTCCATCGCCTTCTTTCGGTACTGTTTTTATAGGAACGCTGGGCACCGGCATCATTGCCTTCCTGCATGGGCCATATACCATGCACATCTGGTACGGCAGTTTCGACCTGATGGTATTCTTTGCCGATACCCTCATCGCCTGGGGTGTTGCCGGATTATGGCTGGGTTGGTGGTTGAGAAGAGGAAACAGTTAAATAATGAATTATAAATAGTAAACAGGCAGGACAATGATCCTGCCTGTTTTTATGTGAAGCAGGATCAGCCTTCTTTTTTTAATGCACGCCATGTCCATAAGGCGCCTAACAGGTCTACCACGCCAAACCCAACCAACACAGGCGGCGCCAGTTTCATAAGAGCCAGCACAGTAAATGCAAGAAAGACAAATACCCGGGCGTGCACAGTAAGAATAAACATTTGCATGTTGTTAGCTGCACCATTGCGGTGGTAATAATAAGCGATGCAAAATACCAGCACCCCGGCTACCCGTATCCACACTTCATTGGTTTCCGGCAGCTGGATGGTTTTTAAAAAAATGTTGGGAACAAACAAGAGGTTCAACCCAACAACATAAAGGTATAACCCGAAGTAATAAACCGACCTGGCAGATGCTTTCATAACAGTTGGTTTTGGTGATAAACCAAATTTACAATCTTTTCTTCCCGCCTGTTAACCGCTTCTTTACAATAGTTATATTTCTGTGAAAGGGTTCATTGTGGTAAGATTATTGTTCCCCATTATCGTCAAACAATCAATGCATGCAACCATATTTTTACATCTAAACAAAATCAAATGAAAAAAAACTACAGGCTTACAAACCTTGTTACCGGTAAGGTCTTGCTGGCTTCTATGCTTACCATGTTGCTGGCCGGGTCTTCTGTAGCACAAGGCAATGGCAACCGGCGTGGCGGCGAGCGGGGGAACGACAACTGGCGTGAACGATCCAATCAGTCGCAGGGCCGAAGAAATGACGTGGCCATCGACAGGCCCAACCGTAACGAGCGGCAAAGAAACGATGGGGAGGTTATGAACCGGAACCGCAATGGCAATGGCGACTGGAATAATAACAGGCGGAATGATAACCCCGGTAACAATAACCGGAATGGGAACAGCGACTGGAATAATAACCGCAGAAGAAATGACAATCCCGGCAACATCAACCGAGGTAGAAATAACAACCGGGAAATGAGCCGCAGGGGTAACGACAATTACGGAGGTCGTGGAAATGATTACCGCCGCAACGTGTACACAAGAGACAGGCCGGGTTATCGCCCCGTGTATCACTACGACCGCAGGCCGGTGTACAACCGCTACGATCCCTGCTGGCGGTATAATTATTTACCAAGAAGAAACAGTTATTTCTACAATGTTCCCTCTAATTATTTCAGCATAAGTTTTGGCGGGTTGGGTTACCGTTACTGGGATGGTGTTTTCTATCGTCCGTATAACAACCTGTTCACCGTTTGTGCACCCCCTATCGGCATCTTTATAAATGTGTTGCCGGTTGGATACAGCAGGATATACGTTCGCAACTATCCTTATTATTATTACAATGGCACGTACTACGACCAGCGTGGAAGCAACTACTATGTAGTATCGCCCCCGGTAGGCGCTGTGGTAGAAAGCATTCCTGACGGATACGAAACCGTAGTGATCGATGGCGAAACCTATTACGTGGTTGACGGCGCCCAATACAAACCCGTTGTTGTTGACAACGGCGAGATATGGTATGAAGTGATAAAAGCAAATTAAGCAACAGGCACAGATACAAAGAGCAGGAAGGTTTATCTTTCCTGCTCTTGTTTTATTCAATACTTTTAATAAAGTACTCGATACTATTTACGCTTGCCGTTTCCCCGCTTTTTAATCCCAGCAGTTTTTGTCCTAGTGGCGATTGGGGCGATAAGGCGATCACCGTAATATCTTCTAACACAGCTTTGCCCAGTGCAACACTCATATATAAATATCCCCGGCTGGTTTTAATAAGACTGCCGTTTACGATCATGGGAGCAACCAGGGTTGGATCCAGTTTTTCCAGCGCCGATTTTTGTAATAACAATTCCTGCAATTGCCCGCGGGTATTGGCCTGTTCTATCTGCAGCATGGCCAGGGCCGTTTCATGTTTATCGCCGGCGGTGCTTTTTGTTTCATTGGCGCCGCTTTCTTTAAGATCATCAAGTACCTGTTGCAGCATGGCTTGCCGGGTATTGATCACCTGCAGAAAATGGTTGTATATTTTTTGTTTGAGTGTCACTGTGATCATAAAAATAATCAATCATCGATACCAACCTATTTTATATAGCCCAAAACAGTTTTGCTGAGTTCTGTTTTGTATCCGTTATTTTTGCAGCAAAATTAAAACGGATAATGAAAGTAGAAGAACAACTGGCGATACGAAGTGGGAATAAATGCGAATTATGTAACAGCGAAAAAAATCTTAAACTGTTTGAAGTACCGCCGCTAAATGGCCTTTCGGCCGATACCTCCCTGTTGATCTGTGCAAAATGTACAGCTCAGATCGAAAAGAAAGAAGAGCTTGACAGCAAACACTGGCAATGCCTCACCGGATCGATGTGGAGCGAAGTGCCGGCCGTGCAGGTAACCGCCTGGCGTATGCTTAACCGGCTGCGACACGAAAGCTGGGCAATGGAAAACCTGGATATGCTTTATTTAAGTGACGAGAACCTGGCCTGGGCCAAAGCAACGGGCGATCACGAGAACGATGCATCGGTTGATCTTCACAAGGATTGCAACGGGCACCAGTTGCAGAATGGAGATAGCGTAGTGCTGATAAAATCACTGGACGTAAAAGGCTCCACCCTCAATGCAAAAATGGGAACCGTAGTTAAAAATATCCGCCTTGTGGAAGATAATACCGAACAGATCGAAGGAAGGATCGAGGGGCAACAGATCGTCATTCTTACCAAATATGTGCGAAAGCAGCAGGGCTAGTACCTGAATTGTAATTGCGATGGAAGTATTTCAATTTCAAGTCTGGTTGCTTCCCCGTATTCTCCGTCGAGATGGTATTGAAGAAGCCCATCGCTCTCAATGATGATCTTTTTGCTACGATGATGATGAATAAACCCAAAGCCAAGGTGTTTCCCTTTTTCAATGACAGGAAGATAACGCAGGCGCTCAAAGGAATTGATTGCACCTGCTACTACCACATCAAAAAGGCCGTCATCGGCGCTTGATTCAGGGGCAATATGAAATCCGCCGCCGGCACGCCTGCCGTTGGCAATATCCACCAATAATTTCTTTCCGGTCTCACTCCATTCGGCAGAATGTATTGAATAGGTTTTTGACCGGTACGTAAATATCTTTTGCAGGATGCAAAAAAGAAAAGATGCTTTACCCGGCCTTTTCTTTTTGCCGGTAAGCGCCCGGGCCACTTCGCCTTCAAAACCGATGCCTACTCCGTTGATAAAATAATATTGGTTGCATTTGCCGATATCCACAGGCCTGGGTTTAGCTGTCAGTACAACCTGCACCTGTTCTTCAAATGTTTTACTGCTGTAAAGCAGCCAGTGAAAATCATTACCGGTACCGGCATTAAAAACTGCCAGCGGAAGTTTTATTGCCGGGTAGAGGTTTACAAAGTAATTGAGTGTTCCGTCGCCGCCCACAATGAACACATCGGTAAATCCATCAAATTCCCCGGGCCACTTTTCAGAAAAAAGCCGGTACATGGTATTTCGTTCTGTTAGTTCACGACAAAGTTTTTCTGCAAACACAACTGCCCTGCCGGCGCCCGCCAGCGGGTTACATACAACAGCAATATTTTTTTCAGCGGTTTGCAACATGGTAAATGAACCGGCAATGGTTGTAAATCTACTCTATTTTCAGGAAGACTTTTCAAAACAGGTATTCCCGGCGCCACCTGTTGTTACCACATAAAAAAAACAGGAAGGCCAATCCTTCCTGCATGGTTTCACCATTCTTATTCTTCGAGGTTTTAAACTTTTACCAACGCCTCCCGCCTTGTGAATAAAGGTAAGCGCCCGGGAGGCGTTGCTTATGGGGGAAATAAAAAACCTTCATTGCTGAAGGCTTTCACAGGATTTTTAAATTTGTTGACGATGGCCGTAATGGTACACCGGGTTTTCACAGAAAGTATTGGATCGGTTTCAGAGGATACTCAGACCGGATTTTTAACAACTCAAAGATGCTGTACAATCAAAAATAAAAACGTAAATCCTTTTGTGATTTTATTGTAGATGTTTTACGAGAGGGTAAAAGAAAAGATTCATTTGGTAAAATCGCTATTTATCATCAGGCTAAGTCCGGCCACATAGCCGTTGCCGGAGGTAATGCTTTTACCAAAATTAAAAACGATCGTGGGGCCGTTGATCCCCATATCAGACTTTCCTAAGTTGATGCCGGCACGCAACTGGTATCCCCAGAATTCTTTTTGTGCCCGTTTATTGCCTGAGTCTTCATAGTAGTTTGCAATATTGGTATAGCCGGCCCCGACGCCAATGATGAACCCGAATTTTGAACTGTTATCATTCCCCGATGCCGAACCCATCTTCAGGTTCAGCATCAGCGGTGCATTGATGCCAAAATAAGTTCCCTTGTTTAAATTCCAGCCAACGGTACAGGGGATGTTCAGCAAAATGGAAAAACTGTTCGTTTTAAGAAACTTAATACCCGGACCAATGGTTAAGGAAGGAAGAAATGCCGCTTTGGAACCATCTTTCCATGCAGCATATATAGAAAGGCCTACTTCCATATTGCCGGTAACGACTTTTTGAGGAAGAGCCCTTAGATGCAGAACGAGCAAAACAGCGATCAGTAAAGATATCTTTTGCATAACGGTGATTTAAAAGTAGAACAAATAGTAAAGGTTTGTACAGGTAACCGGTGTTATTCTATATCCGGCCAACCGGTCTCCTGTTACCCCTTTTCCTTTCGTGAATAAATGATTGAGAATTAATCAGCTAGCCGGTATGAACTTCCTGGGATCTGGTACCCGATACCGAAACTTTATATCCCGGCCCGGCTCAAAAAAAACAAGTTCTTAACACAAATCGTAAAAACTGGAATGATTTATGATTGTAAGTTGATCCGTACCCTGGTAATTTTTCTTAATCGTAAAACTATCAGGCCATGCAAAGTAAGTATCAAACCCTTCAGACCATTTACGAACTGGTAAAGAATGACTCTCATCCTACTTCTCGGGTCGTTCATCCAAACGAGATCATCGTACGCCAGAATTTTCCCTGGGACGAAAGTGTAAAGCACCTGGAAGAACTCAGATCGGAACGACTGATCAATATCTTACTTCATTCGCCGGCTGTTATTTTCATTACAGAACTCGGCTTTCAGTATATACGTGCGGCACGTACCAAGGAAGGCAACCTGATGTACGCTGCCTGATGTGATCTTAATTCCCCGGCTTTCAGAAGATCGTTTGCAATAACTACAAATCATTTAGCTTAGCACAAATAAACTAAATGAAGAAGTTCCTAATTATAGTCTGCTGCTTTATTGTTGCATGTACAAAGGCGCAAACCAATTCTGGCAATCCTTTATTCCCCGGCTGGTATGCCGATCCCGAGGGTGCAATATTCAATAAGCAGTATTGGATCTATCCTACTTACTCAGCACCGTATAACAAACAGGTTCTCTTTGATGCATTCTCATCAACTGATCTTATCCATTGGAAAAAACATGCCCGCATTTTAGATACGGTGGCCATTAAGTGGGCAAAGCGGGCCATGTGGGCGCCTTCGGTAATTGAACACAATGGGCGGTATTACTTTTTCTTTGGCGCCAACGATATACAAAACGATAAAGAATACGGCGGCATTGGTGTAGCTGTTGCTGATGATCCTGGCGGGCCATTCCGTGATCACTTAGGCAAACCATTGGTGGCGGCATTTTATAATAGCGCCCAGCCAATAGATCAATTTGCCTTTAAAGATCAGGATGGGAAATACTATCTCATCTATGGCGGATGGGGGCATTGCAATATTGCGCAGCTTAAAAATGACTTCACCGGTTTTATCCCGTTTGCCGATGGCAATACATTTAAAGAGATCACACCGCAGGGTTATGTGGAAGGGCCATTTATGTTCTTCCGAAATGGTAAATATTATTTTATGTGGAGCGAAGGCGGCTGGACAGGCCCCGATTACAGCGTAGCCTATGCCATCGGCGATTCTCCCTTCGGCCCTTTTAAACGTATTGGTAAAATCCTGCAGCAAGATGCATCCATTGCTACCGGCGCCGGTCATCACTCGGTAATAAATATTTCCGGCAGCAACGACTGGTATATTATTTATCACCGCCGCCCGCTGACAGAAACCGATGGCAATTCCCGGGCAACATGCATAGAGCATTTGTATTTTGATGAACAGGGTTTTATCAAACCGGTTAAGATAACCAATGAAGGCGTACAGAAAAGGACCATTAAATGATCTGCTGCAAAATTGTATATTTAGTAAAACGTAGTTGATGACACTTCTTGCCATATTATTACCCTGGCTTTCTTTCATATTAAGGGGAAGGATACTTACCGGCATCCTCTGCCTTATCTTACAAATTACATTGATCGGCTGGATACCTGCAGCCATCTGGGCCGTGGTATCGCTTAACAATGCAAGGGCCGACAGGCGTACCGACCGCATCGTGAAAGCGATCAATAAGCGGAAATAAAACCAGTGGCAGGATTCTTAAAGCAGAAGGAATAAAAATCCTAACTTCCCTTTATATAAACATTCCACATCATGCCTTTAAAAAGAAGAGACTTCATCAACATTTCAGCCATGGCTGCGGCCACGGGATTGGTTTCCGGTATCGGTTCCTGCAATACAAATGAAAAGCAGGAAGAAAAAAGTGCTGCATGTAATATACTGCCATCGATGATCGCCGATGTAAAACCCATTACCATAGAAGAACGAAAAGCAAGGGTGGAAAAAGCACAGCGCTTAATGAGTGAACAGAAGATAGAAGCATTGATACTCGACTCCGGTACCTCGCTGAAATATTTTACCGGCATCAGCTGGTGGCCCAGCGAACGAACCATGGTAGCCATCATACCTGCCAAAGGCGATGTACGCTATGTATGCCCCGGTTTTGAAGAAGACCGTTTCAGGGAACTCATAAAAATTGGGAAAGAGGTTTATGCCTGGCAGGAAGACGAAAGCCCGTATAAACTGATCGTCAATGCCATTAAAGATGCCGGCATTGCATCCGGCAACATCGGCATGGAGGAACGCCTCCGCTTTTTTATTTTTGATGGCATACGCAAAGAAGCACCTCACCTGGATTTTGTAAGCGGCGATCCGGTTACCATCCCCTGCCGCATCATAAAATCCGCCGCAGAAATTGCGTTGATGCAAAAAGCAAGCGATGTAACCGTGGCAGCAATTATTGAAGGCATCAATGGATTGAAAGAAGGAATGTCGCCGGCTGAAGTAGCAGCAATTATTGAAGGAGCACAACAACAAATGGCAAACGATAGCGGTTTTGCATTGGTGCTTTTTGGAGAAGCGTCTGCTTTTCCGCACGGCACTACCAGGCCGCAGAAATTAAAAAAGGGAGATATAGTGCTGATGGATTGCGGCTGCAGCGTGGAAGGTTATGGCTCTGATATCACCCGTACCATTGTTTTTGGTGCCGAACCCACTAAACGCCAGCTGGAGATATGGAACCTGGAACAAAGATCCCAGCTTGCGGGTTTTGCGGCAGCTAAGAATGGGGTTGCCTGTGAAGAAGTAGATGCCGCCTCCCGTAAAGTGATCACTGATGGAGGTTTTGGTCCGGGTTATAAATTACCCGGACTGCCGCACCGCACAGGTCATGGTATTGGAATGGATGGTCATGAGTGGGGCAATATGGTAAAAGGCAATAAACGTTTACTAGAACCGGGCATGTGCTTCAGCATAGAACCCACCATCTCTATACCTGGTGAATTTGGTGTGCGCCACGAAGATTGTGTGTACATGACCGCCGATGGACCAAAATCATTTTCTCCTTTAAGTAAATCAATTACGGAACCATTTGGATAATATTTCAGAATCATTACTATAAAAAAGAACAGGAAGGCGTGCCTTCCTTTCTTTTTGTTATTGGTCGAGGTTTCTAAGTGGTTTATTATGGGTTAAAGGTAAAAGACGGTGGTTGATCAGGAATTGAAAAAAACCTCCATTGCTGAAGGTTTTTCACAGGAATCAATTTAACGATGACCAGGGTTTGGTTCACCGGGTTTTCACAGGTTGGATCTGAACGGGTTTCAGAGGATGATCAGGATTTTTAACAGCACAAAGATGCAGGCTTTATAGCCTCCGGGAAATAGACGCTTTTGCGAAACTGTTGTAGATATATTACTAGGCTGCAGAAGTAAGAATAATGAACAAAGAACAAGGAATGTAGAATTTTGAAGTGATTCCGTTCCTTGTTCAATATTCTGCCTTACTATTTATCCTCCCGCAATTAATACCCGTTATTCCGCAATTCATTACAGATACACTATTCCACCTGCTTACTGCCGTATAGTTTTGTTTTCTATTCATAAAACAACAAGCGATGAATTTACTCAGTCAACAAAAGAACATCGGCGGTATTACCATCGTATCAGGAATACTTGCCCTTGCTTGTATCCTTGCAACGGTTGTTGCCGTTAATTATAATATGGATGCTATGTCCGATCCACTACTCATACTTTCAACGCCCGGCACCAGCGCTGATGCAGCCAGGTGGTCGATGGTACTGGATATGTTTGGGTATTACCTTTTACTGCTGCCGGTGATTTACCTGCTGCACGACTGGATGCGAAACAGGTCTGCCTGGAGCAACCTCATTACTTTCTGCGGACTTGCCTATGTACTGATCGGCGGTATCGGTGCATCCGTACTGACTGTTGGCTGGCCAAAGATAATGGCAGCCTATCCCCTTGCCACTGCAGCCGAACAACAGGTGCTGAAAGCCAATTTCAGTTTATTCAACGATATGGTGTATGGCGGAATGTGGAACCTGTTAGAAATGGTTTTTGCCGCAGCCTGGTGGGGCTTTACCGGTTACCTGTTGCTGAAGAGCAAATACAAAGCAATGGGTTGGCTAACCATCATCACCGGAATTTCCTGCCTGGGTGATTCTATATCAGGCATACTGCAGGCAGGCTGGCTGCACGAACTTTCTTTAAATCTTTACCTGGTACTTGCCATTGTATGGGCAATAGTAATGGGAGGATTTTTGATGAGGAGGTCGTTGAAGTAAGTTGAACTTCTCACCGGCACAGATTTACTCATCTTTCTCCATTGCAAAAGCAATGTAGCTGGTTAATGGCAATACTTCGGTCTTCCCTTTCAAGCGTGCTATTGCCTGTCCACGATGATAACTGGAATGCGTTACCAAATGCAGAACGGCATCGGTTACCGATAATTTTCTTTTTGTTCCGTCTAACGGGAAAACAAAATGAACAATGCGGTTCAGTTCTTCGTCATTGGCATTTTTAAGATAATTTTTCCATTCCGTAAAAACCTGCTTCATTAAGGCTTTACTTTCTTCCAAATTTCTTTCCTGGAAAAGTGTGGTTGTAATTTCAGTGGCTTTTACCCTGCTAAGCCACATGCTATAAGAAGATAGCAAATGAGAGAAAAGCAGCAGTGTTCTTTCGTCTGGCTGGTCTGATTTTTCTATGGTTTCTGCAAGCAGGTTATTTGCCCATACTTCTGATTCAACCAGTTTTAATAAGTGATCTTTTATAGTCATTTTGTTTCGTTGTTTGTCAAAGTTAACCCTTCATCTTGGTTTGTGTCTCACAAACTATCTCTCACTGGTGCAGATATGGCTTTCTTAATATTGAACAAGGAATGTAGAATGATGAAGTGTTCAACTCCGATCGAAATTCAGAATTCCTTGTTCCTTGTTCATTATTCTAAAGAGTTCCTTGTTCATTATTCGTTAGTTTATCTATGCATCTCATTACCTCTGCTCCTTCTCTCCCACTACATGGATTATCGGCATTGCTTAAAAAGTATTGCACAATTTTTCCGATCATCGGTTGCTGTACGTGTTGCAGTAATTCAAAATCAAGAATGGTTGTCTGATCTTTTACCGTTAACCGGATACTGTTACTGCTGAAGAAAGAGAAGCTGATCTTTCCTTCCAAACCGATGATCTCGCAATGATCCGTTGATTCATCTGCATTAAAACACCAGGCGCCGTTAAAGGCAATGCCGTTCTCAAATAAGATTTCGGCAGCAACCGTATCGTCTGCAACATAAAGATCGTTTTGCCTTGATGAGACCCCGCTTATCTTTTTTGCATTGCCAAACAGCCAGTACATAATATCGAGCTGATGAGGAGCCAGGTCGTGAAAGAGCCCGCCGCCGGATATTTTAGGATCAACACGCCAGGCTGTTTTTTCAACAGCCAGTTCTTCGGCAGTAAGCGGAGGCCTGTTAAATAAAAGTATAACGCCGCTTACTTTACCAATGGCGTTAGAAGTTACCAGTTCTTTTATCTTTTTAAACAAGGGCCATTCCCGGCGATAATGAGCCACAACCAGTTTTATATTTTTTGCATCAGAAATATTGGTCATCCTTTGCGCCGCTTCATAATTCAACGCCATCGGCTTTTCTACATAAACCGGCTTGCCGGCATTAATGGCAGCGATGGCATATTCTTCATGTGATGATGGTGGCGTGGCAATATAGATGGCATTTACATCCGGGTCATTTATAAGATCATTGGCATTGCTATACCACTTAGGTACATTATGCCGCTTTGCGTAGTCGGCAGCCTTTTCAGCATTGCGGCGCATCACCGCAACCAGGGAAGAGTTGGATACTTTATTAAATGCCGGTCCGCTTTTAAGTTCGGTCACATCGCCGCAGCCGATGATGCCCCAGTGGATCTTGTTCATACTCTAATTTAAGGAGAAATCTGAATGAATATCGAACAAGGAACAAGGGATGTAGAATTTTGAAGTGTTCAATCCCGATCAAAATTCAGGATTCCTTGTTCCTTGTTCGCTATTCGTTTGAGTTTCTTCTTTGCGTATTTCGTAATTCATGATTTGGACATAGTCCTGCAACCAGGGCATCCCGGTCGGAGACCGGGACGAGGGAAAATTTCCTTACATTCGGCCCATAAATTTATCGCTTTGACAAAAAGACAAGACTATATTTCCTGGGATGAATATTTTATGGGCGTAGCCTTACTGAGTGCCCGCCGCAGTAAAGACCCCAATACACAGGTGGGCGCCTGCATTGTGAATGAAAAGAACAAGATAGTGGGTGCAGGTTATAACGGCCTTCCCATCGGTTGCAGCGACGATGATTTTCCCTGGGAAAAAGAAGGCAATTTCCTGCAAACAAAATATCCATACATCTGTCATGCTGAACTGAATGCCATCCTCAACAATATTGGTATGGATCTAAAAGGCTGTAAGATCTATACGGCACTGTTTCCCTGTAACGAATGTACCAAGGCCATCATACAGGCCGGTATCAGTGAAGTGATCTTTCTTTCTGATAAATATGAAGAATCCGATGTTTTTAAGGCATCTAAGTTTATGCTTGACAAAGCCGGTGTTACCTACCGGAAAGTAAAAGCAAAAGTGAGTAATATCAGTTTGTCGTTTGATGAGAAGGATGTGTAGAGGGATGCAGGATACTGGATACAAGATACAGGATACTAACCGTTCCTTGTTCAATATTCCTTGTTCCTTGTTCGATATTAGAAAACGCCATGACGGGCAGAGGTACACTTGCGTTAATGATTCTTTCGGGTAACTGCCGTACTTATACTTATGGGTATAATTTTGCCTTTAATACCGGCCGCACACTATCAGCAACGGCCTGGAAGAGATTCAACGGAACACCGGATGCATTGGCTTCTGTTTCCAGGTTATTGACGGTAGTGATGTAGTTTCTCCAGTCATTGCTACCGCTTGTAGTAAACAACCTGTTATCATTGGGCATGTTAACCACCACCACCACCGCGGTACTGTTTATTCTTGCCAGGTCGTTGATGCCTTTGGGTATGATCAATACCACTTTCCACACTTTGGAAGGAACGGTTACATGCCCCCCATCAACCGTATTGAAAAATGTATTTGATGAATTGTATCCTCCTTGCCCGAAATTACCCATAACTATATACGCTTCGTTATTGCTGCCTACCAGGCTGCTGCGGATAAAACTTTCCATACCCGCCCATGGGCCCTGGTTAAGGGTGGGCGCCTGGGGGATCATATTGGCCATCAGGAACGTGGAGGAATTTGCCGCTACCGTCGATGTCCGGTCGGCTGAGGGACAGTTATGCCCCCTGTCGAACCCGCTGCCGGAGTAGCTATAAGATTGTACCTGGTACCATCCGAGCGGCAGGTTTGTATCCGGCCTGAAATCATCCTGCCTTGGGGTGGAACCAAGGTCATCGCTTTGCAGGTGCCAGGCTACCCAAACAGGGGTTCCCCGGCTTTGACTATATGCCAGTTTGTAATAAGTATTATCCTTTAAATAATTTTCGGGGAATGATACGGAAGCCACGGCGTTAGTGGGGTTGCCGGGAAGAAGGGCGTCGTTATCTCCGGGTATGCCGGGTGCCGGAAGCGTAACAAAACTTTTCAGATCGCCATACACCGTACCCTTTTGATTGGTTGCATAGGCCCTTATATAATAGAGGGTGTTGGGCAACAGGCCTGTTATATAACTGGTAAAACTTCCCGTTCCTGTTCCATCAACGGTTTTTGAAGCGGTTGCCAGTGTGGGGTTTGCATTGATATCCCATACCACACCTCTTGCTGTTACGGTTGCTCCCCCATCGCCGGTAACCGTGCCGCCGCTTACTGCATTTGCAGAACCGATCGAAGTAACGGCTGATGTGGTAATGGTTGGATAGCCTGCCGCAGGAGGTGGCGTAAGATCAGCTGTATTCTTTGAGCAGGAATACAATATAATAGTACAAACTGCAAAAAGTTTTAAATAACGGGATGATCGCATGGTTGCTCCGGCAGTGATAATCACCGGTACCATAAAGTTACTTTAAACAGTTACATGATGGGAAAAATATCCGGGAAAACTGGGGTTTTTCACATGGAGGTTAGCACAGAAACCTGCAGGCATCACTTAATGCCGCTGGCTCCTGCACTGTATGGTTACTAGCACTGGCGCATTCTATGACAAAATCCAAATATTTTTGTCATAGAATGCGCCAGTGGGGGGAAAACGAATCAAGACATAGGTGAAGTCCGGAACCAAGGAAAAGCAACAAAAGGAACTGTATAACAGGCAGATTTCAAAAGCAGTTTACAGGGGGAAATATTTTTTTAAACAGTTCATGTTGTACGCAGTTTTATGAAAATAAAAGCAATGCCAAAATGTTACGATTTTAGCATTGCATAAATATCAAGGCTAATAAATTTCCCATTTTTTATCTCACATTCTTTCATGGTCCCTTCATGAACAAACTGTAGTTTCTCCATAGCTTTTTTACAAAGTAAATTTTCCGTTTCCACAATCCCCTCTATCCGATGAATACCTAATTGATTAAAGCCATAATTACATATCAAAGGCATGGCCTCTGTCATAAATCCCTTACCCCAATAATCAGATAATAACCAAAAACCAATTTCAGCTTTTTTGTGTTCCTTGCTTAAACTATTAAGACCACCCCCACCATAAAATGTTTTGTTATCAGGAGAACATACAGCCCACCAAATTCCCGTCTCATTTTCTTCAAGATCAGCAAAAAATTTCATCTGTGCCTTTGTGGCTTCTAAAGTTTGATAGCTAACTCCATAATATTTAATAATATCGGGATGAGAAAGTCCTCTAAAAACATTTCCCAAATCACTATCTATAAATTGTCTTAATAAAAGCCGTTCCGTCTTCAGTATAGGAAAATCCACATTCATAAATTTAATTTTGCTCAAGCTGTTGATTAAACTTGCATACAATGATTGTATTATGCAAGTATCACTATTTAGTGGTTCATTATTATTTCAACCTGGTTCTGAAATCCAGTTTATTCTTTCTCAACGTATCTAACGCAATATCATACCCGGCATCAGCCCCGAAACAGGTTCGGGACTTCCGCCGTTAAGCTTTACGTAATCTTTTTGTTATATCGAGGTCATTGGCATCGGCTACATTTTTTGCGATCTCGTAACCGGCGTCAGCATGCCTTATCACTCCCATCCCCGGGTCGTTCCTCAATACTCTCGAAAGTCTTGCAGCCGCATCATCCGTTCCATCGGCAACGATCACCATACCGGAATGAATGCTGTAGCCCATTCCCACACCACCGCCGTGATGAAGTGATACCCAGCTGGCGCCGCCGGCTGTATTCACCAGTGCATTTAATATTGGCCAGTCGGCAACGGCGTCGCTGCCATCAAGCATGGATTCTGTTTCCCGGTTGGGAGATGCAACAGAGCCGGTATCCAGGTGATCCCGGCCAATAACGATCGGCGCTTTTACTTTACCGGTGCGAACGAGTTCGTTAAAAGCAAGTCCGGCTTTTTCCCGTTCGCCCTGGCCCAGCCAGCAGATACGTGCCGGCAATCCCTGGAAAGCGATCCTTTCTTTTGCCATCTCCATCCAGCGCAGCATGCCTTTGTTATTGGGGAACATATTCATGATCATTTCATCGGTAACGGCAATATCAGCCGGGTCGCCACTTAATGCAGCCCAGCGGAAGGGGCCCTTGCCTTCGCAGAACAACGGGCGGATGTATGCAGGAACAAACCCCGGAAAATCAAAACAACGTCCTGCTTTGAAATTATGAGCCGGGTCGCCATTCTTCATTTTTAATTCTTCATTCTTAATTTTTAATTCCTGCTCCTGTGCACGTGCACGTATATTATTACCGTAATCAAAAGTAATCGCTCCTTTATCCATCAGTTTCAGCATCAGCTGCACATGCAGGTACATGCTTTCATAACTGTGCCTGATATATTCATCGGGATTCTTTTCACGCAATACATTGGCCTGTTCATTGCTAAGCGTATGCGGCACATAGCCGATCAGCGGATCATGCGCCGAAGTTTGATCGGTAAGTGTATCGGGAATGATCTCTCGCTGTATCAGCCGGTCGAGCAGGTGAACCGCATTGCACAGCACGCCAATGCTTTTTGCTTCTCCTTCTTTGCGGTAATGCATGGCGGCATTGATGGCATCATCAATGTTGGTATGTTTTTCATCAAGGTATCTTGTTTCAATGCGTTTGTCGATGCGCCACTCTTCCACTTCAGCGATCAGCGCCACGCCTTCGTTCATGGTAATGGCCAATGGCTGGGCGCCACCCATTCCACCCAGTCCTGCGGTTACGTTCAGCGTTCCTTTTAATGTTCCGCCAAAATGTTTATCGGCAGCGGCGGCATAGGTTTCATAAGTACCCTGTACTATTCCCTGTGAGCCGATGTATATCCAGCTGCCGGCGGTCATCTGCCCGTACATCATCAGTCCTTTTTTTTCCAGCTCTTCAAAATGTTCCCAGTTGGCCCATTTGGGAACCAGTTGCGAATTACTTATCAATACACGGGGTGAATCTTTATGCGTTTTAAGCATGGCAACCGGTTTGCCGCTCTGTATAAGAAGTGTTTCATCTTCGTTCAAATCTTTCAATGCTTTTATGATAAGATCAAGACTTTCAAAATTGCGGGCCGCTTTACCTCTTCCGCCATATACGATTAGGTCGTCGGGACGTTCGGCCACTTCCGGATCAAGGTTATTCAACAACATTCTTAATGCAGCCTCCTGTACCCATCCCTTGCAACTGAGTTTACTTCCGGTAGGAGTTTTGTATTTAACGGCGTCGTATTTTTTTATGTCGATCATATAGCAATTTGAAAATTTGGTAATTTTTTCTGACTGTAAAATTACTCAAAAATCAACAGCATCTCAAATCTTCAAATCGTCACATTTTCAAATCTTCAAATTGACAGGTTTTCAAATTAATTAAATACCTTCATCCCGTAATCAGAAACTATGAGCGTACACATCAGCGCCAAAAAGGGCGAAATTGCAAAGATCGTTTTACTGGCCGGAGACCCCCTGCGGGCAAAGCATATAGCCGATGAGATGCTGGCAGGCGTAAAGCTGGTAAGCACCGTACGCAATGCCTTTTATTTTACCGGAACCTATAAAGATGTTGAAGTAACGGTTGGCGCCAGCGGCATGGGCTGTCCTTCTATCGGCATCTATTCGTACGAACTTTTTAATGAGTATGATGTTGCCTGTATCATCCGTATTGGCACGGCCGGGGCTTATGAAACCAGCACCAAAGTATATGATGTGATCAATGCTAGTAACGCATACAGCGAATCAACCTATGCCAGCGAAGCATTTGAAATAAAAGGCGACAGCATTGCACACCAGGGGATGGCGTATGATATCATTAATGAAACGGCGGCGGCACTGAATATGCCCGTGAAGGCAGCCAATATTCATTCAAGCGATGTTTTTTACCGCAGCCGCAGTGGAAAGCCTGCCCTGGCAGAAAAACATGATTGTGTTTGTGTAGAGATGGAAGCTTTTGCTTTATTTGCCAATGCACAATACCTCAAAAAAATGGCAGCCACGATACTCACCATTTCAGATATTATTCCTACACATGAAAGTATGTCGGCCGATCAGCGGCAGACCAGTTTGGATAGCATGGCGAAACTGGCGCTGGAATCGGTGGTGGCGATAAGCAGGAAGATATGATATTGAATTACTAATTACTAATTAAGAATTAAGAATTCCTTTAGGCTGAAGGGTTTTCCTTATTTGGGAAAGATATACAAGCATGAAAAATTTTTAATTATTAATTCTTAATTTTTAATTGGCTCTAATAAACTCCACCGCCTTCATCATATCCTCATGAAGTATCCGATCGCTTTCGTTAAATGAAACTTCCTTTCTGAAAGCTGTTACTATTTTTTCAAGAGAAGCAGATGTTTTCAATGGCCGGCGGTATTCCAATGCCTGTACAGCGGTGAGTAATTCTATCGCCAATACCTTCTCTACATTATCCACCACCCGTTTGCATTTGACAGCACCATTGGCACCCATGCTCACATGGTCTTCCTGGTTATTGCTGGATGGGATAGAATCTACAGAAGAGGGCGTGCATAATTGTTTGTTCTCACTAACAATGCCTGCAGCCGTGTACTGCGGTATCATTAACCCGGAATGAAGACCCGGATCTTTTACCAGGAATAAGGGCAACCCTCTTTGTCCGCTGATAAGCTGGTAAGTTCTTCGTTCAGAGATACTGGCCAGTTCGCTCATGGCAATGCATAAAAAATCAAGTGCCAGCGCCAGCGGCTGCCCGTGAAAATTTCCACCGCTTACGACCAGGTCATCATCGGGAAAGATGTTCGGGTTATCGGTAACCGAATTGATCTCTTTTATAAATACACCCGATACATGATCAAACGTATCTTTTGTAGCGCCATGCACCTGCGGTATGCAACGGAACGAATAGGCATCCTGCACCTGCAGTTTTTTCTGCGCAGCGATCTCACTTCCTTTTAATAATTCACGTAATGCAGCTGCGGTATCTACCTGCCCCTTGTGCGAACGAACGGCATGTATGTTGGCAAGAAGTGGTTGCGTAGTGCAATCAAACGCATCAAAGCTGATGGCAGCGATGGTATCTGCCCATTTGATCAGCCGGCTGCACCGGACAAGGTTATGAAAACCATAAGCGCTCATGAATTGTGTACCGTTGATAAGCGCCAGTCCTTCCTTACTTTTTAACCCGATCGGTTCCCAGTTGAATTTTTTCAATGCTTCAGCGGCAGGCATTTTTTTGCCAGCGTGGTATACTTCACCCAATCCAAGCAATGGCAAACTCAAATGACTCAATGGAGCCAGGTCGCCCGAAGCGCCTAAAGAACCCTGCGTGTAAATGACCGGCAGCACATCATTATTATACATGTCTATCAGCCGTTGCACTGTTTGTACCTGAACACCCGAATGGCCATAGCTGAGCGATCGTATCTTAAGGGCGATCATCAACTTTACAATATCCGCAGGCACTTCCTCCCCCATTCCGCAGGCATGCGATTTGATGAGATTACTTTGCAGTTGCTGTAACTGGTCTTTACCGATCTTTACATTCTGCAAAAAACCAAAACCGGTGTTGATGCCATAATACAATTCATCGGAATGATTGATCTTATTATCTAAATATTCCCTGCACTTATTAATGCGGTCAATGGCTTCGGCAGAAATACTGATGGGTTTATTGGAAAAAAGAATACCGGCTAACTGGTTAAGATCAGTTGTTGTTTTGTCTACGGGTAAATGATGGTCACTCATGAATGCAGCAATTAGTTTGGCTAATCGTTAAAAAAAATTAACTTGGGCAAAACTAATACAAAAACCGCTTCCGGATATGGGATTATTAGCGCTGGCCATTGCTCCCGGTATTGCCATCTGCCTTTTTATTTATTTCAAAGACAAATACAATAAAGAGCCCTTTGGTCTGTTGCTCTGGTTATTCATCCTGGGTATGTTCAGTGTGCTTCCCGCCTTGTTTTCCGAAATGGCACTTACCAAACCGGTGGAGCGGATGGTAGGTGAAAGTATTTTTTATACTGCCCTGTTCTCTTATATTATAGTAGGACTGAGTGAGGAACTGAGCAAATACCTGGTGCTGCGCTATTTCGCATTTAACCGGAAGGCATTTGATGATCCGTTCGATGGTATTGTATATTCAGTGATGATAGGAATGGGTTTTGCCACGCTGGAAAATATCAGTTACGTAACCACCTATGGTTTAACCACGGCCATTACCCGGATGTTCTTGTCGGTACCGGCACATGCAACTTTTGCCGTGTTGATGGGCTATCATGTGGGGCTGGCAAAATTTGACCCGGCAAGAAGAAGCAGGTACCTGGTGCTGGCGGTCTTCTGGCCCGTACTCTTTCACGGCACGTTTGATTTTTTCCTGTTCCTGGGTAACAGCTGGCTGCATATGATGGGAGCACTGATCTCCTTTGTGGTGGCCGTTCGCTTATCACTGAAACTCATCCACCGAAAACAAAAAATATCAAAAGACCACCAGGGAGGAATTGATTCCATTACCGGTAATAACCACGATATCATTTAAAATTAATATTATGAAGACGAGGATCACTTTATTACTCATTATTTGTATCAGCATTTCAAATGCCAATGCTCAAACCGTAAAAATGCTGAACTCCGGCAGCAAAGCTTCATTCCGCGGACTAAGTGTAGTGTCGGATAATATTGTTTGGGTAAGCGGCACAGCCGGAACAGTGGGCCGTTCGGTGGATGGCGGCGAAACCTGGACATGGGTGACGGTAAAGGGTTTTGAAAAAGCCGACTTCCGCGACATTGAAGCATTTGATGATAAAACAGCCATCATCATGGGTATTGCCGACCCGGCCTATATCTTAAAAACAACCGATGGCGGCACAAACTGGAACATTGTATTCAAAGACACGACGAAGGGAATGTTTTTAGATGCCATGGATTTCTGGGATGAGAAAAGAGGCATTGTGATTGGTGACCCCATCAATGGTAAGATCTATTTAGCACAAACCGCCGACGGAGGAGACAACTGGCGGGAGATGAAGACCAATACCTTTGCCGTTGATTCCGGCGAGGCCTGTTTTGCCAGCAGCGGCACCAATATCCGGAAGATAAACTATATAGCCAATGTATACGTAACTGGTGGAAAAGCCTCCCATATCTTCATCCGGAATGAGAAACGGGAAATGCCCATCGTACAGGGATCAGAATCCACCGGCGCCAATTCCATCGGCGTAAAGGATACGCACAGTTTTATTGTGGTGGGTGGCGATTTCAATAAAAAAGATTCCGTGTATAAAAATTGTGTGATCACCATCGATGGTGGAAAAACATGGACATTACCCGATATACCTCCGCATGGCTACCGCAGTTGTGTAGAATACCTGGAGAAAGAAAACTGGATCACTAGCGGATTAAATGGTGTTGATTACAGCAGGGATGGCGGTAAAACCTGGACATGGATAAGCAAGGATAGTTTTCATGCCGTTAGAAAAGCAAAGAAAGGAAAGGCCGTTTATTTTTCCGGCGGCGGTGGCAGGATCGGTAAACTGGTTCAATAAAAAAGCCGGTGAAGAATCACCGGCCCCATGAGGTATGTTAAGCACTACCTGTGTAAAACAATTCTTCCCAAATGGGTGTCTTCACCAAACCTTATCGGGACATTGTTTATGACTGAATCCTTATAGCCATTAGATGGCTTTATAATAACTGTAACTGTATTTGCCCTGATTCCCCGGATCTTAAACTCACCGTCCTGTTCGGGGATGGCAGTAAGTGTATCGATTCCGGCAACTGCCATTACCACAGCCGGTAAGGATGCTGCGGGTTTTATCTCCCCTTCTATTTCACCCGAATTACTGCGACAGAAATGGCTAAGCTTTAACCGCAGTTCCAGCCGTCCGTTGCTTTTTATCCGGATAGATCCATGTCCATCCATATCAAGCCATATCCGGAAGCGCCTTATCCCGATATTATCCAAGCTTCCATGATGAACATCGACGGTTACCACCGTATCGCTGCTGTGCAGGTCGAGCGGAATAGATACGCCATTCAGCATTACATAATTACCTGTGCCCAGTGTTATTCGTAATTTCTTCACTTCCCCGTTGGGAATATAGCCCGATGCCAGCAAGGTATCGAGGCCGTTCCGGAAGCGAAGTATATTGTAAATACCGGGCCTGATGGTAAGTACATCCCAATGTTCGGCGCCGGTTGAATCCTCCACTTTTACTTCCAGTTTCTGAATATTGATGAATATGGAATCAAACAGCTGTGAAGGGTCGTCGGTAAGCATTACCTCCAGCCTGCTTTTACCGGAAGGAATATTCCCCGGATCATCCCCTGCTTCTTTCTGACAGGAAAAAAGGGTGATAGCAACGGTAATAAGGAAGAAAAGAAAGAAATGTGTTTTTCTGTTTTTCATATAAATTATTTTTCTGTGATGGAATTTTGTCCGGGGTCAACATATCCAAATTAGTGCCTGAAAGACGTTGCAAAGAAGAAACCTTACCTGGTGGTAATAATCATTAGCCGAAGCGGGATAAATATATGCTGAACAGAAATTACGGTAGTGTATCGGTTTGAAATCTAATTCAAGAGAAATGTCAGCCTGAGCTTGTCGAAGGCGATTTAGGATGAGTTAATCCTTATAGCTTCGACAAGCTCAGCCTGACAGCTTTTCAAACTGATACACTACCGAAATTACCCTCAAAATAAAAGACCCGGCATAGCCGGGCCCGGGAAGCTGTTTATTATTTCCTATTCTATCCCGGTTATGATCTTCACTTTTACATAATCCTTCAACGTGGAATTATAAATTTCTTTTTCCACGTAACTAACCTGTACGGTTTTGTTGAGGAATTTAGCCGGTTCGTTAATGAGTTTATTGGAACCTTCAAAATATTCCATCCACCATAGTTTCTGGATCTTACCGGTACCATCTTTTACCTGTATATGAGAGATATCGCCGGGCACAATCTTAATGAGGGTACCAAATACATTTGCCGGCAACACTTCCATCTTCTCTTTCCCCATCGTTTCTTTCTTGTCAAGCGCTTCTTTCATCACACCGGGATTATTTACAAACATCTTTAAAAAAGCCGGGCAATCTTTTGCCAGTTGCATGCCTACTTCCTTTCCCATATTCATCATGGCCTGCTGGTCTTCCATATCGTACCCGCTTGTTTTCAGTGCCTCCTGGTATTTAAGCACTACGGGCATCATGGCAAGGCCCAGTTCCATTTCCAGTTCTTCCATGGTTTTATTGCTGAGGTCTTTTTTAGCGATCTCTTCGCATGTTTCTTTTGCCATCAGTTTCATCAGGCTGTCTTTAGATACCGGCGCCGGGCCGTTTACCACCTGTTGGGCAAAAAGAAAGGTTGATCCGAAAAGGAAGGCTGCACAAACGATAAAATATTTTTTCATAAAGAAGATTAAGGCTTTAAAACTAAAGTAAAATGTTGAATTATTTTTTAAATGCGAAATAAACAGCGCCTAAGATCAGTATAAAACTCACCAGGTATTTCCAGTGAAAGGGTTCTTTCAGGTACCATACTGCAAATGCAGCAAATACAACCAGCGTAATTATTTCCTGTGTGATCTTCAGCTGGAAACCGGAGAAGCCGTTCACAAACCCAAGCCGGTTTGCCGGCACCATCAGGCAATATTCAAAAAGAGCGATGCACCAGCTGATGAGTATCGCTTTCCACAAGGGCAGGCTGGTATTCTTTAAATTACCATACCAGGCCACGGTCATAAAAATGTTGGAAGCAGTAAGCAGGAGGATCGTGCGGAACATTTACGTCAGTAGGTATTTAGTTATTCTTGATGCTGGATGCTGGATACTGGATTCTTGATACTTGATACTGGAAAGAGATCATCAATTAAAAATCTTTTCAAGATTCGGACTGTACCCAGTATCCAGCATCTAGTATCCTGTATCTGGTATCTTGTATCCTGTATCCTGTATCTCGTATCCTTAGTTCAAACTTCTGAAATCCACCGGTACCAGTTTACTTACACCCGCTTCCTGCATGGTAACACCATAGATAACATCCACGGCACTCATCGTCATTTTATTATGCGTAACAATGATGAACTGGCTGTTCTCGCTGAATTTTTTTATCATCTGCGTGAACTTACCCACGTTGGCATCATCCAGCGGGGCGTCCACCTCATCCAGTATACAGAACGGCGCCGGCTTTATAAGATAGATGGCGAATAACAAAGCCGTTGCGGTCAATGTCTTCTCTCCCCCGCTTAACTGGCCTATCGATGAAGGACGTTTGCCCTTTGGTTTGGCCACAATATCAATAGCGGTATCTGCAAGGTTCTCCGGGTCAACCATGATCATGTCGGCGGTATCGTCTTCGGTGAACAAAGCCTTGAACACTTTCTGAAAATTATCCCTTACCTGGTTAAAGGTATCCAGGAACTGCTGGTTGGCAGTTGCTTCCACTTCCTGTATGGTTTGCATCAGGCTTTCTCTTGCCGTAACAAGATCGTTCTTTTGTTCCAGGATGAAGTCATATCGCTTCTTCATCTCGGTATATGCTTCAATGGCTGTAGGGTTTATCTCCCCGATATTTTCCAGGCGTTTGCGCTGCCTTTCATTTTTTTCTTTCAGTTCTTCCAGCGGCGTATCGGTTGTACGTGGCTCATCAATGATCTCATCCAGATCAACCTTGAATTCCACGTTCAGCCTTTCTTTCATTCCTGCCAGCTGCAGTTTAAGATCGGTGAGTTTGTCTTTGATCTCGTTAAGAAGCGTATCAATGCCTTCTTTCGATTTATGCTTCAGGCGTAACTCACTTTCTTTTTCTGCCAATACATTTCGCAGGTTATAATAAGACTGGTCGGCTTCATTCAGTTTCTTTTCTTCGGCTTCCTTATCGTGCAGCATGCCGATCACCAACGTCTCCAGTTCTTTCAGTTTTTCCGCCGTTTCATTGATGCTGGCGGCGGCTTCATTTAATTGCGTATTGCTGCTTTCTATCTGCAGCTTCAGGTCATTCAGCTGGTTGCTCTTGAATTCAAATTCCTGCCTCAGCGAAGCGATCTTGCTTTGTTGCTTGGCAAAATGCAGGTTACTCTCATTGAAGCTGGTGGTGGCCGTATTGTACTCCTGTTCTGCCGATGCATAATCCTGTTCCACCAGTTGTACCTTATCGGTTAATTCCTTCAATTGAGAATTATACTGATCCAGCATGGTCCGGGTGCTGGCGATCTCCGAATGGTTTGATTCCAGTTGCTGCTGCAGTTCGGTTAAGCGATTGGCGCTGGTCTCTTCCAGGTGATACAGGTTCTCTATCTTATTTTGTAAAGAGAATACCAAATTGATGAGGTTATTGATATCACCCTGTGTTTGCCTGATGGCATTTTCTTTCAACTGCTCATTGTAGGCGATCACATCGTTGTGGTGACTCTGAATGGTTGCTTTCAATGCATTCACCACTATCTCCTGCGCATTGATCTCCTCCACCAGTTTTTCCAGGTTCTTGGCCCGGCCTATTTTCTTTCCTTCAAACAAACCAACGCTTCCGCCGGTAAGTGAATATTTACCTTTTACATACTTACCTGTTTTTTCCAGTACCACCGAGCCATTGCTGTTGCGGAGTGCATCGTCGTTTTCGGCAATGAATACATTTCCAAGGAGGTGTTTGGCAAGGTCGGCATACCTGCCATCGATCTCTACTACGTTCAATGCAGGCATGGTGCCATCCGGCTGGTGCTGGGCATGGAATTCGGTGAACTTATCCAGTAAAAAGAAGTTGGCCTTTCCTTTTTTATTTTCATCCAGCAAATGAATGGCCTGCAACCCTTCTTCCAGGTTGTTCACCACATAGTAGTTCAGGTAGGGTTCCAGTACATTTTCTACAGCTGCACGGTATTCTTCCTTCACATAAATGATATCGCTTAATAATGGCGCTGTATGATTCCACTGCGGATTGTTGTGTAAAAATTTCACACTCTCCGGGTAGCCTTCCATTGAATCGATCAGGCTCTTCAGCAGGTCGTGTTCGTTCTTACGACTATCTAACTTGCGGCTTTCGTTGGCCAGTTCGTTACGCAGCCCTTCCATCTTGTTCTGCGTTTGCAATATCTGCTCCTTGGTAAATTCGTGGTGTTCCTGCAATTGCTGAAGGCTTGCTTTCTTTTGCTCCAGTTCTTCTTCTTTCTGCTTTTTCTCGGGTTCTAACTGCTGCAGTTGCAACTGGCGGTGCGCTTTTTCTTCCTGCACCTGCCCAATGGTACGTTGCAGGTTGAGGATGGATGTATCGGCAACCGCCACTTTTTTCTCCGCTTCAAACTGGTTACGCTGAATGGCCTGGTTGTCACGGCGCAATTCATCAATATGACTGCGCTTTTCATCAAATATGCGGCGCTTTTCTTCTACAGTGTTTTTTAACTCCGCCAGCTTTGCTTCAAAATCCTTTAAATTAATTTCATCATCTTCAATCTGCTTGCTGGTGAACTGAATGCTTTCATCAAGGCCGCTTAATTGCCCGCCCGCTTTCTGCAAAAATTCATTAAGCCCGCTTTCTCTTTCTTTTAAATATTGAAGACGCTGGCCTGTTAAACTCTTATCATTTTCTTTACTGCGAACGGCATCCAGCATATCATTGAACGCATGTTGCATTTGTTGCAGGGCTTTTTCTTTCTCTACCAGTTCCAGTTTTTCCTGCTCCAGTAATGCTTCTTCTTTGGCAATGGCTGTTTCCAGTTCAATACGCTTATCTACTTCGGCCTTTTGTTTTTCATTCAGGTCGTGGTAGGTGATGTTGAAACCTTCCAATGCCGCTTTAGCCAGTTCAATACTTACTTCTTTATAATCCTTTTTTATTTCGAAATACTTCTCTGCTTTTTTGGCCTGGCTTTCTAAACTCTTTAATTGATTATTGATCTCGAAAAGAAGATCTTCAATACGGGCAAGGTCCTGCTCAGCCGCATCCAGTTTAAGCTTGGCTTCTTTCTTTCTTGTTTTATAGATGGAGATACCGGCAGCCTGTTCCAGCATGCGGCGACGGCTGTTCTCTTTGTCTTTGATGATATCGTCAACCATACCCAGTTCAATGATGGCATAACTGTCGTTGCTTACGCCGGTATCCATAAACAGGTTATGAATATCCTTAAGGCGGCAGGCCACATCATTGAGGCGGTATTCGCTCTCCCCGCTCTTGTAATATTTGCGGGTGATGGTTACGGTGCTGAACTCGGTAGGAAGAAGGTTCTTGGTATTTTCAAACGTGAGGCTCACTTCGGCAAGGCCGCTGGCGCTACGTGTTTTTGATCCATTGAATACAAGGCTTTCGAGGTTTTCGCTACGCAGGTTGCTGATCTTATGCTCCCCTATCACCCAGCGGATACTGTCAACAATATTGCTTTTTCCACAGCCATTGGGGCCAATTACCCCGGTTATTCCTTCGTCAAAATTGAGTACGGTTTTATCGGCAAAACTTTTAAATCCTTTGATTTCGAGACTCTTTAAACGCACTTTTTTCTATGTTTTTAGTCAGACGGCAAATATAATGGAATGAACCATTCAAAAAATTTGATTTTTTACAGTGAAACAGTTAGTTATGCACAGTTTAAAAAGAAATGTAATCCGGTTGTTTGCTGTACTGCTCGTGTTTTTACTTGTCAGACCGGGTAAAAGCACTCTATTTATTTTTTGTATACTTATCCTGCATATAAACTACCCTTTTAACCGGAATTTGCAGCAATAAGGCAAGGTGGCAACCCGTTGTTATTTGGATTTCCGGCTATACCAGCCGCACACAGGATACCAGATTTTTAACGCCTCTTAAAAAACCAATCTTATGAAAAAAAGTTTACTAGCCATTCTTTTGGCTACCGCCACATTAACCATTTTTTCCTGCCAAAAGGCCACGGTAGAACCACAAGCCTCTTCAACTGACCAAGGCCCCGATATGGGGAAAGTTGATGATCCCGAAGGAAGCTGCCCGGCTACTGAAGTAACACTCGTAGCTGGTCAAACGATCAATTCCGGAACCGTTACGGTAACCAACGATGCGAATTTCATTTATGTAATTTATACCACCGCCCCGGGATGGTATTTAACCCAAACACATTTGTATGTAGGAAGTTGTGCCGCCATTCCTGTAAATGGACCGGGTAATCCAATGCCGGGTCAGTTTCCTTATGCAAGCAACCATGCCAATGCAACCAGTTATAGTTACCAGGTACCCATTTCGGCAATTCCGGCCGGCGGTTGTGGATGTATTGCCGCACATGCGGTGGTTGTACAGTTGAATTCATCGGGCCAGGTTATTCAAACACAAACCGGTTGGGGTAACGGCATCCGTATCAATCCAAACGGAGGTAACTGGGGAATGAAATTCAGTTACTGCAGTTGTATACCTGAATAAACTATTTCTATACTTAATTGAGCCGCCGGTAAAAAATTACCGGCGTTTTTTTGCGTTAAAATCTTCCCAAACAAACAAAGAGACTGTACAATTACGAATCAACTCGTATTTTTGGCGCCTAATATTTTTTTTATGAAGAGGATCACTACATGTTTATTGCTTGGTATTTCATTGGGGGCTTATGCTCAACCTAAGGTTTTAACACAGGCTACTATTACCACCAAAACTACCATTGTTGCGCCAGAAGGCGATGATGCCCCTGCCGGTAACTTTTCCTCAGAAAACGGTGAGCAGGTAAGGGTGATGCGCTTTGGCGGAGATGGTGAAACAAAAACAACCACCTGGCTGAAGAACGACCTGGTAAAGACATTCTCGGAAAGCGAGATGGGAAGAACAACCCTGATACGTGACAATTCAAAAAAGATGACCACCACCATTATGGAAATGATGGGCCGTAAAAACGGCTTTTATGCCACCGATGCCGAGCAGGAAGAAATGAGAAAACGGGTAGACAGTATGATGCAGGGCAGGAACCCGAATGCGGCTGCTGGAAGGCAGCCCGCCGAATACAATATTGAATATATAAATGAAGCAAAGAAAATAGCGGGATACGAATGTAAAAAAGCACTGATCGTTGCAACCCGTGGTAACGGCCGAAAAGATACCACCCAGGTTTGGTACTGTCCCGATTTTAAACTGCAGGGCGTTGCCAGCACCGGCGGGGCATTGGGAGGCTTTGGCGGTTTTGGCGGTCAACTGGGTAGTAATGGCATGGATAAACTGGAAGGGTTCCCAATGAAATATGAAAGAAATATGGGAAGAGGCCGTACCATGACGGTAGAAGTAACCAAACTGGTAACCGACAAAGAGGTAAGTGATAAAGAATTTGAAGTACCAAAAGATATAGAGGTAAAACCAATGAAAGACATGCAGAATGGCGGCGGGCCTGTGTTCCAGATGCGGACAGGCGGATAAGAAAATATTCCCCATAAAAAAGCCTCCTGCTTTTGCAGGAGGCTTTTTTATCCGTTTTATTTTAAAGTTTATCTACTTCTGCTTTCTTCTTTGTGTACTCTTCTACTTTCTTTGCATCGGTTTTTTGTTTATACGCCGTAATGAGTACATCCAGCGCCTGCTTGTAGTTGACCTTTTCCGACATTTTATAGGTGGTTAGCTTCGAGAATAACTCAACTGCTTTTTCGCCATAAGGAATGGCCTCTGCTATGGTAGCTTTGCTTAGAGCCTGCAGGTCGGCCTTTTTCTTTACATCATCGGGTTTGGTACTCTTTATTTTATTCGCTTCATCCAGTATGTCGAATGACGTGTTATAATAGAAGTTCGACAGCATCATATTTGCATCGATGGTGGAATTGATAGAGATGGCTTTTTTTAAAAGCTCAGGTATTTTTTTCTTCCACACTGATACATCCTTTCCTTTTGGAAGACTGTCGCTGTAAATATACTTCGTCAGTTCATAAGCATAATTAAAATGAACCATGTAGTTGTTGGGATGCTCCAGTATCAGTTGATCATAAGCTTTGAACAAGGTTTCATCCGTTAAACCCTTTACGGCATATTCAATTTC
>JBGAQR010000002.1:0-1003255 GCA_044220615.1 Ferruginibacter sp. | reverse complement strand
TTTGTACCTATGTATTCCTTCTGCTGCTTCAACAGCATATCATAACGACCCAACCATTCAGGGTAATGAAATTTAACAGCCCTCATCTCATCCCAATCCTGATAACCTTCTCGGAAAATAATTCTACCTAATTTTTGAATGCGGCTCTGTTGGGTAACACGTCCTGCACCAACGGCACGAGAAATACCAAAAAAAGCAATCAGTGGCAAAGGGATTTTATCGTTACCCTCTTTCGTTATTTCATGATAATTGGACATTGCTATATCCTTGATACTCCCAACATCTGAATGCTTGGTTGTTGCGGAAGACTTACCTTCCAACCATTGCCTACGCCAAGTAATTGCATTATCAATTCCAGGGAATTTTGCGGTTGCTTCTACTTTGACCGGGAACTGAGGTACAAGTTGATAATTTGATTCAGTGAAACGAATTTCATCTTTGTGAATATGCCGTGACTTTACCTCAGAGTTTGGGATACCTAAAAAATAAGAACCACTCGCCACCCGTAAGGCATGGAGAATGGTTGATTTACCTTTACCGTTAATACCGATAAAAGCTGTAAAATGTCTGTTCAGGAGAAAGGTTCGTTCCTTTCCAATATTCCTGAAGTTTTGTATGGTGATGCTTTCTATATTCATCGTTTAAGCAATTATATCGTTTAATAAACCTTCGGTTTCCCTTTCCAGCTGCACAATCTCCTCTGTGATGGTAGCCACACTTCGCAATGGTTGGTAGCGATAGAAAATTTTGGTAAAGGATACTTCATAGCCTTTTACCGTTTTGGAATGGTCAATCCATGCATCGGGCACAAAGGGCCACACTTCCTTTTCAAAATACTCCTGCACATTTTGCTTTACAGGAACACTCTCGTAATCCCGTAATTCGGGGTCAGCTTCATAAATTACTTCATCTTTGTCCTGCTTTTTGATAACAGGTTGGGCTTCTTCATCACGCCATGACAAAGCATCTAAAAATGTTTTCTTCTCTTTTGGCTTCCACTTCAATGACAACTTCTTTAGCTGCGTATCTAATGCAGACAATAGTTGATTGAAGTCGTTTTTAACAGCAGTGCCAAACTGCTTTTGCAATCCATTGAGTACCGGCAAATAGTAATCAGTATCCTCAATTGCAGATAGCTTTTCTTCTGTTAGCTGCCATGCCAAACGCAAAGGCCGTTCTACCGTAATACTCCAATAGGCAAAGTCATCGTTTTCAAAAATTCTGCTGATTTCGTTCTGTTGAAAATCTTTAAATGCATCTGCAATTTGTTGGATATGGGTTTCCGTCAATTCATTTGACTTGCTGCCTAAACCCTTTCTCATTTTGCTGTAGATGCCAGAGGCATCAATCAATTGAACTTTACCTTTTCTTCTTTCCTCTTTTTTGTTACTCAACACCCATATATACGTTGCGATGCCGGTGTTATAAAACATATCATTTGGCAACTGAATGATTGCTTCGAGTAAATCGTTTTCAATGATGTACTTTCTGATTTCGCTTTCACCACCTCCTGCTTCACCTGTAAACAATGACGAGCCGTTATGTACAGAAGCAATGCGACTGCCTATTTCGCTATCGGCCTTCATTTTGGAAACCATGTTCATTAAGAACAGTAACTGGCCATCACTTACTCTTGGCACTCCAACACTAAAGCGACTATCAAGAATCTCTTTTGTTTTTGAATCAACAATGCTGTCCTGGTCAACCTTCCATGTTTTACCATAAGGCGGGTTAGACAGCATAAAGTCAAACTTTAGCTTGGGGAAACCATCATTTGACAATGTTGAACCAAAAGCAATTTTCTCAGGGTCTTCCTCTTTAATCAGCATATCTGCTTTGCAGATTGCAAATGTTTCAGGGTTCACTTCCTGACCGTATAAATGGTAGGTTGCTTTGCGATTTATTTCCAATGCAAAATGTTCGGCTTCCGTTAACATACCACCACTGCCACAAGCAGGGTCATAAATGAGATAAGTACCTTCCTTTATTTTGTCTTTGACGGGTTCAAAAATGAGATGGGTCATCAACTTAATGATTTCCCTTGGTGTGAAGTGTTCACCCGCTTCTTCGTTGTTTTCTTCATTGAACTTGCGAATAAGCTCCTCAAAAACATATCCCATTCCCAGATTACTCAATCCTTCATGCACAATGTTTCCATCCTTATCTTTCACCGCTAACGGACTCAGGTTGATTTGAGAAGAACAGAATTTTTCAATCAGTGGGAAAGTGATATTGCCTTCTTCAAGCGTATCCAACTGATTACGCAATTTGAATTTGCTAATGATGTCCTGCACATCTGAACTAAAGCCATCGAGATAATTTTCAAGGTTCTGCCGAATGTTTGCAGGGTCATTCAGTAACTTCTTGAAAGTGTATTTAGAAGTGTTGTAAAAAACGAATCCAGATACTTTTCTTAACTGAGGTGACTGATTTTCGATTTTCAACTTATTGAGTTGTTCATGCATTTCAATCACCTTGTCTTTTGAAGGCTCCAGCAAAGCATCCAACCTACGTAATACCGTGAATGGAAGTATTATATCTCTGTATTTGCCTCGTGTATAAACATCTCGAAGCACATCATCGGCAATACCCCAAATGAAATTGACTATTTGATTATGTTGGATATGGTTCATTTCTTCTTTTTAATCTTTCGTGAAACGGATTTTAAAGCCTCATCAGCCATGTTTTCATCTTTGATAACATCAAAAACCTGGTCTGCAAGCCAAAGGGTAATGAGTTCATCCTTATCTGCTTTCAGAATGCCAGCTAATGTTGGAATCTGTTCCTTTTTAAGCTGCCGGTCACCTCTTTCCACCTTGCTGATGGTTGAAGTATCTACATCCAGCTTTGAAGCCAATTGCCTTAATAGCATTTTCTGCTTGATGCGTAATTCTCTGACTCTTGAACCGAATTGGGTTGTCATTATAATTTTATTGTCTTGACAAATACTGGCAAATATACCTTTTTAATTGCTCCCAAAAGCTCCGCATGGCTCCTCAATAGCTCCCCAAATACTCCCCGATTCCTCCTCAAAGCTTCCGAAACCATTGTCCTTTTCCATCAGAAGAATGTGGCTTGAGACAAACCAGTCCCAAACCTGCAAAAACTTACAACTTCTTACAAAAACTGTCACAAACATGCTCAAAGTGGAAAGTGAGTTTTTTTGCCGTCATAGGTTTGTATAAAAATTTGAATCCCATGAAAACTCTTAGAGTTGTGGAACTTGAAGTTCCTGTAGGCGCAATGCCTGAAGTAGTTGATATCCTTATCGACAATGAAATGGACAACAGTTTAACTGGTACAGATGATGACCATGATCTCATCTACATGGAAGTGAGCTATGACAAAGACGATGCTGACCAGAAAAAGGCTATCCATGAAATTGAAGACATCATCGCTGATTATGAAGACGATGATGAGGAAGATGACGAAAATGGCGAAAACAGAAAGGGGGATTAATCCCTCTTTTTTGATTTATCTAATTGATTATCAATATTATGTAACTTAGCCCTATTGAAAATGAAAGCGAAAATCCATCCCTTGAAAAACCAACCAGAAACAGACCGACTTGATTTAGCTACCTGTAAAGAAATCCTGAACACCAATGGAAATAACTATACCGATGAAGAGATACTGCGAATACGGGATTACCTGTACCAACTGGCAGAAATCCAGTGCAGGCATTTTAAACAATGGCAGACTGAACAATCCGATAATGTTGTACAGATAAACACTAACACAGATGAAACAGAAGAAAGCATTCCTTTATATCCGGGTGAGTACAGACGAACAGGCTGATAAAGGCTATTCACTCAAACACCAGGAAGAACGGCTGAGAAGCTATTGCCAGTTTCAGAATATTGACGTGGTTGGTCTGTACAAAGACGACCACTCGGCTAAGACTTTTGAACGTCCGGCATTTCAGCAGATGCTAGCTTTTCTAAAGAAGAATAAGAAAAGTGCCAATCTCTTGCTGTTCACCAAATGGGACCGTTTCAGCCGTAATGCGGCAGATGCCTATGGCATGATTAATACCCTGAATGGTCTGGGTATGGAGCCGCAGGCCATTGAACAGCCACTCGACCTGAGCATTCCTGAAAACAAAATCATGCTGGCCTTTTATCTGGCTGCCCCTGAAGTGGAAAACGACCGCAGGGCGTTGAATGTAATTGTGGGAATGCGACGGGCTAAGAAAGAAGGCAGGTGGATGGCAACCGCACCGAAGGGTTACAAGAATGTAAGGATTGACAATAAGCCCACCATTGTACCCAGCGATGATTCCAAACATGTACAATGGATTTTCAATGAAATCAATAAAGGTGTACTGGCTCCCGATCAGGTAAGAAAGGAAGCCAATAAAAGAGGCTTTGAAGTGAGTCGCAGTTATTTCTGGACGATGATCCGAAACCCGATATACTGCGGCAGAATATTTATTCCGGCGTATAAAGAGGAAGAAGCGCATTACGTAAAGAGCTGTTCAAAATGCGGTGGCCAATTAACCGGCAGTGCTTCTAAAGGAAAATACCAGCGGTATTTTTATTATCACTGTCAACCTGGATGTAAGGAACGTTTCCGGGCAGATGATGCCAATGAAAAACTGGTAGCTAAATTGCAGGAGATCGCTGCAAAAAAAGAAGCGTTGAAACTCTACCGCCTGATTCTGGAAAAGGAACTGAAGAAATCCTCCAAAGAAAATACAGGCGATAAGCAAAAGGTGATTGCTGAAATTAAGAAGAATCAGGAGCGGATAGAAAACGCCCAAAAGCTGATGCTGGACGGACAGTTGGACATCACCGAATACCGTTCCATCAAACAGAAATTTGAAGTCGTTATAAGAGAATTGGAAGCAGAAATGAAACCACAAGTATCCAATACCAAAGACTATAAACAATATCTCGACTTTGGCTTCAATCTGCTCCAGAACATAGACAGGGTGTATGTTTCAGGCAATACACAACTCAAATCGCAAATACTGAGTTCGATACTGGCCGAAAAACTGGTTTTTGAAGAAAATTCATATCGAACTCTTGTCTATCACGAGGCCCTTGCGCTCATACTCAATACCAGCAAGGCTTTGGACAAAAATAAAAAAGGACAAACTGCTGGTAACAGCAATTTGTCCTCTTTGGTAGCCCCGACAAGAATCGAACTTGTATCTAAAGTTTAGGAAACTTCTATTCTATCCATTGAACTACAGGGCCATTTGAATATCAAACAAGGAACAAGGAATGTTGAATGTTGATTTTCAGGACGGCAAAAATAATGGATTTTGCCCTATAACCCTATTCTTTCACTAAGCGAATGGTTTTGGGTTTATCGTTGGGAGCCAGTACTGTTATTATATATAGCCCCGATGCCAGCTTGCTTATTTCCATCGGGAAGCGGTTGATACCGGGTATGGCAGTCAGCAATTGCCTGCGTACCATACTTCCCTGTGCATCAGTAACAGATATTTCCAGCAACGAGTTGCGGGCACTGCTTATACTCAGAGTAAAATAACCATCTTTAACCGGGTTGGGGTTCACACTTATGAGCTCCACTCCACTGGCCGCATTAATCAGGATCACCAATCCGCTGTACACAATCTTTCCGGCAGCCGATGTGATCTTAAGCCGGTAATAATTAACCCCCGGCAACGGCGATGAATCAGTATAATTAAACGATTGCAGGCAGTTGGCCGAATCTGCAGTAACTGTATGAATGGATGAAAAATTTCTGCCGGTTCCACTGCGTTCGAGGTTTATAGTAACTCCGGTATTTGAATTACAGTTAATCTGCCAGTTCAGCAGATGACCGTTTGATTGTTTGCTTCCGGTAAAATAAGCCAGCGTAACAGGCAACGGGAAATGCAGGTTTGTATGCACATAAAAACCCGAGAACCCCGTAACCGGGAATGTAAGCTCCCAATAATTGAAGGTATTGTTATAATTCACCGAAGGTACAATGAGTACACCCGAACCGGCATTGCCTGAATAATATCCTGCAGCCGGATTACCGTTGTTGTGTGGCGCAATAGGAACGCCATGATACTGCGTAACCTTCACATTATTCTTATTGGGATCGCTGTTTCCGCCGCCTGCCACAGTTGGCAAAGCCGGGAAACCGGTACGGTTATTATTGAATTCCACGAATTCCTCATCCCGGAAATAAAGTGTGATATTGGCTGTTGCATTGTTTGCATTGATAACGGGCTCAATATCAAAATGACGCTGCACATATGGTTCAGCATTAAAGAACTGCACGGTTCCATCAATAATCACACAGGTATTTATTACCCCGTTTACCGGCACCCCACCCGACGGAACCACCCTCGCAATAAGATTGCAGGAAGCATCAAAGTAAGAAGTTCCAGGAACAGAAACGGTATTGCTGTTACATACCTGGATGCCGCCGGCAAGCGCTGCAAGCGTACCGGTAAATACGGTTGTTGAATTCACCGTAACATTTGTTGTAGCAGTACAATTGCGGGCATCTTTTACGGTAATAACATACGCCCCGGCAGCAAGACCGGTAAAAATATTGCTGGCCTGGAAGGTGATGCCGTCTTTACTATACGTAAGAATGCCGGTGCCACCTGTTGCCGCAGCCGTGATGGTACCATCACTCAGTCCGCAGGATGCAGGTGTTGATGTTGCTGTGAGCGAAGGACCCGCCAGGTTCAGAATAATAACAGGCAATGTTTTTATACAAAGGTTTGCATCCCGTACGTACAGGGTATAGGCGCCGGCAGCCAGGGCATTAAAAATACCGCTGGCCTGGTAGGTTACCCCATCTTTACTGTATTGCAGGGGTGCGGTGCCGCCGGTTGCTGCAGCGGTGATACTGCCATTGGATAAACCGCATGCTGCATGAACGATTACAGCAGTTAATGTTTGCGGACCATTAATATTTCCAACCAAAACGGTTTTAGTGGCTATGCATCCGTTTACGTCTTTTACATACACTGTATACGTACCCGGTAATAAACCCGCAATGATATTACTTGCCTGGTAAGGAAGATTATTGACCGTGTATTCATAAGCAGGAGTACCTCCTGTTGCAGTAATGGTGATACTGCCGTTCGGGTTATCGCACTTGGCCGCAACAATGGAAGTAAGTGTAATAACCGGGGCGCCCAGGTTAGCAACCGAAACGCCTGTTGTGTTGGTACAACCGGTGGAATCCCTGATAGTGATTATATAAAATCCGGCCGCCAACCCGGTAAATGTATTGCTGCTCTGAAAAACAATTCCATCAAGGCTGTAGGTATACGGCGCAGCGCCCGATGTTCCTGTTGCAATGATCATCCCGTCATTATTATTACAGGTGGCAGGTACGGTAAATGCAGTTACAACGGGCCTGGGCTTGCTTGTTACAACCGCTGTTGAAAGAGAATAACAACCCAGGGCATCTTTCACATAAACGGTATAAGATCCGGTTGCCAGGCCGGTATAAACAGTACCGCTTTGAAAGGTGGTGCCGTTAATACTGTATTGATAAGGAGCTGTGCCGCCTGTTGCCGTAAAGGTGATCGTTCCGTTGTTCTGCCCGCAGGTTGTTTGCGTTACCGCTGTGGTGAATGCGGGGTTTGATCCATTGACAAGGGTATCCATTTTAAACGCTTCGCAACCGGAGGCATCCAGTACACCGGTTAAATAAATACCAGGCGCTAAATTATTAAACACCCCGCTTACCTGGTAAGCTCCTCCATTGATATTGTAGGTATACCCTCCTGCCCCGCCGCTTGCAGAGGCTGTTATGGTTCCATTGGTACCGGCACAGGTACCCGGTGTTTTTAAGGTTGAAATGGATGGTCCGCCGATTGAAGGAACAATGACTGTTATTGTTACAACACAACCGCCGGGGTTATCAGGTGGTGATGTAAAACTGGCATCATCGGCCAATAAAATATCATACACGCCTGGTGCCAGACCGGTAAACGTATACGAAGGGTCAAAGGTTATCCATGGGCCGCCGAGACCTGTTATGCTTGCGTGAAAAGGTGTATTAATTCCCGAGCCTGTTAAGGCAATTGAGCCATTGGTTGCATTGCAGGCCGAACCGGTGATAACAGTACTGGCCGTGGAAAGCGGGGTGGGAACCATGTTCACCTGGATGGTTTTGGTACATCCATTGGCATCCTTGGCAGTAACATAATGTATGCCCTGCGGTACATTAGTAAACAACTGTGCGGCATTCGGGATAAATACCCCGAAATCAAGACTGAACGTACAGCTGCCGCAATTGGCGCCGTTTACACGTGGGTTGGTTATTCTGCCTGTTACATCGCCGTCACATGGATAAAATTTGGTAACTACCGTAAACGTTGTAATGCCCGGCCCGGTACCGGAAGTGGTGATGGTGACGGGTTGTGTTGTAATACAATTGGCCGCATCCTTTACATAAACCGTGTATGCACCCGGGGCAACATTAATGAATACCCCCGACGACTGGTAGGTGGTTCCATTAATACTATAGGTTAACGGACTAACACCGCCCGTTGCAACAGCGTTAATGATTCCGTTATTTCCGGCACAGGTTGCATTGGAAGATGTAACATTTAAAGAAGCACCGGTTACTGCTGTTATAGCAGCTGGTTTTGTAACAACACAATTATTATTATCCCGTACATACACCGTATAGTTGCCGGCAGCCAGGCCGGTAAATACATTACTGGCCTGGTAGGTGGTTCCATCAATGCTGTATTGAAGCGGTGGCGCATTGCCGGTGGCTGTTGCTGTAATGGTTCCGCTGTTGGTATTGCAGGATGAATTAATGACACTTACAGCCAGTGTTAAACCACTTGCATTTAATACCGTGGCGGATGTTGTTTTGATACAATTATTGTTATCCTTTACATATACGGTATAACTGCCCGGTGCCAAACCGGTAAATACAGAAGATGCTGTATAAGTTATCCCATCCAGGGAATATAAATAAGGAGGGGTTCCGCCGCTCGCATTTGCTGTAAGTGTTCCGTCATTTACATTACAGGAGGAGGGTGTGGGAATAACAGTAATCGATGGCCCTGCAGTGGCAGCCACAGTAACCGGAACCGCACTGATACAACCGGCCCCGTCTTTTACATAAGCAATATAATTACCGGGAGCCAGGGCCGTGAATACATTCGTTGCTACATAACTGGTGCCATTGATACTGTATTGCAGCACCGGCGTTCCGGTTCCGGTTATGGTAATGGTTCCGGTGTTTGAGGCACAGCTGGAGGCGGTTGACACAGCAGAAATACCAGGCCCGCCTGTACTGGCAACAACCACCGAAGTAATGTTACTGCAATTGGTTGCATCCTTTATGGTAATGGTGTAGGTACCCGCTGCCAGGCCGGTAAATACATTACTGGTTTGAAACGTGATTCCGTCAATGCTGTATTGAAGCGGGGCAATGCCTCCTGAACCCGTAGCGGTGATTGTACCGTTTGTATTGGCACAAACCGCAGGCGTTGATGTGGCACTAACAGTGGGCGCTGCAGAGTTGGCCACCGTAACAACGGTGGTGGCCAGGCAATTATTTGCATCTTTCACATATACCGTATAGGTACCCGCGGTTACGCCCGGAAATACATTTCCTGCCTGGTAAATATTTCCGTTAATACTGTATTGCAGCGGTGCGGTACCTCCCGAGCCAAAGGCAGTAATGGTTCCATTGTTGCTGCCGCAGGTTGCCGCTGCCGGAATAGCTGTAATAAAAGGCGAAGGAGTGCTGCTGATGGTTACCACCGTTGCATTTGTGCAATTCGCGGCATCTCTTACAGTAAGCGTGTAGATACCACCAGCCAGCCCGGTAAAAATATTGCCCGATTGAAAGGTGGTACCATTAATACTGTATTGGTAAGGCGCTGTTCCGCCCGATACATTGGCCGTAATGGTTCCGTTATTGCTGCCGCAGGTTGCATTGGTTTGCGAAGAAGTGAGTGCCGGTCCGTTGGAATTAAGTATCACTTCGGTACCGGTATTTCTACAACCATTCGCATCTTTAACCGTAACGGTATAAACACCTGCCGCCAGCCCGGTAAATAATCCGCTTGCGAAAAAATTGGTTCCGTCAATACTGTAGGTGTATGGACCGGGAGTGCCCGAACCGGTTGCAGTAATCGTACCAGTATTGGCACCACAGGTTGTATTGGTATGTGTTATCCCCACGGCAGGTCCGGGAAGAACAAAACTGGCTGTTGCCTGGGTTCCGCTGCAGGCTAAGTTTACGGTTGCTGTTATGGTATACGTAGTGGCCGGAATCAGCCCGGTGAATATGCCTGTTGTGTTAGATGAAACCTGTGTTGTTCCGTTGAACAGGGTATAGGTTATGGTGGAACCGCCAGGTGGCGCCGGAGTAATGCTTGCAACAGCGCTTGACGTAAGGCAGTTAGGTACCACATTAATGGTGTAGGTGGTGGCCGGGCAGTAAGCAGAAACATCAAAAGATGCAACAAAGCCATCGCCGCTTGCATAAATCAGTTTTCTTAATTCGTCGTAGGCAAGATCATATACCGCCTTGCCGGAAAATCCCGGAATCGGGATATCGGCCGGGGCATCGTTGAACACAGATCCGTTAAAATTGTACACTTTAATTACCCCGTTCCCTTCGCCAACGAAAATATTATTACAGGCATCGGCAATAATTCCGCCCTGCATTTTCGCCGTATTGGCGGTAATGAGTGGCGTACCCACTCCGGCGCCTGTGGCCCTGTCAAATGCTTTTAAATTCTTGCCATCCCAATAAAACAGGTACGAGGCATTTAATGAAAGCATGTTGGCCGAATTATCATCATAGGTTGCCGAAATGGGAGCCATATAAGGCCTGTTACCGGCTTCCTGCACAACCGAAAACCCCGATGGAACATTCCAGGCAATGCTTGCCGAACTGTAAGGCGCTGTGTTTTTATATATCTTATTATTGATGGAAGGCGTTACAAACAGGGAGGCAAACAGGGTATATATATCATTGTTGGTTGGATCCAGCACCATATCCACCATGTCCTGGCAAACCGTACCTATGCCGGTAAGATTTAATGGAGTAATGGTGGTGGATGGTGGCGTTAAGATACCCAGGTTCAGGTTTGAGCTGGTGCCTCCGCCCACCACTAAAATACGTGGCGAACCGCTGTTGCAGTTCCAGTACATTTTCCAGTTTTCATTAAAGGCAATATTTCCGGCAGAAATATAATTGTCGTACAAACCCGTGGTACTGATGCGTATTACCTGGTATCCGGTACCGGGATTAAATCCCTGCCCCAGGTAAATATTCCCTGAATTTTTATCCACCACCCAGCCACCATAGTAAGGACCGAACGTCCACGCAGGATTGGTGGTGGAACCATTAAAGGTCCACTGTAAAACCCCGGATGAATTATACTTGGCCAGTTTGTATTGAGTGGCGCTGCCACCACCTGTTACATAAATATTGCCGGCATAATCAAAATCCACATCCTTGGCTTTGCCCGAGTTAACACCATCCAGGTTGCTGGTGGCCGTAACAAACGGATCAATAACAAGGGTTTTTGTTTTATCGTAGCCCGGGGCAATACCGAAACCGATTTCGGTACCCGAAACAGTAAAAGAAGAGGTAACCGTGTTTGCCCGGTCGCCCGGTGCACCACCGGAATACAAACTAACCGGCACCGATTCTTCAATTCCGTTAATGTCTGAACGTACCAGTAATTTTCCACGGGCATCTTTTTTAATGCTTATAATATCTCCGCCGTATTTCATCTTCACCACACTTATATCAGCGCCTGGTTGTACAAGGAGGCTGTATTCAAAACCCGCCTTAGCACCGGCCGCAAAACTGTACTCGATGTCAATGCCCGGGTACATGTTCTTATAAATAAGTTTATTGTACCCAAGGGCTTTTCCATTTAACCGGCCATAGGTATGATAACCGGGCGACACCTGCTCGGCAATTATTTTAGCTTCCGGATCTGCTCCCACCCACTCCATAACTATCACACGTTCTGTTACCACCCGTTTTTTTTCAATTTCGGCCTCGGATATTCCCTGCCTTTCCAGCCTTTCTTCTTCACGCCGGGAAATTTTTTGAATCTTCCTTTGCAGGTGAATGAGCCCCCTGGGTGTAAACAATACAGGCATGTCCAATCCTTCATACCCGAACCTGATGCTGCCCATCCGTTCGTACTTAGTCATGGTGTTGCCATACTGCCCGATGTTTTCTATGAATGCCCCGGAGGCATTAAGTGTCTCTTTCAGGTTACCGATCTGATTGGAAGAAGTAAGGGAAGAAGAGGGCTGTGCAAAACCAATACGGCTTATTGCCAGCAGCATAAACAACTGTACAAACGACAGGAGGAAAACAGAGCGGTGAACCTTTATTCTCACAACAGCAGGTATTTAGTATTAAAACTTTAATTTACCTGATATTGAATAGCATTACAAACAATCTGTGCTGAAGGCGGTAAAACCGGCACTGAATCGGTACAAAAGCGACTTAAATCTGCTTGCCTTTCTGGCTATTAGAAAGAACAGCAGTTAATACACAAAGTAGGGGTGAGTTAACCTGCATATTATATCCGGGTTCCTTTTGGGTCTAAGCCTTATCTTTGCCGTCCTAAATTTTCACGATCATGAAGTGGCTGAACGTAGTTATCAAGTACCGTTTGTGGCTGGGTGCCCTTTTCCTGGGGCTGGCCATTTTTACGCATATGCAAACCAGTTTCTGGCCATCGTTTGTGTTATACTTTATTGCCGTGGTATTGATCGTGGGCCATTTTCTTTTCGGCCCCATGCGGCTTATCCAATCGTATATGGAGGAAGGCGATATGGAAGGCGCCAAAAAAGTAGTGAACTCCATCTGGTTCCCTGCCCTGCTCATCAAACCCGTTCGCTCGGTTTACTATACCATCAAGGGTAACCTTGCCATGGTTGACCAGGATTTTGATGGCGCTGAAAAGATGATGAAGAAAAGTCTTTCCCTGGGCGGCGGCTCACTAACCAAGCAGGCAGAAGGCCCCAACAAATTACAACTGGGTATGCTGAGCATGCAGAAAGGCGACCTGAAACAGGCTGAGAGTTATATCCGCCAGGCCATCAGGGCCGGTTTACCCGATAATGAAAATAATGCAGCGGCTTACCTTCAGCTCTGTTCCATCATGATGAATAAACGTGAGTTCAGGGCTGCGAAGGATTACTTTAAAAAAGCAAAAAGCTATAAGCCAACCACGCCGCAGATCGTTGACCAGATAAAGCAGATAGAGAAGTATATTACGAGGATGCCGGGATAGTAGTATTAATTAGTTAACAGGTTAATTTGTTTATTAGTAATTGTCTTCAACGGATTAACCGATTAACTATTTAATCAATCAACGGTTTACCAAACAACTCCTCCACTTTCTTATAACGATAATCAAATATTTTTCTGAGCTGCTTTTTCACAAACAGGCTATTCGCCACATCTCCCAAAAACCAAAGCGGCAGTTTGTAGTGTATAATGTCTGTCATCTCTACTCCGCCATCAATTGCTTTAAAATGATGCTGGTGATGCCATAAGCTGTAGGGCCCGTATCGCTGTTCATCTACAAAATATTTTTTGTCTTGCACATGGGTTATCTCGGTCATCCAGTATAAAGGGATACCCAACAGCGGACTTACGTTGTATTCAATCACCTGACCGGCATACATTTTTTCTCTATGGTATCTGGAAATGATCTTAAATCCCAGTCTATCCGGCGTTATGGTCTGTAAATTTCCCGGGCTGCTGAAAAAATCCCAGGCCTTATCAAGTGAACCCGGAATGTTTTGTACTTTTTTTAACCTGTAAACTTTACTCATATTTTACCTTGTAAAAAGTATAACAACAATTTTTTTATTTTGTTTCTTTAGCACACACATTTGTACTTATATTTAATAACTATTCCTTCTACTTTCATCTAAACTGACTTTGTGAAACAACTTTTCTCTTTATTGATCTCAGTAACTGCTTTTTTTTATTCCGGTGCACAGGATATAAAAAATTATGTACAGCAAAATACGGTTGCCATTAAATCAATCGCCCCCGATTCATCCGATTATACCGACCTGGAGGCAATCGGCAACGCTATTGGCGATGCAAGGATTGTGATGCTGGGAGAACAGGATCATGGCGATGCACCGGCCTTTCTTGCCAAAACAAGATTGATACGCTATCTCCATGAAAAAAAGGGGTTTACTGTACTGGCATTTGAGGCTGATTTTTTCGGACTCAATAACGGGTGGGACCAGGCTGATAAAAACAACCCTTATTTCTTTTTGCAGGCCAATATATTTCCGCTCTGGACATTTTGCGATGCCTGCAACTATTTATTTAAAAAATATATCCCGCAAACACAAACCACCGGCACACCACTGCAGGTATCGGGTTTCGATAACCAGATGGTGCTGCAGTTTTCGAACTCCTTCCTCATAAAAAAACTCGATAGTGTGCTGCAATCACATAATCTCTCTATCACGCATGATCCCGATTACCGATCGAAGATCATTCCACTGATAGACTCCTGCAAAAGAACCAGCCTTAGCAAAGAATCCCTGTTCAACGAACAGCGTAATTATCTCCTTCGCATCAAAGAAGAACTGGGAAAAGTATTGTCTCCCACCGATTTCTGGATACTGGTGGTTGATAACCTTATCGCCGAAAGCAACCAGCACCGTTCAGCAAAAAATGACGGAAGCCAAATAAATTTCAGGGATGAACAGATGGCCCAAAACCTGTTATGGCTGGCCAATGTTAAATACGCCGGCAAGAAGATTATTGTGTGGGCGCAGAACGGGCATATCTCCAAACCCGGTAATTTCAATGACAGCTGGCAGGACAATATACACTATATGGGAAGGGTGTTTGAAAAGATCAAACCGGCTTCCCTGAAGACCTATGTGCTTGGTTTTACTTCCTATGAAGGAGAAGCCGGGCGAATCTGGACCAAAACATTTGACGTGATGAAACCGAATAAAAATGCTTTTGAAAGCTGGGTACCCGATTCTCTGGACTATGCTTTTACCGATTTCACCTCTTTTCGAAACGCCAATCCTTTGGCTGATGTAACTTTCCGTTTGAAAGGCCTGGGCCATACCTATTTTCATAATGGATCAGCCTGGCACAAAATATTTGATGGCCTGTTCTTCATAAGAAAAATGTATCCCTGTAACCAGGGTAAACGTTAGCAACCATTTATTATGCATTCATATAAAGACCTGTTGCAGAAAAAATTCACGGAAGAATACCAGAAGCTGAACGATCAGCAGCGCAAAGCGGTAGATACCATCGAAGGCCCCGTAATGGTTATCGCAGGCCCGGGCACCGGAAAAACGCAGATACTGGCTGCCCGAATCGGGAAGATACTACTGGATACTGATGCGCTGCCGGAAAACATTCTTTGTCTTACCTACACCGATGCCGGCACCATTGCCATGCGCAAACGGCTGCAGCAATTCATTGGCGCCGATGCCTATAAAGTATCCATCAACACATTTCATGCCTTTTGCAATGATGTGATACAGGATAACCTGAACCTGTTTGAGAAAACATCGCTGGATGCAGTTTCAGAACTGGAAACCATCGAACTCTTTAAACAGCTGATCGATGCCTTTCCAAAAAATCATCCTTTAAAAAGATACCGCGGCGATGTATATTTTGAGATCAACAACCTGAGGAATTTATTTTCTTCCATGAAACGGGAAGGCTGGACACCGGTATTTATTAACCAGAAGATAGATGAATACATTGCCGACCTCCCTACACGGGATGAATACATTGCCAAACGGGCAGTGAAGGAATTTAAAAAAGGAGACGTTCGTACTGACAAGATCGATGAGGAAAAAGAAAAAATGGAAAAGCTGCGTGCAGCAGTTAATGAGTTCGACAATTTTCAGAAACTGATGCGCAGGCGGAACCGTTACGATTTTGACGACATGATCAACTGGGTGATCAATGTATTTGAAGAGAATAAGAATATCCTTGCCAATTACCAGGAAAGATTTCAATACCTGCTGGTGGACGAATACCAGGATACCAGCGGCACACAAAACAAACTGGTGCAGTTACTCATCAGCTACTGGGATAAGCCCAATGTATTTGTAGTGGGAGACGACGACCAGAGCATCTACCGGTTCCAGGGCGCCAATGTAGAGAATATGCTGGCCTTTGCCACCACCTATTCGAAAGACCTGATGACCGTGGTGCTTACTAATAACTACCGCAGCACGCAACCTATACTGGATATTTCCAAAACACTCATTAACCGGAATGAGGAACGGCTGGTGAAACAAATTGACGGGCTGAGCAAAGAATTGGTCTCTTCCAATGAACGGATTAACGGATTAACCAATGAACCATCTCTCCACGAATACAACTCGGTAAAAGAAGAAATGGCCGATATCAGCAACCGTGTTTATGATCTGCTTCAGCAGAAAACAGAACCGGGAAGGATTGCTGTTATTTACAAGGAAAACAAATACGGTGAGGAACTGGCAAAATACTTTCGCTTAAAGAATATCCCGGTTTACAGCAGGCGAAACATTGATGTACTTGTACAACCATTTACCAGTAAGATCATAGAGATATTACGCTACCTGAATGCAGAACACGACATCCCCTATGGCGGGGATGAAATGCTTTTTGAGATACTGCATTACGATTTTTATAAGATACCGCCGATAGAGATCGCCAAACTTGCTGTGGAAGTAAACACACTTCGTTATAAAGAAGAGCCAGCTTCCATCCGTAAACTTTTATATGATAAGGCAAACAAGCCGGCGCAAAATTTATTTGACAACGGCATTCACGAAGGGTTGAAAAATTTCAGTCGCATCATTGAAAACCTGGTTGCCGACGTACCCAACATTACCCTGCCCGAATTATTTGAACACATTGTACAAAATGCCGGCGTATTGAATTATATCATGCAAAGCGACGAAAAGATACCGCTGATGCAGTTGCTTACTGCACTCTTTGATTTTATAAAAGACGAATGCGGCCGCAACCCCTTACTGAGCCTGAAGGAACTGATCAGCATCTTCGACCTGATGGAAAAAGAAGGGATCCCTTTATCCATGAGCCAGGCAGGCGGAACCGACAAAGGCGTGAACCTGCTTACTGCCCACGGCAGCAAAGGACTGGAGTTTGAATACGTTTTTTTCACCGGCGCCAATGCCTCTTTCTGGGAGAAGAAACGCAAGCTGGGCGGCGGTTATAAATTACCGGACACAATGTTTATCGTTCCCCCCTCTTTTGGAGGGGGTCAGGGGGAGGTTGAAGAATTGCGCCGCTTATTTTATGTAGCACTAACCCGGGCAGAAAAACACCTCTATATCTCTTATTCAAAATTCCGTAACGACGGTAAAGAGCTGGAGCCCTCTATGTTCATAGCAGAGATACAGGAAGAACATAATTTACCGGTTGAAAGAATAATTCTTACACAAGAACAGCAAACAGAATTTGAACTGCTGCATTTTACTGCACAGGCTCCCGAGATAGAACAGGCCGAAGAAGATTTCATCAGCGGCCTGCTGGACAAATTTGTGATGAACGTAACGGCGCTGAACAGCTACCTCAACTGTCCGCTTAATTTTTACTACCGCAACCTCATCCGCATACCTTCCGGTAAAAGCGAAGCCACCGAATTCGGAAGCGCCATACACCATGCACTGGAAAAATTATTCCGCAAGATGCAGGATGGAAAGCAGGAAAAATTTCCGCCAAAGGAAGACATGATCGCAGACTTTAACTGGTACATGAACCGCCACCGGGAGAATTTCACCAAAGAAGCATTCGACCGCCGCATGGAATACGGCGATGAAGTATTGCGCAACTACTACGATAAATACATCAACAGCTGGAATAAAGTGGTAGCAGTTGAACGAAACATCCGCGGCATTGTTTATAACGGCGTTCCCTTAAAAGGCAAACTGGATAAACTGGAATTCAACGGAAAGGAAGTGAATGTGGTGGATTATAAAAGCGGCAACATTGAAAATGCCCTTCCAAAAATGAAAGCACCGCATGAGAAAGACCCCCATGGCGGCGATTACTGGCGGCAGGCTGTTTTTTATAAGATACTGGTGGATAATTACGAACAGAAAGACTGGAAAGTGATAAGCACCGAATTTGATTTTGTGGAGCCGGATAAAAAAGGCGAATACCGGAAGGAAAAGATCGTCATTACCCCGCAGGATATGGAAACGGTGAAGCAACAGATCACCGAAGTATGGCATAAGATACAGGCCCGTGATTTTTATACCGGCTGCGGCAGGGAAGACTGCCACTGGTGCAATTTTGTAAAGAACAACAAACTGGCCGTAGCCCTGCACGACCTGCAGGAAGAAGAAGCAGATTAAAGGATTTTTATGATTTAAAAACGAAACAAACAAACCAAACAGGTTAAGTTTGTACCCTAAATGCCTTTGATGAAATTGAACAGGTTACTTTCTTTCTTTCTTTCCGCATCACTCATATATATCATTGCCATCAGCAGCGGCGGTTGTGCACAGATAGGCATGCCTACGGGCGGGCCTAAAGACAGCATTCCCCCCGTATTGGTAAGTGCATCGCCCAAAATAAACAGCGTGAATGTAACCGGCAACAAGGTCACCTTAACATTCAATGAGTATATCGAATTAAAGGAAGTGCAAACCAATGTGCTCATCTCTCCCTTTCCTAAAAAGCAACCGCAGATCGATTATAAATTAAAGACGGTTACCGTTAAGCTAAAAGATACGCTGATGCCCAACACCACGTACAGCATCAACTTTGGTAAAGCCATCGTTGATAATAACGAGGGCAATCCTTACGAAAATTTTACCTATGTTTTCAGCACGGGCAATACCATTGATTCATTAATGCTCGATGGACGGGTAGTGGTAGCCGAAACCGGCAAGGCAGACAGTACCCTGGTAGTACTGCTCTATCGAAATGCCGACGATTCGGCTGTTCAGAAAAGAAAACCCGATTTCCTGGCAAAGGTTTCGGGCAAAGGAGATTTCAGTTTTTTAAATTTACCCGCCGGTAATTTTAAGATATATGCATTAAAGGATGGCGATGGCGGAAGAACATACAATTCAAAAAAAGAATTGTTTGCTTTTACTGATGCCGATATAACAGTTTCTGCCGGAACCACCCCGGTTCTGCTTTATGCGTCGGCTTTTGAAAAAGAAAACCGTACAGTCACTGCATCAAAACCACCCGTTGAAAAAAAATTACGCTATGCCTTACCGGTTACCTACCAGTTCCAGGACCTGCTCACCCCTTTTGAGATAAGCTTTAATAAACCCCTGAAGGAATTTGATACGGCAAAATTCGTTTTAACAGATACAAATCATAAAGCCATCCCGGCAGCCTGGAGCATTGACAGCAGCCGCAAAAAAATAAGCCTGGCCGTTAAATGGCAGCAGGGAATGAACTACCAGCTGATCATGGATACCACGGCCGTTTCCGATTCGCTGAACAACCGGCTCACCAAACAGGATACCATCCGATTTGTTACCAGGAGCCAGGAAGATTATGGCAACGTGGTGTTACGCTTCAGCAACCTGGACCTGGCAAAAAATCCTCTTCTGCAATTTGTACAAGGCGAAGAAGTGAAAGAAAGCTACCCGGTAAAAGCGGCGGAATGGAGCAACAAAATGATGGCCCCCGGCGAATACGAAGTGCGGATACTATACGATGCAAATCAAAACGGGAAATGGGATCACGGTGACTACTCAAAAAAACTACAGCCCGAAAAAGTGATCACCCTTCCGCAGCGGTTAAGCATAAAGGCCAACTGGGATAATGAACGGGACATAAAATTATAATGCCTGCCTGCCGGCGAGGCAGGGATAATTTTATAATTAATAATTGATAATGATCCTTCCTTATGGTATTGGCTTATTCAATCAGCTGCACTGAACTTAAAAAATTATCAATTATCCATTAACTTTATTCCATGATCTTCTCCTCTTCTCTTTTAGAAAATGCGGTGAACGAATTTGCCAAACTGCCCGGCATTGGCAAGAAGACGGCGTTGCGGCTGGTACTTCATCTCATCAAACAGGATAATGCCGAAGTAAATCAATTCAGCGAAGTGATCGCTAAAATGCGGAATGAAATAAAATTCTGCCGGCGTTGTTATAATATCTCCGACAAGGAACTTTGCAATATCTGCAGCAATACCATGCGCCGGCAGGATATGCTTTGCGTGGTAGAGAATATCCGGGATGTGATCGCCATTGAAAGTACCCAGCAATTCAACGGCATTTATCACGTACTGGGCGGCATCATCTCCCCGCTGGATGGCATCGGCCCCGAAGAACTGACCATTGATGCATTGACGGATCGCATAGAAAAAGAAGGGATCGCCGAGATCATTTTTGCCCTCAGCCCTACCATACAGGGCGATACCACTATATATTATATCAGTAAAAAGCTATCCGGCGCCCGGCCCCAACCCGTAAAAATCACCACCATTGCCCGTGGCATTTCTTTTGGCGGCGAACTGGAATATGCCGATGAAATGACCCTGGCCAAGAGCATCAGCAACCGCATCCCGGTTGAAAATTTTATCCTTTCCGGCAGCTGACATAGCAACCTTTTTCAGCATGTCTTCGTTTCTTACCCCGATGAGTAAGAAAAAAGTTCTCCTTATTTCAATCCTTGTTCTTGCAGGGGCTGCCGCCCTTACAGGCTATATGATGTGGAATAAGCCGCACAAGGATGTAAAGGATGCCCATGGCGTACAAATTACAGCCACGGAATTGTACAATATGTATATCTCCGACTCGGCAAAAGCAAGATCTCTTTACACCGACAAGATCGTGCAGGTGACCGGCGAAGCGGTAAAAGTTTCCGCCAACCAGCAAAACCAGCAGGTGATCCTTATTAAAACAACCGTTGCGGGAGCCTATATCAATTGTACCATGGAAGAGAATGATGCAACAGTGAAAGAAGGAAGCGCTATTACCATCAAAGGAATATGCAGCGGCTACATTGGCGGCGATGCCGATATGGGATTGCCTGGTGACGTGTTCTTAGTAAGAGCTTATCCATTTACCAAATAAAACGTTCATGAAAAAGATCGCAGCAATTGTATTCCTGTTATTCGGTTTTTATCTTACCGGCAGCGCCCAGCTATATTTTACCAAGAATGGTTATATCTCTTTCTTTTCTTCTACCCCGATGGAAGATATTAAAGCCGGCAACAACCAGGTGATCAGCATCATTAACACAGCAAATGGAGAGATACAATTCTCGCTGCTGAACAATGCCTTTCATTTTAAAAAGGCGCTGATGGAAGAACATTTTAATGAAGACTATATAGAAAGCGCCAAATACCCCAAGTCGACCTTTAAAGGAATCATCAGCAACCTGAAGGATATCAACCTGGGTAAGGACGGGGTTTATAACATCACCGTTTCCGGCAACCTGAGCATTCATGGGGTAACCAGGGCTGTTTCGGTTCCGGGCAAACTCACCGTAAAAAGCGGTGTTCTGTCGGCAAATTCCACCTTTAAAGTAAAACTCAAGGACCACAACATCAGCGTACCTGCGGCTGTAAAGAATAATATTGCCGAAACCGTTGAACTCACCGTTAACTGCAATTACGAAAAGAAGAACTAAGTCCGCCATATCTGTTTTTGCCGTATCGTTCCCTTGTTCTATTTTTGTGCCTGTAACAGGCAGATTTGTTTATTGTTCGGCCTGTAAATCGTTCCGCCAACTGAACTAATAAACGAAAACAATTCTGTTATACTTCTCCCGGATTGATTCTCGTTTAAAAGTTTGTGGTGATCATTTAAGCCGGCAACCCCGGTAAACTTAATTCATTGCACAAAATGAAAACACTGCAAGATTGTTTAAAAGAACGCATCCTTGTTATTGATGGCGCCATGGGCACTATGATACAACGGCATAAACCCACGGAAGAAACCTACCGCGGCGAACGCTTTAAGGACTGGTCCAGCGATGTAAAGAACAACAGCGACATTCTGAACCTTACCCAGCCACAGATCATTGAAGGCATACATAAAGAATACCTGGAAGCAGGCGCCGACATTATTGAAACCAATACGTTTGCCGCCACCACTATTGCCCAGGAAGATTTTAAACTGGAAGATTTTGTTTATGAGTTAAATGTGGCAGGAGCTAAAATTGCAAGGAAGGCCGCGGATGAATACAGCGCAAAAGATCCATCCAAACCCAGGTTTGTAGCCGGGGCCATTGGCCCATTGAACAGAACCCTGAGCCTTTCTCCTGATGTAAACAACCCCGGTTACCGTGCGGTTACTTTCGACCAGGTAGTAAAAGCCTATTATGAACAGGTACAAGGACTGGTTGATGGCGGCGTTGACCTGTTGCTGATAGAAACCATCTTTGATACGTTGAATGCAAAGGCTGCCATCTTTGCCATAAAAAAATATTTCCAGGATACGGGCAAACCGGCGTTACCCATTTCCATTTCCGGAACCATCACCGATGCAAGCGGACGTACATTGAGCGGACAAACACTGGAAGCCTTTTACATTTCTGTTATGCATGCCAGCCCCTTAAGCATTGGGTTGAATTGCGCATTGGGTGCAAAAGAAATGCGGCCGCATATTGAAGAGTTGTCGCAGATAGCTAACTGTTATGTTTCTGCCTATCCCAATGCCGGCTTACCAAATGCCATGGGCGAATATGATGAGAAACCCGATGAGACCGGGCATTATTTAGAAGACTGGGCAAAAGAAGGCTGGGTGAATATTGTAGGAGGTTGCTGCGGCACCACGCCGGATCATATAAAACACATTGCAGATTACGTAAAAAATATTAAACCAAGAGCGTTACCGGTTTTAGAAGAAGTATTATAACCGCTAAGACGCAGAGGCGCAAAATTCATTACTTAGCGTCTTGCGCCATTGCGGTAAAAAATAAAACATGTCAGTAATTAAACCATACAGTAGGTTCAGTGGACTGGAACCTTTGATCGTTCGCCCGGAAACAAATTTTATTAATGTTGGGGAACGTACCAACGTGACCGGCAGTAAAAAGTTTGCCCGGCTCATTAAAGAAAATAAATACGAAGAAGCATTGAGTGTTGCCCGGCAGCAGGTGGAGAACGGCGCCCAGGTGATAGACGTGAACATGGATGATGCCTTGCTGGATGGCGTTCAGGCAATGACCACATTTATAAACCTGTTGCAGAGCGAACCGGATATTGCAAAAATTCCGGTGATGCTGGACTCATCCAAGTTTGAAATTATTGAGGCCGGGTTGAAATGCGTACAGGGCAAATGTGTGGTGAACTCCATCTCCATGAAAGAAGGAGAAAAGAAATTCATTGAACAGGCCGTTACCTGCCGCATGTATGGCGCCGCTGTTATTGTAATGGCTTTTGATGAAAAAGGACAGGCCGATACCAGGGATAGAAAAGTAGAGATTTGTCACCGGGCATATAAGATACTTACCCAACAGGTTGGTTTTGATCCGCAGGACATCATCTTTGATCCCAACATCTTTGCCATAGCCACCGGCCTGGAAGAGCACAATAATTACGGCGTTGATTTTATTGAAGCCACCCGGGAAATAAAACAACTGATGCCCCTTACCAAAGTAAGTGGCGGCGTAAGCAATCTTTCTTTTTCATTCCGCGGCAATGAGCCCGTGAGGGAAGCCATGCACAGCGTATTCCTGTATTATGCCATTAAAGCAGGCATGGACATGGGTATTGTAAATGCGGGCCAGCTGGTGGTGTATGATGAGATCGATCCTGGGCTAAGGGATCTTTGCGAAGATGTGATACTTAACCGTAACAATGATAACAACGAAGCCACCGAAAAACTCATTGCTTTTGCAGAAACGGTGAAAGCAAGTGGTAAGGAAGAAAAGAAGACCGATGTATGGCGCACCACAACCGTGGAAGAGCGTCTGAAGCATGCATTGGTAAATGGCATCACCGATTATATTGATGCCGATACAGAAGAGGCCCGGCAGAAATACGCAAAACCTTTGGAAGTAATTGAAGGTCCGTTAATGGCAGGGATGGATGTAGTGGGCGACCTGTTCGGCAGCGGTAAAATGTTTTTACCCCAGGTAGTAAAAAGCGCCCGGGTGATGAAAAAATCGGTGGCCGTACTTACGCCGTACATCGAACAGGAAAAAGAAGACCGTAAACAGGCGCACCTTGCGGCCGGAACAGTGAATGAAGAGTCGGCAGGTGCTGCAAAAATATTATTGGCCACCGTAAAAGGCGATGTGCATGATATTGGAAAAAATATTGTGGGGGTGGTGCTTGGTTGTAATGGTTATGAAATTAAAGACCTGGGCGTAATGGTTCCTGCTGATAAGATATTAGATGAAGCAGAAAAATTCGGCGCAGATATAATCGGCTTATCCGGCCTCATTACTCCTTCGCTGGATGAAATGGTACACGTAGCCCACGAAATGAAAAGGCGCAACATGAAACAGCCCTTACTCATTGGCGGAGCTACCACATCCCGTATGCACACTGCTGTGAAAATTGCACCGCAATACGATAAGGGCGTAGTGCATGTACTGGATGCTTCCCGGAGTGTTACCGTTGCCGGTAATTTGTTAAACGATGAACAGAAGAGTAATTTCCTTGTTGATATCAGATCGGAATATGTAAAACTGAAGGAAGATTTTGAAAACAAGAAGCCCGTTAAACAATTCTTATCTTTCGCCGATGCACAAAAAAATGCGGCAAGGATCAACTGGGCTTCGTATCAGCCGGAGGCTCCTTCTTTTACCGGTACAAAACAATTTGAAAACTACTCCCTGGGTGAAATAAGAAAATACATCGACTGGCAACCTTTTTTCATTGCCTGGGAACTGCACGGAAAATTCCCGCAGATTCTGAGTGATGAGAAAGTAGGTGTGGAAGCAACAAAACTTTACAACGATGCCAATGCATTGCTGGATAAGATCGTTGCAGAAAAATGGTTAAGCGCAACCGGCGTTGCTGGTTTCTGGCCTGCAAACAAAACTGCTCCAGATACGGTTGATGTATTATCAAATGAAGGCGTGCAAAAACTCGAATTCCTGCGGCAGCAGGTAAAAAAAGCAGAAGGGCAACCCAACCTGTCACTGGCTGATTTTATTGCACCGGCGGAAGAAAAGATCCAGGATCATATCGGCGCTTTTTCAGTTACCATCAAAGGCATTGAAGAGCATATCAAACGTTTTGAATCGCAGCACGACGATTATAACAAGATCATGCTGCAGGCACTGGCCGATCGTTTGGCAGAAGCTTTTGCAGAATGCCTGCATGAAAAAACAAGAAAAGAACTGTGGGGATATGAGAAGAATGAATCACTCAGTAACGAACAACTCATCAAAGAAGAATACACCGGCATCCGCCCGGCACCCGGCTACCCGGCCTGCCCGGATCATACAGAAAAGTATAAACTGTTTCAATTACTGGGTGGCGAAGCAACAACCGGCATTCAGCTTACCGAATCGCTGGCCATGTACCCGGCAGCTTCTGTTTGCGGCTGGTATTTTGCAAACCCGGAAAGTAAATACTTTGGCGTGGGTAAGATCAATAATGATCAGTTGAAGGATTATGCAGAAAGAAAAGGAATGAGCCTGGATGATGCAACCCGGTGGCTGCGGCCGATATTAGAATAGCATTATCCTTTTTCAAACTGGTCTTTCATTTCCTGAGCATTTTTGGCATCATTTACTCCTTTTATTAAAAATACGATCACGGCTATTTTAAAGATCAGCCCGCCAAAGATGGTTGTGGGTTCAATAATTGCATTTACCAGGATAAAGATCCCAAACAATATCAACCCGCCAACGATGGCATAATACGGTTTTTTCTTTGTCCAGAACCCCAGGGCTATAAAGCCCCCTATGTAAACCGTCCACAGCATATAGTCCAGCCACATCACTTCTAAATCAAATGGGTATTTAGAAAACAGGATCAGAGCATTTAATAACAAAATACCGGCAGCAATAAAAAGCGTATTCCTTGCCTGGCGGATATGTTTGTCATACCCTTCCATAGAAAATTCCTCCTTGCTGAAAATCGTTTCAGAAGGATTTGCTGATACCGGGTCCTGCTGGCCGTCTTTTGGCGTAAGTTCGTTGCTGTTCTCCATGATTTATTTTTAACAATGATAATTTAAAATAGTTTATTTGTCAACTTCTTTCTGCACCAACCCGTTAAGACATCAGGCAAGCCGGTTCAACTCCAGCCGGTTAATGATATTAAAAACAAGCAGGATGGTGAGAAAATAATTTTTGATCTCTTCTTTATCACGTAACCCTTTCTTAGGCGGCTCCAGCAGGTTTTCTTCAAAAGGCACGGCGATATAACATTTGCCTGCTACAAAGGAGAAAACAATATCTCGTTCTAGTTTTTCCTTAATGAGCAGTATATGATCCATCATATGATATGAAAGGATCAGCGAGGCTTCGTCTGTATTGCTGGTATAAACTGAATAGTGTTTATCGAAGGATGCGTGACCCGTATTTACCCGTTGCACATGCGGCAGCGGAAACAGGCGATAGCGCTCATCGGCCATACTTGCCGGCAGTTGCGAATTTCCCTTTGTCCATAAATAAGTACCCCCGGTAAACGAGTTGTTTATCCGGGCACAAAAGAACAGCCCTTTAAAAATGTAGTTAACGCCGGCTGCATCTTCGATCCATGATTTAACCTCGGAACAATGAAACGACAGGCCGTTATAAACACTCTCCCAATAATCATCGCCGTCAAAATGAGTGAACCGGCGGCGGTACAAACCGCTCGCCTTGTATTCTTTCTTCGAAATAAAGCCCATGGGTTTATAAACAGCCGATGGATAGATATACGTTATGATGGGGCCGATGATCTTTTCTTTAAAATCATCAATGTACCGGTCGGAGTATTTTGCCGAAAAATAAACCCCGATAATGCACATGATGAGCATGGCAATGGCTAGTATATGCCCGATGGGAAGCAACCTGGTATAATACATCAGGAAACTGGCGAAGGTTCCGGCGCCGGTGAACCAGGTAAACCGTTTCCAGTTGGATGCAGCCGATTCATCATTGTCCAGTTCATCCAGGCTTGGTTGTATCTTCAGTTTATAAAAATCCTCAAAATTCTTTATCTCATCCATAATGCTGCATTGAATTTATTTCTTTTTTGTAACTATGCATTGTTAATATTCAAACAGCATGCGTATCATCTCATACAATGTAAACGGCATACGTGCCGCCATGAAAAAAGGGTTCATAGACTGGCTTAAAACCAACCCGGCCGACATCATCTGCCTGCAGGAAACCAAGGCAACCAGGGATGATGTGGACGTTAAACAACTGGAAGCGCTGGGTTTTAACCATTATTGGTTCAGTGCACAAAAAAAGGGTTACAGTGGTGTAGCTGTTTTTTCTAAAAAGAAACCCGATAATGTGGTTTATGGCAACGGCCATGCGCCCAGTGATGATGAGGGAAGGGTGATACAGCTTGATTTTGGCGATATCCGCCTCATCAACGCTTATTTTCCCAGCGGAACCAGTGGCGATGAGCGCCAACAGTTCAAATACGGCTGGCTGGATGAATTCCATGTATACTTAAATAAACTGAAAAAGAAATTTCCCAAAATTGTTTTGGTTGGAGATTATAATATAGCCCACCGCGAAATTGATATCCACGATCCCAAAGGCAATAAGAACAGCAGCGGGTTTCTGCCGCAGGAACGGGACTGGCTGACTAAATTTTTAGACAGTGGCTGGGTGGATACATTCCGGGAGTTTCATGAAGAGCCGCACCGGTACAGTTGGTGGAGCCAGCGCTTTCCCTCTGTGCGGCTTAATAACAAGGGTTGGCGCATTGATTATATCACGGTGACTGAACCACTGAAGAAGCAATTAAAAGATGCCGACATCTTCCCGGATGTAAAGCACAGCGATCATTGCCCCATTTATGTTGAAATAAAAGAGAAATAATTTTTCCAGATGATCCTTTACAATGTTACCATTAAAGTACATGAGTCAATAAAAGACAACTGGCTTACCTGGTTAAAAGAAGAACATATTCCCGAAGTGATCGGCACCGGCTGTTTTACCCATGCCGTTATTTTGCAATTACTGGAAGTTGATAATTCCGAAGGACCCACTTATGCCATACAGTATCATTCCGAAAGTAAGGGCTTATATAACAATTATATTGAGAACCATGCACCCGGCATGCGCCAGAAAAGTTTTGATAAATGGGGCGATAAATTCATTGCCTTCCGTTCCGTGATGCAGGTTGTTAACTAAATGTGCAAAACAATTACCCGTTGTTTTTTTAAATAAACCCCGCTTTTTTTAATCCCCCAAAAACCGCATGGGCAAAGGATTTCAGGGGGCATCGCCCCAAAACCTGCTACAGCAAAGGGTTTCATCAATTTCCATTGTATCGCCTGTTGATTTTAAAAAAGCACATATGGGGCAAAATCCTTGTCAAATGCGGATTTCAGCAGTTCTTAATAAAAAAGAAAAATCAGAAAAAAAATTTTGTTGCAATCAAAAACCGTATATATTTGTCGCACATTAAAATTCAAAAAAAATTATCATGAACAAAGCTGAATTGATTTCTAAACTTGCTGACGATGCAGGTATTACAAAAACTCAGGCAAACGATGCTTTAGATTCTTTTGTAGAAGCAGTAACCAAAACTTTGAAAGGTGGCGGTAAAGTAACATTGGTTGGATTTGGTACTTTCTCTGTATCAAAAAGAGCTGCCCGTAACGGACGCAATCCTCAAACTGGTGCTGTTATCAAAATTAAAGCAAAGAAAGTTGCTAAGTTTAAAGCCGGTAAAGAGTTATCAGCTAAATTGTAATTTTGTGTCAACCACTTTAAAAAGCAAGGCGCTATGCACCTTGCTTTTTTTGTAAATTTTTTATTCATCCATTAAAATATCTGTTATCATGGGACGTGGAGACATCAAAACCAAAAAAGGAAAAATTGCCAAAGGATCATTTGGTAAATCAAGGCCTGCAAAAAAAGCAGTAAAAGCTGCAACAGCGGCTGCGCCAAAAAAGAAAGCAGCCAAGAAAAAGGCATAGGTCTGTTGTAATCAGGAATTTGGAATTGGTATACGGGTGTTTTGCCCCAGGACCCGATTCCAAATTCCTGTTCTTTTAACTAGGGGGCTAATCGTTCAATCTTCCAGGAGTTATTAGTTTCTGAAGTATACTGTATCCGGTCGTGCAGCCGGTTGGGCCGGCCCTGCCAGAATTCGATCTTATAAGGTTTTACCCGGTATCCGCCCCAGTGCGGTGGCTTGGGAATTTCTCCTTGCTTAAATCGCTCCATATAATAATCGAAGGTTTCTTTTAACCATGCTTTACCAGCCACCACCAGGCTTTGAGGCGAGGCCCAGGCCCCAATTTTACTTCCATCTGGCCGGCTGTTGAAATAAGCAATGCTTTCTTCCGAAGTTATTTTTTCGGTTACCCCGGTCACCCGAACCTGGCGCTCCAGTTCTTTCCAGAAAAAAACAAGACAGGCTTTATCGTTTTGCGCCAGCTCGTTCCCTTTCTGGCTGTTGTAATTCGTAAAAAACACAAATCCTTTTTCATCGAAGCCTTTCAGCAATACGATCCTTGCTGAAGGAACTCCGGCTGCATCGGCCGTGGCCAGCGTCATGGCATTCACTTCATATATATCGCTTTTCAACGCTTCGTTCCACCATCTTTTAAATTGCTTAATGGGATCAGCATCCACATCGGCTTCAAGCAGGCTTTGCTTTTTATAATCAGTTCGTATATCGGCAACATTTTGCATAGTTCAAATTTGTAGTACAAAGGTCTTCCAATTAACACAAATAAAAAGGCCCGGATCTTAAACAGGCCTTCATTCTATAATTCAATAATAAAGCTACACGTTGAATTCTTTCAGGTATTTCTGCGATTCCAGCATTTTTACCTGTTCTTTCAGGCCTTCTCTTTCGATTAGGGTATTCTCCAGCCTGCTTTCCAGTTCACCAACTTTAAACGCCAGCTGCTGCAACTGCAAATTCCGTTCGTTTACTTCAGCCAGTTGCTGCCGTACATCTTCATATTGTGTTTGCAGGTAAGCATATTGTTGTACCAGGTCATCGTATTTTGCCTGCAGCCTGTTTGCCTCATTTAATTCCTGTTTCAGCTCCAGCTCCCTTTCTTCGGCTCCCATTGCCTGCATTTGCTTTTGTCCAAGCTTATCCTGCATGCTTTCGATCTCAGCCGATTGGCCATCCAGTTCGCTGCGCAGGGCCGTTGCACTGGCCAGGCTTGCCCTCAGTTTTTCCAGCTCCTTCTCCCTTTCGGAGAGGATAAGATTTATATCGGCGATCTGCACCTGTAAACTGTCGTTTGCCGAAACCAACCGCTTTATTTGTTCTTCTGTAAGCATGCCCGATATTTCATTTAAACCCTGACATTTCCAAATTATAGGATTTACCCCCTAAAAACAAGAAAATCAGCCCTTTTTTGTACCTTTTAAGCAATAATTTTCTGCGGGGCAGCGTATAGAATTGTCCGGGTATCTTCCTGTTTAAATGCCCGGCGTAAACTTAGCAATAATTGACGGAAGACGAACTCATACGAGGATGTTTAAAGGGCGAATCTTCCTGCCAGAAGGAGATTTTCCATCGTTTCGCCAGCCGGATGCTGGGCGTTTGTAACCGCTATGCCCGTAACGGAGCAGATGCAGAAGACATTTTACAGGATGCATTTATCAAGGTTTTTGATAAGATACACCAGTTTAAATTTGAAGGCTCTTTTGAAGGATGGATACGCAGGATTGTGGTAAATACCGCTTTGAAGAAATACTCCTTAAGGCGATATGAGAAGGAAGTAGTGGGATATGAGATAAAGGACAGGGATGAAAGCAGCATGGAACCTTCGGCCTACAGTCACCTGAGTGAAAAAGACCTGCTTGATCTTATCAACAGCCTGCCCGATGGTTACCGGGTGATCTTTAATTTATACGTGATAGAAGGATTTCAGCATGATGAGATAGCCGAAATGCTGGGCATACAGCCAGGCACCAGCCGAAGCCAGCTGGTAAAAGCCCGGAGCATGCTTCAGAAACAGATTTTACAATTACAAAAAGTGGCGGTATGAGCAATAGCCAGCAATTTGATAAATACGTAAAAGAGCAGTTCAACGACTATGCTCCCGACGTGCACCCACGCATCTGGGAGAATATTGCCGCACACAATGAAAGAAGAAAACCTGTGGGTTTCTGGCAATCGCTGCACGGCAATAAGAATAAACTTTTACTGGCAGCCCTGTTGCTTGCAATAAGCACCGGGGCCGGTTGGTGGTATTTTAGCAAGAATGCCTCCTCAAATAATATACAACAAGTAAGCACTGAAAAAAACAATAAAGAAAATAAGCAGGAAACAAATCCTGCAAAAGAACAAACAACAATAACCCCGGATGATCTTTCTGTAAAACAAACTGCAGAAACAATTTTGAATTCCGGGTCTTCGACAACCACTACACCTGGCAACAGTGATTTTAAAAATACCACTGCCGGTCGTTCAACAAAAGGCGCCAGTAACCTGGTCATTTATGATCCTTCTATACAGGAAAATGATGAAACAAATGCTGTAACAGGCAATCATCCCGGTTCCAGGAAAAAACAAAAAGGTAATGCAGGTATGCTGCGCCTGAATTCGTTAGCACCAGCCGCAGAAGAAAAAGAGGAAGAAGATAACGAATACGCTATTGGCGGATCCTTGCTCGGCAGGCTAACCTATGATGCCGAAATGGTCTCTGCTAAAAAAAGAGCGAAGAACCCTTTGTCGCTTACCTTCCAGCAAATCGCATTTTTGCCCGATTGTCCTTCTATTGAAAAGAACGCTTCGGGAAATAAAAAATACCTGGAAGTATATGCCGGCCCGGATTATGCCTTCCGCAGTTTCAGCGATACCGGTAATTCTGAATACCTGAGAAGAAGAAAAGAAAGTACAAAATTCAGTTCTGCATATAGTGCTGGTGTACGGTACACCCGGGTTTTCAATAACGCCATGAGTGTACGTGCCGGCGCCAATTACAGCCAGATAAATGAAAAGTTCACGTTTAACCAGGGCAACCTGGTGCAGGTAACCTATATCATCGGTTCCAACGGCGATACATTAGGAAGCTATACCACTACCGGCACCCGGTATAAGACCACGGTTAATAAATACCGGAGTATCGACATACCCATTGCCATGGGTTACGAAGTAGGCAATGGTAAATGGCATGCCAATATCAATGCAGGTGTGGTGGTGAATATTTACAGCTGGCAAAAAGGCGATGTACTGGATACAGCATACAACCCGGTAAGCATCACTACCGGCAAAAACTCTTCGCCCTACCAGTTTAAAACAAATGCAGGAGTAGGTTTTATCGGTGGCGTTTCTGTTTATTATAAACTGAACGACCGGCTTCACCTGATGGCTGAGCCATACTTCCGGTATAATTTTTCTCCAATGAATAAAGACAATATCACTTTAAAACAAAAATATCAAACAGCCGGACTGAGGATAGGAATTCGTGTTGACCTGAAGTAACAGGCAGCATAACCTCATCATGAGGTATCTGGATAATGAACGGCCTTATAAAAAACTGAATTGAATGAACAAGAGAATAATCATATCGTTTTTGGCTGCAGGGTTGCTTGTATTAAGCGCCTGCCGGAAGAACACGGATGTATTTGTACCCGACCCCGGGCAACTGAATGGCCCGGATACGGTATGGCAGGCTACCATTACCGCCGGCATGCCTGTATCTGATCTTAAGAACAATTTATTATTCACTCCTTACTTCGACAGTATTGAAGTAAACAGCAATATCGCAACCATCAACACCCCATTTGGAGTACAGGTTAATTTCCCTCCCAACAGTTGTGTAAGTGCAGCGGGAGTTCCCTTATCGGGTAAGGTACAGGTAGAACTGATGGTGCTGAAAAAGAAAGGAGATATGATACGTATGAACAGGCCTACTACCAGTTTCGACAGCCTGTTGGTTACGGCAGGTGAACTGTTCATCCGGTTGAAAAAAGAAGGAGTACCGGTATTACTTGCTCCCAATGCAAAAATAAATATCCGCTATACCGACCTTCCTACCAACCAGGCGATGAAATTATTTTTTGGTGATGAAACAAATGCACAGTTTTTTACCTGGCTTCCCAACCAGGACCTTTCCAATAATTTTGTGAACCCGGGTACGCAGGTGTACGAGATATATACCAACCATCTTCGCTGGATAAATATTGCATACGGCTTTAACACAGCAAGCACAGCCACTGTTCATGTTGCTGCCGACCTTGCTCCTTACTTTACCAATGCCAATACTGTTGCATTCACTGTGTTTAAAGATCTTCGCTCAGTAGCCGGCATGCGGGGCGATTATATTGCAAAGAAATTCATCAGTTCAACCCTGCCTGTTGGCAAAGCCATAACGGTTGTTGTTATATCCAAACAGGCGGGTGATTATTACTTAGGCTATGAAAGCGCCGTTACCATAACACCTACTTCCGGAACGATCAACCAGGTGGTGCCCGTCAGGCCCGTTAAAAAATCTTTACCCGAAATAATCGCATACTTAAGTACCCTTTAACCCTCAGAACAAACAAGATGAAAAAGGCTGCATGAAACCATGCAGCCTTTTTCTTTAATAGTATCTTATAGAAATGATCAGCTTACCAGCGTGCCTACTTTTTCGCCGGTAACCACTTTAAGCAGGTTGCCTTCTTTATTCATATCAAAAACAACAATGGGCAGGCTGTTTTCCATACACAATGTAAAGGCGGTCATATCCATCACCTTCAGGTTCTTTTGAATGCACTCGGCAAAAGAGATGGTCTCGTACTTTGTGGCCGTAGGGTCCTTTTCAGGATCGGCTGTATAAATGCCGTTCACCCTTGTTCCTTTCAGGATCACATCAGCTTTTATTTCAATGGCCCGCAATGAGCCGGCCGTATCAGTTGTAAAATAGGGGTTACCGGTTCCGGCACCAAAGATCACCACCCTTCCTTTTTCCAGGTGGCGCATGGCACGCCGGCGTATATAAGGTTCAGCTATTTGTTCCATCTTGATAGCGCTTTGCAGGCGGGTGTAAATACCGGCTTTTTCCAAACCGCTCTGCACAGCCATGCCGTTTATTACTGTTGCCAGCATTCCCATATAATCACCCTGCGCCCTTTCAATACCACTGGTAGCCTCGTTCATGCCCCTGTAAATATTACCTCCGCCGATCACAATTGCCACCTGTACCCCCAATTCTATAATGGATTTAATATCCTGTGCATAGCGAGCAATCACTTCGCTGTCGATGCCGAAATTCTTGTCGCCCATCAATGATTCGCCGGAAAGTTTTAGCAATATTCGTTTGTACTTGGGAAGCATCAGCTATAAAATTTTTGCGAAGATATATTTTTATCCCGACAGCTACCGGGTTTCTTTAATTGCCTTTATTGAGTACATCATCGGTAATTTCTCCTGCATGCCTTTTATACGCCACATACGGTCTTCGCCCTGTTCCAGGTTATTGAAACAATTATACGCAGAATAAGGAAACTCATTGAACTGCTGTATCTGCAATCCATGCTTCAGCAACGAATTTATTATTTCAGTAAAGGGATGGTTCCAGCTGTGTTCAATAGATCGTATCGGTGCGTTGCGGTCGGAATAGGATCCCGAGATCTCTTCTGTGATCACCTGGCTGTTGAAGTAGCTGTATTTAATGTATTCAAAATTATCGTCCATCATCCATAATGCCGGGTGAAAATCCACGATATAAAACGTACCGCCGGGTTTTAGAAAATAAGAAACGATAGCCGCCCATTTGTTAAGATCAGGCAGCCAGCCAATGGTGCCGTAGGAGGTAAAGACAATATCGAAAGCCCCCTCTAAATCTCCCCCCGAGGTGGAGACTTTTAAAGAGTTCACCAGATCATAGATGTTAGCACAAATAAATTCAGCGTTTAATTTTAATTCGTCTTTGATCTCATTGGCCAGTTTTATTGCTTCATCACTCAGGTCAACGCCGGTAACAATTGCCCCTTCCCGTTCCCAGCTCATGGTATCCATTCCAAAATGGCATTGCAGGTGCAGCAGTGTTTTTCCTTTTACATTGCCCAGTTCTTCCAGCTCAATTTTATTCAGCGAAGTTTTCCCTTTTTTAAAAGATGCCAGGTCATAAAACGCAGAGTCTTTATGTACAACAGTCCGTTTATTCCAGGATGTTTTATTTTCTTCAAAGTAAGACTGATAGATTTCCATCGGGCAAAATTAGGGGTAAAACCAACATGCCTGTCATTGAAACAGGCATGCTGGTTATTTCTCAGTTTACCTGAGTATGTTGAGGGGAGGATTAAGAAAATCATTCCGGTTCTATTTGTTTATTATCAGCCTTTGGGTCACAACATCTCCCGATCGAAGTGTTGCTTTTAGAATATAAGATCCACCGGGCAGGTTCTTTACACTGATCCATGGCTGAACCGGTGACCACTCATCCAATGTACGGCCGCTCATATCATACAACCACATCTGTTTTACATTGTTCCAGCCAATGATGTTCACCATGTCTGTTGCAGGGTTCGGGTAAAGATCAATGGTTTCGTTCCCGGATAATTTTACCAGTTGTGTGTTGGTATAGCCGTATTTACTATCCCGGTCAATCTTTTTCACCCGGTAATATATTTTCTGGCTGGCCGGCAAAGAACGGGTATCATCAGTAAGGGAATAATTATTGGCCGCCTGGTTATTGGCCAACGTGGTAGCAATCACTGTGAAGATCCTTCCATCAAAACTTCTTTCTATTTCAAAATGCGAAACATCCTGTTCATTTGCCGTTCTCCAGTTCAGGCAAACCGTATTTGCATTGCACCTATAGGCCGAGAACGAAATGAAATTCAGTGGCAGTACATAGTTACCGGTATGGATCCAGAATTCACTGAAACCGGTAACATTAAATTCCAGGTAATTACTTCCGTATAAAGAACCTGTACTGATCTGTGAAGAAGGAATCAGTATCGCCGTTCCGCCAGAAGGATCATAAACTCCGTCTTCATTTGCTCCTGTGTATTTTGTAACCACCAGCTGGCTGGCTGATGTAAGCGAAGGAATATACGATTGCAGATCAGCAAAATCGGCATTGGTATAATACAGCCTTACTTTTCTAGGACCGGCCGGGTTAAGCGTTGGTTTGATCACATAATGCCTGCGCATGTAGTGCTGCCCATTATACAGGCCGGATGTTGCATCTTCATAAACCACATCATTGCGGGTTCCCAGGTCAAAGCAATAATCTTTTACGGATGCTATTATTTTAGAATTGTCTGCACTGTTGTAGCTGTGCTTCCAGAAACCATCATCATACAAACTATTGCTGTTTGTTTGCACCGACGGCAGTGCGGTAAACGGGGCAGAAGAACCTGTGTTGTATTTATTCTTTAAATAATTCTCTACCTGTGTGATTTCTGCAGCCGTTAATGTGCGGTTATAAACGATCACTTCGTAGATCCATCCGCTCCAGTCAAGGTCAGCCTGGTCTTCCCGGTCGCCAACGGTAAAGCCGGTTGTTCCTGTTTCCGTTGTAACAGCCCCCCCTCCCTGGTTAACCGTTTGTGCAACGCTGTTTAAACTACATTGCACCTGGCTGCCTGCAGCCGGAATTTTGTAGGTAACTACAGTAGGGCTGAATGCGCTGTCAATGGCGGTTCCGGTGATGGATGCATTATTGTTTCCTACGCCGTTATTGTCCGAATAAATATATATCGGCGTACCGTATGAGTTAGCGCCATATGTAAGTGTATTTATCAGTCCGCCTCTTCTGAAAGTGAATAAAGTTCCGCCCAGCACGCCACCTGCGTGTGCATTGCAATCTCTTCTTGCTACTACAAATACGGTTCTTGCAGTTCCGGCAGTTACCAGGTTAGAGACGGTGTTATTTAAAAATACTTTTTTATTGACGCCGTCGAAATACAATGCAGGCCTTGCTGTTGCGTCGGGGGATTTGAATGTTGGTTTATTGATAGCTGTTGCCTGTGATACGTGATTACCGTTCCCGCTCTGGTCGTTCCATTGCTGTACCGACTGGCCATCGGTTGCCTGGGTTATTCCTGCATCGGTATAAACTTCTGCATCGGCTTTCAGCCAAAGCACCGGGCCGCATACCGCATTGCCGGGATTATTCAGGTCGTATTTACTGATAAGGTAGTTTTCTACATTGGTTCTTTCGGCAGCAGTAAGCATGCGGCTGAAGAGGATGATCTCGGCAATATCGCCACTCATGGGTAAAGCGCCGTTTGCAGCGCCGGCTCCCCGGTAGCCGATGTATGAAACGTTATTACCGAAATTATTTGTGTTGTCAGAATTAAACGGCTGTGATACCGGTGGCGGATTCAATACAGTGTTCACCCGAACGTTTGCTTCATTTGTGGAGGCTGATTTATCAAATGTTCCTTCGGCCAGTATGTATCTATCACAATCCTTATGACTGTAAACAGCGCTGTACCCAACATCTCCTTTCAATGTAACAGATGATCCGCTTCCTGCCTGTGGATTATCATACATAGTAAAGCCGGTGGTGCTTGCATTTGCATCGGCGGTATTCTCAAAAAAAACATTGCCGCTGTTTATCTTGTACACAACGAACAGGTCTGTTTTATTTGTTACCGACAGATCAATGGCCGGCACCAGCAGTTGATTAAACCCGCTAGCCGTTGAGAAACGGATGAGCGGTTTTCCGTTAAGTGCATTGGTAATTAATGTAGGTCTGTTCGCTGCGGTTGCCTGCGTGGCATGCTTGTTATTTCCGCTCTGGTCGTTCCATTGCTGAATTGTTTGTCCGTTGGTTGCCAATGTAACCCCGGCATCTGTATAAGCTCCGGCATCTGCTTTTAACCACAGAACCGGGTCACAGGGAATAAAAACACCCTGTAGCTGAGCATTACCGAATGATGGCTCCGATGCGGTACCCACAGTAGTTCCATTCAATGCAGCACCGGTGTTGCTGCAATTATTGATCACTTGCTGTCCATTTCCATTGGCCGTTGTGTTGAAATTATAATATAGCTTTAAAGATGTTTCGTTGCCGGCCAATTGCTTGTCTTTTTCTGCAATGATCTCTGTTCCGGTTTTTGCCTTATGCCATACCCGTACTTCATCGATATCGCCATAATAATTGCATACCGTTCCGCAGATATTTCTTCTGCCTACCCAATAAGTGGCATTCGAACTGGTAAGTGATGTTGTTGTCAGATCCATCATCCTTCCGTTTTCCACTCCATCAATATAAATATACAGGCTGTCTGTTACCGTATTCCTCACCCCGGCAACATGGTGCCAGTTACCATCCGTAACAGAACAGTTACTGAATAAATAAGACGGAGAGATAACACTTAAACCCAGGCTGACTTTACCTCCTGAGATATAAAACATCAGGCCTGTAGAGCCCGGGTCGGCACAATATTGTTCGGCAAATATCATCATGCAGCTCACTGCATCATTCGTTCTTATCCATGCCTCAACCGTAAAGCTTTGTGTGGTGGTGAAGTCCATTAAGCTGTTGGCAGGAATGGAAATTCCTTCATCAGCCGCATTGCTGAAATGCACCGACTTATTGTTTGCAGGAAACTGGGCAAATGCTGCTGATGCAATGAAGAAAAAAAAGGAAAACATAAATGCTTTTTTCATTATATGGTATTTTAGACGGAATCTTACCATACAAAAGTGCCGGTTATCACCTGCCAGGGCAATACCCCCTGTGCGGCATTTTAGTTAACCGCGGATCAGATCCACTTATTTTTAAGGCTGATCTGTAAGGCTTCGATCTTGCTGCTTACGTGGAGTTTGCTGTAGATGTTCTTCATGTGCTGGCGCACGGTATGTTTGCTGAGGAAGAGCTGTTCTGCTATCTGTGCATATTCTTTGCCCTCCATGCTGCATTTTAAAATTTCTTTTTCCCGTTCACTAAGCGGCTCAATGGTATTTTTTGAATCAGTTTTTTCAGCAGCGGGTTGTGCTGTTAAGGAAGTAAGCCAGCGCCAGGCCTTGCGGGCAATACCCGGGCTCATGGGCGCTCCTTCATCCTGGTAAACCTGGTAAACGGAGTCGATGATGTTCTGGGCAGTTTCCTCTTTCAGCAAATACCCATGTGCCCCTGCCTTGATCGCATTGAAGATCCGTTCGTCATCATCAAAAACCGTGAGCATGATATATTTTACCGAGGGATATAAGGGAGCCGAGCGCTGGATGGTTTCAATACCGTTCAATTCATTCATTTCAATATCCATCAGCACCACGTCGGGTTTGGGTGAAGCGGTTTTCATCAGCTTCAGGAATTCTGAACCATCGCCTGCTTCCAGCACCACTTTGATATCGTTCTCCACCGAAGCCAGTTTTTCTTTCAGCGAGTTACGTAAATAGGTTTTATCGTCGACAATACCGATGAGCATAATGCAAAAATAAATGCAGGGAGAGGATCGCCAATACCCCCTGTGTGGTATTTATACAAAGACTGTTATGGAAACACCCCGGTCCGGCTTGGCATCAATATGGATAGACGCACTGATGGATGCTGCCCGCTGCCGCATATTCTTTAAACCATAGTGATCTTCTTCGTTGATCACCGCCTCGTCAAATCCTTTTCCCTCATCCTGTATCAGAAGGCTGAGTTTGCCCTCCAGGTAATTACCCCCGATCAAAAGTGTTTTACTCCCGGAATACTTGCAGGCATTGGTAACAGCTTCCTGGCATATCCGGAATAACTGCAGCGCCTGGGCGGAGTTGAGTATATATGTGCCGTTGAATTTTTCTTCGATGTTCAGCTGAATGCCGGGATATGATTGCAGGTAGCGATGTGTATAGTCCACGAGCTTATCAAAGAAGTCCTGTGCCGTGAGCTGTTCCTGGTTGAGTATCCAGATGGTTTCCCGAAGTGTTTGCAGCAGCTGGCGGGAAGATGCTTTCAGTTTATCAATATTTTCATCAATGGGCTGCTGTTTCCGGAAATGGGTATTCAGCCCTTCAATATTATTCGACAGTAAAGCCATCTGTGAACCAAGGTTGTCGTGCAGGTCGCGGCTGAGCCGTTCCTTTTCATCCTGAACCTGTTGCTGTATCTGCAGCTTCTGTTTCAGGTTTCTTTTCTGGTAAACATAGTTGAACGTAAACCCTGCCACCGCCAGTAAGCCAATGCTGCCCAGCAGGTACAGTTGTTTTTCTTTCCGTGCTTTTACAATGGCGATTTCTTTTTCATGCTGTATTTCTGCGTTTCTGAACCTGGCTTCCGCTTCGCTTATTTTCAGGTTGAGGTCGGTATTGAACCGTTGCTTAAAAGAATTGTTTGCCTGCTTCAGGTAATTGAATGCTTCCTTATAATTACCGGACATTACATAGCTTTCCGCCAGCAGGTCAAGTGCTGTTTGTTCCATATCCAGCTTCCGGATCTTCCCGGATATCAGCAACGCTTCTTTACCCACCTGGACCGCTTTATCAAATTTTTTTTCTTTCACCAGCACTTTGGCGTAAAACATGAGTGCTTCTGCTATACGCAGACTGTCGTTCAGCAGCCTTGCCCTCTCAATCACTTTCATATACAATCCGTCTGCTTTTTCAATCCGGCCGCTAACTTCGTAAAGTGTAGCCAGCAGGCGGTAGTGCAGGTTTCCCAACTGAGTAGTGTCGGTTTTATTGAGTATACTCAGCGCTATGGCTTTTTCAAAATTCTGTTCCGCCTCGGCAAGGTTTGTACCCGATTCCAGTATTACCGCTCCCACGTTGTGGTAGCATTGCTCCAGCAGCAGGTTATATTGACTGGCTTCGCTGATAGCGATGCACTTTTTCCAGTACTCCAATGCCCGGCCATGATCGGGGATATGGTAATAGGTATTGCCGATCAGTTTATAAAAACTGGCTTCCAAAAAAATATTGTTCTGCTTATGTGCTTCGGTAACCTGCTGCTGGCAGAAGGCAAGGCATTTATCCCATTGTTTCAGTTCGTGGTATTTATGTACCAGTACGGTCTGGATAGCCAGCCGGTCTTCCGGTGGCAGTTTCCGGTTACTCAGCAACTCATTCACCTGACTGATCACGGATTCGTGGTTGCTGTTGTTTTCGAGGCCTTCTGCCAGTTGCTGTATCTCTCTGCTTTGTGCAAAAGAAATTTCAGCAACCATCAACAACATGATAAGAAATAAGAAACGATACATTCCGGGCATTTCCATTTATTCAAACAATCACTGAAAATACACATTCACCGGTAAAAAGAAAAACCCCGGGTCATTCCGGGGTTCTTATTATTTATGGATTGTTTATTCTTATCCCAGTGCCACCCGCTTAAAGTCGGTAACCTTCAGGTCTGCATCCACACTCTTCAGGTAATCGGCCACTGACTTGCTGTTGTCTTTTACAAAAGCCTGGGCCAGTAAGGTGTTTTCCTTAAAGAATTTATTTACTTTACCCATGGCGATTTTTTCAGCCATTTCTGCCGGCTTACCTTCTGCTTTGATCTGCTCAATGGCGATCTCCTTTTCCCGGGCAATGGTTTCTGGTGAAATAGATGTTTCATCAACCGCCAGCGGGTTCATGGCGGCGATCTGCATCGCTACGTCTTTACCGGCTTCTGCTGCTTCTTTGGTCATAGCAACCAATACACCCATGCGGTTTGCACCGTGAATGTAAGAAGCAACGTAAGGAGCATCCACTCTTTCAAATTTTGAAACAGCGATCTTTTCGCCGATGGATGCCAGTTTATCGTTGATCAGCTCTGCAACCGTTGATCCGTTTACAGAAACGGCGTTCAGTTCTTCTGCAGTTTTTACATTGTTTGCAATGGCTGCGTCGGCAATGCTTTGTGCAAAAGCAACAAACTCGGCATTCTTGCTCACAAAATCGGTTTCGCAGCTGATGCACAGAACGATACCGCTTTTATGATCGGTCGTTGTTTGAGCGATCACCACTCCTTCTTTTGCTTCACGGTCGCTGCGCTTTGCGGCAACTTTTTGTCCTTGCTTACGCAACCAGTCGATGGCTGCTTCAAAATCGCCGTTGCTTTCTGTCAGTGCTTTGCGGCAATCCAACATACCGGCGCCTGTTGTCTGGCGTAATTTATTTATGTCTGCTGCTGTTATAGTAACACTCATTTGAATTAAAAATTAAAATTAAAAATTAAAATACCTCTCTCCGCAGTTCTGTTTTAGTAGCCGCCATTATTTTGCTGCCGGCTTTCTTCCGCCCGCACCCGGACCAGCGATACGACGCTTAGGCTGAGAAGAAGCTCCTCTTCCACCACCAGTTCCCCGCTTGCCTCTTTCTTCGCTGCCATCAGCTTTTTGTTCAAAACGGCTTGCTTTGGCTTCTGCACTTTCTTCCACATCGTGACTATCTTCTTCGTCTTTATCAGCCTGGCGCTCCTGCAATCCTTCAGCAATGGCTGCAGTAAGGTAGTTAACAACAATGGAGATCGATTTGGTAGCATCGTCATTTGCAGGAATTGAGAATTCCACTTTATTCGGATCGCAATTGGTATCCACCATACCAAATGTGGTGATGCCTAATTTTTTTGCTTCGGCAAGTGCAATGTGCTCGTGGCCTATATCTACCAGGAACAAGGCAGCTGGTACACGGCTGATCTGTGAGATACCGCCCAGTACTTTTTCCATTTTATCTTTATCACGGCTAAGGGTCAGGCGTTCTTTTTTGGTCAGGCTTTCAGCGCTTCCGTCGGCCAGCATTTTTTCAATGCTCTGCATTTTCTTCACACTCTTACGAACGGTGTTGAAGTTGGTAAGCATACCTCCCAGCCAACGTTCGGTAACAAAAGGCATATTCACACGCTTGGCGCATTCGCTCACAATTTCCTTGGCTTGTTTTTTAGTAGCCACAAACATGATCTTTTTTCCGCTGCGTGCAATGGCTTTCAATGCGGCAGCTGATTCCTGCAAACCTTCTACGGTTTTGTTCAGGTCGATGATGTGGATGCCTTTCTTTTCAGCAAAGATGTAAGGCAGCATCTTAGGGTTCCATTTTTTCTTTAAGTGACCAAAGTGAACACCTGCTTCTAAAAGTTGCTGTTGTAAGGAAGTATTATTTTCCATTGTATGTTATTAATGTAGTTATTTAATTTTTGATGCCAGATACCTGATCCAAGATGCCGGATGGATTTCAATACTAAAATGTTTATCCCGGATCTTGTATCCTGAATCCAGTTGTTATCTTTTAGAGAACTGGTAGCTCCTTCTTGCTTTTTTGCGACCTGGTTTTTTACGCTCAACAGAACGTGGGTCACGCTTAAGTAAGCCGGCTGCTTTTAACGCCGGGCGGTATTCGGCATTCACTTCTATCAAAGCACGGGCAATACCCAGCTTTGCCGCTTCTGCCTGGCCTTTTACGCCACCACCGGTTGCATTAACAACCACATCGAATTTGTCGGAAGATTCAACGGTCTTTAATGGCGCTTCCACCTGGTTTTGTAAATACACCAGCGGGAAATACGTTTTATAGTCTTTGCCGTTAACGGTGATCTTTCCGTCGCCTTTTGAAAGGAAGATACGGGTTACCGCTTCTTTTCTACGGCCAACTGCATTTTTTTGCTTCTCCATTATTTATTATTTGGAATTTAGAATTTAAGTTTTAGAATTTAAGTTCCTTTGGCTGCTGGGCACCATGCGGATGATTGGTTCCCTGGTACACAAAAAGCTTTTTGTACATCTTGCGGCCCAGCCTGTTCTTAGGAAGCATTCCTTTTACAGCCCTTTCGATGATCACTTCGGGCCTGCGCTTTAACAGCGTTTTGGCAGTTTCTTCTTTACGGCCACCGGGGTAACCACTGTAGTTGTCATAGATCTTGTCATCCATTTTATTGCCGGTAAGTTTTATCTTCTCGCAATTGGTAACAATGATAAAATCACCACAGTCAACGTGTGGAGTGTAGTAGGCTTTGTTCTTGCCACGCAGTATCGCAGCGATCTTTGAACACATGCGGCCTACGGTTTGATTAGTACCATCCACAACGTACCAGTTGTGTGTAACGGTAGCCTCGTTCGCATGTTTGGTAGTGAAATGTAATTTGCTCATCTTTTTATTTTTGTTTTTTAATTATGCTTGTCCTTTGAAATCCTGAGCGGAGTCGAAGGAACCACAGCTATCCCCGTGGCTTTAAATTTTGGACGGCGAAGGTAAGTCCAATACTGTTTACCTTCCAAAGAAAACAGGAAGTATTTTTAGTCGGACTTTTATAAAACATTGATTTTCAGTAAAATTTTTGACTGATATTTTTAATACTTCTCTCTAAACAGGGTTTATTTAAAAAAACAGCCCCTGGCGGGGCTGCATTTCTCCATAAGGTGGACGCATGGTAAGGCTATCTGACAATTAAAGTTTCGCTGTTTGATCACCGGGCATCACTCGATCTTAACAAATTGCTTTGTATATGATTCCGTTCCGGCAATGATGCGGACAAAATAGTTTCCCTGGGCCAGCATAGAGATATTAACCGGTATGCTGTTGGTTCCCTGCTGCAATACAATATTCCGTTGGTACAACTGGCGGCCTGCTGCATCTGAAATAACGAGTGCGGCTTCTCCCGCCACGGCACTTCCTGTTTGCACCTGTATTATGTCTTTGGCCGGGTTAGGAGAAACCAGTAATTCCATTTCTTTTATATCCAGGCGCAGCATCACTACCTGGCTATACGCAAACTGTCCGTCTTTATCAACCGACTGAAGCCTGTAATAAACCGTCTTTTTAGATTGAACAGATGCAGGCAGCAGGTCGTTATGCGAATAACTGAGCGGCAGGTTTGAATTTCCGGCGGCTGTTACCCTTGCTTCGTCGGTAAAGTTTACGCCATCAATACTGCGCTGTATGTTATAATGACTGCTGTTCTGTTCGTACTGCGTTTGCCATTTTAAAGTAACATTGTTGTTCTTATTTGAAGCGGTAAAGGAGGTTAGTTTAACCGGCAGGGCCCCGCCGCTCAGCCCTCCTATCTCTGCAGCAGTAAGGGCCCGGTTGTAAATTCTCAGTTCATCAATTTTACCTCCAAAGGGATTATACCTGGGCGGGGTAAAGCCCCCGTAACACATTGCCCCGGCCTGCATATTAATAGGATAAGATGGAGTTTGTGTGCCTTCTGTGGCCGAAAGCCGGAAAACACCATCTATATATAACGATATAGTACCATTATTTCTTACTGCTGTTGCATGGTGCCATACGCCAATGCTGAAATTTGTTGCTGCTGCGCTTCCCACAGAATTATTTTTATAGTTGAATTGAAGGTTCCAGGTTCCTGCCACTGTAGACCATAGCCAAATTCCCCAACCACCATAATTAAGGCAATTATCAACCAGCCCGGATGTGGTGCTTCCATTAAAATAAAAGCTGAATCCCACTGTAAAATTATTGGTACCGGTGAAGTCAAAATTTCCGTTATCGATAAAATCGATATACGAATTCACGTTTCCCTGAAATTGAACAGCCGTATTTGGAGCATTGTTATAGCCTGTTGTAAAACTGGTACTTACTCCATTTGCGGTTGCAGCAGCAGATCCGGAGTTTGTGTAGTTTCCGCTAAAAGGCCAGTAACCGATTAAACCGACGGTAGTAGGCTGCGCCACGGTAAAAAGTACACTTAAAATAATAGCATGCGTAAGCAGAATTCTTTTCATACTTGATGAATTTTGTATTTAAAATCTGGTTTTCACAACACGGTTGTGTTATGCAGCTTTCCTGGAATTGAAATGATTGCTTGCTTCTGTACGGTTGCGTACATTCAGTTTTTGGTAAATATTCTTACAGTGTTTTTTTACCGTGTCGAGGGATATTGAAAGCCGCTGAGCGATCTCTTTGTACAAAAATCCTTTGGCCAATGCTGCCAGTACTTCCTGTTCACGCCTGGTTAGCGGAGTTTCTGTTTTTCTCATCTGCTTAAAGTTTAAAATTAGCCCATGTACTTACCCCAATCAATACCCCTTTTGTGTACCATGCTTATTAGTACAAATATGCGCCGGGTATAAAGGCATATCAAGGGTATATTGACGGATAATGGGCAGGGTGAAAAAACGGTGTAGGGGTTTGAAGTTTGAGGTTTGAGGTTTATGGCCCCTGCATTAACTGTGAACCTCCGGCCATAATCTGTTAACCACAACAGAAATGTGTATTTTTAGCAAACAGCATTCATTTCCCACGCTAAAACGGTTACGATGAACAACGATCTTATGCCCGGCGTAAAAACGCCAGAGAAAAACGACCAGGTAATCTCCTACTACGCCTTGCGTATTCTAATTGGTGCAACAGGTGTGCTGTTGCCTGTATTGCTGATTATTGGTAACCTCATTGCCAATGAAACAATGAAGATTGAGTTTTCGGTAAGCGACTATTACGATAACGGAACCGCCGGCGATATACTGGTGGGTGTATTATTTGTACTTGGTTTTTTTCTGATGGCCTATAAAGGATATGATAAGGCCGACAGCCTTACCGCCAACCTGGGCTGTGTGTTTGCATTGGGTGTAGCGCTGTGCCCCACTACCAGCAGTAATGAGTTCGTTCACATCCTGCACTTTGTATTTGCCCTGCTTCTTTTTACCGTGTTCATTGTCTTCTCCATCTTTCTTTTCCGCCGGACCGATCCCGGCAAACACGTTACCCGTCAAAAAGAAAGCCGTAACAAGGTTTACCTGGTATGCGGCCTGGTGATGATCGGCTGTATCGCCGCCATTGCTATCGGTATGATCTGGTTAGAGGAACTCTGCGCTAATTTTAACCTGGTTTTCTGGTTCGAATCGCTGGCCTTGATATCCTTTGGTATTTCCTGGATAACCAAGGCCGAGTTTCTGTTTTTAAAGGACAAGGAGAGTAAGTAGAAAACCTTCAACCGGTAATTAAGAAAAAACAGCGGTTTGGTTCATCTATTTAAAAAGAGTGAGTATATCAAATTTTAAATCAAGGTAACCTTCAAATCTTCCTGTGTTGGTATTCCACTTTACCTGGATTGGTAAATAGAGATTGGGTGCTAACCTAAAACTGAGCGAAGCGTCAAATTTGAATGCGTTCTTGGTTTCATTTGTATACCTGCCACTACCAATATTCTGATATTCGCCGCCGCCAAATATTTCTAATAGTGATGATCCGTCGGATTTTGCTTTTATTAATACTTTATTAAAGCCAACTTTAGCTAAAAACACCTTCCTGTTCAATACGCTCAGTTTATTAAGGGTATCCTGGCTCATGTTATAAAACGCTCCTGCATAAAAATCATAATTCCTTACCGAATCCTTTTTGGCCCCAAAACCTACCAGAAACTCCACTCTGTTATTTAGCTTAGTCCATTTATTATTACCATAATCTCCCTCATAACCATAGGTGAGAAGGGGTGCCCCGGTTAGTTTTTTTCTAAACTTTTCATACTCACCCGTAAGTTTCTCCCATCTTAATTTCGATTCTTCAATTTCATCGTCAGAGATCAGGCCTTTCAATTTAGACCAGTCCAGAATTTTTGCTTCATTAAATTCCTCCAGCTGTTTGTCAATTCGTGCGCTGTCGGCTATGTCTTTTGCCGTTTTATTAGATTTATTGAAAACTGCATCTGCAGCATCAATGGCTTTTTTAACATACTCAGTAGCTTTGGCAATGCGGTCGGCTCTAAACTGCATGTTGAACATTTTCCAATCGGTAACTCTTTTGTTTATGATAGCAACCGTTACCGCCGAATTAACAGAACTTATCTTATTATTATCATCCAGGGTAATTCCTGTTCCTATCTGAATATTTCGTGCCCACCTGAGTTTCCGGAAAAAATGATCTTCTCTCCGCGTTGAGTCAAATATCCGGATAAGCCCATAAATCGTTGATTTTAGTTTTACTTCTCCTTCTTTCTGACTTAGTATCCCGTTTTTTATCAGGGCCTGGTAGTAGCCATTACCCCCGTTGAAAAGATCGGTAAATATCGACTTGAAGTTCTTATTTGGGTTTGCCACGGCGTCCTTTGCAATCGTATTTGCCTCACCCATTTTTTGGGTATATATATTTAGGTATTCCTGTGCAAAGCCCTTATTGATAAGAACCAACAGAACAACAACTAATACGGTTATTTTTTTCATACAATTTAGTTTACTACTACCTTAAGGGATTTAATAAAAGACGGCTCTTTAATTGTAATCTCAGTTAGCCGGCTGGTTCCTTGTATAAATTCTACCCGGATGGAGGGATCGGTACTCGCCGGGTCTTGAAATCCGGCAAGCATGGCTGTGTATCGTCTTGAATCCAACGTAACTTCTTTGGTGCCGCCTTTTTCAAAATCTATAGTCTGATCACCTATTTTAATCACAAGTTGACAGCCTTCGGCATCTGTAACAGTTACTTTTACTTTTATTTTTGGCATACTACTTTATTTTTACTGCCTACTCTTTAATCCCGTTTTCGGCTTACCGGGTTTTGTTGTTATTCGTTTTATTTTACCCCGCCACTCCAGAAATAGTTTTCATTCGCATCCTTATACCAAACCGGGTTATTATTAATGGCCTGCCCGTTATTAACAACGGCAATATAGTTCATTGCCGTTCCCGGCGATACTACCTGAACAATCTCGGCTCTTGTATTGGGTTGCTTTCTCACATTTAGTTTTACGGTTACCGTAACTGTTCCGGCCTGTGTGGCAGCGTTTACCGGTACCGGCGCAACTGCCGTACCTGTACACTCATTATATTCTGCCACCACGTCACGCAATAACTGTTCATAGGTTCGCCGGCTGTTTGCCAGGCCGGTTACCGGGTCGGTTTTCCGTTTGGGGTCAAGAAAAAAATGGCCTACTATATCCTTTGCCGGATCCAGCTCAAATTCAAAACAAAGTTTTGCCAGCACCCATACATATTTCTGGTAGGCTTTATCGGCATCAATGGTTCCGCCGTAGCAATACTCAACCCCAATGGCTGCGTCGTTGGCATTTACACCGTACAGTTCATTATCCTTTGGAACGCCATACAAAACATGCCATGCTTTTTCGGGCGGAGCTGTTAATGCAGGTACGCATTCAATGATCTCCTTATCATCCACAAAAAGATGGGCAGAGGCGCTGATCTCAGTACGGGAATTGATATAATACCGTACATTCTGTGATGCCGTTGATTTTGGGTTACCGGTATCGTGCGCCACCAGGAACCGCACTTTTGTAATAGCCAGGCCCGACCGTCTTTTAGAAGGACCCGGAATATAATTGGGGGTTATCGAAAATTTATTTTTGAATACAGCAGACATATAGTATGTATTTATGTGAATTATTTTATCCTACCGGCTGTTCATCATCCGCATCCTCCGTTGCTGTTGCATCCGCATTCTTTTTTTCAACAAGCGGATTGGCTCTTTCCACTTTCTCTTTTGTAAGGAAAAGGTTTTCAAAAATTTCCCGCAGCTTATCCACCGCCTGCCTTGAGAAAAGGCCGGCTAAGATGGAAACAGCCGTTACTCCAAAAGGATTGATGGGCATCCGGTCTTGCCGTACCGGCAACCGCTCCTTCCCTATTTTCCTAAAGCCGGCCAGCGTATCTGATGATGACCGGATGGGTGTTTTAGAAAGATTTGCGGTTGTATCAACATACAGGTAGGTAACGCTGTCTTGTACAGAGGCATATTCATTGGCAACCTGCGGAGAATCGGTATTGATATTAATAAGTCCGCCACGCAAAAGAAAATAAAACGACAACGCAAGCGTGGCGCCAATAAATGGCCGCATCAGGTACCAGGGAATCCAGGATTTTTCAAACTGCTGCGACCCCAGGTAATCGGTAAAAGAAGTAGCCACGTGCACAAACGCACCAAGCGCCCCGCCAATAGCTACAAGCAGTATCAATTGCTGCTCACTTTCAAGGTTAAACTTGCGGAACAGAAATCCCTTTGAGGGGGGCCAGCCCGATGTGATGGCACTGACCAGGAAGATACACAGGGCCATAAACAGGATAAGAATAGTAATGGTTACCCATTTTTTGGGAGGGTTGTTTGCCATAAAGAATCTTTTAGGTGATCATAACTGATTGATTAAATTCCTGAACGCTTCTGCTTCAAAGTATTGATAATTGATTTGTCTTGAAAGTCCGTCGAGGTCGGGGAAAAGCGTAAAATGATTGACCCCTGCATGTTCTAAAAATGCAAAAGCGCTTTTAACGGCATCCCTTGGGAGCACTACTTTTCGCAGCATTGTTTTGGGCTGTGTAACAATTTCCTCAATGGGCCGGGAATCGTTTCCGTGAATGGTGAAGTAGCCGCTTTGTGTAACCAGCCGGTTTGCCCGGCGGATGGGGTATAAGGCAATCGGTTCATCCCAGGGCATAATATCACCCGTATTGCCATACAGCATTAATTCCGAGTACGATTCTCCTTCTTCGTCGTAATTGGCATAAAAATTCAACAGGGGCGGATCCCAAAGATCCCTTGAACTGTGAAATTTTTCATTGAATTTATATGGATTCATTATCCAGATGCAGGGACTGCTTTTTGCAGAATCGTAATTCAGCAAGGCAAAATAAATGGCCACCGCCAGGCTTTCTGTCCAGTCAAGTAATCTTGTTCTTACACCATGATGCTGCATAAAAAACAACAGGTCCCAGTCGTGTAAATTCTGGTTATGCAGTTCTTTTGCTTTTGACCGGAATTCATAAAACATATCAGATTCCCGTTCCCACAGATCATCCGGTATCCGTTTTGTTGTTTTTGTTAATCCCCTGTATAATCCGGGAATCAGTTTGTACGATTCCTGTGTATGTCCCCGGTAAAAGCATTCCTCATTTGTTTTAAAACCAATATCAGCCTTGGCATTGTCTACCTCAGACAGGAATTGCAACCAGGCTTTTGAATATCTCAGGTACATATGTTTCTGTTTTAAGCGAAGGCTTCCTCAAATGATCATGTTCTTAAATGCAATCTTTCTTTTGTAACTCAGGTACTCGGGGTTATCAAAATATTTATCAACCCAGCTGAACCCGTTTGCCGCAGGCGCTTCTTCCAGGAAAGGTTTGAATGCACCTCCATCGGGAGAATTGAGCCATTCCCTGAAATTGAAATGATCGAACAGCCGGATAAACTCAGTGAGGTAAATGTCCATCTCCCGGCGGTAATTCATTCCTTTTATCACCAGCATGTTTTCATCATTGGCATCGGTGGATGGTTCCGATAAATTTGCAGAACCCACTACCACTACCGGCTTTTTACCCAGGGGATCAATCACCAACAGTTTATTGTGCACATAATCGGTTCCGCCATAAAATAAACTTCCGGAAGATTTTTCTGCCAGCCATTGATCGACGGGGTTTTTTATGGCTGCCCCAACTGCCACATCCAGATCTGAATCGTTGGGTTCAAATTTGTTATGCCCTTTATCTACGATCACGTACCGTGGAAAATTTTTGGGCGCATTAAATGCATTCTGAAAACGCATATCAATATTGAACGGGAATATGCCGCAGGCCAGTTCGCCGGCAGTTGCCACCAGTTTTGCATATACATCCAGCATGGTAAGTGAACTCCGCGGACTGAAAAAAGCGGTAATGCTGTTATCCGGAAGATTACCGGCCGCCACATCAGCCTGCAACTTCATCACTTCAGTTACCAGCGTTGCCTTGGTGGGGTCCTGTACCAGTACATTCCAGAATTTCAGGTATCTATCCGCAATGGCGGCGTCGGTTACAATATGCCCGGTATTACACTGGCCAAAAATTCCTTTCTCAGAAATATTGGTGGACCCTGTCCACACTTTTGTTGCTTTGCCGGTTTTGCTGCAATGCACCAAAAATTTATTATGAGGAATCTTCGCTTTTGTTCTCCATTTTTTTACCAGCCTGGTTATTCCAACCCGGCGTACAGCTGCAAGGTTCTCGTCTCCGTATTGTTTTCCATCGGCTATAAGAAGTACATTCACTCCCCTGTTCTTTGCTTCCTTTAATAACTCCAGGGTGCGGTCTTCTTTAAATTCATAAAAACATCCGTACAGGTATTCGCCGGGTTTGGCCCGTTCGATGTAGCCCTTCAATCCTTCAAACAAACCTCTCGACAGCCAGGTAAGCGCCCGTTCTTTTACAGCATCTTCCATATCAGCGATCTTTCCTTTCGGAAAATTATCTGAATACGACTGGCTTCCCGAAACGCCCCGGTTAAAATATATGCCTTGTTTACCATCCCATTCTTTTTCGGCGGTTACGGTAACTTCAACGGACACCCCGTATTGCAACTGGTTGGGTTTACCAAGCACCGGTGTAATTTTAAAAGAATAACTGCTGCCGGGTTGAACCGTAAAATCCTTCCACATGAAACTCTGAACAGGGTGTAAGTGTGTGGGATACTGTTGCCCTTTTACAGGATCGGGAATAACGGTCTTGAAACATTTTTGACCCATGAGCCAGATACGTTTACCGGTTCCCAGGTCTTTTCTTTCCACGGCAAAACCCAGCAATCCCTGTGGCTTGTTTACATAGTCGAACGACAGAACAACGGTATGTGTACCAGCTACGGCGTATACTTCCAGGTTGCCATTTGATGCTTTGTTGCGCATAAAATAATTTTTAGTAGAAAAATCCGGTTGCTTCTTATGGTGCTATTTATCAAAGGCAATTACCGGAACTACCCGGTTCAGTTCTTCAGCATCGTTATGGATCTTAAATTAGAGAGGCTTTACATTTTGCCGGCCATTTACACAGTTTCCGTTTTTAAAACAACAGATGAATCATCTTCGCTGTAAAATTGCCAACTATATACAACTATTCAATCCGTGTTTCTGCGGTATTCAGCACCGTTAAAACACTTGTTTTTCACCGGTACATTCTTTTACTAAAAGCGTACCGGGTGATGGTTTGATGATGCTGCACATCAGCAATAAATAAATTATGCCTGAACAGGGAATTGAGAAAGCTGTGGGAGATAATGCCAAACGGTTATTTCGAAGGCAGTGGATGATACAGCTAACCTAACTAATAATATCGGTAAAAAGAAACGGGCGGGGGGTCGAATTTTTTCTACCCTTACCGCTAAGAAGATTCATGTGATGGCGGACCGGTTAAAAAGATGAAGCGAAAAAAAAGAGATGGCCTCCTTTGAAATGGATGTCATCTCTTTATTACAATTGAAAAGATCAAAACCGTATCCCGATATTTATACCAGCCCTGATACCCGCCCAGGGGCCTTTGATATCCATGTTGGCGCCATTGGCATCAACGGTATAGGTAAATTTTGTGAGGGGAATATCCAGGTCATTCAATTCATTACGTAACGACTGTTGTTCGGAAGGGCTCATTGATTTTTTTCCGCTCAGGCTTCCGTTAGAGCTGCCGTAATTGGGCCCCAGTATCCACCAATCGAGGTAAACCCTGCCGCCCAGTTTAAATTGAGCGCCGATCATCAGCCCGCCGGTTATACCCGTTACACTTCCGCTCAGGGGAATGGTTTTGGTTACAGCAGCATCGTCGTATTCAAACAGCAGGTCGGCATTGTACCGGGCAATACTTGCAAACAGCCCCAGGTAAAATCCGCGGAAGGCGCCCTTCTTGCTGAAGTAATATCGTACCTCGGGCATAAAAGCGATATTACCCACTTTCAGGTTGTTCAATTGCCGTTCGGTATCCGGGTCATCGGCCAGGTCATTAAAAACATTTTTTAGCGGGATGCTTCCGGTGGGCATATAACGGAATGTTCCGGCAACGGTTACTTTACGGGCCACCGCTCTTTCGTACTGGATGCTGATGTTCTTTAATGCCAGTGCCGGCAGGTTCAGCTTTACCATGTTCTTTAAAGGAGCAGGTTCTTTACCGTCCTTTTCGTTTTGTGCAAACAGGCTGCTGCAACAAATGATTGCCGCCAGCAGCAGAGATAATTTTTTCATGCTTAGTTTGATTTAGTGGTTAATGGAAAAGGAATGAGTAAATGTACAATGGGCAGTTAGGGAATAAAATACCCTGTTGCCGCAAGTTTTGAAAGAGAGATGAACGCTTTACTGATTATTTAATTAATTTGTTGTTTAAACCCAACTACTGCCATGCCCTTAAGCTGGAATGAAATAAAAGCCCGTGCAGCCGCTTTCAGCAAAGAATGGCAGGATACCCAACGGGAAGAAGCCGATGCCAAACCCTTTCTTGATGCCTTCTTCCATGTGTTTGACGTAAGCCGTAAAAAAACAGGAACTTTTGAACACAAGGTTAAAAAACTGAACAACGCCGATGGTTATATCGACCTGCTCTGGAAAGGCGTGATACTGATTGAAATGAAAAGCCTGGGTAAAGACCTGGATAAAGCATTTGCACAGGCCAAAGAATATGCACAGGGTTTGCCCGAACATGAGTTACCCAAATACATTCTGGTTTGCGATTTTAATGTGTTTAAACTCTTCGACACCGAAGAACAAACCACCCACGAATTTTTACTGAACGATTTTGTAAAGTATGTAAACCTCTTTGGCTTCATCGCCGGCTGGCAAAAGAAAACCTACAAAGAACAAGACCCCGCCAATATAAAGGCCGCCGAACTGATGGGTAAACTGCACGACCAGTTGGAAGAGATTGGTTACAATGGCCACGTATTGGAAATCTATTTAGTTCGCATTCTCTTTTGCCTGTTTGCCGAAGATACCACCATCTTTAACAAACAACAGTTTCAGGATTATATTGAGCAACGCACTTTGGTAGATGGTACCGACCTGGCTGCTAAACTACAGGAACTCTTCCAGGTTTTAAATACAGCACCCGGCAACCGCTTTAAAAATTTAGATGAACAACTGGCCGAGTTCCCCTACGTGAATGGTCGTTTATTTGAAGAGCCATTACCTACCGCCAGTTTCGACAGCAATATGCGGCAGGCCCTGCTTAACTGCTGTTATATGGACTGGAGCCGCATCTCTCCCGCCATTTTTGGCAGCATGTTCCAGAGCGTGATGAACCCGAAAGAAAGAAGAAACCTGGGCGCTCATTACACCAGCGAAAAAAATATTTTAAAACTGATAAAGCCGCTGTTCCTTGATGAATTATGGGCCGAGTTTGAAAAAGCAAAAACAAATACCAATGCCTTACGCAAGCTGCATAATAAAATAAGCCGCCTGCGCTTTTTAGACCCCGCCTGCGGATGCGGTAACTTTCTCATAATCGCCTACCGGGAACTGCGGCTGCTGGAAATTGAAATTTTAAAGCTGCTGCTGAAGGGCCAAACCGTTACCGACATTGGCAGCTATATATTATTAGATGTAGATAAATTTTACGGCATAGAGTACGAGGAGTTTCCGGCGCAGATAGCCCAGGTGGCCATGTGGCTGGCCGATCACCAGATGAACATGCAGGCCGGCGAAGCCTTTGGCGAATACTATGTACGCCTGCCCTTACGCAAGAGCGCCACCATTGTACACGGCAATGCGCTGCGTTGCGATTGGCAGAGTTTGATTGAACCACAGTTAAGCGACTTGTGGAATAACAGAAAAGCGACTCAAGCCGCTATGCGGCTTGAGTCGGACGATAAAAATTTTTCGAAGTCGCCTTCGGCGACTGACAAATTTGATTATATCATGGGCAACCCTCCGTTTATTGGAAAGCAATATCAAACAAAAGAGCAAAAAGATGATTTAGCATCTTTAATGGCAACGACAATAAAAAATTATACTGACTTAGATTATGTAACTGGTTGGTTTTTTAAAGGAGCAGATTACACAAGTAAGTATCAAACAAATATTGCTTTTGTTTCAACAAGTTCAATTACCCAAGGCGAGCAAGTCCCAATTCTTTGGAATGCCCTTTTAAACATTTTTAAAGTTCATATCAATTTTGCTCACAAAACTTTCAAATGGAAAAATGAGGCGAAAGGGATTGCAGCCGTTCATTGTATTGTCGTTGGATTTTCATTTCTTAATAATCCTATTAAGAAAATATTCGAGTACGAAACACCGACATCTGAACCGCATGAATTAATTGTTGATAGAATAAATCCATATTTAAGTTCGGGGCCTGTTCTAATTATTTCGAAAAGAAGTGAGCCTATTTGCAATGTTCCCACAATGCGATATGGCAATAAGCCAACTGATGATGGAAATTTCATTTTTACAAATGATGAAAAAGATCTCTTTTTGTTAGAAGAGCCAAAAGCGGAAAAATATTTCAAACGATTTACCGGGTCTGAAGAGTTTCTATACAATAATTACAGGTGGTGCTTATGGCTGAAAGATGCTAACCCAAGCGAGTTAAGGGAAATGCCAAAAGTATTAGAAAGAATTAATGCTGTAAAAGCTTTTAGAGAAAAGAGTACTGCAGAGCCAACTAAGAAAGCAGCGTTAACCCCAAGCCTGTTTTTTTACATCTCACAACCTGATTCAGATTATCTCCTAATCCCAGAGACTTCCTCTGAGAATAGGGCATATATTCCAATTGGATATGTCTCTAAAGATATCATTGCAAGCAATGCAGTTTATTTAATCCCTGATGCTAGTAAGTTTATTTTCGGAGTCTTAATTTCTAATATGCATATGGCGTGGATGAGATACACATGCGGTAGACTGGAAAGTAGATATAGGTATACAGGCTCCATCGTCTACAACAATTTCCCATGGCCCTCATCTCCCACCGATAAGCAGAAGCAGGCCGTGGAAGAAGCGGCGCAGGCGGTACTGGATGCGAGGGCTGTTTACCTCACCCCCGGCCCCTCTCCAACCGGAGAGGGGGGAGCCGGCGCTTCCCTCGCCGACCTGTACGACCCCAATACCATGCCGCCCCTGCTGGTAAAAGCCCACCAGCAATTAGACAAAGCAGTTGATTTGTTCTACCGCCCCCAGCCCTTCATCAACGAAACCAAGCGCATTGAGTTTTTGTTTGAGTTGTACGATACGTATACCGCCGGGCTTTTTACCAAAGAAAAAAAGGGCGGCAAAAAAGCCAAAAAGAATGATAAAGCCGGGCCTCCCTCTCCCTTGGAGAGGGAATGAGGGTGAGGTGATATCAGCGGGTTGTTTATGAAGGGGAAGAAGAAATGTGTTTAATTTCCTCCCTCTTTTGTTCCATTACTTTCAAAATTGAATTCCTTAACAGATTTTCCCCATAAATTAAAGGTGAGTGAAAAGAATGCCCCCACTTTAAATTTTTTGGCTGTTTCAACCGCAGGGTTTGATTCTTTAAATGTTGCGGACACTAATTTATCATCATTGCCTTCACCAAAACTGCTTTTAAGTACTTCCTTCTGGCCCCCAACCAGCCCTGTACTAATAACAAATCGTTGAGATTTACCAAATATCCATGAAGCCCCTAAATAGTAATTGATATCTGTTGCATTCGTTGAAAACCCAAAACACCCGGCAAAACGGTCTGCATATGGCGACCGTTTATACACCTGTAATAAAAGGCCTATCGAGGGCCTGAACAGGTCCCCGAATTTATATGGAGATCTTGATATCTGAAAAGTATCAGGCTTCGCTGTTGGCTTATAATACCATTCCTCGTTACTTAACCCGATATTAAAAAAAACGCCGCTGCTTACGTTCATCTGCACTCCCTGTTTTATTGGCATTGTTACCTTATAAGAAAGGGGTTTGGGAACAATAACAGACTGGTTTTGTATTTTGGGGGTTGCTTCAAAAACGAATTGAACATAATCAGTCTTGTCTTTAATGTTATCGACGATATAGTTTTGTGTGAACATTTCGGTATTAATAGAGTTATACAACAGTACCGTATTACTTATGATATTATCCATGGCGGTGGCAGATATTTTCTTTTGTTCTTCATTCAGCCAATCAATCAATGCCTTCATATTTAATGCTAGGTCTTTTTCCTGTTCAGTATCTCCTTTTTTAAGCATAAAGGAAGTGTAGTCGTCTCCAAGTTCTTCAACCGTTCGTTTTATCCTGTTTAAAATAGCATGGTACTGGTATGTAAGTTCATAGGATTCAATATTTGCTAACTTACTACTATCTTTTCCCAGGATATCCTTTAAATACCTGGTCAGGATGGCTTTTTTATCTACCTCCAGTTCTTCAATTTTTTTACCAGGAGTATATACCTGGATTTTCAAAGCCTGGTAAAAATGAAAAAACTGTTGCAATTGCAATACGTATTCATTATACTCCTTCAGCCTGTTTATAAACCTGACTTGCAGGCCGATAAAAATCGTTGTTTTATTATTTTTTCCGTCATTAGACTCTTCTGTGATTCTTGAAAGCTGCTCATTTAAATCACTCTTCTTCTTTAGCAGTCCGGCAACCTTATAATCTGCCTGGTTTATACTATCCTGCAATTGTTCTTTAACACCAAGTCCTCTTTGTAAGGAATCCTGCCTTGGATAGATTGACTTACGGTAAACGTCATTTATCTTGCTTTGGATATCATATAGGTTCCTGCTAACTGTATCAATATTATTTTTTGTAGCCTCCTTTTTCGGCTCAATGAATTTGAAGCTTTTGTAATTGGGCTCAGGAAAATTCACCGCCAAACTGCCAATCGTATAATTCAGCACCTGTATATTCTCATTTTTCATTTCATTCAGATAATCATTCTGATACTCCTTCATGGTAATATTGTACAGAAAGGGATTAATGTTCTTTATCTCTATATGCATGGGGTATTTGGAATCCAGGAAGCGTACAAGAGCATTATCCCGGAATCTTTTATAGTATTTATTATTTTCAATGGTAATGAATAAAGTATCTGTTTTATTTCTTTCCTTCCGGGCCGCTTTCTGAATTTTTGAAGGCCTTGCCCTGGCCGTTGCTACTACATTATTTCCCGATTTTGCAGGCACTTTAATGCTATCCTGCGAAAAGCTGTTGAAAAACCAAAATACTGAAGCGATGGTCATTAATAACTTTTTCATAATGGGGAGTTTGGGGCATGATGAAAAATCTCGTTGCATTTACCGGTAAAAATACTGAAGCACTACCCCAGGTAAAGGGTGTATTGACTGAATTCCGGAGGGTGAAAACACGGTAAAGGTTTTCATGGTGCAGTAAAGAATAACTCTTCTTCCGGGATTTACTACATAGCGAAGGGCTGTGACAGAAAAACAAAAAAGATTTTCAAATATACTCTGAGCAAAGGATTGCATAAGCTGTCTCATCTGCTCGTTATACTGAAGTATTAAAAAAGATGGATCTATTCTTTTAAAAAAGTCAACCAATAGTCTCCCAAACCATACAGGTTTTGTCAATAATGTTCCCCTCCACGCATCTGTGTATTTCGGTCAACCAGTATTAATTACTCAGGAAACTGTAGTTAATTGAAAGAAACCCATTCAGCTTTAAAACATCTTTCACAAAATCTGCTGGCAGTTGAGTATAGTCTGTACTGGTATTAAATCTGGTTGACAATTGTTTTACATACCCCCCAACAAACCCTACGGAGATCATCAACCGGTTTTTTTCACCGGTAATATAAGTGCCGCCAAGCAATACCCTGGGTTTGGGTTTTGATTCAATGGACAAACCGGCACCGAAACATAAGCCCCAGTAGCTGGGTTTATCGCCTTTTCCTAACTTCCAGCCGGTGTATGCCAATGCATTGGCTCCTATTTGTGCTTTTCCGTCTTCCTCGCCGGCAATATTATATAACGTATCAACGCCACCGCCGGTTCGGGGTCTTGTAAAAGACTGTAGGCCGTAGGCCTCATTTTTTAGGCCCGTTACAAAAACACCGCTGCTTATACCCCACACCCTATGCTGTACGGGTGGTAAAATAAGGGTTGTATTGTAATAAGGCAATCCCAAAGAATCCTCAAACCTTGGCTTAAACTCAACATTTATCTTCTTGATATCCTCTGCTACATAAATAGGCATGGAGACATAGCAGCTTGAGTAAAGTTTTAGCACTTCAAGTCTCGAGATCAGGATTGCCAGCTTATCATATCCCACTTCTCCCTGGTATTTATTAAGCGTGGCCATTGCCTCAGCGTAAAATTTTTTAACAAGGCTGTCTTTCAGGATTAATAAATTATTCTTTGAAATATATTCTTTATAAGGAGCTATGACTGCAGCGTATTCATTGAGATCAAAATTCATTCTCAGCAACCAGCCATCCAACTCTTTTGAAAAATCTTCTATATCGTTTTCAAGTGTCTCTAATATCTCTGCTGTAACTTCTTTTTTAAATGTTTCGCAGTCTGGGTATAAAACATTTCGGACTGAGAATTTCCTAATGACATCATAGAGTTTTTTATCTATCGCCTTTCTAAATGTCACGATACTATTACTCTCCCGGAGAATTAAAGTAGAAACCTGAGCGAAATATTTTTCCAAACACTTAGCCGTGTCACTGATTTTTACTGTTTGTTTCTTTTTATTCACTATTACTACCGCATCTTTTACAGGGCAATCTTTTTCTATAATCGGACAGATTCTAACTAACGGGTCACACGGCCTGGGCAAACCATTATCACCTACAGTATTAAATACATTTTTATCGTATTTAACGTCTTTTGCATCGTTGGGTATCGGTACAACACCCGCCTTGTCAACCAGTGTGCTTACAATGCTGGTTAAACTGGTAGGATCAAACAAAGAAGTAAGCATCTTGGCATCAATGGGAGTAGCAACAGAGGAGTCTGTCGCGTTAATCACCACTTTATACTGCAAAGGATTGTAGTTAATTACCTTGACCCGTACATAGTCTCCTTTTCTTACAGACCTTATTGTTGCTTTTGAGGCAATATTTTTAGAGCGGAAGTCAATTGCAATGGTTTTTGTATCTACTGCATCACTCATTTCTGAACAGATGGGGGGCTCTTCCTCACAACAGCAGGGTACTTTTGCAACAACAAGGGGAGCATTCTCTTCAACAAGCGGTGTTCCCTTGGCTCTCTTGTGTGCATTCCTTTTTGAGTGTTTGTCCTGGGTATTTACTTTAACTGTATCCTTGTTCAATACCTCTGTGGATTTACTTTGTGCCGAAAGAAAATAAGAAGCAAAGCAGAAAATGATGACAAAGTAGTATCTCATACAGTAGTTTTTTACAAAGGAAAATACAATTTAAATTGTATAAAAGGGTAAAAAAACGGTACACAAAAGGGGTAAACACGATTGAGCGCTTCACAACGGCCTTATTTCCACCTGCGTTCCTTTTCCCGGAGAAGAAACAAGAGTGGTTTTATATTTTACCTGCCCCGCCCGGTACTGCATATTCTTTAATCCATATCCTTTCTTCACTTCATTTACATTAAAGCCTTTGCCGTTATCAGCAATAGCAATCCGTATCTTTTTTCCGTCGGGCTTTATGTCAACATCAATCTGTGTGGCCCCGGAGTATTTAATGCTGTTATTAATAGCTTCCTTACATACCAGGAACAGGTTTCTTTTTTCTTCCTTGGTAAGCTTCAGGCTGTTTACTTCACTTTCAGCCTTTATCTCTGCCTGTATGTTGCTGGCCGATGCTACGGGTATAGCGAACTGTTTAAGGCGGGTTACCAGTTCATCCACGGTGTCTAAGGAATCGTCGAGTACCCAAATCATATCCCGCAAACCCATGGTAGCTTCATTAAGATTGTCTTTTATCTGCTGCAGGCTTTCTTCCTGCTTTACCCCGCTGATGGCCAGGTTGGTAAACACTTTTACGCTGTTGAGGGTGCTGCCCAGGTCATCGTGCAGGTCGGTGGCAATGTTCTTCCGTATTTCGTGTTGCTTTTTTATCTGGCTGATGCGGTAGCGGTACAATGCATAAAGTATGCCTGCAGCTGTTAATGCAATTAATAAATAGAACCACCAGGTTTGATACCACTTTGGTAAAAAGACCAACACAAGTTCTTTGGGTTCGCTCCAAACGCCGTCTTCGTTGGCGGTTTTTACCTGCAGGTGATAGGTGCCGTGAGGCAACCCTATTAGTTGTATGAAATTTTGCGAACCATTTGCCGTCCACTCCGTATTATTCTCAACAATTCTCCACGCAAATGCAACATTATGCGAACTGGTAAAATTTATTGCGGATAAATGAATTACTGTTTGCAACACATCATTAGGTATCGTTATTTTTTTTATTTCCAGGTTTGCCGTATCGCTATTCGTTCCGGGTCTTTCAATACTTATTTTACTGAAATATATTTTTGGGGGGGCCGCATTTATCCGGAATTTTTGTGGATCGATAATAGTAAACCCGTTTACGCCGCCAACAATCAACCTGTTATTTATCATTGTCCCACCCGACTCTTCAAAAGCATTGCCATGAAGACCGTCTTCCTCAAAGAAAGCTTTTATTTTCCCTGTAGCCAGATTTAACCGGTACAGGCCATTGTTGCTGGTAGTAAGCAACATGCTGTCTCCTACATTATATATTTTATACAATCCCAGGTTTTGTAAGCCAGCTGATACGGCGTATATGTTTTTAATCTGAAACTGGTTAGTCATTTCAACCAGGCCTACTCCATATACTGCCAGCCAAATCTTGTCTTTTACAAAACAGATGTCCATAATAATGTTGAGAGGGAGCCTGGTGGCCGGATCATAAATGGTATAATTAGTTAGTTTATTTGCGGGAATATCAAAACTTGAGACCGCATTGTCGCATACAATCCAAAGCACATTACCCCGGATATAAAGGCTATTGATCACGTTTGTTTTGAGCGCCAGGGGGAAGGTATTTGTATTGATATTGGAAAGTCTTTTATGCTTAATGTCATATACGTGTAAGCCCCGCTCATACTGGCTGGCCATAAATAGCAGGGAGTCTTTATAATTAGCTGAAGCTGCAATCAGGTCGTAATCAAGTTTGTTCAGTTCCTTATATTTTCTGGATATGAGTGCTGGTTGTGAATTTTCATTAATGATATATGTGGCTTTATCATTAGAAAAAACGATCTCCTTGCCCGGCCCTACAAATGCGGATAAGGAATATGTATTGTCTCCGATCCTGCCAATAGTTCCGCTATTGGTATTTATTTTATAAAATCCGTCGGTCGCACAGCTATACAGAACACTATCGTTCACAGCCAGCAGGTTATTACAATGATTAAGTTTGGTAGTGATATTATCTCCCTGGTAATATGGTATAAAGGGGGGTGTTGATACCTTGATTACCGATACGCCATATTCGTTGCCATTCCACACTTCATCCCCTGAAAAGGAAATGACTTTAACGGCATTCAGCCACTTTTGATCGTCTGGCCCCTTTGATGTTTTATACTTGTATTTTTCACCATTCAGGAAGAAACGATAGATCGTATTGTTATCACTTACCCAATAGGATGAATCTTTAAAAGAGATACTCTGGATATCTGCTGACAGGTTAATCTCAGCAACACCGCTATCAACCAGACTATATTGTTGGCCCATTCGCAAAACCTTAATTTTTCTGGCCCCAACTGTAGTTGCCAGAACCAATTCATTCTGATCATTGTAACAGTACTTATTAAAATGAAAGTCCTGCTGGGTTGGGTTGATGCTTAGTCGTGCCAGCGGAGCCCTGAAGGCAGAATCAAAAAGCATTAACATACCGCCACCGAAACAAACTATAAATTGATCCCCAAGTCGGCAAAGTTGTTCAATTTTCCTATTGAGGAGGTTTTCGATTTTCCCAAGCATTTCTAAGCGGCCAGTACTTTTACTGAACTTAAAAATATTTCCCTCTTCAGCGGATACATACAAGCTTCCCTTGTATTCAATCATTCTTGTTATTGTAAAGTTCTCACTCTTGCCGCCTGGTGTGGAAATTTGAAATTTTTCTTTTACGATACCGGTAAGGAGTTCAATTTTTGATATACCCATAAAACTATTCAGTACCCAAAGGAAATCGTCATCATCAGAACAAAGCAACGCACTTACATCATTGTTGAGTATCCGGTGAGGAAGATCGCTTGTACCCCGGTTGTATACATTCGCAGCAAATCCGTCGTATCGAAAAAGCCCGTCCTGCGTACCGATCCACATAAATCCATATTTGTCTTTTGAAATGGCACGTACATTCGCAAGTGAGTTATTATTGATCTGGCCAATTTTAGTTATCGGCGTATTCATGATTTTCTGGCCAGATAAACCACAGGGAGCCATTGTGACAATAAGCAGGGTTAATATTTTTATTCTATACAGAATGAAACACATAAGGTAATTTATAGTACATTTAAAATAAATCGGGATTTATGAGTAACAAGACGCTTATTATAAATCTGATGACAAATATTTTTGATACCCCGGCTCATGATCATACATCTGATTATGAAAAAGTGGAGCATGAATATTTGTCAGCACCCTATAACCCGGATGTTGATATTTTCATTTTTTTGCTTTTTTCAGGAAAAGATAAAAAAAATGCGCTTAAAATGAGACAATTAAAAAAGGGAGCAGGGAGGTTTGAGTTTGAAGACGGGACGTTTAACTCAGAGTTCGACTTTGGGGACCCAGATAACCTGAAGGTACTTTTCTCCGAATTGAACAATATGGGTAACTATACAAACAGAATATTGGTTACCTGGGATCATGGCTATGGTTACCTGATGTTTAAAAACGAGATAACCCGTAGTGATAAGTTTTTATGGGAAAGTCTCTTCAATCAAGATTGGTTTAAAAAACTATGGGCAACATATGGAACAGTTGTTGAAACGATTAATCCCGGAACTGCCTGGTATAGTGACACCGGGCTGATGGATAAACCGGGCATTAAAGATAATGGGCACACAACAAACGAAGCAAATGATCAACCTTTAACAGAAGTATGGAAAACCTTTGCAGGTAAACTTATATTTAGTACAAAGATGAGTAGCCCCGTATATCTTGATGCCGACTACCCTGTTCGTTTTAACCCAATATTTACTGCAAAACAATTAACTGCGCTCACAATAAATGAGCTTGCAGATGGAATAGAACGGTCCTCCATCAAAAAATTCGACCTGGTCGTTATGTCTAATTGTTACATGCAAAACATAGATACGACTTATGCATTGCAGAATTGCTGCAATTATTTAATCGCCCCACAGACCACTTTTCCATGGGAAAGTTATGATTTTGGGGCGCTGGTTCCACAAAAGAATGAGCGCATAGATGATACATTCTGCAAAAACATCCTGGCGAAAACACAAAAGAGCCTTGACCAAAAAATAACCCCAAATAATGGCGATGTAACGCTTGACGAGATCGGTTTCAGTTGTATTAAAACCACCCAATGCGGAACTTTTTTCAAGGAGCTGAAAAAGATAACAGACTTTCTTTCTGCCTATTCTTTTTCTCTTTCAAATGATATTTATTTTGCTGCCAATCAAATCTGCGATCTTACCAATCCCAAACGTGAAACAGAAGGCGTTGTAAATCTTTATCAAATCGATCTTACTTTTTTTCTTGAATTCCTGAATACAAGATGGAGTAAATACCCAGCTTTCTCCATGCCTTATGCCCAAGTAAAAAAAATCCTCGATAATAACAACCTTATCCTTGAGAACAGGAAAGGCGATCTTTTTTACTGGGATGCCTCAGCGCCTGTTCCCAAGAATGCATGTAAAGGCCTAAGCATTTTTTTTCCAAAAAACAAAACTTCTTATGAAAATAGTACGTACGCAGAAGTGTTTGTTGACGACGGTGTACAAACTCAGACAAAATTCTCCAAAGAGTTTGGCTGGGGATTATTCCTGGAAGAGTTTTTTGGTCAGTATAATTAAACGCCCTTCGGTGGTTTCTTATCTTCCGGTGGAGCCGGGGTTGATTTCTTTGCATTCAATGAATCCCCCTCATTTTCTACAGGAGGCTCTTCTTTTTTAAATCCTTTAAAAACTGTCACCGTTGTGTTTCCCTTTTCACTGATCTCAACCTGAAGCAAAATTTCAAGTGTCCCGTCAGCAAGTCTTTTGGTGATTAACTCAGAGAATCCCTGGCCTTTGGTTTTGTCGGGCATAATAATGGTTTTAGGAGTTAAAAAATGAATTTTTTCGACAGGCTTGCTTCGCCTGCAAAATAAAGTGCAAGACTTTATATAAGTACCAAATCTATTAAATTCATTATTACTTTCCAACCGCGTTTTCACCCTTTTTCCGTTTCTTTCCGTATTTTCATTTTTCAAGCACAAAGACAGAAACCAAGCCATGCCTTCCATCGCTCTTGCAGACGATCACTCCCTCCTCCGCATCGGCCTTGCCCAATTAGTGGAAAGCCTGGGTAATACCATATTGTTTGAGGCGGATAACGGCAAAGAGCTGTTGGATAAACTGGACCCGGTAAATCTCCCGGACGTCGTTCTCATGGATATTAATATGCCCGAAATGGATGGTTTCCAGGCCACCCAATGGCTCAAAACCAACCACCCCGGCATAAAAGTGCTCGCCCTCAGCATGTACGACAACGAAACCTCCATCATACGCATGCTCAAATGCGGCGCCAGGGGATATATATTAAAAGACAGTGAGCCGGCTGAACTGAAAGCGGCCATCCACGCCGTAATGGAAAAAGGATTTTACTACAGCGAACTGGTGAGTGGCAAACTGATGCATGCCATCAATAAAATGGATGATGAAAGCGAAGGGCTGAAAAGCCTGGTACCGCTGAACGACCGGGAAACCGATTTTTTAAAGTACTCCTGCACCGAACTTACGTATAAGGAAATTGCCGATAAAATGTTTGTAAGCCCCCGTACTATCGACGGCTACCGGGATGCGCTGTTTGAAAAACTGCACGTGAAAACCCGGGTGGGCCTGGTGATGTATGCGATCAGGAACGGGATTGTTACAGTTTGATCTGCCTTTATGCACTTTGCGGTTTTTATCCTGAGCGGAGCCGAAGGGTTTACCACAAAGACACGGAGATGTTCACTAAGAACACAAAGAGATCTACTGCTTATAAACCCGCTCGCCATTTACATAGGTAGCTAATACTTTTGTTTTTAAAATATCTGCTTCTTTACAATTCACCAGGTCGGTATCAAGAAGTATAAAGTCAGCAAACTTCCCTTTTTCCAAACTGCCTTTTTGTTTTTCTTCAAAGGCCGCTTTGGCTCCCCATATCGTCATGCCACGGATGGTTTGCTCCCTTGTTAGCGCATTTTCCATCTGGTAACCGCCTGCAGGAAATCCTTTGGCGTCCTGCCTTATCACGGCAGCAAAAAATGTTTTGAAGGTGCTGATGTCTTCTACCGGAAAATCGGTGCCCAGGGGTATCCAGTTATTTTCTTTTAATAACTGTTGATAGGCATAGGCTCCTTTTACCCGCTCGCTGCCCAACCGGTCTGCTGCCCAGTACATATCGGATGTGCCGTGCGTGGGCTGTACCGATGGAATGATATTGTTCTCTCCAAAGATCTTAAAGTCATCTTTATTCACTACCTGTGCATGTTCAATGCGCCAGCGCAGATCGTTCTTTCCTTTTAAATATTTTGCATAAATGTTCAGTATGGTACGGTTACCGCTGTCGCCAATGGCATGCGTACACATCTGCCATCCTTTTTGATAAATGATATTGGCCACCGAATCAAAATGCGCCTGCGAACTTAACAGAAATCCTCCCCAATCCGGTTTATCACTATATGGTTGTAAAAGACAGGCCCCCCTGGAACCCAATGCACCGTCGGCATATACTTTAAATCCGCTCATGGTTAGCCGGTCCGTTCTTATTTTCCCTTTTGTAAAAGCCCAATCAAAATTCTTTTTTGCATCGCTCAGCATCACATACATCCGCATTTTAAGATCACCGCCCTGCTGCAACTTTTGAATTTTTTCCACGTCGTTATGATCCAGCCCGCAGTCGTGCACACTGGTGAGGCCCGTGGCAAAACAATTCTTTTGTGCCAGCAACAATGCTTCTTTTGCCTGTGCTTCATCAGCAGCAGGAATTTTTGCTGAAACCAGGTCTACCGCATTATCCACCAATATGCCGGTGAGTTTCCCGTTCTTTACTTCTATTTCACCGCCTTCCAGTTTATCGCCGGGTTTAACGCCAGCCATCTCCAGCGCTTTATTGTTGGCAATGGCCGCATGCCCATCAATTCTTGTTATAAGTACCGGCCGGTCGGGAAACAATTCATTCAATTTATCATTCACAGGAAATTCCTTCACCGCCCAGTCATTCTGATCCCATCCCCTCCCGGTTAACCACTGCCCCGCTGGCAACCCCTTTGCAAACGCTGTACACCTATTCAATACGTCATCCCAGCTTTCGGTTGCCACCAGGTTCACCCGCTGCAGGCTGAAACCATATCCCACAAAATGAGCATGTGCGTCAACAAAGCCCGGGAATACCGTTTTACCACTCGCATCTTCCATCACATCGGATTCATATTCTTTCAGTATCTCTTCATTGGTGCCGGTAGCAACGATCTTTCCATCCCTTACCGCCATGGCCTGGGCCACAGAAAATTTTTCATCCACCGTATAGATGGTTGCATGGTGAATGATCATATCGGCTTTCTGGCGAAACTTGCAGGAAGCGAAAAGAATAATGAGCAAGGAACAAGGAACAAGGAACAAGGAATTGTTGTACCGGTTTTTTAAAGTCATGGCAGTAGATTGTTTCTCAAAAATAGGCCAAATGATGTCATGTAAAGCAACCATTTTGGAGTGTATCTTTACAGCATGCAGTTCGACAAGATCATCAATGCCAAAGTAAAGAATGAGTCGGATAAACCGATGATGAAGAAAGACCTCTTCCCGGTGAACGAACGCCTGCAAAAATACCTTCACCAATACGGAAGAGACATTTCGTTACCTGTTGCTTATAAAGATCTTCTCAATTACAGGCATACCACGGCACTCCGGAATAAAAAAGGAAAACTTACCCATTGGGAAACGGCGGTGTACGATCTGAAGGAAATGGAATTCTTAAAAGAAGGCCTTATAAAAACATATGCTGCATTAAAAACAGAAGGCAATCTCAGTTTTATAAATCATTTAGATGTAGAGCGGATCGACTTCTGCGAGTTCGGCAACAGCATGCCCTTCCGCATCCGTATCATCAACCGCATCAATGATAACTACGATCATTATTACGTGAAGGCAGCCGATGCTTCCCGTATTTATGGCCTGGAACTGGAGCACCTGCTCAGTCCAAACCGCATCACCTTCCTGTATCATAAGAACACCCTGGTAGAAGAACATATTCCCGGCATACCCGGTGATATCTTCCTGGAAGAATACCTGAACGAACCGGAAACAAACAAGATCCGCATTGCCAAAGAGTTTGTAAAATTCAACGAGCGTTGCTTTGCCCGCCTGCTGGGCGATATGCGGAGTTATAATTTTGTGATAGACATTACGCCCGACATAGAAGATTACCAGTACCGCATCCGTTCCATTGATTTTGACCAGCAGTGTTATGAAGGAAGAAAGAACCTGTACCTGCCGCAGTTTTACAAAGAGAATTATGAGTATGTGGAGCTGGTATTAAAAACTCTCAGTCCCGAAGTAATTGAACAATACCAGGCCGAAGAACGAACCGCTATGGCTCACCGGGTATTTGCCAGCCGGAAACAACTGCTGGAGCTGCTCAACATCATGGCAAGAGATGAGATATCCGACAACTATAAAATAAAAATGCTGAAGGAAGAACTGAATGCACATTTTAATACGCATTATTTTTCCCGCAGCCAGACCATGGGCGCTATTGTGAAACGGCAACTGAAGATTGTTTTAAAGGAATACCTGGAGCAGATCAACCCATCCTGATAAAACGAAATACCATCCTGAACTTGTAGAAGGAATTCATCTTTAAGAAGATTTTTTATGTACGATCCCAAACAAACAAAAGAATTACAGAAGAGAACGGGAGACTGGATCTCTGTTGCAAAGCATGCAAAAGGCAGTGAAGTAAACAAGAGGAACGTGGAAGAGTTGCGCAACTGCCTTCGCTTTCATGAGTACCGGTATTACGTGCAGAATGATCCGCTGATCAGCGATTTTGAATACGATTCCATTTTTAAATTGCTGGAAAAATTCGAAAAGGAAAACCCTGATGCCGTTACAAAAGATTCTCCCACCCAGCGGGTTGGCAAAGGGCTGATCAAAGATTTTCCGAAAGTGCAGCACCTGGTGCCGATGCTTTCATTAGACAATTCGTACAATGCAGACGACCTGCTGGACTTTGACCGGAAAGTAAGGGAGCTGTCTGGCCTTGATAAGATCGAATATTGTGTAGAGCCAAAATTTGATGGCGCCAGCATTTCTGTTATTTATGAAAACGATCATCTTGGCCGAGGCGCCACAAGGGGCGATGGGGAAGTAGGTGATGACATCACGCCCAACATAAAACAGATCAGGTCTGTTCCGCTTTCGGCAAAATTCAGCGAATATGGAATGGAGCAGGTGGAGATACGTGGTGAAGTGCTGATGAATAAAAATAATTTTAAGGCTTATAATGATGCATTGATAGAAGAAGGCATTCCGCCGCTTGCCAACCCACGAAATGCTGCTGCCGGCTCGTTGAGAATAAAAGACACAGCGGAAGTAAAAAGAAGGAACCTGGAAGCATTCCTTTACCACGTAAGTTTCATCGTTGGCCAAAAAAAAGCTCAACGATCATCGATCAACGATCAGCCAACAACACATTCTGGTATGCTGGAGATGTTGTGGGACCTTGGTTTCCGCAGCCCTAAAAAAGAAATGAAAGTGCTGAAAGGGATAGATGCTGTTATAAAACAGGTGAACGAATTTGAAAGAGAAAGAGACAACCTGGGTTACGAGATCGACGGCATGGTTATTAAAGTGAACAACCTGAAACTGCAGGACAAACTGGGCATGACCTCCCATCACCCCCGTTGGGCTGTTGCTTTTAAATTTAAAGCAAGGCAGGGAACCAGCAAGTTACTGGCGGTTGAATTCCAGGTAGGCCGTACCGGCGCTGTTACCCCCGTTGCTAAAATTGAACCGGTACAGGTTGGTGGCGTTACGGTAAGCAGCATCTCTATTCATAACGAAGATTATATAAAAGAGAAGGATCTGATGCTGGGCGATACCATCCTTATTGAAAGAAGCGGCGATGTTATTCCGCAGATCGTAAAATCATTTGCCGAGTTAAGAAAAGGAACAGAGAAAAAGATAAAATTCCCGAAGCAATGCCCCGTTTGCAACAGCGAATTATTTAAACCGGAAGAAGACGCAGTATGGCGTTGCATTAATTTAAGCTGCCCGACACAGATCGTGGAAGGCATCATTCATTTTGTAAGTAAAGATGCGATGGATATACGCAGTTTTGGCGAAGCCAATGTCCGCAAATTTTACGAACTGGGTTTTTTAAAAGATATTCCGGGAGTATATACATTGCCCTGGGAAGAAATAAAAAAACTGGATGGCTTTGGGGAGAAATCGATAACCAAACTGCAACAGGCCATTGAAGACTCGAAGAAGCAACCGCTGCACCGCATCATTTATGCACTGGGCATCCGCTATGTGGGTGAAACCACGGCTAAAACCTTAGCGAACGCCGTTGACCACCTGGTTCAGTTTGCTGATTTTACCGAAGATCAATTGAAGGAGCTGGAAGACGTGGGTGTTAAAGTGGGCAAAACCGTATATGATTTCTTTCATAATAAGAACAACCTTCAATTACTTGCACAATTAGAAAAGCTGGGCGTTCAGTTAAAGAATGAGAAAAAGGAGTTGGTAACCGGCGGCAACCTGGGCGGCCAGTCCTTTTTATTCACCGGAACCCTTACAAAATTGAAAAGAAGTGAGGCCGAAGCATTGGTTGAAAAGAACGGCGGCAATATTGTTTCGGGCGTAAGCAGCAAGCTAAACTACCTGGTGGTGGGTGAAGACGCAGGCAGCAAACTGGAAAAAGCAAAAAAACTGGCTACAGTAAAGATCGTTACCGAAGAAGAATTCCTGAAAATGCTACCTGCTTAGCGAAAAAAATGTATTATATTTAAGAGGAAGCCTTTATTATTACGGGCTAACGGGCTGGCCCGGTATCATCTTAAATCGTCGTGTTATGATTAAAAAACATTCCGGCGAAACCTGGAAACAGGTACTCTTCAGTGGCCATAAACAGTTCCGGAAAAAATACGCTGTTTCTTCACTTGGCCGGGCGGCAAGCTATAATACTGATGTTGAAACAGACGGCAAACTCCTCAGCGGTTCTCTTACTTCGGGATACCGCACCTTAAACCTTCACGTAAAAAACGGCAACGGCACTATCTACATTCACCGGGAAGTAGCCAGGCTTTTCTGTAAAAAAAAGTCGCCCCGTTATAAATATGTGATTCATGTAAATCATAAAAAGAAAGACAACCATTTCAGGAACCTGCAATGGGCCACGCTGGACATAGTAAGCACACACCAGCAAAAAAGTCCCGAAAAGATCGCTTACAAAATACGGCAGGCCAACAGAACGGTTGGTCTGAAACTTAATGCAGGCCAGGTAAAAACCATTAAGCATATTCTGAATGACCCAAAACGAAATATAACTTACAAGCAACTTGCTCTTCGTTATAAAGTGAGTGAGATGACCTTGTACCGGATACGAAGCGGAGAGAACTGGGCAAGGGTACGTTGATCTGCATAAAAAGACCAGAGACAGGAATTGATTTTACGATCAGTTCCTTTTTTATTTTCTGTACATTCGTTCTCCAAATTTATCAATCAAATGCTTCAGTCATCTACCTTTAAATTTCTGAAAGATCTTAATAAGAATAATAACAAACCCTGGTTTGATAAGAACCGGAAGCAGTACGATGCGGCAAAAGAAGATTTTCTTTTGATGGTGTCGCAGGTCATAAAAGGGATTGGCTCATTTGATCCTTCTGTTGCAAACCTGGAAGCAAAGAACTGCACGTTCAGAATAAACCGGGATGTACGCTTCAGTAAAAATAAAGATCCCTATAAAAACAATATGGCCGCTTATTTTAATAAAGACGGCAAGAAGGGCCTGGGCGCCGGGTACTATTTACATATTGAGCCGGGCAAAAGTTTTGCAGCAGGCGGCATCTGGATGCCTGAGCCTGCTGTATTAGCCGGCATCCGCCAGGAAATTGATTATAATTTTACCGACTGGAAAAAGATCGTGGAAAGCAAGGCTTTTAAAAAAATATTTACAGAAGGATTGCAGGGCGAATCGTTGACCAGGCCGCCTAAAAGTTACGACGATACTAACCCGGCTATTGAATACATAAAAAAGAAGAGTTTTATTGTAACAGGCTCTTTCACCGATGCCGAGATTTTAAATAAGAATTTTACCAAAGAGGTAGCCAAAAAATTCCAGGCAATGAAGCCGCTGATCGACTTTTTAAATACTGCGGCCGGGTAAATAATAGTATGCTACGTAGACAACTTGGATTCTATCAGGGCAACAAGGCTCCCTACATTATCTAATCTGCCCAGTTCTTTTAATTTGAATTTTACAGCGAATGAATTTTCTACTTCGCCGATCATCAGCATATGGGTAAGAGAATCCCAGTTGGCAACATCATTGGCCGTAAGCCCGTCATTAACGACAATATTATCATCATTAAAGGTTTTCCGGAAGATCGGTGTCAGCCTTTCCGTTATGCTAGAACGATCCATAGGTATTTTATAGGTTCAGGTTTATCAGGGGTATTCTCTAGTTGGTTTTATTCTCGCCGTTGAGGCCGGTATTCAGTTCATTCTTTACATTCGCTTTTGCATCTTTAAATTCCCGGATGCCTTTGCCAACGCCCCGCATTAATTCAGGGATCTTCTTTCCGCCAAAAAGTAATAATACGGCTACAAAAATCAGTATCCACTCGCTGCCACCCGGCATGCCAATAAGTAATGTTGCATTTAATGTTTGAGGTATCATGGTTTCATTTTTAAGTTTCTTAAACGGCAATTTCAATTTTGCTGCGTATAATTAACAATTCCCATGCCGGGTTGTTCACCAGGTAAGCAGGCAGGTTATATAAAAAAGATGGCCAGAGATAAAAATCTCCGGCCTTGCTTACCTCTGAAACCACAAGATAAAAGGTAAAATAATATATAGCTTAAACTGTCTGTTTAATAGTTTAGGTAATTGGCTCGCCTTACATAAATGATATTATGGAACGGTTTTTAAATAAGATTGGAGAGAGTTAGATAACTGAGCAGGCTGTAAAATTAGTATTTTTTTAATATTATCATAATTTATTTTCCAGAATCTGCCATCTTTTTAAAATATCCCGGATCACGCCTCTCTTTTAGCTCTTCTGTATTTTGCTGTTTTTCTCTTAAAGGCAGGAAAACAGGCACTTATAACCAAGTCATAGACAACTGATTTCTATTAAATTCCGGTTTTTCTTACCGGATATGCCCAGTTAAACTCTCAAAATCTATCACAAAAAATCTGCCAAAAAACTAATAAGTGTTAGTTTTGTTTAAAAAACGGATGGCGAGGATAAAGCCGGGTAAAAACAATTCAAAGAAAGAGGCCATTATACAAAAAGCGGCTACTCTTTTCAGAACAAAGGGGTATTCCGGTGCTTCCATGAGAGAACTGGCAGAAACCATTGGAGTAGAAGCGCCTAGTCTTTATAACCATATTGGGTCAAAAAGCGAATTACTTCAGATCATTTGTTTTAAAGTTGCCGATGGCTTTACAACCCACCTGGATAGCACAGAGAAAAGCAACGACAGCATCCTGGTGAAGATCGAAAATATAATCCGGTTTCATATAGGAATAATGCTGAACGATTTTGATGAAGTATATGTGGCCAACCACGAATGGAAATACCTGAAAGAACCCCAGCTCAGCGATTTCTTAAACCAACGAAGGGGGTATGAGAAGCGGTTTGTACAACTGGCGGAGGACGGGATTAGCACCGGGGAATTAAAACAATCTGATCCCTATGTTACTGTGCTAACTATACTGTCGGCAGTAAGGGGGCTTGAATTCTGGCAACATCACAAAAAAAATATCAGCGTGCAAACGCTGGAAAAAGATATGGTAAATCATTTATTGAACGGAATAGCAAACTAATTTTTATGGCAGTTCATTTTCACTCATTAAAGGTAAAAGACATAAAGAAGGAAACCCCGGATTGTATCTCCGTTGCTTTTGAGATACCAGCCGGGCTAAAAAAGGAATTTTCATTTGACCATGGACAAAACATTACTATTAAAAAAACAATTGATGGCGAAGAACTCCGCCGTTCTTATTCTATTTGTACCTCTCCCTTTGAAAATGAGTTACGCATTGCTATAAAGAAAGTGGAAGGAGGAAAATTTTCCTGCTTTGCCAATGATGTACTGAAAGTGAATGACCAGCTTGATGTACTGCCTCCCACCGGCAGGTTCAACACAAAACTGAATACAGGAAATAAAAAACAATACCTTGCTTTTGCAGCAGGCAGCGGCATCACACCGGTTATTTCTATCATCAAAACAACTTTAAAGGCCGAGCCCGGAAGCAGCTTCACGCTTGTTTTTGGCAATAAAGGCCGTCACTCCATCATCTTCTTCGAAGAACTGGAGGGATTAAAGAACAAATACCTCAACCGGTTTAATTTCATCAACATACTCAGCCGGGAAAAAACAGATGCCCCTATCAACTCGGGAAGGATAAACACCCAGAAACTGAACGAGCTGAACAAGCTGGTTGATTATAAAAATGCCGACGATATTTTTATCTGCGGCCCCGAAGAAATGATCTTCTGTGTAAAAGATTTCCTGGAAGGAGCAGGTATTGATAAAAAGAAAATACATTTTGAACTGTTCACTACACCCGGACAAAAGCAGGTTGCAATGCGTAAAGTGCAGGATACAAATGATACAGGGCCAAAAAGCAAGATCACCATTAAGCTGGACGGGAGGAGTTTTGACTTTGACCTGGGGTTTGATAACGACAGTATTTTAGACGCAGCACTTAAACAGGGCGCCGATCTTCCTTTTGCATGTAAGGGTGGCGTATGTTGTACCTGCAAGGCAAAGATTTTAGAAGGCGAAGTAGAAATGGATGTTAACTGGGGACTGGAACATGAAGAAGTAGAACAGGGGTTCATCCTCACCTGTCAGTCGCACCCAAAAACAGAGAAAGTTGTTGTTGATTTTGATATAAAGTAAGCGACCGGATCAGCAAAGGGTCTTTACTTTTAGATTATTTTTATACTATAAAACACGAGCTATGTCAATACAGGATTTTGAAAAGATATTTCAGGACAAGATCGATGCGGAGACAAAGATCGAACCTAAGGACTGGATGCCCGATGCCTATCGCAAAACAAATCTGCGGCAGATAAGCCAGCATGCACATAGCGAAATCGTTGGTATGCTGCCCGAAGGCAACTGGATATCAAGAGCGCCATCCTTAAAAAGAAAGGCAATCCTTCTTGCAAAAGTGCAGGATGAAGCAGGCCATGGATTGTATTTATATTCCGCCGCCGAAACACTGGGCATGAGCCGTGATGAAATGATCAACGACCTGCACAGCGGTAAAGCAAAGTATTCTTCCATCTTTAACTATCCTTCTTTAACATGGGCCGATATGGGCGCTATCGGCTGGTTGGTTGACGGCGCCGCTATTTTAAACCAGGTAATGTTATGCCGTACCAGTTACGGCCCGTATGCAAGAGCCATGGTTCGCATTTGCAAAGAAGAAAGTTTTCACCAGCGACAGGGATTTGAAACATTACTGGTATTAAGCCGCGGAACAGATGAGCAAAAAGCCATGTGCCAGGATGCCATTAACCGCTGGTGGTGGCCAAGCCTGATGATGTTTGGCCCTAAGGACAGCGAAAGCACCAACAGCGATCAGAGCATGAAATGGAAAATAAAAAGAAAAACAAACGACGAGCTCAGACAACAGTTTGTTGACATGATCGCCGAACAGATAAAAGTGCTGGGCATGAAACTGCCCGACGAAAAACTGAAATGGAATGAAGCAGGGAAACATTACGATTTCGGTGAAATAAACTGGGATGAATTCTGGCAGGTGGTAAAAGGAAATGGCCCCTGTAATAAGCAACGGCTGGATGCAAGACGCAAAGCCCATCATGATGGCGCATGGGTAAGAGAAGCCGCCCTTGTCTACGCCAATAAAAAGAATGGAATTAAAACAAAAGCCGCCTGATCATGAGATCACTTTTTGGACTTTTGATCCTGCTTATTGGTTTTACTGCCTGCACTAATGATAAAAAAGAGCCGGCGAAAACGAAAGATAACCGGATCGTTCTGAGAACAGACAGCGTAAATATAATTACGCTGTCCGACACCATACTGATTTATGAAAGCATCTGCCGCGGCTGTAAGTATGAAGGTTCGGTTCGTTTTGAAACAGCGGATAGCGCAGCAGTTATAAAATTACTTGCTGTTAATACTAATGATAATAACAACAGTGATGTGCAAGGCGGCAATGTTGGAAAAGAGTTGGTACTGGTGCCGGTTAAAGCAGGAAGCACAAAGATGAAACTGTATAAATTCTTGTCGCCCGAAACAGCTAAAGAAGATTCAGCAAGATATCAAACATATACTATTGAAGTAAAAAACTAAATACACAAACCATGTTTCATCCATTTGTTAAGAAATTTTACTACGGCGATATCCCGGAAGACAATGCAGGCAGCTCAACCAACATGAGTTCCCCTGCATCTCCAAACGCCTGGCCGCTCTGGGAAATTTTTATCCGCAGCAAACAGGGCCTTGATCATAAACACGTAGGCAGCCTGCACGCCGCAGACGCAGACATGGCTATTGAAAATGCACGGGATGTATATACACGCCGGCAGGAAGGCATCAGTATCTGGGCAGTGGAAAGTAAATACATCACAGCCTCTAACCCGGAAGAAGCCGGGGAGTTATATGAACCAGCAGCTGATAAAATTTATCGCCATCCAACGTTTTATCAATTACCCGAAGAAGTAAATCACATGTAATAACACTGAAAAGAAAAAATGAACAACGCTTCCACCGATCTCGTACTACATTTTGCCGATACCACATTGATCCTGTCGCAAAGAAACAGCGAATGGTGTGGTCATGGCCCGATTCTCGAACAGGATATTGCCATCACCAATATCTCACTTGACCTGTTGGGACAATCGAGACTTTTTTACCAGTATGCTGCACAATTAATGAATGACTCCAAAAGATTGCAGGGCGCCAAAGCTCCCTCTCCTGCAGAAGAGGGAGTTGGTGGAGAGGTCACAGAAGACAGCCTTGCTTACCTGCGGAAAGAAAGAGAATTCAAAAACCTGCTATTGGTTGAACAACCAAACGGCGACTGGGCACAAACCATTTTACGGCAATACCTTTTCAGTCAGTATCAATATTTACTGTTTGAGAAATTACAGCAAAGCAGTGATGAACAACTATCCGCCATTGCGGCCAAATCAATCAAAGAAACAAGATACCACGTTCGCTGGAGCAGCGAATGGGTGATACGCCTGGGCGATGGAACAGAAGAAAGCCATGCCCGTATGCTTCAGGCCATTGAAGAGTTATGGCCTTATACCGGCGAAATGTTCCTACCTGCTGAATATGAAACTTCTTTTGGCATCGACCTTATATCCATCAAAAATGTTTGGGACGGAAAAGTAAAGGCAGTTTTTGCTGAAGCCTCTTTACCGGTTCCTGAAAAAGTGTTTATGCAAAGTGGTGGTAAAAAGGGAACACATACAGAACATCTTGGTTTTATTCTGACAGAACTGCAATACATGCAACGAACATACCCGGGCGCTGAATGGTAATCCACTCATGAAAAAAATAAAAGAAATAGTTTTCAGCCTGCTGGCTATTGCCCTGGTTGTTTTAATTCCTCATTCGGGTATTATTCCCATACCTTTTGCTTATTGCATACCGGTATTACTGTTTATATGGTTCTTTTTAAAACAGCACAAAGAAAATTTTGCAAGCATCGGGTTCAGCTTCGGCCGGTTTCAACCAAAGGCATTGCTCGCTGGTGCTTTAACGGCCCTGGTACTGTTTTCCGTTTTGAACTGGGGCTTTTTTCCTTTATTAAAAAAGATCGTTGATCTGCCCCCGGCTGACCTGGGAGATTTTGCCCGAATCAAAGGAAATACAGGATTTTATATTTTCCTGCTGGCGATGGGTTGGATCGTGGGCGGTTTTTATGAAGAAATAGTTTTTCATGGATTTATTTTTACCCGCCTTGAAAAACTGATCACGGGTAAGTATGCAATGTCTGTTGCTTTTCTACTTAGCAATATTGTCTTTGCCATGTATCACCTGCAGTTGGGTATTGAGGGAGTTATTAATGCTTTTATCGCCGGATCCGTTTATCATGCCCTGATGCTTTATCACAAAAGGAACATGTGGTACGCCATATTCTGTCATGCTGTTTTTGACACCATCGCTTTAACTTTCCTGTATGCCGGATACTGATCATAAAGAAACGATTGTAACCATTTTGCGGAAAGTTACCGATCCGGAAATTCCCGTTCTTACTATTGCCGACCTGGGCATATTGAGAGATGTGGAGATCAGGGGAGATGAGATCAATGTCATCATTACTCCTACCTATAATGGCTGCCCGGCCATGGATATGATCGCCATGAACATCCGGCTGACCTTGCTGGAACACGGGTACAAAAACATTAAAGTCACTTCCGTTCTCTCTCCCGCCTGGACAACCGGCTGGATGAGTGAAGAAGGAAAAAGAAAGTTGAAAGAATACGGCATTGCTCCTCCGCTTAGTCGGTCAGACGAGACGTCAGACCGGGTGATTGAATGTCCGCAATGTCATTCCACCAATACCCGCCTCATCAGCGAATTCGGCAGCACCGCCTGCAAGGCATTATACCAATGCAATGTTTGCAAAGAACCATTTGATTATTTCAAATGCCATTAACAGGCCTCGCGGCTTTATGTACAATAACCCCGGGTAATTTCTTCTTTTCATACCTCTTCCCTAAACCAGTATGCAGCTATGCAATTATCCTGCTCAATTGATGGTTGGTGGCCTGCACTTATCTATCCTGCCCAATGCATACATAAAACCTCCGTTATTACAGCATCTCAAAAATCAATTAATAAAAAATTTTCAACCACTCTTTAAAAACCAATTTTATGAAATTCAAACAATTTGTAACGGCTGCACTATGCAGCAGCATTATCTTTTCATCCTGTAAAAAAGATAATGACACCGTTGTTTCTCCACCGGCTCCGGCACACACGGTAACCGCCATCAACCCCGCCACCGGGCCAAAAAACACCGTGGTTACCATTACGGGTACTAACTTCGGAACAAGCACCAGCACACTTAAAGTATATTTTAACGGGGTGCAGGGTACGGTGCAAACAGCCACCGATATCCAGATCACTGCCCTTGTTCCTTCGGGCGCTTCAACCGGTGTGGTAAAAGTTGAGAAGAACAGCACACAGGTGAGCGGTCCGGTATTTACCTACCTGGGAACCGGCACGGTAACCACTTTTGCCGGAAGCAGCCAGGGCTCTGCAGATGGAACAGGTACAGCAGCGCAATTCAACGTTCCTTCAGGTATTGTAAAAGATGCAGCAGGAAATATGTTTGTATGCGACAGGGATAATCACCGCATACGCAAAATAACGCCGGCTGGTGTGGTAACAACTTTTGCCGGAAGTACCATGGGTTTTACAAATGGAACAGGTACGGCGGCCCAGTTCAATCAGCCTTATTGTATAACAATTGACGGATCAGGAAATCTCTATGTAGGCGACCGCATAAATCATGCTATCAGAAAGATCACGCCAGCCGGGGTGGTTAGCACATTGGCGGGCAATGGTAACCCGGGAAGTGTAAACGGTACCGGAAGCGCTGCACAGTTTAACGAACCATTAGGGGTGGCAGCAGATGCAGCAGGAAATATTTATGTAGCCGATTATATAAATGGCCTGATACGGAAAGTAACGCCGGCAGGTGTGGTAACAACACTTATTAATTCAGGGGTTGTTTTTGGATTAACATTGGATGCTTCGGGAAACCTGTATTACACTACATACAGCTCTCACCAGGTAATGAAATACAGCACCGCTAATGTTAGTTCGGTGGTAGCCGGACAGGCCAGCACCGCCGGATCAGCAGATGGCACAGGCACTGCCGCTACATTTTATTTTCCCTCTGGTATTACTGTAGATGGCAATGGTAACCTGTATGTGTGCGATGCATTCAATCACCGCATACGCAAAATCACATCTGCCGGCGTGGTAACCACCATTGCAGGAAGTACCCAGGGTTTAAATGAAGGCGTTGGATCAGCAGCACAGTTTAATACCCCCATTGCACTTTGCGGAGACTTTACAAACGGATTTCTTTATGTTGCGGATTTTGCCAACCACCGCATCAGGGCGATCATCGCAGAATAATAAAAACCAACCTTCACTTCTTATATAAAACAAACAGCGCCCTGAAAATTCAGGGCGCTGTTTAACTTAGAAACACCGGCATGATTATATTCTTTTATCCAGGTCCCGCCGGAATCATCTGATACGGTTATTTCATTGTATGATACTGATTTTATTCTTCCTCATTTTTATATAATGAACAGTCGCTTGAAATAAAACAACAAGTGTGCCCGCCTGATCAATATCTGCCGGAGCTGCATTGCATGGTCAAAATAAATAAGCCTGTTCGCATAAAGAGATGAATTTGTTGACTTATTTTTAGAAGGTCATAACCCCTTTATGAGAAGTCTGCTGATCCATTTCCGGTTTATTTTAATTACAGTCTTATCCACTTCTGTCAGCGCTTCTTTTTCTCAGAAATGCAATTGCCCGGAATACCGGGTGCTTAAAGCCGAATGGGAGTCGGCCGATACTACGATCAAACCTTATATCGACAAACTGCAATCTTCCGGTAATTTGATCTGCAAAGCCAACAGTTATGAATGGCTGGCAATTTATTATTTAGAGGAACAGAGTTTTGATACGGCCGGCATGTATTTTAAACAGGCTGAAAAATTATACCTGCAATCGGGTTGCGGCGACAGCATCCTGCTAACCACCTACAAGTACTGGGCACAATTGTATTATACAAAAGCCGATTTTGCAAAAGCACAGGAGTATACGTTTAAATTACTGCAGTCGGCAGAAATGGGCGGTACCCCACATGAAATAGGCGCTACCTATACCATGATCGCACAATTATTTAACCAGACCGGCCAGGCAGAAAAAGGTATTGTATACGCCCGGCTTGCTATCCCTTTTCTTGATAAAATAGAGAACCCGCAAAAAAAAGCTGACCTGTTGTTTAAACTATCCAAAAGATATCTCTGGCATTTCCAGGATACCAAAACAAAGTCAAGCCTTGATAGTTCTGAGATCTTCAGCTACCAGCAACTGGCGCTTGCAAAAAAAATAAACCGGCAAAGTTCCATAGCGGCTGCCTTTGCTAATCTTGAAGGCATTGCTTATGAACGAAAAGAATTTAAGAAAGCACTGGAGCTGCTCGACAGTTCTTTTAAATATACCGATGCTGGCAGCTATGATAACCTGGGCACAAACTATTACGATAAATCGGATATACTTATTGAGATGAAAGAATATGCGGAAGCAAAAAGATTTGCCGACTCTTCCCTGTATTACCGCAAACTGGCAGGCAACCCGGCCTATATTGCTGAAGTATACAACCTGCTGCTGGCAAGGATCGGCAAAGAAACCGGTGATTATAAAAAAGCGTTCGAGTACAAAGAAATGAGCAGGGCCATTACCGACAGCATACGCAACGTAGAGAAAGCAACACAGGTAGCCGAGCTGGAAAGAAAATACAGCCAGGCAAAAAATGAAAGAACGATCACCGAACTGGCACAGCAAAAAAGAATTTACCTGTTGCTTGCCATCGCCGGCCTGCTTGGCCTGATCGCATTGGCGTTCTTCATACGGCAGCAATCGTTAAAGAGTAAACAAAAAATAATGGAAGCCGAACAACGGCTGAACAGGGCAAGAATGAACCCTCATTTCTTCTTCAATGCGCTTTCTTCCTTACAGGCTTTCGCCATGCAGGGCAACGATGGCAGGTCGGTGGCAAGCAATCTTTCCAAGTTCTCACACATCATGCGGGAAACACTGGAAAGCACGTATAAAGAATACGTGACCATTGAACAGGAAACCGGTTTTTTGAGAGAATACATCGAGCTGCAAAAAATGCGGTTCCCTCAAAAATTCAATTATGAGGTATCGGTTGCCGCAGACCTGGAGCCGGATGATGTGCTGATACCCTCCATGATCTTACAACCCTTTGTTGAAAACAGCATCGAGCATGGATTTACGGGTATCGACCACCCCGGCCAGGTATCGGTGGCCTTTAAAAAAGAGGCAGGGAATTTATTCATCAGCATCATGGATAATGGAAAGGGGCTCAGCAATGTTGCCAGAGAGAACAGCGAACACATTTCAAGGGCCAGCCAGATCATTAAAGACAGGATCTATTTGCTGAATATCCGGTTAAAAACAAGGGCGGGTTTTTCCATTGATAATAATACCGGTGGCAGCGGGGTTACTGTAAAGATCTATTTACCGCTGCTGTATAAACACAATATGAAATAACAATACCTTGCAGTCAATACCCATTCATGAAATTACTTATCACAGATAACGAACCCGGTCAGCGTGCAGCCCTTCGTTCTTTGCTGCAACACTTCTGCCCGGAGATAACAGAAGTGGAAGAAGCCGATGGCGTTCAGTCCGGACTGGCTATGATCAGGTCCTTCCGGCCGGATATTCTTTTGCTGGATGTGGAGATGGAAGACGGCAGCGGCTTTGATCTGATGAACCAGGTATATAATCCCGACTTTCAGCTCATCTTTATCACAGCTTATAATCAATATGCCATTGAAGCATTTAAATTCAGCGCCATTGATTATTTGCTTAAGCCTGTTGACCCCGATACTTTACAAAAGAGCATACAAAAAGCAATGCTGAATATCCGCAACAGCAACCTGCAGCAACAGGTTCAGGTATTGCTACAGCAGCTTTCGGGTGTACAGAATAAAGAACGTAAGATTGTTTTAAAAGACATCGATAATACCTGGTTCATAAAAGTTACCGATGTTTTGTATTGCGAAGCAGAGGGTACATACACCCGTTTTCATCTTCAGAACGGCGGACCCATCCTGGTATCAAAGAATTTAAAGGAATACGAAGAGATACTGGAGCCGCTTGGTTTTTTGCGAACACACCACTCCTTCCTGGCCAATCCCGATAAAATAAAATCATTTGATAAAACACATGGCGGCGCCCTGGTACTGGAAGGCGGGCTTTCCATTCCCGTATCGCAACGTAAAAAAGATTTTGTGATGCAGGTGCTGGAAAAAAGATAAAGCAGCCTTTGCTTGTAATACTTCCCTGCAGGTGAGAATATAAATTGCTCCTCTGCATTTCAAGTGTCGTTAATCTTCTTAACTTTATCATTGTTCAACCTGCTTTTATGGACATCTCTGTTTATTTTGAAGAAGCCGCCCAGGTTTCCATTGCGTTTGTGATCGGTGCCATCATTGGCCTGGAAAGGGAATTCCGCAGCAAGCCTGCCGGGTTCAGAACGATGATCCTTATTTGCGTGGGTTCCTGTTTATATACCATTCTTTCCAAAGAAGTGGCGGCAGAAGGCAGTGCCGACCGCATAGCCAGTAATATTGTTACCGGCATTGGTTTTATTGGCGCCGGTGTGATCTTTAAAGAAGGCATTTCGGTGAATGGATTAACCACGGCTGCCCTCATCTGGATAACAGCGGCACTGGGCATGGCGATCGGTTATCACAATTACCCCCTGGCCATTGTAGTATCGGGCATGGTAGTGATCGCATTGTTTGTGCTGGAACCCGTTCAGCGTTTCATCAATAAACTGCACCGGGTAAAAGATTATAAGATACGGACCGTGGAGTCGGGAAAGAATTTTCAATCGGAACTGGAAGACTTTTTCAAACTACACGATCTTTCTTTTCGCTGCATGAAAGCCATCAAAGAAAACAACGATGCCATCTATCTTTACCGCATCAGTTCCCCCGACCGGAACTACGACCTGGTGAACCAATTCCTGCTGGACCATAAAGAAGTGAAGAGTTTTGATGTTTAACCAAAGCACCTTAAAATTTTATTACCGATGTCATCCATCCTGTTTGAAATAAAAAGCGGCGTTGCATATATAACACTCAACCGCCCGGAAAAATTCAATTCCTTTAACCGTGAAATGGCCTTACTGATGCAGGCAAAACTTGATGAAGCCGCTTCGCTGCATGAAGTACGTTGTGTATATATTACCGGTGCCGGTAAGGCTTTTTCTGCCGGGCAAGACATCGGTGAACTGGTTGGCGAAGAAAAGATCGAAATAAAACAGATCCTTTCTGAACATTATAATCCCATTGTTCGCCGGATACGAAACCTGCCCAAGCCCGTAGTGGCGGCCATCAACGGCGTAGCAGCCGGCGCCGGCGCCAATATCGCTTTGTGTTGCGATGTGGTGGTTGCATCTGCATCAGCTTCTTTTATCCAGGCCTTTAGTAAGATCGGGTTGATACCAGACAGCGGCGGTACATTCACCCTGCCCCGGCTGATCGGTTGGCAAAAAGCAAGTGCACTGATGATGACAGGAGATAAAGTACCTGCCACAGAAGCAGAAAGAATGGGAATGATCTACAAAGTTTTTGAAGAAGAAAAATTTGAGGAAGAAAGTAAGAAGATCGCTGTTACCCTTTCGCAAATGCCAACAAAAGGGCTGGCATATACCAAACATGCACTGAATGCTTCTTTTCACAGCGCCTGGGAAGAACAACTGGAACTGGAAGATAAGTATCAGCAGAAGTCGGCAGGTACGGAAGATTATGCCGAAGGCATCAATGCATTCCTGGAAAAAAGAAATCCCTCATTTAAAGGAAAATAAAATGAATCCCGAAAAAGACAAGCTTGCGCAACAGGTAGTGGCCCACATGATGAAGAACGACCTGTTCAGTCAATGGCTGGGCATTGAAGTGCTGGATGTAAAAGAAGGATACAGCAAAATTAAAATGACCGTTCGGGAAGAAATGATCAATGGCTTTGGCATTGTGCATGGCGGCATTGCATTCTCTTTGGCCGACAGCGCCTTTGCCTTTGCCTGCAACAACCGTAATGTTTTGTCTGTTGCCCTGGATACAGCTATCAATTTTTTAAAGCCGGTTCATGTTGGCGATCTATTAACCGCCGAAGCAAAAGAGATTCATAATGGTAAAAGTACCGGGCTTTACCACATAAGCATCAGCAATCAAAAGGATCATATAGTGGCAATATTCAAAGGAACCTGTTTTAGAACGGATAAAAAGCATCTATGATCTGCTCCTTCAATAATTTCATTCCCGTAATCCATGAATCTGCTTTCATCCACCCCAATGCAATCGTAACCGGGAACGTCATCATTGGTAAAGATGTTTATGTGGGCCCCGGTGCTGCCATTCGTGGCGACTGGGGACAGATCATCATTGAAGATGGGTGCAATGTGCAGGAGAACTGTACCATTCATATGTTTCCCGGCGTAACTGTTTTACTGAAAGAATCGGCACACATCGGTCATGGCGCCATCATACACGGCGCAACCATCGGTAAGAATTGCCTGGTAGGCATGAATGCGGTGATCATGGATAATGTAGTGCTGGGCGATGAGTGTATCGTTGGCGCTTTAAGTTTTATAAAAGCGGATGAGATCTTCGAAAGCAGGAGTTTGATCGTTGGTAATCCTGCAAAAAAGATCAAAGAAGTTACCGATGAAATGATCAGATGGAAAACAGAAGGAACTTCTTTATACCAGCAATTGCCAAAACAATTATCTGAAACCTGGAAAGAATGTGAACCATTAAGAGAGATACCTGCAGATAGAAAACTGCAACCGGCTTCTTATAAAACCTGGAATGAGAATAAATGATCAGTCTTTTGGCTTCCAGATCAGTTTTTCATTTTTTGCTTCGGTATGAAAATCCGGAATCCTTCCATCACCCTTTCCTGTAAAGCCACCGTCGGGGGAGCCCAGCATATTGCATTTATCATCGTATACCTCGTTAAAAAAATCGCAGCAGGGCATGGTGATATAATAAACCTTTTTCCCTTTGTAACTGTATTCTGTTACCCGTTGCGGCTGCTCATGCTTTTGCATCAGTTTAAAAGAATCGATCTTTTTTCTTATGCAGGAAGGAATGGAGTCTTTTCCCGCCTGTTCAGTCACCGGGTTTTCATTCAAAGGGTCTTTTCCGGAAGCTGATTGGTTTTTCTTTACCGAGCCACAGCTCAGTATTACAATAACAGGAACTAAAAACAGTTTGATCATTTTTTTTGATTTACCGGTTACAAATGTACCACCATTTAGATGCAAACAATCGTATAAAATCATAAATGAAGTTAACCCGTCATTAATCCTTAAATTTTACAGACCTTTGCGGCCAGATGGAAAAATCAAATTTTGTTGACCAGATCAGGATCTTTTGCCGCAGCGGCCACGGGGGTGCAGGTAGTAAACATTTCATGCGGAACAAATTAACGGCGATGGGCGGACCTGATGGCGGAGACGGAGGCCGGGGCGCCCACATTATTTTAAAGGGCAACTCGCAGTTATGGACCCTGCTCCACCTGCGGTATTACAAAAATATTCTCGCAGAAAATGGCGAGAATGGAAGCAAGAATAATTCTACCGGAAGATTTGGTAAAGACATCATCATAGAAGTACCGCTGGGCACCATTGCCCGTGATGAAGAAACCGGCGAAAAAGAAGTAGAGATACTGGAAGACGGCCAGGAAGTTATTTTACTGAAAGGCGGCAGGGGCGGATTGGGCAACAGCAATTTTAAAACCGCCACCAACCAGGCGCCCGAATATGCACAACCCGGCGAGCCCGGTATAGAAGGATGGAAGATACTTGAACTGAAAGTGCTGGCTGATGTTGGGCTCGTAGGTTTTCCCAACGCAGGTAAATCAACCCTGCTTTCGAGTATTACCGCTGCAAAACCAAAAATTGCAGACTATGCCTTCACTACATTGGTTCCGCAATTGGGAATGGTGGAATACCGGGATGGAAAGAGTTTTTGCATCGCCGACCTCCCGGGTATCATTGAAGGTGCTGCTGAAGGAAAGGGGCTTGGTCATCGTTTTCTCCGTCATATCGAACGCAACTCTATCCTGTTATTCTTAATTCCGGCCGACAGCAAAAATCACAAACAGGAATTTGAGATACTGCACAACGAGCTGGAACAATACAATCCCGAAATGCTGCAGAAAGACTTTGTGATCGCCGTAAGCAAAAGTGATATGCTGGATGATGAACTGAAAGCCGATATCAGAAAAGAACTGCCTGCCAAAATTCCGTATGTATTTATTTCATCTGTTACCGGCCAGGGCCTGCAGGAATTAAAGGACCTTCTCTGGAATACACTCAATTTGCCTATAAAAGAGGAATTTTAAAAATACCCTCCACACGGTATTGTAACGGCTGTTGCTTTTTCGTTCCTTGCACTAAAATTTATAAAATGAAAAAGACCCTCTTGCTGGTCCTTGTGTTTATGTGCGGCACCATGCTGCTGCATGCACAGGTAGGCGGCCGATCCCTGAAAAAAGTAATGGAACTTAAAATGCCTAAGACCGTGGACGATGATATGCCCGGAACCAGGGGAGCCAGCGTGGCATGGCATCCGCTTAAAAAGCAATACTATGCCTCCTTTGCCGGTAATGCCGAATATCCGCAAGCGGTATTTAGTGTAGCGGGCAAAAGGATCTCAGCCGATGACCTCACCACCCAGGTAGATACCCGGGGACTTTGGTACAATACCGTAAGCAAAAAAATCTCCGGCAATGGTTATGGAAACAATGGCTGGTTCAATTATACCCTTGATGCTAAAACAGGGGTTCCTGCTGAATACAATATAGAATTTGAAGGAACCAACCAGCCAGGCGATCAAAGTGTGGGTGTATTCAATCCACTTACAAAAGAAGTACTCTTTTTAAACGGCTTTGATATTGTGGCTTACAATGCGGCTGATGCAAAAGAAAAAGAGAACAGTAAGATCAGCCTGCATTGGGGCCGTACAAAATCGCAGGGCATTGAAGAAAAGAAAGAGACGGAAGAAGAAGCGTCAACCAGCCCCGAAGGTTATAATAATACCAGCATTATTTACAATGGCGTTGCCGGGGCAGAGATCGGCGTACTGAACACAGACAACAAACTGATCGAACTGTATAATATTAAAACAGGATTTCTTACACAACGCCTGAAGCTGCCTTCCGATGCCGTAGTGGAATCTTCCTTCAACTTTGCTTATGCAAATGGCATTTACTGGCTCTTTAATATAGCCGAACGTAAGTGGGAAGGATATAAATAATTAAACCAGCATCTTTTACAGCACAGCTCCTGCAAAACAGGGGCTGTGTTTTTTATACCCGCCATCCGCTATCTTTATTAAAAAACTTGCTTCCTGTTTTTAAATATATCGGGGACTATTACCGTAACGGGTTCCGCATTTTTTATTTTCTCGTTATACTGTTGCTGCTTACGGTTCTTATCTGGCTCAACTACGGGCATGCATTGGAAACAAGGTATGTGGCAGGCCACTCAACTGCATTAGCTGATTTTACCGGTTACTATCTTTTATACCTCATTCCTTTTTCGCTTGCCTTTTTTCTGCAACCGTTGTTTTATAAAGATTGCTCGTATTACAAAAGCGCCTGGTTCTGGTTCATCCTTTTACTGGCGCCGGCCTTCTTTGCGCTAAGGGTGAATTTTGATTTTCATCAATCGCTTATCAGCAACTCATTAACAGGCGATGAGCGCAGGTACTGGATATACTGCAGTAACTGGGTAGTACGGGTCTTTGTGGTGCTCATCCCGGTATGGTTTACCTGGTATTATAAAGACAGAAAGGAACAACCCTTTTATGGAAGCAGGGCCATGCCGGATATTAAACCTTACCTGGTTCTGTTATTAATCATGCTTCCGCTGATAGCCCTGGCCAGCACCCAAAAAGATTTTTTGGAAATGTATCCCCGGGCAAAAGTAATTGAACAATTAAGTTTATCTTCAAAGGGCTGGAGATATGTTTTGTTTGAGTTGTGCTATGGATTTGATTTTATAAGCATCGAATTTTTCTTTCGTGGCTTTCTAATTCTTGCTTTATGGAAAATATGCGGCCGGCATTGCATTGTTCCCGTAGCCTGTTTTTATTGTACCATTCATTTTGGAAAACCAATGGGTGAAGCCATAAGCAGTTTTTGGGGAGGATTGTTGCTGGGCATTGTAAGTTATAATACAAAAAGTATCTGGGGCGGCTTGCTGGTTCACCTGGGCATTGCATGGAGCATGGAACTGGGCGGCTGGCTGGGATCGCTGGTAAAAAGTAACTGATGCAAACAAAATGTATCTTCTGCAGCGCCAATGTTATACTGGTTCATGTGCATGGGCATTATCAATGCCCCCTGTGCAAAACAAATGCACTGCCCTGCTGTGATGGCGATAATTGCAGCAATTTTCTTTTGGCAGACGAAGAATATTTAAAACGCAATGACAATAGCCCGGAAGTTGAACTGTTGATAAACAGGGCCCAAAAAGGCAGCAGTGGCTAAATAAAGAGCATCTTTGCTACGTACATGAACGCTTTACTGCAGGGGGTTTTACTATTGTATTTCTAAAAATTCGTAATTAATTTTATGCATTGAAATGAGAAAAGTATTCGAAATATCGTTACTCTTTCTTTTACCTGTTGTACTCTGTTCCTGCCCCTACAGCTCTCCTTACACTTTAGATGAACAACCCGGTATTTATGTAGAGGAAGCTTTATTGGGAAAATGGACAGCCCTTGTTAGCAAACAGGGAAGCAGCAGGCAGGACGTAGTGCACCTTTACCTGAACAGGAAAAGTGATACCGAATACGATATTTCCTTTACGGGTGAATTGAATGCCCTTCGCCGTTACAATCTTTTTAAATCAGATTCTATTACCGGCACCGCCTTTATGTCTACTGTTTGCGGAAGACAGTTTTTAAACATCAGTCTTAACTCCAGGGTTTATATAGCTGAACTGCGGTTAAAAAATGATAAGCTTTCACTGCTTCCGCTGGTGGAACATTTTACCAGCAAAATGATATTGAACAGCGAGGCCCTGCGTAACTCGGTTGACTTTCACTACAAAAGCCGGGTTCATCCCATGCTGGATGAAGACTTCAGCCTGAAGGATATGGTGAAGTCGAATTAACCTGTTTTCCTTCTCCCGAACATTGCCGGCTTTGGTTGCAAATGAAACAGTTGCAAATCTTTGCAATTTTGTAAATTGCCTGCTCTAAACAACCGATTGCATGCAACGAAGTAAGATCGCCGGTATTGGCTATTATGTTCCCAAAAATGTTTTTACCAACGAAGACCTGAAAAAATACATGGATACTTCCGACGAATGGATCCAGGAGCGTACAGGCATCAAAGAACGACGCTATGCCGACCGGCTGGGCGAAACCACTACTACCATGGGCGTGGAAGCTGCAAAGATCGCCATTGAAAGAGCCGGCATCACCCCGCAGGATATCGACTTCATTGTGTTTGCCACCCTAAGTCCCGATTATTATTTTCCTGGTTGCGGCGTATTGGTTCAGCGTGCATTAAAGATGAAAGAGATCGGCGCATTGGATGTACGTAACCAGTGCAGCGGTTTTGTGTATGCTTTGTCTGTTGCCGACCAGTTCATTAAAACCGGCATGTATAAAAACATTCTGGTTATAGGAAGTGAAAAGCATTCATTCGGTCTCGACTTCAGCACCCGGGGAAGAAATGTAAGTGTGATCTTTGGTGATGGTGCAGGAGCAGTTGTTTTACAACCAACAAGCAAGGATAACCAGGGCATACTAAGCACCCACCTGCACAGCGATGGCGAAAGCGCCGAGATACTTGCTATGTACAATCCGGGAACTCATGCCAATCACTGGACACCACAGTCGCATGCAAAATTTGATGCTGCAGAGATCGGGCAAATGTTTATGAGTCATGCGATGATAGATGAAGCACAGAACTTTCCTTATATGGACGGGCCCGCTGTTTTTAAAAAGGCCGTTGTAAAATTACCCGAAGTAGTAGAGGAATCGCTGGCTCAAAACAGGCTAACCACCGCCGATATCGATATGCTCATTCCGCACCAGGCAAACCTGCGCATTGCGCAATTTGTACAACAGAAATTACATTTAAGCGACGACAAGGTTTATAACAATATTCAGAAATACGGCAACACAACTGCCGCCTCTGTACCTATTGCACTCTGCGAAGCATGGGAGCAGGGAAAAATAAAAGAAGGCGACCTGGTTTGTCTTGCTGCATTCGGCAGCGGCTTTACCTGGGCCGGCGCTTTGATCAGGTGGTGATAACGGAAGTATTTAGGTAATTTAGCCGCCAACTGATCTTTCATGAACAGAAAATTCGTTTATTTCATCAACCCCATTTCCGGAACCGGCGGAAAAGTGTTGTTGCTGGAAACCATTAAGAAGAAAACCACGGAAAAGGCAATCCCTTTCGAAATACTCCACACCAATGCGGCAGGAGACTATGTTTACCTTATTGAAAAAATTGCTGCAGAAAAAATAACCGATGTAATTGTTTGTGGTGGCGATGGTACCGTAAACCAGGTTGCCAATGCACTGCAGGGCATTGCAGTCAATATTGGTATCATTCCCATGGGCAGCGGGAACGGACTGGCCTTTGCAGCAAAAATTCCCAAACGTATCAACCGGGCGTTGGAGATCATCTTCAATGGTAAGTCTGAGTACGTTGACGGATTCTACATCAATAAAAAATTCAGTTGCATGCTCTGCGGACTGGGTTTTGATGCACAGGTAGCGCATGATTTTGCAAAACAGCAAAAAAGAGGGTTGTCAACTTATGTAAAACAATCCACTAAAAATTTCTTCTCGGCCCGGCCCTACCCTTTTGAAATTGAAATGGACGGCACTGTTATACATACCGAAGCATTCTTCATCAGCATTGCCAACAGCAACCAGTTCGGGAATAATTTCACCATTGCCCCGCAGGCCAGCCTGCACGACGGGTTGCTGGATATTGTAGTGGTGAATAAAATGAGCAAGTTGCGTATGATCTGGACGGTATTGAAACAGATACGCAATGGCCAGGTTCGTATGTACGAGGATAAGAAATACCACCGAAACGATATTCATTATTTCCAGGCGAAGAAACTGCGTATAAAAAATCAGCAGGAAGCACCGCTGCATATTGACGGAGATCCTGCAAGCACTTCCCTTCTTTTTGAGATAGAAATTATAGAGAAAGCCTTCCGGTTATTAATGCCCTGATATTTTTATTTCAGCATCTCCACCACTTTTTTCAGCGAGGCCTGGTTGAAGGAATTATAAAAAGACGCTTTTACATCTCTTTTTTCTGTAGCGGTTAAATGAAAATTAAGGGCAGCGCCTTTGTCGTTCGACTGCGGTACATACATAAACGTGATGCGGTGCAGGTTAATGTCTTTTTCAGCGCTTATATAAGCATACTGGTCGGTAGCAGAATAATCCTGCAGCTTTTGCCAGTTATGCTGCAGCATGGTGGCAGGCTTGATGATAAAATCCGTGATAGAGCCGGTTTCGAATGGTTCCTGCCAGTTGTCCAGCATCCGGTCACGCATTTGAACAACCAGTACAGCACTGGTATTTTCTTTCAGCCAGTCTTTAAACGTTTCTATGAAACGCAAAGAGGTTTCTTGTCCGAAGTTATCCCGCAGCCCTGCATCCATTACATCAATAACCGGGCTGCTGGGCAGCCATACATTCGGTAACACGTAGGGAAATGTTGCATTCATACGCAAAGCAGTAAGCAGGCGTATGTTCATTGGGCCCTGCTTAGCGAACATAGCATTAAAATCAACGCCGTCGGGGCTTGCCCCGGTATCTTCTGCTGCCTGTGCCGGCTTCATCATAAAACTGATGGGTTGCGTGCAGATCATCATTCGTCTTCCGTCCCGGGTAATGGTTGAGTTGAAGATCATAAGCGGAATGGCTGCAGCTCTTTCTTCTTCGTAATAATCTTTTAACTGGCAGTTGATGATATCGCCGCAGTTCTTATTCAGCTTCTGTTCAAAGGCATAACCCCGGTCTTTTACATATTTAAGATCTCCCACGGTAAATTTCTGTGCCGGTGAAAATATATCCCTGGCCACCATGGATGAGAAAAGCGGGTTCAGCAGATCGTTGGCAATATTGTCGGTGTAGGTAGGGTCGTACAGGTTCAGGGAGTTATCTTTCAGGCGATGACGATACAGTTCCCGGTAATACGTGGCAGCCAGCATACCCCCACTGGCTCCGCTTATCAGCATGGTATGATCCAGGAGTTTTCCCCCGGTTATACTATCCAGGTGCTGCAGTGTGTTCATTACAAATGTTCCGCTGCGCAAACCACCCCCGCTTACATTAATAAAGACCATTACCGGTTTTTCTCCTTTTTGTTTTTTCTTCCAGTTCTCCAGGATAGATATCATGTGAACCTTGTCTGCCCGGATTCTTTCGGGAGAACAAAGTTCCTGCAGCGATTCTTTATCATAGCCGGGCCGGTTTTCTTTATTGGTATAATTTAATCCATACGCTTTGTTACGGGTGTCAATGATCTCGTTCTGGTACAGGATATCGGCAAATAAAAGCAGCAGGATAAAAACCGCCAGGCTCCAGCTTTGCAGGAAATAAGAAAGCGCCCCGATCACTGCTGTCATCGCCGCAAAGAATATCAATATGCTTGCCGCAGCAGGAACCTGGAAGACAGGACTGTCCATAAAAAATCCCACTACAATTAAAAAAACAAAGGCAAGTGCAATGCTGATGATGCCGGAAAAATGATGCCGGGTGAATACAAGGTCCAGGAATTCCCGGTTGTAATGCGCCACGTTCCTTGTCTTTCGGAAACGGAATCCTTTTCCCAGGTAAGAATTTACTTTCAGTCCGAAATTATCATCGGTAACCTGTCCCGGCATATAACTCTGGTTAAAATGCTGATCCATTTCAATAATAGGAGTAATGGTTCGCTGAATGGTTCGTTCGGCGCCAAAAAAATAAATGAAAGAAACAGTGAGCAAAAGGATGAATCCTCCCAGGATACCCGCAAGCAGTACCAGTATCTCACCGGTACTCATTAACTCTTTGCTTTTATCAAACACATATAGCTTATAAAAATAAAACCCGATAAGCAACAGGGGCAGTACTGCGTTATTGATACAGTATTTTACAAAGGGCTGGGTGGTGGTGGCAAGGAACCGGCATCGTTTGCTATGCAGTATAAAAGTGGTGATGTTCCAGCTCATGATAAAAACGCCCAAGGCCACACCCACGATGGCTCCACTCCAGATATTAACATTGCCCATGTATTCGGGTGAAAAGAATAATCCGTCGGCACCATAGTTTTTCATGAAGCCGCTGTTGATGGTACTGCCCAACAGGTACCAGAAAAGCAGCAATACCTGTACTTTACGGAAGTGAAGAATAAAAAGCTGAACAGGAAACGAATAGTAGATATTTTTCAGTACCTGCTTCATAAAAACGGACGTTTACTAAAATTACTACTTTAATAAACAGGAAGCAGGCGATTCTTATTGTCTTTTTCGTACAACAAAAAGTAAAGAAACGATAACCATCAGCAGGAACATGGCAACAGCCTGGTGAGAAACACCTAACAATACCAACCTGTTTGGATGTGTGGCATTCAACACGGTTAAAATACCCAGTAACACCTGCAGCAGGATCAAAAGCAATAGTGCGGCGCTGAGTTTTGAAAATAACGGACTGCCTTTTACCTGCCTTGCTTTAAACCAGCATACTGCAATTAACAAGGTAAGCAGGTAGGCCGTTCCCCTGTGAATAAAGTGAATCATGACAGGATTGGCAACCAGGTTACTGGTAAAAGGAGTTAGTTCATTATAAGAAGCAGGCAAAAACTGCCCGTTGATATCCGGCCAGGTGGGTGCAGTTATCGCCGCTCTTAACCCGGCCATAAAACCTCCGTAAACTAATTGAACAAACAATACAGTTAATATCAGCAGCAGGAAATTTTTAAGTGAGGAGCTGATGACCTTCTGTTCTTCTTTTACAACCAGGCTTAATGCAAACCACAATGTGTAACACAACAGGCCAAGCGCTGCAATAAAGTGAGTGGTTAATTCAACATGGCCCACAAAATATTTTTCAGGAACCAGTCCGCTCTTTACCATGAACCAGCCAATAAAACCCTGCACGCCGCCCAGTACAAAAAGAATGATCATGGGTTTTACCATACCCTTATCAAACTTTCTTTTTACAAGGAAATAGGTAAACCCGATTAAAAACACCAGCCCCATCAATCTTGCCCAGGTACGGTGAAACCATTCCCAGAAGAAAATGAACTTAAATTCTTTTAATGTAAAATCCTGGTGAACATATTTGAACTGGTCGGTTACTTTGTATCTATCAAATTCTGCCTGCCAGGCTACGTCATTCAATGGCGGCAGGGTTCCGGTAATGGGCTTCCATTCGGTAATGGAAAGGCCCGATTCTGTTAACCGGGTAATGCCGCCCAGCAAAACCTGTATGATGATCATGCCTACACCGATCAGTAACCAGGTGGCTATTTGTTTCTGAGAACGCTGCTGATCTGAATTATTCATTGCCCCGCAAATTTACAGCAGCAAGACCTGTTAATGCGCATTGATTTGTTTTTTTATTGTTTTGGCGGATATTTGGGGCTAAGAATCCGAAAGAGCAAAAGGGTGAATGTCATATATTCCTCTTTTCTTACTCTTTTACTCCTTTGTTCTCTTAGCAAATTTTCCAGGCATACATGTTACTTCCTTTTTTACATAACGATCTTATTGAAGCCGGTGTGGATGAAGCCGGCCGTGGTTGTTATGCCGGGCCGGTATTTGCAGCGGCTGTTATCCTGCCAAAAGACTTTCATCATCCCCTGCTCAACGACAGCAAGCAACTCAATGAAAAACAGCGTGACCTGTTGAGGCCCATCATTGAAAAAGAAAGCATTGCTTTTTCTGTGGCAGCAATAGGCAATGAGACCATTGATCAAATAAATATCCTGCAGGCAAGCTTTATGGCTATGCATAACGCAATAAACTCTTTAGCCGAAGAGCCCAGGTTCTTATTGATCGATGGTAACCGTTTCAGGCCATATAAAATGATACCGCATCAGTGTATTGTTAAAGGCGATGGCAAGTATGCTTCCATTGCCGCCGCCAGTATTTTAGCCAAAACCTACCGGGATGAATTGATGCAGCAGATACACCATGAATTTCCGCAATACAGCTGGAATAATAATAAAGGATACGGCACTGCTGCTCACCGGCAAGCCATTGAGGAGCACGGGCTTTGCATATATCACCGCCGCAGTTTTGATATTCTCCCTTCCAGGACCCTTCTTTTTTGATCTCCCGGTTAAACCTCCTTCCTTTCTGCCCGTCTATGTAGCTGTATTAATTTTATTCATAAAATCAGCAGCCATGAAATTAAAAGTATTAGTAACTACAGCGCTTGTGCTTGTATTAGGAACAAGCATTGCCGAAGCCCAACAGACCCAACGAATGCAACGACACCGGATCCGGGAAGGAGTACGGAGTGGTGAGCTTACCCGCTCTGAAACCAGGGGCCTGGCATTACAGCAAAGGCGTATCCACCGGGATGTACGATTAGCAAAACGTGATGGAGTGATCACCCGTAAAGAAAGAAGGGAGATCCGCAGGGATAAAAGAATGGCCAACCGTTCTATCTACCGCAAAAAGCACAACCGCAGGCATCGTATTTAGATCAGTATTACCTCTACAGTTCTGAGACCGTCCCGCCTTATGGCGGGACTTTTATTTTTTAACCGGCGTTGCAAAATTCAATACATAGCCATTATTATCTTTTATGGCAAACTCCCTCATTTCATAAATGAAGTTTTCTATCGGGTAAACCACTTCACATTTATCTTTTAAAGAACTCCATGCTTCATCCACATCTTCTACATTAATATACAAGCTCCCGCTCAACAATATGTTTCCATACTTCATATGTTCATTGGGTAACGAAAACATGATAGCAACATCATCCTTTACCAGGTCGCACCAGGCAATGGTATCGCCTTGTTTAAGTACTCCCCGTTGAGTAAAGCCAAGGACAGTTGTATAGAATTCGATCGTTGCAGGAATATCCATGCTTTCGAGCAGGGGTGTTAAATATTTCAGTTTCATATTTCGAGAATTATCAATCAAGAATTATTTCACCAAGCCCCTGCCTGGTTATTATCCATTCATCGCCCGTGCAATCAACGATCGTTGAGGGTATCATTCCTCCAATACCGCCATCGATCACGAAATCAACTTTATCTCCGAATTTTTCATAGATCACTTCGGGATCGGTATATTCTTCCACCATATCACCAGGTAAAGAAGCACTGAGAATGGGGTTGCCAAGTTCATCAAGTATATGCTGGCAGATATTATTATCAGGTACCCGTAACCCGATCGTTGATTTTTTGCTCTGCAGTATCTTAGGCACCTGCTTACTGGCAGGCAATATGAATGTATAGGGGCCGGGTAAATATCTTTTTAATAAACGATACAGGGGCGTATCAATACTTTTTGTGTAATCGCTCAGGTGGCTGAGGTCGCGGCAGATAAAAGACAACTGCGCCTTTTGCGGATCTGCATTCTTTATTTTACCTATCCGTTCTACCGCCTTGTGCTGGTTAATATCGCAACCCAGTCCATAAATGGTATCGGTGGGGTAAATAATTACACCGCCGTCCTTCAGGCATTCTGCCACCTGCTTTACCAACCTTGACTGCGGGTCTTTTGGATGTACCTGTATTAACAACAGCGGATCATTTTAATTACCTGCACAACTTACTAAAATCATTTTAATCAGTTACTTTTGCCGCCGTAGTCAATATCAGGCTGCTTTATAACCATTCTAAAACCAGTTTATGTCAGTTATTTGCGTTGGTACCATGGCTTTTGATGCTATAGAAACCCCGTTTGGAAAAACCGACAGGATCGTTGGCGGCTCGGCAACTTATGTGGCCTATGCAGCAGGCAATTTTGTTACCCCGGTACAACAGATATCTATTGTAGGGTACGATTTTCCAAAAGAAGAAATGGATGAGTTGAAAAGAAGGGGCGTATCACTCGACGGCGTGGAAATTGTAAAAGATAAAAAATCATTTTTCTGGAGCGGTAAATACCACCTGGATATGAACAGCCGGGATACCCTGGTTACCGACCTGAATGTACTGGCAGATTTTAATCCTATTGTTCCCGAGTCGTACCAGGGCGCCGAGTTCTTAATGCTCGGTAACCTGATGCCTAAGCTACAGTTGAGTGTGATCGATCAATTAAAGGTTCGCCCTAAACTGATCGTAATGGATACCATGAATTTCTGGATGGACATTGCCATGGATGACCTGAAAGAAGTTTTGAAAAAAGTGGATGTGTTGCTGGTGAATGACGGAGAAGCAAGACAATTGAGCGGAGAACTTTCCCTGGTGAAAGCTGCCCGTGCCATCATGAAGATGGGACCCCAATTCCTCATTATAAAGAAAGGAGAACACGGCGCTTTATTGTTTCATGAGAACCATGTTTTCTTTGCTCCTGCCCTGCCGTTAGAGGAAGTGTTTGACCCTACCGGTGCCGGCGATACATTTGCCGGAGGTTTTATCGGTCATCTTGCCAAAACAAAAGACATCAGCTTTGAGAATATGAAAACAGCGATCATCGTTGGCAGCGCTATGGCAAGTTTCTGCGTGGAAAAATTCGGGCCAGAAAGGCTGAAAGAAATAACAAAGGCTGATATTGACGAACGCCTGGCTGAATTTGTTCAGTTGGTAAATTTTGATATCGACCTGGTTTGATCGCATTGATACGTTAAATAAAAAGGCCGGAGCTTATTGCTCCGGCTTTTTTATTTAGTTCTGTTTTATTCCGCTATTCCTTCCAGTGCAAATAAGAATGCATATTCCCTTGCCCTGTCCTTTAATGCCTTAAATCTTCCCGAAGCGCCGCCGTGGCCGGCTTCCATATTGGTGTACAGCAGCAGTTTATTATTGTCTGTTTTCATTTCACGAAGTTTGGCAACCCATTTGGCCGGTTCAAAATACTGTACCTGGCTGTCGTGCAGGCCGGTGGTGATCAGCATATTCGGGTATGCTTTCTTTCCTACATTATCGTACGGTGAGTACGATTTCATATAAAAGTAGCTTTCCTTGTTGGCCGGGTTTCCCCACTCATCGTATTCATTGGTTGTAAGCGGGATCGATGGATCACTCATGGTTGTAAGCACATCTACAAATGGTACGCCTGCTACAACACCATGCCAAAGATCGGGACGCATATTTACCACGGCGCCCATCAGCAATCCGCCGGCGCTGCCGCCACTGGTATATAAATGTTCTTTGGAACTGTATTTACTGGCCAGTAAAAATTCGGCACAATCAATAAAATCGGTAAAGGTGTTTATCTTCTTCATCATCTTGCCATCTTCGTACCAGTAACGGCCCATCTCCTGCCCGCCCCGTATGTGAGCGATGGCATAGGCGAATCCACGATTTAACAAGCTCAGCCTTGTACTGCTGAAAGTGGCTTCCATGCTGGCGCCATAAGAACCATAGCCATACAGCATCAGCGGCGCTGTTCCGTCTTTCTTAAATCCTTTTTTATATACAATGGAGATGGGGATCTTTGTCCCGTCTTTTGCAGTAGCAAATAATCTTTCTGTTTCGTATTGACTCTTATCATACCCCCCAACCACTTCCTGTTGCTTCATCTGTTTCTTTTCTTTGGTGCCCATATTGTAATCATATACGGTGGATGGTGTTGTGAGTGATGTATAATTAAACCGCACCACTTCTGAATTAAAATCCGGGGTACTCATCAGGCTTGCCAGGTAAACAGGCTCCTCAAAAGAAAGGTAATGACTGGCATTGTTCTGCAGGTTGATGATGTGAACCTGCGTAAGGCCGTTCTTTCTTTCAGATACAGCCAGGTAATTCTTGAACAGGTCTATTCCCTGTATCAGTACATCTTTATCGTGGGGGATCATTTCCTTCCAGTTGCTGCTATCGGTTTTATCTTCTGTGCAGGTAACCACTTTAAAGTTCTTTGCACCCAGGTTGGTGTGGATGTAGAATTTCCCATTGGCATTATCCACATCATACAACACTTCTTTCATCCGGGGCTGAAAAACCTTAAACGCATCATCCGGTTTATTTGCATCAATATACCTGTACTCCGATGAAAGGGTTGCGCTTGAACCAATAAGGATGAATTTATCCGACTTGGTCTTTCCCACACCGATATAATTGGTAGGATCTTTTTCTTCATAAACAACCTTATCTGTTGCTGCATCCGTACCCAGTTTATGTTTCCTGATCTTTTCAGACAAAAGGGTTACCGGGTTCTTTGATGTATAAAAGATGGTTTTGTTATCGTTTGCCCAAACCGGGTCGCCTTCTGTATTGGTAACTGCATCTTTATATATCTCTCCTGTTTCCAGGTTTTTTATATAGATCGTGTACTGGCGCCTGGACAGCATATCAATTCCATAAGCCAGCAGTTTATTATCAATGCTTACATCAAAACCGGTGGCTGAAAAATAATTATGCCCTTCCGCCATTTTGTTCACATCCAGCAGCACTTCTTCTTTTGCATCCAACGATCCTTTTTTACGGCAATACACAAAGTAATCCTTGCCTTCTTCCACCCGGTTATAGTAATAATAACCATTCTTAAACACCGGAACACTCTCATCTTTTTCTTTTATCCTTGCCTTCATCTCGTTATATAATTTTTCCTGGAAGGCTTTTGTGCCTGCCATCATCGTGTCGTAGTATTTATTCTCTGCTTCCAGGTATTCCACGGCCTTTGTACTGTCGGGGCCTTTTTTAAAATAGTCGTTCATCCAGTAATAATCATCGATACGGGTATCGCCGTGTGCAATTAATTCTTTCGGTTTCTTTTCTGCTACAGGGGCTTTAATGCTGTCGGGCCATTTGTAGGCTGTTTTAGCGGGCATATCTGATTTGTTATTACATGATGAAATTACCAATGCGGCAATGAGTATTGCTGGCAAGAATCGGATGTTCATGTTTCTGTTTTTATGAATGATTAAATTATTAGCGCTCGTCCCGGTTTTTCCTCGTCCCGGTCTCCGACCGGGATGAAATGGTTGTGAGACTCCGTCTCACAGCAGCTCAATTTTTACCAATCCTTTTCTGCCGCAATAATCCCTTGCTGAACTATAAAGATAGTCTTTTGCCTCTTCAACAATTGCAGCCCTTACCGGATTTTCGTGCACATAATTCAACCGTTGCCGCATCATTTCAGGCTTGTGAGGATCCAGGCATATAGCATGACTTCCATCCCGCCAGAAATGATATTTCTCTACAGTTTTCAGGTATTTGCCTGCAAATTCAAACCGGTACTGTATCCAGTCCCGGCGGCCTTCCGGCTCAAAATTGGTCTCATTTAAAATTGACCCGGCAGTGAATTTTTTAAAGTCGCGGATGATATGTGAAAGCTTAGCTCCTTCTCTTGCTTCTGCAATAAGGTGAAGATGGTTGGTCATTAAACACCAGGCGAAAATGGTAAGCCCTTTATTTTCCACGCAGAAATTTAAAGAATCAGTTATGATCTGCTTATAAACCGGGCGGATAAAAATATCCACCCAGCTAACTACGGTGATGGTTAAAAAGTAGCAGGCATTTTGATCGGTGATGGGGTATCTGTCGCCGGACATATTTTAGGTTTTTGATTGTGTGGATTAAGCAAGTCGGAGACTTGCGACCAGGGCATCCCGGTCGGAGACCGGGACGAGGAAAAACCGGGACGAGGGATTTATTTTTTTCTTGCTACCACAATAGCATTCTTAAATTGTTTTCTCTTCCCCTCCAGGTTAAACACTTCTGTGTAAATAATATATATACCCACGGGGAGGCCTTGGTTCTTTTCTCCCAATCCATCCCAGCGGTAGTTTCCCTTTATACCACATAGTGCATTTCGCTGCAGGTAACGAACTATTCTTCCGGCCGCATCAAAGATGGTAATGTTGGCTACATAGCCCGCTGTTGGAAAAAGGTAGTCGATGGTTGCAAAATCATCCATCCCATCGTTATCCGGCGAAACGATCTCGGGTGTAACCGCAATGGTTCCCTGCGCCTGCAGATCAATACGGTACTGCGAATTCTTATAGGTGGGTGTTCCGTATCCAACGCTGGTTGCAGCCGAATGCCAGTTGTCCGGGTTTTGGGTTGCCGCATTATAGTCTATCCGCTCCAGGGCAACTCCTTCCCGGTTATCAATTAATTTGAAGTGCCATTTTTCATCATAGTTCAATTCATCTGTAATATTCCCCTGGGCATTCAATATGATCACATCGCCTTTATCATCATTATAAGAAGGCATGGAAGCAATCGTTACAAAAGCATCCATATTAAGTGTGATATAATCTCTTTTAACGATCGCCGGGTCTTCTGTGAGCACCATAAGATCCTGCGGGAAGAATAAATAATTATCGGCATTCAGTTGTTTGATATTGCTGATGATACCGGCGCTGCTTCGGTTAGCTATATAAGTTTGTTTCAGATCAATGATCCTGTTGCTGCGGTTGTATAACTCAACATAATCTGTTCCATTCGGTCCGGGGTTGAATAGTATCTCATTGATAACAATATCCAGGCTGTCGGCTGCTTCACTTAACCCAACCCTTGTCGTATTCTTTGTTCCGATAGTATTATTCACGCAATCAGGAACAGATGATGCTGTAACCGTGTACACTTTATTACGGCTGAGGGCTGTATTTAACCGCAGACTTACTTTATCAAACCCCGGCGAAATGGTAACAGCCAATTGCGGAATACCGATCCCATCACTGATATTGTAATTAGCCACTGTGGCAGCTTTCAAACTGTCCAATGGTTCGTCAAAGACCAATACCATATTTATACTGTCTGTGGCAAAGGCTCTCAGCAACCGGGGCGCTGTTATATCTTTATTGACTGCATCTACCGAATTCTTCTTTCCGGGAGTTCCTCCTTTTACATCTGTGCTTGCTTTCCAGTTACTGAATCCGCTGCAGGGGTTTTGCGGGTCGATCATCTCCAACGTCCAGCCGCCATCTTTTTTCAATTCATTCCGATACCAGGCATCGATGTAATTAACAGAATGAATGACCCGGTTTTGCGGACTTCTTAAATACAGCAGATCACCGGTATTATCCAGCGAAGGGAAGTTGGTAACAGCAATCACCGACCCGTATGCGCTCATGGCAGTTGCAGCGCTGGATGTGCAGATGATCACAAAACTATCGGGTTGCAAGATATAGGAAGGCATGGGGCCGCTTTGACTGGTAGCATCGCCGACACGCCAGCCGGATAAATTAAATGCTACCGTGGAAACATTCCGCAGTTCTATCCATTCATTATTGGGTAACCCGATCTGCGGTGTGGGGTCGGCCATCAGTTCATCAATAACAATATCGTAGCGGTTAGCCACCTGTGCATCCGTGCTGCCGGCAAACAGAGAGGTAAAGAATAAGATCGTAAGTACTTTGTTCATAGTTGCCATATCAAATATTTTGATCAGGTAAATGCTGCTGAACACGGGTCTTTCAAAGGATAGTTGGTTTGGAAAGGCTGCGATTAGTTGGTAAATTCGCCACTTCAAATTAACCCATTGCAGAAAGGCCTGCAATGTTTTTTAACCATTAAAATCTGAGTAAAAAATGAAAGTTGCTGTTGTTGGCGCTACCGGGCTGGTAGGAAGCAAAATGCTGCAGGTACTGGCCGAAAGAAATTTTCCTGTTGATGAACTGGTACCCGTTGCTTCTGAAAGAAGCATCGGTAAAGAAGTGAGTTTTAAGAATAAACAGTATAAGATCGTGAGCGCCGATGATGCCATAAAGGCCAAACCGGATGTAGCCATTTTTTCAGCCGGCGGAAGTACTTCGCTGGAGCTGGCTCCAAAATTTGCAGCAGCAGGCATTACCGTGATCGATAATTCCAGCGCCTGGCGTATGGACCCCACAAAAAAACTAGTAGTGCCCGAAGTAAATGCAACAGTTCTTACCGCAGCAGATAAGATCATCGCCAATCCAAACTGCTCTACCATACAGATGGTGGTGGTATTAAAACCGCTTCACGAAAAATATAAAATAAAAAGAGTGGTGGTTAGTACGTACCAAAGCGTAACGGGTACGGGTGTAAAAGCCGTAACGCAATTAATGAATGAACGCAAAGGTGTTGAAGGCGAGATGGCCTATAAATATCCCATCGACCTGAATGCCATACCGCATATTGATGTGTTCCTGGATAATGGCTATACCAAGGAAGAAATGAAGATGGTGAATGAAACGAAAAAAATAATCGGAGACGACAGCATTAACGTTACCGCCACCTGCGTACGCATACCTACCATGGGCGGGCACAGCGAAAGCGTGAACATAGAATTTGAAAATGATTTCGACCTGGATGAAGTGAGAGAACTGCTTTCAAAAGCCCCCGGGGTTGTGGTAAAAGACGATGTGGCCAATTTCATTTACCCCATGCCATTAACCGCTTTTGATAAGGATGAAACTTTTGTAGGAAGAATAAGAAGAGACGAAACTCAACCGAAAACCTTAAACTGCTGGATCGTTAGTGATAACCTCCGCAAAGGTGCCGCAACCAATGCGGTGCAGATAGCAGAGTATTTGTTAAGTAAAGGGTTGCTTTAGCCCCCTCCGCCCCCTAAAGGGGGAACTTAACAGCAAAACAATTTCTACATCTTTTCTCCAATTAAAAAGTGGCATCGTTTAAAACGATGCCACTTTTTATATTTTATAAAGACTCTTTGTTTCTGAAGTCTCCAGGTTCCCCCTTTAGGGGGCGGAGGGGCATTAATTAATCACCCAGGTTTCATTACCTCTTAATAATTTATCCAGGTCGCCCTTCCCTCTTTTAGCGATCACTTCATCTATCTGCATGGTCATACTGTCTTCATAGCAGGCTCTTTCAGTTTCGTAGAACACACCAAACGGACGGGGAAGATGTCCTTCCAGCCTCGGATCATCAAACATGCGGATCAGTATCTGCGCTTTGTAAAAATCTTTTTCATCATGCACCCAAAGATCATCGGTGCTGGCGCCTTCTGCCAGGTCAACGATCACAGGTTTAAATCCGTCTAACTTAATTCCTTTATTCTGCGTGGCGCCAAATATCAATGGCTTGCCCTGTTCCAGGAACAGTACTTCATCGGGCTTTGTTTTCTTCTCCGTAAAGATTTCAAAAGCCCCGTCATTGAAGATGTTGCAGTTCTGGTATATCTCTAAAAAAGAAGCTCCTTTGTGTTCCTGCGAGCGGATCAGCATTGCCTGCAGGTGCTTGGGGTCCCTGTCCATGGTACGGGCAATAAAACTGGCGTCGGCCCCCATGGCCAGTGCCAGCGGGTTGAACGGGTGATCGATACTTCCGAACGGCGTACTCTTGGTTACTTTATTTTCTTCTGATGTTGGAGAGTATTGTCCCTTCGTTAATCCATATATCTGGTTGTTGAACAGCAATACATTCACATCAAAATTCCTGCGCAGCAAATGAATGGTATGATTACCGCCAATGCTCAGTCCGTCGCCATCACCGGTAACGATCCACACACTCAACTCCGGCCTTGCCGCTTTTAGTCCGCTGGCAACAGCCGTTGCCCTCCCATGGATGCTGTGCATGCCATAGGTATTCATATAATACGGAAAACGGCTGCTGCAGCCGATACCGGAAACGATCACAATATTCTCTCTTGGAATACCCAGCGTAGGCATCACTTTCTGTACCTGTGCTAAAATGGAATAATCGCCGCAGCCGGGGCACCAGCGCACTTCCTGGTCGGTTACAAAATCCTTGGCGGTAAGCGGGGCGGCTGTTGTTACTGTGTCGCTCATATGTCTTATAATGTTGAGTTATAAAGTTAAGAAATATTGAACAAGGAACAAGGCTAAAAATATCGAACAAGGAACAAGGAATTAAGAACAAGGAAGTTATTTGGCAGTATTATTCCTTTTAGCAGTTTCGATACTTTTGACAAAGATTGAAATGAGCTGGTTGTTTTCATCCAAAATGGGGTCCATCTTCACTTCGGGGCACCAGTTCTTCTTCTTTATTATTCGCAGACAGTTGTATGTTTCTCTTAATTCTTTTGCGGAGACTTTCATTTTATGGATAAAATCATTCCGTGATTCGGCGCTTTGAGCCTCTCCATAGTTTAATGCCGGGGAAGTCCCGCTTCTGACCAGTTGCCCGGCTATATGAATTCCTGCAAATGTTTTGGGCAGGATTTCTGAAATATCAATTACAGCAACTGAAAACTTGATGAGTCTTTCATCAAGGTCAAATTTTCTTTCCATAAAGTAATTACAGGTTTAAGCTTCCTGTTATTCTTCAAGTTCCAAGATTTTAGAAGAATGAAAAAGAGAAAAACACCTGTATTTACTTCATATTTCAACATTCCTTGTTCCTTGTTCAGTATTCATTCTTCCCCGGTACCCTGATAAGAGTCAAATTCCTTTCATCATTCCCCATTCCTTGTTCCTTGTTCATTATTCAATTCTTCCCAATATTCCGCCGCCCGCCTGGTATGTGGAATCACTATAGTACCGCCCACAATATTCGCCACAGCAAATACTTCATACATTTCTTCGGTATTTACTCCCAGTTCATGCGATTTTCCAAGATGGTATTTGATGCAGTCATCGCAACGAAGAACCATACTGGCTACAAGGCCCAGCAGTTCTTTTGTTTTTACATCCAATGCACCGGCGGCATAGGTATTGGTATCCAGGTTCCAGAGGCGTTTTATCACCAGGTTCTCTTTACTTAAAATAACCTCGTTCATTTTAGTACGGTAGTCGTTGAATTCTTTTACTAAGTTGCTCATACATTTAAAATATTAATGAACCACAAAGTTAAACCCGGCACCTGTATATTGATGAAACTGTTATAAATTGGCGGGGATTAACAACTGCATGAAAGCGTTTTTTAAGAAATACCAGAAAGAAGCTGCGCTGATCGCCGGGGTATTGCTGTGCCTGTTCTTCTTTTTTGTAAACCCGCTGGACCTTGATCCCAAAGCAAAACTGGTATTATCCCTTGCCGTGCTCATCGTAAGCTGGTGGGTACTGGATGCCATGCCCCTGCCGGTGGTGGCGCTGGTTCCGCTTATTTTGTACCCGCTGCTGAACGTTAATACCCTCAAAGAAACTTCCAAAGCCTACTCCGATTCCATCATCTATCTTTTTATGGGCGGTTTCTTTTTGGGCATGGCCATCGAAAAATGGAGCCTGCACAAACGGATCGCATTAAGAATAATCCGGTTCACGGGAACCAATGGAAACAATATCATTCTTGGTTTTATTCTTTCCACCGGTTTTATAAGTATGTGGCTCAGCAATACCGCCACCACCATGATGATGTATCCCATCGGGGCATCGGTCATTCATGTTATCAGTAAACATGCCCACCCGGGCGCCAATATCAAAAACTTTTCATTAACGCTGATGATGTCACTTGCCTATGCCAGCAACTTCGGCGGTATTGCCACCATCATTGGCACACCGCCGAATGTGGCGTATGTAAGTCACCTGAATGCCCACTACAAACACGGCATCGATTTCATGAACTGGATGCTGCTCTGTGCACCGCTTGCCATTCTTTTATTGTTCATGCTTTACCTGGTGATGGTAAAATGGTTATATCCCAACCGGCTTGCACAAAGCCTGGAAGGAAAACAGTTCATCGACGCCGAATTAAAAGAAATGGGAAAGCTTTCCCGCCAGGAGAAAAGAGTGTTGGCCGTTTTTTGCAGCACGGCTTTTTTATGGATCACCAAAGACCTCATCAACAACGCCCAAAAAATATTTCAGTTAGACGACAGCATCATTGCCCTCATTGGCGCCGTAAGCCTGTTCATTGTACCCAGCGGCAGAAATAAAGAAGAGCCGGAAGAGCGCCTGCTTGAATGGGCCGATACAAAGAATATGGCCTGGGGCATTTTATTATTGTTTGGCGGAGGCATTGCCATGGCCAAATCGCTGGAAGATGCAAAGCTGATGCAGAGCCTTGGCCAGTATATCGCCGGGTTTGCAACCGATAATATCCTGGTGCTCATTTTTGTTGTTGCGCTTATTTCTGTTTTCTTAAGCGAAGTAATGAGCAATATCGCCCAGGTGATCGTTATGGCGCCGGTGATCTCTGCCGTGGCCGATGCATTACATATTAATCCATTACTGCTGGGCATTCCCATGACGCTGGGCGCCAGCTGCGCCAGCATGATGCCCATGGGCACCCCACCCAATGCCATCGTTTTTGCAAGCGGGCATATTAAACTGAACCAGATGATAAAAACGGGATTTGTGATGAATATCATCTGCGTGATACTTATTACACTGTTCAGCTGGCTGCTGCTGCCGCTGATAATGCCGGATTTTTAGATAGTGTACCAGTTTGAAATCTAATTCAAAAGAAATGTCAGGCTGAGCTTGTCGAAGCCATAAGAATAAACTCATCTTAAACCGCCTTCGACAAGCTCAGGCTGACAACTTTTTGAAACTGATACACTACTGATCTTTAGAACGTTGCCTTCGTTGAACATTGATAGTTGAGCGTTGAATATTGAGCGTTTGTATTTGTGCCATGGAAAATATTCAATAATCAATTCTCAATATTCAATTTTCAACCAGGGCAGTAAACTAACCTCAGCAGTGTGCTCCTTTATTTGTAATTTCAGTATCCCCAAAAAACAGCTTATGAAAGTTCTTTCAAAAATTGCTTTTGCAATACTTCTTTTGCAACCGTTTTATTCATTCGCACAGAATCTCAATGCAAAATATTTTAATGCCATGCAGTGGCGCTGCATCGGTCCGCACCGTGGCGGCAGAACAGTAGGTGCTGTGGGTGTTCCTTCTCAACCCAATGTGTTTTATATCGGCGTAAACAATGGCGGCGTATGGAAAACGAATGACTATGGCCGCACCTGGAAACCCATCTTTGATGATCAGCCAACCGGCAGCATTGGCGATATTGTTGTTGCTCCTTCTAACCCCAATGTAATTTATGTGGGCAGCGGCGAAGGACTGCAGCGGCCCGACCTGAGTGTTGGCGATGGCATCTATAAATCAACCGATGGCGGTAAAACATGGACCAACACCGGGTTGAAAGAAGCACAACAGATCGGCGGCATGGCCATTGACCCAAAGAACGAGAACCGTGTTTTTGCGGCAGCACTCGGGCATCCGTACGGGCCCAATAAAGAACGGGGTGTTTACCGAACCCTTGACGGAGGAAAAACATGGGAACAGGTTTTATATAAAGATGAGAACACCGGTGCTATACAGGTTACCATCGACCCGAATAATTCCAACATCATTTATGCAGATATGTGGGCAGGAAGACAGGGGCCCTGGGAGAACGGCGCCTGGAACGGAAAAGAAAGTGGCATTTTTAAAAGTATTGACGGAGGAACTACCTGGAAAAAACTAACCACCGGTTTACCAACAACCGAACAGGGAATGGCAAGAATTGGTTTTTGTATTGCGCCTTCTAACAGCAACCGGTTGTATGCAACCGTTGAAGCAGGAAAGTATGGCGGTATTTACCGCAGCGACGACGCCGGTGAAACATGGCAACTAATGAATCCCGATGAACGGCTTTGGGGAAGAGGAAATGATTTTGCAGAAATAAAAGCCGATCCAAAAAATGCCGACATCGTTTATACAGCCGATGTGGTTACCTGGAAAAGTATTGATGGGGGAAAAACATGGTCGGCATTTCGTGGTGCACCCGGTGGCGATGATTACCACCGCATCTGGATCAACCCCGATAATAATAATATCATGCTCATTGCAACCGACCAGGGAGCCATCATCACCGTGAATGGCGGAGAAACTTATTCATCCTGGTATAATCAGCCCACAGCCCAGTTCTACCATGTTAGTACCGACAATGATTTCCCTTATAATGTGTACAGCGGCCAGCAGGAAAGCGGAAGTGTAAGCATTGCATCAAGAGGTAACGACGGGCAGATAAGTTACCGGGAATGGCACCCGGTTGCTGCAGAGGAGTATGGTTATGTGGCCGCCGACCCGCTGAACCCCAACATTATTTATGGCGGAAAGATCACCCGCTATGATAAAAGAAACGGGCAGTCGCAAAACATTGCACCCGAAGCAGTGCATAGCGGCAAGTACCGTTTTTTAAGAACAGCGCCGGTGCTCTTCAACCCTATTGATAAAAAAACATTGTATTACGCCGGCAATGTATTGTTCAAAACAACGGATGGCGGAAATAAATGGAGCATCATCAGTCCGGACCTGAGCAGGGAAAGCTGGGATGTTCCCGAAAGCGTTGGCATCTATACCAAAGACGAAATGAAAACAATGCCTAGGCGTGGCGTGATCTATACCGTTGCGCCTTCGTATGTTGATATCAATACCATCTGGTGTGGCACCGATGACGGCCTCATTCATGTTACAAGAGACGGGGGCAAAACATGGAAGAACGTAACTCCTCCCCAGGTTACTTCATGGAGTAAGGTTTCATTGATGGATGCCGGTCATACCGATAAGAACACGGCCTATGCTGCGGTAAACAGGATCCGTTGCAACGATCAGCGCCCGCATATCTACAAAACCACCGATGGCGGTAAAACATGGACAGAAATTGTAAATGGTTTACCCAATGACCCCATCAATGTAGTTAAAGAAGATCCGGTAAGAAAAGGATTATTATTTGCCGGAAGCGAAAGAGCCGTATATGTTTCTTTTGATGACGGCGCCAACTGGGAAAGTTTACGTTTGAATATGCCGGCAACATCCATCAGAGATCTTGTTATAAAAGACGATGACCTGGTGATCGGCACGCATGGAAGAAGTTTCTGGATACTGGACGATATTACTGCATTGCGACAGTTAAGTAACCAGCTGAACGATCAGCCAGCTGTTTTATTCAAACCGCAAACAACCTACCGGGTAAGATGGAGCATGTATCCCGATACCCCGGTGCCGCAGGAAGAACCCGCCGGGCAAAATCCGCCCGATGGCGCCATCATCAATTACTATCTCAACAGTAATGTGGCCAACGTTCAGTTAGAGATACTTGACAGCAAAGGGAAACTGGTACGCAAATATTCGTCGGATGATACTTTGTATAAGATCCCGGCAAATAATGTTCCGCCATACTGGATACGGCCCCAGCAGTTGCTTTCCACTTCTGCCGGTGCTCATCGCTTTACCTGGGACATGCATTACCAGCCATTGAATCTGCCTGCTACGTACCCCATCTCGGCAACGTATATGAATACAGCGCCCGATCCCACATCGCCCTGGGTATTGCCCGGAACATACAAGGCATGGTTAACCGTTAATGGAAAATTATACCAGCAGTCGTTCACCGTAAAGATGGACCCCAGGGTAAAAACAAGTTCACAGAACCTTATCCTGCAACACGATCTTAGTGTGACCTGTTATAATTATATGAAGAAATGCATGGAAGATCTGAAGTTGCTCACTGATAAAGGCCAGTTGGCTGAAGTGCGTAAGTATATGAGTGCATTTAGTTCTTTACAAAACACATTGCAGGATGGCGACTGGCCGCCCACTACACAGGTCATCAGGGCTGTAAAAGAAACCGTGATTGCTTATGAAGGGTTGAGAAAAAAGAAATAAATTCTTTGTGTTCTTTGTGAAGCTCTCTGTGTCTTTGTGGTAAAAAATCTAACCACAAAGACACGAAGCCGGAACACAAAGAACACAAACGAAGATCTATTGTTTGCAACTATTCAGGAAATCTTTTATCCCTAAAAGAATCTTATCCGCAATCTGCTGCTGAAATTTTTCATCCAGTATCTTCATCTCGTCTTCGGGGTTGCTGATGAAGAGTGTTTCCACCAATGCATTGGGGTATTCTATCGGGCTGTTAAGCATAAAATTGAAACTGCTGTTATTGCCATGCTCATTCAACCCCAGTTCCAGCATGCGTTTGTAAATGAAGTTGCTCAGGTTGCGGAAGCCGGCATAGCGGTAAAAAGTGCTGGTACCTGTAACCCGTATGGGATCTGCCGCAGAGTTAAGATGAATGCTGATGAGCAGGTCGGGCATACTGTCGCGGTAAAACAAAATGCGTTCTTTATTATCAAAAGTTCTTTCTGTTGTACGGGTCATGATCACTTTTGCCCCGGCAGCTTCCAGTGTTTTCTGCAGCTTTAATGAAACAGCCAGTGTAAGCATTTTTTCGGAAGAACCTGTGGGGCCGCCGGCGCCTACATTTGTTCCGCCGTGCCCAGCATCAACCGCTATGATCATATTGTTCAATGCCAGGTTCTGCGGTTGTCTTTTTATTCTTACCGTAAGTACATTACCCCGGTAGTAGATGCTGTGCCCCCAGTGCTGCGCATGTTTCAATTCAATAGTAATGCGAAACACTTCATCCTCCAGTTGTTCGTACGAAACATTTTTTATCTCCTTCGTATTCTCCAGCTGTGTTATCCAGTTGGTGTTATTGGTGGCGCCAAAAACATCAACTACTATCTTTGCCGGCTCAACCAGTTGAAAACTCTGGTAAGGCAACCTGGCAGATAAACCCAGTTGTACGTAATCATATTTTTCATCGCCGTTAACCGTCCACCTGCCGGTAAGTGATTCGGGTGTAAAACTCCCCTTGGGTAAAAACTCCACCAGTTCTTCCTCAATAAAAGCCGTACGGTATTTCGAAAGCTGAACCTTGTACTTGTTTCCTACCTTACCAACTATTTTCAAAAACACGTTCGAATCAAGGTAACCGATCTTGGCGCCGCCCAGCCGGTCATCGCCCAATCCGAATAATAAATATGCAAGTCTGCCTTTGGTAACGGCAATATCAGGCGCCAGCGGACCAAACATACTTACCCAGGTCTTTGTTTCCTTGGTAATTGTTTTACCAGCTGAATCGGTAATGCTGACGGGAATTTTTGAAACAAGAAAATTGTCTGTTTCTTTTACCAGGTATTCGCCCTGGTAAATGCCCGGCATTTTGTTGTTGGGTATTTCGTACAAAGGAATATTTCCATTCGCCGTAACCTTGCAACCGGTGAGTGCCTTTACTTTAAATTTTATGCGATCGCCGGCCTGAACAAATAAATTTCCTTCGGGAAAGGTTTCAATGCTTGCTATCTCCAATGTCTTTATGGTATCGGGTGGCGGAGGTAATGTATAGTTGTACGTGATCCTTTTTACACTCGTGCTTGCAGGCGGAACAAATGATACCAGGTTAAGCGCCGTATCGCCGGGTTTTAAATTCAGTTCAATGGCAAAGGCCCCGGTGGCATATACTTTCACCGGCTGGTCGTTGATGCTGAGTCCGCAGCTTTTGCAGGTACTACCCACTACAAATTGCCTGGCAGCACGAACATTATTCTGTTCATTGGTTGGTTCAACCAGTTTGATGAAGGGCTTGTCGGTGGATTGAGACAAAGCCGTTGCAGTTATTAATATTGAAAGGATGATCAGTGAAAATTTCATTGAGGAAAGATAAATTAAAATAAAGAGGGAGCAGGTAAATTATTGGTTAATGTTCTTTCTGCTTTTTCTTTTGTCTTGATACAAAAGAAACAAAAAATCAAGGCAGGAAGGATGACAGCCCCTTCCTGCCATACAGCTCTGCTCAACGATTTTACTACTGTAGCTTCAGCATTTTATCTCTACTCTTAAACCAAAAGCAGCAAACCAGGGAAACAGGGTTCTTTACTCTTTGAACAGAATAAAATGATGCTTGCAATGAAATCTTTGATCATAAGAGCAGAGGTCACAGTAGTACAAAAGCAACACCAGGGAAGCATCCTGTATCCGGGGTGTAATCGGGTATGGGGCTCCTCCTGAGCGAAGTCGAAGGGTTTTTCTTCTGAGCGCAGCCGAAGAATTTGGAGAAGTGGTACATCCCGAACTTGCTTCGGGCAAAAAAGAAAAGAAAAACAATTCTTGAAATGATCTTCTTTAAGGTACCAGATTGGCACCTTAAAACTTGAGATCACAATTTGTGATGTCAAGTTGAAAGGGCTTTAAGATGGCAGTTTGCCCCAGTCCGAAAACCACCAGGATTTGATGGGAAAAACAACCCGACTTATTTAACCGGTGAATTTATTTTAGGACTTGATATCGCAAATTGCGACATCAAGTTTTAAATGATACCGTATGGCTAAGGGTGCTAAAATGTTCATCATCCCCGATGAATTGGTAATAACAAAGATATATCTCATCCGTGGGCAAAAAGTGATGCTGGATTTTGATCTTTCAATTCTTTATAAAGTTGAAACAAAGAGATTAAATGAGCAGGTAAACAGGAATAAAGAAAGGTTTCCGGAAGATTTTATGTTCAGGCTTACAAAAGATGAATACGAAAACTTGAGGTCGCAAATTGCGACCTCAAGATGGGGTGGTACCAGGTATATGCCTATGGCTTTTACAGAACAAGGCGTAGCCATGTTATCGAGTGTATTGAACAGCCCTACCGCCATCGCTGTAAACATCCAGATCATCCGCGTATTTACAAAGATGAGAGCCCTGCTGATGACCCATAAAGACATTTTACTGCAATTGGAAAAAATGGAGAAGAAACTGGGTAGCCATGATGAGCAGATCGCCCTGGTATTCAGCTATCTTAAAAAATTACTGAACCCGCCACAGCCGGCCCGGCGGAGGATCGGGTTCAGGAGGAAGGATGAGAAGGATTAGTTGCTTTACTTCTTCTCCTTATGTCCCCACTCCAGTTCATAACTGATGCCTGCCAGCAAAAACTGCTGGTTGATATGCCCCCAGGTGAACATATACTCCACATGCGGACTCCATTTGCCCAGGGAGAATAGTACCCCGGCCCCGGTATTATACGACCAGAAACGTTCGTACTTTATTTCTCCCGCAGTGAGGTTCCTTTCTTTTTCTGAGGTATGGCTGATGCCGGTAAGCGGGTAAAACTTAATGGTCTTATCCAGGGGAAGCAGGTAATGAACATTCAGGTCAAAGTCCCAGGCCGATATCTCCAGTGATTCTTCTTTTGCTTCCCGTTTCACCGGCACAAAGCGGTTCATTTCAATGCCGCCGATAAGGCGTTCATTAAAATGATAAAAGGCGCTTACATTAAGTCCGTTGAGTTGGTGGCGGATGTTACGGATAGAAGCCAGGTCGATGCCGACCGTTTTTTGTGCGCCGGCACCCAAGGCAGGCAGCAGCAGGAGGGCGATGAACAGCCCCCGTACAAGAGCAGTGTTTTTCATTATACAAAAGAAGCCCATCAATTGCCGGCCGGAAATGAGGCGGGTAGGGAGAGATGCTGATTATTATCAGGTATTGGTAAAGCCCGGTAAGCTGGGTAGATTTACAGCATGGCGGATGTGCATACAAAGAATCAGCGGAGTTATAATATGAGCCGCATCAAAGGCAAGGATACAAAGCCTGAAATGCTGGTATGAAAATATTTGCAAACCGAAAAATCTAGAAAACAAACATGATACAATTAGGAAACAAATTACTTGAAATATTTTTAATGAATGATCAGCCATTCACTTGCCCATACTGTGGTTCAAGATGTTTAGAAATTGGCAATTCTTATCATACTAAAGCAAGGTTATTAATTGAGCAATGTTTAAATAAAACCTGCCGGTTTATTTGTGGAGAGCAGGAAGATGGAGATAATCTTAAATTGTGGGAGATAATTTAGTCAGAAGATGAAGGAAGGACAAAAACTTTGGACAAGAGAAGAGTTAATTTTAGCAATCAATCTATACTGCAAATTACCTTTTGGTAAAATGCATAATCGTAATTCAGAGATCATCAACTTCGCAAATCTTATCGACAGAACACCTTCATCCATTGCCTTGAAACTAGGAAATTTTGCAAGCTTTGATCCAACCTTAAAAGAACGAGGTATTAAGGGGGCCTCTAATGCCAGCAAACTCGACAAAAAAATATGGGATGAATTTTATAATAACTGGAATATTGCATTAATCGAAAGTGAAAAATTATTAGCTAAAGCTAAACATACCACAATTGAAAAACTAAATCACATCAATGTTTCTGATTTAGCGAAAGAAGGACTAGACAAAAAAAGGTTTGTGAAGACAAGAGTAAATCAAAATATTTTCAGAACTATGATCCTCGCAGCCTATAATAATACATGCTGTATCACTGGCATTAATAATCCAGATTTATTAATTGCAAGCCATATTGTTCCTTGGAGTAAGGATGAAAAAAATAGACTAAACCCCACAAATGGCCTTTGTTTAAATGCCCTGCATGATAAGGCATTTGATAAAGGGCTGATTACAATTTCTGCTAAAGATTATACAATCAAAGTTTCATCAAAGCTTAAAATGAAGAACGCAGCAGAAAGCTTTAATCTTAATTTTTTGCACTTTGAAGGAACAGAAATTATATTACCAGATAAATTTGTGCCTTCAAAAGAACAATTAAAAAAACATAATAATTTTTTCAAGCCCTAATAATACTAGTAGGTGTTGCAATTCTGCACACTCTTTTCCCCACCCTTTCCACATTCGCCTGCCAACACAATTAGCTAACATAATCTTTACATTTCCTTTACGTTATAGTAAGAGCTTACATACTTTAAAACCATAACCATGCTACAAAGCAAAACCGTGCTTTCCCTCACCATTGACCTGCTGGCCCACAATGCTTTTAATCACCTGCGGGATGATGAGATCTCGGCCCTGCACCATCTCATCTTAAAACTGCAGGAACCGCTTACCCCCATCCAGCAAAATCTGTTGCTCACGTTCTGGAACCATGCCTGTACCAGTGGTTTACCGGCGCCCCTGCTTCACCGCTGCAATTCGATACTGATGCAGCTGGGAAGAAGCCCGATGGAGATGATGGAAGTGGAGATGGAGATGTATTAATTTATTTTCTTTTCCTTGATGAAAAGAAACAAAAATCAAGGGCTGCGGAAAAAAGCTAAAAATCTTCCGTCAAGGGTAAAATGAAATAGTCACAACACCTGAATAATTCCGGGCTATGTGCGACTTACCAGCTAACAATATTACCCTGCACCTGTAACATTAATTTCATTTTTACTCCTTGCCTCCAGATTTTCTTAACGCAATTTTTTCCGAGGCCCACACTTCAAACCTTCCTTCTGAATAGATAGCAGCTGGCTTCGAAATTTATTTGTACCCGCTTTTTAAAGGTTCAGTAATCATCAATTACAGTGGACTGATAAGTTCTAAGAGTAGAATTACAAATGTACAAGCCACAGTAGTACAACCGATGCACATAGCTGCTCCGGCCCCGCCAATGGCGGGGGGTGTAATTATTTGCCGGGCTCCTCCTGAGCGGAGTCGAAGGATTTGTTACTTTTTTGGAGAAGCAAAAAAGTAAAAGAACAAAAATCGCAGACTGCTCCAGTCATAATGTTATTTATTAAGTCAGCATATTCAACTCAACAACCATAATCTGCAATTCATCCTATTCAGCATTTCCTGCAAATCTTACCAGGCTCATCTTTGTCAAAAATATTTATATGACCGATACATCAAGAGCCGTTTATAATCCTGCCCAGAAGGATACCGCTATTTTCATTGAGACCGTAGAGGAAACCAATGGCGCATACAGTTTACTGGAAGTAATAGTGGCGCCAGGCGGCGGCGTTGGCAAACATTATCATAAAGCCTACACAGAAACCTTTACCTGCCTGGAAGGCGAGTTACGGGTTCAGGCAGGAAAACAGCTGTTTACATTAAAACCGGGCGATGCACCGGTAACAGCAGAAACGGGCATGCTGCACCGCTTCTTTAATACCAGCGATAAGCCCTGCCGTTTCAGTGTACTCATCAGCCCCGGCTCAAGGGGCTTTGAAGAAAGTGTACAAATAGCATACGGACTTGCAAGAGATGGCAGAACGAACAAAGAAGGTACACCCAGTAAAGTTGATCACCTGGGTATCTTACTGGCCTTAAGCGAATCAAAACTTCCGGGATGGCAGGGGCTGATCGAAAGTGTATTGCTGTGGATAGGAAAACGGGCCGATAAAAAAGGCGTTACCGATCAGCTGAGAAAAGAATACGTGAAGATATAATTGTATCAGCTAGTCAACCCGCCCGAATGTAATAGGTTGCTTGTGGAAAGACCGGATGTTGCGGTTATGGCTCACCGCAGGCTGCCATGCCGGTGACCGCTGCAGAACCTTCAGCGCCTGTTTATCAAAGGCAGGACTCACCGGCACATCTATGTATGCATCTGTTATATTACCTGCTTCATCAATGGTTACCGCTACCACCACGGTAACAAAAAAAGTATTCAGCAATTTCACGCCATCCAGGAAATCGAGGTTATCCATTAAATACGACCGCCATTTTTTATTGCCGCCCTTAAATGCTGACGGCCGGTCACGGTTGCTTGTATCTGCCAGCTGCATACCTGTTTCATTATAATATACCCGGCTAATCAGTTCATCATATTTATATACCTCCAGCGCAGCCGGCTGACCGTTCTTATGAAAGTATTTCCACTCGCCTTCTTTTTTTCCCCGGTACGACTGCCCGCCGTGTGAAATCGTTCCGTTATCAAACCAATACAGGTGTATTGCATTGCCGTCTTCACTATACACAGATGAATCGGCCATATACCCGTTGCTGTGCCAGGCTGTTATTGACCCCGGCCTGCCCAGGTTATAAACAACGGAATCCTTCATCATACCATTGAAATGCCAGCTAAGCCATAGCCCGTCTTTTTCTCCGTTCACATACCTGCCAAAGGAAGAAACCTGTTCGTTGGCATAATAATACCGGAACCAACCGTTCTTTATTTTGCATGCGCTGTCTTTATACAATCCCCTCATCAGCAATTTTTTGGTGGCTGTATAAAAATCCTTCTTCAGCCAGCCGCTATCCGTGCTTTCTGTGAGTGAGATAAACCTTGCCAGCGATTGCTCACAGGGTTTCCATTCCCAGTCGAAATATTTTCTTTCCTGCGCAACTGCATGCAGTGCACAAAAAAAGAACAAGGAAAGCAATGCCTGTTTCATAAAAACAAATGTAGGCAAAACTTTCCCTGTTCTTTTCTATACGACCCTTAGATAGTAGTACAGTTTGAAACTAATTCAAGGCAATGTCAGGCTGAGCTTGTCGAAGCCATTCGGATCGTTAATCCTAAGCCGCCTTCGACAAGCTCAGGCTGACAATGTTTCGAATCGTATGACTACTCCTTTTATACTCAACCGCTTTTTTCGTTTATCAGGTCGTTCCAGGATCCGGCTACCTGCTTCAGGTACTCCAGGTCGTGAATGGAATCCACGCCGTATTTATAGAACGTAAGGTCGGCCGATACAACATGTTTATTCTTAAACTGCAGCCGGAGTTTAACAGAAGATATAAAAATATCGGTCACTTTATCCTCTCCCCTTACCTTTTCAACAACGGTGTCGTTGTTCACCACCAGGCGGCTGTCGGTAATTTCATTTAGTTCAATAAGCACCGGCTGAACAGGCTGTTTGCTGTTATCGATGAACATCAGCCGGCTCTGCAGGTCATCCAGCCCGATCATGCGGTGTTGCAGAAAATCTTTTTTCGTTACAGAAATACCAAAGGCGCCGGCGGCCCTTGTAAAATAATTTTCGTGTTTATCTGCTTCTTTTCTCCGTTGCCGGATGCTGATAAACGATAAAGCCAGAACAATAAGCACCAAGGCACCAACAATGCCGGCTGCAAATAATAAAGTGGAAGTATCCATTTGAATAATTTTTCAGGTGATCAATAAAATAAGTTTGTGCATCGGGTACGGATGCACAGAAAAATCCTATCACAACCAGGAAGCTGCAACATTCTTCTTCAGTAAAAAGAAATGATCACCAGAAAAAATGATGGGGAAAGAGAAATAAGAATATATGAGTAAGCTCGTCGGCAAATCTTATCTCATCACCCGAAGATGCCCTAACCGTATTACTCAGCTTAAATGCATGCATCAGCAGAAGCTCCTTGCCATGCTGGGTTCTTTTGGAAGCCACGGGGCTGCCGGTTTGCGCCTCCTGTATATGACAGAGGGAAGGTTCGGGCAACCCGTCAATATAATTCACATTACTTTCGCCGGCCTGGTCAGAAAGCCCTGCTTCCTGCTTTCCGCTTTCTTTTGAATGAACAGGGCCTGCCACAGCAGTATTTATTACCGTGAACAGTAATAAAAAAAACAGGAGCCGGTATGTGAATTGTTTCTTCAACTATAGTATAACTTACTGTTGCAAAGATACGCATACTGCTGCAGTATACAGCCGCATCAATGGCGCATTCTTGTTTTAAAACTGTTAACTTATAATATACCGGCTGCAGGGTATTTTAAACAGTAAATGCCCTAAGTATATTTGATAAAACAATAAAATGCGGATAATATATAACATAACGCTTCTTCTTGCAATGTCGGTGGTATTATGTGGCTGCCCCTGGTGGTCGGATGTAGGCCTCGATGAAAAGCCAATGATAAAGATCGACCCTGCCCTGCTGGGCACCTGGCACGATGAAAATTATCCCGGGGTTGAAACAGAGGTTGTTTTTACAAAACTGAACGAACAGGTTTATTCCGTTAAAGCCCATGTATGGGACGGCGATGAGCGGTACGAAGACCTTACCGGTAAAGCATGGTTCTCGGAAGTGAATAAGGTGAAGCTGCTGGTGCTGCACGATACAAAGGCCGACAGTTATTGGTTTGCCGAGATAAGCCGTTTTGAGAATGAGATGAGTGTTAGCTTTCTTTCTGCATCCCATAAGGTACAGGAGTTTACCAGCACAGCAGCCCTGCGGAAATACATGGAGTCGTTGTATGCGGCAAAAAAGATAAAGTATGATGGGGATGTAGGGTTGGTTAAGTTGAAGAAGGAGACGGAGTGAGTTTTTAGAATGTTCTTTTGAAAAATTATCCTTTCTTTTTTGTCTTGATACAAAAAAGAAACAAAAAAAATCAAGGACAACCCGAATGGCTCCGCCCGTTTGTCCGGCCAACGCCACATGAACAGTATGCTTTTTTCTGTATCTGTTTTAAGTCCATTCCATTTTTCAGATCATTTTGAAATATGTACGCCCTGCTTGATTTAAGTATGGCAGATTAATTATCCCTAAAAAGTAAAATGGAAACATACCAAGGTGGCAATCAGTATAACGAGAAAGCAAAGGGCGGGTATGCATTGAACTAACTACTGCTTTTATTTCAGTATTATGTCATACCCCTAAGAGTAGAATTACCAATGCTGAAGCTACAGTAGCACAACAGTTGAACATAGCTATGCCTGAATCGGGCTGTACATCGGTTCAGGGCGCCCTTTTTTGGTTACTTTTTTGAGCAAGCAAAAAAGTGACAATAAAGGCAAATAAAAAAACACCTCATCGCTGAGGTGTTTCTATAGAATAACCAAATTATTTACCCTACCAGGGATATTTATTCTCTGCGATCAGTTTATCAGCGATCCTTCTGCGGGCGTCTTTGCTGTTGAAGGGTTCTGTTTTTGTAAACCGCTTTAAACCCAGCAGCATCATGCGCTGCTCATCACCGCTGGCAAACGCATTGATGGCTTCCTTACCTGCTTTGTTCACTTTATCTACCGCATCATTCAGGTAGCAACGCATCATATCGATCTTCACCTGTGATGAAGCCTCTCCTTCTTTATCCACCAGTTTAATGATACGCAGCAAAGCGCTTTCTGCTTCAAATGTTTCAATGGCCATGTCGGCGATATTCATCAGTATTTCCTGCTCATCCTGTATCTTCATCATCAGCTTTTGCACGGCGGCGCCAGCCACCATCAGGATGGATTTCTTCATATTGGCAATCGTCTTCTTCTCTTTTGCAAAAGGCGTTTCATCGTCATTCCCAAATTCAGGGATGCTCATCAGTTCTTTTGAAACAGCCATGGCCGGACCCATCAGGTCGAGCTTTCCTTTCATCGCTCTTTTCAATATCATATCAACAGTAAGTAACCGGTTGATCTCGTTGGTGCCTTCGTAAATGCGGTTGATCCGGCTATCGCGGTAAGCACGGCTGGCTGCATATTCATCACTGAAGCCGTTGCCACCATGTATCTGCACTCCTTCGTCCACCACGTAATCCAGCACTTCGCTTCCGTGTACTTTTAAAACGGCGCATTCCACCGCATATTCTTCCGCAGCGCCCAGTAAGGCTTCTGCAAAGGCTTTGCCTGCCGCTGCCAGTTCAATTTCCTTATCATCTATCCATTTACTGGTGCGGTATAAAGCGCTTTCGCTGGTAAAGATGCGGATGGCCATTTCGGCCAGCTTATATTTAATAGCGCCAAAATTGGCGATCGGTGTTTTAAACTGCTCCCTTGTTTTTGCGTATTCAATGGATGAGTTTAATGCCAGCTTGCTTCCGCCAAGTGCTGCCGCACATAATTTTAAACGGCCAATGTTTAAGATATTAAAAGCGATGATATGACCTTTGCCAACTTCGCCCAGTAAATTTTCTACCGGCACTTTACAATCCTGGAAATATAACTGAACGGTGGATGATCCTTTGATGCCCATCTTATGTTCTTCGGGGCCTTGTGTAAATCCTTCCATACCACGTTCAACGATAAATGTGCTGAACTTGTCTCCGTCAATTTTTGCAAACACGGTATATACGTCGGCAAAACCTCCGTTGGTGATCCAGCATTTTTGTCCGTTCAGTATATAATGTTTCCCATCGGCCGAAAGCACGGCGGTTGTTTTTGCACCCAGGGCATCGCTGCCGCTGTTGGGTTCGGTAAGTCCGTATGCACCCTTCCACTCGCCGCTTGCCAGTTTGGGAATATATTTTTTCTTCTGTGCTTCGGTTCCAAAATACAAAATGGGTAAGGTACCAATGCCGGTATGCGCCGCAACAGCCACGCTGAAGGAATAACCACCGCCCAGTCCTTCGTTCACCAGGGTGGAAGTGATGAAATCTTTTCCCAGTCCGCCCAGGTCTTCGGGAACAGATGTTCCCAGCAATCCCTGCTCGCCGGCTTTCACCATCAGCGATGGCATAAGGCCTGCTTCCATTTTATCAATGCGGTCAACAATGGGCAGCACTTCGCTGTTCAGGAACTGCAGACACATGTCTTTCACCATCAACTGCTCCTCGTTAAAATCTTCGGGTGTGTAGGTTTCAAATGCATTGCTTTCTTTGATCAGCCATTCGCCGCCTTTGAGCGAAGTGGTGGGTGTGGTTGCTGTGCTCATAAAGTTTATTTTGCCCCCGTCCCCTAAAGGGGGGTTAGGAGTATTTATAATAAAAGTTCTTTTCAATTTTCATGCACCCCATTCGCTAAGATCAGTTCCCCCTTTAGGGGGCGGAGGGGGCTTACTTCAGATTATCGTACACCATCTGCAAAACCTCTTTCGCTATTTCTATCTGCCCGTTGGTAACGCCTGCCAGTGCTTCATTCAGGGTTGTGTTAGCAATTTCCATGCAACGTTCTTCCAGCTCTTTTCCAACAGGTGATAAAACGATCAGGTTTTTCCGGCGGTCTTCTTTTGATGCGTTCCGCTTTACCAGTTTTAGTTTCTCCAGGTTGTCAACCAGCCGGGTAATGCTGGGTTTATCCCGGAAGGTGGCATCGCATAACTGCTGCTGGCTCATACCATCTACCTTCCACAAATGATACAGCACACTCCACTGCTCGATGGTTATTTCAATATTGGCCTGTTTAAAATTCTTCTGCAGCCTTCTGCCAATTGCCGTGCTGGCCTTGCCCGTTATAAAACTGTATAATTCGCCTTTCTTAAATTGGTTGTTTGACATATGGTTGTTTATGCAACCATTCAAAGATAATCATTCATTTGAATTATTAAAAATTATTTTTGTGTTAAAGGTTCCGCCGGTGGCGGGATACGGCAACCCACTATGCAACAGGCTTTTCTAATCCTTTTACTGGTCTTATTCAGCCTTTATTTTTTACTCATTTTATTCTATTGGCGAAGCTGGCGTGCTATCCCCAACTACAAACCACAAACCACAAACCACAAACTTGAAACCCCAAACCCCAAACCTCTAACCAAAATATCCGTCATCATCCCCGCCCGTAACGAAGAACAAAACATTGCCGCCTGCCTGGATTCTGTTTGCGCCCAGTCTTATCCAAAAGATTGGTACGAAGTACTGGTGGTTGATGATCATTCTACCGATAGCACGGCATCCATCATAAATAAGTACAGTGCACAAAATGTAAGGCTCATTTCATTAAAAGAATTTGTTTCTGAAGGGGAATTGAATTCCTATAAAAAGAAAGCGATCGAAATTGCTATTCAACAATCAACCGGGCAATTAATTGTTACAACCGATGCCGATTGTATTGTTCCGCAAAACTGGTTGCATACCATTGCAGCATTTTATGAAGTACATCAGCCGGAGTTTATTGCAGCGCCGGTTGCCTTTCTCCCCTCTCCTGAAGGAGAGGGGCTGGGGGTAAGGTTTATCAAGATCTTCCAGGCCCTCGACTTCATGATCCTGCAGGGTATCACCGGCGCATCGGTATATAAAAAGATACACAGCATGTGCAATGGCGCCAACCTGGCCTATACCAAAAAAGCATTTGATGAAGTGGATGGATTCAGCGGCATTGATTCCATTGCCAGCGGCGATGATATGCTGCTGATGCATAAAATATATAAACGATACCCGGGCAAAGTGATGTTCTTACAATCAAAAGAAGCGATCGTTGAAACGGAACCCGTGCACACGATTGGAGAATTTTTTAATCAACGCATCCGCTGGGCCAGTAAGGCAAACAAGTATGATGATAAACGGATCTTTTGGGTGCTGTTGCTGGTTTATCTCATTAACCTGGTTCTTTTGTTGCTACCAATACTTATGCTTTTCAATCCTGGAAAATTATCAATTATCAATTATCAATTATCAACTATCAACCTTTGGCTGGTATTGTTGCTTTTAAAAACAGGAATCGAATTGATCTTCCTCTACCCCGTTGCCGGATTTTTCAATAAACGGAAGCTGTTATGGCTGTTCCCGCTGATGCAGCCCTTCCATATCCTGTATACTGTGCTGGCTGGCTTCCTGGGCGCATTTGGCACCTACACATGGAAAGAAAGAAGCGTGAAATAACGGGCTGAATTTGTAATTTAGAGGATGGCAGGTAACCGTTTTTCCTTCAGGGCTCAAACCTGGAAGCGTCTTAGAAAAAACAAGGGCGCTTTATTCGGCTTGTTCATCATCATTCTTGCTGTACTGGTATCAATATTCGGTTACCTTATCGCCCCGGATAACTCTCCCAATGCCGATCTGCAAACAGTGGAGATACAGGCAAAGAAGCCTGGTTATACGCAACAATTCCTGGTGGTACCTGATCGTAAGAACAGCAGTTACCAGAATTGGTTTGCTATTCTTTTATGGGGAAAACAAAAGAATTACCGGTACATTCCTGTTAACGGATATAAAGTTATTAGTGACAGTTTACTGGTAAATAAATTCATTGATGATGACACAACAGTTGTTCAATACTATTCTGTTAACCAGTTAACCAATAACAATCCTTCCTCCATTCAGCAAAATATCATCACAAAAAAATACTGGCTTGGTACCGACAAATTCGGCCGGGATATTTTAAGCCGTTTGATCATTGGAACAAGAGTAAGCCTGGCTGTAGGTTTGATCGCTGTACTTATTTCGCTCACCCTCGGGATTATTTTAGGCGCACTTGCCGGCTATTACCGTGGCTGGGTGGATGAGCTGATCATGTGGCTGGTGAATGTTACCTGGAGCATTCCAACATTGCTGCTGGTTTTTGCCATTACCATGGCCATGGGCAAGGGCTTCTGGCAGATATTCATTGCGGTAGGCTTAACGATGTGGGTGAGTGTGGCCCGTTTGATACGTGGACAGGTAATGGCCATTAAAGAAATGGAGTACGTGCAGGCGGCCAGGGCATTGGGTTTAAAGAATAACCGCATCATACTCCGCCATATTTTACCAAACATACTCGGCCCTGTACTGGTGATCGCTGCCGGAAATTTTGCCACCGCCATCATTGTAGAAGCCGGGTTAAGTTTTCTTGGCATTGGTATTCAGCCTCCGCAACCAAGCTGGGGACTGATGATAAAAGAGAATTATAATTTCATCATTACCCATAACCCCATGCTGGCATTGATACCCGGCTTTGCCATCATGCTATTGGTACTTGCTTTTAATTTACTAGGCAATGGGTTGAGGGATGCGGTGGATGTGAAGGAAACGTAAGGCTGATGCAAGATCCCGGATACAGGATACCAGGTAGCTTTCAATTATGTAATAGCTTTTCGAAATCGCAGAATGCATCTTGTATCCTGCATCTTGCATCCGGACTAAACAGCCGGCGCCACCTGTACATTCCGGTTAAACCCTTCTTCCAGGGAAATAAATGTTTCGGTGCGTTCAATCCCTTTTATCTTCTGCAGTTCATCGTGCAATACCGAACGAAGCTGGGTAATGTCTTTACAAACAATTTCTATGAACATGCTGTAATTACCGGTGATATAATTCAGCCGAACGATCTCGGGTATATTCATCAGGTCTTTTGCCACGGTATCGTATAAAGAACTTTTCTCCAGGTAAATACCTACAAAGGCGGTAATGTCGTAGCCAAGCTGCCGCAGATCTACATTCAGTTTTGTACCTTTAACAATACCCGATTCCTGTAGTTTTTTTATGCGTACGTGGATGGTGCCACCGCTTACGAATAGTTTTTTTCCCAGTTCGGCATAAGAGATCTCTGCGGTTTCCATCATTTCATGAATGATCTGAAGATCCAATTTGTCAAGATTTAATTTAGCAGCCATTTCGTTTTGGGTTTTTTTGTTTTTTTAAACAACAAAGCAAATATTTGAATTATTTCTATAATTTCCAAATATTTGATAAATTATTTTAAACATAACAGGCAATTCCCTTATTTTTGTGTCATCAAGTTCTTAATCATTGTGGGGTGATGAAATTTTTGGCAGACATGCCCCCTTGTCTCGGGGGTGAGGGCAACAGGATAAACGTAACATAGAGCCGTCCCAACAGCAATGTTGGGGCGACCGGGGTCGACCACCGAACTTTGTGTTATAGCTAACTGCCTCGTGAAGGTTCGATCCCTTCCCCTACAGCAAAGCCTTCGTTTAACGACGAAGGCTTTTTTATTTATAATAATATCGAACAAGGAACAAGGAATTTTGAACAAGGAAGTAATGCTGATCAGTGCGCTACTTCGGAATTCGATATTCCGTGTTCCTTGTTCATTATTCACCCCCCCCTTCTTAACAAACTCTTTCCAGCCTTTAACAAAAACTTTTTAATATCCGCAGGCTTTCATGCATCTAATGGGTAACAGAACAGCAATCTTATTACTGTAAGTTAAAACCCCGAACATGAAAAAAGACCTGCACCTCACCGCTTCGGTTGATCAACCGGAAATGATGGAAAATATAATAGAACAGCTCGCCACACGTAATTACAGGCCGGGCTATGCAAACCATACCACAGCCCCCGCATGGAAGGCTATAGATACTTCATCTGTTGAATCGTATATCAGCGGTAGGATCGAGTTTGATTATAACAAAACGCAACGGATCAGGATCCCCTATATAACAAGCTTTTTATTCTGCTGCACTACACTGAAAAAGAATGAATATGAATTGAACTGGAGTGTGTCGTTGAGTTAAAGAATATCGAACAAGGAATCTTGAACAAGGAAGTAATCCTGATCGGAACACAACTTCGGAATTCAGCATTCCTTGTTCCTTGTTCGCTATTCAGTAGTTACCTTATACACCGTCTTCGAAAAAAATTTCTTCCCCGGCATTAAAATGGTTGAAGGAAAATCGGGCTGGTTGGGCGAGTCGGGGAAGTGCTGCGTTTCCAGGCACAGGGCGCTGTATTTATTTATCTCTTTACCATCCCGGTTCTTTGAACTGCCGTCGAGCAGGTTGCCGGTGTATAACTGAAGTCCGGGTTCTGTGGTAAATACAGATAATTGTGGCTGGCCAGCCGGACCCGTCAGCAAAGCCGCAAAGGAGAACGGGCTTCCATTCTTATTCAATACAAAATTGTGATCGTATTCTTCACCGGCAATCCCGAGTTTATCTTTTATGGCGGTAAGCTCCCGGAAATCAAGTGCAGTTTCTTCCACTGGTATCAATTCACCCGTTGGTATCTGTTCGTCATCCAGTGCCGTATACATATCGGCATTTATCTGCAGCGAATGATCGAGAATGGGTCGATCCATCTGCCCGGATAAATTAAAATAACAATGACTGGTAAGGTTCACTGGTGTGGGCTTATCTGTTTTAGCAGCATATCCAATGATCAGTTCATCATCGCCGGTATAAGAAAACTCAGCAGTAACATCCAGGTTGCCTGGATACCCTTCTTCGCCATCCCTGCTGAAATAATTCAGGGAAAGAACCGGTTGTTCTTTTTCAATGATCACTGCATCCCAAACCTTTTTATCAAATCCCCTGTTGCCGCCGTGCAAATGATTTTTTCCATCGTTGCAGGCAAGTACATAATCGGTTCCGTTGATGGAGAAATGGCCCCTGGAAATACGGTTCGCATACCGACCGGCAATGCAGCCGAAATAGGCGGTATCGTCCAGGTATTGCTGCAGGGTATCAAAGCCGGCCACAATATTTTTTTCCTTTCCGCTGGCATCAGTAATGATCCAGGAAGTAATGGTTCCCCCATAATTGATCACCGAAACACGGTTGCCTGCCGCATTCATTAGTGTAAAGCGAAAGATCTCTTTCCCGTCGTATTCGCCAAAATGTTCTTTAGTGATCTTACTCATTAAATCGGTCTTGAAAATTCATTTTTCATCTGCCGGGTACAGCGAACGGCAGATACCCCATTCCAATCCACGCAGTTCTGCCAGTCCACGCAAACGCCCGATGGCACTGTATCCCGGGTAGGTTGTTTTATTCAGATCGTCCAGCATCTGGTGTCCGTGATCGGGCCGCATGGGTAAGGAGATATTCCGCCGCTTCATCAATTGTACCACTTCCTTCATCACGGCATACATGTCAGTATCTCCCGCCAGGTGATCTGCCTCGTAAAAATTTCCTTCTTCATCACGTTTTGTATTACGCAGGTGAAGGAAGTGAATATTATCAGCAAAACGCTGGATCATACTTACAATATGATTATCGGCCCTGGCGCCAAATGAACCCGTACAAAAACAAAGTCCGTTTGCCGGCGAAGGTACCGACCGGACGATGTCAAGTGCATCCTGCTCTGTACTGACCACCCTTGGTAAACCCAAAACAGGGTACGGCGGATCATCCGGGTGAATAGCCATTTGCAGGCCGCATTCTTCAGCAACGGGTACCACCTGTTTAAGAAAATAAAAAAGATGCTGCTGCAATTGTTTTGCATTGATGCCTTCGTAGGTTTTTAAAGCGGCCAATACCTGTTCGGCAGTAAATGCATCATCGCTGCCCGGCAAGCCGAGCATGGTATTGCGAAACAGTTTTTCTTTTTCCGCTTCACTCATTTTTGCAAACCTTGCTTTTGCTTTTTTTATTTCAGCCTCTGTATAATCTTTTTCTGCGGCAGGTCTTTTTAGTAAGAACAGGTCGAATGCAATAAAGGCCGAGCGTTCAAAATACAAAGCCTTGCTTCCATCGGGCATGGTATAAGAAACATCTGTCCGTAACCAGTCCAGTATCGGCATGAAGTTATAGGTAACTACTTTTAAACCGCAGGCAGCTACATTGCGCAAACTTGTTTTGTAATTTTCAATATATTGAAGATAGTTGCCGTTTTGTTTTTTTACGTCTTCGTGCACGGGCAGGCTTTCAATTACCGTCCATGTTAGCCTGGCAGCTTCAATGATTTTTTTCCGGGTATTGATCTCTTCAATGGTCCATACATCGCCAACCGGAATATGATGCAGTGCTGTTACTACGCCTGTACATCCCGACTGGCGGATATCGGAAAGACTCACTTTATCATTTGGCCCGAACCATCGCATGGTTTGCTGCAATAACATAAACGACCGGATTTTTGATTTAAAACTAAGCTATGCTGGTAAGTATTTACTTAACAAGGCTGAATTTAAGGTTTTCTGTCTTATCAGAAGCGGTACCTACCATCACGGTGAAGTCGCCCGGTTCGGCCACCCACTTCATATTGGTATCGTAAAACGAAAGCATTTCTTTATTAATGTTGAAGTTAACTGTTTGCGACTGGCCGGGATCGAGCCAGATCTTTTTAAATCCTTTCAGTTCCTTTACCGGGCGTGCAACGGATGAGTAATCATCACGTATATACATCTGTACCACTTCGGCTCCCCTGCGGCTGCCGGTATTTTTTACATTCACACTTACGGTTACCATGCCATCCATTTTCATTTGTGCAGAAGACAGTTTAAGATCGCTGTACTGAAAACTTGTATAACTAAGGCCATGGCCAAAAGCAAACAGGGGACTTACTGTAAAACCAAGATTGTAGCCCCTGCGTGCTGACGGCTTATAGTTATAAAAAGCCGGAATATGCCCGGCAGTTCGTGGAAAAGAGATGGGAAGTTTGCCCCCGGGATTTATTTCTCCAAACAATGCATCGGCCATGGCATAGCCGCTTTCCTGGCCAAGATACCAGCACTGCATTACGGCCGGCACTGAATTAACAAGATCGCCGATACTCAGCGGTGGACCGCTATTAACAAAAGCACAGGTTGGTTTTCCGGCAGCAACAATCTCTTTTATCAATTCGTTCTGATAATTCAGTAATTCCAATGTTGGCAGGTCGCCCAGGTGATCGGGCGCCCATCCTTCCCGGCTCATACTTTCGTTGCCGCCAACAAATAACACAACCACATCTGCCTGTTTAGCAATTTCTACCGCTTCTGCAATTTTCGCTTTCACATCGCCATTGTTTGCCAGGTTGATGGTATCGGCAAACCAGTTGTTTTTATCCGTCAACTTAACGCCTTCGGCATACAACACTTTTATATTGTTGCCATACTTTTCTTTGATGGCCTGCAACGGAGAGATACAAACACGGGGCTTGCTTGAATAACCGCCGAGCAAACATTTATCTGCATTGGGACCAATGAGTGCAATGGTCTTCACCTTATTCTTATCAAGCGGTAAAAAATTATTATCGTTCTTCAGCAACACCATTGCCTCTTGTGCAGCTTTATATGCCACCGCTCTTTTTGCTGCACTGCCTACAATCTCTTCTGCCTTACCTGCATCTACATACGGATCATCAAATAAACCCAGACGGAATTTAGCAATGAGAATTCTTGTTACCGCCGCATCCAGTTCTGCCATGGAAATTTTTCCGGCCGCTATATATTTTTTCAGGTTTACAAAACCATCGGGGTCTGGTGTTTCCAGGTCGATGCCGGCTTTAAAAGCCAGGTACCCGGCTTCATCATAAGAAGGCGTTATTTTGTGCAAAGTGCTTACATCACGTATCGCAAAATAGTCAGACACCACCACACCTTTAAACCCCCACTCCTTTCTTAATATACCAGTAAGTAATTGTTTGTTGATGTGGGCCGGCAATCCCCACAGTTCATTATAGGTTGCCATTACATTCATGGCCTTGCCTTCCTGAACCGCTGCTTTAAAAGAAGGGAAAAAAACTTCTCTTGCAGTACGTTCGTCAATATTACTTGGTGCAACATTTTCGCCGCCCTCGCTTTGCCCGTGAATGCCAAAATGTTTTAAGGTGGTTGCTACTTTATTTTTACCAAGATAAACACCCTCTCCCTGGTAGGCTTTTATCTGCGCAACAGCCAATCTTGAAGTGAGATAGGGATCTTCTCCCATGGTTTCTTCTGTTCTTCCCCAGCGTGGGTCTCTTGTTATATCCACCACCGGCGCCAGTACATGATGCCCGCCTCTTGCCCGCACTTCTTCCGCTACATTGGTAAATATTTCTGTCATCAGGTTCTCGTTCCAGGTGCTTGCCAGTGCAATGGGAATGGGAAAGTTGGTGGCATCCTGTGTTTGCTGGCCGTGCAGCGATTCTTCATGCGTCATCACCGGGATGCCTAATCTTGTTTTCTCAACAAAATATTTCTGGATCTTGTTATAAAGTTCTGCTGCCTGCCTGGGATGATAGCCTGAACTGTTGGGTCCGGCATTTTCATTCAGCCTGCCCAGTTCGCCCAGTCCGTTCTTTAATGCTTCTTTTGCTTTTGTTTCATCAAAATCGCCGGCGGCATTTAATATTCTTGATTTCTGGATCCACAAACATTGCGTTTGCATAACCTTTTCATCCACTGTCATCAGGCTTAATAAGTTCTTTGCCCTTTGTTCGGGTGAAAGATTTTTATTCTTATACGCCGGTTGCTGTACATGCATGGCGCTAAAGCAAAACATGCCGGCAATCAATAAACCGTATTTTATAATTTTCATAATAATTATTACTTAGCTATTCCCAATGGAGAGAAATAAATGAATACCGATACGATAATGGCCACAATGATCAGCGACAGTATTACATCGAGGCTGTTCCAACTGGCACGGCTGGCTACTTTGTCTTCGGCAACCGTGGTGGCAAAGGTTAATCCCTTTATCTGTTCTTCGGATGGCTTTGGCGTAAGCAGGCTTACCACCACCATTACCACAATAGAGAACAGGAATAAATAAATACAGAAGTACAGGAAGTTGATGGTGGCAAAATCGTACAAGAATCCGCTGAGGTCGTTCTTAAACAACTCGAGCGTAAGTTTAATAAGGCCTAAAACAAAACCAACCACCATAGCGGTATATGCTCCTTTTGCATTTAACCGTTTAAAGAACACGCCTAATAAGAATACGGCAGCAATGGGTGGCGCCAGGTACGACTGCACGCTTTGCAGGTATGTATATAGTGTACTGGAAATGCGGCCCATCATTGGAATCCATATCATACCCAGTATCACCACCACACCTGTTGCAATGCGGCCAACCCGTACCAGTTCTTTTTCTCCTGCCTGGGGTTTCATCTTCTGGTAAATATCCATGGTAAATAAGGTAGAGCATGCATTATATACCGAAGCCAGCGAAGCCATCAACGCTGCCAGTAAACCTCCGGCCAGTAAACCACGCAATCCCATCGGCATGATCTGTTCCACCATGGCCGGGAAGGCGGCATTATAATCAGTTTGCCCGTCGGCATTAAGCGGCAATGTTAATTGTCCCTTTGCATGCAACACATAAGCGATCAAACCAGGTATAAGAAATATAAAGAACGGAAGCAGTTTTAAGTAAGCGGCAAAGATGGTTCCCCTTCTTGCCTGTTGTTCATTTCTTCCGGCCAGGCATCGCTGTACAATATGCTGGTCGGTACACCAGTACCATATGCCCACAATGGGTGATGCAAATAAAATACCCAGCCATGGAAATTCCGGATCACTGAGGGGGCGGAACATGTTCAGTTTTTCTTTCGGGAATTCGTTCATCAATGAATTCCAGCCTCCTACTTTATCAAGGCCTACAAATAACAGCACAGCAGAGCCTATCAATAAAACAAATGCCTGTATCGCTTCGGTATACATTACGGCATGAAGACCACCAAAGATGGTATACACACCTGTCACCACCACCAGGATAATGGCGCCCGTCCAGAATTCCACACCCAATATCTGGTTAAACACCAGGGCGCCGGCAAAAATGGTTACCGATGCTTTGGCAATAACATAACTGAGCAATTGAATGACCGACAACAACCTTCTTGCCTTTGCATTGAATCTTTTTTCGAGGAACTCGGGCATGGTATACACCATACTGCGCATGTAAAAAGGAACAAACACCCAGCCCAGTATTAAAACGATCCACGAGTGTAATTCATAATGTCCCAGCACCGTTCCGGATGAACCGGCTGAGCCGGCAAGGCCCACGATATGTTCTGAACCAACATTGGATGCAAGTATGGAAGCGCCGATAACCCACCAGCCAAGGTTACGGTTGGCCAGGAAGTAATCGGTTGGGGAGTTTTTACTCTTGCGGATAGACCATATGGATATGCCGGCTATCACCAACATATACAGGATAAGAAATACCCAGTCAACTGTGCCGAGAAAATTCATGAGCGTTGCGTTTTGATTTTATAATATTTTTAAGAAGGCTCTCTTCGTTGCTCCCATTCCATAAAGGGCAAGGTCATTAAGTTAATCTTTTGTAAGACCTCACCCCAACCCCTCTCCAAAGGAGAGGGAACTGGAAGTGGGTGTTTTATACTTTAAAATACCCTTACCTTAATATATTACCCAAAAGGGAGAAAAGAGTTTTTCGTTTTATGCTTAGTAAATATCTTCAACACGGTAACCTAAATTTCTAAACCCTAAACTCTTTAAACCTTAAATAAACCGGTTAACAATATTCTCCAGGTACTCCTGCCTGCCACTGATAACCTTTGGCTCTCCATTTTCTGCTGCATAATTCCTCAGGTCTTCCAGCGATAATTTTCCTGCTTCATACTCTTTTCCTTTACCGCTGTCGAAGGAAGCGTATCGCTCTGTTCTTATTTTTTTGTAGTCAGATCTTTGTAAAATGTCATCGGCAATGATCAATGCCCTGGCGAATGTATCCATGCCGCCGATATGCGCATGAAACAGGTCTTCGGCATCAGTAGAGTTGCGCCGGATCTTTGCGTCGAAGTTGATACCGCCGCCTTTGAAACCGCCTGCTTCTAAAATAACCAGCATGGCTTCGGCCAGCTCGTTGATATTATTAGGGAACTGGTCGGTATCCCATCCGTTCTGGTAATCGCCGCGGTTGGCATCCATGCTGCCGAGCAGGCCTGCATCGGCAGCTACCTGTAACTCGTGCTGGAATGTATGGCCGGCCAATGTAGCGTGGTTCACTTCTATGTTCAGGCTGAAATCGTTCAACAGGTCGTACTGACGTAAAAAACCGATCACTGTTTCGCAATCGTAATCGTATTGATGTTTGGATGGTTCGCAGGGTTTTGGTTCGATGAAGAATTTTCCTTTGAAGCCGTTCCTTCTTGCATAATCTTTTGCCGTATGCAGGAAACGGGCAAAATGTTCCTTCTCTCTTTTCATGTTTGTATTGAGCAGGCTCATGTATCCTTCTCTTCCTCCCCAGAAAACATAGTTCTCGCCTCCCAATGCGATCGTTGCATCCAGTGCCGCCTTTACCTGGGCGCCTCCGTGCGCCAATACATGAAAATCAGGATTGGTGGCAGCTCCATTCATGTATCGCCTGTTCGAAAAAAGATTGGCCGTACCCCATAATAGTTTTACACCGCTGGCATCCTGCTTTTGTTTTAAATAAGCCGTAATGGCCTGTAAGCGTTTTTCATTATCGGCTACGTCATTGGTATACTCTACTGCATCCACATCGTGAAAACAATAAAACGGCAGGCCGAGTTTTGTTATGAACTCGAATGCAGCGTCTGCCTTATCTTTTGCTTTTTCTACTGCATCCCGTACAGAGCCTGCCGAAGTATTATCCCAGGGAAAAATATGCGTTGGTTCGCCAAAGGGATCGGCGCCGCTGCCAACAAAAGAATGCCAGTAAGCACAGGCAAAGCGCAAGTGATCTTTCATGGGTTTGCCCGCCACTATCTTGTTTTCATCATACCAGCGGAATGCCAACGGGTTATCGGTTCCGGTTCCCTCGTATTTTATTTGTGGAATTCCTTTAAAAAATTCTTGCTGTCCTGCTACAATTTTCATCTTCGTTTTTTTGGTTAAGCTATATTGATTAATTCGTTCTCGTTTTGCAGACTGTTTAGTTTTTCTTTTAAAAACCCTTTCCATTGCTGGTAAAGTTCTTCATGGATATTATGACTTTCGGGTTCTACAGAACCAACCGGCTTCCGTTTACCGAAAGCCTCCTTAGTATCTTTAAAGATGCCGGCGCCAATGCCGGCGCCAATAGCAGCGCCGTAACTTCCATCCCCTTCATAAAATTCCACAGGCACCTGTGTACTGTTTACAAAAGCCCTGGTGAACACATCACTTAAAAAAAGATTGGTTCTGCCTGCACGGATCACAGATGGCTGCATGCCGTTCTCCCGCATGATATCCAATCCGTACCGGAATGCAAAAGCAACGCCTTCCTGTGCAGCCCGTACCAAATGCGCCTCTGTATGAATATTAAAATCGAGGTTTTGAAAATGGGCACCCACCACTTTATTATTTAACATGCGTTCGGCGCCGTTCCCAAAAGGAAGCGCCATCAAACCATTTGCACCTGCTGCAATGCAAGCAGCTGCGTGGTTCAGTTCAGAATAAGAACGGTTAGCGCCAACCAGGTTCTTTATCCAGCGGTTAAAAATTCCGGCACCGTTAATACAAAGAAGAATACCTATACGGGTATTATTGAATTGATGGTTCACATGCGCAAAGCTGTTGATCCTTGACTGCTGATCGTATTCCAACTGATCGCTCACCCCGTATATCACGCCGCTGGTTCCGGCCGTAGCAGCCACTTCGCCGGGCTGCAATACATTTAATGAAAGTGCATTGTTGGGCTGATCGCCTGCTTTGTAAGAAACCGGTATGCCGGGTTTTAAAGATAACCTGGTTGCTACGGTATCTTTCAATATTCCGTGTGAAGAGAACAGGGTATTGATAGCCGGGAAAACCGATTGATCAAATCCGAAATAATCAATGATATCTTTTGAAATACCATTATTCCGGTAATCCCAGAATATTCCTTCTGATAATGCAGAGGTTGTGGTGGTGACGGAGCCGGTCAGTTTCATGGAAATAAAATCGCCGGGCAGCATGGCCTTATCAATTTTATCAAAGAGGGCCGGTTCATTCGCTTTAACCCATGCCAGTTTGGATGCGGTGAAATTTCCGGGAGAGTTCAGCAGGTTATACAAACATTTTTCTGTTCCGATGTTTGCAAATGCTTCATCCCCTGTTTCCACGGCACGGCTATCGCACCAGATGATGGAGTTGCGTAACACATGCTGGTCTTTATCCACCAATACCAAACCATGCATCTGGTAAGCAATGCCGATGGCGGCAATATTCAACGGATCATATAATTTGGTTGCATGGCATTTAAGTATAGCCTGCTTCACGTGTTCCCACCACAGGTCGGGGCTTTGTTCGGCCCAGCCAGGCTGCACCGAAATGATATCTGCTTCTGTTTCGGGATACTGAACGGAAGCAACAGGTTTTTGTGTTACTGCATCCAGTACAGTAACTTTTACCGAAGAAGTGCCAAGGTCAATCCCTAACAGCAACATATTCTTTCTTTATGGTTAAAGTTATTCAATCCGGTTAATAAAAATCTAAAACAAAAGAAAGGGTGGGAAAAACCACCCTCCCTTTAACGACTGCATATATGAGAAAACTAACTGCTTCTAAATTGTTTTAATTCTCATTTCAATAATTAATACCCGGGATTCTGCGGATATGGCGGTCCTTCAGTAACACGGTTTATCTGATCTTGTGGAATTGGCCTGAGCATATACTCAGCTTTAACATTATTACCTGCTTCCACCGGGTTCCATGCTTTTACACGGGCAACCAGTGATCTCGTACGTACAAGATCTATCCAGCGCATTGATTCTCCAAAAAACTCACGGGTACGTTCTTCAAGAATGAAATCAAGAGTAACCGTACCTGCTGTGATCAGCATGGCGGCTTCAGCAGTTGCCTGGTTTTGACCGGGGGCATAAGGATCTCCACCTGTAGTTGATGGATAACATGTTGGGGAACCCAAAGCACAGCCAGGACCATAAGCTGCATTTGTACGGAAAGCTGCTCTTCTTCTTACTACATTGATCATGTCTGCAGCATTTTGCAACTGGCCAAGCTTGAACGCAGCTTCTGCAGCGATCAAATAAACATCAGAAAAACGGGCAATCACCAACGGCCTGTAAGAAGGATCGTTTTGATTTACCCTCCTGGGGTCGGCCAATTTTTTCATGTATGGAAAAATATTATTGTTTTGCAGGCTGGGCGTAACAATAATTCCTTTGAAAGGAGTGGCTCCATTATTTTGTGGTGCACCTACAACTTCATAATCAGGGAACCATATCGCAGTATCCACGCCAGCCTGCAACTGGCCACGTGTACCGGTAACGCTGGGACCTGAATAGGTGCCAACAACAAGTTGCTGACCACCGCCACCGGTTCCGCAGTTTGCACGCCAAACTGTTTGGAATGTTTTATCATACCTGGAATCAATTGTTCTGTTTACAAAAGCCTGGTCAAAAACATAGCTCTTGCCCACATTTGGACCGGTAGTTAATACCGGCATATTGGGACGTATACGGGTAAATGGCCTTCCAAACTGAACATCCCTGTTTATCATGGTTGGTCCTGAACTTGCAAGCACGCCGGCACCATTCTTTGTAGTATTCACACCAAGCACACCGGGCGCATTGAACAAGCCCATCCAGGGAGTGATATTTATTGCAGGTCCTCCTGCCTGTGCACCACCCGGGTTGTAATATCCATATTTAGGGTCGTTGGTATGATCACTTACAAAAATGGTTTCTTTGCCATAATCATTATTGGGATTAAACGCATCTTCATAATTCTGCCACATATCAAGCCCGTATGTTGCCCTGGTATTGATCAGGTCGGTGGCTGTTGTATAAGCTAATTGAAAATCAGCATTTGAATTATTTAACCATCCCCTGGTTAAATAAACTTTAGCAAGAAGCCACTTGGCAGCCCCCACTGTTGCCGGTTTGCCCAAAAAAGGTGCAGTGGGCTGGTTAGGCAGGTTGCCAATAGCATCAGTAAGGTCCTTAACGATCAATGCATAAATATCATTGGCAGGTGCAGGTGCTGCAGACAGTATTGGTTCTGTAATGAATGTAGTATTGAGTGGGATATTACCATAGGTTTGAACCAGGTAGAAATAAATAAATCCCCGCAGAAATTGCGCTTGCCCAAGATATGCTTTTAATGTAGCAGCATCCAGCCCCTGGGTTGTTGGCCCAAGTTCAAGGATCCCGTTCAATGCATTGATACTTGAGTAAAGACCAAAACCTCCGCTAAAGTCGCTTCCGGTAATACCATTGTACGTGAACACACGGGGATTACCAGCACTGCCACCCATCAGATGTTCATCTGTTCCGGCCATCTGATTAATGGTGAATCCTTCTGTTCCCCAGTATTCACGGATCTGGTTATAAACACCGGAGATCCCTCCCAAAAGACCCTGTGGTGTAGCAAAAACCGCAGGAGTAACATTTGAACGGGGATTTTCATCAAGGATCTTCTTACAGCCCCCATTCGTTAACAGCATGGCTACAAGCAGCAGCACATAAACCGGTGAAGTATTTTTTATCAGTTTCATATAAAAAGTTTTATTGTGTTTAGAAGTTGAGGTTTAATCCAAAAATGAATTGCCTTGTAGCCGGGTTATTGGCGTTCACTGTTACTTGCCGGCCAACAGTACCAGCTTCGGTTGTGCCTTGTGATCTGATTCCACCTCCAAATCCGTTTCCTTCCGGATCGGGTCCGTAACCTTCTTTTACAAAAGGCGACCAGATAACAAATGGATTTACAGCCGAAACGTATACCCTCAAAGAAGTTATCCCTGCTCTTTGCAGAATATTCGCCGGCACATCGTATCCAAGGTTAATGGCCCTGCATTTAATAAAGGATCCGTCAACATAAGAAAGCGTAGAACTATATTGAGGTGTTCCAAGTGCATCTGGCTGAGGGAATTTATTTGTTGGATTGGTTGGTGTCCAATAGTCTACTTTCAGTTGATTATTCCTTCCGGTCAGAAACCAGTTAAATCCGGTAAAATTCGCTCCGCCGGTTTCGCTGGATAAGTAGGGAACCACCACTTTCATCCCGATCCTGGCATACATGCTGATCGAAAAATCAAACCGTTTGAATTTTACATTATTGGTCATGCCCATTTCAAACTTGGGCTGAAAGTTTCCCAGAATCACCCGGTCATCGGGGGTGATCCTGTTATCGCCGTTCACATCCCGCAATCTTATATCGCCTGCTTTTTGAACAGGTGATATTTGTGTTGCCAATCCCGGATCGCCGGTTTGCCAGATGCCGATCTTTTCATAATCATATATTACTGTAATAGGATGGCCAACAAACCAACCATTGCCAAGATCATTCTGCTGAGTAGGTGTAGCGAGTTCAGTTATTTTTTCACGGTTGAAGAAGTAATTAAACTCCGTTGACCACTCTAATCCATTGGCTTTTTTAATGTTCACCGTATTAATGGTGAGTTCTAAACCACTGCCTTTTGTTTTGCCAAGATTCTTAACCAGCGTTAGTCCGCTATTGCTTGGTGGCAGAGGTAAAGGCAGCAATATGTCTTTTGTTTTCTGACTGTACACTTCAATACTTCCTGATATGCGGTTTTTCAATATTCCGAAATCCAATCCGAAATTAAACTGGGAAGTGCTTTGCCACTTAAGTTTCTTATTAGGAAGTGAAGCAATTGTATATCCTCCCTGCTGACCTCCGGTTCCTTGTCCGTAGTTGTATGCTGATGAACCCAATCCTCCTAATGTTGAATAAGGATTAATTCCCTGGCTCGCAGCGATTCCCCATCCTACCCTAAGCCTGAGATTGTTGATGATTGAAAGTTTAGACATGAATTTTTCGTTCATGATATTCCATGCAGCAGCTACGGCGGGGTAAGTGTAGTATTGACTACCTGGCGACAAAACCGAGGAGCCGTCTCTTCTAACAGTGGCTGTAAGGTTGTAGCGGCCATCATAACCATAAGTTGCTCTTCCCATATAAGAGATCAACCCTCTTTCCCAAAAATAGTTGCTGCCCGGAGTTCCTGCGCTGATACTGGCAGCCTGATATAGATCGGCATTCTGCATATAATCGAATGGAATTCCTATGCCACTTGCAAAAGAACTTGTTGACTGCGATTTTTGAATACTGTAAAGCGCTGTTAAGCCGATCTGGTGTTTCTTAAAGGTTTTATTATAAAACAGCAGGTTCTCAATGGTATATTGCCAGAACTCTGTATTACGAATATTAGCTGTTGACTGGGATTGGGCAAGTGCCGAGTTCACATAAGTACCGGGACCTGAATAGCCATCGGCTTTATCCTGGTAGAAATCGAGCCCTATATTTATCCGGTATTTTAATCCTTTAATGATATCCACTTCGCCATACAGGCTGTTGAATGTTCTTAATCTTCTGTTACGTGCCAGGATGGCTTCCTTTTTTGTTTTCAGCGTGAGGGGATTGAATAAATTATCCGTAGAGCCTGTTAAGATCTGCAGGTTCAAGCTTCCATCAGGATTATAAGGAGGAGCTAAAGGAGTGATCCGCATCAAGCCATTGGTAACACCTCCGCCACCAGGGGTATTCTGGTAAGCCAGAGAGTTCATTGTAGTAAGCCCTATTTTGATCCGCTTATTTAATTGGTGATCCATAGCACTACGGATACTGAATCGTTTGTAATCCTGGTTGGGGATGATACCGCCCTGACGAAAATACCCAAAGCTCATTGAGTATTTACTTTTATCACTTCCCCCGTTTATACTAAGATTATGATTGGTTATCGGCGCATTCTGATAGATCAGGTCCTGCCAATCTGTAGACACTCCTGCCGCCAAAGCAGTTTGCTCTGCAGCCGATAATGGCCACGGCTGCGAGCCTGGAGTAGTACTGTGGCCAGCAGCGGCATCCAGCTTAAACTGGGCATATTCTGCACCATTAAAAACACGCAGTTGTTTCATAACAACGGAATTACCGTAATAAGCTGAATAGTTAAAAGTTACTTTTCCGCTTGTTCCTTTTTTAGTAGTAACAAGGATAACACCACCAGCGCCCCTTGAACCATAGATCGCTGTAGCAGATGCATCTTTTAAAATTTCAAGGCTTGTAATATCATTGGGGCTGATATCATTAAGGTTACCCGAATAAGGTATCCCATCTACCACCACTAAGGGAGCATCTGCCTGGTCTGCCCCGGCAGCTTCTGTTGAAAAAGTACTTCCGTTAACATTAGCCGGAGCCGTGTTCGTTAACATGGTTCTGTTACCCCGTATCCTTATTTGTGAACCGCCACCGGGTACGGCGCTGGTAGACGTAATATTTACACCGGCCGCATGCCCTTTCAATTGATCCAGCACATTGTGTGAGGCTGTTTGTAAAAGTGTTTCGGAATTGACTTTAGAGATTGCACCGGTAACATCTCTCTTCCGCTGCGTACCATAACCAACCACTACCACTTCAGTAAGCGCAATATCCTGTCTTACCAATGAAGCATTAATAACATTTCCTCTTCCCACTGCAAATTCCTGGGCTGTATATTCAGCAGCACTGATGACGATACGTGACCCCGGGGCTGCCTGGATAGAAAAATTTCCATTGGCATCCGTACTAACACCCGAAGTGCTTCCTTTAACCATGACAGAAGCAGTAACCGGTTGCCCGCTTTCATTAGTTACCCGGCCAGTAATTGTTTTTTGCTGAGCAAACACTGCTGAAGAAAAGAATAGTAAAAAGGCCATACCGAAAAAACTGGTCAGCATAGACTTTAGTAACTGATTTGCCTTCGCAGGTAAAAAGCTCCTTTGTTTTAGAAGAATTGTTTTTTTCATAATTGTTGATTTGGCATAATAGAATAATACCCGGTTACCGGGTTCATGTATATATAGTAATTGTTTTTTGAACACGCCGGAAACAGAATTGCTGCAAAAGAGAAGGGAAGAAGGCCGTAATTATAATTAGATAAAGCCAGAATGCCATGAGGAGCAAACCCAGGAAAGGAAATTGACCAAAATGGAAATTTCATTTTCATTATAGCAGCAATCTTAGTTATCTGTATACCGGGAAGCCCCGGTTAATAGCCTCAAAAAATTATGCAATCGGTTGCAGAAATTTTCTAAAAAAATAGCAAGTCTTAAGAAATGCTATATCCTGATCATACTTGTTTTTTTAAAAGTCAATTGCTATGAGTGCAACAAAAAAACTGCTTACTCATATCACTACAACTCTTTATTGGCAAGGTTTACGTCAATATGTTCTGTAAATTTAAATACTATTCTGCAACAGTATTTTCTGTATTCTGAAGCTAATGTAAATAAATTATTTTAAATTGCAACCGATTGCAGTAATTTTTTTTAAAAAAACTTATCTTAGTAAAAAATTACCATCCCCTGCTTCTATATGCAAAAGGAAATTACCATCTACGACCTGGCAAAAGAACTCAATCTTTCGGCCGCCACCATAAGCCGGGCACTCAAGAATCATCATGCGATCAATAAGAACACCAAAAAAAGGATCATAGAAAAAGCAGAAGAGCTCGGTTATCGCCATAATAATTTTGCGAGCAACCTGCGCAAGCAGAAAACACATACCATCGGTATCATCGTGCATGAATTGAACAGTAACTTTATTACCTCGGTACTGGCAGGTATAGAAAAAGTGACCACAGCAGCCAAGTACGATATCATTATTGCCCACTCTTCGGAGAGTTATGAAAAAGAGACAGCCAATGCCCTTAATCTTTTTCATAAGCGGGTTGATGGAGTGATCGCTTCCCTGTCCTTCGATACAAAAAACCTTGATCATTTCCAGGTATTTGCCAGCCGGGGTATCCCGGTGATATTCTTTGACCGTGTGGAAGAGAACAGCGAAAGCACCAAAGTGATCATAGATAACTATAAGAGTGGCTACCAGGCCACACAGCATTTAATAGAACAGGGCTGTAAGAAGATCGTAATGGTTACCGCCAATCTTAACCGGAACGTATATGCCCAGCGTTTTAAAGGCTATAAAGATGCCCTCTTTGATAATAAGATTGCTTTTGATGAAACCCTGTTGCTGATAAAAGACCTGAGTGAACGTTGCGGCGTGGAAGCTGCCATGCAGATATTAAAGATGAACCCGTTGCCCGACGGCGCCTTTATCACCAATGACTTTTCCGCTGCGGTTTGTATGCAAACGCTGAAAGATAACGGGGTCAGTATTCCAAAAGATATCGCTGTTGTAGGTTTTAATAACGACGCAATCAGCAAGATTGTTGAGCCCCAGCTTACCACGATCAATTATCCAGGTATCGATATTGGTGAAATTGCCGCCACCAATCTAATCAACCACCTGAAAGGAACTTCTAATATTGCACAAACCAATACGATTGTTGTCCGCTCTGACCTGATCATCCGGAAATCATCACTTAAAAAAGGCGCCAGGTAACAGCACCACAACGATGTTATGAAAAAGATTCTCCTTCTTTTTATTGTTGGCCTTTTGACTTGCAGCAATATCATTGCAGAAGATGGATACCGGCTATGGCTCAGATATGATAAGATAAATAACCCCACGACCCTTACTCAATACAAAAAAAACATACAAACGATCAGCATCCGGGGATCGTCTTCTACCCTCGATATCATCCGTAAAGAAATAAAGAATGGACTTTCCGGCTTACTCGGTACTAATATTATAATAAGCGGCAATCTCCTTCCCACCCCTTCTGTATGGATCGGTAAGATCACAGACCTGGCCATACAGAACACTAATGACAAAGAATCGTTTCAGCAATTAGGTAAAGAAGGATATAAAATATTTACCCGGACTTCCGGCGGGAAGAAAACGATCATCATCTGTGCAAATACAGATATTGGCCTGCTGTATGGGAGCTTTGGTTTTTTAAGGTTACTGCAAACCAATCAATCGATAGAGAATATAAACATCAGTTCTGTTCCTAAATTAAACCTTCGGATGCTGAACCATTGGGACAATCTGAACAGGTATGTTGAAAGAGGATACGCCGGTATGTCCATATGGAACTGGCACACATTACCCGGCTATATCGATCCCCGCTATATTGATTACGCGAGGGCCAATGCATCCATCGGCATCAACGCTGTTTCATTAACCAATGTAAATGCCAATGCAACTATTCTTACCAGCCCTTATCTTGAAAAAGTAAGAGCGCTGGCAGATGTATTTCGTCCGTATGGCATAAAAGTATTTCTTACTGCCAGGTTCAGCGCCCCGATAGAGATCGGAAAATTAACAACAGCCGACCCGTTAAATGACTCCGTACAAAACTGGTGGAGCAATAAAGCAAAAGAAATTTATTCGTTGATCCCCGACTTTGGCGGCTTCCTGGTAAAAGCAAACAGCGAGGGCCAGCCCGGTCCGCAGGATTATAAACGTACTCATGCCGATGGCGCTAATATGCTTGCTAATGCAGTAGCACCATTCAACGGCATAATAATATGGCGGGCATTTGTATATGCTGCCGAAAACCCGGTTGACAGGCATAAGCAGGCCTACGATGACTTTGTTCCGCTTGATGGAAAGTTCAAAAACAACGTGATGGTGCAGGTAAAGAACGGCGCCATTGATTTTATGCCCCGTGAACCTTTTCATCCGTTGTTTGGCGCTATGCCAAAAACCCCGTTGATGATGGAAGTACAGGTAACGCAGGAATATCTTGGCCAGGCAACCAATTGGGTTTACCTGGCTCCTTTATACAAAGAGGTATTGAACAGCGATACCTACAGCAAAGGCAAAGGAAGTTTGGTTGCTAAAGTAGTCGACGGAAGTATCGACAATCATTCATTAAATGGCATGACCGGCGTGGCCAACATTGGCAACGATATCAACTGGTGCGGCCATCCCATGGCACAGGCTAACTGGTATTGCCTGGGAAGGCTGGAATGGGATTACGATCTGTCGAGCGAACAGATCGCAGACGAATGGCTGCGGATGAGTTTTACAAACGATGCTTCATTTCTTCAATCCATAAAAGCAGTAATGCTGCAGAGCAGGGAAATAATGGTTGACTACATGAACCCTATTGGCCTGCATCATATCATGGGTACGGGTCATCATTACGGGCCTGCTCCCTGGGTAAGTAATTTAAACAGGCCCGACTGGAACCCGGTATATTATCATAAAGCCGACAGTGCCGGCATTGGCTTCAACAGAACCTCAACCGGCAGCAATGCACTTGCACAATATTTCCCCGAAGCCAGGAAGCAATGGGAAGATATAAATACATGTGATGAAAAATATTTGTTGTGGTTTCAACATGTTACCTGGGATCATAAAATGAAAAGCGGAAGAACACTGTGGAATGAACTCTGCAAAAAATACTACAGTGCTGCGGACAGCGTGATCTGGATGAAGAATGAATGGCTGAAACAAAAGAACAAAATTGACGAACAGCGGTTTAACCAGGTAAGGATGTTGCTTGGCATACAGGCCGATGAAGCAAAGTGGTGGCGCAATGCATGCCTGCTCTATTTTCAAACATTCAGTAAGATGCCCATTCCTGCTGGTTATGAACAACCGGACAAAACACTGGAATATTATAAAAGCCTGCGCTTTCCGTTTGCGCCGGGCAATTAAAAACAGTAAGACATGAGTGATCAAATAAAAAAAGTAGCTATTGTTACCGGGGGAGGATCCGGGCTTGGATTTGCCATTACAAAAGCATTTACACAAAACAATATTACCACCATCATTGTTGGCAGGGATGAAGAAAAATTAAGAACCGCCAAAGAACAACTGGGAGAAAACTGTTTTTATAAACCCTGCGACCTGAGTGATCTGCCAACTGTTCCGGCTTTGATCGAAAACATAGTATCGGAATTTGGCCGGGTTGATATACTGGTGAACAATGCCGGTATCAATATGAAAAAAATATTCACCGAGGTAACCGATGCGGATTTTCAGAAAGTGATAACCACCAACATCTGTGCTGTTTTCAGCATCAGCCGTGAAGTGGTAAAAAATATGCTCACAAGAAATTCGGGCTGCATCATCAACATCAGCTCTATGGCAGCGCAGTATGGTTTACCAAAAGTAATTGCATACAGCGCCAGCAAAACAGCCATTGATGGAATGACGAGGGCGATGGCAACCGAATTGTCTCCAAATGGTATACGAGTAAATGCCATTGCGCCCGGATTTATATATTCCGACATGACGGCAAAGGCATTGGACAGCGACCCGGAACGGAAAGCAAAAGTTTTCAGTCGTACCCCGATGAGGCACATGGGGCAACCGGAAGACATTGGCGCTGCTGCTTTATACCTGGCAAGCGATGGGGCAAAATATGTTACCGGCGTGGTGTTACCTGTGGATGGCGGTAACTCAATTGGGTTTTAATTGATCTGACTAAGAGGTCAAAAGAGGAAAAGAGCAAGGCAAAATCAGTCTTACCCTTTTCTCCTCTTAGTTATTCTTTAAATAGTACGGATCATTTGTTTGCTTATGAATAAAAAACGGTCATATCTTTTTGGTCTGCTCCTGTTCTTTACAGGCAATGCTTTTGCCCAGCAACTGATTTCCGACAAGCAATCTGCCGGTTCATTTTCTATTGACAATGCCGTTATTTATGTTGATGCCAACGATTTCCCGTTAGTAAAAAGATCTGCCGGGTTATTTCAGCAAGACATTGAAATGGTTACCGGCAAAAAACTTCCCATCGTAAACAATTTACCCGGCCTCTCTAAAAAAGTAATTGTGATCGGTAGTACAGAAAGGTCTTCTGTAATTACATCATGGATCAAACTCCGGAAAATAAACCCGCCTGCAGACAAATGGGAATCTTATTCCATACAGGCCTTAAAGAATCCAAATAAAAATACTGACGCCGCATTAGTAATTTCCGGCAACGACAGAAGAGGTGTGGCCTATGGCGTGTTTGAATTATCAAAGCAAATGGGCGTATCGCCCTGGTACTGGTGGGCAGACGTACCGGTTAAAAAAAGACAATCCATTTATTTTAAAACAGGAGTTATTATCAGCGATGCCCCCGGGGTTAAGTACCGGGGCATCTTTATCAACGACGAAGCTCCCGCACTAAGTAACTGGAGCAAAGAGAAGTTCGGCGGATTCAATCACCAGTTTTATGAAAAGGTTTTTGAACTGATGCTTCGCCTGAAAGCAAATTACCTGTGGCCGGCCATGTGGGGTAATGCCTTTTATTACGATGATTCGCTGAACATCCGGTCAGCAGATGAATATGGTATTGTTATCGGTACCTCACATCACGAGCCGCTGATGAGGGCGCATGAAGAATGGAAATATTATGGCAACGGAAAAAAATGGAACTACGACAGTACCGAAGCCGGGTTAAAAGAATTCTGGCGGGGCGGCATGCAACGGGCATGGAATGAAAAAATAGTAAGCGTAGGTATGCGGGGCGATGGCGATGAACCCATGAGCAGGGAAACAGCAACAGCTTTATTAGAAAGAATTGTAAAAGACCAGCGCCAGATCATTGAAAATGTTACCGGCAAGCCGGCTTCTGAAACACCGCAACTATGGGCATTGTATAAAGAAGTGCAGGATTACTATGATAAAGGAATGAGAGTGCCTGATGATGTAACCTTATTATTGTGCGATGATAACTGGGGCAATATCCGCAAGCTGCCTAAGCTGAATGAGAGGCCAAGAAAGGGTGGTTACGGAATTTATTATCACTTCGATTATGTAGGCGGACCTAGAAATTATAAATGGCTTAATACAAACCCCATCCCAAAAGTATGGGAACAGATGCACCTGGCATGGGAATACAACGCCCGGCAGATATGGATCGTGAATGTAGGCGATATCAAACCGATGGAATTCCCGATCTCATTTTTTCTTGACTATGCATGGAACCCGGAAAAGATCAGCGGCGCTGATCTTCAAAAGTATACAGAGCAATGGTGTGCAGCACAGTTTGGTAATGAACATGCAAAAGAGATTGCAGGTTTTCTTTCTGAATATGGCAAATTCAACGGAAGAAGAAAACCGGAACTGCTGGATGCAAATACCTACAGCCTGGAAAATTATTATGAGGCCGAAACCGTGGTAAGGATCTATAACGACCTGTTTGCAAGAGCTGAAAAAATAGGCAACCAGCTGCCGGCGCCATACCGTGATGCGTATTTTCAACTGGTATTACACCCGGTTAAAGCATGCGCCAACCTGAATGAGTTATATTTTAATGCAGCTCTTAACAGGGACAGGTATAAAAAAGGGTACGCCATTGCCAATGAGCATGCCAACAGGGTGAAATTGCTGTACAACTACGATTCTCTCATCACACTGCAATATCATCAACTGGGTAATGGTAAATGGAACCATATGATGAGCCAGACACATATTGGCTATACCTATTGGCAGCAGCCGCTGAAGCAGAAAATGCCCGATGTAAGATATGTTCCAAAAGATTCCGTTATTCCGCAGCCGGGTGTATTTATTGCAGATGAAAAGGCAGCAACCGTTCCTGCTGGTAAAAAAGGAAATATTTTTGTGGAGAAAGAACAATACGTTTCTATCGACGCTTCTCATTTTACAAATGCCATTCAAACTAATGGTATCAGCTGGAAGGTATTACCCGATCACGGAAGAACCGGCTCTGCCATTACTCCCTTCCCCGTAACCGCAGCAGAACAAAGACGCGGAGGCAATGCACCGCATGTTGAATACGAGTTTTATACCTATAGCAAAGACAGCCTGAAATTATTTGCTTACTTCTCTCCCACGCTCAATTTCCATAATACAGAACAGGGATTGCAATACGCTGTATCCATCGACAATGAGGCACCACAGGTCATCAGCATCAACAAAGAAGACAAAACCACCGGCAGCGGCATCTGGAATAAATGGGTGAGTGAGAACATCATTATTAAAACAACTGCACATAAAATATCCCAACCCGGAAAACATATTTTAAAATACTGGATGGTAAATCCTGCTGTGGTGTTACAAAAACTGGTGATCGATCTTGGCGGGGCAAAACCGAGTTATCTCGGGCCGCCGGAAACGATCGTAAGATGATAGAATACCGATCTGACGGATCTTTGCTGGTTTGCTACCTGTGCAAATCCGCATCTTCCGTGTCATCAGCGTTCTATCCGAAATGAAAACTCATGTTCTTAAAATAATAAAATGAAAAAAATACTTTTCGCAGCCGCCTGCTTGTTATCAGTAACCACGCATGCACAGGACTACAGGTCATTCCCCATGTGGAATACAAAACTATCCACCGAACAAAGAGTGAACGACCTGGTGAGTCGCCTTACCCTGGAAGAAAAAGTAGCGCAGATGCTGAATGCAGCGCCGGCTATTCAACGCCTGGGCATTCCTGCATACGAATGGTGGAATGAAGTGCTGCACGGTGTGGCAAGAACACCTTTCAAAGTAACTTCTTACCCCCAGGCCATTGGCATGGCGGCAACATGGGATACAAATTCATTACAACGAATGGCTGATTATTCAGCTACCGAGGGCAGGGCCATTCAAAATAGAGCCATTGAAACAAACAGAACAGGTGATCGTTATCTCGGGCTCACTTACTGGACACCCAATATCAATATCTTTCGTGATCCCCGCTGGGGGCGTGGACAGGAGACCTATGGCGAAGATCCTTTTCTTACCTCCATGCTGGCAACAGCATTTGTGCATGGTTTGCAGGGCGATGATCCGAAGTATTTAAAAGCCGCCGCCTGCGCCAAACATTTTGCCGTACACAGCGGCCCCGAGCCAACCAGGCATTCGGATAATTTCAACCCATCACCTTACGACCTGTGGGATACCTACCTGCCCGCCTTTAAACAATTAGTGGTGAATGCAAAAGTGGCCGGCGTGATGTGTGCCTATAATGCCATCAATACACAGCCCTGCTGTGCCAGCGACCTGTTGATGAATGATATTCTCCGCAACCAATGGAAATTCACCGGTTACGTAACAAGCGATTGCTGGGCCGTAGATGATTTCTTCCGCTATCATAAAACACATAAAGATGCCACCACTTCAGCCGTGGATGCCGTAATGCATGGCACGGATGTGGAATGCGGTAACAGCGTTTACAGAACATTGCTGGATGCCGTAAAAACAGGATTGATAAAAGAAGAACAGCTGGATGTTTCGCTTAAAAGATTATTCAGCATCCGCTACCGCCTCGGTATGTTTGATGCAGATGCCATGGTGAAATATGCAAGAACTCCTTTTTCCAAACTGGAAGCGCCTGAACACAAAGCCCAGGCACTGAAGATGGCACAGCAATCCATCGTGTTGCTGCGTAACGAAAACAACACGCTTCCTTTATCAAAGAAAATAAAGAAGATAGTTGTGCTGGGCCCCAATGCCGATAACAGGATCGCCATACTGGGTAACTACAACGGTATTCCTTCAAAAGTGGTAGGCGTATTGGAAGGGATCAAAGAAAAACTGGGAGCAAACACCGAAGTGGTTTATGAAAAAGCGATCAACTTCACCAACGATACCTTACTGGTACATAAAGACATCACATCTCTTTACCAGTATAACGGCAAGCCCGGCGTGATGGCGGAATATTTTGATAACGAGAAACTGGAAGGAACTCCCGTGTTCTCCACCATTGAAAAAGAGATCAATCATCACTGGCCTGAAGGTGAAACGCCTTACCCGGGATTAAAATCAACCCACTATGCAGCACGCTATACCACTTTTATAACCGCCACAAGGGATGAGGTACTGAGCTTTGAATCCGAAGCAAACGATGGCTACCGGGTTTTGATCAACGACAGTATGATGGTGGATGTTTGGGAAAGAAACCGCTGGGGAAGTAAGATATTCAACTTCGCAGTTAAAAAAGGAGGCTCTTATAAAATTGAAATGCGCTTCCGTCAATCGGAAGGTGATGCTACCGTAAAACTATTTGCCGGCAATTATGTGAAAACAGATTTTACTGCATTGGCTGATCGTTTTAAAGATGCAGATGCCATTGTTTTTGTTGGCGGCATCTCTCCGCAACTGGAAGGAGAAGAAATGCCGGTGGCCGTGCCTGGTTTTAAAGGCGGCGACCGCACCAGTATATTATTACCTGCGGTGCAAACGGAGTTGATGAAAGCGTTGAAATCAACCGGCAAGCCTGTTGTATTTGTAATGATGACGGGCAGCGCCCTTGCCACTCCCTGGGAAGCAGAGAATATTCCGGCCATTGTTAATGCATGGTATGGCGGGCAAAGCGCCGGTACTGCCGTGGCCGATGTGTTGTTTGGTGATTATAACCCGGCCGGACGCTTACCGGTTACTTTTTATAAAAGCGACAACGATATTCCCGCCTTTAATAATTATGACATGACCGGAAGAACCTATCGCTATTTCACCGGCGATGCCCTGTATCCTTTTGGTTACGGATTAAGCTATTCAACTTTTAAATACGATATGCTTACAGCGCCTTCTTCCACTACTGCTGGAAAAAGCATTACGGTTAAAGCAAGGGTAACCAACAACAGCAAAACAGACGGGGAAGAAGTGGTGCAGTTGTACGTATCGCACCTGAATGTTTTTTCCAAAGCGCCCATTAAAGCCCTGAAAGGTTTCCAGCGCATTTTGGTAAAAGCAGGACAAACTAAAACGATCTCCTTTACACTAAGCCCCGAACAACTGTCGCTGGTAAATGAAGAAGGCAAGTTGTACCAGCCAAAAGGTTCGGTAATGATAAGCGTTGGCGGCGGACAACCCGGAATAAAAAACAAAACCACTTCCAACGTGATCGACAGATCAGTAAAAGTAAATTAATGAGAAACTTATTTCTTATCATATTTGTTACCGGGGTCCTTGCACAAGCTCATGCGCAATTTCCGCGGGTGGATATTCCCGGATCAGAAATAAGAAAGATCAGTTCGGCTATTGTAACCGGCCAGGAATATGAACTTCATATCTTATTGCCCGGCGGATACAAGAACAGTAACAAAAAATACCCGGTTGTTTACCTGATGGATTCGCAATGGGATTTTCCATTGGTAAAATCCATTTACGGTCAACAATATTATGATGGCTTTATTCCTGAACTGATCGTTGTGGGAATTACCTGGGGAGGAACAAATCCAAACCCGGATAGTTTAAGGGTACGGGACTATACACCCACCAACGACGGCAGGCAGAAACAAGGCGGTGGCGCCGATAAATTCCTTTCCTTCATGCGCAACGAATTATTTCCCTTCATTGAATCCAATTACAAGGCAGATAATAAGAACCGGACCATCATGGGTTGCTCCCTCGGCGGGTTAATAACCATGTACGCCTTGTTTTCGCAGCCTGATATGTTTACCGGCTATGCAGCCGCCAGCCCGGCCATTGGCTGGGACAGGGAGGTCATTTACCAGTACGAGAAAAAATATTTTGAAAGCAATGTTTCGTCGCCGGCAAGATTATATATGACGTTTGGCGGCGTAGAAAGAAATGTATCGGGCTTTGAAAAACTAGCCACGTATTTAAATGGCCGTAACTATCCTTCCCTAAAGATCAAACCGGTTGTTTTGGAAAACACAGGGCATTCCGGAACCAAGAGTGAAACCTACGGCAGGGGGTTGCAGTATATTTTTGAAAGGCCAAAACTGAAACTTGCCAGCGCTGTTCTTGAAAAATACACCGGCCTGTATGAATCTGCCGAAAGCAAAGTTGAAATCAGGAATGAAGAAGGCAGGTTGGTGTTTTATTTTTCGCCAACCTATAAATACAGCCTATTTGCTGCTACGGAAACCGACTTTTATTCCACGGCAGAGTTTTTCAATATCCATTTTAACAGCAACTGGATATTTGAGTTGGAGCAATACGGGAGAAAGCTATTATTCAGAAAGAAAAATTGAAATGAAAGGCAAATTATTTATACTGTTACTCTGTCTAAGCTGTTACGCTGTTCAGGCGCAGGTAAAACTTCCCCGGCTGGTACGAGACAGTATGGTTTTGCAAAGAGACGTAAAATTAACCCTGTGGGGCCGGGCTGCAAAAGAAGAGAAGCTACGCATAACCTTCAATGGCAAAACCTATAAGACCAAAGCGGACGCTGATGGCAGATGGCAGATTGTTTTACCTCCCATGAAAGCCGGCGGGCCTTATACCATGGACATCATTGCCAGCAATAAGATCTCATTGAAAGAGATCCTGATCGGTGATGTTTGGCTTTGCTCCGGCCAATCCAACATGGTGCACCAGATGAATATTCATGATGTGACCTATGCAAAAGATATTGCAGAAGCAAACTACCCGCAAATAAGACAGTTCTGGATCCCAACGCTTACCAATATGCTGGGTCCGCAGGATGACCTGCCATCGGGTTACTGGAAACCGGCTGTAGGAGAAGACGTAAGGCCCTTTTCTGTGGTGGCTTTCTTCTTTGCAAAAACACTTTTTGAAAAATATCATGTGCCCATCGGCATCATTAATTCAAGTGTAGGCGGGCCCGGTGCCGAAGCATGGACCAGTGAAGAAGGATTAAAAGAGTTTCCTTCCATGCGCAGTATCATTCAAAAAAATAAAGACACGGCTTATGTGAACAGTACCAACCGGAATGCTGCAATTGCCAATACAAGGCCACAACCTGCTGACAAAGGATTGACCGGCCCGGTTAAATGGTACGATACTGCATACATATCAAAAGCCTGGCATAACATAAACATCCCCGGCTTTTGGGAAGACCAGGGAATAAAAGACCTTGATGGAATTGTTTGGTACAGGAAAGAAGTGAATGTGCCTGCATCCATGACCGGCATTGCTGCAAAAGTATTTTTAGGCAGGATCGTTGATGCCGATGTTCTGTACATCAATGGAAAACAGGTTGGCAACACCACTTACCAGTATCCGCAGCGGAGATATACTGTTCCGGCTGACTTATTAAAACCCGGTAAAAATATTTTCGTAGTGAAGGTGATCAACAATGCCGGTAAAGGAGGTTTTGTTCCCGATAAACCCTACTGCCTGTTTGCCGGAAAAGATACCATCGATCTTAAAGGCACCTGGCAATATAAGGTTGCCGACGTTTTTGTTCCAAGGCAAGGCCCGCCTGTAAGAGTAATATCGGCACAGGATCAGCCAACGGTTTTATATAACGCTATGATAGCGCCATTGATCAACTACAATATCAAGGGCATTCTATGGTACCAGGGCGAAGGAAATACAGGGCAGCCGGAAGAATATGAAAAGCTGTTGCCTGCCCTGATCGCCGACTGGCGGAGCAAATGGAAACAACCAGTTGCTCCATTTCTTTATGTGCAGCTTCCCAATTTCGGAGATGTGAACTACCTGCCTTCCGAAAGCAACTGGGCAAGGCTAAGAGAATCGCAATTGAGAACATTGTCTGTTCCCAACACAGCCATGGCAGTAACGATCGACCTGGGTGAGTGGAATGAACTTCATCCCGATAATAAAAAAGATATTGGATTGAGACTTGCACTAGCTGCACAAAAACTTGCATATGGAGAGAACATCGTTTACTCTGGCCCCATATACCAGTCTGCTGCAATTGATGGAAATAAAATGATCATCAGCTTTACCAACACCGGCAGCGGGTTAATTACAAACGATGGGGAAGAATTAAGCCAGTTTGCCATTGCCGGCACCAACAAAAAATTTGTGTGGGCAAAGGCAAGGATCGAAGGAGATAAAGTGGTTGTGTGGAATGATGCTGTTCCTAACCCAATGTACGTTCGTTACGCATGGTCCGATAACCCGGATGGCGCTAACCTGTATAACAAAGAAGGATTGCCTGCATCCCCATTCACCACAGATAAATGAAAAAGAAAATGAGAACCCGTTTTTATTTATGTTTTATCAGCCTGTTTACAAGTAACATGTTTTTTGCCCAAAACAGGATCCTGATCGATGCGTCAAAAGCAAAAGACAGCATCAACAAAAACATCTATGGGCATTTTGCAGAAAATCTTGGCCGTTGTATTTACGGAGGATTTTATGTGGGCGAAAACAATAAAACAATCTCAAACAAAAACGGGATAAGACTTGATGTGGTAGATGCATTAAAGAAATTAAAAACCCCGGTATTGCGCTGGCCAGGCGGTTGCTTTGCAGACAACTATCACTGGAAGGATGGCATTGGTCCGAAAAATAAACGAAAGCATATTGAAAACGTGTCCTGGGGCAATGTAAGGGATGATAATAGTTTTGGCACCAATGAATTTTTACAGTTGTGCGAATTGATGGGAACAGAACCTTATCTCGCCGTAAATATGGGCGGCGGTACCGTACAGGAAGCCGCCGAGTGGGTGCAGTATGTAAATCATGCAAATGGCAGCAGCTACCTTACAGATATGCGCCGGCAAAGCGGCAGGCAAAAACCATGGAATGTAAAATACTGGGGAGTAGGTAATGAATCGTGGGACTGTGGCGGGCACATGACGGTTGACTATTACATTAATGAGTATAAGAAGTATGCAACCTTTATGACCAGCTATAACAATAGCGAAGGATTATTTCGTATTGCCGTTGGCCCTGGCTGGGATGATTTTAAATGGACGGAGGAATTAATGAAGAATATACCCCTGAAGATGATCGAGGGCATTTCAATTCATCATTATTCGGTTATCAACTGGAGTAAAAAAAGTTCTGCCACGCAGTTTACCGAAGAAGAATATTTTAAAACCATGGAGCAGGCTTACCGGATGGAAGGAATGATCGCCGGCAACAGCGAGGTGATGGACAAATACGATCCCAAAAAGAAACTGGCCCTGGTAGTGGATGAGTGGGGCGGATGGTATGAAGTGGAGCCCGGAACCAACGGCGCTTTTCTATACCAGCAAAACAGCATGCGTGATGCGATGATCGCCGGTTTAACGCTGAACATCTTCAATAATCACTGCGACCGGGTACGGATGGCCAACCTGGCGCAATGTGTTAATGTATTGCAGGCCGTTATTCTTACCAACAAAGAAAAAATGATACTCACACCTACGTATCATGTGATGGAAATGTACAACGTTCACCAAGATGCGCTGATGCTGCCCCTTACTGTTACAAGCAATGAGTATTCATTTGCGGAAAAGAAGTTGAAAGCTGTTTCTGCTTCTGCGTCAAAGGATAAAAAAGGGGTCGTTCACATTTCATTGGTGAATATTGATGCACATAATGAGCAGGAAGTAAGCATTGACCTGGGCGGCCTGCCTGCAAGAACAGTTACCGGCCGCATACTGCGTTCCGGGAAACTGCAAGACCATAATTCTTTTGATGACCCGGCAAAAGTGGCTCCGGCCTCCTTTACCAATACGATATTAAACGGAAGCAACCTTACTGTAAAGATCCCTCCCTTTTCAGTGCTGGTTTTAACGCTTAAATAAAAGAAATGAGAACTATATTTTTATTTATTGCAATTACTTTATTGGTATCTGCATCGGGTTATGCTCAAGCGAACCAGCCATGGCGCAATAAAAAAGCCGCCGTTGTACTCACCTACGATGATGGCTACGACCAGCAGCTGGATAATGCTGCACCCGTACTTGATTCGTTGGGATTGAAAGCCACTTTTTATATCAGTGCTTACTACCCGGCTGTGAAAAACCGTATTGCCGAATGGAAAAAACTTGCCGACAAAGGAAATGAGCTAGGCAATCATACCCTGTATCACCCCTGTATCGGCGGAACAGGCAGGGAATGGGTAAGGCCCGAATACGATCTCAGAAATTACACCGTATCAAGGATGGTGGATGAGATACGGATGGAAAATGTATACCTGCAGTCGGTGGACGGAAAAACAAAAAGAACCTATGCTTTCACCTGTGCCGATACCAAAGCGGGTGGTGTTGATTTCAGCAACGAGATAAAGAACGATTTTGTGGCATTACGATCTGTACGAAACGAAATGCATAAGATAAATGAAGTGGACCTCTATAATGTGGACTGCTACATGGTCAACAATCATACTGCCGAACAAATGATCGAATGGGTAAAGAAAGCGGTAGAAACAAATTCTCTACTCGTCATTTTATTTCACGGGGTAGGCGGAGGCAATGGGCTGGATGTGTCTTTACCGGCACACAGGCAATTTCTTGAATTTCTAAAACAGAACGAAAAAGATATCTGGGTGGCACCGATGGTTGATGTAGCGGATTATATAAAGGCCAGGCAGGGGCGGTAACGGCATAGTGCCTGTTTACCAATCGGAATTTGTAATAAAACATTCAACTGATTTTATGAATAAACATCAAGGTCATTCAAGAAGAAAATTCATTTACAACATAGGAATGGCAGGGCTGGGCTTGCCCCTGCTTTCGGCATATACTGATTGTAATGAAAAAAAATCAAATCAAACTAAAATGAAAAAGGGAAAAGAAGATAAGCTGGGTATTGCTTTGGTTGGACTAGGAAATTATGCAACCAACCAGCTGGCCCCGGCATTGCAGCAAACAGAAAACTGTTACCTGGCCGGAATAGTTACGGGCACTCCATCAAAGATCCCCGTTTGGAAAGAGCGATATAATATCCCGGATAAGAATATTTACAACTACGAAAATTATGATTCTATAAAAGACAACCCAGATATAGACATTATATACGTGGTACTGCCCAACAATATGCATGCAGAATATACCATTCGTGGTTTTGAAGCCGGTAAGCATGTGATATGTGAAAAGCCAATGGCCATTACGGTGGAAGATTGCGACCGTATGATCGCTGCCGCCAAAAAAGCGAACAAACATTTATCCATTGGCTACCGCCTGCACTTTGAACCGTATAACCTGGAGATGGCAAGATGCGGCTCGAAAAAGGTTTACGGCGAAATAAAAAAACTGTCGGGAGGCTTTGGTTTCAGGGCCGGTCCGTCGCAATGGCGGCTCACACAGAAATATGCCGGGGGCGGGCCTTTAATGGACGTGGGCATCTATGTGATACAAGCCATGTGCTATACAACCGGCATGGAACCAATTGCCGTTACCGCACAGGAGGGAGTGAAAACAGATTTTGAGCGGTTCAGGGAAGTAGAACAATCACTCAACTGGCAGATGGAATTTCCCAATGGGTTGATCACCGACTGCAGAACAAGCTATGCCGAAGGAATGAATTTTTTAAGGGCCGAAGCAGAGAAAGGAATTTTTGAATTAACCTCGGCTTATAATTATACAGGCCAGCGTGGCTCCACGCCTGCAGGAGTTATGGATTTTCCGCATATTAACCAGCAGGCAAAACAAATGGATGGCATTGCAGCATCAATAAAGAATAACAAAATTTCGATCGTACCTGGCGAAATGGGCAGAAGGGATGTTAAATACCTGCAGGCAGTTTATGAAGCCATGCACACCGGAAAAAAAATCAAGATTAAATGAGAAAGATAACCATAAGCTTATTTACTTTATTGCTCTGTAGCTGCTTTATAATGGCACAGGATGTTTTTAAAAACTTTCCGCAGGGTTCATCACCGCAGGAAGTTGGTCTTCGTGTGGCCGAACGGTTCATTCAATCGCCGCATGGGGTATACGGCTTTGGGGCTGTACCGCATATTCCTTATTTTGAAGTATGCGACTGGTATGGCGCCTTAACCTTTTCCAAAGAAACTAAGAACAAGGACCTTAGAGATAAACTCATCGATCGTTTCCAGCCGTTGTTTGATAAGGACTCGTCACTTCTTCCCTACCCCGACCATGTTGATTATAATGTTTTCGGAACCATTCCGCTGGAGATCTACCTGCAAACGGGAGAAAAAAAATACCTCAGCTTCGGGAAAACGTATGCCGATACACAATGGAGCAAACCATTCGGGCCAAGGCTTACTCCGGCATCTATTGAGCATTACAGCAAGGGCTATACCTGGCAAACAAGATTATGGATCGATGATATGTACATGATCACCATGATACAATCACAGGCATACCGTGCCACACAGGATAAGGAATATATTAACCGGGCTGCAAAAGAAATGGTGCTATACCTGGATTCATTGCAAAAACCCAACGGCCTTTTTTATCATGCCACAGGTTCTCCGTTTTACTGGGGAAGAGGAAACGGGTGGATGGCAGCAGGTATGACTGAGCTACTAAGGGTTTTGCCAAAAGATCATCCCCATCGCCCCCGCATCATGAAGGGTTACACAACCATGATGGGATCGTTGCTGCAGTTCCAGACAGAGAGCGGCATGTGGCGTCAGTTGCTGAATGATACCGATGCATGGTATGAAACTTCCAGTACCGGTATGTTTACGTTTGCCATGATCACCGGCGTAAAGAACGGATGGCTTGATAAAAAGATTTACGGGCCCGCAGCAAGAAAAGGATGGCTTGCATTGATCGGTTACATTAACGACAAAGGAGAAATAAGTGAAGTGTGTGAAGGAACGGGTGCCGGCAATAACCGGCAATATTATTTAGACCGGAAAAGAATTACGGGCGACTTTCACGGGCAGGCGCCGGTACTATGGTGCGCTACTGCTTTACTCAGGAAGAATTAATTGTAAAAAATGAAAAAGCAAAACGATAGCAACTCCCCTTCAGGAGTTGGGAGCAAATTAAGAAGCGAAGACTGGTTTGGCAAAGACGATAAGATGGGTTTTGTGCATCGGTCATGGTTACGCAACCAGGGATACCCCGATGATTATTTTAAAGGCCGGCCTGTTATCGGCATCTGCAATACATGGAGTGAGTTAACTCCATGCAATGGTCATCTCCGTGATTTTGCCGAGATCGTAAAGAGGGGTGTTATAGAGGCGGGTGGCTTTCCATTGGAATTTCCTGTTACCTCATTGGGTGAAACCATCATGCGGCCAACTACCATGTTATTTCGCAACCTGGCAAGCATGGATGTAGAAGAAAGCATCCGTGCAAATCCTCTTGACGGCATTGTATTATTAACAGGTTGCGATAAAACAACTCCAAGTACCATCATGGGTGCATGCAGTGTTGATCTGCCAACTATTGTTGTTCCGGGAGGACCTATGTTGAATGGAAGATTCAAAGGCGAGTGCCTGGGAAGCGGTTCTTTCAACTGGATGGTGAAAGAAAAAACACTGGTAGAAAATTATACCGCAGAAGATATTCATGAAGCCGAAATTGGTGCAGCAAGAAGCCAGGGACACTGCATGACGATGGGCACGGCATCTACCATGGCTTGTATGGCTGAGTCGTTAGGGCTGACGTTGCCCGGTGCTGCGGCCATTCCCGCTGTTGATTCAAGAAAAAAAGTGATGGCACAGCTGTCCGGAAGGAGGATCGTGGAAATGGTAAGAGAAGACCTGAAGCTTTCAAAGGTCCTTACAAGAAAAGCATTTGAGAATTCGATCATGGTAAATGCAGCTGTTGGTGGCTCAACCAATTTCATCATTCACCTGCAGGCCATTGCCGGAAGGATCGGGGTTGAATTAAAACTGGAGGACTTTGATACCATCGGTAGTAAAATTCCTTTGCTTGTTAACCTGAAGCCTTCCGGAAAGTACCTGATGGAGGATTTTTATTATGCGGGCGGGCTTCCGGTTGTGATCAATGAATTGAAAAAGCTGTTGCACAATGATGCAATAACGGTAAACGGAAAGGTAATTGGTGAAAATAACAGCAACCCTGTCTGTTATAATAAAGAAGTGATCGCTCCTATTGATGCCCCCCTGCAAAATGAAGCAGGCATTGTTGTGCTGAAGGGAAATCTTTGTAAAGATGGTGCTGTGATAAAACCATCGGCAGCAACCAGGTCATTAATGAAGCACAAAGGCAAAGCGGTTGTGTTTGAAACAATGGAAGACTATCATACACGGATTGATGACCCGCAACTGGATATTGATGAGAACTCGGTGATCGTATTAAAAGGCGTTGGCCCGGTTGGTTATCCCGGCATGCCCGAGGTAGGTAATGTTGACCTGCCTGAAAAACTATTACGCAAAGGCGTAAAAGATATCGTTCGCATTTCCGACGGAAGAATGAGTGGTACAGCTGCCGGCACTGTAGTGCTGCATATTTCACCTGAATCTTCTATTGGCGGCGCTTTAGCATTGGTAAAAAACGGCGACCTGATAGAACTGGATGTTGCCCAACGAAAACTGCACCTCGACGTAAGTGAGGAAGAGCTTTTAAAAAGAAAAGCGGCCTGGAAAGCTCCCGGGCCGATGGCAACAAGAGGCTATGTGAAGTTTTACATCGACCATGTACAACAGGCACACCTGGGCGCCGACCTGGATATTTTACAGGGAGGCAGCGGCAGCGAAGTAACAAGAGACCTGCATTAAACCATTTTTTATGAAACATATCTTTTCATTGCTTATTATTTCTGCTATGATCAGCTGTAACAGTAAAGAACAAAATAAAACAACCGGCACTATTGAAAGAGCCGATCCGGCCCTTGATCTAATTATTTCTCCCAATGCCAAAGCAGAGATAATTGCCGAAGGCTTTGAATGGAGTGAAGGCCCCTTGTGGATTGAAAAAGAGAAGATGCTGCTTTTCTCCGATGTACCCGCCAATACCATTTACAAATGGACCGAAGAAAAAGGGAAAGAAGTGTATGTAAAACCATCCGGATATACCGGCTCAGTTCCATCAACCTGTAAAGAACCAGGCAGCAATGGTTTGTTGCTGGATGAAAAGGGCAGTCTCGTTTTATGCCAGCATGGCGACAGGCGAATGGCAAAGATGGATGCGCCGCTGAATATGCCCGGGTCAAAGTTCATCACCATCGCCGACACGTATGGTGGTAAAAAGCTGAGCAGCCCCAACGATGCCGTGTACAACAGCGCCGGTGAATTGTTCTTTACCGACCCGCCCTATGGTTTATCAACACAAGATGATTCCGATCCAAAAAAAGAGGTCTCTTTTAATGGGGTTTATAAAGTAAAAAAAGACGGTTCTATCCTTTTACTGGTTGATTCAATAACAAGACCCAATGGAATTGCTTTTTTCCCGGGAGAGAAAAGACTGGTTGTTGCCTGCTCTGACCCTGTTAAGCCAAACTGGTATGTGTTTGATATTTCAGGCGATTCGCTTATCAACGGAAAAATATTTTACAGTGCCGCCGGGCATGATAAAAAATGGAAAGGTCTGCCTGATGGATTGAAGATCGACAGCAAAGGAAATGTATTTGCAACCGGCCCCGGCGGTTTATACATATTCAACAGCGAAGGAAAAGTGCTTGGTATGTTAAAGCTGGAGAATGCAACATCCAACTGTGCCTTATCGCCTGATGAAAAAACATTGTACATCACCAACGATATGTATGTATTGCGGTTTAAAATGAGATAGCCCCATCCCCTTGAAGGGGAGTTTGAAATTATTAAATATGAAATTATATAAAACTAAAAATGGGATCGTAGCTGAAAAAGGAAACAAATTCTTCCTGCTTAAACAGGATGACTGGAATTCCTTTATCAACGACGATGATCTTTTGCAAAGAGCTGAACGGCTGATCGAAGGCCTGGTTGAAGGAGACAAGAACCTGGTTGATGACCTGTTGCCTCCCATCGGGGATCGGCAGGAGCTATGGGCATGTGGCGTTACTTACCTGCGAAGCAAGGTTGGCCGGCAGGAAGAAAGCAAGGCATCGGGCGGCGCCGACTTCTATGCTAAAGTATATGAGGCTGAAAGGCCCGAAGTCTTTTTTAAGTCAACCCCTCACCGTATTGTTGGCAACAAGGCTTTTGTACGGATACGGAAAGACTCTACCTGGGATGTGCCCGAACCGGAGTTGACGTTGGTTGTTACTTCATCCGGAAAGATCATTGGCTATACCATTGGCAACGATATGAGCAGCCGCAGTATTGAAGGAGAAAATCCCCTGTACCTTCCACAGGCAAAAACCTATGATGCCTGTGCCGCATTGGGCCCTTGCATCTACCTTACTGATAAACCGCTTGAGGACAATACAATGATCAGTCTTGCTATTAAAAGAAATAATACTGTTGCCTTTGAAGGATCTGTTGCACTAAGCCAGATGAAAAGAACAGTAACGGAACTGGTTTCTTTTGTTTACAGGGAAAGCAGTTTTCCGCAGGGCTGCCTGGTAATGACCGGAACCGGCGTGGTACCCGGCAATAATTTTACCCTGCAAAGCGGCGACGAGATCACTATTTCAATTGACGGAATTGGTACACTAATAAATACGGTGAGATAATCCTTGATATTCTTCATCATCATATCAGCCATTGCTTTGCAGGTTTTTCTTACGGTGAAAAAGGTAAGTCCCTTTTTATCATTGCTGATCGTTTCTATTCTTACCGGTCTTTGCCTGGGTATGCAGCCGGCAGATATTTTAAGGTCTGTTGAGAAAGGCGTTGGCAGCACCATGGGTGGATTGGCGCTTATCATTTGTTTGGGAGCCATTCTCGGAAAGATCCTGGAAATGTCGGGCGCCGCTGAAAAAATTTCTTCCACACTCATACATGCTTTTGGTGAGCAAAATATTCAATGGGCTGTTTTACTCACCGGTTTCCTCATTGGCATACCGCTATATTATAATGCCGGCTTTGTGATACTGGTACCGCTTGTTTTTACGCTGGCAAGAAAAACAAAGCTTCCGTTATTGTATCTCGCTATTCCCATGGCAGCATCCCTTTCCACCACACATTGCTTTCTCCCCCCGCATCCGGGGCCGGTTGTGCTGGTAAATTCGTTTCATGCCAATATGGGCTTAACCTTATTGTATGGGATATGTATCGCCATTCCGGCGGTCATCATTGCAGGGCCATTTTTGGGAAGGATGATGCAAAAGATAAGCAATGGCCAGCAGCAAACAGAATCGCCCATGGTAGCGCTTAAAAAACTACCGGCTACTTTTCCCAGTTTCATGATCGCATTGTTGCCTGTCATTCTCATTGCCATGTCGGTTATTGCCGCAAATTTTTTGCAGGATGGTATGGTTAAAAAAACACTGCTCTTCCTTGGTGATTCTACCATTGCCCTGCTGTTATCCGTTATCCTCGGCTTTATTTATTTCAGCATAAGCATGAAAATAAAAACAGAGGATTCCATGAAATGGTTAAGTGAGGCCATTTCCGGAATTGCCCTCATCCTGCTGATCATTACAGCCGGAGGTGTTTTAAAGCAGGTATTGACAGACAGTGGCACCGGCGCTTATATCGCTTCCTTCAGCAGCAAATGGCAAATGCCACCCCTGGTATTTGCCTGGGTGGTTACCGCTTTACTTCGGGTAACCATTGGCTCTGCTACCGTTGCAGGCATTACCGCTGCAGGTATCGTATCGCCGTTATTGACACAGCATGATGTATCTCCGGAACTGATGGTACTGGCCGTTGGCGCCGGAAGTGTTTTTGGTTCACACATCAACGATTCCGGGTTCTGGATGTTCAAAGAATTTTTCAAACTGTCGCTGAAGCAAACCTTTCTGTCGTGGACAGTAATGGAAACGGTGATCTCCATTGCGGGGCTCATCGGTGTACTCATTTTAAATGTAATTATCTGAATGTTTAAATTATATACAATGAAAAAACAGATCGCTGTTTTCAGCATAACTATCGCTGCTCTGTTCTTTGCTCAATGTACGGTTGCACAAAAAACATCCTCTCCTGCATCATCCAAAGGACTGAAAGATCATTACAAGGAATATTTTACGGTTGGTGTAGCTGTTTCACCACAGGCTTTAAAAACGGAGGAAGCTGCTTTGATCCTGGGTAATTTCAACAGTATGACGCCGGAGAATGGCATGAAGATGGGGCCCATACATCCCCGGCCAGACAGGTATAACTGGGCTGGCGGCGATTCCATTGCTGCATTTGCAAAGCGCAACAATTTAAAATTGCGTGGCCATACATTATGCTGGCATAATCAAACACCCAATTGGTTCTTTAAAGATTCTACCGAAAACCTGGTAGGTAAAGAAGTGTTGCTGCAACGATTGAAGGAACATATCACGACAGTTGTATCAAGATACAAAGGAACCATCTACGCCTGGGATGTGGTGAATGAAGCGATCTCTGATAAGGCCGATGAATATTTCAGGCCATCGTTATTTTATAAGATATGTGGTGAAGATTTTGTTGCCAAAGCATTTGAATATGCACATGCCGCCGATCCGGATGCCCTGTTATTCTATAATGATTACAACGAGATCAGCCCGGTTAAGCGGGAAAAGATCATCCGCATGGTAAAGGCCCTGCAGGCCAAAGGAATTCCTATCCACGGCATCGGGTTACAGGGCCATTGGGCCGTGAATGAACCTTCGAGAGAACAATTAGACAAAACACTGGAAGATTTTTCAAAACTGAGATTACAGGTGCAGATCACCGAACTCGATATCTCTGTTTATCCGAAAGAACACGAGGCAAGGGAAAGAAAGGCCTCCGACTACGACACTGCTTTTTCTGCAGAAAAAGAAGCAAAGCAAATGGAAGTTTATAAAATGTGTTTCGAATTATTCAGGAAATATAAAAGCTCTATCAGCAGTGTTACCTTCTGGAATATTTCTGATCGCAGCAGCTGGCTGGATAATTTCCCGGTACGGGGAAGAAAGGATTATCCGTTATTATTTGACCGGGAGTTAAAGCCCAAAAAAGCCTTTTGGGAAGTAGTGAAATTTTAATAATTAACCACAAAGGCGCTAAGTCACAAAGAGTCACTAAGTTTTATTTAGTGGCTTAGTAGCTTATTTGTTTTAGTAACAGGAGCATGACAAACTATTTAAATAAGGTTTAGCTGGTTTCTTCCACCAGGCTGGTGTTTGTTCTTTTCCCGGATGATCTCGGCAGCAATGCTGACTGCGATCTCCTTTGTTGTTTTACTGTCGATGGCTACACCGACCGGAGAAAAAATTGTATCAAGCCATTTCTGGGGTACGTTATCTTCTCTTAATTCTTTAAACAGGGTTTCTATTTTATGGCTGCTGCCCAAAAGACCCAGGTAAAAAAAATGCCTGCCGGTCAGTTGTTTTAAAACGATCTTATCGGTGCGGTATCCAACAGTCATGATCACCACAAAATCATTTTCGGTGGCGGTAAAAAAATCATTTAGCTGGTCATAGCCGGGAATAATGATCTTTTCATCTACAAAATTATTCTGCCACAGTGTTTTTAGCCCGGGGCGGTCATCATATACTTTGATAAAGAATCCGAGAAAAGACATCAGTTCCGATAAAGCCAGGCCTACATGCCCGCCACCAATGATATGTATCACCGGCTGCTCACTGATCGCTTCGGTATATAGCCAGTTCTCATCTGTTTTATATTGAAGGCCCTTTGTTTTTCCCTGGACGACCGATATGCCTGCCGGCGAGAGTTGAATGGTTTTTCCCTTTCGGGTAAAAATATTACTGATGGTTCTTTTATTCTTTGGCGATAGGGGGATGAAAGCATTTAGCTGGCTGCCGGAGCAGATCATTCCCGACTGGTTGCTTTCGTGATCTTTATCGTGATACTGCTTTTGCAGCAAAACCCTGCTCTCATTCTGCTGCAGAAGAACCTTTGCTTTTTCTACAAATTTATACTCCATAATTCCTCCCCCGATCGTTCCGGAATATGTTCCATCTTCAGCCAATGCCATTTTAAAACCCTGCCTGCCGGGCGAGCTGCCTTCGCTTTCTAAAACATAAAGCAGCATTACCTTCATGCCATCATAAAGCTTTTCATGTATAAATTCCCATACATTCATGCCTATCTTTTTCTGTTTTCCAGTATCTTTTTAAAAGACCGCCCTCTTATTTCTTCCAGTGTTAACCCGGTAACCAATACCTCTTCCTCGGTTATAGCGCCACTATTCAATGCCCGTAAAAAATAATTAAGTAGCCCCTGGCCGGTTGCTGCATCATCAAATACATCTCCTATCAGGGTTGCTCTTGCCGCTTTTTCCACAAATGTTTTTAACCGCTCTACGGCATCATCATAACTTTCCAGGAAGAAAGCATACACAGCAGCATAGCGCATAGGGAACTGTGCCGGGTTCAGGTCCCAGCCCTGGTAAAACCCATTCCATAACGAATGCCGGATATGATCGTATCCTTTTTTCCAGGCACGATGAACCACATCCATATTCTCCTGCATTTGTTCTTTTGTGAGATTTTCTCCCCTATACGGCCCGATGGGCATTGTATTGGTTGCGCCATCGCTAAGCCAGATACCCGTGTGTGCCAGCGCCACTTTGGTCATGTGATGAGCAAAATCACAAACAGGGTGATCCATCTCTTGGTACTTGGCCGTAATGCTGCAGCTTGCCGTGTAATCGTAAGTGCCAAAGTGCATGGCGATGCATCTTCCGTTGCTGGCTTTAATGAACTTGTATAAAGGATTGGTTCCGTCAATGGCCATGATCGCCTGCGTGGTTTCCACCATCATTTCCATTTTCAGGCTTCCTTTTTCCATTTTCAGTTCGGTTTCAAGAATATCAAAGAAGGATGCCAGGGTAGCTGGCTGCTCCGGTATGGTAACTTTTGGAAGCATTACAATGAAGTTATCCGGCAACCTGCCTCCTGTTTCTTTTACCAGGGTACTGATAAAAATATCCAGTGTTCTTAATCCTCTTTCTTTCATTTCCTCTGTAAAAGGTTTTATACGAATACCGATAAAAGGCGATAGTGTTTTGGCCGACAAACCTTTAGCAACTTCCAATGCGGCAGTACGTGCTGTTTCATCTTCTTCTTCATTGCTGCGGTTTCCGTAACCGTCTTCAAAGTCGATCCGGAAATCTTCAATGGCTTCTGCTTTCAGTTTTGCAATTACTTTATCATATACTTTCTTACTGAAGCCTGAATTAACATCCATACCAAATACTTTACCGAATACCTTATGGTCGGGTGCATAGGTTTCAAATATCTCCAATGCCCGTCTGCCCAGTGCCGGCGCAGCATCTGATTTAAAAAGGTTCGCTCCCCCATATAAAGTGTGCACAGGCTGGCGTTCACTCCGGTCGCCGGGATAGATCTGCTGAAAAGCAGTGTTTGCCTTTTTTAAACTACTGAACAATTCCTCTCGTTTGTTAGCTGGAATAGATACACTCATTTTATTATATTTTTGATCGTCATTTATACAAATTCACCGCAGAGAAAATGAGTTAAAGGAGTTTACGCAGAGGCTCTGCGGCTAACTCTGCTTCTCCTTTCTCTGCGGTAAAATATTAACTTCCCCTGTAAGTAGAATATCCAAATGGATTGATGAGCAACGGCACATGATAATGTGCGTCGTCAAAAACAATGAATTGAATTTCCACTTCGGGATAAAACCCTTTTAACTTTTGAGCAGCAAAATAATTTCCGGTATCAAAAACCAGTTTGTAGTTTCCATGCGCCAGTTTTTTCTGCGCCGGTAACAGGCCGGCAACTCTTCCATCCTCATTTGTAACCCCCTGTGCAATGGTTTGCCAAACACCATTAACAGGTATCTGCAAACGGATACTGATATCTTTTCCGGGCCGGCCCACAGACGTATCAAGTACATGCGTGGTAAGCTGACCAGGTTTTAAACTGTTCCAGTTTGCTTCCGTAATTATTTTTTGAAAACGAAGAATCGTGATCTTCATTTGTTCCCCCATAGCAATATGTAACTCTTCTCCGATCGTGTTGCTTAACCGGTCTTCCAGCAGTCGCAGCATTTCTGATGCAGATCTGCCTGTTGCAAAAACAATAAATATGAATCCGAATTTGGCTTCGTAGGCCGCATTGGCTTCTGCAAGGGCAGTAATGATCTTTTTAGATGCTGCGGCTACCGATGCCTGTTCCTTACCGGCAAATTTTTTTGCAAGGCTTTTAACGTCGCCGATCCGGGGGTGATGTGCAAATGACTCAAGCCAGTCGGCACTGCTGCACTCGTTATACCAGGCATCTGTTGCGGCATTAACCAGGTCTTTTTCATCTGCAAACGGAAATTGTTTTGTCATCCGTTCTGCCCAGGAAAGAGAACTGCAGCAACTCATCAGCAGTTTTTGTTTCGCCTCTTTATTCAGTTTATTAAGTGCTTTTATTGTCATGACAAACTTTTTGTAGTCTTTACTTAATAGATGCTCCCTGTTCGATCCAGCATCGCAGTATATCTCTTTCCTTTTGTGTGATATTTGTTTTGTTATTCTGGGGCATGGTCTTTGTTATCACCACCCGCTGCATGATCAGGTCTTTCTTTCTGACAATATCTTCCGGCGTATCGTACATAACTCCATTGGGTGGCGCTTTATATACATCATCCGTTGGCCTGGAAGAATGACAGCTAACGCATCTTTCCTGGATGATGGCATTTACTTCACTGAATTCAATTTTTGAATTGCAGGCGCCAGGGTCTTTTGGCGGAGCAGAGATAAAAGCGCCAGCCAGCAGGATTACGATCGATACCGGCAATATCCAGACAGACAGCTGCCCTTTTTCCCGGAGGTTAAGATAATGCTTTACTCCGGCTGTTCCCAGTGAAATGATGATGAGTACCAGCCAAGGTTGCTCGTACCCAAACGTTGTGGGAAAATGATTGCTTATCATTACAAACAAAACCGGCAGGGTAAAATAGTTGTTATGCAAAGAACGGTTCAGGGCATTCTTTCCCAACTGCGGATTTAGGGGCAGCCCGTTTTTTGCAGCATTTACCATGGCTTTTTGTGCCGGGATGATGACAAAGAAAACATTAGCCACCATAATGCTGCCGATCATAGCGCCAAAATGTATGTAAGCAGCCCGGCCACTGAAAACACGGGAGTATAAATAGGCAAAACCCACCAATGCAACAAAGCCGATCAACGTAAACCAGACCGGTTTTTTAATAAGCGGCGATTTGCACAGCAGATCGTAAATTATCCATGCAACAATAAAAGAACCTACACCAATGGCAATACCGGTTAAAGAAGAAATATCCAGCACATTCTTATCTATCAGTAATGCGGAAGCATTAAAGTAGTATACGATGAATAATAAACAGAACCCCGATAGCCAGGTAAAGTATGCTTCGTACTTGAACCAATGCAAATGCTTTGGAATTGTTTTGGGCGCAACCTTATATTTTTCCAGGTAATAAAAACCACCGCCATGAACGGCCCATAAGTTACCTGCCAGTTCATCTCTCACATCTTTGGTTCGGTTGAGTGCATTCTCCAGGAATACAAAATAGAAAGAAGCGCCGATCCAGGCAATGCCGAATGTGATGTGCATCAGCCGCACCACAATATTCATCCACTCCATTAAATGCCCTTCCCAGGCAGTACCCCGTACATATATATATAGGGAAGCAACCAGGCCCACCGATACAAGTGCCAGGGCGGTATATACAAAATTCTGCGAAGAAGCGATCTCTTCTTTCTTCTTTTCCACCGCTGCATCTGCTTCATCCTCTGCTTCTGCCTGGCGGGCTATGCCACGGAGATAGTAGGTCATGATGCTGAGCATGATCAAAACAAAACCGAGTACCGACAATAAAATGATTCCAAGCATTATTGATCTTTTTTCTTGCCAAACAAGCGCAGCCTGCTGATACCCCCGTCTGGAAAGATATTCAGCCTTACATGAGAAAATATATTTCCACCATTTACTTCCCGTACAAATTCATGCACTTTATCTGCGCTTAGTTTTTGCTGGGGCAATAGTACATGCCATTGTGTTTTATCATTGATCACGTCTTCATCACTATTGCAGAGGCATCCTTCAATGGAGCAACTGTCGGGATAGTTCCCTTTAAAATGGCAGGTATCAACAATAATGCGTTCGATACTTCCTTTATGAGCCAGCTTTAAAATAACCCAGTCACGGTTGTTGGGTGTACGGTTGCGTTTTGTTTCCCAGCCATCGCCCATATTAACGCCCCGGCCAGGCATGCCAAGGTTGCTCATAGCGCTAAAGAACATATCGTTGCAGGCAATGGCTTTTCCTCCATTGATAGCAGCTGCCAGGTCAATTATTTCTTCGGCTGAAACCATATCCCAGTTTTTAAATACTTCGCCGTATACTCTTAATCTCGCCACGCCTCCATCCGGGTAAATATGCAGGCGTATATGCGAATAGATTTCGTTGCTGTCGCATGTATAAAAATTTTGTGAGCCGGCGTCTAAATGCGATTTGGGCAAGATCTCTTTCCAGCCTGCTTTATCCCAATCAGCAATTGCTGAAGCATCGGTTATATTGATCGCTTCAATAGATGCATGGGGCGGATGATTACCAAGGAAAAAATTAGTGTCAATATCAAAACCAAGGATCTTTCCTGGTGTGGCAAGCTGAATAACTGCCCAGTCGTGCCCGGGTGTACGTTTGCGGCGGCTCTCCCATCCGTCCATCCACTTGCCCCTGTCGGTATATTTATCTGTTATAAAAACACCCCTTGTTGGTTTGATGAGATTTTCTTTTTCAGCAAAGAAATCATCAGTGGCGTACAACACTTTTCCCCCCAACCGTTCAGATACAAGGTCTGTTAGCTGCGTAAATGCCGGGGCGTCTTTTATTATTTCTTTTACTTTCTCAAAAGCCATTGTCCTGCGTTTTTGTTTATTATCTTTTTATTTTGATAAACAGTAATGCCGTTTACAATTGTTTGCTGCACCGTTCCCCATAACTGCTTACCGGTATACGGACTGCAATTATGCCGGTGCAAAATATTTTCGGCTCTTACTTCAAATTTTTCTTCGGGGTTCCATACTACCAGGTCGGCATCATAGCCAATAGTCAGCCTGCTCTTCCTGTTTTCAACCTGTAAAAACCAGGCCGGGTGTTCGGTAAGCAAAGGAATGAATTTTTCAAGGGAAATATGCTCTTTCATCGCTGTCCATGAAGCCGGTAATAAGAACTGTAATCCTGCAATACCGCCCCATGCTTTTTCCAGGTTGCCGCTTTGCAGTTCTTTTATAGCTGGTGGTGCAGGCGAGTGATCGGTTGCAATAAAGTTCAAAACACCATCTGCCAGTGCCTTTTTCAGCAGATCATTGTTTTCTTTTTCCCGGATGGGCGGCGCACATTTATACAAACAACCGGCATCGGGAATATTTTCTGCGTTGAAATAAATATAGTGCGGACAGGTTTCTGCCGTTAACAGCAACCCTTCTTTTTTTGCCTTCTTTATCTGCAGCAGCGCCTGGGCGGATGATACGTGTACTATATGTGTGGCGCAATGATATTTCCGGCACAACATTATCATCAGGTCAATTGCATCATTCTCCCATTTTTTTGGCCGGCTGGCAAGGTATGCGGCATAGCTGGTTGGATGCGTTGCCAGTTCATTTATACAGTCGCTCTCCAGTTCGCAATGGGCCAGCAACGGAATTTGATGTTTGGCGATCAACGGCATGGCTTCGGTGAGTTCCTTTTCGGTAACGTTTGGAAATTCATCAATACCTGAATGTGTGAGAAAACATTTGATACCCAATACCCCCATTCGTATCAATCCTTCCAGGTCGTTTTGATTGCCTGGGATCAGTCCGCCATAAAAACCAACATTCACATTCATTTTACCAACCGTTGCATTGAGTTTTAATTTGAATGCTGCGGCATCGGTTGTAACCGGGCTTGCGTTCAGTGGCATATCAACAATGCTGGTGATACCTCCGGCTGCTGCAGCCTGCGTGCCTGTATCAAATCCTTCCCAGTCTGTTCGTCCCGGTTCATTAATATGAACATGGGCATCAATAATGCCGGGCATTAAGATATGATCGCCAACATCTTTGGCTCCATCAGTTTTATGATGATGTATTTCTGTAATGATGCCGTCATCAAGACAAATAGTAGCGGGCTGAAGTTTTCCATCCAGCCAGCAACGGTTGCTGTATATGCAATTGCTATTTTCCATTGCTGCTGTATAAAGCCATCAAAACTTTTTCCGGGGTGATGGGCGCTGAATAAGGAACATCTGCTGTTGGATTAAACGAAAGCACCGCATTACGGATAGCGAAATAAGCCCCGATGCCATACATCAACGGAGGCTCACCTACTGCTTTCGATTTAAAAATGGCCATTTCGTTCCCATCGGTATTCAGAAATTTTATATCAAGTGTTTTTGGAACAGAGTAGATATCGGGTATTTTGTATGTAGATAAGGCGTTTGATAAAAGTTTCCCTTCATTATTATAAACCACTTCTTCCATCGTCATCCAGCCAATGCCCTGCACAATGCCGCCTTCGCACTGGCCCAGGTCAACAGGCCGGTTCATACTGGCTCCAAAATCATGCACCACTTTAACGGCATCAATTTCATAAGTGCCCCGCAGGCAATCAACCGTTGCAACAGTAAGCGCTGTTCCGTAAACATGATAGGCAAAGGGATGGCCTTTCTCTATGGTTTTATCGAAATTGATATAGGGTGTTGCGTAATGTCCTTTTGCACTCAGGTTGATGCGTTTTAAGAACGCCTGCTGTACCAGGTTCTTCCAGTTAAATACCGAAGCTTCATCATTAATATAAACCACTTCGTTTCTTATCTCTACATCGGCACCCTCTTCACCTGTAAGCTCTGTTTTAATGAATGAGATCAATCGTTCTTTTACCTGGTTACAGGCATTCAGCAATGCTTTACCATTCAGGTCGGCAGTAGAACTGGCTGCTGATGGTGAAGTGTTGGCAACCCTTGATGTGTTGGTGCTTTCTAATTTTATTTTACCAGGAGATATCCCAAAGCAGGCCGCAGCCACCTGTAACATTTTTGAATTAACGCCCTGCCCCATTTCAACAGCGCCGGTGCTTACACCAACCGTTCCATCTGAATACACATGCACCAATGCCCTTGCCTGGTTCATCATGGTATTAGTGAACGATATGCCGAAGCAGACCGGCATAAGCGATAACCCTTTTTTATAAAAGGGGCTTTGTTTGTTGAATTGTTCAATTTCTTTTTTTGTCGCTTCAAGATCAAATTCATTCACTGCTTCGTCCCAGCAGTTCTTTGCCTGGCTTTCCGAAACGATCTGTCCATACGAAAATTCATCTCCGTTCTCCATCATGTTCTTACGTTGAATAAGATCGGGAGAAAGGTTTAGTGCTTTTGCCGCATGATCGATCGCAGCTTCTATCACAAACATTCCCTGCGGGCCACCAAAGCCACGGAAGGCAGTATTGGGTGGCAGGTTTGTTTTACAGGAATGAGCAACAACTTTTACATGCGGAATATTATAACTATTGGTGGCATGAAATAATGTTCTTTCTAAAATAGCCGGAGAAAGATCGGCAGCGGCACCCCCGTTCTGGTAGAAGGTTGCTTCGTACGCAACGATATTATAGTTCTCATCCAGCCCGATCTTATAATCACTACTATAAGGATTTCGTTTGCCTGTCATACGCATATCTTCCATGCGATGCGGAATGCATTTGACCGGGCGCTTTAATATCCATGCCGTCATTGCCGCCATGGTTCCCCATGCAGAAGCCTGGTCTTCTTTGCCACCAAAGCCGCCGCCCAACCGTGGTACATCTACCTCTATCTTATTCATCCCTATACCCAATACCCTTGCTACGGTTCGTTGCACCTGCGTTGGGCCCTGCGTGGAAGAGAATATTTTTACACTGTCGTGTTCGGTTGGGTAAGCGTAAGCCCCTTGTGTTTCCAGGTATAATTGCTCCTGCCCGCCGGATTCTGTGCTTCCTTCAAAAATATATTTACACTTGCCAAATGCTTCTGCTACTTCTCCCTTTATAAATTTTCTTGAAGGACTCAATAACTTACCCTGTTTAAACGCTTCCCTGGGATCTGTGATGATGGTGAGCGGATCGATCTCTATTTTAATTTCTTTGATCGCTTCTTCTGCTGCATCTTCATTTTCGGCAACAACCAGCAAAACGGGTTGTCCCCGGTAATGCACTTCCATATCTGCCAGGAAAGGTTCATCGGGAATGATGCCGCCAATTTGATTTTCTCCTGGTATATCCTTGTATGAAAATATTTTTACAATGCCCGGTACTTGTTCTGCCCTGGAAAATTCGATACTCCTGATCTTTCCATGCGCTACGGGTGAATCAAATACTTTTACAAATAAAACTCCTTCCATCACCGGAATATCATCCACATAAACAGACCTGCCTGTTACGTGGCTGGCTGCATCAATATTGCCCCCATCCCCTGAAGGAGGGTAAGGAGTATTACTATTTTTACTTGTATTCATTTATTAACGAACTACTTCTTTTATGACCTCATCGCTGCATTTAAAATGCGCCAGGAATAATTGCCGCAACAATAAGCGCTTGTAATCTGCGGTACCTCTTGCATCGCTGATGGGCGCTATTTCTGTATTCATTATTGATATGGCATCTTTCAACACTTCGGCACGGATCATTTTTCCTTGCAGGAAAGCCGCCGTGGCGGCAAGGTACTTTGGAAAAGGTGCTACTCCCCCGGCTGATAAATGGATGTATTCGATGGAACCTTCTGCCGTAAATCTTACCAGGCAAGCCGTATTTACACTGGCAATATCCAGGTGTGTACGTTTACATACCTTTTCAAAGTTGAACTGGTTTCCTTGCGGTACTGCAAAGATGATCTTTTCAATTATCTCGTCTGTGGCTTTATCTATCTGCTTATATCCTTTATAAAAATCTTTAAGCTTTATGGTTCTTGCTTGACTGCTTTTGCTCAATACCACATCAGCATCGAGTGCAAGAAAGAAAATACTCATGTCGCCGATGGGTGATGCATTTACAATATTACCCGCCATGGTAGCCATGTTGCGTATGGGTGTGGAGGAAATGAGTTTGATGTATGTTGCCAGGTTGGGAAAAATTCCCCGGATCTGTTCCGATTCAGCAAAAGCGGTTACCGTTACAGCGCCGCCTATATAACATTTACCGTTCTCAACTTTTATTTCCTTAAGGTCTCCTGCATCAAATACGTGTTGCGTAGCTGATTTTTTTACAGTGAGTGCCTTTTGAACCACCAGGTCGGTACCTCCGCCAATGATCATTTGTTGCGTTGCTTCATTTGCCGATCGCTCTGTTTCCGCTTCTCGCAGTTGCAGGAGCCGTTCCTTTATTTTTATAAAATACTCCGGGATAAAATTATTTTTTACCAGCCAGCCGGTTGTTTCTTTTGCCGGCTTATCATTTAGTTGTTCCGAAAGCACGGCTGCTGCCCTTTCAATGGATTTGTAACCGGTGCAGCGGCATATATTTCCATCGATGGACGCAATGGCCTGCTGATACTGTTTTGTATTTTCATTCAACACAAATCCCGTGAGCGACATTACAAACCCGATGGTACAAAATCCGCATTGGGTGCCGTTGCGATCCACCATAGCCTGCTGAACCGGGGATAGTTCTTTCATGTTAACTCCTTCCACCGAAACAATATGCTTACCCTGCGCATTGCCCAGCGGCATCAGGCAGCTGGTCATAGAACGGTAAACGAGTTGGTCATTTTCAAAGTCGCCCACCAAAACAGTACAGGCCCCGCAGTCTCCTTCACGGCAGCCGATCTTGGTACCGGTTAACCGTTTATGATAGCGCACAAAATCAAGCACCGTACTTCCCGGCGAAAGTTCTGTTTCGATCAGCTTATCGTTTAAAATAAAACGGATCATCAATATTCAATTTTATTGGGACTGGCTTTCCATTTTTCAAAAGCTTCCAGCGCCTGTTCTCTCAGCACCTGTTTGGTAAAAAGCTTTCTTTCTTCAACCGGTTTGGCTATTTCTTCGTAGATGAATTTATCGTCGAAGTTTATAGCTGCCGCATCTTCCTTACTGTTGGCATAATATAATTTATCGGGCCTTGCCCAGTAAATAGCGCCCAGGCACATGGGGCAGGGTTCGCAACTGGTATATATCTCACAACCGGTTAATTGAAATGTTTTAAGCGCTTTGCAGGCCTTGCGTATGGCCACCACTTCGGCATGAGCTGTAGGATCATTGGAAGAAGTAACCTGGTTGAAGCCGCGGGCGATCACTTTTCCGTCTTTTACTACAATAGCGCCGAAGGGCCCGCCTTTTTGTTTTTCTACATTGGCAACAGAAAGACGAATGGCTTTCCGCATGAATTTCTTAGCTTCTTTATCCATTGGTTATTGATTTAAAAGCTGCAAGGCAGTTACAGGCAGAATAAGGAAGAACAGCAAGCGAACGGCAAATATGCAGCAACAATAAAAATAACAAATTGCCCCTAAGCAGACAAATATGCTTGCGATAAAAATGCTGCTTCAGGCGGTTCCTTATATTTGTACCTACTTACCTTTTTACATGCACAAAGGATTTAGAGATCTTACCGAAGAACAACGCATTGCTGCCGTTCAAAGACTGACCGCTTTATGGGCTTTCGCCGAATCGGGGCTGGGCGGTATCATGCACGCCCTGCAGATCCCCTTTACCGGGCTGGTCGTAGGCGGAATGGCTGTTATCATTATAAGTCTTATAGCACAGATCGCTGCGCATGATAAGAAACAAGTCTTAAAAGCGGCCGTTATTGTTCTTATCGTTAAGGCAATGATCAGCCCTTATACTCCTTTCCCTGCTTATATTGCCGTTTCATTCCAGGCGCTGCTGGGATATACTGTTTTCACGCTTCTCCCGATAAATTTTTTCAGCATTTTACTGGTAAGTACCATTGCTATGCTGGAATCGGCCATTCAGAAACTGCTTGTTCTCACATTATTCTTTGGCAAGTCTTTTTGGAAAGCGATGGATGAGATGATCGCCTTTATTGCAAAACAATTTGGTATTACTACCGGCAATGGAAGCCAGTGGCTGGTTGGCACTTACCTGGTCATTTACCTGGTTGGCGGGATCGTTATTGCCTGGATCGCTTATAAGACCATCAACGGTTTTTTTGCAGAAAAAGGAATACTGGTTTCAGACAGTATCAGAACTATGAATGAAGATATCTATACTGGTAATACCACTAAAAGAAAAACGCTTTTTCAAAAGTTGTGGGTAATGATACTGGTACTGGTTATACTATCTGTGATACTGTTTGTTTTTGCCGCCGATACAAAACAGGGCTGGCTGGCAGTTGCTAAAACGGTAAGCTGGACCTTATCTGCGATACTGGTATGGTTCATGCTGATCGGCCCCCTGGTTACAAAACTTATTCAAAAATTATTGCAGAAAAAACAAAGCAAATACAGCGACGAGGTTTTAAGAACCCTCGCTTTTCTGCCTATGTTGCGCCGGTTTGCTGCACTGGCCTGGCAAAAAAGCAAGGAGCATCGTGGCCTGGTGCGCTGGCAGTTTTTCTTTTCAGCATTGGTTCATTGGTCGCTCACCTGTTCAGACCCAACAAAGCCAGCATGAGTATCATTATCTTCTCCCGGCCCATACACAGCGGCAAAACCACCGAGTTGTTGCGTTGGTGCAACAATCAAAAAGATCTGCAGGGAATTTTAATGCCGGATATAAACGGCAGCCGTAAGATCCTGGATATTAAAACAAGAGGGCTGTTTGATATAGAATGTACCGATACAATAACCAATAAAGAATCGCTTACTAAAATAGGCCGGTTTAATTTTTATACCGAAGCATTTGAAAAAGCAAATGCTATGCTGCTGGAATTCCTGGCAAAAAAGCCCAACTGGATGGTAATTGATGAAGCAGGAAAACTGGAACTGGATGGAAAGGGATTTTACCCGGCCATTATCAAAGCGGTAACTGTTTATAACAGCGACTCAACAGCCGGTAGCCTGCTGATAACAGTAAGAGACAGCTTATGCAGTGAAGTGATCGCTTTTTTTAACCTCGGCAATTGCAGGATAATACAACAGCTTGAAGATCTTGACGGTTGATAGCAGCCTGAATTTATTTACTCATGCATCACCAGGATCGGCATCTTACTATGATACGATAATGTTTTTGTGCGGCTGCCGCTTAGGAGCTTCCCTATAAAAGAATGATTTTTCTGAATGGCGATTATCAGGTCGATATTCCGGCTCTCTGCAAATAAATTTATTGCTTCATCCACATCGTACAAACGCATAAAGTAGAATTCGGGTTTATAATCCGCAAACAGTTGCTTCAGCTCCTGTTTCTCTTTTTCATAATCTTCGGTAAGGGAGATGTAGTGATCCTTATCTACATTCACCACATGCAGTTGCGGATTGAATACGTCCAGGAAGTCTTTGATAGGTGCAGAGGGTGTTGTTTCCACCGTGTTTTTAAAATCAGAAGTGAGCATTACATTCTTCAATGGTTTAAACACGGCATCCTGCGGAACGATTAGAACCGGGCACACTTTTCTTTCCGCCATCTTCAGGGTATTGCTTCCAAAAAACACCTGTGCCAGTGCAGATTTTCCGGTAATGCCCATGATCACCAGGTCGGCCCGGCGGTGGCGTGCGGCTTTTTCCAGGCCATCCACAAAATCGCTTTCTTCATGAGCCAGCACTTCCATTTTCACAACATGGTCTTTCAGTAACGTTTCTTTCAGGGCGCCCAGTTCTGCTGTTGCTTTTTCCCCTTCGGAAGACTTGCTGTAGCTGTGGTACAATATCATGTTTACCCCGTAATGGCCAGTAAGTAACTGGGCAGCATAGCGGGCGGCATTCAATGAAGTTTCTGAAAAATCAACCGGAACGATGACCGTATTCATATAAGTAGCTTTGGTTTATTGTTATGGCAAATCTACTTTATTTATGGTTCATTATTACTATCTGAAGGCAGTTTTACTTCATGTTCCGGCCTGCATCTTAAATACTCATTAATTATCTTTGCTGCCCATGGCGCAAAAAAAATTAAAGCGGTTTGCCGAATTAAAAACCTTTTCCAACGTGCTGGAATACCCGGAAGGTATGCCCGGTAACTGGGCTGGTTTTTTTAAGAACCTCAATCCCCTGGTACTGGAACTGGCCTGTGGCCGGGGCGAGTATACCGTTGGGTTGGCCCGGCTATTCCCCGGTCAAAATTTTATTGGCGTGGATGTAAAAGGCAACCGTATGCACCTGGGTGCAAAAAAATGCCTGGAGGAGAAGCGTGTAAATGCAGGTTTTTTACGTACCCAGATTGAAAGGCTGGCTGAGTATTTTTCACCCGGTGAAGTGAGTGAATTATGGATCACCTTCCCCGACCCGCAGCTGCGTACTTCAAGGGCGAAAAAAAGGCTGACACATCCGCGGTTCCTCAGGCTATACAGTTATATCTTAAAACCCGGTGGTATCATTCATCTGAAAACCGATTCGCCGGACCTGTACCGATTCACAAAACGAGTTGCAGAAATGTATGGGCTTACCATACTCGAAGAATCGGACAATATATATGCTGCCGGAAATATAAAAGAAGAATTGAAAATAAAAACACATTACGAAAGCCTGGATATAGCACAGAGCAGGAAGATACATTACCTTAAATTCTCATTACCTGCAGCAATAAAAGACCTGGATGAACAATTGCAGGAAATATTAAAACATGAAGAACAGCTGGACCGAGTGTGAGGATTATTATTACAATGAACAGGGGTTTATTGTGCTCACCGCCAAATATCATTTAAGCCGGGGGCATTGCTGTGGTAATGGGTGCCGGCATTGTCCATACAGCTACAAAAACGTACCTGAACCAAAACGGGGTGAATTATTATCTTTAACAGGCAATGGCAAAGAAATTAAAAAATAAAAAAACTGCTAAACCAGGGGCTGCTAAAAAGGAAGGCCCAAAAGATACCCTGAAAGAGTTCAGTTTTTTCCAGGATGTATATGATGTAGTGAGACAGATACCGAAAGGAAGGGTGACTTCTTATGGCGCCATTGCCAATTACCTGGGTACAAAGCTAAGCGCCCGTATGGTAGGCTGGGCAATGAATGCAGCCGGAAGCGCCAAACCAAAAGTACCGGCCCAGCGTGTGGTGAACCGGCTGGGTATTCTCTCGGGCAAGCATCATTTTTCCACTCCCAGTTACATGGAAGAGCTATTGAAAAAAGACGGCGTACCTGTTAAGAATGATGCAGTCGTTGATTTCAAAAAAAGATTTTGGGATCCGTCGGTGGAATTGGGGTTGTAATAGTTACAGGTCTTCAATTTCCTTCACAGTCAATCCTGTTTGTGATGACATTCTTCTTTTACTTGGGTTATACCAGATAAATAACAGCACCAGCAAGATGCCCATCACCAGGAACACATAATTTCCCACCAGGAAAAAGCAAACTCCGCAGAACAAAGACGCTCCTTCTATGAACGCCCACAGGATGATGGTGACCGTACGGTATCCCTCAAATTTTGCCCGTACTGATGCATACTCCCTGCTTTCCCTGAGTTCAACGAGCTTCTTATTAAATATTCTATGCCCCATATAAAGTGCCGTTGCCGAAACCAGGAAGGCAATTACCTGAATTATCCTGTCCAGTGCTTCCAGCGGCTTTGGAATCAGTTTTTCAGAAATAACAAAGTATAATACTGCCAGGAACAATACCTGCCCGATGAGCATGGCCCGGTGCATTAACCGGAAGACTGAAAAAGATGCGGTACCCCCATCCATTGCTTGAACGTATTTAGTTAGTGGTAATAAGGACTGATCATTAAATATACAAGAACCCCCGTGACAGCTACATAAAACCAAAGCGGCCACGTAACCCTCACCAGTTTTTTATGTTTATCGTACTCCCCTATCAACGCCCGGTAAGCCGTGAATAAAATAAACGGTAAAACAATTCCGGCAAGCGGGATGTGGGTGAACAGTATAATATAATAGATCGTTTTACTGATGCCTTCTCCTCCGAACTTTGTTTCACCTGCAAGCAGGTGATGACAGATATATGAAAGCAGGAACAATACCGAAAGCGCAATGGCAAACAGCATGATCTGCCGGTGAGAGCGGAGGTCTTTTTGCTTTGCCGTCACCAATCCGGCAACCAGCAATACCGCCACTACAGAATTAATGACCGCATTAACCAGCGCAAACAGGTGTACATCAAACCCAAGGTCCAGCTCCAGTTTTACCCTGCTTAATATTATTACAGCAGCAAAAACCACTACCGATACAGTATAAATCAGTAGCCGGGCCTTTTTATCGTTCTTTTTAAGAGAGGGCTGTAACATGGGTTATGGTTGCTTTTTTTTTCTGTTATTGAGGATAAATATCGCAATAATTACAATTCCAATTGCGGTGAAAATAACGGGTAAAATGGGAATAAACTCACGAAAAACTGAGGGAGACTTCTTGTTTTTCTCCAACATCAGTAGTGGAATGTCCCGTACCAGCTTTGCCTGTTTCTCATTATCGAAGCCGTTGTACCAGCCCCGTACCACCCGGTTGCTGTCGAGCAAAAAGAAATTTTCTGTATGAAGAAATGCCGTGTCCACCTCTTTATCAGCCAGGCTGGCCTTCAGTTCGTTAAATGCAAAGTCGTATATCTCTTTCTTATCTCCTGTTACAAACCACCAGGTATCGTGGTTGGCGCCAAAACGATCGGCAAATTTGCGAAGCCGGGGAACAGAATCATGTGCCGGATCTACACTGATGGAAATGAACTGAACAATGCTGTCGTTCTTTACAAAAGAGTTCTGCAGTTTTTTCATACTTAGCGCCAGGCCGGGGCAAATGCTCGGGCAGCGGGTAAAAAAGAAGTCGATCACCAGTATTTTCCCATGAAGATCATCCAGGGAGACCTTCTTTCCTAATTGATTGGTGAACGTGATGTTCTTTACTTTATGCCAGATGGTATCGGTTACTGTTTTGCCATTCTTCTCCGATACAATAACACTGTCTGGTATAAAATACCTGGCAGGCATGTGCACGGCTTCTTTGCTGTAATATTTCACTATAAGATAACCGGCAAGGGGCATGGCGATGGCAAGTGCGAGGGCTAAGATTGCTTTCTTATTCAATTCAATAAAAATTAAGTCGGTGCAAATTTACATCAATGCAGGCCATTTACCGGATAAAAAAACCACCGCAGTATTGCAGTGGTTCGTAATTTATTGGGGTCGGGTATCAGTTATTTTTTTGCGTCTTTATCAACAGCCGGCTGATGATGCTGTTCTGTTTTTGCCGGGTGACTGCCGGCATTGGTGTTACGCAGTTTCTTCCAGCTGTCGCCATCCCAAAGGAAAGCACCAATGAACCAGAGGAACAGGCAAAGCGGAACTACGATGGTCATGATGAAATTCCTGATCTCATCGCCCAGGTGCATGAAAACAGAAACGATATAATATGCCTTTGCCAGTGAAAGGATACAAACCATGCCTTTGAAGAAGAGAACAAGGCTAGCGCTCGGATGTTCTCCTTTATGAATATTATAAATAGCCAGGCCTATCCCCAATTCAACTACGGTAACCACGCAGAGTAGCCAGAACACTTTCCAGATACGGCCTGTACCTTCTGCAGGTGCGTGTGCAAACGTTATTTCGGCTGATGATGCATGTTCACTCATAACAATTATTTTTTTTCTTCTTTATCAATGTTTTTAATCCGTTCTGTTTAGATCAGGTAGAAGCAAAGGAATACGAATACCCAAACCAGGTCTACAAAGTGCCAGTACAAACCAGCCTTCTCGATCATTTCGTAATGCCCTCTTTCATCAAAGTGACCCAATCTTGTTTTAGCCCACATTACCACGTTAATAACCACCCCGCTGAATACGTGAAAACCGTGGAAGCCCGTGATGCCGAAGAAGTAACCTCCAAAGGCAATAGGACCGGTATGGTTTACATGCAGATCGGGAGATGCCTGTATGGCGCTGATCAATTCGGCCGATGTTTTGGCTGCCAGGTCGTGTACGGCTCCTCCGTGCTGAAGGGTTGCAGCAATTTCGGCCAGCTTATCATGCGGTGTGCTTTGCAGCGCTGCTGCTATGGCTTCATGTGATACATGCGCACCCCATGGATTCATTTTAACGGTAGTAGGAACAACAGAAAGCGAACCATCGTTCAGCATGGCAATGTGTTCACCGGTAAGTAAGTGTGTCCACTCCCATGCCTGGCAACCCAGGAACGCAAGTCCGCCCAGGATGGTCAGTATCATGTATTTCTCCACGCCCTTCCGGTTCATTTTATGTCCTTCATGTACAGCCAGTACCATGGTAACCGAACTGAAGATCAGGATAAAGGTCATTAAACTAACAAAGGCCAGGGGCAGGTTCTGGTGACCAAAGCCCGGGAATGAATTAAATACCTGGTTTGGATCGGCCCAGCTGTTAACACTGAAACGGATGGTACCATAGCTGATAAGAAAAGCGCCAAAGGTGAACGCATCGCTCATCAAAAAGTACCACATCATCACTTTACCGTAGCTGGCATTAAAGGGGCTTCTTCCCCCGTTCCACCATTTGGTATTTGTTGGTATCGCTGTTGTTGACATATCTGTTTAAATTCTAAATATTAAAAACTAAATCCTAAACCTTTATTTTATCATGATCAAGAATACCAGTAAATAGATCCAGAGCACATCTACAAAATGCCAGTAGGTACTTACCAGTTCAACCGGGATGTTGTTGTATATTCTTTTCTTGCTGCTGAACGCTTTTGCAAACAGAACCAGCATCGCAATCATCCCTCCCAACACATGAGCCGCATGCAGTCCAACAATCACATACAAAAAAGAATACGATACGCTTGACTGCAGTGTGAGCCCTTTTGCCCATAATTGCTGAAAGCCCAGGCTTTGCAACACCATAAAAAGAACTCCCAGTATCAGTGTTACCACCAGCAATCTCCTGTACTTCTGCATCTCCCGCTGTTTAAACGCCTGCTGTGCCAGGTAAATAGTGATACTGCTTAATACAATCGCTACCGTACTGTACCAGAATAACTGCGGCAGTTCGAATGTTTGCCAGTTTGCCTGGTTGCGTTTAACTATATAGGCACTCGTTAACCCTGCAAACATCATCACCAGACTGCCAATGCCCACCCACAGGGTAAATTTATGCGGATGAATTTTCTTTCTTTGTTCCATTGCCACTGTACTCATGCCCCTATCCCCTAAAGGGGTATTTTTTTGTTATATTAATTCTACTACTCGTTTTGATCATGTCTTATCAATGCCCCGGTTACTTTTTAATGAACAGGTGCTGCCCTGTTGGCGAACAATGCCAGTAAAACGATCATCAGGTAAAAATAAGAACTGAACATCACCCTTCTTGCGCTGGCTGCATCCATCCTTTTAAACAGCAACACACTTACATATACCATCCATAAGTTGCAGCCCAGTAAAACATACATACTGGCGAGCCCGCTCATGCCGGTATAATAAGGCAGAAACCCAACCGGTATCATCAACGAACTGTAAATGATACTCTGCATAGCGGTAAACCTGGTTGGCCCTTTATCAGCTGGCAATAACTTAAATCCTGCCGTGGTATAGTCTTTGTGTGCCAGCCAGGCTATTGCCCAAAAATGCGGGAACTGCCAAAGGAACTGTATACCAAAGAGCACCCATCCGCCAAGCCATGCAATGTTTCCGTTGCCAAAACCGGCAAGCCATCCTATTAAACAGGGCAATGCCCCGGGGACAGCGCCTATCAATACAGAAACCGAGTTCACCTTTTTTAACGGCGTGTAAATAAAGCCGTATAAGAACAGGCTGAATAAACTCACCATGGCGCTTTCTGCATTAAAGTACCACCACATCATAAACACGCCTGCACCGCCTGTGATGAAGGCAAAAATTCCTGCTTCGTTTACACTCATCCTTCCGCTGGCAACGGGCCGTTTAGCGGTTCGCTTCATCAATGCATCGGAGGTTTTTTCCAGCAACTGGTTAATGGCATTTGCCGAACCGGTTACCAGCATTCCTGCAACAAAAAGTAAAAGAACTGATGTTATTTTATCCCGGGTATAAAACTGTTCGTTCGGTGCTATCAAAAAACTAACCACCGTACTGAACACCACCATAAAACTCAACGTGAACTTGATAAGCTGAAAGTAATCTTTCACTTTACTCACCAGCCTGAACGACGCTGAGTTACTAATGGTCTTATGCTCCCGTTCTATGCTTTTCAAAAATCTTTATTTTATTTCGCTTCAATATCCAATTCACATTACCTGTTCACACTACCAATTAATGGTGTGACTCATTCTCTCCAACCGGTGTATTCTGCGGAATGAATTCCTTTCCGTCTTTTCCATAATCGTATGCGCCACGGTGTACTTCCGGTATCTCTCCCACCCAGTTACCATGGCCCGGTTTGATTGGCGTTGTCCATTCCAGTGTATTTGATCCCCATGGATTCAGTGTGGTAACTTTTCTTCCTTTGAAAATGCTGTAGAAAAAATTAAATACGAACAACAGCTGTACCGCAAACACGATCATGGCCACAAAGCTGATGAACTCATTCAGTCCGCCAAACATTTTAAATGATTCCCAATTGGAATAATCATAGTAACGGCGTGGCATGCCGGCAAGTCCTTCGTAGTGCATGGGCCAGAAAATAAGGTATGCACCCACGATGGTAACCCAGAAGTGGATATAGGCCATCGTATTGTTGAGGTAACGGCCGAACATTTTAGGGAACCAATGATATACTCCGGCAAACATGCCGAAGAAAGAAGCCACACCCATTACAATATGGAAGTGAGCCACTACAAAATACGTATCGTGTAAATGAAGATCAAGCGCCGAGTTACCCAGGAAGATACCTGTTAAACCACCGCTGATGAATAAGCTTACAAAGCCAATGGCAAACAACATGCCCGGGGTAAAGCGGATGCTTCCTTTCCATAACGTGGTAAGCCAGTTAAATACCTTGATAGCCGATGGCACGGCGATCAGTAATGTAAGTAATACGAATACCGAACCCAGGAATGGATTCAGTCCTGTAACAAACATATGATGCGCCCATACCAGGAATGCGAGGATGGCGATCGCAAATAATGATCCCACCATGGCCATATATCCGAAAATTGGTTTGCGGCTGTTCACACTTATAATTTCCGAACTCATTCCCATGGCCGGCAATAAGATAATATATACTTCGGGGTGGCCAAGGAACCAGAACAGGTGTTGGAAGAGAATAGCGCTTCCGCCTTCATTGGGCAATATCTTTCCGGCAACCACGATATCGCTTAAGTAAAAGCTTGTACCCAGGTTACGGTCGAATAATAATAATATAGCGCCGGATAACAATACCGGGAAGGAAAGAACACCTAACACCGCCGTAAAGAACAATGCCCAAATGGTAAGGGGCAAACGGGTCATGCTCATTCCTTTTGTACGCATGTTTAGGATGGTGGTGATATAGTTAAGGCCTCCTAACAAAGAAGACACAATGAACATGGCCATACTCACCAGCCAGAGATCCATACCAATTTTAGCTCCGCTTGAGGCGTCGCCCAGGGCGCTGAGCGGAGGATAGATCGTCCAGCCGCCGCTTGCAGGTCCTGTTTGTACAAACAAAGAGCAGAACATGATGATAGAAGCGAGAAAAAAGAACCAATAGCTAAGCATATTTAAAAAAGGCGAAGCCATATCCCTGGCACCGATCTGAAGCGGAATTAAAAAGTTTGCAAAGGTTCCGCTGAGGCCGGCTGTTAATACGAAGAACACCAGAATGGTTCCGTGCATGGTAACCAATGCATAGTAGAACTCGGGTTTTAATTTGCCGCCAGCGGCCCAGTGGCCCAAAATGTCTTCCAGCCAGGGGAAGGTAGATTCCGGATAGCCCAATTGTAAACGGAATACAACAGAGAATAAACCACCAATGATGGCCCAGATGATACCCGTTATTAAAAACTGCCGGGCGATCATTTTGTGGTCCTGGCTGAAAACGTATTTGGTTATAAACGTTTCGTGGTGATGGTGCTCATGATGTGCATCGTGTGCTCCGTGAACATCTGCATGTTGTAATGTAGCTACGCTCATTTTCTTGCTTTTTTTTCTAAACCCTTATTATTTATTTACAGGCAATACCTGTGCTGTTTGTTTGGTTGCAGCGCTGTCTGGCGTTGAAGGAATTGGCGCCGGCGCTTTCTTTTCAAAAAGCGCATCATACTCCGATTTTTGTTCTGCCAGCCACTTTTTATACTCTTCCATTGTTTCTACTATAATAACCCCACGCATGGCAAAGTGATTGGCTCCGCAAAGCTGGTCGCAGGCTATTTCATATGTAAAATTCGGATTGTTTGTTTTCTTCTTCATTTCTTCCGTAGTGAATTTGGGTGTAAACCACTGCGTGGTAGGGATACCCGGAACAGCATCCATTTTTAAACGGAAATGAGGAAGACCTACGTCATGAATAACATCCTGAGAATTGATCACCATTTTAACCGGTACGCCTACCGGGATATGCATGGTGGTATTCACGTGAATATCGTCTTTACTTGCCGGATCATTAAAATCAACCCCCAGGTTATTTTTTGATGTGGTAAGCTTATAATCTTTTTTCCCCAGCATTTTATCTGCTCCTGGGTAACGAAATTCCCAGGCAAACTGGTGACCGGTAACTTCTACCACGATGGCATCTTTAGGTGCGTCGGCGGTTATCTTGAACCAGTACTTCAGGCCAAATACAACCAATACAGTAAGGAAGATGGCCGGTACGGTTGTCCACAATAATTCCAGTTTATTGTTATGCGGATAATAAAATGCTTTGCGGTCATCAGACTCCTGGTATTTATAAGAGAACCAGAATAATAATATTTGTGTAAGTACAAAAACCACCCCGGTTACTGCGGTAGTGATCATAAACATCTGGTCAAGGCTTTCTCCTTCTACCGATGCAGAGCCCTGCGGGAAGAGTGTTTTTCCGTAAAACAATTCGTTGCAGTACCAAACGCCAATCAACCCGAATACCAGCAGCCCCATCAGTAAGAAAGCATTGATGCGGTTGTTTTGTTTACGGGTCTTCTCTTCACCCTTTAAAACACTCACATACTCGCTGGCTTTCGCAATCTGAAAGATCACAACGAAGATCAAAGCGCCTAAGGCTACCATTAAAAACTCCTTCATATTCTAAAGTATTTTCTGTAAATATTATTCTGTTCTCTTGTTTAAAACTCAATTCTTTATTCAAATGCTTTTGTAATCAAAAGCGTTAAATTTCTTACGTGTGATGTATCATACTTTCTTTTAAGAACGGATGATTTTTTGCCAGCAACGAATGCTTGCTTAAATAGTTACCTGTTCCCCACATGATAAGACCGATGAACAGGCAGGCAATGCCAAATTCAAAAGGCATCAGTTCAAAATGTTCGTGCAGGGTGCCCGGCATTACCATCTGGTAAAGATCGATCCAGTGTCCGAAAATGATGAGCACGGCCATGATGGTAACCATGGTCCAGTTCCTTTTGGTTCCTTTCTTCATCAGTATCAGCAGCGGGCAAAGGAAGTTCACGATCAGGTTGAAAAAGAAGATGCCTTTATAAGGACCTGCTTTTTCTGCTGTTCCTATTCTTTCAATAAAGTATTTGGTTTCTTCGGGCTGGTTACTGTACCATATCAGCATGTACTGCGAGAACCAGAGATATGTCCAGAAAACAGAGAATGCAAACATAAATTTGCCCAGGTCGTGCAAATGTTCTTCGGTAACATAAGGCAACTGGTTGCGGTTCTTTAAATAAATAACAAATAAAGCGATGAGCGACATGCCCGATACAAAGGTGCTGGCGAACGTGTACCAGCTGTACATGGTACTGTACCAGTGTGCATCAATGCTCATTAGCCATAACCAGGGAATGGTAGAAGCTACAGTTAATGTAAATACCACGCAGTATAAAGAAGCCCAAACGGTATTGTTCCAGATCCATTTCTTTCCTGTTTCATAATCCATGTGTCCGTTCTTATCGCTTTGCAGGCTCAGGCTTCTCATCTTTTTGCCTAAAAACCACCAAAGGAAGATGGTAAGGAATGACCAGATGGCATAAAACTTAACATTCAGGAACCCGCTCTTGCCGCTTAAGATATGATCTTTGGCAACAGCGTCTTTATCCAGCCAGTGATAGATATCGGTGCGGCCACCAAATACAATGGCCATCAATATAACAAAAGTGAGTACGCCTAAAATGGGCACTACGCTGGAGATGGCTTCCGAAACTCTTCTGAAAGCAACCACCCATCCGGCCATGGCCATAGTAGTTACACAAATAAAGAACATGGCTGCATTTACCACCAGCAAAAAGAAAACGCTGTTTTGCAACAGTACGGCCCAGAAACGGGTGCTGTTTACATTGGTTCCATGGCCGGCGTGTTCAAACGGGTGGAACATGATAAAGCCATATATTAATGCGATTACACCGGCACCAATAAGGCCATACGTCCACTTTTTATAACTGCCCGGTAATTGAAATTGATGATCCATCTGATCTTTATTTTGAGTGAATGCTTTTATTTTTTTACTAAGAGGAAAAAGGAGTAAAGGAGATTGGTTTCATACTCTTTTTTGCTCTTAGCTAGTTTTTTTACTTCTTAATACCGGCACTATCCGCAGTAGCTGGTGCTGTTGCTGCTGCCACAGCTGTTTTTGGTTCCAGTGTTCTGATATACTGCACAATTCTCCACCGTTGCTCCCTGCTTAATTGTGATGCATAGCTTCCCATATTGTTCTGTCCGTAGGTCATTACAAAAAATATACGGCCATCGCTGAAACCCGGCGACGCAGCAATGATACTTTTTACACCACCCACTTTGGGAGCTATCGGTCCATTTGCTTCTCCTTTGGCACCATGACATACGGCACAATTAATATTGAACAGCCGGCCTGCTTCTTCCAGTTCTTTACCAGTCAAAGGAGCCAGGGGATTTTTTACCTGTGCACTTAAGTTTATCAACCCGTTGCTGTCGTTTGGTACGTTAAAAGGAAACTGGTCTCCTCTTTTAATGGTACCGGCAGGCGGCAGGTTGTTATAGAATATTTTGTGGCCGGCATCATTCGGGTCCATAGTGAACAAGGCAGAATCTCTTTGTGCATAGCTTTCGTACGCACGGCTGTACGCCATATCAGGCATATATACTTTACCCGGCTGGCGCCTGCTGTCGCAACTGATGAATACAACGGCGGTTGTTAAAACCAGTGTTGCTATGATCGCTGTTTTTTTCATTCTGATAATTTTGCCCCGAATCCGCCGGTTGGCGGAGCTTTGGCTCTTTTAGATTTTAAATTTATTATCTAATCAATCATATTTAATTCGCTACGATCTTCTCCTTTTCCCCCTTTAGGGGATAGGGGCTAATAGCCTTTTTCTTCTTTGTATAACTTCTGTGTTTTATCATACGTACCAATCCACCATCCTGTTTCCACTTCCTGCACATTCACTTCCTGGGCGCCGGCGCTTTTCAAAAAAGATTGCACTTCTGCATCATTGGTTTTATTGGTACACTCAATGGCCATTACAAAAAGATCGTCGGTGGCCCTTGCGTGGAAATGGTGTTTTTTTACAAATGGCGCCAGGTTACACAGGTAGCAAAAAGTAAGTACCATGCCCACGGCCGAGAACAATACTGTTAATTCAAAAGTGATGGGTATCCAGGCCGGCAGTGCAAAATGCGGTTTACCGCCGATATTCAACGGCCAGTCTTTTGTAAATACCCAGCTCATGAATGTAAGCGCAGTGGTGGTACCAGTGATGGCGTAAATAAACCCTGCAGTATGCAGGCTTGTTTCACGGATGCCCATGGCATGATCCAGGCCATGCACGGGGAAAGGAGTATACACATCGTGTATCTTGTATCCTGCCTTGCGAACATTTTTCACTGCAGGGAACAATACCTTTTCATCATCAAAAGTTCCTACAACAAATTTTTTAATTCCTCCAGCCATATCAATTCAAAATTTAAAATTCAAAATTTAAAAATGTTTAGTGGTGTGCGTGTGCCACTTCTTCAATATAAAACTTCTCAGCGTCGGCCTTTTCGATATCGGTCATCTTCGCTTTATAATTCTCACCGCTTGTTTTTAATATCGCTTTGATCTCTGCCACAGCAATAACCGGGAAGTATTTTGCAAACAGGAAGAAGCAGGTGAAGAACAGGCCGAAGGTTCCTAGATAGAACCCGATCTCCCAGATACTGGGGCTGTAATACGTACTCCATGAAGATGGCAGGTAATCCCTGTACACCGAAGTAACGATGATCACAAAACGTTCGAACCACATACCAATGTTAACGATGATGCTCATAAAGAACGTAACCGTGATATTCCTTCTGAGCTTACGGCTCCAGAACAACTGGGGCGATACCACGTTACAGAACATCATCAGCCAGTAGCTCCATCCATACGGACTGAACAGGTTGGCACGGTTTTCTTTGAATGCATACCACTCGTAAGGATTTTGTCCGTACCAGGCAATGAACAATTCAGTTAAGTAGGCACAACCCACGATGCTACCCGTTAATACAATTACTTTATTCATGGCCTCGATATGACCGAGGGTGATATAATCCTGCAGGTTCAATACTTTTCTAACAACGATCATCAGCGTTTGCACCATCGCAAATCCGCTGAAGATAGCGCCAGCCACAAAATAAGGAGGGAAGATGGTGGTATGCCAGCCCGGAACTATCGACGTAGCAAAGTCGAACGATACAATGGTATGCACCGATAATACCAGCGGTGTACTTAAGCCTGCTAATACCAGTGAAAGAGATTCATGACGTTGCCAGTGTTTGGTACTTCCGGTCCAGCCGAAAGAAGCAACACCATAGAACATTTTACGGAATTTGGTTTTTGCCCTATCTCTAACTGTGGCCAGATCAGGTAATAAACCAGAATACCAGAATAATAAGGAAACGGTGAAATAAGTTGAGATCGCAAATACGTCCCACAACAGTGGCGAGTTAAAGTTCACCCATAACGGGCCTCTTGTATTTGGATAAGGAAGTACAAAGAATGCCATCCACACACGGCCCATGTGCCATATCGGGAACTGGCCTGCGCACATTACCGCAAAGATCGTCATCGCTTCTGCTGCACGGTTAACCCCTGTTCTCCATCCCTGGCGGAACAGCAACAGGATGGCAGAGATAAGTGTTCCTGCGTGACCAATACCTACCCACCATACGAAGTTGGTGATGTCCCAACCCCAGCCAATGGTTTTGTTTACGTTCCACTGGCCGATACCATAGGTAACCTCCCGGTAAACACTGTACACCCCGAATAATAACAGGCCCACGCTGATATAAAAACCAATATACCAGAGCAGGCTCGGTTTCATCTCAATGGGGCGAATGATATCTTCCGTTACCTGGTGGTAATCTTTATTACCATCTACCAGCGGCTCCCTTTGTTGCGATTCGTATTTCAGTAATGACATAATGTATTATTGATGACTTCGGTCAAGTATTGTTTTTACTGTTTGGGTTATGCGTGTGCTTTTGTTTCTGTCTTTGGTTCTGCACTTTTTTCTCCGTGTCCTTCTTCCACACCAATATGCCTGTCGGTGTTCCTCACTTTAGCCAGGTAACTTACATTCGGCAGAACGTGCAGTTGTTCCAGCACATAGAAAGAGCGGTGTTTCTGTTCTACGTTCCTGATCTTGTACACGTCACTTTCTTTATCGTTCACATTACCAAAGCTGATGGCGTGTGTAGGACAGGCCTGCATACAGGCTGTTTTTACATTACGTACCATTGTTGGGTCCTGGTGTTTTTTCGCTTCCAGTTTGCTTTCCTGTAAACGCTGAACGCAGAAAGAACATTTTTCGATCACACCACGTGAACGAACCGTTACATCCGGGTTCAACACCATTCTTGTAAGATCGTCATTCATCTGCATCACACTCTCATCCATGTACTTGCCAAGCATCGGGTTCTGGTTATCGGGGAAGCTATCTGCCCCGGTATAATCCAGCCAGTTGAAACGACGTACTTTATACGGACAGTTGTTGGCACAATATCTTGTACCGATACAACGGTTATAGGTCATTTGATTTAATCCTTCAGTGCTGTGGTTGGTAGCAGCAACGGGGCAAACGTTTTCGCAGGGAGCATTATCGCAATGCTGACAAAGCATTGGCTGGAAAACAACATCGGGATTTTCCAGGTCGCCGGTGAAATAACGGTCGATACGCAGCCAGTGCATTTCGTGTGCACGCTGTACCTGCATCTTACCTACCACGCTCACATTATTTTCTGCTGTACAAGCTACCACGCAGGCGCTGCAACCGGTACAGGTATTCAGGTCAATGCTCATGCCCCATTTGATTCCCGGCTTTTCATAATCGGGATAAATAGTAGCATCTTTTACAAAATCTTTGCTGCCGCCAATGGTAATGGCTTCCCTCTCTTTGGCTACTTCTTCTAAAATAGATTCGGGATTGGCCGTATAGCTGGCAAGGTTTGTTTCGAACAGAACCGGGCGACTTTCGGTAAAACCATGCACCTGTGTTTGTGCCAATGGGTAAGTTGCGGCTGTTTTTTCAACACGGCATGTAGAAGAATATGAATTGGTTCCGTTGAAACCAACCAATGGATACGCATTCTTTCCTGCACCATTTGCCGAGCGGCCGATATTGGCAGCGGTTTCTTCTTTGTTGGCACTCTCTCTTCCGTAACCCAACGCAATGGCGATGGTATCTTTATTTAAACCCGGAAGAACGATTACGGGCAGTTCTACCACAGCTCCGTTTTCGCCGGTAACTTTTACCACCGGCTTTTCGGGATGTACTTCATAATCACTTTGCTTGCCACCGTCCTGGTTCATAACATCAAGACCTAATAATGATTTTGCCATAGCCGGGCTCATCATTACATAGTTATCCCAGGTTACTTTACTAACCGGGTCGGGCAATTCCTGTAACCAGGGGTTGTTTGCCTGGCTGCCATCTCCCACAGATACTTTTTGATAAAGTACCACTTCATTAGCACCTGTCTTAATAGCCGCTATGCCCGTTGCCGCTTCACTTAATTTACCGGCATTGAACGTTCCTGCTCCCACCGGCATGGTTGCCGGTTCAATAACACCATCCTGTAATGCTTTATTATACAGATCGGGTGTGCCCAATTTGGCAGACCAATATGTTTTGAAATAGGTTTCGTAATCGTTGATGGCGCTGCCTGCTGCTGCACTCCATTTTATCAAAGAGGTTTGGAACGCCCTTGTTTTGAATAAGGGATTGATGACAGGCTGCAGCAAACTATAATAACCTGTTTTAGGTTCTGCATCGCCCCAGCTTTCCAGCCAATGGTGCGATGGGATGATGTATTTACACAACTCGGTTGTTTCGTCCATGGTTCCGTTGAAAGAAACACTTACTACTTTACTTAAGCCGTCTTTGAATTTTTTGCTGTTGGCCAAAGTGTAGGCCGGGTTAACTCCGTTAATGAACAGCGCTCCTACCGAGCCTGCGTTCATTTCGTCAACCAACTTCATCATATCGGCATCACTTCCGTTCCGGTAGTTAGATGTAATGGCCCAGTTGATCGTTTTTCCGCCGGCGCCGATCTGCTCGTTGATGGCATTCACGATCATCTGTATGTTTGCATCATTGCTTCCGCAAACAACCAGGGCAGCTCCGTTATTTGCTTTTAATGCAGCCGCTGCCTTTGCAATTCCATCATTAACATTTTGAGGCAGTTTACCGGTAGATTGTGCAGGCACCGCAACACCTAACGCTGCCGCTAAAGCCAATGCAACCGCACCGGTCTCTGATGGTTTGTGTGTATAGCGGTCGTCAGCATTACTTCCGGTCATGCTCATCATGCTTTCAAAATGAAAGTGCCTGCTGAGTGTTGGTTTTTCACCGGTCACTTTACGATTCTGTGCATACTGATGACTGAATTCGGCCGGGCTTAACCAGGTGCCCAAAAAATCGGCGCCCAGGCTCACGATCACTTTTGCATTTTCAAAATGATAAGAAGGAATCGCTTTTTTACCGTAACAAGCTTCGTTGGCCAGCAACATCCCGCTGTAGCTCACTGCATCGTATTGTACGTGGCGGCTGCCCGGGTGTTTTGCTATAAATTCATTGATGATCGCTAAGGTAGAAGGAGAGTTTATAGTAGAAGTAAGCAACACAACCGGTTTGCCTGCCACGCCTGCCAATGAGCCGGCAACCAGTTTATCAAACGCATCAAAACTGGATACTTCTTTAAATCCCTTTCCGTCTTTTTGCATCGGGTAACGCAAACGGGTGTTATCGTACAGGTCAAGTACCGAAGCCTGTGCCTGTGCAGTGGTACCTCCTTTTGTTATGCTGGATAATTCGTTGCCTTCGATCTTAATAGGGCGACCGTCTCTTTGCTTTACCACAACAGAAATGGTATCGCCGCCATTTACATAAGTAGATGCATAATAATTGGCCACGCCAGGTATCACATCATCGGGTCTTTTCAGGTAAGGCACCGCTTTACGTACCGGCATTTCGCAACTGGCAGCTACAGCCGCAGCGGCCGTACTAAAGCCCAGGTATTTAAGGAAATCCCTGCGGGGAGTTTTGGCATCTAAAATACCTTTATCATCGAGGTCGGCTAAAGGAAGCAGCTCCTCTTTAAATTCATTTTTGGTTGACTCCTGAAAACTTTCGGTGTGATTCAGTTCTCCAAAACTTTGCCAGTATTTTTTCTTACTCATATTTATTCAGTTGACAGTTAGCAGTTGGCTTTGGCAGCCAGCGATCTGTTCTTTGTATGATTTCAAATATTCTGTTCATTCTGCCTTTGCAGAGAAACGGCTTTATTAGTAGTGACACTTCTGACACTCGGTTCCACCAATCTTTTCAACAGTTACGCTGTCCATTTTGTGGTTCTTAATGTCTTTGTGGAACTTCTCGTAGATGCTGTAAAATTTGTTACCGGATGCATCTTCTTTGTTGTAGAAATCAACCTTGGTATCGCGGTGACAGTTGATACACCAGCCCATACTCAGGTTGGCAAACTGGTAAACTTCCGGCATTTCCTGTATGTTGCCATGGCAGGTCTGGCACTGTTGTTTACCCACTTTAATATGCTGGCTGTGGTTGAAATAAACGTGGTCGGGAAGGTTATGAACCTTTACCCATTCAATTGGTTTGGAACCGTCGGGCATTCCATCGTTATTATTATCCGGGTTGTAGGTTTTGGTGGTAGGGTTCCATCCTGCGTAAGCATACAGTTTCTGAATTTCGGCCGTACCGTCAACAGAAACACCGTTCTCCCTTACCAATACATCCGTGCCCTCGTATTTATTGATTGATTTGTGGCAGTTCATACAAACATTCACCGATGGAATGCTGGCCTGCTTGCTGTCTTGTGCACCGCCATGGCAATACAGGCAACTGATCTGGTTGGTGCCGGCGTGTACCTTATGCGAATAGAAAATAGGTTGTTCAGGCTGGTATTGTTGCTGGCGACCCAGGCCAATAGCGCCGTTAATGGTATAATATCCGCCTACAAGGAAAGCCAGCAATATGCCGATCATCAGGTAGGTCTTGTTCTTATAGAAAGGAACCGGCTCCGTACGCATAACGCCTTCCTTTTCATCGGAAAGCTTGCGCAGGTTGGTGTTTACCTGTAATAATATGAAAGCGATAAGGGCTAAAACCAGGGTGAGAATTCCAAAGAGAAGAGAATCATCGGAAGCTGGTGCGGTGGTTTCTGTTGGTCCGGCAACTGGCGGCGCCCAGTCATCCACATATTTCAATATCGCATCAATATCTTCTTTTTTAAGCGCCGGGAATTTGGTCATTACACCGCTATTCTTCCACTTTGCATACAACGTCTTCACATATGGGTCTCCGGCATCGATAGTTCCCTGCGGGTCGGCTATCCACTTATAAACCCAACCTTCCGGCTGGCGGTCCTTCCAGCCTTTCAGGGCCGGACCGGTAAAGTCCTTATCGGGCTTATGACAGCTGGCGCAGTTCGCTTTGAAAAGCGCTTCACCATCGGCGGCGTAGGAATTGATATTAATAGAAAAGAAAGCAAGTAAGAAAAGTGCGGGCAATACCCGGTTAAAGATTTTTCTATAGCGACTCATACAGTTATTCGGGGCTAATGTGGAAAAATATCCTTGTTCGGCTGCAAAAATAAGGCAGGATGCTGACAATATATCAACATTGTTAAAATTTTTTTTACCTTATCTGGCGTGGTTTTCAGCCGATTGTGCCTATTGGTCAAATGTGTTTGTCATGCATTTGTAAACCCTTTATAAAGCTTCATTTTTTTCTTTTTTCGGTGCCGATTCACAAATTTTTGATCCACTTTTGCGCCATGTTTGAAAAACTGAAAGCCCGGTGGAAGGTTAATGGCATCAACCTGTTGCTTATAATAAGTACGTTTGCGCTGGGCGGCAGCCTCTGTGGATGGGCCGGAAGAAAACTGCTTTTGCTTACCGGTCTGGAGAAAGGTATTGCCTGGGTTATCCTCTATATTATACTAATAACCCTGCTCTGGCCGCTTTGTGTGTTGATCATAAGCATCCCCCTGGGGCAGTTTGCCTTTTTCAGAAAGTACATTCTTAAAATAGGAAGAAAGATAAGCGGCAGAAAAAAAGCCGGCCCCATACCCGTTGCCATTTTTGCCAGCGGGGCCGGAAGCAATGCAAAAAAGATCATAGCACAGTTTGCCGGTTCCTCGTCTGTAAAAATTGCCCTGGTTGTTTGTAATAAGCCCGCAGCGGGTGTGTTGGCAATTGCTGCTGAAACCAATATTCCCTCCTTACTTATTGAAAAGGATCGCTTCTTCAATGGCGATAGCTACCTGCCTGAATTGCAAAAACATAATATTGGCTTTATTGTACTGGCGGGGTTTTTATGGAAGCTGCCTGTCGCACTGGTTGCTGCGTATCCAAAAAAGATCATCAATATTCACCCCGCATTGCTGCCCAAATACGGCGGCAAGGGAATGTATGGCAACAACGTACATGAAGCCGTTATTGCAGCCGGCGAAAAAGAAAGCGGCATCAGCATTCATTATGTAGATGAACTATACGATCACGGCGAAGTGATCTTCCAGGCGGCCTGCAACGTGGATGAAAACGACACCCCCGGCTCATTGGCGCAAAAGATACATGCATTGGAACATGCCCATTACCCCGCTGTTATTGAATCTTTATTAAAAAAGTAAAAACGCAGTTAAATAAGTGCTGCTGCAGGTTGTATGTGCCTCAACTGCTGTACTTTTATCCCAATCAATTGTAAGCCTGTTGCGTTCATCATTAAAAATAATTTTACTGTTCCTGTTCTTTCTTTCTCCGCTCTGTTCCTTAAAGGCGCAACTGACCATAAGCGGAATTGTATTTGATGTTACCAAAAGGAATTTTGTGGAAAATGTAAAAGTGGAAAGTACCGGCGGCAACCGCACGCTTACCGACTCCATGGGACGTTATCACATCACCGTTTCAGAAAAAGATTCGCTCAGCTTCATCTACAACGATAAGCCCACGCAAAAGTTTGCCGTGAAAGGTATTGCCGATATGAACCAGTTTGATATCTCATTGCAGGTGCAGGTTAAAAGCCGGTACAGCACATTAAAAGAAGTGGTGGTCATTGCCAAATCGTACCGGGAAGATTCGATGGAGAACCGCAGGGTTTATGCCGAATACTATGATTTTAGAAAGCCAACGGTCAGAACCAGCATCTCGCCAGATGGCGCTGTGGGCGCCGATGTAAACGAGATCATCAATATGTTCCGCTTCAAAAGAAACCGGCAACTGAAAGCATTCCGGGCAAGACTGGAGCAACAGGAGCAGGATAAATTTGTTGATTACCGTTTCAATAAAACTTTTGTAAAAAGAGCCACCCGTTTGGAAGGCGCCCAGCTGGATACCTTCCTGGTTCGTTACCGGCCCACGTACGAATTTGCCAGTACCGCCGACGAAGTAACTTTTCACCGTTACGTACTCAATGCTTCGTACCGCTTCAAACTTGAATTATTAAAACCACAAACACCGAAAATATCTTTGCCGGTAAAAAATTAAAAAAAGAGAAGTACATTTCATGTTCAAATCGTTAACATGAAAAAACTCCTTTTTATTTCCTGCATTTTTTTCTCCTTTGTTTCCTGTGCACAAACAGACAGTCTTCCTTCTTTTGTAAAAGACAGCCTGGACGGTTATGTGAACAACGCCCTCAGCAACTGGCAGGTTCCCGGTGTGGCAGTTTGTATTGTTAAGAACGGGAAAGTGGTGCTGATGAAAGGATACGGTGTAAAAGAACTGAACGGAACCGATAAAGTGGATGAGAATACCCTGTTCATGATCGGCAGTAACAGCAAAGCATTTACAGCAACTGCATTGGCCATGCTGGATGCTGAAAAGAAAATTTCATTGGATGATAACGTAACCAAATGGATACCCCAATTCAAACTGGATAATAAAGCAGCCGGCGAACAGGCGATACTGAGAGACCTGCTTTGTCACCGCATCGGCTTTCAAACCTTCCAGGGAGATTTTACTTACTGGACCAGCAACCTTACCCGTACCGAAGTGATAGAAAAGATGAGTCATATCAAAGCGCCTTATCCATTCCGTACCAAATGGGGTTATACCAATGCGGCCTTTGTTACTGCGGGCGAAGTGATACCCAAAGCATCGGGTATGCAATGGGAAGATTACCTGAAAGAAAAAATATTCACCCCGCTTGGCATGAGCAGTACATTAGCGCTGAGCAAAGATTTTCCCAATGCAGCCAACAAATGCAGCGCCCATACCATGGCCGAAGGAAAGCTTATAAAGATCCCTTTCTGCAGTATTGATAACCTTGCAGCGGCAGGCAGTATCGGTTCTTCGGTAAGCGATATGAGCCATTGGGTGATGGCACAACTAAGCGGGGGTAAGTATGAGGGAAAGCAGGCGATCCCTGCCCAGGCCATTTCGCAAACCTGGTTGCCGCATTCTATTTTGGGAAATGGCGGCAAACAATTCAATACCGGTCACTTCAGCCTGTACGGACTTGGTTGGTTCATTGAGGAATACTGCGGCAAAAAGGTTGTATCGCATACCGGCGGCGTAAACGGTTTTGTTACCAGCGTTACGTTGATCCCGGAAGAAAAACTGGGCATCATTGTTTTCACCAATACCGACCAGAACGCTTTTTACGAAGCCCTTAAATGGGAAATTGCCGACGCCTACCTGGGCAAACCTTATCGTAATTACAGCAAGGTTTATCTTGGTTTTAATAACCAACAGAAAAAAGAAAGTGAAAAGCAGGATAAAAAAATGATGGACTCTGTCGCTTTGCAATTAAAGCCAGCCCTTGCCATCGCTAATTACTGCGGCAGTTATAGCAACAATGTGTATGGCAATATGAGTGTGGTGCAGGAAGGCGGGGAACTGAAAATGAAATTCAGTCACCACCCCAACATGTACGCCAAACTGGAATCCATCGGGGGCAATCGTTTTTATGCAACATTTAGTGATCCGGAATTCAGTAAAGCGATCTTTCCGTTTACAGTAACAGATGGGAAAGTGACCGGCGTAACGGTTAAAGTGGCCGACTTTATCGAATACAACCCGTACGAGTTTAAAAAAATAAAATAATCATGGAAGAAAATCAGTTGACCCTTGGCATTGGTACCCGGCTGCAGCATACGCAATTTGGCCCGGGTGTGATCGTGGCCGTACGCTATGCAACCTATCTCATCTCTTTCATCAACCACGGCATAAAAGAGATCGACAAAACAGATACCAGCCTAGATGAGATCATTGCAGAAAATGTTACTGCCGAAGTGGAAACCGTTTCGGCGGTTGAAAGATCTTTATTGAAAATTCTGCGACAGTGGAGTGATGTTACCGAGATCGTTCCCATCGGCGACAAATGGATTGGCGGCACAATGTTGTTACAAACTGCCGACAAAACACTGAAGCCAAAAGAAATTCCCATCGACGATTTCTTTCACAAAATAGTGATGCTGCGTGACCGGCTGCGTGTGCTGGAACAAAACATCAACAGCCATAAAAAACTGAGCGATGAAGAAAAGGTAAACATACAGCAATACATTACCCGCTGCTATGGTTCACTTACCACCTTTAATGTGCTGTTTAAAAATAAAGAACAATGGTTTGTGGGCGACAAGAGTGGTAAAGAATGATACCCCTTACATAAAATGATCTGCTGATGAAAAAACTGATCTCTTGCCAATTGCTCATTGCCTGTTGCTTATTTGCATCGGCACAACCTTACAAAAAACTCCACTTCAATTCCATAGTGGTGGATACGCACAACGACATATTGATGAAGGCGGCAGACAGGGGAATCGTATTTGACCAGGATCTTAGCGGTAAAACACATAGCGACCTGGCACGCTGGAAAAAAGGCGGGCTGGATGTTCAATTGTTTTCTGTGTATTGCGATGGTGATCTGAAAAACCCGTTTGCTTTTGCAAACCGGGAAATGGATAGCCTGGATGCTGTGGCGGCACGCAACCCGGATAAAATTGTAAAAGTTTACGGTTATGCAGAATTGATCAGCGCAGTGAAACAACATAAGATCGCTGCCATGTTTGGGGTAGAAGGCGGCCACATGATAGAAGACGACCTGGATAAACTGGATTCACTTTATGCCCGGGGTACCAGGTATTTAACCTTAACACATAATATAGCACCTTCGTGGGCTACCAGCGCCGCCGATGAAACGGCCTCCCTAAATCCCTCCAAAGGAGGGACTTTGAAAGACTCTGCCAAAAGAAAAGGATTAACAGATCTTGGCAAACAGGTGGTGCAGCGCATGAACCAACTCGGTATGATCATAGATGTTAGCCATGCCGGCGAACAAACCTTTTGGGATGTGATCAGTCTCAGTACAAAACCCATCATTGCTTCACACAGTTCGGTATACAGCCTGGTACCACACCGGCGAAATTTAAAAGACGACCAGGTAAAAGCCATCGCTAAGAACGGTGGTGTGATACAGATAAATTTTAATCCCGGGTTCATCGACAGCAGTTTTGATAAAAAGGAAATTGCCTTTTTTAAAAATCATGCGGCCGAAAATGATTCGTTGATGAAAAGCGGGATGGGTGAGTTTTATGTAATGAGTTATCTCTATAATAAATATGCCGGAGAAGCAAACGCCATACGTCCGCCTTTATCCATGATCATCGATCACATTGATTACATCGTGAAACTGGCGGGTGTTGATTACGTGGGACTGGGCTCCGACTTTGACGGCATCAACCTTACACCACAACAATTAGATGATGTTACTTCTTATCCCCTGATCACAAAAGCGTTGATTGAAAGAGGCTATAGCAGGAAAGACATCCGTAAAATACTGGGTGAAAATTTTCTTCGTGTACTTAAGGCCAATGAACCTAAAAAATAGTCGGTATGAGATCATTACTGGTAATACTGCTGTTCCCTTTTCAATTAGCAGCCCAACCATTTTCCAAAACAGAGATCGCCCGCTGGGAAAAACAGGCACAGCAGGTAACTATCATACGGGATAACTATGGCGTGCCGCATATTTATGGTAAAACAGATGCCGATGCGGTGTTTGGTTTGCTGTATGCCCAGTGTGAAGATGATTTCAGAAGGGTGGAGATGAATTATATTGAAAAACTGGGCCGCCTGGCCGAAGTAAATGGAGAGAAAGATGTCTACAACGATCTGTTGATACGCCTGGTAATTGACAGCGCCGATGCCATAAAAGATTATAACAATGCCAACGACACCCTGAAGAAAATTTTAAACGCCTTCGCCGATGGCGTTAATTATTTTCTGTATAAAAATCAAAAGCTAAAGCCAGTTTTACTCAATCATTTTGAACCATGGTACCCTTTGCTTTGGACCGATGGAAGCATTGGCGCCATCAGCACCGGTGGTATATCTGTTGAAGAATTAAAAAACTTTTATTCCGGCAGCGATGAAGCTTTCACTAAAAGAGAAAATAAAGAAGAAGACCCTACGGGTTCCAATGGTTTTGCTTTTGCTCCCAAAATAACCGAAAGCGGAAGCGCCATTTTATACATCAACCCCCATGTAACATTTTATTTCAGGCCCGAGGTACATATGGTAAGTGAGGAGGGGCTAAATGCATATGGTGCCGTTACCTGGGGACAGCCATTTATTTACCAGGGTTTTAATGAACACTGTGGCTGGATGCACACCAGCAGCCAGGTAGATATTTCAGACGCTTATATGGTAACATTTAATAAAAGGCACAATGGTTTGTTTTACGAATTTGATGGAGGCGAAAGATCGGTAAGCAACAAAATCATCTACATTAAATATAAAACAGCAAGTGGTTTCGAAACAAAAACTTTCAATGCACTGTTTACCCATTATGGCCCCATTATGGCAAAGCGTGATGGAAAGTATTTAAGCCTGCACCACAACAACCGGGATACAAAAGGCTTTATGCAAAGCTGGCTGCGTACAAAAACAAAAGGCTTTGCCGACTTTAAAAAAAAAATGGACATGGGCGCCAACCCCAGCAACAACACCGTGTATGCCGATGCAGAAGGAAATATTGCTTACTGGCATGGTAATTTTTTACCGAGGCGCAATCCAAAATACGACTGGAGCAAACCCGTTGATGGAAGCACTTCTGCCACAGCATGGCAGGGTTATCATACGGTAAACGAAAGCGTTCACATTTACAATCCGCCAAACGGCTGGTTACAAAATTGTAACTCCACGCCTTTTACTGTTGCCGGAAAATACAGTCCTAAGAAAGCAGACTATGCAACTTACCTGGCCCCTGATAGAGAAAATTTCCGTGGTATTAATGCGGTGAGGGTATTAGATGAAGAAAAGAAATACAATCTTGATAAAGTAATAAAAGCCGGTTATGACACCCGCCTGGCTGCTTTTGAAGTTTTATTGCCAGCACTGATAAATAGCTATGACAATAAATTGAATAAAAGCGATACTGCTTACGGGCAACTAAAAGAGGTAATGGCTGTTTTAAAAAAATGGAATTACCGCAGCGCAGAAAATTCTGTTGCCACTACACTGGCTGTTCTATGGGGCGAAAAACTTTTACCGCTGATGGGTGAAATAAAATACAAAGGCAATCAGGTTGAAGTAGCAGAAAATTTTGCGGCAAATGCAACTGCCGAAGAACTGGTTAAACCCATGCTGACTGTTATTAAAGAATTGAAAGGCCATTTTGGTAAATGGCAGGTTGCCTGGGGAGAGATAAATCGTTTTCAACGCATTTCCAATGATATTGAATATAAGTTTGATGATAATAAGCCAAGCCTGCCGGATGGGTTTGCATCTTCAACCTGGGGTATGTTACCCTCCTACAGCAGCAGCACCTATCCGGGTACTAAAAAAAGATATGGCTACCATGGTAACAGTTTTATTTGTGCTGTTGAGTTCGGTAAAAAAGTAAAAGCAAAATCTTTACTGGCCGGCGGCGAAAGCGGTGATATCAATTCAAAACATTTTTTTGACCAGGGCCTGATGTATAGCAAAGGGAAATTTAAAGATGTGCTGTTTTATAAAGAAGATGTGATGAAGCATGTGGAAAGGAAATACCATCCCGGGGAGAAATGATGAAACGCAGAGACGCAAAGACGCGGAAATTAAGATCAAATAAATTTTATTTCTCAGCGCCTCTGCGTCTCCGCGGTAAAAACTATTGTTTCGGCACTTCCTTTATATGATACTCCTGTATCAATGCCGGGTTTTCCGGCGACAGGGTAAAGTATACTTCCATATTTATCTTCTCTCCTTCAATGATGAAAGAACCCCGTAACTGGTTCTCGGGCTTCATTGCTTTTACCGAAATTATTCTTCCGGCTTTGCCGTACAGGTCCTTTGCTTCTTTTTTCAAACTGTCAATAGGGTAATCAGGAAAAAAGTTTTCGGCAAAGATCCCGCTTTGTTCCGCTTTATTCCAATCGGGCAAAATTTTCAGCAACTCATTCTTACGCTGTTCTAAAATTTTAGATGGCGGAAGTTGCCTGGGTTGCAGCTGGGCAATTTTAATAATGGTATCCAGTATTTTTAAATTCACAAACCCCATGGGTGCATAGGTGCGGTTGGCGAAGGAAACGATGCCGATCCCATACTCCGGCATGATACGCCACTGGCTTCCAAAACCAGGCAGGCCCCCGCTGTGAGAAATATATGTTCTGCCTTCGCAGTCTTTCACCCAGCCAAGGCCATAACAATACGCCGCCGTAATGGCACAGGCTCTTCCATCAGGAAATTTATAATTTGGGTTAAATGTATTCCATCTCCACGGGTGATGCATTTCCCTTACCGAACTTCTTTTTATGGGCCCGTCGTCCTTTGCATTATTAGGCGGCCATGCGGAAAGATGAAATGCCATATAGTTTGCAAACTCATCAATAGAGCTGATCATAGCCCCCATGGCGCCCCAGCTTCCGTCTTTTGTATCGTGCAGTAATGTTTCTTCATTCCATTTTTCATTCAGCCAGCGGTAACCATGCGCCAGTTTATCAGCAGCCACATCTCCGTATTCGTAGGTAGTGGTCTTCATACCCAGTGGTTCAAGGATATTTTTTTTGATATAATCCTGGTAGCGCATGCCCGAAACTTTTGTAATGATCCTTCCCTGCAATGCAAACCCAAGGTTGCTGTATTCATAAGCAATGCCCGGGGGATTAGAAAATGAAATTTGTTTACCGATGAACTCCATCAGGTCTTTATCATTATCGGCAAGTTGCCGGTCGCCCCATGGGTTGTCTTCCGGGAACCCGGCGCCATGTGTCATCAAATGACGGATGCTGATAACGGGCGCATCGGCCGTTGGATATTTTAAATTCTTCAATTCGGGTATATATAAATAAGCCGGGTCGTCTAAATTCAGTTTTCCTTCATCACGAAGTTTTAAAATGGCCATACAGGTAAAACTTTTACTCATGGAAGCAATGCGGAAAAGCGAGGAGGAGGTAACTGCTATCTTTTTCTCCACATCGGTATACCCGATATTGCCTTTGTAAATAAGCTTTCCGTCTACTACCAACCCATAAGCCACGCCGGGTAAATGATTGGAGTCGGCGTATTCTTTAAAAACCTGGTCAATCACCGGTATCGTCTGCATGATCTTGTCCAGCCGGCCAGTATCTGCAAAAACAGCCGGTTGGTATGATGTATCGTATAAGGTAGTTGTTGCGCCTGCTTGTTTCTCTTTCTGATCACAGGACATAAAAATGCTGGTCACAATAAGAAAAAGGAAATATTTTTTCATTGCCGGTTTGTTTTAGATGTGTTGGGCAGGAGTATTGAAATTACTAAAATTAAACTATGCTTTGCCGGATTTGTTCCGGTTAAAAATTTATCCTTGCCGATAAATTGACCACCCGGCCGTCAATGGGTGCCCAGACCTGTTTGAACGAGGGGTTTGTCATGTTTCCATACACGATGCTTTCTTTTCTTGTCTGCCGGTAATCGAAAATGTTCTCGCAGTTCAATACCAGCGCTACATTTTTGATATCATACCGGACCATGGCGGCGGCAAAAAGATAGCCGGGAACCTGACTTCCGTTATCCAGGTATTGTTTCCCGGTATAACTGGCTTCCACCCCGGCCCGGAAATAAGGGGTGAATTCGTACGCTATAACCGTAGCGAATTTATTTCTTGCACTAAGGCTTACATAGGGATGTGTGGCATCATACAATTGTCTTGCATATGTGTACGTGTATCCAAAATAGATCTCCAGCTCATCATGTGTGGCAGCAATATAAGTTTCAAACCCTTTCGTGTTTAACGGCTTCCCGGCATTTACCGCGGAAATGAACCCATTGGGTAGTGTGTAAAACACAACTGGTTTCTTTACCTCTGTTATATAAAACATCTGGTTGACTGTTATATGCCAGTTGTTGGTCGCTGTTTTAAAATTAATATCCCAATTCAGCCCGGTTGATCTTTCCGGAACCAGGTCGGGGCCCAGACTGGAGTGTATAATGTCAGGATAGTTCCTTTCATCAATTTCGCTCGAAAAGAACGAAGGCGTTTTATATCCCAGTCCGCCTCCAAGTCTTGTTGTAAAATGGTTATTGATCTTATACAACAGCGACACTCGTGGTAATAAAAACCTTCCATAAGTATTGTGGTAATCAAACCGCATTCCCCCTTCGGCTATAAATTTATTGTGGATCTTCCAGTCATCCTGGGCAAAGACGCCAATACTGTTGTACGTATAATTATTGAATACTGTTAACCCCGGGTCTTTATTCCTGAAATTCTCACCGCTTATGTTCAACCCGGTAACAATGCTGTGCCTGGAGATTTTTTTAAAGTACGACAGCTCAGTAAAATAAGAAAGCTGTGTTGCATTCATGCCCGATACATTGGTGCTGATCTTCCGGTTAAAAAAACTGGCTGTTCCTTTCACGGTGATCCTGTCCGTTTTATTAAGCCTGGTCTCTATTTCTGCGTCAATGGTATTTCGCAAAGACCTGTTTTGAATGAAGAACTGGTGAGCGCTGTCCTTTGTATGATGCAGTACCTGCATATCGCCGCCATTCCGGTCTTCATATGTAAGGTTGTATCCCAGTGTGATTGTCTGCGTTTCATTTGGATAGAAGAACAGCCGGGGATGAAAGAACCCTGTTTTCAGATCGGGAACATCACTGAATCCATCCTTATTCACATCAACCGCCCGCTGGTAAGTTCCTCCTGAAAATAAAGTATAGCCGGTTTTTTTATTCCGTCCGCTTAAAAACAAATTGAGGTTACTTTCCTTTAGTGTAGACTGGTTGAGTGTAATACTCCTTTCAGGGCTGTTCAGTTTGGGTGATTTTGAAATCATGTTTAAAAGTCCTGCAATAGCCCCGCCGCCGTATAAAGTAGAGCTTGATCCTTTTATAATCTCTATCTGTTTAAGGTCAAGTGGTGGTATTTGCAGAATACTGAAGCTGCCGCTGTAGCCCCCAAACAATGGCATTCCGTCACGCAGTATCTGTGAATATTTTCCGGGCAGACCCTGTATCCTTGCATCGGCATTACCGGTGGCCGCATTGGTCTGCTGTATCTGTATGCCTGCCACGTCACCCAGCAGGCTGGCGATATTCCCGGGTTTAATCCCATTCTCTTCGGCAACTTCTTCGCTGCCCAGCACTTCAACTTTTGTAGGCAGGTCTTCAATGCGGCTATTGGTACGGGATGAGGTAATGATCACCTCTTCCTCTGTTTTTGTTGCCGCTTTTTGTAAATAAATTACCTGTACTGTATCGCCTTGCGGAATAAGAAAACTTACGGACTGGTCATCATATCCAACCAATGAGAACGTAATGGTTATGTTACCAGCAGAAAGATTTGAAAATGAAATACTGCCGTTATTACCAGATGCTGTTGCTTTTGTATTGTTCCTGATCTTAGCCGTGACTCCGGCAAGCGCTTCCTTAGTTTCTGCGTCTTTTACAAAGCAGTTGAAATTATTCTGGGCAATTGCAGTAACAGAGAATAATAAGATAAGCGTGATTAAAACAGTTTTCATTGATCCAGGTTAATAATTCATCAGCTTCTTCACACATTCATCCAGCCTTGAATATGCCATAAAATTCTTCTCCAGCTCCAGGTTGAATGGAATGGGTGTATCAAGCGATGCACAACGCATCACCGGCGCATCCAGTTTATCAAAACAGTTTTCGGCGATCCAGGCTGCTATTTCTCCGCCAATACCGCCGGTGAGTGTGTCTTCATGCAGCAATAAAACCTTGCCGGTGGCAGCAACCGCTTCTTTGATGGCCTCGTAATCCAGCGGCAATAATGTGCGCAGGTCCAGGATATGAAAAGAAATGTTATCGTGGTTCTTTGCATAATCCATGGCCCAATGCACGCCCGAACCATAGGTGATGATACTGATATCGTCGCCGCTTTGCACCAGCCTTGCCTTACCAATTTCAATTTCATAATATTCATCGGGTACCGGGCCGCTTACAGAACGGTACAATGCCTTATGCTCGAAAAACATCACCGGGTTGGGGTCGTTGATGGCAGCAATGAGTAATCCTTTTGCATCAGCCGGGGTTGAAGGATACACAACTTTCAGACCGGGTGTATGAACAAACCATGCTTCATTACTTTGCGAATGAAACGGACCTGCGCCTACGCCTCCTCCGGTTGGCATGCGAATGACCACATCGGCATTTTGTCCCCAACGGTAATGGATCTTTGCCAGGTTGTTGATGATCTGGTTAAAGCCCACGGTAACAAAATCGGCAAACTGCATTTCCATCACGCTTTTATATCCTTCTAAACTTAGTCCCAATGCAGCACCCACAATGGCGCTTTCGCAGAGCGGTGTATTACGCACCCTTTCTTTTCCAAACTCCTGCACAAAACCTTCGGTTATTTTAAAAGCGCCTCCGTATTCGGCTATATCCTGCCCCATTAAAATGAGGTTGGAATGTTTTTGCATGGATTGATGAAGGGCTTCTTTAATGCCGTCGACGAAACGTTTTTCGGAAGATCCTGGATGCTGGGGGTGCTTATCAAGTATCAAGTATCCAGTATCCCTTCTCTCTGCATAAACATCATCAATCTCTTCTTCTGAATCAGGTGTAAGCGGCTTTGCGCTGTATGCAATACTCAATTCTGTTTCGATGTATGATTTGGTCTCATTTTTTATCGCATCAATCTTTGTAATGGACAAAATATTCTCATCAAACAGGTATTGCTCAAAGTTTTTCACCGGGTCTTTCTTTTCCCATTGATCAAACAGCTCTTTGGGAACATACTTGGTGCCGCTGGCTTCCTCATGCCCACGCATGCGGAAGGTCATGCACTCTATCAAATACGGCTTTTGATTTTTAATGCAGTATTCCCGTACGCCTTTGATGGTATCTAAAACGGATAAGATATTGTTGCCGTCGATCTGCACGCCTTCTATTCCATAGCCCGCCGCTTTTTCCACTAAACTTTTACAACGGTATTGTTCATTAACGGGTGTGCTTAATCCGTAGCCGTTGTTTTCAATGATGAAGATCACGGGAAGGTCCCAAACAGCAGCGGTATTCAATGCTTCATGAAAATCGCCTTCACTGGTACCACCATCTCCTGTGAATGCAAGGGAGACCTTGTTCTCGTTACGTAATTTATATGCAAGCGCAACGCCATCTGCAATAGCTAACTGCGGGCCCAGGTGAGAGATCATGCCGCAGATATGATGTTCCTTAGTACCAAAATGAAAACTCCGTTCCCTGCCTTTGCTGTATCCCTCTTTGTTTCCCTGCCATTGCATGAACAGTTTGCTCAACGGCATATCCCGGCAGGTGAACACGCCCAGGTTGCGGTGAAGCGGCATGATCCATTCTTCTTTTTGCAAAGCAAGTGCAGCGCCTACCGCAATGGCTTCCTGCCCGATGCCGCTGAACCATTTACTGATCTTCCCCTGCCGCAGCAATACCAGCATCTTCTCTTCTATCATCCGGGGCAGCAACAGCTTTTTATATATGGAAACCAGCTCTTCGTTGGTCAGTCTTTTTCTATCGAATTGCATCATATACGTTCTGATAAATTATTGGTAAAGTTAGCAGATGTTGCCGCAGCTTACCAAATTGCTTTTGTATTTTGACAGGGAACCCGGCCGGGATTGTTAACGCAAACTTAAAGGCCATTCTTTTTAAAAAACAGCATGTGCAAATGATCATGGCCATGCATCTGACTGAAAACTACTTTTTATGCAAACATCTATCAAAACTGCAGCGCTTGGCTTTTTTGCCTTTATATCTATCGTTGTCATTTCTTCCTTTTCCGGATCGGGAAATAATTCAAAGAAGCCCCTTCCTGCTACTAATGCCCAGCCTAAGATACAGGCCGCCATTTTACTGGATGTAAGTAATAGTATGGACGGACTGATCGAGCAGGCCAAGGCGCAGCTATGGAACATGGTTTCTGTAATGGGAAAAGCAAAATGTGAGAATGATGTTACGCCGCAGCTTGAGATCGCTTTATATGAATATGGGCGAAGCAGCAACAATGTAAAAGAAGGCTATGTAAAAAAGATAAACGGGTTCATCAGCGACCTGGATTCGCTTTCGCAGAACCTCTTCCGCCTTACCACTTTGGGCGGCGATGAGTATTGCGGCCAGGTGATCTTCACTTCTATGGACCAATTGGCATGGGACGCCAACAACACAAGTTATAAAGTGATCTTTATTGCCGGCAACGAAGATTTTCTGCAGGGCAACCTTCATTATACCAAGGCCTGTGAAGAAGCAAAGAAAAAAGGAGTGATCGTAAACACCATTTATTGCGGTAGCCGCATGGATGGTATCAAAGAACACTGGAACCTGGGCGCCGAATGCGGCAATGGAAGTTTCAGCAATATAAACCAGGATGCAAAGATCGAAGACATTGCCACGCCCTACGACAGCCTGTTATATAGTTACAACGAAAAACTAAATGCAACCTATGTAGCTTATGGATCAAACGCAGTGTATTACTCCGGCAACCAGGCGGTGCAGGATAAGCAAAACACAACGATGAGTAAAACAGCGGGCATCAAACGTATCAAAGCAAAAAGTAACAGTAAGGTTTATAATAATGCCCAGTGGGACCTGGTGGATGCTAAGGAAAAAGAAGGTGACGGTGTATTTGATAAGATCGATAAAAAAGATCTGCCCGACAGTTTGAAGAATAAGACCAGGGAAGAATTAAAAGCCATTGTTGCTAAAAAAAGCATTGAACGTAGTAGCGTCCAGGCAGAAATAACAAAATTAAATACACAGAGAGATGCGTACATCACTGCAGAAAGAGTTAAGAATGCAGCAAATAAAAATAATGCCCCTACTTTAGAATCTGAAGTGGAAAAAGTTATTAAAGAACAGGCCAGGCGGGTGAATATGAAAATTGAGTAGTGAATTGTCTGTCTTTGTTTAGCCACCGCAACGGAGCAAGACAAGCTACTAATGGCAGGCGTTTTTTACAAAAAGAATTTTGCCACAAAGACACTAAGGCGCTAAGAAAAATGCTATGCATTTTTTCAACTTCGCGGCTTTGTGTTTTTGTGGCTACTCTATTTCTCTTCCTTTTCGTCGTCTGTACGAAAAGCCTTGCGGTGTACCACCGAGTTGAAGAAAGAGAGCAGGGCGCCGAACAATAACGCATGCCAGAAGCTGTCTACTTTAAAGCCATGCACAAAATAAGCATCTAATAAAATGATGCCGGCGTTTATCACAAAGAGAAAAAGGCCCAGCGTTATAATAGTTGCCGGCAATGTGAACAGAACGAGCAGTGGTTTTACAAATGCATCCAGCAGCGATAAGACCACGGCCACAATAATGGCGGTGAAAAAATCAACGATCGTAATGCCGGGCAGGATATATGCCAGTACAAATACATTCACTGAACAAACCAGTATCTTAATAAACCATTTTTGCATAGCTTAAATTACAACTAATTCGTAAAAATCTTCCGGCACCAGGTATTTATTTGCCAGCGCTTTTAATTCTTCGGCCGAGATCGTCTTGATCGTTTTCACCGAGTTATAAAAATAAGATTCGTCCAGGTTATTCAGCACCAGGTTTTTCCAGCGGCCCATGATATGGAAGGGCCCGTCGAGGTCGCCCAGTATGGTACCCACCAGGTAATTGCGAACCAGCAACAACTCTTCTTCGTCTATCTTTTCTTCCCGCAATATTTTCATTTCTTTATACACTTCTTCAATGGTTGCTTCACAAACATCCCTGCCGGCATCGGTACTTATTACCCAGGCCGATTGCTGAATATGGTTCTGCACATAACTATGAATGCCGTAGGTATATCCTTTGTCTTCCCGGATATTGGCCATCAGCCTGCTGCCGAAGAATCCGCCGAACACGGTATTGAGCACCATCACTTTCATAAAGTCGGGGTGATGGCGGTTTGGAAATGGCCTGGCAATACGTATGGCGCCCTGCACGCCATCGGGATCGTTCTGAATGCGGTATTTTTTTTCTGCCGCAGGCGATGCATTAATGACCGGAAGTTTATTATCAAATGCTTTGATGGCAAGATCGCCAAAAGAGTTGTTCAGTTGTTGCTGCAGGTCGCCGGGCAGTTTACCGCTTACAAATATCACGCAGCTGCCGTTGAGATAATACTGCCTGAAATATTCTTTCAGTAAAGAAGTTTCCAGCGCATCAATATCTGCGGCATTAGTATATTTTCCATAAGGATGGTTTTCGCCAAAAAGGTATGCATCCGAAAGGCGGGCAGCTACAAAATCGCTTTTCTTCAGGTTCACCGTAAGCCGTTGTTTGGTATTCTGTTTATAAATATCCAGTTCGGTGCTGCTGAAGACCGAATCGGTTATCATCTCCCGGATCACGGGCAGCAAGGCAGACAAATGTTTACTTAATGAGGACAGAGAAACCACCGCCGTTTCATTATAGCAACTCCGGTTGCAGTAGGCACCATAGTATTCAAACTCCTCGTTTAGCTGGAATGCTGTTTTGGTTGTTGTTCCGTTCTTCAGTAAATAATTGGTGGCCGATGCAACAGACCGATGCTGTTCAAACCAGTTGCCGGCATAAAATACCAGTTCCAGCTGCAGCACTTCCTGTGCACCTGCATCTACAGCATAAACAGGTACGCCATTATCTAAAGAGAATGATTGATAGGGTTTCAGCAGCAGGTCAAATTCAACGGCATCTTTTATATGCGGCGCTTCGGTTCTGTTCATTTAGTTCAGTTATTGGAATAATAATACAGCGTATTGGAATTCCTTTCGTCAAAAATTATTTTGCTTTCGTTCTGTATCTCTTCGGCGGTTACTGCCCGGTAGCGGTCCAGTTCGGTATTAATGAGGTTGGCATCGCCCAGCAATTCATAAATGGCAAGGCTGGCAGCCCGGCTGCTGATGCTCATGTCTTCAAAAGCGATCATGCTTTCTGTTTTGTTCTTCACTTTGTCCAGCTCCCTTTGACTAATGCCTTCCTGCTGCAGTTTTATCAACTCTTCTTTAACCGCTGCTTCGGCCTCTTCCATCTTTACCCCTTTCACTAATTTTCCTTCAATGGTAAGTAAGCCGGCATCGGTACTTCCTAAATGATAACATTCAATGCTGCTGAAGAGTTGTTTTTCTTTTACAAGCGACTGGTATAATCTTGATGAGCCGCCGCCACTTAATATCTCGGTGATCAGGTCGGCCGTATAATACCGCATATCGGTTCTGGGATAGATATGCCAGCATTTATACAAAGCATCCAGCGGCACATTTGTTTTAACGGTAGCTGACCTCGCTGCTGTTTGTTTGGGTTCTTGTGGCAGGTTGCGCTGGTATTTTTCGCCGGCAGCAATAGGGCCAAACCATTTTTCGGCCAGCCGTTTCACTTCTTCCACAGTAACATTACCGGCCACAACCAATATGGCATTAGAAGGATTGTAATGTTTATGAAAGAAAGCTTTCACATCATCCAGCGTGGCATTTTCAACATGACTCAATTCCTTACCGATCGTCATCCAGCGATACGGATGCGTAGTGTAAGCCAGCTCCCTCATCTTATGCCATACGTCGCCGTATGGTTTATTGATGTAATGCTCTTTAAACTCTTCGCAAACTACCTTACGCTGTACTTCCAGGCTTTTTTTACTGAAGGCCAGCGAGAGCATGCGGTCGCTTTCTAACCAAAAAGCCGTTTCTAAATTCTCGGCAGGTAATTGGCAATAATAATTAGTAAGGTCGTTGGTGGTAAAGGCGTTGTTCTCGCCGCCGGCTAACTGAAGTGGTTCATCATATACAGGAACGTTTACACTTCCACCAAACATCAGGTGTTCAAACAAATGAGCAAAGCCGGTTTTACCGGGTACTTCGTCACGGGCGCCCACATCATACAGTACATTCACAACAGCCATGGGGGTGCTTTTATCCTGGTGAACAAGCACGGTTAGTCCGTTAGCAAGACTGAAGCGTTCAAATTGTATCATGTTGCAAATGTACGGAGGCGGGAATAAAACAAGGCGGCTGTTTAATGTATGCGAACCGTATTAAGGGTTAATTCTTTCAACTCGCCTTTTCCTCTTCTTACCAGTACTTTAATTGATTCGTTGGGCCGCTGCAGCAGGGTTTTGTATACCTGCATGTTCAGAGAAAGATTTTTGTCAACAGCAAGCACTTCATCATCTACTTTAAATTTTGCCTTGTCGGCAGGAGAACCTGCAATCACATCTTCCACCATGATCTTTCCGTTAACATAGTATATACCCAGCCCGGTATAGGCATAGTCGAAGCTTTCATTAAAATGGGCATTAGGCGATAAATGTATTTCCCGGTTGGGATAATTAAGTATGATATTGAACCGTCGCAACAGGTCGTTGCCCAGCAGTCCGCCGGTAAACGGATAAGAAGTTACATTATAATCATCCTTATATAAATAAGTGGGCACCTGTCTGAATTTATACGGCCCGATCTTTAGTTCCTTCACCAGGGTTAGCCGCATCTGCAGTTTTCCGCCCATACCTTCGGCCTGTGTTACCACGGGCCTGCGTTTGGAGAGAAGGATATTGCTGTCTTTGGCAAACTGTTCGCTCAGCAACAGGCAAAGGCCGGCGCCGGTATCAAAGTAATAGTTAAAGCCAAGTTTTCTTTTGTCTTTCACTGTAAGCCATTGGATAGGCAGGTTGGTAAAAGCCGGGTGCAGTAAAGTTCCTTCCCGGGGATAGCTGATCTTGCCGGGACTGTATACTTCGATCATACTACTGTCGAAGTTGATCTTAACAATATAACGGCTGAAGAAACTGTAGCCAATGATCCCGTCTACTTTTTCGCCATAAACACTGCTCAGTACCTCATAATCATTTACGTGAAAGTTGAGGTGATCCACTTTTAGCCCGGGCAGGTAGAGTGTTCTGTCGAAGGCAAAGGAAACCTTTCTTACCCCGCCAATACCGGTAATGCTGGTATCGGTTGCCCGGATGGGTATCTTAAAATCTTCGCAGGTGGCCGAATCAAGGGAGATGCCGCCGCTGCCGGTATCCAGTATAAAATTCAGGCTGTCGGGTATATCGGCAAATTTTGCATGAACAACCATTACACCGCCGCTGAACTGGTGAAAAGGAAAGCTGGTGATGAACTTTGCTTCGGATTGTGGTAATAATTCCTGTGCCCGGACTCCCGGCAGCAGAAAGAAAAATAAAATGGTATAGCAAAGCTTTCTCATATCGCTTTTCGAATTTACAACCTATACGAATTGATGCCCTTTTCCCACATTTTGCATAAATAGGTTTGTAGGCGTTGGCATATAGGCTAAAGCTACTGTAATATCTTGTTTCCCAATGGTTATCTTCTCTGTTATTGTTTCAATAACAGCTCTCTTGTCATCGAATTCCATGTTGTTCCAACCTTGGTACAAATCCTTTGCTTCTTCCAGTACAGTATCGGAGGAAAGTGCCTGAATCTTCAAGAAATCAACCTCTGCTTCCAATTCTGGCAATTGAGCGTCTAATTGATGATATTGCTGCTCCAGGGGCTTGTAATGAGATGGGAATATCTCTTTTGACAGTTCGCCAGAAAGTCGCATAGAAAGCAATTCATCCATTTCTTTTTTAATTCTGGTATGTTCATTTCTTGTTGAATTAAGTAATGATTCTTTTTCATGAAGAATCGAATTGGATTGTTCAACGAAATCGTTGGTATTTGAATCAGTTAATAAAAAGGATTTGAGTTGCGAATGATAGATTTCGTCAATGTCAGATGTGGCAATCTTTGTTTTACAGGTTTTGCAGACAAAAACTGGTGCCGTATGGTACACGTACATTTTTTTGCCACATTCACAGTGAATATACCCGGAGAGTAAATGATTCACTCTAGGACCAGGTTTAACAATTTTACGTTCCTGTTGATCCAGGATTTGATTGCATTCATTCCATATCTCCTCGGAAACTATCGCCGGGCATGGAAGAATAACCCAGTCTTCTGATGGTTTTTGGACCCAGCGTTTCTTCTCTCCCAGACTTTTGGTGTAGTTAGCCTTCCTTAGACCTTTTGCTGATGCATCACGAAGTAACCTTGTGACAGTTGAATCGGTGAACTGTGAGCCATTTCGTGTACGGTAGCCCATTTTATTTAACTCAGCAGCAACTGACTTTCTCCTTTTAAGTTTGATAAAGAGTTCATACATCAACTTCCTTATTGGAGCTTCTTTTTCATCTATGATTAATTCCTTCCCTTCCCACTTATATCCAAAAGAAGCGGCTCCTCCTAAAGGTTTACCCATTTTTGCCCTTATAGGTACTGAGGCAGCCACACGCTCTGCAATTTCTTCTCTTTCCCATTGGGCCATGGCTGCGATCATTGTGTAAAATAATCTTCCGGCTGGTGTTGATGTATCAATTGATTCTGCAAGAGAAATAAGATCAGCATTGCTATTTCTAAATAATTCGGAGATTTCAAGTAGTTCCTTTGTGTTCCTTGCAAGCCGAGCAAGTTTAGAGAAAATGATGCCCGAGATAACTCCGCTTTTAATGTCTTTGAGCATCCGTTTAGTTTCAGGATAATCCATTACCGATTTACCTGACAAGGCATCAAGCCGGTACACAGAAATCACATTCCAACCCTTGGCTTCAGCGTATAACCTGGCTCTTTTTTCATGGTGTTCTGGGCTATCTCCTTGTACCTGCATTTCGGTTGAAACCCTTATCCAAAGGCCAATATTTTTTTGTTCATTCATGATATAGTGCTTTTCTTAAAGTTACGAAAAAGTGAAGTGATCTGCTAATGATTTTAGTAATTATTTTGAGAATATTTTAATAGGTCACTGAACAATTTTTACTGTCCCTATTGCAATTAAGAAAAAACATACCCCAAGCTGCCGACCCTCATAGGTCGGCAGCTTTTTTAGCTTTAACAGAATCAGAATGGTAAATCATCTGTGACAGGTTCTTTCTTTACAACTTTTTCCTTAGTTGCATCTGCCTTAACTTGCTGATGTACCTTAATTGAATCCACATGGCAATTAATTGACCCTTTAACTTCACCCTGCATATCCTTATATGCATTGACAGTAAGCCTGCCCATAATTTCAATAAGGTTTCCCTTTTTAAGCCTCTCTGCAATTGCAGGACTTATCCAATACCCACAGTTGACATAGGTCGTAACTGATACTCCTTTATCACTGTTCTTGGGTTTGTAATAGTCATTTACTGCAAGAGTAAAGTTTACGACTTTGCGTTCATCTTTCAGTTGGGCTACAACTGCATCTTTGGTTAATCTTCCGATAAGTACCATGGTGTTTGATTTATTGGTAAAAAAATGAATTTAAGAGGCTTTGCTACCTAACATCAGTAACTCACTGACTTCTACTTCCGTGATATACCGTTTCACTCCGGCTGTATCGGTATATGAACGGTTGATAAGTTTACCTTCAATGGCTACCTCACTTCCTTTATTCAGGTACTTTTCTACAATGTCGGCTACCTTACCCCAGGCTATAAGGTTGTGCCAGGTTGTTTCTTTTACCTTTTCGCCTCTGACATTGCGATAAATCTCATTGGTGGCAATACTGAACCGGGCAAGTTTTTTCCCGCTTTCTGTGTTTTTTACTTCAGGGGCGTTACCCAGAATACCAATCAGTTGAACTTTGTTTTTTAATGTGTACATCTTGTTTTGTTTTTATTGTTAAAAAATGGCTTCGGCATAAAGTGAGAATTTGGCCAGCTTAGGCAACCCATATTGGAAGCGTTGGAAGGAAGTCAAGGTTTTTGACATAAAAAATACTACCCATCACAGATAGTATTTAATTACTTGGGGTGGAGATTTTTTTGACAAAACCGGAGGCAAGCGAAATGAAATGAGCGAAGACCTTTACTGACGATTGTGCAGAGCATATACCTTTGCCGTATACTGGCCGAAATAAAGAAAATATAATAAGCAATTTAATTGAGATCATATCTTCACCCAAAAACTATCTAAAATTTCGTAACTTGTGGAATAAAATAATTAATATGAAAGTCAAAACACTGATTAGAAGAATATTTCAAAGACAAACATCTGACTTTATAGAATTCATAGAAGTTTTTAGTAATGGTGATATTGAAATTGCACTTTATTATCATAAAAAATAAGCTTTGCAAAACAGCCAAGTTATCTATCTAATCTCCATTAATGACTGTTGTGAATTTTAAATCCTTACTTCCAGATAATTAATAGTCCTGTTGTTTTCTTCCATCCTCAATTGGTTAGTTTTCTTCAATTCCTTACTACCTTTACGTCAAAAATTGATAATTATTTTATTTACTTTAAAACCAAAACTTAATGGCTATACCATTATCTGAGTTTGTAAAGTTCTACCCACTTAGGGCAAAGGGACTTACTTGGTTTTTTGGTGCAGGAAGTTCCATATCTGCCGGTGTTCCATCGGCCAATGACCTAATTTGGGACTTTAAAAGGCGGATCTATTGTGCTGAACAGGCATTACCCCTTTCCATTTATAATAACCTAACTGATTCAGGAATTAGAGAGCAAATTCAAAATTATTTTACTAGCCAAAATGCTTGCCCTCCTTATAACAGCCCTGAAGAGTATAGCTATTATTTTGAACGTGCATTCTCATCTGCAATTGATAGGAGTCAATATATAAGCCAACAAACATTGGGTTTACAACTTACCTATGGTCATAAGGTAATGGGAATATTAATGAAACATAAATTCATTAATCTTATTTTCACTACAAATTTTGATAAGGCATTTGAAAATATTTGCACTACTCAATTTCAAAAACTTGAAGATTGGTATGCTGCAGATTTAGATAGTGGTGATAACGGGATGAAACTTTTTCAATCAGGAAAGCGACCTCTAATAGTTAAGTTGCATGGAGACTATTTTTCTGACAATATAAAAAATACGTCAAGTGAATTACAGAGCCAGGATAAAAAACTAAGAGATATATTATCACTTTCGTTAGATACTTCTGGATTATGTGTGATGGGATATAGCGGCAGAGATAAATCAATAATGGATATCCTTAACGAAGCAATCAACAAGAGTAGCTCGGTCCCTAATGGTCTTTTTTGGTTTATTATGGCAGGTACCGAGCCTTTGCCAGAAGTTGTACAACTAATAAATAATGCAAAGGATAACGGAAAACAGGCAGAAATTATTGAAATCGAAACGTTTGATACTGCATGGGCTGATATAATAAAAGGCTTTGACACCATTCCAAATGATGATCTGGAAAAACTCAATCAAAATTATTATAGACTAAATAATCAACCAATACCTAATGTAGGCAATAAATACCCACTTATCAGAATGAATGGGCTTCCTATTTTATCATATCCAGCGACAGCAAGATTATTTAAATGTGACGCAGGAAATACCAAAGAGGTTATTGACCTAATTAATAAATCAAGTGTTTCCATTCTGGCAATTAGGAAGAGATTAGGTATTGTTGGGTTTGGAGCAGACGAAGATTTTCTAAAGGCATTTAACAATTATGGAAGATATGATTTGGATATATTTCAAATCACCGAAAAAGATTTAAAATTTGATGACTCTGCCATGAAAGGTTTGCTCACCTCTTTATTATTAAAGGCATTGGCCCACGGCAAACCTTTGCGGCACACTAAAAGAAGACAAAAGCATTTACTTTTTGTGGATCCAAACAAGATTAATGATCCCCTTTTAAATCCATTAAAAAAGATTTTTCCAAACCTTAAAGGCACGATTCCTGGTTCTACCTTAGTGTGGACCATTGCATTAGAAATTAACATTCAATTCCTTCTAGGAAACCCTTTATTAGTTTTATCACCCACTGTAATTGCTCAAAAAGCGGTTGATAAGAACATAGGCAAATTAATCGCTCCATTTATTAAGGAATTCATGGCACAGTGGTATAACCAAAAGTATGATGCGATACTCAACAGCTGGCTAGATATTCTATTTGAAGATAAAAAAGAAATAACAATAGATTCCTTTGAAGGAATGACAAACGGAATAAATTCATCTTTTAAAATAGCACGGACCACTGCTTATACACGAACTAATTAATACAAATTATGGAGTTTCCTGCATATCAAATAATATCAGAACCAAGGCTTACATTTGAAGCACTAAGCAATGCTCAGGAAATTCATCCGTTAAAAGGACTGAAACAATTCTCCCCATTCTCTTGCAAAGTGAATCCTTTTAATAGAATTAGGATTGCCGCAATTTATCCTGAAGGGACATACCCTGTCCTTCAAAAACTTATTCATGAACTTCATCAAAATCATTCTCCAAAAGAGAGGATAGCTTATTTAGAGGAATTTACGGGGATAGAAAATATTTTTAAAACCAAAGTAGAATTAATTGATCAAAATATTTCTATTGCCCTTCAACATGGAACTATTTTTAAGGAAGCCATACAACCTTATGTTGCGTTGAGTGAATCATTAAGTGGTGCAATTCGTGAAATGGCTAAAAGAAAGTTAGAGTATGATGTTTTGTTTATCTATTTACCTGAATCGTGGTCGGCAGGTTTTGCAAACTTAGATACTGGTTTTGATTTGCATGATTTCATCAAAGCTACAACAGCAATGCAAAATATAGCTAGTCAGATATTAAGAGAAGGAAGTTCTATTAAGTATAGATGCAGATGTAGTGTAATGTGGCGATTATCCATTGCATTATATGTAAAAGCAGGAGGTATTCCATGGAAGCTATCCTCCTTAGATCAACATTCTGCTTTCATTGGAATAAGTTATGCGACGAGACTCAACTCAAACACAAATCAGTTTGATTTTACTACTTGTTGCAGTCAAGTTTTTGATTCAGATGGCACTGGATTAGAATTCGTTGCTTATGATGCAACTGAGATTGAAACAAGAATTGGAGATAATCCTTTTCTTTCGAGGGCTGAAATGAGAAAATTAATGTCACGTAGTCTAGAGCTTTATCAAAGAAAGCATGCTGGTAGACGCCCATCTCGATTGATAGTTCACAAAACAACTCACTTTACAAAAAGTGAAATTGATGGCGCTTTTGATGCCATTCCTGGCAATATTGATCTTGAACTTTTACAAATTGTTCAGGATAGTAATTGGAGAGGTATTAAATATACAAATAGAAATGGGGTAATCGCACCGGATAACTTTCCCTTAAGCAGAGGATTGTATTTTCAAATTGGGCCACAAGAGGTTTTACTATGGACCCAAGGTAATGTACCATTGAATAATAAAAATTATTTTAAGGAAGGAAAAAATATCCCATCTCCATTGCTGATTAGAAGATTCGCTGGAGAAGGAGGGTGGGATGGTAATTGTCAGGCCATCCTTGGATTAACCAAAATGAATTGGAATCACGATGCATTATACGACCGCCTCCCAGTCACTTTAGGCTATGCACATTCTTTGGCAACAACCATAAAAAGAATGAATACCCTTATTAATAAGCCTTATGAGTTTAGATACTTTATGTAGTTCTTTATTTGCCTAATAGCGTGTATTTCTCTTGTTCGATTACCTCGTGAAGGGGCATTAAGTCAAAAAAACAAAGCCGTTCTGAAAGCTTCCAAGCTTGGAACCAGCAGCGCTCCAATATTGCGCCTATTTTTTGATTTATTCACATATGTGCATCATATGATCTTGGGGTTATGGGATATATTTATGATATTCGATAAACTAAAAAACTAACTATGCCTAAATCTACATCTATTTTAGCCGAACTTACTGATGAAGAAATTCTCGATGAATTTGTAAAAAGGTTTCAGTGCGATGGCGCAATTTTGATCTACCTGGAATCAAATACCGAGTATGGCTTTGCAAAATGGACGAATCCAAACGGACGAAAATGGGTAAATGAGTTGTTTACTTCGGCTCAGAACCATATCAGCATACCCAATAGTATTCAAGATGTTTACAATTTTGAAGAACGCCTTGAAGTAATCATGTAATTGACAATAAAACTTATATAGATGAAAGGTGGTGGTGGCAGAAAAAAGTATATAAAAACATATACTAGACCTTTAACAGAGCAAGGAGCCCTCTATGGAGGTAGTGGAGTTACAACGGAATCATGTAAGTCCATCAAATTAAAAACACGTTTACTAAAGGCTACCCCTGTTGTTAGCACTTTAACGGTTGGGGATGAACTATCCATCAGACGTGTCAAAACTGAATTACAGGCTTTGAATAACGCCAGTAAATTATGTGGCAGCATCGTATCTACTTTAAATCCAAAGATTATTGAGTGCATGGAAAAAGGTTATTCATACAAGGCGGTAGTAAGTTCAATATCTGGAAGCGCTTGTGATGTGACTGTACAAATTGCTTGATTATGTCTAAGACTCTTTCAATTGTAGGAGGTACATATCACGAAATTTGTATTGATCCAGATGTCCGAGATCTATACGGATCAGCACTAAGAGGCGCAGCTGCATTAGCGGAAAAAGATTTTAACATCGAACTTATCAGCTGTATTGGTGAAAACGATCTTCCAATTGTTGATTCGCTATGCGATACCTTCGGAATTAATTCAAAATTTAAAGTTATTGAAGAAACAGTTGCTTTTCTTTATTACCATCCATTATCAACCCCTGAAGCAATAGGGTCCGTTTTGAAATCTTCTAAAATCGTTCTTCCCGACCATTCTTCAGACTATATTTTATATTATGGCATGATTGAGGCAACTGCTTCAGTACATGGAAAGTACGTTGTTTACGATCCTCAAAATCACATTTCATTCAAAGAAACAGGATCGTCTGCTAGCCATTTGGCTTTGGTCTTGAATAAGAAAGAAGCATGTCTCCTATCCCAATCTGATGATGACCTTTCATTAAATAAAATTGGACAATTATTACTCGCATCACAAAATGCAGATGTTGTAGTAATAAAAAATGGCTCAAAAGGTGCCATAGTAATTGATAAGAATAGCTTTACTGAAATTCCTGTATACGAGACCACCTCTGTTTGGCCTATTGGTTCAGGGGACATCTTTTCTGCTGTTTTTACCTGGCAGTGGGCCATAAATCAAGTGTCGCCACATGAAGCAGCTATGCTTGCTTCCCAATATACAGCTGGGTATTGTCAAACAAAATTACTTCCTGTTCCTCCCTCGCCCGAAAATTTAAAGGCGATTGTAAGACGAAAAAAATCAAAATTAATTTACCTCGCAGCACCCTTTTTTACAATGGGACAACGTTGGCTGTTAAATGAATTCCGTGAAATTCTTTTTGACTTTGATAACGAAGTGTATTCTCGTTATCACGATGGAAATGGCTATTGGGTTGATAAAGAAGTACCAGCACTTCAACTGTCGGATTTAGTTTTGGCGCTTGTATCTGAACCTGATCGAGAAACTTTAGCTGAAATAAGTGCAGCTAATGCAATGGGAAAAGATTTGATTGTGTTTTCAGAAAATATTGAGAAGTCTGACCTAATCCTTATGTTAGGTACAAATTGCAAAATTGTATCGGATTTTTCAACAGCAGTTTACATGGCATCTTGGTAAAAATTTTTGAACCTATTACCCAACATGTTAAAAATAGCACATATCATCCTTGGAGTTGGATTTGGGGACGAAGGCAAAGGCCTGGTAACTGACTTTTTTTGTACTCAATCATCAAATCCTATTGTTATTAGATTTAATGGTGGGCAACAAGCTGGGCATACAGTATTTTTGAAGACAGGGAAAAAACACGTTTTTTCAAATTTTGGTTCAGGCACACTGCGTGGTATTTCAACTTTCTGGACAAAATTTTGTACATTCTGTCCTGGTTTTTTTCTAGAAGAACTAGAACTTTTAAAGATTGTACCTCGGTATTTTATTGATGGCGATTGCCCAGTAACAACTCATTACGACATTCTTTACAACAGAATCATTGAAGCATTCCGAGGTGATAAAAGGCATGGGAGTTGTGGATTGGGTTTTGGGGCGACAATCATCAGACACAAAGAATTATCTATAAAATTTACTGCTTCGGATCTTTTGCGTCAGAAGGTTTGTCTTAAAAAACTAGCAGTTATAAGAGAATATTATAAACATAAAATTCAGCAGGAAACTAACTTTTTATTTTCATCCTTCGATCATGATAAAGAAGATGAGGAATTTAGCAAATGCGTGATAAAAATTAATACGTTAGTTTCAAAGGGTGTGATTTCTTTTGCTGATGAAAAGGATATTTTTGGAGCAAAAGCTAAATGGCAAACATATATCTTTGAAGGCGCTCAGGGAATATTGCTTGATTTTAACTTTGGACAACGTCCTTATGTTACAAAAAGTAACACTACTTCTGAAAATGCTCTTGCGATACTAAGACGAAATTTCACTCCAAAAGATATTGAAATTAATGTAGTGTACGTAACACGTGCGTATCTTACAAGACATGGAGAAGGACCGTTTAGAACGGCAACTCCTCCTATAAAATTAAAGAATGTCTCTCATGAGACTAATATTATTAATGAATATCAAGGCAAATTCCGTATAGGCTATCTGGATTTTAGCCTTTTAAATTATGCGATTAAATGTGATCAAAAGTACTCAAAAAAATTGTCCAAACATTTATTTATTACATGTCTAGATCAGGTATCTCGTACTAAAATTCCAGTGTATATTAAGAATCGAAAATGCCATATAGAATATAAAAGGATTCATACTTTAATTGATTGCAATTTTGAATCAATACATTATAGTTTTAGTAAGGTCGCCTCGAATTTGGTCTAAAGACCAATAATAATTTACGTTTTCTGCAAAGCACTTCCATGTTCTATATAGAATAGGGTTTTAAATAGTTTCCAATTTTACGATTATCACATTTCTACCGGTAAAGGAGCCTTCAGCCAAAAGAAGCAGAGCCGTGTTGAAAGCTTTCAACACTGTAGCCAGCACAGCGAGCCGCCATTGACTGCTGGAGGAAGAATGACGGAAGCAGTCAGCGAGCACCCACCAGAGGCTATACCAGGGAATGAAATGGTGGTATAGCACCATAGGAAGGCACAGGATCAGTTTTAAAGTGCTTTAGGTGCCTGAACTATGCAAGGGAGAGTGTAGTAGCTCTGTGCGAAGAATGAGCACATTAGAGATACACACTATCCCGCAGTCGCAGTGGGTAGCGCCGGCTCGCCAAATTATTGGGAGCGGGTGAACCTGTCAGGCACTGAAATGAAGTAGCGGAATGAAGCGAAGCGGAATGGTAGCGAATGAATGAAGTGTGTGACAGGGGCACAGTAGCTCCCTGAACAAAGGAAGGTGAAGCTGCAAAGATTATGACAGACTTGTGTAACAACCCGAAGGGCAAAAGAAGTATTGCGATACCATCAAAGTGTATTAAAAAGGTAATCGCAATTGTTCTTTTGGTCTGGCGGAGTCTTTGCCAAGCCTTCCGGAGTGAGTCCTTTTTACCGGGTATCTGTAAGTAAAAATACAAGGTTCGGCTATCATCTTAATAAAATTACTGTTCCTGTTAATTCCTGCCAATAGCTTCCAGCAACAGTTTTATACCTTATACTCCATGAATATGTTCCTTGCAGCTGCATTTTACCTTTTACTGTTCCGTCCCAGCCCTGATTTTTTTCTTTTGTAATAAATACCAATTGCCCATATCTGTTAAACACCTGCATTTCAAATGCAACCACATTATCTCCGAATCCAATTTTGAATACATCATTCTTTACATCTCCGTTGGGAGTAAAAGCATTAGGAACATATAGGTCACACACTCCTTTAGTTATACTTATTTCATCGGTTGTAAATCCACAAATATTACTTAAGTCCAGCCTGTATAAACCTTCATTTGTTACAATGAACGTTGGGGTGTTTGATCCATCCTGCCATAAATAGGTTAACCCCTGTTGCGATACTCCATTTATAATTGTAGGTTTCAATATAAGTTTATTGCCAAGACATATTACTTTATTATCTCCAAGAGTGAATCGTGGTTTTAATTGATAATCTATAGCAATTGAATCATTTGAAATACAGCCTTGCATATTTACACTTACGTTATAAATTCCCTTTTGTAAAACAAGAAAGGTTGGTTGCAAACTTCCATCTTGCCATAAATAAGTAGAATTTAAATTTGTTGCATCTAATAATAGTGTATTCGTTTCACAGATAGTTGTATCCTTACCAAAGTTTATTATGGGATATGGCTTATTTCCTAAAATAAGAGTGTCTCTGTACACACAGCCTCCAAAGCTAACATCACACCAATAAATATCCGGTGTGGAAACTTTTATGGTTGGAGTAATTGCTCCTGTATTCCATAAATAGCTATTTGCCCCTGTTACAGTGGCAAATAGAAATAAACTGTCTTTTTCGCAAATTGAAGTATCAACACCTAGATTAAAATACTTATTACCAACCAGTATTTGTTTAGTAATCGTATCTATTTTATCAATACAAGCATATCTGTTAAATACATACAATTGTACATTACGAAGCCCATTACTTGAATAAGAATGAACGGGGTTAGGAATTACAGAAACATTATTTCCACCTGAAAAAGGATCATCAAAATTCCAACGCAGAGAATCATAAACAAAGCCTGTGTTTAAAGTGAAGCTTATATTCTTGTTACAATCTTCAAAATAATTATAATCATATGTCCTGAAATTTGGGTCAAAATAACTTTGAATAAAGGTTGGTAAGCCATATTGTGAAAGTCCAGCACCTAAATTAATCGCATCAATTTGAAAACTGCATCCTAGACCTGAAATATCGGGTTTGTTAATAACACTTAAGTTATTAGTTCTTGCTTGTGCAATATATATTTTACCATTCTTTGCTAGTTGCAGAGCCCCATAATCATAATACAAAGGGTTCGCTACAGTTCCTCCGGAATCTAGCATTACGGCTGAATTTGCTATGGAAACAGAATCAAATACACTGACATTATATTGGTAAATATAATAATTGTAGATGGCACATGTGCCACATGGATTTGTGAAATTAACTCTAGCACTTATATATAAATGTTTATTACCGGGAGAAAATTCTGCTCCATAAGTACCCCATATACCAGTACTTAGCAAAGGAGATGGCTTGCTGTTTATCTTTATAGTGTTAGTAACAAGACCTGTCTGGCTATTGAAATCGGATATCTCCATAAAGGGAAATTCTTCAAATGCAGAAACTAATTTTTTGCCATCTGTTGATGGTTTTAAATATCCTCTACTTAGTGGTATAGGCTGTCCTAGGTAATTCGGGGATGTGGAAATAACAGGCATAGCAGAGACTCCGCCAGTCGTAACCAACCAAGCATAGTATTTATCTGACATGAACTGTCGGGTTATTACCCAAATATTCTGTTGGTTAAAATGTCTGACAGCTGTTATCTTTTCATTCGCTGACGAAAGAATATTTGTATTTTTTAGTATCACTTCTCCCAAGCCGCCATTACGGTAGATATTTACAATAGAATAACATAGGCCTTTATTGCCAGCCTGGTCATCAATCGTAAAAATGTAATAAATAGAGTCATTACCAGGTTGCGGAACAATTACACCCGATTGAGTACTGCTAGGGTGCCCAAACAAACCATTACCGTTTTGCATTACCAGATTCAACTTGTTCCATACTTTTATACCATCTGTGTAAAACAGTAGATTACCATTGATATCTGAAATTGTAGCACAACCTTCTATCGTACCTATCTGGCTGCCGTTTACAACAGTTGGATTGCAGGAAGAAAAGTTTAAAGCAGCCCCATTGCCAAAATACCAATTGTCTGTTTGATTTTGGGCGTACAAGTTATATGATATAATTGTAAAAACTGAAAGCAATATAACTGATGAATAACGCAACAAAATATTTTAACTGTTAATTCTAATTTTAAATAGCCTAGTTAAACCGGGAACCTTTGAAATTGATACCTTAATATCACGTCATAATATCAGAATTACTTAGTGGGTTCAATTTCTTATCTACTTTATTGGTTTCAATTATTTTCAATAGACTCTCACGGTTATCTAATTTTTTTTCAATTAATCGTAGCCAAACATCCAAAGCAACACCGCACATCTTGAAATGATTAGTGTCCCAGTCTCTTTTTTTAATTTCATCAAGTACTACTTTGGCTTCAATCACACTATAATATAAACCAATGTTAAATTTTACTTCCTGAAGTGCAGCTTGCAAATAAGAATTTGGAGAAGAACTTAAAGGCTTAGTCATAGCGTACTCATTTAATACACAAAATAATTTCTCCAAGGAAATATCTGTATCAAAAAGTAAAGGTGTCTGTTTTTTTATACATTCCAAAGCCTCAGCAAAAAAGATGCTATGCTTAATATATGGTATAGAAAACTGGAACCCTTTGTTATTGGTGTACTCTTTTACCATTATTGGTCCAGCTAAGCATGCATCTAAATTGGTTCCCATTTTATTACCCCATAGAGAATACATGACAAAATGCGGCCTGTATTCTTCTACTCGTGGTAATTTTATTAATTCCAGGCCTATTATTATTGGTCCAATAGTCTTGTACAATTTATTCTGAGAAATTACTGATAGTTGTGGAAAAGCATTTTTCCATTCTTCAAATACTCTCTTTTTTGTCTTTTTTAAATCTTCTGTCATCTTAAGGTTTAATAATTTCAATTGAATAATTTACAAAATTTCTTGTATACTTAGATGATTGTGCAGTTCCCATTACCGCAGAGCCAAATTTAAAGTCATAAATCATCATAGTTGAATGATTTACTACATCCAAAAATCCTCTATTACCTATGCCCAAGGTAGTATTATTATTAAAATAGTGGTTATATTGAAAGCCCCTCGCTCCATAAATATTTTCATAGCGTTGAAGCAAATCAATTGCATAAGTATGTTTCGCTGTTCCTGCAAATCTCCCAGATCCGCCTATTGCAGTTTCAGCTTTTTGAGCCGCTTTATTTATTAGCTGATTATCAGTAAGTGCTGACCTGATTGATTTGCTTTCAATTTCCTTAACTATAAATTTATCCGTCTCTTTAATCAATAATTTTTCTGTAAGTCTTACACCTGTCTTAGTTACTGTCTTAGCTACTGAGCCTCCTGCTATGTCTGTTATTGCAAAAGCCGCTGCAGTTAGATAATTCCCTTGCTTTGCTTCCTTATACGCATCCACACCAGGGACTAATCCACTTACAAATTCACTCACTGTCATAACTTTATCAGTAAATGGTTTCATTTTATCAACCATTTGACTCATCATATAGGCAAAAGCTTTTTGCTCTTGAGTCATCTTCTCTTCATTTGCTTTATAATTGGCAGGAGACATAGAGTTAAAATATGCACGCATATCACCTCCATATGTATTATCCCCAGGCATCATTCCATCTGGGTCAATAAACCTAATTGGATTATCGAATGCATAAGCATAAGGGCTCCACCTTCTCATCTTTTCACATAAAGGATCTAAAACAGACCACTTCCCAATTTGTACATCATAGTTTCTTGCTCCATAATCATATATTTCTAACCCGCTACCATCATTGAATTCGTTAGCTTGCTGTTCTTTTCCGTTATATCTATATTTGTTTTGAAGTTTGCCCGCTGCCTTAGAACTAATTCCTGCCATCGTCACGCCAAATGGATAATAATGCGTCTCTTCTAATAAAGGGCTTCTAGTATGAACTACCTGTAAATTATCAAAGAAAACATTAATGTTGCTTTCATTACTGCAATAAATATAAATATATCCATTTTTGGGTACCTGTATATTTTGCAAATCACTAAAATGTTGTTTGAAGACATTTTGTGCATCTACCATACTGGCACCACCTCCTGCATATTTAAATTGCTCATCAAACAAGATGTAATTGATAAAAGCCTTGGGCCTAGTGCTATTACTCGAAGCCTGTGTATTTTGATTATTTTGAAATATACTCGAAACAGAAGTTCCTGAAATACTTTCAACAGTTGTAGGTGTTACTCCTCCATGTATGGCAGTAGTTATTCCAGCATTCGGAGCTGACAAAAATGAAGTAATGATATTTAATGCCGTTAGGCCACATGTAGGGCAAGTACCATTATTCGAAACGGGTTGATAAAAATAGCTTCTTCCAAAAATATCAATCTTATCTCCAGCCATTACCCTTAACGTAATACCTAAGCCAGTTTTATTATTGCTACCTGCATTAAGCGCATATATTTTTTGACTATTGGAGGATTCAAATGAAGGATCGCTGGGGTTATTACCAATTCCATTGTCATCATTAATATAAGCAGGTAAGCCTGGAACTGGATTAAGCTGAACATCTCTTATTAGTAATGGATCAATGGTGTAATAATTTTGTTCAATTGCAAGTTTTGCAGTTTCTAAACTTGCGATGGGATATTTATCCTGTTGCTGCTCTTCAGTGAGCACCATTCTTGTATTTCCAAGATTATCTTTTATGAAATAATCAAACTCATAGCTAGCTGGTTGATTATTTGCCACTGGTTTTAAACGAACTCTTCCTTCCTCATGACCAAAGAATTGCAAAACTGAATTATATCCAAGTGATGTATTTAATGTTGCATCGGAATAGTTTTTACTTTCATACACAAAGCCTGCATTGTATTCCGTGGTTGTAGTAATATCAGTAGTGACATTTGTTCCATTATTATTTACTACAACATCTTTTTCAGTTACAATTTTTTTGTGTTTATTTCCACTTGCGTCATAAGTATATTCCACTGAGCCTTTATCATGAGTTGCATCTTTTCTAATATTTATAAAAGATGGCAGATTCAAATGGTTATATAGTATTCCATTTACAGTTCCGGAACTTAAAATATCCTTATTCAAATCTTTAATAAGGTTGCCGTTCTCATCATACGTATAATCCTGGGTTAAACTCGTTTTTATTGGTACAGTAGCCTGATAAAGAGTAGATGCCCTGAAATCTCCTAATGTAGTTGTCGCCTGGTTTTTGGCATCAATTACATTTAATAGTTTATTAGTAAGAGTGCTACCATTAAAATAATAGTTATAACTTAACTCGTCTATTTTATCATTTGTATTTAGTAACAACCCCCATTGATCCATTTTAAGGATATTTCCATTGGCATCGTATGCGGTAGAGTAATCGATTCCATTACCTATAGTAACATTATAATTTACCTTATTATTATTCCACAACCCATCTTCCACATTATGTTGTACAAAAGTTGCCTTTAGTATTCTATTAATATTGTCATATCCAAAATCGTACTTTCTTCGGATATTATCGCCCGTGCTTTTCCATACAAGTCCAGAGATATTCCCATTATATTGTGCATCGGAGAAATTCTGCCCTGTCTTATTAGTTAATTTGTCATAACCAAGTTCAAAGCCAAATTTATATGTACTTGACTGGCCTTGCACACTTAAGTAATCTCTATTGACACCCAACAACCAACCCCGGATATTATAATTATAGTTCAAGGATTCAAGTTCGGCAGCAGTACCAGGGTTTGTACCTATTTTCTTTTCTTTGAGCCTAGCTAATTCATCATATGAGTTTTGAGCGATCCTTTTATGTAAACCACTATTTACTGCTTGGTTGCCTATCTGACCATTAATTCTTTTTGTAATAGTAAGTATTCTTCCAGCATGATCGTAAGTATACCAGGAAAGGATTTTGTGTGTTTGGGATGTTCCGTTTGTATTTTGGGTTTCTACCAAAGATCTCAATGTCTTATCACTAAAATCATATTGAGTTGTGGTTATATCCTTCCCGCCGCTAAGATTTGTTTTTTGTACCTGAAAGGGTCTCCCTTTATCATCATAAAAAATTACATTATACAAAAACTGATTTGTCGTACCAAGTACCTTGGTTTTACTGCCTGTAACTAGAGCCTTAGCGGAATAATTCGGTAATAATGGAGAAGCATACGAAGGAGCGGCATTATAATTCATTTCAAAATAACTGCTCGTAAAATTTGAAACATCTATTGTAGATGGCATCGGGGTTCCTGCTGTCCATGTATAATCATCATAGTATGTTTCAGACAAGAGTTCATAGTTTACTGTAGCTGTACTTGGATAAGGGAAAATGAATTCTGCATTTGCTGAATGTTGAGCCTGATTATTATTATCTACTAATAGCCCAGTACGCCAAGGCCTATTATAATTATCATACTCAATTATCTTCCATTTCTTGATATTTCCAGAAGCATTGCTGCCTAAATTGGCATCCTGTTCCATAATCAGCCGATCCCTTTTATCATAAACCATCCATACTTTACCAGTTCCCGGAATTTTCTTCATTATTACCCTTTGCCTATAATCATATTCATAAACAAAACACAATTCCTCTGAAAAGCTTGAAATAGGTACGTTTGACAGAAACGCATCAGTAGCTTTAGGAGGCATAACAAAACGTAGATTGCCAAAATCATCGTAAACATAATAAGTGCAATACCAGCCTATGTAAGGGTCGGTAGGGAAATTATCAATTTGGACTTTCCTTAAAACTGTTTTTTCATCTTTATCTTTATACTCTACTATTTGTTTACCATTTTCATCAATAGTTACATACTTATATAACTGTCCAGATGCATAATTTGATGTACTATTAGGAATAGCCCCCGGCGCTGTAGATATTGAAAATAAACGAACAGCATCAGTAGCTGTATTTACAGAATATTTTTGCTGAATAGACTTTTCATTTCCCGTTCCTATACTACCTACCCAACTATTGCCTGGAGCAAAAGTCTTATCTACTCTATTAAGTGGAGATGGTTCAAAATCAACTTGGCCAAAATACATAGTTTCACCTTGGCCAAAAATAGGGCTATTTGAATTGCTATAAAATACCTGCTGTTGTTGCAATGCATTTGTTTTATACTTTCCATCATCATCAACATTTCCCGTTGACACAGGTGTTGATACAAACGGCAACCAATTTATATTTTCTCTTCCAAACAGATCATATTGTGTTATTAGTACATCATCTTTTTTTAGTGGGCTATTTTGCTTAATTACAGTTTGTATTTTTCTACCCAAACCATCAAAATATACTGTTTCTTGCAACTGCTCTTCGGCATTCAGGTTATCAATTTGACTTTCGCTACCAACTCCTGGCACTAAAATAGTATGCGTTTTGACATAGTTTAGATTTTCGGGCATTGGCGGAGTATAACCAGATACGTTAATGTATATTTCATTACTATATGCTACCTGAACAACATTTTGATTTAAGCACATTACTTTTCGCCTAAATGCCGAGTTGCCTATTAATCCTACTCCTATGGGATAACTAAAGCCATTTCCTATAGAAAGCCAAGTCGAATTATTGATAGATCTTTCCCATGAATAAATCAAATTATTTTGATCACATACAGCACTCCAGGCTGGAACCACGTTTACTATATTAGGCACAGTGTTGTAAGGCAATGTTCCCGGGCCAGTATATCCAATTTGCCCCGGATTTATGGGGGGCGGATTAAAGTACAATAAATTGGTAACTAATTCTTGACCTCCACATGATACTTTTCTTCGAATAATAGTATAAACATTAGGAATTGAAACACCTATCGGATAGTTAACCCCCGAACCAAAACTAGTCCAGGTTGTTCCCCAATCAAAAGACCACTCCCATGTATACATATAATTGGTCCCACAAAATCCGCCTGAAGCAGGTGTTTGTGTAATTCCTGCTTGTCCCTCACTTATGCTTCCTGGAGAGAGATTGTTAAAATTGTTTATCACAGCAATTTTTGAATACATGGTATAGCCAAGTCCACTATAAGCAAATGTTGTAATACGCCGATAGGCTTTAACGCACTCCGTAGTATATATTGGCGGCTGATAATCTTCATTATTTGCATTGAGAATACTTGTCCAACTTGTTGGTATTTGAGGAATAACCCCAATAGGAACATCGCCAACCTGCCATTGATAAATATAATTTATATTACCAGCACTGCAATATGGGCTGCAAAAAGATACAATTAAATTAGCTGGAGTCTGTCCAGGATTAATGTTTTGATTTTCTGGCAAAACATTAATACAATAATTATTTGGGTCACTGATAAATGAAGTTACCACAACATTTAATGTACCTGAATTTCCGGAAAGTAACTCTGTCAGTGTTATAATACCACCGCCTGTTACACAATCCCATTTGACTCTAATTGTATTAGGAGCCGCCCCACCCCCCATAATGGGCACAACAGTACCTCCACTTACTGTTGTTTGAAACATAAAATTTGCTGGCAAATTGGTATAAGTGACTGTATAATCTTTTGTATCACCTTCGTATGTGACGGGATCATTAGTGGGGGGACTAATAGTTATTATGAATTGAGCATTGCTATTAAGATTTATAAGAAATAAAATGATAGCTAAAAAAAATATTTTCTTTATCATAATAAAAGAGTATTACTGTGATTAATTTTTATAATGATATTCGTATGCTTTAATAATGTTTTTATCCTGATCTTTCAGGTACACTAATCTTCCAAAACTGTCATATTCATAATAAAGCGTTTTGTTGTTGGCATCAGTTTCTGTTGTAATGCCTACCAAGGGTTTGTACGTGTATGAGGTCATAAATGAATTTTCAGGATACAATCTTAACTCATCTATTTGACCAATTCCTGATACCGTAACAATAGAAGAATTATGAACTTTATGTTCATAATATGTCCAACCATTACGAGTCTTTCCTGTAATAGCTGATGTGCCGTTTACATTATAGGATCCACCGTTACTCCAATAAGAAACAATATAACTTTTGGCAGTATTTAGGCCAGATCTAGTTATATCACTTCCGGTTAAGACATAAGCTTTATTACCAGTTGGAGCATCACTATAATCAAAAATACTACCGGAAAAAACCCAATTGCCTTTGCCATCAGATTCAAATGATGTGAGGGCTATATCATTGAACGAAGCATTGACTACCTCTGCTATTGGATAAATTCCTGAATAATCATAAATATAACTGATTACAATGCCATTACGATCCACTCGCTCCAATACAGTTCCGGTTTGTAAATCGTACTGGGAATAGTTTGTTTTTACATCAGGGAGATTATTGTCATATTGTATCTTCTCAAATTCAGGTTGAATAATGCCATTACCCCAATCTTTATATGTTGTTGAATTAATAACAGTCTTGCTGTTTTTTGTCATGATCTTCTCTATCAGAGGAGCTATCATATTTTTTGAGACCATTGTGTTATATACACCTCCTGAAGCTGCAGCAGCTTCATGTACATATTTAAGGGTTGAAACGACTACTTCATTTTTACTGTTAGTGAAGCTAATTGAAGTTGGAAGCAGGTTATGGGTATTGTTATAAGTATATACACTCGTTTCAACTACGGGATTAGCCCCTGATTCATCATAAGTGGAGGTTATCTCCTGGGCTTTTTTTATCCATTCAGTAGTAATATCATAACCAAAGCAGCTACCACTAACTCTTCTGCCTACTGAAACAGTTGAAACTTCGGAGGAATTATAAACTGTTTCCTTTTTAGTTACAGGAATATAAGTTGTACCATTAAATTTATAATTAGTAACGCTTTTTTGAATCCCATTTCTTTGCGACAAATTTACTGGCATATAAAATCGAACCATTCCTGGATAAATTGGTAAATTCGTAGGATAATTACTTTCATATTCATAAACAGCCTTTCCATTTTCCCCATTTTCCCCATATAAAACAGTTACATTGTCATACCCAAAAACATTGTTATTTGCCATCTCGGTTAAAGAAGTTAAATCAGCATGTACTCTATAAGTCCAATAAATTGTGTACCAGCTTGTTTCACCTGCAGTCGGGCAATCATCTACCCAACCATATGTAATCCAAGGGTATTCTAAAAATGGCATATATCGACCTAAAAGTTTTCCTCCTGAGTATTGAAACTTTTTAATATTAATATTGCTTGATACTCCATCGTATTGTTTTATTTTATCAATCCTTAATCCCGGATATAAAGTTACATTATCCATATCTTGAATTTGGTTTGATGAATAAAATAATTCTGTATAACCACCAGTGGGAAACACAATCTTATTTAACATACAAGCCCCGGTACCAGTCATGTATCCTAAATTATATCGGCTATCAGAATTTTTGGGTGGAACGAAACCCGAATTATATTCCATTAGATATGCTCCCTTGTTCAGATTGTTTACAGATACTTCCTGAACTTTTTTTAATGTAAGCCTTTGGTGAATTTTAGAAGGAATAGGTGGGTTGGAACTCGAAGTAAAATAATCATACTCTAAATTAAAGGAGGTTAAAATATTTGAAGGATTAACTGATCCCTTATATATGACTATAGAGTTTAGTTGACTACCATAGTTATTCACCGTATTTAAATCTATTCGTGGGCTTGTATTAAACACGATTGTTCCACCTTTAAAAATTATCTTTTGCAAAAGAACTTCGTCCATATTAAGTGTTGAAGTAGATGAACCGCCCGAGGGTGAAGGGTAAGGGAAATGGCATATCCATATTATCCAGTCAGGGGTAAATAAATCGGGAAATAGGCCTGCGGATTGGGTAAATGTTTTACTCACTTTTTCATGATAAGTATTATACTCAAAGTCAATAGTTTCTCCATTTGTTGCAGTTATTTTTGTTAAATACCAGGCGGAAGTAAATGTACTGTTCTCATAAGTAGACCCACTTTGAATATATTCATCAGTTTTTTCTTCTTTACTAAATAGATACTGAATTCCGTCTGGAGTCGTGATTGTCCATCCGCCGCCTGAATTCAAACTAATTCTGACATTTGATTTAGTAAGGTGTCTTACTGTATAACCAGGGGCACTTGCATTATATAGCAACATAAATTTTCCAACATATCCATTAAAATTATAAAAAAAAATATCAGGCTCCTGATCATAATTACACGGCCTTGAATTTGGATTAATTTGATAAAATCCTGTCCATCCAAAATCTTCCACATCTTTTTTTATTCTGCCAATAACTCCACCCGCATTTAAGTTCCAGTTTAAACCAACCCAAGAACCTTCATCGGTTGTTTTTATTCCCCCTGTGAAATAATTTAAATTGATAGGTAAAGTGATTGCACCTGTTTTAATTTCATATATCGGTATACCAATTTCAGCCCTGCCTGAATAATTTCCCATATTGGCGTCAACAAAGAGCCCCAAACTTGAGGCTTGTGGAGAAGGTGGTATATAATTTCTAGATAGATCTCCTTGTGCATTCCCTGCATACTGAAGAATCATTAATAGCACTATAATATATAGTCTATTAATTTGTAAATGATGAAAAACTGACACTTTCATACTTAATATTTTAAAATTTATACCCGGTTCTAAAAATCCATTGCTGGGTTGTCGGAATATGTTGCCTAGCCAAAAAATCAAACATCAATTGAAGATTGGTGCCTTTAATAAATTTTGTTTTAAACGATACCTTTTTACTTATCCCTATCAATCCACTGCTTTGCCATTCGCTATAGTTTTTAAGTTGAGTAATATTGCGAAACTGCGTATTGTGATTCATTTCATAACCTCCTGATATATAAAATTGTTTTTTTAATTGCCAGTCAATAAAAGATCTTAGTGATATTCCTTGGTGGCTTATGCTAATTCTTTGTATCGAACCTAAACCCATCTTATATGCAGCGCCAATGCCAATTATGCTTTTATCGTTTAACTTATAACCAACATTAAGAGCAATATTTGCAGTAACTGGTAAAAGGGAGTTAGGTTTTGTAAATTGAAAATTTGCACCAAAGTCCAATCGTTGTAAGAAGGTTTTTGTCTTTTGAGTATTGGGTTTAAAATTTGGAGTATTTAAATCATTACTGCCTCCCCCAACTTTCATCACTTTATCCTTTATTTTATTTAATTCTTCTTTCGCTTGTTGCATGTTCTGGCTAAAACCCTGGCTTGCATTTGGGCCACCCGATGCAAGTCTACTTTGAATCAAAGTATTAACATTTGTTCTGGTCTGTAGACCTGTGAGGTTCGCCGTACCTGCTGCGCCTGTAGTCCCCCGAAGAAATAGAGAAGCTAACATACTGTTATCGTGTGAGAATTTTTTAAACGCAGGTATTTTATTTAGAAGTTTAAGTGCAAGTTCTTCAGCCTTCTTCTTATCACTGAACAGTTCTTTGTAATTACGTAATGTCTCAACATAGTAATAGGCTTCTTTGTCAATCTTGGTTAGGTATTTACTTTTGCCTAAGTATTTTGCAGCTTCATTGATTAATTGCTTTTTTCTTTCTTTAATAAATTGCTCCATCGCTTCCGTATTGGAAACATCCTCTTCCAGTTTCGCCAGCTTTTTCTTTGCGTTATTAACCGGCTGAATCAGTTTCTTATCCAGCTTATCCTTTTGGTCATCCAGGTATTTAATACTAGTGGTTAATTTATCCCGGTATTCGTTATACTTTGTCCGGTATCCTTCTACTACTGATTTGCCTTCTTTCAATTTTTGCAGGGCGCCGTTGAAGGTTAGCTGGTTGTTCCCAAATAGTTTTTGGGCTGTTTCGGGGCTTACTTGATCGAGTATAGATTTTATCTTATTTTCCCAGCGGCTGAGTTTGGAAAGGGTCTTTTCTGTTTTACTTGTGATCCGGTTGCTGTATTTGTCAATTTTATTATCAATATTGGAAAGATATTTTGCCGGGATCTTTTGAAGAGATTCAAGTGTACTATCTAACTGTGCGTTACAGAATGCACAAATGCACATCAGGGGTATCAATATACTGAGCCGGGGGTTGCTCATACAGTTTGCTGGTTTAAGCATGTTCGGAATCTAAGTACCTAAAATCTTCACAGAGCTTGACTGGTGTTTTCCTCGGGTTTTTATGTGATTTTTCTCTTGTTGGATATTTAACCTAAACCTCAGCAATAATTTTCAACAAAACAATACCCTAAAGTGGTAATAGAAATCTTTCTACACGCATTTCCAGATTTCGTGGATTAGAAATATCATTTTCTTCACAATTACTTAATAATGAAATAAAATTATGGCAGCCATTTCATTCCTTTTATACGGGTAATACCCGCCTGCTACCGTATTATTACGGTTTTAAGTTTCATTCTATTTAATATTGAGATAAAAGACTTCCCAAAAGCATATTCTTAAACCTCTTTGGAAAAAGTATTATGGCTTCGGCGAGTAAACAAATCTGAAGATTTTGAATCCTGTGCCATTGGTTATTTTAATTCTTTCAGTGAATACAAGCTTAGTTGGGGTAGCTGTCTCTATACGCCTTAATCCTATACCAGGAATCATCATATGTGTCTCGTTATACGGCGGGACATTCTCCGGCATTACTAATGCATAATAATTATTAGGATAAGTTCCAGCAGCAGGTCCGCTTGGAATGAATACAGTAGCATTATTATTTGTAAAATATTGGTACCTGCTTTGATCTAAGGCCAGACCAGATTGTGCCCAATCTGAAGGTAGGGGGTTTGATAAAGAATCAGGTATATCAGCCACGAAAATAGAATCCTCACCCCATTTCACACCTTGTATTCCGCCAACAATGTTAGTTTTTGTTTCAGAGTATACAGATAGTGTTTTGATACTTGTAATCCTAGCCCCAACACTATTTTTTGCAATGGCTGTATAAGTGACAGGACTGGTTATTTGCCCTGTAGTAACTAAGGATCCTGATGCTCCTACAATACCAAAACTGTCGGCATTCAAGACTGTAATCGTTAGAATTTTCACTTCCTTATAAAAAGAGGTATCTCCACGTCTAATATCTGTAGGACTTACAGTCCAGGTAATGCTTGGTGTTGGAATTGGGAGGGGTGTACTTCCCCCGCCAGAATTTGTTGCCTTCTCCTTGCTGCAAGCAACAAGTAGCAGTGGACATACTATTGCCATTGCAAGATAGTGTAATATTTTTTTCATGATACATTATTTGGGTTAAAAACAATTTGAGCTAATAGAAATATTATTCTCTAAATTTTTGAATGGTATAGTAACCATTCTTTACTTGTGTTCTGTCAAATCCATTTGGAAGTAATGTAACATTCCATATCTCAGTGAGATTGCCGTTTGCATCAATGCCAAATGCGATGGATTTCTCGTCCGGGTCGGCCCAAGCCCAACCTTTACCGGCAGAATAAGTCCATAAGTTTGTTTGACCACCGCCATTGGCGAAGAATTTAATCCAAAAATTAGGATCAATTGGTCCGTCGTACCAAGTGGTATTTGGATCATTCTCAGTACCTGCAATACATGACTTGGAAGAAATCATACCGAGCGGTGTATAGCTTTGCAGCTGTGTGGTTTTAGCAGACCAGCATTTAACTATAATACTTGCAGTGGCGCTTGCAATTAAAGTTCCGTTTGTGTTTTTAGCAATAAATGAAACTACGCTATCCTTTGTTAAACCTGTAATTACCACTGATCCGTTAACAACCTGATTGTTATTGATGTTTATAACAGATTGTGCATTAGAAGTGACAGTAATTATCGCTGAGCCATTACATAGAGCTGTATCGGCTTTTAAACTTAGTGTTGGGACTAGAGGTGGCACTGGGCTTACTCCTCCCCCGCCTGTTGTATTTTGAGTTTCCGTTTTACTACAGGCAGTTAAAAGAAGGAGTAGTACTCCAAGAAGATTTAATATCCTTTTCATATCAATTCATTTAAGGTTTAGAACTGAGGGGCTTTTAAGTAAAGGAGACTTATCGTCTTTCCCCTTTAATACCCGCTAAATCAAATCTAAGAAAAGTTTTGCAGTAAACCAATCCGTTTACTGTATTTTTTTAAGATTCCACAACCTTGTGCTACAGAATGCCAGGGTATGACTAAGGACAGCTTTTTAAAGAAATTAGGTAAAAATATAGCCCGTTTAAGGGAGACGGCCGGTTTGAGTCAAACAGACCTCGCCCTGCGGTGTGATAAGGATAAGCAGAGCCTTAATCGACTGGAAAAGGGCAGAATTAACCCGTCAGCCTATTACCTTTCTGAAATCGCTTCGGAATTGAAGGTCCCTCTCAGCGAAATATTTGATTTTGAATAGCCCTATATTTATTCTTCTCTTTTTAAAATTACCCGCTCCATTGTTTGTTATCTTTTCATTTGTTTCCGTAATGAATCCATCACTACCTTCGCAACAGATGCCCGCTTTCTATCCATTTCCTCCTTGCTCACCTCATCATAAGTAACATTGACCCGGTATCCTTTCATTGTCTGCGTTTGGGGCACGGTGCCCGCAGCAGTACTGTCTAGAAAAGTAAACAAGGCGTCAGGGGTGAAAAATTGTACTTCTCTTTTATCAAACTCAGGTATTCCTTCAATGCATTTCTTTTTAATCCTTTCTAATTGCTTAGGATCACCGCAAAGAGAAATCACAGTATCGTACTTGGCTGTGATACACTTCTCAATATTATGCATTTCCCAATCTGCATCAGTGGTATTGCAAATCTCAACAGCAATGGTTTTGCCTTCCTTGGTAAGCAAAACATCAACCTGGCCACCAGCATCAGGCAACTGCATTTCCAGTATAGCTGTATAACCCCTGGCTTCTGCTATCTTTTTGATTAAGTTCTGTAAATACCGGTGTGTAGATAGATCTCTTTCTTCCTTTGGTTGCTCCGCTTTAGGGGGATTTACAATCGGTTTAACTTCTTTAACAACAGTTGTAATTTTCTCTATTGGTTTAACTTCTTCTTTGATAGGTTCCGGTTTTACTACTTCTTCTTTCTCAATCACAGGAACATCCAGGTTAAACGATTCTAATAAAAGTTTTTCAACTTCGGCTTTTGGTGTTGCATATTGTTGATGGGAGTAAGCAATCACAAATTGCATATTCTTTTGTGCTTCCTCACTAGATATTTTTTTCAGAAGCAAGGTATCAAGGGAACAATCGTATTGCGGTTGTTCTATTCTAATAATTGCTTCACCCCTGCCTAAATTCTGCAGGTCAGTAAAATTAAACTCTGAAAATCCATCTTGTAGTTTTTTAGCATCAGGCTCCCCCACCCGAAACACAATCCGTGTATTGATATTCCCCAACACACTATTTAATAACTCAGAATCCTCCCTTTGTAATTGCTGTAAGTCCTGGTGCGATAGTGTCAACCCAACATTATACTTCCGTATCCCTGAGAGCATTTCCTTTATAGATGGCGTAATGAAGTTTTGAAATTCATCTAAGTAGAGCATTATGGGGTTACGGTTTCTCTTTTGCTGCCTCCTGAATATAGCCTGGTGAATTTTAGATAGTATCAGGGAGCCTAAGAGATAACTGTTTTCAGTTCCTATTAACCCTTGTGACAGCTTGAGTAATATAATCTTGCTGCTATCAAACAATGCTTCAAAGTCAATTCCTTTTTTTTGTATCACCATATTGCGGATACTTTTAGGTCGTAAGAAAGTATCAAGCCTGGTCAGTATCGGGCCAATGGAATTGGTCTTTAAAAGCGGGTATTCTTTCTGCCAGTAGTAAAGTATAGATGGGTCAGATACATTCTTTAAAAACGTTTGCCTGAATTCTTTCTCAATTAAGAATCTTCGCAAGTCATTGAGTGTTCCTCCATCTTTATTTTCAAGTATGGCTTGTATGGCATTGCCCAATACTGAGTTCATCTGGTCTCCCCAAGATGTTGCAAACTTTCTAAATGATGCAACAAGGTCAGATGATAATACTTCCTTTTCTACCTCACTATGAACTTCTAATATATTGAGCCCGATTGGGTATTCGGTATCAGAAGGATCAATTAGTACTACATCTTGTAATCGTTCCTCCGGCACAAGTGAAATAACATCATCAATCAGATCTCCATGTGGGTCAAACAATACTAAACCAATCCTTTTTTGCATATCCTGCAAAATGAGGTTGGCGATAAGGGTTGATTTTCCTGTGCCGGTGGCGCCAATGATATGAGTGTGTTTAAGCCTATCCTCGATACTAAATGTCACATTAGCGCTTATTCCATTGTGATGATTCTCTCCTATTGTAAATACTTTGTTTTTAGCAATAGATGGTAGTTCCTTTGTTTTACGTGTTGCTCCAAATAGTTTTTTAGAAACAATACTATCAGATGGGAAATGAAGTATTGTAGTTAGTTCATCGACATTAAGCAGCATCCCTAATCTATGCGATTCTCTTAAGTATATATCTTCAATCCTAGTTTGGAAGTCATAGGCTTCAGTAGGAAGGGGTATTAGCTGATTGGTAACTCCTTTTGAGGCATTTATTAATGCATAACTTAGTTTTTCTAAAATCTTTGATGAATCACTCTGTTGTTCCCCTTGTCCAAAGGCACGGATAGTCATACCAAACAATGGGCTTTGTATTTTTTCCATTGCAAGTTTTGGTGCATTGGGATCATCGGCGAAAAATGAACTGCCATCATAAAGTGTCACTCCCCGAATGATGCTTTCACTCCAATAGTTCACTGCTCCCTGGAAAAGTATCTGGATCCCGCCCTGCTCATTACCCTGTAATTGTTCAAGTACAGCAAATATTCCTGTTAAGGGATCAATGTTGAAGTTCTTGGGTATTTGGATGGATCGCACAAACTCTTGTTGCAAGCCAAAATCAATAACGGTAGTTTGGGCGTTTGGTATGAGAATGTTTTCGATATAATCATTAGAGTACAAAACAGTACATTCCGGAAAGTAGGCTTTGATATATGTTTCAATAGTATAAACATCATTACTTACAAATTGAATAATAATTTCTTTAGCATTGCCAATAATTTCAAATGAAATTGGAGTATCAGATTGTGAAAGCATTGTGATGAGAGCTTTCATTTTCTCAGGTGTTATCTTCCTTTCTTTTGGAAGCTTTACCTGTAAGGCTTTAAGGTTTGGTTCTTCCTTGTAAACAAATGGTTCTAATTCTTCATAATCCAGTATTTCTTCTTCAAACTGGGGTGGTTTCTTTTTCCCTTTAATGTTTTCAATAAGTCTGCTGACCAGTGTGTGTCGCTTGCCATCATCAATATATTCGACTTTAGGTCCATGTCGGAAAAAAGGAACAAAGGGAGGCTCCAGGTGGATGGAATCTTCTGCTACAAACCATCCCCGGCCCCGGTATTCCCAAGTGTAGAATTGGTAAGTATAGTATTCGGCTTCAGTCATAGATACTGGTTACACTCCTCCCTGCTTTATCTGCCTTTCTAATTCTGTTAACCGTGTGCCCTTTCCTTCAGTCATTTTGTCTACTGCTTCTAATACACACTGATGGACTGTAGAGCGAAACATTGCCTCATTATCGGCTTGATAAAAAGTCTTTCGGGAAGCAAGGTCTTTTAGAAAGACTCCGACTTTCGTGTTCTTTAACAAACTGGTGGCTTTCCCTTCAGTTTCATAAAGCCACCAACTGATAAAGAAGCCTTTGCCATACGGGGCGGCACAGACATCAAATACCAGGGCTTTGTTCTTTATCCGAAAGTATTGACGGCTGGATGAAAGTATACTTCCCTCCTTATGAGTCACTGGTTCCATTTTAATGTTTGGCATATCATGAGTTGCAACAATCTTTTTCAGATTCTCGTAAAACTCATTTGCAGATGTGTTGAAAAAAGGGATGAGGGTACTCCAATGGGAGAGTATCTGGGCTATAGGAATTGCCATAGTTGTAACGTTTTAAGTTAAGGGGTAACAAAATAGTTATATGAAAACCATTTTACAATACCCGGTTTGTGGTATTGTTGAGGAGATGGGTATTAATATCTTTGTTCAATTAAGGTTTTAGAATTGGAGGCCGGGGATTGTGCTCCGGCTTTTTTATTTCCCCTGATCATCCTTCTTATCCAAACAACCCTTGCTCTTTGTTATTCTCTTCTTCCTGCTCTCGATATCTTTTGAAAATATCGTTTTCAACTAGTTTTCGTTCCTTCCCATAATTCTTACGTGAAAGATTGATTACCTCTTCTTTAAATGATTGTACCGGCAGCTTGGGTGGTAAAGAATCTGCGCTAAATGGCCGTGAAGTTGCTCCATCAATCATTAATTTTAAATACATAGAATATCTGGGCAGGTTAACGAAATCTTCTTCATCAAATACTGGATGAAACTCTTTGGCCAAATGTTCCGCATCTTCTGCGCCTATTCTGAAGGATATTATCGTCCCAACATTACCGAATATCGCTGAGCGTATCTTTTCATGCAATTGGTCAAGGTATTGATGGGTGAGGAATAAGGATAGTTTGTATTTTCTAGCTTCTGATAGGATGTCTGCGAAGGACAATGAAATGAAAGAATGCATTTCATCGACATAGAGATAGAATGGAATACGCTCATGTTCTGATTGTGTAGAGCGGAACAACGCAGCTAATTGAATGGAAGTAACCAGAATACTTCCTAATATGGAAGAGGGATCTTCACCTAGTTCACCCTTGGATAAGTTGGCTATTAATATCTTTCCTTCATCCAGCACATTTTGCATCCTGAAACCATTGGTCTTTTGACCAACGGTATTTCGAAGTGGAATGCTGGTTAAAAATACTCCTGTTTTATTAAGGATTGGGGTAATGGCCTCTGATTTAAGCGCCGGGTTATATTTCTCAAACTCATTCTTCCAGAATGAAAGAGTATGTTGGTTGGTAACATAACTGAGAACCTTATTCCTGAAAAGTATATCGGTTAATAGTGGTTGAATATCAAGCAAAGTAGCATCAGGATATTCAAGTAGACTTAATAAGGCAAAGCGAAGTATATACTCTAATCTAGGACCCCAAGAATCAACCCATATCTTTTTAAAGGTTGATATTAGCCCTGAAGCAACAAGATGATGATAGTTTGGGTGTACTGCTTTGAGTGGATTAAAAGCAATTGGATATTCAAGATCTTTGGGGTTAAAATAGATGACATCATTTAATCTTTCCTGTGGTATATAGTCTAAAATTGCCTCTGCAATATCTCCATGTGGATCAATGATGCACAGCCCTTTGCCTTTCTGAATATCAGAAACAGCCATGTTTAATAACAGGGTTGATTTACCTACGCCTGTTTTTCCGATGACATAGATATGGCCTAACCTGTCTTGGTCTTTAATTCCAAACTGCTGTCTCTGGTTGCGCCAGTTGGTGATACCAATGGGGGTGATCTCATTCATATGAGATTCATTTTATCTTTTTGGGTGCTTTGCTGTAAGGCAGGGTAATTTGAGTTTTACACAAATTTTCCTCCCTTATGTATCAAACAATAATCTGTAAAAATGAGATTGTATTATGCAAATCACAGAAGTACAACTAAAAAGTTTTACTGAACTCTATAAAAAAGAGTTGAACATTTCTTTATCGCCTGTTGAGGCTCAACAAAAAGCCTTAAGCTTATTGAGGTTTTTAGCAATATCAGTAATTCCTTTTGACATTGATGAAGATGATGATAGAATAGAATTGCCAGACTTGAGTAAACAATGCTGAAATTTTGTACCCAATGAGGGGCAACGATAACTCAAGTCTGGCGACAAGAGTGTAAATCGTTGTCCCTTTTTGTGTTTATATATTATGGAACAGAAACCAAAATATTTTATATATGCCCGAAAATCAAGCGAAGGTGCAGATCGCCAGATACTTTCAATTGAGGGTCAGTTAAATGAATTACAAAAGATTGTTCAAAGGGACAATCTTGTTGTTGTTGGTACTTGTACAGAAAGTAAGTCTGCCCATATCCCTAATAACCGTCCTGCCTTCAATGAAATGATGAAAAGAATACAAAAGGGAGAAGCTCAAGGAATTATTCTGTGGCATATAAACCGTATCAGTAGAAATCCAAAGGAGAGTGGCGAGATTCAACAAATGCTGCAGGATGGAAAAATTCTTTCGATAATAACCCCTTATCGACATTTCAGATCGGAAGATAATGCCTTGCTGTTTAGTATAGAAACCAGTGAGGCAAATCAGTATAGTCGGGACTTATCAGTAAACGTCAAACGTGGACTAAGGCAAAAATATGATATGGGCCATCCACCTGGTTATGCTCAGCTAGGCTATCTCAATACTAAATCAAGCATCCGAGGGTCAAACAAAATTATTGTTGATGAAGAGAGGTGGTACATTGTAAGGAAGGGGTTTGAACTAGTGCTTTCAGGTGCCTATACAATTTCACAGGCCCTTGATATTTTAAATAATGAATACGGATTACGGACCCGTCCGGGGAGTATAAGGGGTGGTAGACCTCTTTCAAAAGCAGGCTTTTATAGGATGTTGGTAAATCCCTTCTATTATGGTGTCTTTTATCGAAATGGGGTGATGTATAAGGGTTCCTTTAAACCTATGATTACAGTTGGGGAGTTTGATCGGATACAGCAAGTTCTTGGCCGGAAAGGAAAGCCCCGTTCCCAAAAGCATGAATTTGCCTATACAGGGCTTATTAAGTGTGGTGTGTGTGGAAGTGCAATTACTGCATCCGAAAAGAGGAAGTTTATCAAAACGACCAATAAAATAAAATCATATACACTTTATCATTGTACACACAGAAAAAAGGGAGCTTCAAATTGTACTGAAAAGTCTTTTATTCCCGTTAAAATACTCGAAGAACAAATAATTGAAGAGTTAGGCAAATACCAGGTAAACCCTGTATTTAAAGACTGGGCGATTACAATAGCAAGAGAAAATCATCAGCAGGAAATTGAAAAGTATGAGAAGCTCATTACAGAACAATCAACCCGAGAAAAACAAATTCATCAGGAATTAAATAATCTAGTGGATTTGAGAATCTCCAACGGGATCAATGAAGCCATGTATTTGCAAAAGAAATCTGAAAAAGATGAACAGCTTATCCGGACTCAATCAGACAAAGAAGACATTGAAAAGAAGTCTCGTAGCTGGGTAAAAGAGATTGAAGATCGGTTCAATTTTACTGTTAATATTGTGGAACAGTTCAAAAAAGCAGACACAAATACTAAAAAAGAGATCTGCCATGATTTTGGTTGGAACTGGACTTTAAAAGCCAAAAAACTCTTTATTTCTAAGCAGGAGTGGTTGGAGCCTTTCAAGAAATATAAAGATGCTGTTGAAGATGTTTTAAGCCGGTTGGAACCAGAAAAAACAATTGTAAAGCAAAAGCAAAAAATACCTTTGGAATACATCCGTCCCTTAGTGTGCGGCCTAGTCAACGAAGTTAGAACCGACTATAATAAAGGAAATCCAGGTAATGAAAATCATATTGAAAATAGTAGCACAAATCAACTATAAATAACAATTTAGGATTCTGTTATGGGTAAGGCTTCTCTGGTCTTTTATAACTGTACACCCGGCTACTGGAGTCGATTAAAAAACTGAGCTAAATAGAACTGGGTAAAGCACTATATTAGTTGATAGTAGTACATTATTCGATAGTTATTCCCTCGGCCAGGTCTGGAGCAAACTCTTTTGTTAGCGGTTTGTGCTTACAATTTGTTTTGTTCCATCATTTTTTCAGCAATGTCACCAATGACCCATGGAGCTGTGTTTTCCTGTCCTTGTGGGCTATTCCCATTATGAGTGAACTCATCGCCAGTGTTTAAGAAATCTACTGCATGTACTACTTCATGGATTAATGTATTAATAGCTGTATTTATATCAAATTTACCTGTGGAGTCTTTGCCAAATAAAGAACGGCTAATTTTTATCTTGTCGCTTGTCGTTGTGCTAGCATTAGCAATTGGTTTTGTTTTTCGAACTACTTTTATTTGTTGGTTTGCCTTTTCCATTCTATCAGCAATTTCCTGGCCTGTTAATTTCGAGTTGTCAAACCTTTGTATTTTTCTAATTTCATCATAAAATTCTTTACTATTTAAAATTTCATTCGCCTTTTTAACAGCTTCCGTGACATTGTTATTGCTTCCGTTATATACTAAGGTTATGTGTGTTTGTGAAAGTGAAAATTGTGTCAATAATGAAGACAGTATGGATATAAGGAATATTTTCATTTTTATTATTGTGGAGTTTTATTTTTTATTTTTAAACTCTTTATTCCATTCATCAAAAATTCTTGTAACCGTATTCCCCGATAAATTAAGCTGATTAGAAATATCGTTAATGCTTAGATCACTGTTTGACTTAAGTAAGTCAGAAATCGACATCTTAACCCAGTTTGTCTCTGAATCTAAATTCTGATCTGAACTTTTGATAAAATTGATAATGCCTGGCTTCAAATATCCTTGAATACTCATTGAGAATTTATCCTCCTTCGGAGTGCTCCTTTTGATATTCTCAGAACTCCCAATTTCATTTTTAAAGTCCATTGATTCCGGAACAATTCTTTCAGTTTTAGGTGCTGCTTCCATGTCCTCTCCTATTATAGAAGATACTTTCGATTTCTTGTAAAATGGAATTGGTTTGAAAGTATTGAAAGGTGAATCATAAAAAAGAGTTTCGGAAATAAAGTCATTTATGCTGTTCTTAGGAATCAAATTTTTAATCATTACAGATTTATTCTTTATTGCTTCGAAACCAATTCTTAGCATAGGTGTTCCTTTGACTGCAGTTTTCTTGTAAGTAGTTTTTATAAAATGGTCAGAAGCAAGAATGTTTAATGCTCTAATGTCGGGTGATTCATCATTATCTTTAAGAATAATATTTTGCATGTTTTGTGTAATAGTCTTAAATAAGATGTCGTTTTTTGTTTCTGAGCCTTTTAAATAAATATAAGAACATATCAAACCAAGCATAGGTGATTCATATTTTCCAATAGCAGCCATTTCAATAAGTTCTTCATCCACTGTATAATCTCCATTCTGTAATTTGTCCAAAAGAATATCGATGTATTTGTTTGAGTTTTTTTGGGGATTAAATTCTCTCTCTTTTGAAATAAATATTCTAATGCTGCCGAATAAAGGCACACTTCCCAATGTGATAAAGAATTGGGTATGCCAATCCTTAAATACATAAATCGGTATTTGCCTTGGCTCCGCCCCTCGATAGATCAAATAGTAAATGCCATTCGGAAGTTTAGAGTTAAAGGCTAACCAGCCATCGCTTTCATTCACTTCAATTCCATTGCGAAAATCAAAATGATGCAGGGATTCACCGTCTTCATTTATTATTTCAAAATCTTGGTAAAAAGCTTTTGCCCAATTTTTTTTCAGCCCGTCATATTTCTCAAGAGAAGGAAATCTCATGAAAATAAAAAGAGAGGAATTTGAATTGCTCAGATCATTTGAAGCATAGAAAAATGTATCTTTTTTACTAAACTCAATTGCAGGATATGTATAATATTCGTGTGATGAACCGTATGTTTTAATATTGTCTCCACTTAATAAAGCTGAGGAAAACTGTTGGGGAGGTTCAATAATATTATCTTGGCTTTGATTAAAAGAGGGATTAGCGATCAAATATTCTTTATCGGAATTTAGAGCAATTACTTTGTCATTTATCTCTGCATTCATTTCCACTCTAACAGTGTATAGTCCTTTGTGTAGATAAAACATATAGTGATATCTTGACGTTTCACTTGAAGGAATAATTCTATCGCTGGAATCAAATACTAACACTTTGACGAGGTATTTGTACTCGTCGGCTACTCTTATTCTAAGAGTGAACTTAGGTTTTGAATCAGAAGCTGACATTGATATTGTTTTGAGAAGGTGAAACTCTAAATGAAATACTGTCGTCTGTTATCACATCCCTTAACTGATAAAGTCCTTTTGAAAGTTGCCTTTGAATGTTTTTATTTTGTCCTGCATCAAATGTTTCAATTAGATTTAGATTTCCATCTGACAATTCAACATTATTATTTCGTGTTGCTCCGAAAGTAATGTTGACATTTGATTGACTAATTGCAACTGTTACTAAAGCGATGTTGTTGGTAAAATTATGAGAGATTTCAGGTATTTGCTTATACCCCTTTACTTTTGCTTCTTCAGGGGTTTGCTTAATCAGAAAATCTCTTAGATCATCCACTCCAATTGAGCCATTATTAGAAGCTGCTCCAGTTAACCCTTCAATTAAAACTTTCGTAAAAGCTCCTCTCATTTCAGAATTAGCTGCTTCAACTTCGAATGACTGATCTTGGTATTGGGTTGCATATGCGACAAATAACTTTGTTTGCCCGGCTGCTGCACCTGGAACTAGGGCAGAAAATGTAGGGTGCAGTGGTTTAATGTTAATTTTTGTATTCCGGCAGCAGTCTGCAATAAAAATTATTTCATCAAAATAACCATATTGTTTAATAAAGTCTTTATATGCCTCAGAAGATAGGGCTGATTGTCTCCTGTTTTCAGACCAATTTGCAAGACATAATGCTGTATCAACTGTATTATCCAATGTGCCTAATCCATGTCCTGCAAAATAGAAATAAAGCCTCTTTGCACTACCGCCTTTTGCTCTTATACTTTGTTCAATTTCCAAAAAGGCATCATCAATTGCTTCTTGAAGTGGTCTGGGTGGATTAGAATTAGGCGCAGAAACAATTTTTTTAATATTAGCAGGTGGAACATTCCCGCCAGCTGGACTAGCGACCCATGCTTCAATTTTATCTGCATCGTTTATAGCTCCTTGCAAAGTTTTTAGGCCTATTAAATTGGGTGGGGTATAATAGTCATTGATGCCAATAATTATAGCGAAATCTTCTTTCATTATTTAAAATTAAGTAAGTATAAATTTAATACTACTTATTGTTGCATCATCATCATCAAACCCTCCATGTGATAATGATTTTGTTTTTAATCCATCGGTAGCGTTATCTTCTGTTTGAGAAAATATTGCTCTGTTTTCATTTATAGTGTATAAGAATTTGTTGGTATCAATAATTTCTTGTACAGAATCATATGGATGATTCGCTCTAATATTTCTTTCCAGTCCAAGAATATACCCATCAAATTCTTTTCCTTCATCTTCCAAAATTCCAGATATTAAATACAAAAGAGAATGAGTGTAAAAATATGGAACTAGCAAATCCTTTTTCTCGTTCAAGTCAGACATAGTAAACAATCTAAATTTATTAAATCGCTGTTGCTTAGAAACCATTTCATTATTAAATAAATCAATGCGGCAGGCAGGAGCCATAAAGATGATTTTATCATAAATCAGGTTTGGGTAAACTGCTGATGTCATTTTTAATAAATTACAAATAGCAATTGACCCTGCGCTATGGCCGATTAAGTTTACTTCTATATCATTATGTTTTTTATGGAACCCTACAAGTTTATCAAATAAATATCTTCCAGCATTTTGATTTACTCCAGAAAGACCGGTATTATCTTTCCACATTTCATTTGATTTAATTTTCATGTTATTCCAAACCCAAGCCCCCAGTTCGGCAATATAGAGTTCTCTTAATAATTCTTCTATAATTGTAGGGTAGAAATCATGGTCTCTTTTTTTGACAAATCGTTTTATTACTCTAAAGGCTATTAAAGCAACATGTTTAATTAACAATGCAGTATTAATGATCCCTCGTGACTGCTGATTATTGTTCGTTTCAACTGTAAGTTTAGTATCACCAAGTACTGCCAATAATTCCAAATCGGATTCAATAGCATACTTAAACTCTCCTTCTAAATCTTCAGGTCTATCTGGCATATTAGCAGTAGCATCCGCTCCTCTACCTGTAGCTTGTAATTTGTTTTGGGTATAGTTTTCAAAAGGGGTTTCGGTATTCAGCTCAACTTCTATTTGAGCGTCGGATATAGATATGCCCGCACCTCTGCCTTCTGCCAAATCGAATCCAAGTTTTTCGGATAATTTTTTGACTAAAATCTTAATTAATTTTCCAAATAATTTTGTTTCTGAAATTTTTCCAATATTTGAAGATACCGTTTCCATTAAGCCTGTTTCCCAAACAAAACAAAGTGGAGTTTGATGTACATCTGAAATATGCTTTTGCATTTTTCGTGCTGTTTCCATACCAGTTTTTTCGTTCACCAAACCACCATGAAAATAGATGGATATTTTCTTTACGCCATTATTTTCGTATCGCTGAAAAATCGCATCAATGTCTGATGGTAGAGTATGGAATGAGCCAGATGGTCTGAAGGTGCCATGAGGGCCCACATTTATTATGAAGTCTTTATCTTCCATATCAGTTAGCTTAGGTTGATAGTATTCGTATAAGTTTCTAAATCTACTAAATCAATCTGATTCTACATATACCACAAAGTGGTAATTCTTAATCCGAATTCAAAGGGTGAAAACACCTATTTTTTAAACGCCTAATGTTATAAATCCATAAATTCTAATTTCTGAGTTATCCCCAGTTTTTGCTTAAAATGCAAATTCCCCTCCCTTATTTCATTCTTACATTTTGGATAGAATCTATTGCATGGAAATATGTCGGTTTCCTAACAAGTTAAAAATGTTCAGGCGCAACTCGGGGTACTCTCAAAAAAAAGTGGCACGTATGCTTGGACTCTCTGATACCAGCACCCTCTCACGATGGGAGCATGGTGTTTCAGTTCCCAGCATGGTGCAGGTCTTCCGTATTTCACGGATATATAATACCCATCCACATGAACTCTTTACAGAACTCTGGCATCGAATAGATTCAGAGTTTAACTTGTTGGCTCAGAATAATGAGTCTATTAATACTAATCACACCTTTCATATATGAAGACATAAATACTTTGATCTTGTTTTTCAACGTCTTTTGAAAAGGACATAACCATGCCCTTTTCTTTATACCCTCCCCTTGTTGTATTCCAGTAGTTTTTTAAAAAAGTCTATATAAAAACGAACGATTAACGATAACGAAAGATAAAAGAACGTATCGTTATCGATACCATAAAGGGATATTATCATTAACTCAATTAAATTATGACTCAAGATTATGATCCCTATGAAAGAAAGCTTGCCAATGAGATTGCAGATACTTTAAAGGATAGAGATTCCATTACCATGCATCTGATGTATGTCAGGAAGTATCAGGAGGAATTTCTGCGGCGGATTCTCAATAAGGTGATGGCGCTTCCGGATGACAAAATCAGGAAAAGTCGGGCTGCCCTCTACACCTTCCTTATAAACCAGAGTGGTTCACATGGCGACTCTCGGCATTAGTACAAACACACGGCTCCTGGGTTTGGCAATTATCAATAATCAGAACAGTTTAGTAGATTACTCAATTCATCTGCATAAATCGTCCTGGTCCGCCTCGAAAGCAAACAATATCATAGTCACCAGCCTGGAGCCGTGTGTGTCGCAATACTGTATTAAAAAAGTTGTTTTGTCAATACCCCATGCACATCACCAAACGAAAGAGTTTAAACTCCTTGTTACCCGTATCAGGGAGTACTTTGAAGCCAAGAAAATTCCTGTTCATGAAAAAGAAGCATCGGCGCTCCATAGTCTATGTCCACCGGAACAAAAGAAAACCAAGAAAGCGCTCATGCAAGCCCTCACCTTACAGTATCCCCAACTCACCCTCTGTTATCACAAAGAATTGCGTAATAAAAACAGATATTATATCAAAGTCTTTGAAGCTGTAGCGGTGGCCGCACTGAAGGAACAGGAGAATTAGTTTCAACAAAAAACAGATCATGTGATCTGTTTTTTGTTTTTCAGTTTGCATTATCCATAATTACATGCTAATAAATTCGGGCATTATTTAAGACGATCTTTAGGAAGCAGCAAAATAAAATTCTCTCACAATAAGATTCCGAAATATAAAAACAATAATTATTAAAATAATAGTTCCCAAAATTGATTTAAAGGAATAGTTATCTGCATGGGTTTCACCTTGAATCAAAATATATGTCACTTCATCAATAAAAAGGCCACAACCAAATGCAAAAATAATAATGGATTTAATAAAAAAACCGATTAGCATTGCGACAATGCCATACATATAGTGATGTACCCTAAGATTAAAAATTACAGGGCTAGAAATTGGCTTTATAAAAAGGAGAATCCGTGTGAATAGGATACTTAAAAAGAAAACAAGAAAGAAGATATTTGCAGTGCCCACACACTTATTATAACTTATATGGCGCTTAAATCAATTCCGGCACAAAAAATCGCTTCTTATATAATCAAAGACTACAAATAAAAGTATGCTCTACTCAAAGTACAAATATTTATCATAGATTAATTTATTTTCATTATCTTTCTTTATACTTAACAACGGATAACTAATTATTATCCTTTTATACTTTCTTATCAAAAAGAGTAACATCATCCTTGTCCAAATAATAACTCTTAGCCGGGCCTTTGCCGCTCTGGCCTTTATTTCAATTGCCCTAGTCCCTAAGCTTAATCTACTTGCCACCATTCTGTTTATTTATGCTTGTCTCACAGACATACTTGATGGTTTCCTTGCCCGAAAACTTTCTTGTACTAGTACTACTGGAAGAACCCTAGATCTATTTAGTGATAAGTACCTTACAGTTATATCGCTAACTTACGCAATTGCGAAAGGCCTTCCAATTTTACCTTGTGGGGTTGCCATTTTAAGAGAAATTTTTCTTTTATCAATGCGATCTATTTATTTGGATGGTAAATCATTATTCCCTCCCCAAAGATTGCTAGGGACAATAATGGTAATTCCTATCTGGTCAGGAACAGTAGTTTTATTACAGTATCCCGATATTATAAAAGTACCCTGGAAGATATTCGAATTATATTACTGGGTTATAGGAGGATTGGCATTAGTAAACTTGATTTATAAAATAATCTCAAATTGGAAATTTTTAATCCAATCTTTTAAATCTTAATCATCTTTGGAATATGGCTTTCATAATTGGCCAAAGATTTTTCCCAATTGATATAACTATTGGGATATTTACAAATCCCACCACCTTCAAAATAGATTTCCAATATGGCCACGCGGAAATAGATTTCACTTGATCGAAGACAATTGTTAGTGAGTTTAGTGTTTCCAAATTATCAGGGTTAACCATTGTCTTCTCGCTTCTGACCAATTCAAAATAAAGTGAGTTTTGTTTTTCTGTTATCTCTGACAATTGTCTCTTTTTTTCAGATTTAATAATTTTTCTCAATCGAACTGCTGGTATGAAATAAATCAGAAGAAATAAAAGGCTCATCAAACTTAGTCCTATAATAGGCGTTATACCTATTTGCCCATGAATGAAAAATGCAGCTAAAACAGATACTGACCCTAGTAACAATAAGGGTATAGGTGGATTAATAGCAATTTTAATAATTATCCCAACTCCTGCATATTCGTCTTGGTTATACGGCTTCAGGACAAAGAATTTTTCTCTCTCTGCATCCTTTAACAAAGTATGAAGTGTAAATAAACCAGAAAAATGTATATGAATAATTGCAGGAAAAAAAAGCACCCACATATAGAATTTGTAAACCCTCGTAAGCCAATAGCCGAATGGGTGATTAAAGGAATCCCAAAAATCAAAGCCTAGGTACTTCATGGGTGCCTGGTTTTGGAAAGAATTCCAGACAAAACAGATTAGGCCGATTAAAGTAAGAAGTCTATATGATAAAACACTTAAGTTCGTTTGACGTAAAGTATACTTGTTAAATAGAGTAATATAACTTGCCAACTCCTTTTTTGAATTAATTACATCATTACCATCCAGAAAAATGAACAATTTCTCAATTGATCTGCTTAGAAAAAAGGGTGCAGCTATTTGTATGATAATAAAGCACCATGAAGTTGGATGCTCAAGTAAACCAGTATCTTTTCCTTTCATAATTAGGGTTTGGTCAATAGAAGACCCTATTATAAAAAGAATAGAAAAAATTATAGCCATGAAACAAGATTGGCTATTTACAGATTTACTGAGTATAAAAGCCATTTTCCTTCCCAATACAAAAATTGAAAAGTTGTAGAAGATAGTATCAGTTTGTTTAGTTCTCATTTTATTTAACTGATAATAATTAGTTATCCTTTATTTAAGTCCCCAACTCTACACAACCGAAAAATCTCTTCGCGGATGTTTGGCTGTAAGAATCTGACGTTGCCTTTTAGAATTAACATGAGTATATACCTGAGTGGTAGTGATAGAACTATGTCCAAGCATAGATTGGATATAGCGGAGGTCTACATTTTTTTCAAGGAGAAGTGTCCCGAAAGTATGGCGAAACATATGTGGTGTAATCTTTCTCTTTAGTCCTGCTTTAAGGCAGATATTTTTGACAATACTCCGAATAGATTGGTCAGATAGTTTTTTATTAAGCCTGTTAACTAGAAACCAGCCACCAGATGCAGTGACATGGACTTCAAAAAGAGAATAATACTCATTTATGATTGCGAGGGTTTCAGAATTGCAAATCTGAATTGACCTTTCTTTATTACCCTTCCCCTTTATTGTTAAGCCCCCTGTTTTGAGATTTAAGTTAGTTTTTTTTAGATTTGCAATTTCGGACACCCTTGCTCCTGTTGCAAATAGCAATTCAATTACTACAATGTTTCGCACAGCAGTTAAGTATGAAAAGTTCGATTTATTATTAGTTTTAAGTTGATAGCTCGTTTTAAATATTTTCTTTATTTCCATAAAGTCCATTACTGAAAAAAGTACTTGTGGCTCTTTAATCTTAATCCGCATTTTCCGTAAAGGGTTAATCTGAATTAAGTCCTCAAATTCCATATAATTAAAGAAGGTCTTAATTGTTGCCACCTTTCGTTTAACAGTTCTCGGTTTTAAAGATGAAATTGAAGTAAGGTAGTTTCGTATCTCATGTTTTGAAATCTCTTGTAACGTCTCTATATCTTTTAGAAATAAAGAAAATTGTCTCAGGTCAATTTCATACGCCTTAAGAGTTTTGGAACTTAAATTTTTTTCGTACCGGCAATGATTAAAAAAATCATTAATTGAAGTTGTAAGTGTCATAATAATTGGTTTAGTGTTTAAAAGGAATATCATAGTTAAGTAAATAAATTATTAAGTCCCCTTCACTAAATCCAACTTACCGCTATTCTGATGAGTTTCCACAGTATTTGCGTAATAAGCAAATTTCCCTCCCTTATATCCTTTACCCACTTTCTATACAATGAAAGAAATTATTCATTCACAATTAAAAATTAGAATTATGGATTCAACAACAAAATCATCTACTCCGATAGATGTCTATCAGTTAGTAACTGATCAAATCATTTCACTTCTTGAACAAGGTATTGTTCCCTGGCAAAAGCCCTGGGCTGATGCGGGCGTCCCGATGAACTTATTAAGCAAAAGGCAATACCGGGGTATTAACCTATGGCTATTGCTTTCTCTTAACTATGAGCGTAATTTATTCCTAACCTGGGATCAGATCAAAAGCATTGGTGGTTCTGTCAACAAGAATGAAAAGGGTCACATTGTAGTCTTCTGGAAGCCTGTACAGAAGAAAGCTGAAGAAACTGATCAAAAAGAAAAGTCGGTTCCAATGCTCAGGTATTACAAGGTCTTCAACATTGCCCAGTGCCGGGATATCCCAGAGCATTTAATCCCACAGATTGACTCGGCTTCTAAAATAGACCCCATCCTGGAATGTGAAGCTATTCTGAATGCCATGCCCGATATGCCGCTTATTTTTTTTCAGGGAAAACAGGCTTACTATAACATTGAAAAAGATGAAATAGTACTGCCTAAAATGAAAAGCTTCCGTACATCAGAAAGCTACTACTCTACTCTTTATCACGAACTGGTGCATAGCACCGGTGCTGAGAAACGTTTGGGTAGAAAGACACTTACTGACATGGTGCCCTTTGGAACAGAAAGCTATGCTATGGAAGAGTTGATTGCCGAAATGGGGTCGGCCTATCTGTGTAGCTTCTGTGGCATTCTATCTGCTGAAATAAAGAATACGGTTGCTTATTTGGATAACTGGTTGGGGGTGTTTAAGAAGGATAAAAGGTTTATTATTTCTGCTTCCGGGCAGGCGCAAAAGGCAGTGGATTTTATTTTCGGGAAGAAGGATGATGAATCAAAGAGTGAAGTGGATGGATCAGTAAATGAATCTGTAGTTAGTTAGCGCAATAAAGCCTGTCTGTAAAAATCTCAGACAGGCTTTCATTATTTAAACTATTCGTTTTTATTGTTTTATAAACTTTTCTTTATAAATCTCACCTTCAACTGAAACAGCTACATAATAACTACCAGCAGAAAATGAGCTTGTATTAACTTGCGTTGTTTTTTTTCCTTTAGACAATATGGAATTATACATCAAGGCGCCATTACTATTATATATAGTAATTGTACCATCTTGGGTAAATGCCTTAATAAATGAAATATTTAAAGTTGATTTGCTAGGAGAGGGATTTGGGTAAACCTTCATCACATTAACAAACTCAAATACAACTTTTCTTATTTCCGAGTATTTAAAGATCCCGTCTTTGTCTATCATTTTCAGACGGTAGTAATTCACACCTTCTACAGGGCAGCAATGAATAGTAGAATAGTTTGAGCGCACAGAAGAATTGCCTTTGGCAGGAACAGTTACAAAAGAAAAAAAGTTGTTGGCATCTTTTGAATACTCAATCTCAAATTTATCTGTATTTATTTCTTCTGATGTCGTCCATGTAAGTAAAACTTGCAGTCCTGATTTCTGTGCATTAAATGATAAAAGCGTTACTGGTAGTGGGCCACCTGAAGTACTAAGGCTAATACGATTACCATTTGCATCATATTGAATTACCACGGTAATCCCATTGTCATATTGTATTCCTATAAGCTGGTGATTGTTATCATAGGTATAAGTTTGAGCTACTGAAATATTCATAATACTCAAAAAGCATAAACTCAGAAGCGATTTTTTCATTCTCAAATATTTACATTGTTATTTAAAAGACATCAGTATTTATTTATAGAATTCTTTCATCTTAACTCTCATTAAAACAGAATAAATATTAATTATAAAAGCAAGCACCGATTTGGCGCCAAAAAACTTTAAAAAAAAAGAATATCAATCCCACAATAATTATCAGTATCCTTAAACTTTTACCATTTAAAATTTTCTCTTTTTTCATATATGCCTTCATAGCTACTTTTAATTACATCAAATGCATCATATATACCAACCAATTCTTTAATGGTGCGCCCCAATAATGTTCTCATATCTACTATTTTTAAGTACCCTGTTTTGCCTAACAATTTTGTAGCTCCTTGCCCTGTATAATTATAATCTAAAGTTAGTGCCCCTAAAGTTGTCTGATAGTTTTCTGGGGACCATAATGAAGCGGCGCTTAATCCAACCAGATACCAATTATTAGGATTCCCATTTAGTACCGACTGTATATATTTCTTTTCATAATAATCATACGCTTCCTTTGCATAACCTGTTCCAACCCAATTTCCATTGGCAATTTTTCCAAGTGCATCAATAAACCCATCTCTAACCCAATTCGTGTTTTCATAACTAATATTATTCTGTGCCACTAATCCAGTTGGGTCAAAATACTTCAATGGATTGTTATATCCATATACGTAACGGTTAATATCCTGTGTGTTTAAATAATTAACGGGGTGGGGATCTTTTGATATGAATGTGCCTGTCTTGCCATCATAATACCTGGCATGTAGGTAATATAACCTATTTTCATCACGTTGTACACCATACATACCCATCCACGTAAATGGCTGTGCACTTGAGCCTATATGACTTATAGAATCGGAGAGTTCGATATACTCATATCGGTCAGTTATCTGTCCGGTAATATCACTTAATGCACTAGTATTTCCCTTATAATCATGATGATAGTATCTCATTACTCCAATGCTATCCCTTGCAAGAACAATTCCCTCCCCAGGAATAAATAAATAGTTTACAAATTCAATATCGGAGCCCGTTCTTTCCTGTAACACTAATGGAAATTCAGCCATTGAGTGATCCACTATGTAGCGAGTAGTGTTAAATGAAGTGGACTTAACAACCCGTTCATTAAATGCGTCATATTGCATTGTCTGACCTGATCCATTATATGTAACAGTAGTTAGTTCATTAATTGGAGACCAATTAAATGTATATAGTTTTCCAGGCGAGTTTTGTCCAAACCGTTGCCCTGAAACATTGGTCGAACAAGAAACATTACCATAGGTAGATGTTCTGTCATCTCTACCGTATGTGCCGGATAATATTTGTGGTGGAAGAGAAAAAGTAAGGACATGCAAACCACTATCTCTTAGTATATTTCCCGTTTTGTCTCTCTGCAAAAGATTAGACTGAAATATACTGTTAAAACTACTCTTATTAAGCCATGATTTTATTTGAGAGGCGTCGTCTCGGGATATTTCAAGTTGAAAATTATTCGGGTAGTGAATGCTTTCTATCGCTCCACTTTTATTCCTCGTAATGTTAAATAAACCATTTGTCCAATCCTTTACCTGAACACATTTGTTCATTGAATTATATACATATTCCACTTGTTTTCCCCCAGGGTAAATTATCTTCGTGATGTTCCCAATAGAATCGTATGAGTATTGAAGCGTATTGCCATAGGTATTCGTATAATCTGTGACCCAGCCAAGCCCATTACGAGTTACCGTTATTGTTTGAGTATTTGAATTAGCTGCTAAAAACTGGCTATTTTCGTTTAAGTCATAGTGCCTAAGAGTATTGCCCGTGTTCTTAATATCAACTATTTCGTTATTTGCATTATAAAAATAGTCTAGTGTCCGGTTATTAGGGTCAGTCGTATATTTTATATTATCAACACTATCCCATGCATTTAAATAATTACCATATCCATCATTTACTGTAACTACCCGATTTGAGCCATCGTATGAAATTATATTTCTGATATTCCCCCTCGCATCCCTGATACTGTCAGGCATTCCGCTTTTGTTAAGATAGAGTTGTACATAGTTATTTTTTGCATCCATCGTCATAACCAACCTTCCCTGGGGATCATACTCCCATTTAAAAGATTTTCCTGCTTCATCAATCCTTTCAATTCGCTGGTTGTTTTTATTGTATTTATTTTGAACAGAATCCCCTAAAGGGTTCGTACATGATGTTACTCTGTTGATTTCATCAACCTTGTAAACCCATGTTTTACCTACTGCATCAATATATGTAATAGGATTACTAGAAACATCATATGTCCATTGACCCAAAAGACCAAGCACAGAGTCGGCTATGTTAATCAATTTTCCACCCGCATCATATGTATATATGAGTGTGTTTTTGTTAGGATTTCTTGATTTAGTTTTTCTTTGGTTATCATCATATTCGTATTCAGTAATATGATTTTGCGGTTCTACTATTCGGATAATTTGATCAAATTTATTAGAGAAAGTATAAGTTAGTAAGCCTCTCTTGTCTTTATATAGGATCTGATTCCCGTTTTCATCAAAGCTAAATTCTTCAACCCTCCCAAGTTTATCCTTCCTTTTTATAATTTGATCAAAGTGATTCCAAAAGAGGCTGTCTTTTCTTCCATAGCTATCTATAATTTCAACAGGTCTACCAACAGCATCATAAGTAAATGATGTTACACTTGTTGGAGTGATAGTTTGAAGCAAATCACCCTTACTGTTATAGTTTTTCCTGATTTTATAGCCCCTAGGGTCAGTAACAATCGTATCTAAGCCTTGGCTGTTATATTGTTTCTTGATTGTATCCCCGGTTGGTAAAATTTCCTGTATTGGATTATTCGCAGCGTCATATGTAAACTTATATAAATTCCCTTCCTTATCCTTTACAAGCAAAGGTTGGCTAAATGAATTATATTCCAAGCTATCATAATAACCTCTTGCATTAATTGTTTTAATGCGATTACCTTTAAAGTCATATTGAGTAATAGTTTTGAACCCTTTGGCGTCTGTAATTGTATCTAGTGTATTGTTAGAAGAATACCCATATTTATTCACTGCATTAAGTTCATCTTTAACTTCGATACACCTAAATTTGTTGTCGTGCGTCACTACTTTAGAATTATTTAGTGGGTCTATAACAGTTGTTTGCCCAAGTGCCGGAACATCATATAGGAAGGTTGTTTTCTTATTATCCGCATTATATTGCTCATAAACCTGCGCCTGGACATTGTAATTATTCTTCACAATTTTATGGCCTCTCGGATCATACACCTCGGTCATACCATAGGTTCCATATTTAAATGAAGTTGTTGAATTTGCAATACGCGTGCTATCAAGATAATGTCCTGTCGGGTCATAATAATAGTAAATAGTCCTACCGCTATTATCAACAACTGAAGAGACTTTATTAAATGCATTATATAAGAACTGAAGTTGCCTGCCCCCTGGCAAGATAACTTCTTCAAGTTTTCCTGATGTATAATTAAAAGCTGCAGCATTGCCATTTAGGTCGACAATTGATGTTATTAATCCATTACCATCAAAATACCATTTGATCCCGTCCTTCTTTTGTAATGTGAATGAAGTAAGTGTACTCCCCGAAGATGTATAATATAGAGAATCATAATTACCTGGATAGAGACTTCGTGTCTCTCCATTTTTATATGGTACAAAATGCTCATTGTGGCCATCAGGGTATTGTACAAACCAATCAAAACTATTTGAAAAATTTACTTTTATATCGAATGAATGGTGCCATCCTATACCGAAAACACTTTCATAGCTAGAGTTTGAAAAATACCTCCGCTCCAAACTAAATCGTGACTTAACCGCAGAGATGCTCAAATCTCTCATTGAAAAGGTATATGACCCATTCGTGAGATTAACTGGATCACCTGCTTTATAGGTATAATATTTTTGAGCCCTTGTTACATCGGCTGGTATTGGCGAATTTAAATCGGGAGTTACATATATATAACAAGGCCTTGTGATTGTATTATTCGACGGCCCACTAGATGCGGTTAATGAAACTCTATAACAAGCAGATATGTTAAAAGAAAAGGATGGGTTTGTTTGCGTAGATGATGAATAAAAAGCATACGAACCATTCCATTGCTCTCTTTCAATTAACCAATTATATGATGTAGCATTGGTTGACTGGTTAAAAAACTGTGCAGTTTGGCCAGCAACAATTATTGGTGTAGGAGAATAAAAATTTGCAACAGGTGTAGCACTAGTAGTAGTTGCAACTACACAATTACTATTTCCTGATGGCCCACATGTATTATTAGCAGTCACTACAAAATAATAAGTAGTATTTTGAGTAAGGCCTGTTATCGTAATATTAGTAGAACTTGTTGTAAAACCAGATGAGCCAAATGGAGAACTGCATGATGTATTATTTTTTAAAATTTCATATGTAATCCCAGAACCACTTACCGCTGACCATGACAAACCAATACTCGTTTGAGAAACGGAAGTAACTGTTAAGTTTAAAGGTGTAGAAGGAGGTGAGCAACTGTTACTTAATACAAAATGCCTAGTATAATTATGTGAACTGGCTGTATGAATATATGAAGGAGGGGTTGAGGTATTGTATCCTGGATAAGTACAGGTAATTGTAGTTGTATAATTTGTAGGTAGTTTATATTGATAAAACCCTCCACTACTATTTGTCACGCCAATTCCACTCATATTTATTGTGGCTCCGTTAAGGTTACCTAAAAAATTACAGCTACTTGCATCATTACAGACTCTTCCTCCCACTGTTCTATAATTTGAAGTTGTGCTGTTTATAGTTAAAAATGCTCCACTCAGCCACCCTGTAGTTTGACTACAATTTCTAGTTAAATATACCTGGTACCAAGTAGTCCCGCTAACGACAGATGTGGTACCTGTTAATGCCACAATAGAATTTTGGCCATACATTGCATTTTGTCCGCCTATTGTTACCCATTGTGTGCTTCCAGCTGTAGGCCTAATATTCAATGAAGTTGCTGTAACTGTAGCATAATTATTTATTGGATTGATCCTGGCATAAAATTCATCGCACGCAATATATCCATATGATAAGCTTCCTGTAGTTGATGGTAAACATACTTGTATCCAGTGATAAAAATATGGATCGGAGCTATTTGATGCTAATGAAGCAGCTCCTATTTTGGAGCCAATCCCGAAGCCTCCATTAATCAAAATAGTACCTGAAGAGCTCGGAGTCTGCCTTATGTTTAAATTTGAAGCACCAGGATCGTCCATATCATTGTTATATACTTGAGGGAATTGGGTAACCTGGCTTGTATTTGTGTTTACAAATAGAAAAGAAGAGAAAAAGCATATTAACATTTTCTTCATTCGATGGCTTTATTAATAGAAAAAATAAGTTTAGCTAATAGATAAGAAAGCTTTTCGAGGGATATATAAATCTGTAGCTACAAAAAAGGATCTCCAAGTACTAATTTGAATCCACTTAAAGATACTATCTCTGACCAATTTTTCCTATACGGGAAATACGTATTCTGCATTCGGAGATACTATAATTCCGAAGTAGAGGGGTATGTCCTGCTAAAAATATTAGTATTTTTATACACAATTTTGTAATTTATCTGAAAAGCTGTGTTTATGAACAAATAAAAAAACATTGGGATTTGGATTCGTGTCTCCACAGACATGCAGGTACAAGGAGATAGCCCGGAACATCATGAAAAAGAAGAGAATTCTATTCAAAGAAGAAGTATATATTTTTGGATGATTGTTAGGCTGGATTCTCTTTTAACTGAAATAGTTCTATAAGTTTTTTTTCTAAATTTATAGTCAGGTTAACCTCATTTTTTTCAATTATTTGTATTGCTTTTACAGATACCTTAAGTAAGTGAGCAAATTTCTTTTGACTTAAGCCATTTGTAAATCGATACCGCTTGCTTTCACCGCCAAGGCTTCTGTCTATTTCAAATGGATAATAACCAAGAAAAGATATTATTGCAGGGTAATGTTTGACATTAGGGATACTCTCGCCCGTTTCCCATCGGCTAATGGTTTGGTCATTTAGACCTAATAGCTTAGCTACCTCTAATTGGGAAAGGCCAAGTTCAAGCCTCCTTCGAAATATCTTTTCTCCCAAAGTCTTGGGATGCCAGGGAAAGCCCGAAATCGGTGGCTTTTTAACCAAATGTGTGCTTCGGGAAAAAGGCAATGCAGGAAATTGGATGTACTTTTGCTGATTATTACACAACCGGACATATGAATATAAACGACCTGTTTCAAAAGGCGCTGGCCTTTGAGTTCCTGAGTGAAGAAGAAGGCATGTTTCTTTTTGAAAATGCTGCATTGACAGAACTGATGTTTGTGGCCGATGAATTACGCAAAAAACAAGTGCCGCACGGAAAAGTTACCTGGCAGATAGACCGAAACGTAAACACCACCAACGTATGCATCGCCAACTGCAAATTCTGCAACTTCTACCGCATACCCGGCCATGAGGAGGCTTATATCACCGATATTGATACGTATAAAACAAAGATAGAAGAGACCATTAAATACGGTGGCGACCAGTTGCTATTACAGGGCGGTCATCACCCGGGGCTGGGCCTTGATTTTTATGTGAATCTTTTTAAAGAACTAAAATCGCTTTATCCCAACATTAAACTGCATACACTTGGCCCTCCGGAAGTGGCGCATATCACCAAGCTGGAAAAAAGCACACACAAAGAAGTACTAACCGCATTAAAGGCTGCGGGCATGGACAGCTTACCGGGCGCCGGCGCCGAAATTTTAACCGACCGGGTTCGGCGGCTTATCAGCAAAGGAAAATGCGGCGCACAGGAATGGCTCGACATTATGCATGAAGCACACAAACTGAACATCACCACATCGGCCACTATGATGTTTGGCCATGTGGAAACTATTAAAGAACGTTTTGAGCATTTGGTAAAACTGCGGGAGGTGCAAAGCCGCAAACCCGCCACCGCAAAAGGGTTCCTAGCCTTTATTCCCTGGACCTTCCAGGACGTGGATACCCTGCTGGCTAAGATTAGAGGCGTTCATAACCTTACTTCTGCCGAAGAATATATACGCATGATCGCCATCAGTCGCATCATGCTTCCCAACATCATAAATATACAGGCAAGCTGGCTTACGGTTGGCAAACAGGTGGCGCAAACCTGCCTGCACGGCGGCGCCAATGATTTTGGCAGCATCATGATAGAAGAGAACGTGGTAAGTGCTGCCGGGGCGCCGCACCGTTTCACGTATAGAACCATTCAGCAATCCATCAAAGACGCCGGCTTTGAACCGCAATTACGTAACCAGCAATACGAATGGAGAGAGATCCCTCAATCCATCGTTGAGCAGGTGGTTAATTATTAACCCTTCAGTAATGAGCTGGCCGAATTACACCCACCCTTCGACTATGCTCAGGATGAAGGAACATTATTGAAATATGATGAAAGAAAATAAACAAAAACTACTGCACCGTTTCAGAATGGTTGGCATTGCCGAGGGTATTTCATTTTTGGTTTTATTGCTGATCGCCATGCCCCTGAAATATTTTTTTAATACCCCCGAAGCCGTTAAGGTATGCGGATGGATACATGGCGTTTTGTTTGTTGCTTTTTTATGGTTTGCCTTTGAAGTGATGGGAACTTTAAAAAAGAATTTCGGCTGGTTTGTCAAAGCTTTTGCTGCCGCCATCATTCCCCTTGGCACATTTGTATTTGATAGGCAGTTGAAAAAAGAAGAGCAGGCGTTGTAAACCGCCGGGCTGTTACTAGGAATCTCTGAACAAACCGTTTAAGACGTTTAAAGGTTTAAGGGTTGGTTTCCGTTGAATATCGGCATTGTTTGCCGGGTATTGAATACTTCTTTCTTCGCAATACACAACGTTCCTATCGGAGACGTTGCTGGTAAGCCAGTCTGCATGGTAATTATTCCCTGATAAGACCGGAAAAAAAATTAAATTTGAAAAGCCTTATCAATACCGGTTACCATGAACAAAATGCTGCATGTAAGAAAAGCTCTTTTCTCCCTATTGCTATTGACTGTTCTGTGCGTTTGTAAATCAAAAGCGCAAAGCAAAGAGCAAACACTTCATAACCTGAATACCATGTTGGTGAATACGGTGATGACCGACCTGTTCACTCCCATTGTATCAAGCCGTGTATATGTATATCCAACCATCGCTTTTTATGAATGTATACGATACGATGACCCGGCCATGGTCAGTCTCGCCGGAAAATTAAATGGTTTAAATACCGTACCAGTACCGCCGGCCGGCAAAAAGATAGATCCCTTTGTTGCTGCCTGCGTTTCTTTTTCACACGTGGCACAGGTACTTGTTGGATCCGAATACAAGTTCAGCGACTGGCGCAAGGCTTTTGCCGATTCTCTTTTTGCACATGGCGATTCGGTGATGGCGCAAAACTCTATCTTATTCGGCCGCAGCGTGGCCGACAGCATCATCGCCTGGACGAAAAGAGATAACTATCTTAAATCCAGGGCCATGACCCGTTTTGTATACTCCACCGCACCCGGCGCCTGGCAACCCACGCCCCTGGATTATGCACAAGCGCTGGAACCATATTGGAATACCATCAGGCCTATGACGTTGAAGTCGGCCTCACAGTTTGCACCAAAAGAAAAACTGCTTTACAGCAAGTCAAAAGATTCGAAGTTTTATAAAACAGTATTGGAGACATATAATATCGGCAAAAACCTCGACACGCTTCAAAAAGCCACCGCTCTTTATTGGGATGATAATCCCAATGTGTCTGTCAATATCGGCCACCTCAATTATTTCATTCATAAGGTTTCGCCGGGCGGGCATTGGATACTGATCGGCCAGCAGGCATGCATACAGAAAAACATCCCGGTTACAAAAGCCGCTCAGGTTTACGCCCTTACTTCCATCGCCATCTTTGATGCATTCATCAGTTGCTGGGATGAGAAATACCGCGGCAACCTCATCCGTCCCATCACCATCATCAACCGGATCATTGATAAGAACTGGACGCCGTATATTCAAACGCCGCCGTTTCCCGAGTTCACCAGCGGCCATTCAGTGGTATCGGATGCCGCTGCTATTGTGCTCACCGCTTTGTTGGGAGAGAATTTTGAATTCACTGATGAGATAGAAATGCAGTTTGGTAGCAAGCCCCGTCATTTCAAATCATTCCTGGATGCTGCGTACGAATCTACCTGGAGCCGGGTATATGGTGGCATTCATTATCCTGAAACAGCTCGGATCAGTATTGTACAGGGAATAGAAGTGGGCAACCACGTGCTGAAAACATTATACCCGCAGGCATTAATCAAATAAACAGAATATGTCATCATTGTACAGGCGGTTTGTCTTTTTGTGTTTGGTCATTTCGGCAACAGGAATTACCAACGCACAACAGGCAGGCAGCACAAAACTGTTTTCGCATTTACCGGGAACAAGTACCGGAATAACTTTCCGCAATGACATTGTGGAAACCCCCAACATGTTCATGTATATGTACGAGAACCTGTACACCGGCGGTGGTGTGGCCATCGGCGATATCAATAACGACGGGATGCCCGATATTTATTTCTCTTCTACCCTTGGCAGCAACAAATTATACCAGAACCTCGGTAATTTTCAATTCAAAGACATTACCGAAGCAGCCGGGGTAAATGGCGGTGCTGGTATCAAAACGGGTGTGAGCATGGTTGATATCAACAACGATGGCCTGCTCGACATCTTTGTAAACAAATCGGGTTTTAAAGACCCGAAGCTTCGCAAAAAAATTCTCTATATCAATAACGGCAACGGTACGTTCACCGACAAAGCGGCTGAGTATGGCCTGGATGAATCAAGTTTTACCATACAATCTTATTTTTTCGACTACGATAATGATGGCGACAAAGATGTTTTCTTTGTAGATCACCCGGATGATTTCAGCAAAACAATGACCATACCGGTTACCGTAGTAAAGGGCAAGATGGTTTATGTAGAAGACACCGGCACCGTTTATGTAAGCGATCGGCTGTTTGAAAACCGCGGAGGAAAATTCGTGGATGTTACAAAAGCTTCGGGTCTTATTGACCGGGGTTTTGGCCTGAGCGCTTCCATTGCCGATATCAATAACGACGGATGGCCCGATATTTATGTAGCCAATGATTTCAATAAGCCGGATTTTTTATACATCAACAACCGCAACGGAACTTTTACCAACCGGCTTACCGATTATATCAGGCATACCAGTTTTTCTGCCATGGGTTCCGATATCAGCGACATCAACAACGACGGCCTGGAAGATATATATGTAGTGGATATGGCGGTAGAAAATCCCGTACGGCAAAAACAGTTGTTTGCGGTGAACCAGAACTACGACAAGTTCAACATTATGGTAAAGTATGGCTTATTTTACCAGTATCCCCGCAACAGCCTGCAATTGAATAATGCCGACGGCACATTCAGCGAAATAGCCAACTATGCCGGCGTGGCAGAAACAGAATGGAGCTGGGCGCCACTGATAATTGATCTTGATAACGACGGCTGGAAAGACCTTTATGTTACCAACGGCATCAAGCGGGATATCACCGACTGGGATTACAAAGTGTTCATTCTTGATTCGGTTATGCGTACCATGCAAAGCGGGAAAGCGGTTGACCTGAACGCCTGGCTGCAAAGCATTCCTGTAGTGCCTACAAAAAATTATTTCTACCGCAATAACGGCACGTTAAAACTTGATAATTATACCGAGGCCTGGTGCGATGCGCCGGCTTCTTTCTCCAGCGGCGCCGCTTACGCCGACCTGGATAATGATGGCGATCTTGACCTGGTGGTGAACAATGTTGATGGACCCGCTTTTGTTCTTAAAAACAACACAAGGGAAACATCGGCCGCTTCCTCTCATTACTTACGCTTTCGTTTTTACAAAACAGCGGGGGCCTTTAATGAAGTATATGGTGTAACAGTGAAGCTCACCGATCAAAAAGGGCAGGTGCAACTGCAGCATTATCATCCGCAACGTGGCTTTATTTCCAGTATGGAGCACGTGCTGCACTTTGGTACAGGAATCGAAACAACAATACCGAAGGTGGAAGTTAGTTTCCCCGGCAAGAAAAATATCGTACTTACTAATGTGGCTGTTGATAAGGAACTGACTCTATTTGAATCAAACGCATCGCCGGCTAATTTTCCAGTTGCAAAAAACAAAAGTGGTTCATTTAAAGACATCAGCAAAGAACCCCGGTTCAAATTCACACAAAATGAAAATGATTTTATTGATTTTAAAAGAGAGCCGCTTATTCCATACAAGTGCAGCCGTAAAGGTCCTTACTTCAGCAAAGCCGATATCAATGGCGATGGCCTGGAAGACATTTTCATAGGCGGCGCTGCCGGCTTTGAAGGAAAGCTGATGATGCAGAATGCCAACGGTTCCTTTACAGAAAAAAAACAAGCGGCTTTTGCTGCTGATAAAAATTCGGAAGACATGAGTTCCCTGTTCTTTGATGCAGACGGCGATGGCGATATGGACCTTTATGTGGTAAGCGGTGGAGCCGAATTTCCGGCTGGCAGTAACCTGTACCAGGACAGGTTATATACCAACGACGGAAAAGGAAATTTTACTCCGGCTGCAAAAGCATTGCCAGCAGAAGGCTTCAACGGCTCCTGTGTAATTGCATTGGACTTTGATGCCGACGGCGATATGGATCTCTTTGTTGGCGGGCATGTGGTTCCCGGTGTTTTTCCAAAACCCGACAGGTGTATGTTGCTTCAAAACAACAAAGGCGTTTTTACAGACGTAACTAACCTGTATGCAAAAGAATTACTTAACCCTGGTATTGTAAACCAGGCGGCCTGGGCCGATATGAATGGCGATGGAAAAAAAGAATTGATCATCAGCGGCGAATGGATTCCGGTTGAAATATTCAGCTACAGCGACGGGCAGTTTAAAAGAACAAAGAACAACATACACGTCACCCTCCCTTCAAAAAAAGACAGCACCATCAGTATGGATGCATTCACAGGATGGTGGTATAATATGAAAGCTGAGGATATAGATAATGATGGCGACCTGGACCTTATATTGGGCAACCGTGGGTTAAACTGCAGTATCAAGGGAGATATCAATACGCCTTGCACCATTTATGCAAAGGATTTTGACAACAACGGAAGTTATGATGCCGTATTGGGTTATTATATATGGGGCAAGTGTTACCCGCTTTACAGTCGTGATCAGCTGATAGACCAGATGCCGGCCATGCGGAAAAAATTCATCCGCTACCGCAACTATTCCGGTAAAACACTCGACGATATTTTTACCGACCAGGAAAAAAAGGACATGGATGTTTATAAGACCAACTTCTTCGAGTCGGGCGTGCTCATCAATGAAGGCAATAACAATTTTCATTTTATTGCATTTCCCGAAAAAGCGCAATTGTCTACCACCAACGATATGGTAATAGACGATATGGACAACGACGGCATCAAAGACATTCTTATATGCGGCAATACAAACGATGCGGCCGTAATGGTTGGCAATATTGATGCCGCCGGCGCCCAGTTATTAAAAGGAACCGGTAAGGGAAATTTTGTAAGCGTATCTCCGTCCGAAAACGGGCTAAGCGTGAGGGGTGAAGTAAGAAGGATCATTTACCTGAAAGATAAAAAAACGTCAACGGTGATCTTGTTGAAAAACGATGATGCCGCCCAGGTATTTGTGCGGGAATGATCTTATTCAGTCACAAAACGATAACCAATTCCTTTAATGGTGATGATCTCGAGTTTGGTATCGCTCTTTAAATAAGAACGGAGCTTGGTTATATATACATCCAGGTTACGGGAGTTGAAAAAATTATCATTACCCCAGAGCAGGTTCAGTATATCCCGGCGGTCAACGATCTTATCCCGGTTCTCGTACAATACTTTCAGCAGTTCGCTTTCCCGGAAAGAAAGCTTCCGCTCATCGCCATTATTTTTAAGCACCTGGTGGTTCATGTGGAATGTGTACTTGCCTATTTTCACGATGTCTTTTTTATCACCGGGTTTCTTTTCTCCATTTTTGAACCGCAGGGCATTTTCGATCCGAACAATCAGTTCTTCCATACTGAACGGCTTGCGTATATAATCGTTGGCGCCTGTTTTAAATCCTTTCACCAGGTCATCTGTTTGTGTTTTGGCAGTAAGAAAGATGATCGGCACTTCGCCATCTACATTCCGTATCTCTTCTGCAATGGTAAAACCGTCTTTATTGGGCAGCATTACGTCCAGCACGCAAATATCCGGGCGCTGTTGTACAAACAAGGGAAGCGCTTTATCGCCATCGGCCTCCATGATCACCTGGTACGAACGGCTCTCCAGGCTTTCTTTTACGATCTTGCCCAGGAAGAGTTCATCTTCCACATATAGTATTTTAACTCCTGCCATTTTCTTTTGGTAATTTAATGATGAACGTGGTTCCTTTTCCTTCTTCGCTTTCTACCTGTATCTGCCCCCCGTGCTCGGCAATGATATGCGCCACGTAACTGAGGCCGAGGCCGTAGCCTTTTACGTTGTGCTTATCGCCCTGCGGCACCCGGAAGAATTTATCAAATATCTTTTCTTTGTATGCTGCCGGAATGCCGATACCCTTGTCTTTTACGGTCAGTTGCATTTCATTCCCCCTTGCCTCTACATCTATTTCTATCTGCGGATCGTTCTTACTGTACTTTAATGCATTATCCAACAGGTTATAAACCACGCTGCTGATGTGCATCCGGTCGGCCATCAGTGAAAAATCATCTCCTGAAAAATTCAGCTTTACAGTGGCGCCCGTTTTTTCAAACTGCAGTTGCATGGAATCAGTAACTTCCCGTACCAGTTCTTCCAGGTTAAACCATTCGTTCTTAAGCTCCAGTTGTTGTTTTTCAAACATCGAAAGGCGCAGCACCTTATCCACCAGCAGCGAAAGGCGGTTCAGCTCCAGCCCGGCAATGCTTAGGTATTCCTTTGTTCTTTCGGGGCTTTGCAGTGCATTGAAATTTTTCATGGCTTCAATGGCAACACTTACCGTGGCGATCGGCGTTTTCAACTCATGCGTGATGTTGCCTATGAATTCATTCTTTATATCTGTTAGTCTTTTTTGCGCCAGTAAATTCCGGTAGATGAACACGAAAGAAAGAATGGTAAATCCAATGAGTAATGCAGACAGCAATAGTTGCATGCTCATCTTTTTAAAAACATAAAGACCGGGGTCGGAAAATTCGGCCCGGTAAAAAACCGGTTTTATTAAACCAACAGGTACCCGTTTGGTAGAGAATGCTCCCCGGGGTTCATCCAGCTTGATGGTGAATTTGTTTTGACCGCCCGAATCCGATGCGATCATGCTGGGGTTTGTTTTAAATATGCTGAAGTTTACATTGATCCCTTCTTTTGCAAGCAATACCCGGTACACAGAGTCTACCGCTTTTACCGGGATGGAATCAGAAAGGTGCTTGTTCTTCAACAAGGTTTCTGCAACCATGGACGGAGGTATATTGTTATTTTTTGTTGATACATATACAATCGTGTCCTTAGTTGCTTTCTTTTCTGCATCCCCTCCTGGCGATGTCATATTTTCAGCATGGGTATCCATGGATATTACCAGTCGCTGTTTCAGGCTGTCGCCTCCTTTTATTTTCTCCACGCTGCTTATAAAGTCGGCCATAAAAAGATTATCATCCAGTAAGCCCCGAAACGCCATCGTATCTCCTGAAAAACGTTGCGCCTGCAGGCGGTACATCGCATCCCTAAAGATCACATCTGTTGTTTTTTTAAAATTGCTGGTTTCTTCTGTGTACAGTTTCCGCATCCAGTAAACCTGGAAAGCAATGATGAGCAGGATGGTGGCTGCCATCAGTAATCTTGCTGTACGTAATTTATTCATGAGGCAACAAAGCTACTCGTAAAACAAATATGTTTTGGGGTTCATTAACCTTAATTAACCTTAATGAAAGGCTGTTTAACCTGCTTTGGGAGGGCGTTCTGATAGTTTTGTACTGTCAGATCACATCATTACAAAATAAAAAACATTCGTCATGAAAAAATTACTATCAGTATCCGCTGCATTCTTTTTAATACAAGCGGCCGTGGCCCAGGTGAAAGAAGGAAAGATCACATACGAACAAACGGTGGATATGTATCGCCGCATTCCGGAAGAGAATCAGCAATTGCGATCGATGGTTCCGCAGTTCCGCACCGCCAAATTTGAATTGCTTTTTGCCGATAACCAAAGCCTGTACAAATCGGTGGAAGAAGAACCCGATATGGCGGAACAGGGCGGTGGCGGCGGCGTGGTGATACGCATCGGCGGCAGTGCAGAGAATGAATATTATCGCAATTTCAGTATGCAGAAGTCGGTGGAAATAAGAGAGCTGATGGACGATCTTTATCTGGTAGAAGACTCCATCCGAAGCGTAGCCTGGAAACTGGAAGAGGGAGAAACTAAGACCATCCTTGGGTATGCCTGTAAAAAAGCAACAGCCAAAACAAGCAGGGGTACCGATGTGGTTGCCTGGTACAGCGAAGAGATCCCGGTGGCTGCGGGACCCGAACAGTTCAATGGGCTACCCGGAATGATCCTTGGACTTGACGCCAATAAGGGCGAGATCGTTTTTACGGCAAAGGTTCTTGATAAAAAAATTGACCGCAAGAATTTAAAAGTACCTGCTAAAGGAAAAAAGATATCTCAATCCGATTTTATAGCAAAACAGAAAGAAGTGATGGGCAACGGCCAGGTGCGAATTGTAAATAATTAATATAGCCAGTAAAACACCAAGCCCGTTGCAAATGCAACAGGCTTTATTATTTCAGTAACAGTTTGCTGAATTTTTTTATCTCCTCCAGTTCTGTCGTAGAAATATTTTCGTTGTTATTATATTTCGACTGAAGGAATAGTAACCGTTTATGCTGCGGGTACCTGGCAAGAATAGCTGCAAGCGTTTTACCAACCGTTTCATCTTTTAGCGGCAGATCGGCCCTGATGCTGGCTGCCGCCCGTTCCCGTGTTGGTTTCTTTTTAATGATGGCTTCCAGGGTTGCTAGCTTGCCTTGCGAAATAATGTTGGCCTTAACGGCCTTGCTGTGCAGGCCTTCCAGTTGTTTTTTACTGAGGCCGCCGCGGTTACAGTATTGCTGGTACAGGCTGTTTACAAAGTCTGATTGCGGATGGGCCTGTACCATTTCTTTTAATATATCTAAGAGGATGTCCATATTGTCTTGCGGTGAAAATAATCAATCTTTATTTCCTGCTATTGATATAAAACGAGAGCCACTGAATAGTGGCTCCTGCTGTGCTTGTCTTGTGTTCCGTAATAGCTTAATGCCCGCCTTAGGTCTGCTTATGTTTTCAAATAGGGTGCCAGCAAATGAAGAGGCGGGGTTATTGTGTTAAAGAAGTGGAAAACTCCTCTTTTCTAATAAGATACTAATGTGTTAAAAAATTAAAACCATCCTGCTTTCGCCGGATGGTTTTTAATGCAGTCAACAGGGAAGTTTAGAATGTTCTTATCACAGCCCTTGGTCCGCCGTTGACCGCTTTTTGCAAACTGTAAGTAAACCCAAGTGTAAAATAGCGCTGCAGTGTTTTGTACTGTACATCTTCCACGTAATTGGCATTGCCGTTCCGGTCAACACCAATATTCTGGTTCAGCAGGTCAAATGCACTGAGTTTGATCTCTCCTTTCTTACTCTTCAATACCTGCTTGCTCACTGAAGCATTCCACAAAGCGATCTTTGTATTGAAACCGTTACTGCGGCCGGTATAAGCGCTGTAGCTGAATTCGTTGCTGATAGTGACCCCGGCAGGCAGGTTAAGCGTGGCCTCCATTTCATATACCTGGCGCCAGTAATTATTATTCAGTGATGATTGTAATGAATAGCGTGCATTATTATAACTAACCCTGGCGCCGATGCTTATATCCAACATCTCCTTATAACTATAGCTGGCATTTATTCTTGGCATTAAAGAAAACACACTGGTCTTATTCTTTTCATCATTGATGAAATTAACCGAGCGATTGTAGTTGGCATTCATTCCGATGTTGATCCTGGTCTTCAGTTTTTTGATGCGGAACCCCTTATCAATATTAGCATTGATATTATATACTCCGTTTGCATTCACCGGCATGCTGGTTCGGGCGCCGGATGTATTTATTTTATCGCTGCTTACTATGGCGTTTTGCGTGGCGATAAAATTCAGGAAAACAAACAGGTTTTTTTGCTGCGCCGGGCTGGCATTAAAAAACTGCAGGCCGGCATTATGCGAATAAGGTTGCTTCAGTGCAGGGTTGCCTGATGTGATGTTCAACGGATCACTGATGTCCTGCACCGGTTGTAACTGTTTGGCTGTTGGTTGCGAAGTGGATGTTGAATAATCCAGCCGCAGCGATTTTGTTTTGGTAAAATTATAATTGAAGTTGGCCAGCGGCAACAGGTTGGTAAAATTTTGTTTTACCCGGAATGCGCTGTCTTTTAAATGGCTGTTGAGTTGGGCGTATTGCAGGTTGGCGCCAAGGCTGTACCCGTATTTCTTTTGCTGGGTACGCAGGCTGGCGCCGCCGCCCATATAATTATACCTGTTCTCAAATGCATTGCTCAGCTTTGTGTTCATCTTATCGTGTGTGCCGCTGGTTTTGTTATAGTCGTAGGTCTTGCGATCAAGGTCGCCTGTGTTGTTATTATAAAAACCACGGAACTCAAGCAGCGAACGTTTGCTTAATGGTTCGGTATAACTGACGTTAATACCATAACTCTGTGTAACGCTGTTGAGCCGGGTGTGCTGATCAAGCGTATCCCGCTGGCTGATGGTTCCGTTGCTGAAAAAATTATTAATGGCACTCAGGGTTCCCCGGCCCCGGCTGTCGTTATACTGCATCGATCCGGTGGCTGAAAATGTTCTTCCTTTCTTTTTGAATTTATGGCGATACAGTAATTCCTGGCTGGTTACATATCCTTCGGTTGAGTTACTGGTATTGGAGAATCCATTGTTCAGCATTTTATCGTTGGGCACAAAAGATTCGTAGTCGTTCTTCTTTGCATTATTGCCTTTCTGGTAACCAAACACGGAAGTAAGCTTGATAGAATTGAACGAATCGATCTTATGGTCCACGCTGAAGTTAAACCGGTTACTGCTTGTTTTATTTTTGGTACTGCTGTTCTGCAGGTAGGCAAATTCATTGCCGGGTAAAATATTCTGCCGGCTGGTATTTCTTGTATTATCCAGCGTGAGGTTGTTATAAAAATAGCTGGCATTTACTTCTGTTTTCCTTTTCCACACATCATTATAATTCAACCCGCCGGCAATGGTTTGGGTAATGCCCTGGTTGTTGTTGATGCCGGCAACAGGCAGCCCGAACTCATCATCGTTATTATCGCTGATAACGATCCGGCCGCCGCCGCCACTCATCATCTTCCTCGACTGGCCGGTGAAGTTGAGCATATCCATGATGGAAAAGCCTTGCCGGTTGGTATTATTGGCCATGCCAATGGCAGAGAGTTGCCTGTCGCCATCGAACTTATTAATATTGAACTGGCCATCGTAGCGGTCTTTTGTTCCGGCCGCCAGGCCTGCTTTACCAAAGGCGGCGTTCTTTTTATCTTTTTTCAATTTAAGATTGATCGTGGGTGTTTTGTTGCCATCATCAATACCGGTGAATTCCGATTGATCGGATGCTTTTTCAAACACCTGTACTTTATCAATGGCATCGGCAGAAAGATTTCGGGTTGCCATCTTTGGATCGCCATTAAAAAAATCCCTTCCGTTTACCAGTACCCGGCTGATCTTTTTACCATTCACTTTGATGGAACCGTCTTTTTCCACTTCCACGCCCGGCATTTTTTTCAGCATATCTTCTACCACGGCATTTGGTTTTGTTTTAAATGCTTCGGCATTAAATTCCAGGGTATCGCCATTAACCACCACCGGCGGCCGCTGGGCAGTAATGGTCACCTCCTGCATGATGGATTTATCTTTCATTACAATGGCTCCCAGGTCTGCATCGGCAAGCACTTCAAAATTTTTCCATTGGGAATGAAAATTAACCTGCGATGCCGAAAGCCGGTATTTGCCCGGCTTAAGATGGCTGAAACTGAAACGGCCGGCAGAATCGGTACGGGTAAACCCTACCAGTGATGAATCCTTTGCATTCACCAGCGAAACGGTGGCATCATTCACCTGTTGTTTCTGCAGGCTGTCGGTCAGTTGCCCTTTTACAGCAAAGCCCGTCTTTTGGGCAGATGCAATGGTTGCAGACAAGAAGACCAGGCCTAATAAGAAGATCAGATATTTCATGGTTATACTTTTATTGAGCACAAAAGTATTGTCCATCATCAGCAAAGCGGGTTAACCAATACTGGTATAAGGTTAATTAAGGTTAATGCCGGGGCCTGTTAAAAAAGACATAAGAAAGCACGGGATGGATCTTTTAGTTAAACCGGTAACAGCAGCGCTGGTCTATTATGGCATAAACAATTAAACTACCAGTTATGAAAAAGTTTTTACGCCTCGAGATCTCAATCACAGAAACCACCATCTTTCTTGCATTGGTTGGCTGGATCGTTGCCTCTGTTTTTGTTCCGTTGCCGGAGGTTAATTCGCTCGGAAGCTAACGATAGCTGATCCTGTATTTTAAGACCCCTTTTCCAAAAGCCGGGTCTTTTTAGCTTCCGGGAGGCTGATTTTTGCAGGAAAATCAACATATATACAATAATAATTTATGTATATCGTTACAATAGGAATAAAGCAATTATCCCATGAACAAGACCAAATACCAGGGCCAGTCGTCACATATTATTGTACAGGCAATCCGTAATTTTTTTGATAAGATCAGGCAGAACCCGGATGTTTATCCCATCCGTTATTATAAGAAGAACCGGAAGTACAGGAAGGATTTTAACGGACCAGCAGTAAAATAACCAAAAGGGTGCGGAAATTACCGGCGTCAGAAATCAGCAGTTTTGCGCTTGACAGGGCCGGCACAAAATTTGTACTTTTAAGCTATCAAAATCCAGTGTATGAAAAGCCATAACCCCCATCATGCTATTACGCTCAACGTTGTCTTAAAATTTGTAAGCGACGCTTTCAGAAGTTTATTTCAATCCAGTAACAACCGGGATTTTAAGCGCCTGAAAGATTTCATTGCTTCGTAACTGACATCTGCTATCAAATTGATTGATCCTGTCTGAGAAGAACAGCTTCGGCAGGATTTTTTATTTAACTGAACAGGTATTCCACATCCGATTTCGACAAGGCCTTTACAAAACTGGCATCATCCGCAATCAACTCACTCGCTAATTTTTTCTTCCGCTCCTGCAGCTGCAGTATTTTATCTTCAATGGTATCGATACAGATCATCCGGTAAGCAAAAATATTTTTTGTCTGGCCAATACGATGCGTACGGTCAATGGCCTGTTGCTCTACGGCCGGGTTCCACCAGGGATCAACAATATATACATAATCGGCAGCAGTAAGGTTCAAGCCCACGCCACCTGCTTTTAAAGAGATCAGGAATACCCGGCACCTGTCGTTGTTCTGGAAATTCTGGATGGCTTTTTCCCGGTCGGCGGCTGATGTGCTTCCGTCAAAATATTCAAATTCGATCCCGTCTTCTACCAGTTTCTTTTTTATCAGGGCCAGCATGCCCAGGAATTGTGAAAAGATAAGCGCTTTGTGATCGCCGATATTCTCTTCGATCTCTCTTGCCAGCTCATCAAGCTTAATAGAATGATTGGGATGTTTTTCTTCTTCGTTCAAAATGGCCGGGCTGTCGCATATCTGCCGCAACTTCATCAGGCCCTGCAAAATGGTGAGTTGCGATTTGCCGATGCCCTGTTCATCAATGGTACCCATGATCTTTTCCCGGTAGGTATTGCGGTAGATATCATAGATCTTCCGTTGTTCATTTTCCATTTCACAAAACAGGATCGTCTCTGTTTTTTCCGGAAGATCTTTGGCCACCTGTTCCTTGGTACGGCGCAGGATGAAAGGATATAATAGTTTACGGAGATGCTCTTTCTGATCCTGCTCGCCAAACTTATCGATGGGCGTGGCAAATTCGTTGCGGAAGAATTCCATATTGCCCAGCAGGCCGGGGTTTAAGAAATTCATCTGCGCAAAAATATCAAAGGTGTTATTCTGTAAGGGTGTGCCACTCATACACAGGCGGTTCTTTGCATTCAGCAGGCAGGCTGCTTTGGTAACTTTCGACGCCGGGTTTTTGATGGCCTGGCTTTCATCCAGTACCACATAGTCGTAATTAACCTTTAATAGTAATTGTATATCGCTTCGTAAAGTACCGTATGTAGTGATGATGATATTATGTTTCTCCAGTTCTTCCACGCTGCGGCCACGGGTGCTGCCGTGGTGTATATGCCAGTTTAAGGAAGGCGTGAATTTTTCCACTTCGTTCTTCCAGTTATATATAAGTGTGGTTGGGCAAACAACGATCGCTTTTAATGATCCATTTGCGTCTTTATAATGCTCCAGCATACTCAGCGCCTGTATGGTTTTACCCAAGCCCATGTCATCGGCCAGTATACCACCCCAGCCTACATCGTTGAGGTAATTGAGCCATTGGTAACCGGAAGTTTGATAAGGGCGCAGTATTTTCTGTAAATGATCGGGGGGCTGAACCTCGGGTATGTGTTTGAATTCTTTCAGCCGTTCGTATTTTTCATCCAGCTCAAAACTCAGTTCGTTTTCATCCCTGTTCTCATACAATTCATCTATCACACTCATGTGATATTTGGAGAGGCGCAACTGGTTGCTTCTTCCATCGCCCACTTTAAAGAGCAGGGAATATCTTTTCAGCCATTCATCCGGAAGTATCCCCAGCGTACCATCGCCTAATTGTACAAAAGACTGTTTGTTTACCAGCGCTTTCTTTATATCATCAATGCCCACCCGCTGGGTACCAAATTCAATTTCCACTTTGGCATCAAACCAATCCATGCCACTGCTTACGTGTATATGGGTGCTTGGCCTGGCCGTGTTGAACCGGAAATTTTTCAATGCCTCAAAGCCATATACCGGTATCTTCATTTCCTTCATGGCATCTACAAACAAAAAGAACCAGTTGTTGCGTAATACATCCACGCCGCGAAGCACCAGGCTTCCTCCTTCATCAGGCCGGGTAAATTGCGAGTGAAGGTTCTCCAGCTTTTTAATGAATCTTTCTTCTGCTTCCCGGTTGCGTTCAATGATCAGTATCTTATTTCCTTCGGGGATGATGATGTTGTCTTTATCCGATGACTTTGTTTCAAATCCTTTATAAGAGTATATCGGCTGAAACACCAGGTAGTCGCCCTTTTCCTGTAACTGAAGCCTTACTTCCGGCTCGCCGCTTTTTACTTCACTCACTAAACTCTTGTCAAACTCCACGTGGTATTCTTTTGCCAGCGGTAAAATAACTTTCTGCATTTTTTCTGCCCAGTTCTCTTTACTGAGTTGCATGTTTCCTTCTTTCAGGAATTTTTCTGCCTGCATCACATCTTCGGGCTTCTGCCACAGGTATAACACCTCTTCGTGTAAAAAAACAAGACTGCTGCCACATTCGTTATCGCTGAAGGGCAATGCGTCGTTCAGCATTTTTACCCGGCAGGCAATTTCAAAATGACTGTTCTTAGCAAACACTTTAAAGAAGGGAGAAATGAAATGATCACTCAATTCTGCATCGGCCATGTTTGCCGTATTAAACGCCTTCCCTTTAGGCAGGAAGAAAATAAAATTATTATTCGCCTGTTCTTCAAATATTTTTTTGAGTTTGGGTTGCAGGTATTCTGCGATCAGCGCTTTGGTTTCTTCGGGCAGATCATCTCCATCGGTATGAATGATATTCTCCCAGATGCCGCTGAATGGAGAGTTGCGATCCAGGTATTTATTTATTTCGGCGCTTTGCAGCTTACGCACCTGTTGCAACAACTGTTTGTCTTCCTCACTCAGTAATTCGGTATCTACAAATTTGCTCAGGTCCAGCTTTTCCACCTTGCTTACGAATTTCTTTTCGTCTTCGTCTGATTCGCCCTGTACAGCATCTACGCCAAAGTACGGGTAGGTAGCGTTGTTGAAATTAAAAACCACACCGAGTTTCTTTGCCGGCTTTTCCACTACGGCCACTTCGGCTTCTTTTGAAATTTCAGGAACAATGAATGCTTCTGCCGGCCGGGATGCAGGTGCGGCAGCTGCTACCCTTTTTATAGAAGTGTCCAGTACTTTTAAGAAGGGTTTCCCGTCTTTATAGGTAAATTCAAATTTTCCTTCAAGGTTATCGCTCAGGCTGTAGCCATAGATGGCAAGCAGTTTATTTTTTTCTTTATCCCAGTTGCGTATGCTGTCGAAATAATTAGGACCATACGCATCCAGCAACTGCAAAAACAATAGTGTTTTGTGTTCGCAAAGCGGGTGTTCAGTCTCCCCGCATTTACAGGAAGTATCAAAGTTCCGTTCGTCGTTCTTTTGTATCACCAATGGAAATGTATCGCCGTCAACGATCAGCTCTGCCTCTATCCGTTCATCGGCTGCTTTTAAAATACTGGCCCTGGTGCTGCGTAAAATATTTTCGGCTTCTGTGTAAATACCCGGCGATGAAAGCAGTTTGATCATCTTCAGATCAATATGTTTCATCTTGGCAACGGTATGCCGCTGGTTGTAATGAATAGAAGTGTTGCCCAGCATGTTCTTGTCCACCATATCCTGCAAACGTATCAGTGCAGCGGCTTCGTGGCGGCATATGTCGCCGAGATTGTAAGGGCATGAGCAGCGCACCGTCATCGATTTGGCATCGGTGTACTTCTGTATATATACTTTGTAAAAGGTATTGTAGTTATCGTCCTTTACACGAAACACCACCCCGCTCATGAGCTGGTCGTGTTCTACCAGTTCCACAAAGCCCATGCTGTGAATCTTCTTTCCACGGCGGATCACTTCATCGGAACCATTGTTGTATACAAACTTAATAAGGTGCGGTAATGCCAATTTATTAATGGGTTTAAATGATCAGGAACCATTGGCCGGTGCGAAAAAGCCAATTTGCAAAAGTAAAGGAAAAAAGGACAGCGATTGGTGTCAGATCGGAAGTTTTTGGGGATTTTTACAGAATGCCTAAGCCAATGATCAGCAGGCCGATGGCGGCAACCGTAAACCATATGAGCACTTTAGCGATATTTGAAACAGTGACCGACCGGTGATGCAGAAATGCAAAGGAGCCGATGGCCACCGCCAGCAGGATAATCGGTGCCAGTAAAAATCCCCATCCGAAACCGGCAAGACTAATACCATGGAACATCAGCCAGAGGCAGCATATTACCAACAGCAGTCCGGAGATGATGCCGATAATATATCCTTTTTGCATGTGAGTTTGTTTAACAGGCCACTAATTTTCCTTCTTCGTATACAACGGGTATGTTGGCCCCGTCTTCGGTAAGACAATAGCGGATATCTTTTTCCAGTCCAAAACCGGTAAGCCGTTTGTAGTGTGAAGCTTCTTTCTGCTTCATGAATTTATAGAGATCTGATTTCGCTTCTTTATATATAGCAGTTGCCATTTGTGATGAGTCGCAGTTGATGGAGAATTTTTTTCCAATGCGGTTGATCACAGCTCCGGCAAATAGTGTGTCTTCAATATTCACCCGGTTCTTCCAGGCGGCGCAGCCCAGTATCACATTCTGGTTTTGCGCCAGCAAATAATCGCATACGGCTGAAAGGTTGGGAAAGGAACCTGTAATGATCCCTTTTGCGTTTTTATCAAGCGCCATGTGCAGCAGCTTGGTACCATTGGTGGTGGTAAGTACCAGTGTTTTTCCTTCAATAAATTCACGGGGATATTCAAAAGGAGAATTGCCGTGTTCCAGTCCTTCTGCCACTTTACCATCCCGCTCGCCAGCGGTGATGCTGTCTATCTGCTTCCCAATGCGGATGCATTCCGCCACACTGTCAACAGGTATGATGCTTTTGGCGCCGTTGTACAATGCCGTGGCAATGGTGGATGTTGCCCGCAGCACATCAATGATCACCACGATGCTTTTGTCAACATCATACAAATTCAAAAGTGAAGGAGAAAGACAGGTATAGAGTTCTGGTTTGGTTTCTTGCATCGGTTCAAAGTTAAATCAATATTGCTTTCCACTTTTGCGTTTCGGCGTATTCTTTGATAACAGCATTTCTTTTTAACAGGAATTTTTCCATATAAGAGCGGAGAAAGACCGCGTTTGCGATCTTGCCAATGCTGCCATAGGGTGTTTCAAACTGAAGCAGGTCGATCATGATTGTTCCGTTCTCCACCGCTTTAAAATGGTGTTCATGGTAAAGGCTTTTAAAATCACCGGTTACCATTTCATCGGTAAAAGAATGTGGCCGTTCCATAGCGGATATTTTTGACGTATACCTTCTTGTTTTAAACAGATGCCTGGCTTCCCAGGTAACCGTTTCGTCTTTATTGATGAGGCCATTGATCACTCCCGCTATTGCTTTTTCCTTTGTTTGTTCGGTGGATATCTGGTGCAGGTTGATGCTCCGGCTCAGGTCGAAGACCCGTTCGATCGGGGCATTGATAAAGGTGGTGAGGTGGATATGGGGCATCGATCTTTTACTCTTTTAGTTTTAACCTCCGCCAGGATCTTTAATCGCTGACGGGGTTTCAATCGTTGACGGGATTTATACAAACGGCATCTTCACCACTTTAGCCTTCAGCAACGTATTGCGTACGCTGATGAATATATCCGTATCCACGCCGGCGTGTTTTGTATCAACATATCCCATGCCAATTGCCTTGCCCAGCGAAGGAGATTGGGTGCCGGATGTAACCCTTCCGATCACATTGCCTGCTGCATCTTTTATTTCGTAATCATGGCGGGCAATACCTTTGTCGATCATTTCAAAACCCACTAATTTTTTAGTGAGGCCATCGGCTTTTTGTTTTTCAAAGTATTTGCTGTTTGTGAATTCTTTGCTGAACTTGGTGATCCATCCCAGCCCGGCTTCCAGGGGCGACGTGGTATCATCAATATCATTACCGTATAAACAATAGCCCATTTCCAGGCGTAAAGTATCCCGGGCACCCAGGCCAATGGGTTTAATGCCCGAAGTCTTGCCTGCTTCAAAAATGGCGTTCCATACTTTATTGGCATCATCGCCCTTGTCTTCAAAATATATCTCCACACCCCCGGCGCCTGTATAGCCCGTTGCGCTTACTACCACGTTCTCTACGCCGGCAAATGTTCCTTTGCAGAATGTATAATACTTCAGGTTCATGATGTCCATGTCGGTGAGTGGCTGCAGGATCTTTGTGGCGTTAGGGCCCTGTATGGCCAGCAGGCAGGTTTTGTCGGAGATATTATACATCTCCACTTTCTTATCATTGAATTGCTGTATCCAGTTCCAGTCTTTTTCAATATTGCTGGCGTTTACTACCAGCATATATGCTTTATTCTCTTCCAGGCAGTAAACGATCAGGTCGTCAACAATGCCTCCGTCTTTATTAGGCAGGCAGCTGTATTGTGCTTTACCCACAGTAAGCTTTGATGCATCGTTGCTGGTGGTTCGTTGTATCAGGTCCAGCGCATGTTCTCCTTTTAATATGAACTCTCCCATATGACTTACATCAAACACACCGGCATTTTTGCGAACGGCTGCGTGTTCATCATTAATGCCCGAATAACTGATGGGCATGTTGTAACCGGCAAATTCGGCCATCTTGGCGCCTAAGTCGATATGCTTTTGTGTGAAAGGAGTGTTCTTCATTTAAAAGAGTTTAGAAGTGATCGTTAATGTGTGCAAAAGTAATTGAAAAAGCGGTATGGTGGTTTACCACAGAGAACACAAAGATGAGCACAAAGAGCACAAAGGAATTCTTTGAGCTCTCTGTGGTAAAATCAGGTAGTTCCCAGCCGGAGATAGACCGGGAAGATCATTTTTCTTTTCTCCCCATCGCCCCAGTAAGGCCGGATCTTTTCTATTATATCCTTCACCGGGCTGTATGAATTGGCTGTGATGAATTTCTGCAAGGCGCTCCAGGTATTCAAATACCCTTCCAGTTCATTCAGCGACCAGTTTAATTCTATATTAAATGCCGGCGTTCTTACTTCGGTGAATGGAAAAGAAATACTTGCATAGCCATCATCTACATATTTTCTTTCGGGGTCCCAGTAGTTTTCCAGTGTTGAAAAATGATATTCGTTGATGATGGTATCTATTTCATCTGAAATTTTCAACAGGCTGTAGGTCCACACAGCAATAACAGCGCCCGGCTTTGCCACCCGTTTTACTTCGGCATAAAACGCATCGAACCTGAACCAATGAATGGCCTGTGCCACGGTGATGAGGTCAACTGATCTATCAGCAAGACTTGTTTTTTCTGCCGGCTCCAGCGCATACAGGATATTTTCTTTGGCTACTGCATTGTCCAATTGTTTTTGACTAATGTCGGTGGCAAAAACTTTTTTAAAATAATTACTTAATTCCAGCGCCGATTGCCCGTTGCCGGTTCCGCAATCCCAGGCCAGGTCTTTTTCTTTTACAAAACCCAGGATGTATTCAAATAATTCCCTCGGGTAACCCGGGCGGTATTGGGCATACACATTAGCCTGTGATGAAAAATTATCTTTCATTGTTCAAAGGTAAGATTCTGGTGTTTGGATTTTGAACCACGAAGTCACAAACACACGAAGGTTCACCAAGGTTATTTTGTGTTTCTTCGTGCCACCGTGTCTTTGTGGTTTAAAAAATAAAAAGTCCCGCCTATAAAGGCAGGACCTTGTTGGTTTCAACTTCAACTCAACTATTGAAACGATCTTTCCCTTCGACTACACTCCCACGACATACGTCGGGGCAGGCAGGATAATAATATTGTTGTTTGTTCTTGCCTAATTAAGTCTCTTCGGATCCTGGTGATCATAACTTAATACCCGTTTCAGTTTCCAGCTTCCGTTTTCTAAAATCCACACATGGGTAAAGATGGCGGTGCTTGTTAGGTATTCCGGTTTATCTTTTTCTTTGGCGTAAAAATTATGCCTGCCTGTTTGTACTGCCCCGTATAAAACGCCGTCTTTGTTCAAAGGAAATACTTCCAGGCTTTCTTCAACCAGTTCTCTTCTTGCTTTATAACTCAGCTTGCAGAGCCCGTTCTTTGTTTGTTCTATGAATGCTGCCTTGCTGCTCATCAACCCTCCTTTATCGTGGTAAAACTCAAAATCATCGCTTACGAGTTTTTCAAGTTCGGGTATATCGCAGGTATTAAAGCTGGCATTGAACAAAAGGCTGTCGTTCTGCTTAAGTGTTTTATACAGGTCGCTTGAGCGGTTGATCTGTCCGAACACAACGGCTGCTGCCATACTGAAGAAACCGGATAGTAAATATTTTTTCATTGGCTGTTCGTTGTTTCCGTTTATTCATTCTCCTCCCTGCTGGCCAATACATCTTTTATCTCGTCGCACATTTGTCTTATGTTTTCGCAACCCTCTTCCGGGTTCTCTGTCTTATCTACTTTTATCCGTAGCCTGCCGGGTTTTGCTTTTATATAAACCACAGTACCGTCATCAAGTGTTATTTCTTTTTCCGTATTCCAGCGGATGAGGGCATTTGAATGATGATGTTTCAGGTGGCTGTTTATCACCCGTTGCACTTCGTCTGTAAGGTCTTCATCGTAAGAAGCCCTCATGCGGTAAACATCTTCGTCGTCGTTCACCCGTATGTGCAGGTCGTGATCGTGAAAGCAGGAGCTTAATGCAAGCACCATCGATACGATAAGCGCTGCATACAAGAGGTTTCTTTTTTTCATTGGCTATACTATTTGCAGTTTGGCTGTTTGGTTGTTGCCCGGCTGAGCCTGCAGAAGCTGATCAGATTCCCTTAAATGACCTGCTTCGGCAAGCTCAGTTCTGACAATTCATTTTTATCCTGTTTCGTCCTCTTATCTTATCTCAACCATCGGATCATTAACCGGTATCCTGTATATGCTTACCGGGCCCGGCTCTTCATTACCGCTGTTCTCTATCTTTTCTTTTATACTGTCTAATTTTTCCTGTGCCTTTTCTATTGAGTCAAGTTTATTCTGCTTTTTTATTTCATCAAGTCTTCTTAAAGAATCGGCTTTCTTATCAAACTCGTCGTAGCGGTATCCATCACCTCCGGTGTTACGGTCGCGGCTCCTTGTTTTGCTGCGACTTTCCCTGTCGTTCCATCCGTCGGCTTTTCTTCCGTCGATCGTATACAGGCCATCTTCTTTCATGATGTAATCCACATCGCTCTGCCAGCGGATATTCTGTTCGCCATCATAGTAATCGTTGTTCCAGTCGCTGTCCCAATCCCTTCCGATGTGTACCGGCCAGCCGATGCCTTTGTTGATGCGTATCTGTTTTCCAACCGGAACATAAATGGTGATGATCACTCCCTGGTTGCGGAACTTATCTGTTTTGTTGATGGCAATTCCTTTATCAAGCAACAGTACCGAATCTTTTTGTTCTACACTGAATTTGATCAGACTTGCCAGGCTGTTTGCGTCTGTTCTTGTATTGCCCCTTGCCTGCCGCTTCATGGTTACCTGGAAGCTGTCGTTGGGCGACCGGGTTATTTCCACATATACATTACGTACATAAGCGGTATCCTCATCGATCAGGTTCTCAAAAGGTTCAAAACGTATCCAGTTGCGGCCGTAATATTTTTTGCTGAATGGCATAGAAGAAGTAACCACCAGTTTATTTATCTGCGGATTAACCAATGTAACCTGTTCTTCTTCCAGGCGGCTTGATGATTTGAAATCACGGGTTACGGAACCAATGAGCATGATCAGACAAACCCATCCTATTGCCCACAGGCTGCCGAATGTCCATCCCAGTATGCGGCCATTTGCTCTTGCACGGGCTATCTTACGAATAAGCCAGGTGATGATGGCAATGATGGGAACGGCGATGAACAGCAGCAGGGTTCCCCAAGCATATATGTTCTGCCATGGGCCACGCAGGATATAATCTTTCAGCGGAAAAACACCGATGGAGAAAACACCCATTGCTATCAACGCCATTACAAAGGCGAAGGTTACGCAACCGATGATGAAGTAGGCGAATATCTTGGCGATCATGGCGATCACATTTCCAAACCCGCCGCGGCTTCGTTTAGAAAAATTCTTTACGTCGCTTGTTACGGCGCTTGCTTTTTCATTAATAGTACTTGCTGCTTCTTTACCGAATTTTTCGGCTCTCTTGCTTACACTCTTCATTTCTTCGGCTACCGATGCTTTGATGGAATTGAGATCTACTTTCTCTCCCTTCATTTCCAGTTTTTCAGAAGTGGTCAGCGCTTCGGGTATCACGATCCATAAGATCACATATATTATTAAGGAGGTAGGACTGAAAGTGAAGCGTATCACATCACCAAAATCCCAGAAGCCGCCCCAATGGCCCCAGCGTGAAAGGAAAGAGAGGAATGGCAGCAGGAACAAAACCCTTGGTATCCATGGGTTGATACCGAAATAGTTTCCGATACCGCTGCACACGCCGGCGATCATTTTCTCATCCGGGTCACGGAAGAGTTTGCGGCGGGCACCACCGATCTGTTCGGTAGAGCTGCTTGGCACAGCGATCCACATTACTATATATGTAAGGAAGCCGATGCCGGAGAACAACAGGATGACGAAGATGATACGGGTTACCACCACATCTATATTAAAATAGTTGGCCAGGCCGCTGCACACACCACCCAGTATCTTATCGTTGTCGTTACGGTATAATTTTTTATGCCCGGTTGATGTAGTGTTGCTGCTTGTTTGCTGCTCCTGTTGTGAGTAGGAAGAAGATGACGATGCAGAAGAAGCGCCAGGTGTATCGTCCATGGCTTCAAAATCTTCGGGGTTGCCCATGCTTTTGATGATGGCTTTTACGTCGTCATCGGTAATGCAGGTGGCGCCCTTGGTTATTCTTTCCTGGAACAATTCACCAATACGGCTTTCAATGTCGTTGATGATCTCCTCTTTGCCTTCTTCGTTGGCAAAGTGCCGGTTCAGGCTTTCGGTATAATTTTTCAGCAACTCAAATGCTGTAACTTCTATCGGAACCACCCGGCCCTGGAAGTTTATATTTATTACTTGTTTCATGGCTTTAGTTTTTTGTTTCGTTAGTTGGTGAGCCAGTAAAAAAATAATTCATGGCTATACTTTTTTTACTGCGGGTTGTTGAAGTTGTTGTTATCAGAATGTACCTGTTCTGCTTCGGTCAGCGCCTTTACGGCATTGGCCAGTTCAAACCAGGTGGTTTCAAGTTCCTTGTAAAACTCTGCGCCTTTTGGAGTAAGTGAAAAGTATTTACGTGGAGGGCCGCTGGTACTTTCTTCCCAACGGTATGATAATAGTTCGGCGTTTTTGAGCCTGGTCAGCAGGGGGTATAATGTTCCCTCGAGTATGTTCAGGTTGGCTGCCTTCATTTTATCAATGATATCGGAAGGATAGGCCTCACCCTGTTTGATCACCGAGAGGATGCAGAACTCCAAGACCCCTTTACGCATCTGGCTGGCTGTGTTCTCTATGTTCATGGCTTCGTTTTTTGTCCTGAGCGCCCTTCGACTACGCTCAGGGCTACTCAGGATTCTTTAAAATAATTTATTCATGGCTATACTTTCAAACAGGTTCTGGTTTCACCGCTCAAACGCCAAGGCGCTGTTCTTTCATGGCTTTGCGCCTTAGCGTCTTTGCGGTAATTGTTCTACCTGTTATTCAGTGGCTATTTTTTCGACCTCACCCCCATCCCCTCTCCAAAGGAGAGGGGGGTGGAAGATCGTTTTGAAATAGGCTATACTTTTTAAGAACTTTGAGATTGGGAAACAACCGGTTTATCCCTTTCACAACACAAACATAGGGCATAATTTGGTACTATGCAACACATAATACCTTTTTTTTTACGGTAGCTGGCGGTAGGCATTAGCTGGTTTTTACAAAAACCATTGCTGGTATTGAGTTTGCCGGGATAAAATTATTTTTTTGGAAAGGGCCGGATTTGATAAGCGGCGGAAAATAGGGGCCGAGTGGCGGAAAAATCGGCCATTAGGACCTGAATATCGAACAAGGAACAGACGGAATTTCTAACAAGGAACAAGGAATTACGAATCTTGAAGTTGATACTTATTAGTATTCCGTTCTCTCAACTGGCGCAAGTGTTCCGCCGCAGGCGGGCCTCTTGATGCCAACCTATTCTCCCGGACTGTGTCCGCTTTATGGTCTTACATGCTCAATTTTTCTTCGCTGTTGCTGGGCATATACCAACAACCCATCCCAAAAATTTTGCTGTATTTTAACCATAAACTATTCCCTGTGTAATTGAGGCTTGACATAAAAAATTTCGTTCCTTTATATAATCACAGGCCGGGCACAAGAGGAAGATCCCCAACTGCGCCAGGCCCTCAAGGTTGTATACAATACTAAAACGAAAATGTCCTTCTGTTTAAAAGAATTCAATTTCAGTAGGCTCCTTCTTTCGGCCCTGGTTCTTTGTGTTTTATGCAGCCCTGTACAGGCGCAGAAAAAAGACCGCAGCGAGCGATATATTGACGCCTATAAAAAATATGTAGCTGCCGCATGCCCGGTTGAAAAAGACAGCATCCGGCATTTTGTGTACTTTGCCAAAGACAGGGAATTGATAAAAGATCATCCTTTTCTTTTCCACTCAATGTTTACAGGGGCGCAGATCATGTACGCATGGCGTGATCTTGAACCCGAAAAAGGAAAATATGATTTCTCTGTTTTAAAACAAGACTACCAATACCTCAGGAAGTATAATAAAAAACTATTTGTACAGTTACAGGATGTAAGCTTTAACCCCGGATACAAAGCCGTGCCGGATTATTTATTAACGGCCGAATATGACGGAGGCGCTGTAATGCAATACAACGACGATAATAGCCAGGGTGGATGGGTCGCAAAACGCTGGAATAAAAAACTAAGGGAACGGTTTGCTCTGCTTCTTAAAGCGCTGGGGCAGGAATTTGATGGTAAGCTGGAAGGGATCAACCTCCAGGAAACCTCAATCGGAGTAAGAGATCCGGGTTTTTCCCAACCGGGTTATGTTGCCGGGCTGAAGGAGAATATGCTTGCCTTAAAAACGGCGTTCCCTGCATCAATCACTATGATATACGCCAATTTCATCCCGGGCGAATGGTTGCCATGGGATGATAAAGGCTACTTGCGTGGCATTTATCAATACGGCGAACAAATCGGCGTTGGGCTTGGCGGACCTGACCTGATGGTAACAAGAAAAGGACAACTGAACCACCCCCTTGCCATGATGCACGAAGGACATTATACCGTGCCGCTTGGCATTGCCGTACAAGACGGTAATTACATTGGCGAAACAGGCAACACAGATGAGGAAACAAAGAAAAAGTCGCATAATAATATAGTGCCGTTATTGCATGGCTTTGCCAAAGACTTCCTGAAGATAAATTATATGTTTTGGTCAAACGAGGAACCCTATTTCAAAACAGACGTATTACCTTGTTTCAGCAACGGTAAATAATAAAACAAACAATCATGTCAAACAGCGTAAGCCTGGCAGAACCGGAAATTCCGGATGCATAACTTCAAAATAAAAATGCATCCAATAAGCGGTTTGGCGTAAACAATAAGTTCTTCCACATGCACAGTAATCTATGGGCCTTATTATATGTAACACTGGTACCCAGCGGAATTTTATTACTCCTGTTTCTCCTTCTGCGACTTACCAATGGAAAATTCTACAGGGTTCTTTTATATACTGCCCTTTTTTTACTTTTTTTTCCCATTGCCTTCCTTGTTCAAACCTTTACCGAAGTAAGTAAACAAATGAAACTAAGGGAAGGGAAGTATGTTGTAACACGACAGGAAAACATAGACAGGCTTTGCGGCGGTACCCGGTTCGACTCATTAACGCTCAGGTTAGACAAAGGAGGCCGTTTCAGCTTTAATTACAAACCATGCTTTGCAGATAAAACCGGCGGGCATTGGGATTGGGAGGATAATATGGTTGGCTCCTTTACAACATTTGAGCAAATCAGCGACAGCCTTTCGCTCTATTATCCAATTGACAGGATCTCTGACACCCTTATTCTAAAAAGCGACAAAACAACCTATTTGCTGTTTACAAAAAAGAGTTCAGGCATTGTTAAATAAGGTGGAAGATCAAGTGATTAATAAAGGAGATCCGGCGATACCTGAAAATTTTATTATTAAGGTCTTACAGAAATAAACGGCAGAAAAAGTAATTTGTCAGGCAGCTTTTTTGAATCCTTTTTTGTCTTGAAGGAAACATTCATTATAAATAAGCTTATATACTTTATAGTTATCTCTCTGCTTTTTATTTCCTGCAAAAAAGACCGAACCAGTTCTCCTGTGGTAGGGCAATGGGAATGGTATAAAGCAAGCGGAGGTATTGGTAACATTAACCAAACGCCGCAAAATTCCGGGCATACCTGGCAGCTGACCCTGAGTTCTGATTATAAATCGTCGCAAACCGGAGACCTGATGCCGGCCGGAAACGGAACTTTTACACTTACGGATGATATGGGTTCTGTTCCGCCCAGGCAATTACTAAATATTACCACAAATGGTACGGTAAGTTCCTTCCATTACTCCTTCATTTCTAACGACAGTTTGCGGTTAGATCAGCATGTAGAAGCAGACGGGTTATCCTATTTTCTGGTAAGGAAATAAGATGTTCCCCCACCGGCAGAACTGCCGGATAGCTAACCATAGATTTACCCGGATGGATTCACAGATAACACAGAGAGATTAGAATGGTCTCGGGTTATCATCGTCTTCCGTGGCCATCTGTGATCATAATCTGTGGTTAATCGTTAATCCTCCTCCTGTTAATCTTTTTATAACTTTAACAGGGCCTGTAACACCGGTATCATATTCGCCGTCTTACAACCAGGGAGGACATTTTATGAAATACATTTTTTACGCCATAGCCAGCCTGTTCATTTTAGCAGGCTGCAGCAACAGCAAAAAAAATTACTTGGAACGCAGCGACTCCGACAATGCGCTGTTTGACGCCGTTAAAGCACTAAAGAAAAAGAGCAGCGATACGGCCGCCAGTAATGCATTGCCGGTACTATACAATCTATCGCAGCAGCGGCACCTGCGGAAGATAAACAGCCTGAAAGAATCCAAAGAACTCAGCCGCTGGGATAAACTCATTGATGAATACAATACGCTGCAGGATATGCACAACGCCATCATTGATGTGAATGCAGCCTATTCTGTTGTTACACCTGCCAACTACCAGCAAACCATTTACGACCTTAAGCAGCAGGCCGCCGAAGAGTATTATAATGAAGGCGATAGTTATTTAAGTCTTGCCGGCCGTGATAACGCAAAGAGATCATATAACTATTATAAAAAAGCCGATAAGTTTGTTGCCGGGTTTAAAGACGCTAAAGAAAAGATGGACCAGGCTTACCAGAATGCCATTGTAAATGTGCAGGTAAACCCCGTACAGGATAATTCCTTTTTCTTTAACAGCAGCTGGGGTAACTATGGCTATAATTACAGCAACGAATATTTTCAGCAAACCCTGGTAAGGGAGCTAAAGAACAGCAACCGTTACCCCGCCCGTTTTTATACCGACTGGGAAGCCCGGCGTGATAATGTACAACCCGACTGGGTGGTTGATCTGAACCTGCGTAATATGAACATCCCTTACCCGCAAACCTATCGCTACAGCCGCAATGCCAGCAAACAGGTTGAAACCGGCAGGGATACCAGCGGCAAAGTGATCTATCAAACCGTGTATGCTACGGTGAATATAACCCGCCAGTCGTTCAATGCCCGTGGCGAAATGGAAGTAACCATTAACGATGTATCTGCCGGCAAACTTCTTAGCCGCAACAATTACCGGGAAGAATACAACTGGCAGGAAGAATACGCTACCTATACCGGCGACAGCAGGGCGCTAAGCGCCAACGACTGGAATCTTATAAATAATAACCGCTACAACGAACCCCGTAAGGAAGAAGTGCTGAATGAATTGTACCGGAAGATCTATCCGCAGGTGAAGAACAGGATCATTTATGCGGTGGATTGGTAATAATGGAATATCGAACAAGGAACAAGGAATGACAAAATTTGAAGTGGATTCTATTTAGTATTCCGTTCCTTGTTCAAAATTCCTTGTTCCTTGTTCAGTATTATTTTATCCCCTCTCAAATCCATGAAATATTACTTTTACGTAAATGCCCATCATGGAAAGAAAGATATATAACCCCATTCAAAAAGACTACGTAACTTTTTTAAAAACACATGCCGACACCAATGGCGAATGCACCCTGGTGGAAGTAGAACTGGCAGACGGCGGCGGTGTTGGATTACACTATCACAAAACCTACAGCGAAAAATTTGATTGCCTGGAAGGAGCAGTACAGGTACAGTTAGGCAAAACAATGCACACATTAAATGCCGGCCAATCGGCAACGGCAGATCCCAACATCAATCATTTATTCCGGAACCGCAGTGGCAAGCCTTGTAAATTTTTAGTTGAGTTAAGGCCCGCCAGCCGTGGGTTTGAGCAAAGCCTGCAAATTGGTTACGGACTGGCCAGCGATGGGTTATGTAAGCCAAATGGTTTTCCTAAAGACAAATTAGCGCTGGCCTGGTTATTCGATATCAGTGAAAGTAATCTTCCGGGATGGATGAGTGTGTTTGAATTCATCTTACGCAAGCAGGCAAAAAAGGCGAGGGAGGAGGGGGTGGATAAGAAGTTAATGGAAAAGTATGTGAAGTTTTAGCCAGGGGAACAAAGAAACAAAGGAGGAAAAGGGTAATGAATTAAAAGTATATGGAGGTTTAGCTAAGAGGACAAAAGAGCAAAGGAGGAAAAAGGAGATGTAAATACTTCTTTATTCTTTTATATTTCTTAGCTTTTTGTTTTCTCTCTTTTATCTTCTTCGCTTCTTTGTCCTCCTAGCCTTTTGTTTTTCTTTTTTGCTTCTTTGTCCCCCTAGCCCTTTTCTTAGCTAAATACCTGGTACGCAACCCAGCTCATCAGATATGCCAGCCCCGTCATGTACATAAATTGTATGATTGGCCACTTCCAGCTGCGGGTTTCTCTTTTTACCACCGCCAGCGTACTCATGCACTGCATGGCCAGCACATAAAAGATAAGCAGCGATAAGCCGGTTGCCAGGTTATATACTTTAGATCCGTCGGGCCTTACGGCAGCAGCCATTTTCTGGCGAAGGGTGTTGTCATTTTCATCGGCACCTTCACCTACACTATATAAGGTTGCCATGGTGCCCACAAAAACTTCCCTTGCCGCAAAAGATGTTATTAAAGCAATGCCGATCTTCCAGTCGTAACCCAGCGGACGTATGGCAGGCTCAATAGCCTTACCCAATGTTCCGGCATAAGAGCTTTGCAACAATTCTGTTTTACGTTGTTTGTTCAATTCAGTTTCCTGCTGCGGGTTTTCCTTTACAAGCTGCTCGTACTTTGCCGTAACGGTTGCCATTTTTTCTTTGGGTCCATATGTACTTAGCGCCCACAACAAAAGACTGATCATCATAATCACCTTTCCGGCATCAAACACAAATATCTTTGCCTTTTCTATCATGGTGGTTATTGCATTCTTCCAGCGGGGCGCCCGGTAGGTAGGCAGTTCCAGTATAAAAAAACTGCGTTCGGCGCTTTTAATGAACCATTTCATCACCCAGGCAACCACCAGGGCCATTACAGTTCCCATCAAATACAATCCCATCATCACCAGCCCCTGTAAACTTAAAAACCCGAAATATAATTTTGAAGGGATCACCAGCGCAATTAAAATAGTATATACCGGGAGGCGTGCGCTGCAGCTCATCAGGGGCGTTATCATTATGGTAAGCAGCCGTTCTTTACTGTTCTCAATATTACGTGCACTCATGATGGCAGGAACGGCGCAGGCAAAGCCGCTGATCATTGGCATCACGCTTTTTCCATTCAGTCCAACCTTGCGCATAAGTTTATCGGTAAGAAAACTGATACGGGCCATGTAACCGGTGTCTTCCAGTACCGTTATCAATCCAAACAAGATCATGATCTGTGGTACAAAAACAAGGATGCCGCTTAGGCCGGCCACCACGCCGTTTATAAGCAGGTCGCTCCACAATGCCTGCGGCAATACATTGCCAAGCCATCCGCCCAGCTGACCAAACACCCACTCAATACCATCCATGGGATACTTGGCTACCCAAAACACACTTTGAAAAAGAAGGAACAGCACAGCCAGCAGAATAATATAACCCCAGCGCCGGTGTAATAAAAGATCATCAAGCCGTTCGTTGAACAATGCTTTTTGCAGGGGGTCCGCCTCCACCACTGTTTGCTGCATGATGTGCTTGATGCGGCCATAACGCTGCATGATCTCTTCCGCCTGTGTTTTGGTTGGATTGAATTTATTATTGATCTCGATCATTTCGATCGTTTCCTGCATTCCTTCATCCAGCAAAAAATATTCGTGGTTGATCAGGTAATGAATGGCCTTATAATTACTGAAGTGGGGGTATAGTTGTTTAACGGAGTCCACCGCTTTTTCGGCCAGCGCATTGGCATCAATAAAATCACGGGCAGGTGGCTGGTACAGGTTCTCCGCAGATTGCTCAATTACTTTTTTCAGTTGTTCTACTCCTTTGTTCTTTCTTGGGTTCACAGGAACCACGGGAACACCCAGTTCTCTATCCAGCCCGGGAATATCGATCTGTGTTCCTTTTTTCTTGGCAAGATCCATCATGGTAAGCGCCACCACTACGGGAATACCCAGGTCGATGATCTGTGAACAGAATAAGAGGTTGCGCTTTAAATTACTGGCGTCGGCCACCAGCAAAACCATATCGGGTTTTATATCATCGTCCTGGTCAAGCAGCACCCGGTACGATACCCATTCGTCGCTTCGTTTGGGGTAAAGACTGTAGGTTCCCGGCAGGTCAATCAGGGTTGCGCTAAGCCCGGAACCAATATGGCTGGAGCCGGTCTTCTTATCTACCGTAACGCCAGGGAAATTACCTACCTGCTGCTTCAGCCCGGTAAGGTAATTGAAGAGGGAACTCTTTCCACTGTTGGGATTTCCTACTAATGCTATGTTTATATGCTTTGCCAAACGTTGTGCCTGCAAAAATAACGGTAAAGCCCTATCCCCGGTTACGATTTAGGAAAGATGGGGGATGCGATGGGGAATATCCGGGTTCCCGGTTATAAAATGTAATTCTGAAAATAAAAGAGATGTCAGGTTGAGCTTGTCGAAACCGTTTTAAGTAGCCGTTTATCTAACCCGCCTTCGACAAGCTCAGGCTGACAGTTCGTTTTTAATTAATTTTTACAACCCTTTTACACATTTAGCCGTTCCCTCAGCTACCTTTGTGGCTCTTCACCAAAATATATTGAATGAAACGCATTTTCTGGTTGCTGTTGCTTATTTCCACGGCAGGTTCGGCACAAAAATTAAAGAAAGCAGATAAACAGGTCATCAGTAATCTTCAATCGCATATCGGTTTCCTTGCGGATGATAAATTAGAAGGACGAAGAACAGGAAGCGCCGGAGAAAAACTGGCCTATGAATACATCAGCAATCAGTTTGAAGCAGCAGGATTGATCGCCAAAGGAAATAACGGAACCTATATCCAGGATTTTGAAGTGAACGACGGAAAGCAGGTAGATCTTTCTACCTCATTACAGATAAATAACACTAAGCTCTCTGCTGAAAAAGATTTTTTCCCGCTGGCTTATAGTGCCAATGCAAAAACAACCACATCTGCAGCCATTGCATTGCCCGAAGCCGGAACGGTTTGGTTCTGGAACCTGAAAGAATTGTTAGAGGAAAATAAAAGCAACCCGCATTTCGACCTGGAAGATGCTATTACCAAAAAACTGAACAACGTAGCTTCTAAAGGAGCAACGGCTTTACTTATCTACAATACGTCTTCCATTAAAGATGAACTGAAGTTTGAACCAAAATCAAAAACCGAAAGGTCAAAGATCCCCGCTATCTATATCAGCAAAGAAGTAAAAGAAAAATACCTGAAGGATGAAACCGCTTCTTCGGACATTAAGCTGGAGGTTTCCATCAGCGAGAAAAAAAGAACCGGGCATAATGTGATTGGCTATATTGATAACGGCGCTGCTACCACGGTGATACTGGGCGCCCACTACGATCATCTTGGGTATGGCGAAGACCATAACTCATTATACACCGGCAGCACACCCATGATACACAACGGCGCCGATGACAATGCCAGCGGCACGGCAGCCTTGATAGAACTGGGTAAGCAATTGAAAAAATCAAAGCTTCGTAATAACAATTATGTGTTTGTTGCTTTTTCGGGCGAAGAACTGGGGCTCTACGGCAGTAAATATTTTACTGAACATTCACCCATCGATCTTTCCAAAGCAAACTACATGATCAATATGGATATGGTGGGAAGGCTGAACGACAGCACCCACGGTGTTACCATCGGCGGATACGGCACTTCGCCCATGTGGGGGCAAGAGCTCAGCAGCGCCGATAAATATTTTAAAATAAATTTCGACAGCAGCGGTGTAGGTCCAAGCGATCATACTTCTTTCTATCGGAAGGACATTCCGGTTTTGTTTTTCTTCACCGGCGCCCACAGTGATTACCATAAACCAGGCGACGATGCCGATAAAGTAAACTATACCGGCGAGATGATGCTGATCAAATACATTTACAATGTGGTTGACATCACCGATAAAAAAGGAAAACTGGCTTTTACCAAAACAAGGGAAGCCGCAGCGCAGGGAAAAAGAAGTTTTAATGTAAGCCTCGGCATCATGCCCGATTATACGTACAGCGGCGCCGGCATAAGGGCTGATGGGGTAAGCGAAGGAAAACTGGCACAGAAAGTGGGGATAAAAGCCGGCGATGTGATCACGCAGATCGGCGATCATAAAATATCCGATGTGCAGGGCTACATGCAGGTGTTAAGTAAGTTCAACAAGGGCGATGCGGCCAAAGTAAAAGTAACAAGAGGAAAGGAAGAACTGGTATTTGACGTGGTATTCTAATTCTGTTCATACATGGCTACGGGGCAAAAATTAAAGATCGACAACGAAGCATTGGCAGAAGAGTTTTTTGAAGACTCCACCCTGCTGGGCATTGTAGCGCCGATAAAAGATTACCAGTTCAGCTGGCAGCTTAATCAGTTGCTGGGCCTCAGCTTCCGGGTGAACAACGATATAGAGATACAACTCACCAAAAAGAAACGCAGTTATTTTTTCAGCATTTATGAATATGCCATTCCTTCCATTTCACTATGGCATTATTTATACAATAACCAGTACGATGGCGAGTACCTGCTGCCGGAATTCAAGCACCTTGATTTTTTGTGGCTGATAAAGGGCGATCCCGTAAGCGCCGAAGACCTGAAGATACTGATACAGGGCATCCGCACCATCCCCGGCGTGCAGCTGGTTACTGAAATGACCAATGAAAAGATAAAGAACAAGCAGCACCTTATCTTTTAACGTCATTGCGAAGGCGTTCTGCCGAAGGCAGGAAACGACTGAAGCAATCCCAAAATACGGAGCAGGTTTTTTAAAATTAATTTTATTGACCAGAAGATTGCTTCACTACGCTATCGCTCCGTTCGTAATGACTAGCCCTTAAACCCTTCAACGATTTAAACCTTTAAACGTTCTATCATGTGGAAAGAAGAAAACAATACCCTCTATAAAAAATTCGAGTTCAAAAATTTTTCAGAAGCCTTTGCATTCATGACCAGGGTGGCTATTGAGGCCGAGAAAATGAATCATCACCCGTTATGGACCAATGTATATAACCGGGTGGAGGTTTGGTTAAACACTCACGATGCCGGAGATGTTGTTACTGAAAAGGATCACAAGCTGGCTGCAAAAATAGATGCACTTAATTCCTGAGTGAGTTCTATTTAGACATTCTTATTTCTTTCAGGGTAATGGCAAATGCAGCATTTTTCATCCGCAGGATGACCGGCATTTTTACCGAATTATAGAAAGAGATGAACTCTTCTGTCTTTATTGGGTTTCCATCAGCATTGAATTCTTTTGCTATCTCTTCTTCAATGGTTTCCTTCTGGGCATCCAGTAATATCTTCACTACTTTGCTTTCGCCCGTAAGACCCATCTTTTTAGGAGCCTCTCCCTGGTTTATACTCAGCATGGCACTCGATTTCCTGAGATTTGTAAACGTGGCTTTGCTCAGCCATACACTGATGGTGTTGTCATCCAGGGTAACGTCGCCTGGTGTGAACATGTTATGCATTGTAGTAGCCGAAGCCATTGCTGTTGCCGTATGTGTTATACTTCCTTTCATACTGGCAGGCTCGGTCATCTCCCAGTCAAATGTTACTGCCGGGGCAACTGTTTTTACTTTAACCATAAAATAATACTGCTGTTCGCCGGATTGAACAAGATACACCAGCTGGGTGCCTGGCTTTATCAGCGTCAACAGGTTTACCTGTGAAAAACAAAAACCACACAGTGTCAGTAAAACAAGTAGAAGGAACGATTTTTTCATGTTTCTTTTTTAATACAATTTAAGTTACAATCCTGTCTTTACGGTAATTAGTTTTTCGCCGGCATCTGTAAACCGGCCAATGGGTTCCGAAAAATCCCCAAGCGCATTTGCATTCAGCAACGCTTTCACTTTGTCAACTGCGTTTTCTTCTACGGCTATCAACAGCCCGCCATTTGTTTGCGGATCGGGTAACAGGTTAAATGCTTCCATCACATTCACGCCTTTTTCAAATCCTGTTTTTGTACTGTAGGCATTCCAGTTGCGGTAGGTGGCATCGGGTACAATGCGCTGACTTAAATATTCTTTCACTCCTTCTGCCACTAGCAGTGCTCCATAATTTATTTCGGCAGAAAGGCCACTGCCTTCTGCCATTTCAACCAGGTGGCCAAGCAGGCCGAAGCCCGTTATATCGGTCATCGCAGTAACGGCTTCTATCTTTCCAAGCGCTTCTCCTATCTTATTCAGTTCTGTCATTTGTTTTATCATCAGCGGCAAATGTTCTTCTTTCAATACGCCTCTTTTTTGTGCAGTGGACAAAATGCCCGCTCCCAACGGCTTGGTAATAAATAACTGGTTGCCCGCTTTTGCCGTGTTATTCTTTTTCAGGTTCTTTATATCCACCAGGCCGTTCACCGAAAGCCCGAAGATGGGTTCTGCAGAATCAATGCTGTGCCCGCCTGCCAACGGAATGCCTGCTTCTTCGCAGATCCTGCGGCTTCCTTCCAGTACTTGCTGAGCCAGCTCTGCGGGCAGTTTTTCAACCGGCCATCCCAGGATAGCAATGGCTAAAACGGGTTTGCCTCCCATGGCATACACATCGCTGATGGCATTGGCCGAAGCGATCCTTCCAAAATCAAAGGCATCATCCACAATGGGCATAAAAAAATCGGTGGTGGAAATTAAAGCAGAGCCGTTGTTAAGATCGTACACAGCCGCATCGTCTTTGCTGCTGTTGCCAACCAGTAAATTTTTTATGGAGGGAGAAGCACTGTTACTTTTTAGAATTTCATCCAGTACCTGTGGCGCTATCTTGCATCCGCAACCGGCGCCACGGGAGTATTGCGTAAGTCTTATCGGCTCTTCGTTCATTACATTGCCTGTTTAGCCAAAGTTACTGTATCTTACTACAAAGCTTGCGGATGGATACTTATAAAATGCCGGGGGCATATATTGAAGGGGGCCCGAACTTTCCTTTTTCTGTTGCACAGGAACCAACTTCTGTTGTTGCTTTCATCGGGTATACAACCATTACTACTGATAATGACGGGAACAGCATGCTGCTGTCTCCAAAACAAATCAAATCATGGAACGACTTTGTCAGGGTCTTTGGTAATGACCCTTCTTTAAAATACCTGGCAACCGCCGTTTTTCTCTTTTATACTAATGGAGGCGGCAATTGTTATATCATCAGTGTGGGTGCTGTAAATGAACCGGTCTCTCTTTCTTCTCTTGTTAATGGATTGAACAAGAGTAAAGAGATCAGGGTTCAGCTGATCGTAATGCCTGACGCTTGTTTATTGCCTTCGCAGGATTTTTACGATCTGCAAAAGCAATCACTTGCATCCTGTAATGCACTACAGGATCGTTTCGCCATCATCGACACGCAGCAACCCTCCGCCGATACCGGCAATGATAGTTCGTTGTTCAGGGCGGGTATTGGTAACGATAACCTTAAATGGGGCGCCGCCTATTATCCATGGTTGGTACTTACGGATGGGCGGCGTGTTCCGCCTTCCGGGGCTATTGCAGGTATTTACAGCATGGTTGATAACAATCGTGGGGTGTGGAAGGCTCCTGCCAATGTTTCTTTATCCGGTGCTGCAGGCCTGACCGTACATATAAATAATGATCAGCAAAGTGATCTTACTATTCCGATAGATGGCAAGGCAATAAATGCGATCAGGGTGTTTGTCGGCAAGGGACTGCTGGTATGGGGAGCAAGAACGCTTGATGGCAATAGCCAGGACTGGAGATACATCAACATCCGCCGTACCATAACGATGATCGAAAACAGTATTAAGAACAGCAGTTCCTGGGTAGTGTTTGAACCGAATGATGCCAATACATGGGTGAGGGTAAAAGGAATGATAGAAAACTATCTTACCCTGGTATGGCGGGAAGGTGCTTTACAGGGTGCAAAACCGGATGAGGCATTTGATGTACAGATCGGGTTAGGCTCTACTATGACAGCATCCGACATACTGGAAGGAAGATTGGCTGTTACAATAAAACTGGCCCTTGTGCGGCCGGCAGAATTTATAGTGATCAGTTTTGTACACAAGATGCAGCAATGCTGATCCTTCATTATTGTTCCTTTCGCCGGAACACGATCGCTGCATTTCTTTCCATATCGCCGCTGAAGCGTATCTCGTACCGGTCGCTGCCGTCATTAACGATCAGCAGGCCCGAGTTGGGTGGCAGGGTTCCCAATGTTTCGGCATACATGATTATTTTGATGCTGTCGCCGGCATCTCTTGTATAGATCGTTTTTTTAACTGCATTGGTAGTTAATCCAACCCTTGGCATAATAACTTCTCCATTCATTACAATGCTCACTGTATCGCCATCTACTTCACCATTATCATACAGTACCAGTTCCAGGCTGTCTGATTTGAAGTACAGTGTTTGTATGGTTTCCACTTTACGCTTATTAAGTTCAGTAGCTGCTGTTGGATCAACCTTTACCGGTTTGTTTGCCGGGGTTGTTTTTGTTTCCGCAGGCATTGCAGGTTTTTCAGTAACCACGGTTTTAGCAACAGCAGGTGTTTCTTTTTTTGCCGGTTCTGTTTTGGCTGTTACAACGGGTTCTGCCTTCTTAGCTACAGACTCTGTTGTTTTTGTTACACCCTGCTCTTTCGGTTTCTGTGGAGCAGGTTTTGTAACCTCCGGTTCTGTTTGTTTTGCAACAGGCTTTGTTTCTGCTTTGGCAACTGCCGCTTGTTTTTCCGCCGGGGCTGTTGCAGGCTGTTTGATCTCTTCGGCCTGTTGTTTTACAACGGCCTGAACTATTTTTTCTTCTTCTGCAACCGGAACAGGAGTTAATACAGACATTGCCATCTTTGCTTCTGCCTGCTTTTTGGTTACTTCATTACTGAACACAAGTTCTTTTTCCAGGCCCAGTTCCTGCAGGTGAGGAATGAGGGCGCTGTTGCGGAAATCATTCTTTCTTTCTACATGGATAAAGCCGGTTGCAGGCGCATATTCCCTGGTGCGGTTGGTGCTGAACTTTCCGCTCAGCATCATCTTCTCGTCTTTCAGTTCAAATACCATGGTGTTGCGAACATGCACCCCTTTAGGAGGTTTGATGGGATAATTATTGGCGATGAGGTCCACGTCTTCAATGATCAGTTCTTCTCCATCTCTTTTTATTTTGATCTTTTTTACGCCATGGTATTCTTTATCGTTGAGGATAAAATAAGTATGGGTAAACCCATATAGTTTTCCCTTGCTTTCGCTGATGGCGATCTCGTACCGGTAGTTCAGCCGGGTGGTATCGTTATACATAAAACCTTTCCACAGGCCGGTCAGGTCTATGTCTTCCAGGCTTTTATTCTTTTGAGCTGTAAGTTGAAAGGAGGAGATGAGTACGACTAAGGCAAGGATCAGGCGCTTACGGTTTTGCATGACAACAGTTTTTGGACATTGGTTTTTGTATCAACGCCCTTACAGGGTATTTTATTTAACAGGGAGGCAAGATTTTCCCTGTTATTTAGCCCTTTACCGTACCATTTATCGTAATAACGGAGCAAAATGCCGAAACAATCCTTCAATTTACCTGCCTCCAGGTGCTGAAGGGCATTTTTGGTCTCCAGCCCACCCAGTCTTTTTTGTATCCTTAATATGGCTTCTGCTACCTGTTCTTTATCCATTTGGCCATATTCTTCGGTAATATATTCCAGTCGTTTTTTAAAGGGGATGTCTAAGAAAAAGACCGGTGCTTTGCGCATGGTATACCAAAGCGGCATGGGTATCTGCAGGTTGCCGATGCGCTGGCTTTCGTCTTCGAGGTAGATACAAGATACTGGATGCAAGATACCAGATCCGGGATCTTTATCATCCACATCCTGCATCTTGTATCCTGTATCGGCAAGGGTTTGTGCCAGGGTGTTCTCAAACATCTCCTGCCTTGGTTGCGGTTTGTCTTTGATGGCACCAAATGCCGAACCTTTATGGTTTGCCAGGTCTTCCAGGTCGATCACTGTTTTGTTTTGTTTGATCAGTTCATGAACAACCAATGTTTTTCCGCTGCCGGTATAACCCCCGATTATTTTAAAGTTGTATTCTTTTTCAAATTGCGTCCGCACCCATTTTCGGTAGGCTTTATAGCCACCAGCCAATGTATACACTTTAAATCCGTAAAGATCCAGCAGCCAGGCCACACCAGCGCTTCGCATGCCGCCACGCCAGCAGTGAACGAGAACAATGTTGGTCGTTGATCGTTGGTCGTTGGTCGTATTGGAGTTCTTTCCGGTCAACGATTCACGACCAACGTTCAACGTTTCCACCTCTTCCACCATCTTCTTCATCTTCACGCCAAAATAATCCAGCCCGGTCTTTATCGCTGCTTCACGGTTTTGTTGTTTGTATGCGGTTCCCACCACTTTTCTTTCTTCATCAGTAAATAAGGGTAAACTGTATGCACCGGGTATATGCGCATGTGTATATTCGCCGGGGCTGCGAACATCAAGCACGGGGTGTTCCTTAGCAAGCTTTAAGAATTCTTCTATGGTTAATTTCTGAATAGCCACAATATGAAAATTAAGAATTATGAATTAAAAATTGAGTCCCTGATAAAGAAAAGAGCCGCCAAATAGCAGCTCATTCTTAATTCTTAATTTTTAATTGATTATCCGTTCATGCTTGTCAGGAACTCTGCATTGTCTTTTGTCCCTTTCATATTCTTCAGCAGCAGGTTGATCGCTTCTTCGCTGTTCATATCGGCGATGTGCTTGCGCAATACCCACATGCGCTGGAAGGTGTCTTTATCCAGCAACAGGTCGTCACGCCTTGTTGAAGAAGCAACGATGTCGATAGCAGGATAGATCCTTCGGTTAGACAGCTTACGATCCAGCTGCAATTCCATATTACCGGTTCCTTTGAATTCTTCAAAGATCACTTCATCCATTTTACTTCCGGTATCAACAAGCGCCGTGGCCAGTATTGTTAATGATCCGCCGTTCTCTATCTTACGTGCAGCACCAAAGAATTGTTTTGGTTTCTGCATGGCATTGGCTTCCACACCTCCACTCAGTACTTTACCGCTTGATGGAGCAACGGTATTATGTGCTCTTGCCAAACGGGTGATGGAATCAAGCAATATCACCACATCATGCCCGCACTCAACCAGCCGTTTTGCTTTTTGCAAAGCCATGGTGCTTACCCGTACGTGTTTTTCTGCAGGCTCATCAAAGGTAGAAGCGATCACTTCTGCTTTCACGCTGCGTTCCATATCGGTAACTTCCTCGGGTCTTTCATCCACCAGCACCACCATCAGGTAGCACTCTGGGTGGTTGGCTGCAATGGCGTTGGCCACTTCTTTCAGCAACATTGTTTTACCGGTCTTTGGTTGCGCCACAATCAATCCACGCTGTCCTTTACCGATCGGGGTGAACAGGTCCATGATACGTGTACTGTAGTTATCTGCTTTTACGCAGAGATCCAGTTTTTCGAATGGGAACAACGGGGTAAGGTAATCGAACGGAACCCGGTCTCTTACTTCTTCGGGTGATTTGCCGTTGATGGTCTCTACTTTCAATAACGCAAAATATTTTTCTCCTTCTTTCGGTGGACGAACGCTTCCGTAAACCGTGTCGCCTGTTTTGATACCAAATAATTTTATCTGGCTGGGAGAAACATAAATATCATCGGGAGAAGATAAATAATTATAATCGCTGCTTCTTAAGAAACCATATCCATCGGGCATCATTTCCAGTACGCCTTCGCCAAGTATCACACCATCGAATTCAATATTGAAAGCCTGCTGGTCTCTGCGCTGGCTAAATTGTTTTGCTGCTGGCTGGGCGGCATCTTCTTCTCCCATTCCTTCTTCGGGTCCCTGCACATCTTCTTCCTGCAGCATTTGCGCAATGGCTGGCGGTATGGTGCTTTCTTCGTCGGTAATAGGCATTAATTCCAGCTCCTCATTTTCCGGTGCTTTTTTCGCCGGCTTTTTTTCAACCTCTGGTTTCCGGTGCTTTGTATAAGCTGCTTCCGCTTCACTTTCTGCTGCAGTGGGTTTAATAATGCGTTTGCGTTTGGGTTTGTCGTCTTTCTTTTTTTCGGTGCTCATGTTTGATTGGTTTTCCAGGATCTTATTGATGAGGTCCTGTTTTACTAGTTTTTTTGCGTTGGGAATATCAAATTGCTCTGCAATGTCAAGCAACTCAGGAACGAGCAGGTCGTTCAGTTGTGAAATATCGTACATACAAAATGAAAAATGATTTTCTTCAAAAATCCCGTCTTAAGTCTGAAATGGTGATTGAGAAATTTATATTGGTAGAACCCGGCTTGGTGATAAAGAGAATGATTGGATAAACTTATCGGCCTGTTCCGCCTCAAAAATAGGGCTTTTTTTATAAAATGCAATTTTTTTGGGGATGATAGAACGCTGATAACACTGGTAGGGCGGATAAAAACGGATAATCTCTGTGAAAACCCGCTAAATCTGCGTCATCAGCGTTCCATCATCCTTATCTTTGCCCCCCAATTTATTTTTATATGTTCAACAAGAGAACCCGGATAAAAGACCTGCTGGCAAGCGATAAAGCCGGCTACCAAACAACCGTGATGGGATGGGTGCGAACCTTCCGAAACAACCAGTTCATTGCCCTCAACGATGGCAGTACCAATAATAATATACAAGTGGTGGCCGAACTGGGCGCCTTCGACGAAAGCATTTTAAAACGAATAACCACCGGCGCCTGTATAAAAGCAACAGGAGAAATAACTGCTTCGTTGGGTAAAGGACAGAAACTGGAGCTGAAAGCAACATCTATAGAAATACTGGGTGATAGTGATGCAGAAAAATTTCCGTTGCAACCAAAAAAACACAGCCTGGAATTTTTGCGGGAGATCGCTCACCTGCGTTTTCGTACCAATACATTCGGCGCCGTATTCCGTGTACGGCATGCGCTGGCTTTTGCCATTCATAAATTTTTTAATGATAAGGGATTTGTTTACCTGCATACCCCCATCATCACTGCCAGCGATGCAGAAGGTGCCGGTGAGATGTTTCGTGTAACTACATTGCCTATTGACGGATCTGCTCCAAAGAACGACGACGGATCTATAAACTTCAAAGACGATTTCTTTGGCCGCAGCACCAACCTTACTGTAAGCGGGCAACTGGAAGGAGAACTTGCGGCGATGGCATTCAGCGATATCTATACATTCGGACCAACCTTCCGTGCAGAGAATTCAAACACCACCCGGCACCTGGCCGAGTTCTGGATGATAGAACCGGAGATGGCCTTTTACGACCTGGAAGACAATGCAAACCTTGCAGAAGAATTTATTCAGTATGTAATAAAACATGCGCTGGAAAATAATAAGGAAGACCTGGAGTTTTTAGCGCAGCGTTTGGCTGAAGAAGAAAAAGCCTTACCACAGGACAAGCGCAGCGAAATGGGATTGCTTGAAAAACTGGAGTTTGTTCTCAGCAACCGTTTTGAACGTCTTACCTATACCGAAGCCATTGAGATACTGAAAGAGAGCAATCACAATAAGAAAAAGAAATTTCAATACCCAGTTACCGGCTGGGGAATGGACCTGCAGAGTGAGCACGAAAGATATTTAGTGGAGAAGCATTTTAAAAAACCGGTTATCCTTACCAACTACCCGGCGGCCATCAAAGCATTTTACATGCGGCAGGATGAAAATTGCGAACCAGGAAGACAAACCGTTTCAGCGATGGACATACTTGCCCCGGGCATTGGAGAAATAGTTGGTGGCAGCCAGCGTGAAGAACGTTTAGATAAACTCACCAGGCGTATGGAAGAAATGCATATCCCGGCAGAAGAACTGTGGTGGTACCTGGATACAAGGCGTTTCGGCGCTTGTCCGCACGCAGGCTTCGGACTTGGTTTTGAACGCCTGGTTCAGTTTGTGACAGGGATGGGGAATATCAGAGACGTAATTCCTTTTCCAAGATATCCGAAGAGCGCTGAATTCTAATTAAGAATGAAGAATTAAGAATTGGGTGCATAGAAGTGATGGGGACTTTAAATAATTATACTCCCCGAATTTTTAATTCTTAATTTTTAATTGGATTTTATTGGGTTCTATCTTATCAAATAATGCTGCAGTATAAACACCGCTGCTCCGGCAAAGTATCCAACAATGGCCAGCCAGCTTATTTTTTTCAGGTACCAGAAAAATTCGATCTTCTCTAATCCCATGGCGGCTACGCCGGCAGCAGAGCCAATGATAAGTACGCTGCCTCCCGTACCGGAACAATACGCAAGAAATTCCCAGAAATAATGCCCGGTTGGATATTGATCCAGCGAATACATGCCCTGCACAGCCGCTACCAGCGGCACATTATCTACAATAGAAGAAAGCAAGCCAATGGATAACGTGATGACGGATATATTCCCGATCTTTTCATCCATCATAGTTGCCAGGTTGGTTAAAACACCCGTTGCCTGCAAGGCACCGATGCTTAATAATATACCCAGGAAAAACAATACACTCGGTGTATCGATCTTACGCAATGCATGATTCACAGAAAACAGTCCTTTTTCTTCTTCATCCCTTCCGCTGTGAATCAGTTCGGTGATCATCCACATCACACCCAGGCCGAACAAGATACCCATATAAGGCGGCAGGTGAGTGAGCATTTTAAAAACCGGCACAAACAAAAGGCTGGCTACCCCCACAGAAAATACCAGGTTCCTTTCAAAAGCGCTGCTGGTAAAATTCATGCTTTGTTCCTCATTGCTGTCTGCTCTTTTTAAATTGCCTTTCATTCTCCAGCTTATCAATGCGGCAGGTACTACCATACTCACCAGGCTTGGTAAAATGGTTTGAAGTATGATGGAGCCCGCCGTTATTTGTCCGCCGATCCACAGCATGGTAGTAGTAACATCTCCAATGGGCGACCAGGCACCTCCTGCATTTGCTGCAATTACCACCAGGCCCGAGAACATCAGTCTTTCTTCTTTATCGGCAATGATCTTTCGCAGCAGCGAAACCAGCACAATGGTAGTGGTAAGATTGTCAAGCACTGCAGAAAGAAAAAACGTGATAAAGGCGAGCAGCCATACCAGTTTTTTTTTGTTGCTGGTTTTAATGCGGCTTGTTATCAGGTAAAATCCGTCGTGGGCATCTATCAGTTCTACGATCGTCATGGCGCCCATTAAAAAAAACAAGATGCCCGACACTTCGCCCAAATGACTGGTAAGTTGTTCCGATGCCAGCTCGCTATTACCCGAGAGCAATGCATACAACGACCAGCACAAGGCTGCTGTTACCAATGCGGTGGCGGCCTTGTTGATCTTTATCGGGTGCTCCAGCGCAATAGCCACATAGCCCAGTATGAATATGATGCAGATGGCGATGACCATGTTTTATTTTTATTTTCTGAACAACCGTGCTGGTAAAATACGCTTATTTTCTTAAGCCTTTATACATCTCCTCCACCAGGCCATCTTCTTTAAGGTCCTGTATCAATTCCCAAAACATAATGCCCCCTAGCTTTTTCTTCCGGATGAATTTTGTTTTTGCTTTTACAGAACGCCGGTCATCAAAAGTTGCAAATAACTGTTGTGTACTATTGTATTGATACGGGGCTTTCGCTTTTTTATCCCAGTAATATTTATAGCCAGATGTGTCGCTGAAATAATTTGTAAACTCGGAGAAAGCAACACCTCTTTTAAATTTTCCTGGCTGGTACAATCCATGGCTTATATCGGGTACATTTTCCCAAACCCTTCCGTACATCGCAGCGCCGATGATAAGTTTGCCGGCGGGAACATTTTTATTCAGCAACCAGTTCACACATTTGCCGGTTGATTCCTGGTCGGGCATATAGTCCTGCAACAGCGTATGGTGGCCGGTTACCGTAGCATAGCCTCCTACCAGGTCGTAGGTCATCAGGTTAATGAAATCAACCAGCGGAACAACCACATCCCAATCAACCGATCGTTCCAGGTATTTTACAAAACCACCGGCTGCAAAGGTTAGCAGGTAATCATTCCCCATTTCCTGCCGCAATGCTTTAATGAGTTCGGTAAAATTATTTTTATCTGCTTCCTCATATTTATGGCCGGGATATCCTTCAATGGCCGGGTATTCCCAATCCAGGTCTAACCCATCGATACCGTACTGTTTAAAAAGCGCTACGGTTGTTCTGGCAAAATTCTGCCGCTGCGCTGCTGTTGCAAAAAGGTCGCTGCAGAAAGAACAGCCGCCCCAGCCACCCACAGACACCATGATCTTTAACCCGGGCTGGTCCTTTTTCAGTTCAACGAGTTGCTGCAGGTTATTCTGTTGTTCTTCATTATGAAAAGTAAGCGTATCGTTCTGTATTTTTAAAAAACTGTAAATAATATGTGTGAGTTTGCTAACCGGGTATTGTTTGATGGTTTCTGCCTTGCCGGTTGCATATGCAATGATCTTATAGGGCTGTTGCCGCTGGGCAGAAAGTAAGAGAAAGGAGAAAAGAAAAAATATAAGCAGTAGTTTCCTCATAAAACGGAAGATAGAGAAATTTTTAAGGCAACGATTGGCATCCTTTTGGCTGGCATTGCGTTTATAACAATTACCGTCGTACTTTCGTTTTATCCTATTCAGGTATCCGTATGCTAAAAATAATTCTTTTCATTTTCATCGTTTATTTACCGGGCATCAGCCTGGGGCAACGGAACTGGAGCCTGGAAAAGAGTGAGAACGGGATCAACGTATATTCTTCTGATGTACCCGGCGCTGCTTACAAAGCCGTAAAAGTGGAAGCCAGTTTTACCGGCAACTATACAAAACTGATCGGCATTCTTTCTGACGTACCGCAGTTCAGCAAGTGGATCTATCATTCAAAGGCCAACAGCGTTGTGCAGCGCAATTCGCCTCATGATTTTATTTACCATACCGAAACAATATTGCCCTGGCCTATGTCGAACCGGGATGTGGTGATACATATGCAGATCAATACCGACAGCCTTCCGAAATTCATTATCATTACCGGCACCAGCATGCCGAAGCGGATCGAAAAAAAATCCGGGCTGGTAAGGGTGAATCATTACAGCGCCCGCTGGAAAGTAAGTATGCCAACCCCGCAGACCATCAGTATATATTATGAACTGGAGCTTAACCCTGCCGGCAATATTCCCGGCTGGATGGCGAATTCATTCGTGAGCAAAGGTCCGTTTGAAACTTTTTCCAACCTGGCAAAACGATTAAAGCAGTGATCTTCGTTAACTTACTCCTGTTATCTTTCCATTCACTACATCAATAAAATTGGCCTGTGGTATTTTGGGCAGGCCGGGCATGCGAACCATCTCGCCACAAACAGCAACAATAAAACCGGCGCCCTTGCTGATCACCAGGTCGTCTACATCAATTTTAAAATCACCATCCAGTCCGCTGATGGCTGGGTTATGTGTAAACGAGTATTGTGTTTTTGCCATACAAACGGGTAAATGTTCCAGCCCAAGTGTTTTTATCTTTTTCAATGTTTCCTGCGCTTTTTTGTAAAGCACCACATCCTTTCCGCCATAGATCGTAGTAACGATCTTTCGGATCTTTGTTTCAATATCGTCTTCCGTATTATACGTATGCTGTAATGGCTGTGGCGTTGTTTCGCAAATGTCAACTACCGCCTGCGCCATTTCCAATGCTCCTTCGCCACCCAGGCGAAACGATTCATTTACGGCAAAGGAAACCTCTCTTTCAGTACACCAGTTGCGCAGGTAAGCGATCTCTTCACCGGTATCAAAGTGGTACCGGTTAAGCGATACCAATACCCGTTGCTTAAATGATTTTAAAATAGCGATGTGTTTCTCCAGGTTACGTAACCCTTTTGTGAGCGCTTCTTTATCGGGAAGCATCATGGTTTTTTCGCTGGCGCCGCCACTTAGTTTTAATGCCTGTGATGTGGCCACTAATACACTCATGGCTGGTTGTAATCCTGCTTTGCGGCATTTGATGTTGAAGAATTTTTCTGCACCCAGGTCGGTGGCAAAGCCGGCTTCTGTTACCACGTAGTCGCCAAACTGCAGGGCCGTTTTGGTGGCCATCAGCGAATTACAGCCATGCGCAATATTTGCAAAAGGTCCGCCGTGGATCATTGCCGGTGAGCCTTCTAATGTTTGTACTAAGTTGGGTTGAATGGCATCTTTCAGCAACGCCGTAATGGCGCCGGTAACGCCCAGGTCTTTGGTTGTAAATCCGTTCCCGGCAAAAGTGAAACCCAGCAACATGTTGTCGATCTTTTGCCGCAGTTCGGTCAATCCTTCCGAAAGGCAGAGCACCGCCATGATTTCGCTGGCCGGCGTTATCACAAACCCTGTTTCGGAAGGAATGCCGTTGTTGGGCGTATCCAGCGCTGTAACAATTTTACGAAGCACCCGGTCATTCACATCCAGGCAACGTTTGAACAAAACGGTTTTAATTCCTTCCGGCTTTCCCCGGTTATAAAAGCGATAATTATCAAGCAAGGCAGCCAGGGTATTATTCGCTGCGGTAATAGCATGAAAATCTCCGTTAAAATGCAGGTTGATCTCTTCCATCGGTATCACCTGTGAATAGCCGCCACCGGCTGCGCCGCCCTTCATACCAAAGCAGGGGCCAAGTGAAGGTTCTCTTAACGCAAGCACTACTTTTTTCCTAAGCTTATTTAATCCGTCGGCAAGTCCAACCGATGTAGTTGTTTTTCCAATACCGGCCTTAGTAGGCGTAATGGCCGTAACGAGAATGAGTTTTGATGCAGCAATTTTTTTCTCATCAAACTCCCGGATGTTGATCTTTGCTTTGTGATGTCCGTATGGGATCAGCATATCGGCAGGAACTCCCATTTTTTCTGCAATAGATATTATTGGCCGGATGCTGGCCTCCTGGGCTATCTCATAATCTGATTTCATATATTATCAATAGGTGAAGAATGCGCTGAAAAACAATCGTTACACAATTTGCCTTATTTGGAAAACAGGCTTGCTGATGTATTGCAGCGGCCGACCTGATTGATGTCAGCCCTGTTTTTAAGCAATCGTTTCCTGCAACATATAAATTTACTGAAGAAAGGTGGAATTACAACTAATGGCTATCTGGTTCAATTATATTACCTTAATCCTATGGTTCGCCTGCTATTGAAATGGTACTGGAAGCTATCCGGGTGGAAGATCGCCGGCAGTTTTCCATACCAGCACAAAAAAATGCTGATGGCCGTTGCTCCGCACACCAGCATGATCGACGTAATGATCGGTTTTGCCGCACGCAATGAGCTGAATATACAGCATGCAAAATTTTTAGGGAAGAAGGAACTCTTTAAAGGGCCGCTGGGCTGGCTGTTGCGCAAGCTTGGTGGTACGCCGGTTGACAGACACAGCAAGCAGGGTATGGTTGACCAGGCTGCTTCTCTTTTTTCAAACAATGAACAATTTTTACTGGCCCTTGCTCCCGAAGGCACCCGTACCAGGGTGGATGCATTGCGGAGCGGCTTTTATCATATCGCTAAAAAAGCAGGGGTACCTATATTGCCGGTAGCGCTCGATTTTAAAAACAAACAAGTGGTTGTTGGGGAGGCTTTTTTACCTGGCGATAATGAAGAAGCAGATTTTAAAAAGATCATTGCCTTTTTTGCTAACTACGAGGGTAGGCACCCGGATAAAGATCTTCGGCATTTAAGAAACCCATAAGGTTTGCAGCGCAACCTTGCATACTGCAAACCTTATGGTGTTTTTACAAAATTATTTCCTGGCAGCAGTCGCTTCTCCTTCCCCGATCGTTACCGATGCAAGCATTCTTCCGGCAGGCAGCTCGCTGGAAGAATAATAGATCTTAAAAACCCGGGTGCCGGCTCTTTTCAGGGTAATGATATCCTGTGTGCTGCACAGCATTTCGCTCATGGCAGATTCATTATCCTTGTAGCGCCATTGCTTTAATGTTTTACCCTGTTCGTCTTTAACCGTAATGATCCGGTTCTTTCCGATATGGCCGCAATGGTGGTAACGGATGGTGAGCTTATCATTGGCCGAAACCTGGCTCAGCTGCAGGTTCTTTACGCTGTTCATGTCTTTGCCAAACTGCTGCAGCAGCGGTTTCCCGTTCAGGAGTATCTCAAATCCCTCTCCGCCAAAATTGGGTGAAAAGGAAAGAAGCGCTGCTGCAGTGGCAACCAGCATCATGGCCCTGGTGATCATCTTTTTCATGGCTTTACTTTTTATGATTAACTAAAAGATCGTTTCCTGCACAAAGAAAGACAGGCAGCAGGCAGTAAAGAAATTGGTTTGACGAAAGGGGGGAGATGCTTGATGAATTACCGGAAATATCCCTTATGCCGGTTCGCTGAATATCTTCAGCAACAATGCATACAGCCCGGGGTGTTTGCTTTTCAGCAGGTCGGGGCGCTCAAAAAAATATTCCGACACCACGGCAAAGAATTCCGCTTCATTGGTGCTGCCGTAAGGGTCAATGTCGGAACGGTCCTCACGTATCATTTCCATTTCTTTTTGCATCAGTTGCAGCCAGGGTATCACATACTTTTTATTCATCAGCGCTTCAGGTACACCATCAATATCGCCGTCGGTCTTATCAACCAGGTGTACAAACTCATGTATGGCCGTATTGTTCTTCCCTGTTTTGTTGGTAAAAGCCTGCCGCAGTTCAAACTGCGATAATATCATCATATGGTTCATGGCGCCGCTGCCAACCATGCCCAAAACATTACGGCCGTTGCCCTGTTGCTCAAATTCATGATCAAACGAATCAGGATAAAGCAAAACCTCGTGCAGGTTGCGGTATTGCCAGCCCGGGAAATTATAAATGGGAATGATGGCGCTGGCTGCTATAAGCACCCGGTCTGTATCTTCCACCCGGGTTTTAACGCCGGTGATCTTTACCTGTGCTAAAAATTGTTTTGCTCTTTCTTCAAAACCGGCCTTCTTATTTTCGGGCAATTGCTGATAAAAAGGAACTTCTTCTTCTAATATTTCTTTTAACTGAAGAGGCGGGGGATCGGGTATTACCCTTTTCTTTTTTTGTAACCACCACACGGTATATATAATAGCCCCGATGAAAATAAAGAAGACAACTAATTGCATAAGTATAAAATTAGGGATCGCCGGGCAATGAAGAACGAAGTTGTTTTATTTCCTGCGGAAATATGGATTGCCACAGAGGAGCTGAAGCGCAGAAAATACAAATGCTATTACCCGTTACCCACCCGCTCCATCTCATCAGCAGCACTGCCGTTTGAAAGCCTTACTGGTTTGTAGGCTTTGCCTATGCGGTTAAGATAGGTTCGGGTAGGGGCTTTGAAGGCTGGTTTTTGTTACGTGATTATAAAAAATGTAGTGGCTGAAGGTAAGCGTTGCTTTGTTCGTTTTTTACATCGGGTTAAATGGTTTCAACCAGTTCTTTTACCAGGCCGGATTCGTATCCTTTCTGTAACAAATGATCCTGCAGTTTTCTTTTTTTGATGAAGATGTTCTTTTCGGAGCGAAGGGTCTTTAATTTCTGATCAAAGAGTTTTTGCAGGGTTCTTGAGTAATCTCCTTCAGGAATTGCGGCCAGGGCTTTTTTTATGCAGTACTCACTTACCTGCTTTTGTTTGAGTGAATATTTTATTTTCACTTTCCCCCATTGTTTCATCCGGAATTTTCCGCCGCCGTATTGTACGGCAAAACGTTCTTCATTCAGGTAATTCTCTTCTATCAGTTTTGAAAGAATCTCTTCTACCTCTTTCTTATATAAACTAAAGCTATAGAGCTTTTCCTTTACTTCACTGTGACAGCGTTCCTGGTAGGCACAATATTGTTTAATTTTCTGAAAGGCCTGGTCGGGAGTAAGGGATTGTTTTTCCATCAAAGCAAAAGTAAATTTTACCACAGAGTGCACGAAGTTTTTTCATAAAGAACACAGAGTATTTCTGTGCCCATTATGTTTCCGTGGTTAATTATTTTTTATCCTGGGATTTACGAAGAAAATGAGCGGTTCACTTCTTCCCTCCCCATTACCATCGGTTTGGGTTACGGGATTGCCTGTTTTATCAAGCGATTGAATGGTCCAGGTGAACGTGGGGTATTTTCTTGTTGCATTGCTGTCAACCGGCGTAAAATGTATTTGCGGCTGCCATATATATTGTGTGGCCGCCAGTATCTCTTTATCCAATAAGGGCTGATTGCTTCTTAATGCCTGCACCGGGCTTTGTGTGGGTAATACTTCAAATACCTGTATCCGGTATGTGGCCGGCGATGAAGGACGGGGAACCAGGGATGTCCAGCGGAATGTAATGTCCGTTTGCGCCATCTTTGCATCCAGCACTTCTTCGTTATATGGTTTCATCAGTATCGGAAGTTGCGTGCTGGCCAGATAAAAATTCTTGCATTGCTCTTCGCCCAATGGTGCATAATCTGCGGGGCGTACAGGCCGTATACAAAGGATGTAATTATCGGCTGGCAGCTTACCTGTTCGCTGTAGGGTTGTTTTGTATTTACCGGTAAACATCATGTATTCGAGCGGCACTGCATCGGCGGCAAATAAGATCGTTGTGCCTGTTGAATTGCTGGTAAACACAGTTGTTTTTGCCAGGTCGGCGGAGGCTATCACTGTTCCGTCGGTTGTTTTTATCTCAGTCTTTATTTTGAACTGGGTTCCCACCGCTCCCGGAGCACTCATGATCAGCGTAAGCACTTCCCTCCGGTTTCCCCATTCGGATAATTGCGCCGGCGGCTGGCCCTGCAATATCAAATTGGAATTTATCTGCGCCGTTGCAGCAGAAAAAATAAAGGCGGGTATGATCAATGAAAAGATCTTTTTCATTTGTTTATTTTTTTGTGTCGAACCGGTACTGGAAGCCGGTACGGCAAATGCTTTCTAAATAATTAGCGCCAACCGGCGTTATCTCGTTCCCGTATTTAAAATAGTTGGTCGTTAAAAACGTATTCCAGCTGAATTTTTTCGTGATCTTATAATCAATATTGCAGGAGGCGATCAGGTTGTTGTTACTGCTGAAGCTATTCAACCTACCCAGCGTGTATTGTAATTGTCCACGCAACTGTAGTTTCTTTTTTGCGGCCGACATGTTCAATGCACTGCTAATGGTAAGCAGGGTTATTTTCGCCAGCGGCACATCGTTATAAAAATACAATACACTAAAGTCGGGTGAAACATCCTTTGTAAGATACGTGGGCACATACGTAAGCAATGCGGTATGCGTATTGTTGGAAGTAGTTAGTCCCGTCATCACATCCCGTTCATCGTACTTGCTGTAATTATAACTCATGCTTAGCAGGTGAATTATTTTCTTACCCGTCCAGGTAAAGGCTGGATTCACCCCCAAATCGTTGCTTACATTTTTTATCCCGTAAGGGTTGGTGCCGCTGGCCGATTGAAAACCAAAATTATTATAGTTCACGTTCAGGCTCCAGTGTTCGTTGAACTGGGTAAACCAATTAAGGTTTCCAATGAACTGGCTTGCTCTTAATGCCGTGTTCTTTACATTATTTACCCTTCGTCCAACACTGGCCACTACATTCATCTTTTTCTTCCAGGCATTGAATCTTGTGTTAAGTGTATAATCAATGCGGTCTGGCTGCAGGTAAGGATAACCTGTTGTTTGAAACCCGGCGCCGATATATTTTGCACCGACGCCAACATCAAGGTTGGCCGATTTCCACCCGGCAGAAACCTGTCCGGCAAAATCGGTGAGTGTGGAAGTATGCGGATCAATGAATGGCTTAAGCCCACGCAACAAAGTTGTTATAGGTGTAGTGGCGTCTTTTGTAAATGTAGATTGCGCCGCCTCTGCCTTAAAATATATCTTCTCTACATAGGCATCGGCCACAATGCTTATCACCACACCTTCCTGCGGCTTTATAGTAATTGGCGGCGGAGCAGATGAGGTTGGCACATCTTTTCCTTTGGCAAGATTAACGGCAAACAAATATTTTCCTTCTACCTCATTCCCTATCTGCAACATCCAGTTCTTTCTTTTATAAGCGCCGGTAACCGTTGGGGGACCAGCAAAATAATTAACCCCATCCTGCGATATGCCGGTAAAGAATTTGAACCGCCATGTTTTTGGCCGAAGGTCGATGCCGGCGCCAAAGATGCCGATATCGCCGGTTGAAAGATCGGAGTACTTCAGATACTGTGTACCTAATTGCAACTCGGCCCATTTATATTTTGGGTTCACACCAAAATTATTCACCGGGTTGGTGATGAACTGTGTGAAGTTTTGATTTTTAATGCCTGCATAAGGCCCGGCAAAGTTGGTGGGTATGGCTGCAAAATTAAAGTTGAAGGGCAGGCTGAAATTCTTTCCGAATTTAAACGTGGGCGTAAAATTAAACCGTACCTGGTTCCATGGTTTTCTTGCGCTGTATCCTGTCCATCCTGAAGGGCTCCGGCTCAATCCATAACCTTCATAGGTTATTCCTGCAGTTCCGCTTACAGAAAAGTTTACTGGTTTTGTTTGAGCAAATGAATTAAAGGAATAAAAAAGAGCAGACAGAGAGGTCAAACCACATAGCAACATAGAACATATAGGTTTCACATAGGTTCTTCTATGTGATTTTCTATGTTTTCCATGTTCTATGTGGTTCAGCATTGTTGTTAATTTTTATTGCGGTACGATCACCGTTAACTGGCAATTGCACGCCTTTCCTCCACAAGTCCCCGACAGGTTATACGTATACGTTCCGGATTGAAGCAATGTATAATTATAGTTCGGCCCCGTCAATATTGATGTAACGCCCGTTATATTATTTGTGATGGTTACGGTTAATCCCGATGGCGCACAGGTTGCCGATGCCGGTGTGCATTGGAAATTCGGATTAAGCGAAACCGGGATATTTCCTTTCATCAACGTAATAGATCCGCCGCAGGCAACCGCTTTTTGTCCGCCTTCATAATGGAATACCGGATCCCAGGCACAGTTGCAGGGTTCGCCGTTGTTACCACCGCCGCCGGTAGATTTACAATCTTTTCCATTGTATGTTTTATAACAAATGGTGGTATCGCACATTACACAGGCCGTATCGGTGAAGGTGTAACGGATGCAATATTCGATCGTGTCGCAGCAGCAGGCAATGGGGCTGCGTGGCGGTAGCGGGATGGTAAAGTTTAATGGAACACCATTTGCAAAACTATATCCCAGGCTGTCTTTCCACTGCAACAAATGAGAGAAGGGAACGCTTGGCGGAATGGTACCAAAAGGTAACGGACTTGTTGGATTGGTAATGTTGCCAAAGATTTTCGGGTCCTTTACACATACATCGCAATCTTTAGGATGCTTTACTTCAAAGTTAACCAGCGAAACTGTTACTTTGGTAAGTTTGGTTGGCCCTGCCGTAAGCGTTGCATTTACAGTAAGCACATCGTTATTCACGTTTTGCGTGGTGGCAATTTTCTTCAACAGGTCTTTGCAGCATCCGCCGGGCGGCACTTCGGGCACCACCACTTCAATACAAACGGGATTGCTTTCAACCGGGTTAATGGTATAACCGCCTGTGGTTGATTTGGCATTGAAGCCAACGGTATTGCAATCAACCAGTCCATTGCCCGTACCGGCAGGTATCTTGGTTTGGAAAGTGAATGTATAGGTTCCTCCCGGGGCTAATGTAAATGTTGGGTTGAAGGTGAACTTAACTCCGCCATTCGATACAACACCCGTCCACGAACCCGTATTGCAAGGCGTACCTGTTGCCGGCCAGGTGGTGCATATATTTTGTGTGGTAGTATAAGTAGCCGTGTAATTAATATTCGTTGGTGCCGTAAGCATCTGCATGTTGAACTGGTTGCTCACCGGGGCTGAAGAAGGACTTCCGAGTATCGTTAAGTTGCCGATCGCCGGTATGCGGTCGATCACCACTAAATTATCCACGGCAATGGTTCCGGTATTTCTAACGGTGATCTCCCAATCAACCGCCGTGTTGGGGTTTCCTGTTGCACTGTTGGCAAAACTTCCATTGAGGTTTCCTTTTACTTTTTTATCAATGCCGATGGCTGCAAAGGCGCAGATATTAAACGACGTATAACAGACGTATTGCGGATTGATGAGATTTCCTCCCGACATGACCGACCAGAATGCATTTGGTCCGCCAACAGCGCCCGGCATCACCACTGCTTTAAAACATATTTTATAGGTAGCAGATCCGGCCGGTATGTTTGGCAGGTTGAATTTTATGTTTGATGCCGGAACGATCGTTGGGTTTGGTGAGAAGCCGGTATACACCACGCTGGAAGTAACTGCCTGTAACCAGGTTGGCAACTGTATATTGTACATGCCGCCAATAAGCGCCGCATCGCCGTTATTCCTGAATTCATAACAAAGGTCGATGGTGTCTCCCAGGTTCTTACATCCGGGAATATACTGGTGAGCAACGCAGTTCATATAAGGCTGCGGGTTGTAAATGATCACCGGGTTTTGTTGCCCGCCGGGGCCGCATGGAATGCATGGTGTTGGCGGCGCCACACAATTATAGGTGATGGCCAGGCTATCCTTATATGGCGGATTGCCTGCCGGGCCACTACAGGAAGAAGTGAGATCATAATATAAATACAGGCTAACAGACTGGCCGGGTAATAAGTTATTTATGGTATGATCGAATTTATTGGTATTGGTTGCCGGCGCATTATTATCTGTGGCTCCATTGCCCACTAATGGAAATGTTGCCGTAGGGGTAAGCGAACAATTATAATATTTAATACCGCAGCTCAATCCTGCCTGCGAAGTGTTTTGCAAAACAGAATTGGGCGAATTCTTTAAATGCACCAATGGTAAAAAATTGGTGGCCGTTAAATTCAGCGCCGAATTACCGGTATTGGTGATGTTGTAATAAAAATAAGATGATGTGGACGTTGACGAAACCGATATACTGGACGTAGCTGCCGGTACCGCCGGTATAGTAAACGAAGCCGCCAGCGGGCCCTTGATGGTACTGTTAGGAATATTACAGTTGGTTCCTTTGAACGTTACATTGCTTGTAAGTGTTTGCCCCAGCCCTGTGTTACAGGGCAGTTTGACCACATAATAAAAACAATCTCCCGCCCATTGATTGAATGCCGGAACATTGGGTGTAATGGTTGTTCCGGAAAGTGTGTAGGTATATGCCCCGCCGGTGACCGATGTGATCGTTCCCAATGCAGGAGAAAGAGAAATGGTAAAGCTTGGGTTCTTGATCTTAAAACAATCGGGGTTGCTGAAACAAACACGGTATGTTATTTCTGCTGTAAGCTGGTTAAATGCCCAGAAGATATGACTCATGGAAACATTATTATTCAATATGCCGTTTGAATTACAGCTTGCGGTTTGCGTGGTGCTTAAATTATCGGTGAGTGTTCCGGTAAATACGGCGGGTTTGTTTACGCCTGTGCAGGAATCGGGACAGTTAAAACGAAAACAAAGGTTGAAACTGATGGCTCCTGTATTGGTACAGGAAGATAAATTGCTGATGGTAACCGTAACCGACGATCCGCTGCTGGTAACCACCATACATCCGGGCAGGCTTGCTGTACAGCTGGCGTCGTAACTGATGAGGGCGGCGTTGTAATTAAGTACAACGGTTGCACTGGTGGTGCTGGGTGTCCAGTTAAATGAAACATTTATCGGAAAAGTACTCCCTAAATTATGTGCTGTTGGAAAAGTGGGATCTGTGATCGTGAACCCGTTAACCTGTGCCTTTGCATGGCTGCCAAAAGTCAACGCTGCAATTATTAAAATGAGGTTGAAATATTTATGTAGCTGTTTCATGATTGTCTTTTTAGTTTTTTAAGGATCATTGTGCTTTTCGTTCTATCTCATAACATTTTATCACATCGCAGGCATGGCAACAGAAATCCCAGATGGTATATCGTATGCAGACCCTTATTTTATCGCCGCAGCATTTTAAACTGCTGCCGGGCGGAACAGCAATGGGCAATGAAAAACTATTTGCTTTTGGTACCGGTGGCGGGTTAACTATGATGGGCCCGGTGCCGGCAATTTTGGCGGCGGGGTTATTTGGCGGATCGGGTGGCATATTTCCCCCGGTATTTCCGCAGGTGGTGCATTTTTCATTGGGGCTGCCCGGGTTTCCGGTTCCGCCGCCGCCATCTCCATGTCCGCCACCTCCGTTGCCATGGCTATCACAATCTTTCTGAACGGTAGAAAGCCAGGTCCATTCCCTTCCGAAGTTTGTTCCATTCAGTAAACCGGTTCCAAAACCAGAGAAGGCAGAACTGGATGGCTTGATGAAATTTCCCCATTCTTTATTCTCGGCACATTTCACACAATTGCTGTCGCCGGTTTGAATGATATTGAAGTAGATCAGTTCAACTGTTATCTTTTTAACCACACCTGGGTTTAATCCATTCAGCACACCGGATAATAATATCTGCCCGCTGGTGCTGACTGTGCTGGTAAGCGTATCTTTTGTAATGGTAACGCCGAGTGTTCTGCACGGATCGCAGGCGCACTTCAAGGTATCCCAGGCTGTTTCGTTGTTTATATTGTCCGGGTCGCTCGGCCATATCGCATCTACAATGAACTTGATCGTTTTCATGCTGTCGATGCAATTGATAGAACCGGTAAACACCTGCGATGTGTTTGCAGCAATGGTAAACGGAAGCGCAGGAGTTGTTGGAGATAATGTAGTGATCGGTCCGGTACCGTTTACCCGGTACTTAATAGCAGTAACCTGTGCAGGGTTGGTAAGGTGCAGGTTGCTGATCTTGATATAAACACTCTGTTTGTTGTTGATGCAGCAGCCAACATCCACGCTGTCTATCTTTGTATTGATATTATCGTCTGCTATTTTAAAAACAAAGGCTTCGCTGCTTCCGTTGTTTCTTCCCATTGGTTTTCCTTCCCGGTTAAGCGCCTGTACATTCCAGATAAAATCGCAGAGGTAAGGCGGACGGCATGGGCCGGTATAAAGGGCGCTGCCCGCAACAATGGTCTGGGTAATATTTTCCACGTCTTTGGTAACAATGGGCTGGTTTGCCTGCATGGCCTGCATTCCGTTCTGCCCCTGCATCAGTTGCCAAACACGTAAGCGGTAAGTAACCGGGTCTTTTGGTTTGGGCACCAGGGGTGTCCACCGGAATGTTACCGGTTTTTGAATATCTTTCTTTAAAAGTTTCTTTTCATTTTCGGGAACGATCAGTGAAGGAGGGGCAAAGTCTGTTTCTTTTGGTGTTTCCACCCTGAACTCTTTGCAAACCTGGTTGCTTAGTTCTCTTCTTTCTTCATTAAAGAACTGGGCGCAAATGGTATAATCGCCGTCTTTCAGTTCATGACAACTGGATAAAGCCCCAATAAGTTCCGATGCGGAAAAAGTACGGGTGGTAAAATCATCTACCGGCATTCCTCCGGTAGCCATATTGCTGCAGAGAACGGCCCCATTTGCACGTATCTGTATCACCAGCCTCATTCCTTTGATCTGAACGGCAGGGGGTTTTTGTGCAACCAGCAGCAGGGAGCCGGGTACACTGTTCCAGGTATCAATAACCCCCGGAAGCTGGTTCTTTACGGTAAAGTTGAGGATCTTTATTTGTTGTTGGCCCTGGCAGAATAGGCTAATACTGAACAATGCCGGCAATAGCAGCACCAGTAGTTTTTTCATAAATAGTAAATTTTGATGAGGCCGTCTTAAGCAATTCGTCCTTGGTTAACAATATATACCTATTAAATATTGTGTACAAGCAAAACTTATAAAGGGCTGTTAATTACTTTGAAGCCATAAATCCGGTACCGGTTTACAAAGCGGGTACGGTAAATTGCTGCATGGCTTAATTGTTTTATTGCTATGAAGCATTATGTTCAGAGAGTTTTGACAGCAATTGAACCGTTTCACCAATTAATCATTACTCCGGGAAAGACAGCCTTAAAAGACAGCCCCGGGCAACGGTAAAATTTGTTCAAAATTTGCCCGTACATTTGGCCCGGTTAATTTTATATTTGCCAACTAAAGACCTATAATATATGAAGTTCATCGTTTCCTCCTCGGCTTTGCTTAAACAACTGCAGCAGATCAGCGGCGTTATCAATGCCAATACCGTGTTACCCATTCTGGAAGATTTTTTGTTTGAAATTGAGAAGAACAAACTGACCGTTGTAGCTACCGACCTGGAAACCGTGATGAAGGTTCATTTAGACATTGAAGCCAAAGACAGCGGTAAGGTTTGTATCCCTGCCAAAATATTGCTCGACTCGCTGAAGAATATCCCCGAGCAACCACTCACTTTTAACGTTGATAAGAATTTTGCCGTTGAAATAACCAGCGACAACGGTAAGTATAAAGTAATGGGCGAAACGCCGGATAATTTTCCGAAAGAACCGGCAGCCGATGATGCCAATTCGTTTACCATGACCTCCTCTGCCCTGGTTACCGCCATTAACAAAGCCATCTTTGCGGTAAGCAATGATGATCTCCGCCCGGCCATGACCGGTGTTTTCTTTGAGCTGGATAAAAAAGGAATTACGTTCGTTGCAACCGATGCTCATCGCCTGGTTCGTTATACCAGGAGCGATGTAAGCTGCCCTAAAAAAGATTCTTTCATCGTTCCAAAAAAACCATTGAACCTGTTGAAGGGCTCTTTACCCGATAACGATGATGAACTGAAGGTTTCGTACAACAGCAATCATTTGTTTGTGGTGCATGGCGGTACCGAACTGGTGTGCCGGCTCATAGACGCCCGTTTCCCCGATTATAAAGTGGTGATACCTACGGATAACCCGTATAAGATGACGGTGAACAAACACGATTTTCAAAATGCATTGCGCCGGGTGAGTGTGTTCAGTAACAAAAGCACCAACCAGGTAGCGCTTAGCATCAGCGGAAGCGAACTGCAACTGGCTGCACAGGATGTTGATTTCAGCTTTGAAGGAAACGAACGCATGAGTTGCCAGTACGATGGCGAAGACCTGCAAATTGCCTTCAATGCAAAATTCTTAATTGAAATGCTGAACGGCGCCGATACCAGCGATGTGCTGATGGAACTGAGTACGCCAACCAAGGCGGGGCTTATCAAGCCTTCTGAACAAGGTGAAGGAGAACAATTGCTGATGCTGGTAATGCCGTTGATGTTGAATAACTAAATCATTATCGCAAATAGTAGTGCCGGGGCTTTTAAACCCCGGTTTTTTTATGCGTTTTCTTTGTTATCCTATTAATTGATTCTTTTTTGAACTTCCAATTCTAAATTTGCAGAATACAGATATGTTATGGCTGAAGAACTTCTCACATTTCAAAAAATCAAAGATCCGGAAGTAGCAAAAGACCTGGGAGAAAAATTAACTGAAGCAGGTATCTATTTTGAGACCGAAACAGAGGATAAGTTTTTTGATCCCTCTTTTTCAGGAGACACCATAAAAAAAGAAATTAATATAAAGATCCGTTCATCAGACTTTGGTAAAGCAAACAAAGTGATGGATGAATATTACAAATTACAGGTAGAACATGTAGGTCGTGATTATTACTTGTTTGATTTTTCCGATGAGGAGCTTAAAGAAATACTAGCAAAATCTGATGAGTGGGGTCATTTGGATTATCAGTTGGCGCAATTCATTCTTAAAGAAAGGGGTAAAGACATTAATCCCGAGATGTTGGAATCATTGAAGCAGAGGAGAAAAAAAGAATTATCAAGGCCGGAAAAATCACAACACTGGCTTGCTATATGGGGTTATTTTGCAGTTGCCATATCACCTTTTTTTAATAATATGCCCCGACTTGCGGGTCTTTTCCTGGCCATCTTTATCGGCTGGATTTTAAGCAACGGGAAGAGGACCTTACCAGATGGCGAAGTTGTTTATATGTATGGGCAATCGGACAGGCTTCAGGGAAAAATAATCATGGTTGTTGGGATCCTGTTGTTGATTGCTTTTTATATTTTTTCCTTGTACCGTTCAGGTATATTAAACTAATTTAATTACATGAAAAAGTTACTTGCAATTACTTTCGTAATATGTTTCTGCTTGTCTGGTTTTTCGCAACACACGTACTACGCTGCCGCAAAAGCAGGCCTGAGCATAAGAGAGCAGCCGGGCACCAGCGCAAAGGTTTTAGACAAGATCCCTTACGGCGAAAAGCTTGTAACCGTTGCCGGCGATGCCAACCAGCCCGCCATCAGCACCGAAGGATTCAATGGTTTCTGGTGGAAGATCAGTTATAATGGAAAGACGGGTTATATTGTAAGCAGCTATGTACTACCATTGCCGGCACCCAGGGCCGGAACAAAAACGCTCAGCGATTATTTTGCACAGCAGTCTGCCCCAAACGGAAATCCGCTTACAATAAAAAAATCCGATGCTGCGCTGAATGAAATGGGCGAATCGGAACTTACCAAACAACTTTACAAGAACGGGATGGAGTGGCATAAATCGCAGGGTTATGAATTTGGCTCCGATGTTTACATGCTGCCCGACTTTACCATTGAGCAATGTTATTTACTGGTACGGCTTATTGGCCAGTACCCCGAACTGATTGCCGACAAAGATGTTTTTCCTTCTAAAAACTCCACCATTAAAAACCCTGCGGGAGATAAGACCATTGAAGTGATCCGTGATAAACAGGATGGCCCGGGCGGACCCATTCAAAAAATAAAGATCACGCTGGCACAGGGCGCCTATACCGAGTTTGAGATCTTTTTGCTGGATACACAAGCCGTTATCTTCTACAGTTCGGGGGTATAATTTTTTTCTACAAAGTACAGGAAGGAAATACAGCACGAAGCATACAACACTTATTTGTATGCTCAATGAAAATCTTTGTGTGCTTTGTGGTAAAACCTCCGCACAGATAAATTAACTTGCACCCATGAAGAAGATCGCTATGATACCGGCACGCTATGCTGCCTCCCGTTTTCCCGCCAAGCTGATGCAGATGCTGGGTGATAAAACCGTCATCCGCCATACCTACGATAATACGGTTGCCACGAAATTGTTTGATGAAGTGATGGTGGTTACAGACAGTAAGATCATTTTTGACGAAGTAACATCGCATGGCGGCAAGGCAAAGATGAGCACTAAGGAACACGAAAGTGGCAGCGACCGTATTGCAGAAGCGGTTGCCGGTATGGAGGTGGATATTGTAGTGAACGTGCAGGGCGATGAACCCTTTGTACAAAAAGAACCGCTGGAAAAACTGTTGAAAACATTTGATGACCCGGCGGTGCAGGTGGCTTCGCTGATGCAGGTACTGAAAGAAGAACAGTTCATCGCCGATCCAAACTATGTAAAAGTTGCTGTGGATAAGAATATGAATTCTCTCATGTTCAGCCGCAGCCCCATTCCATACCACAGGGATAAAAATGTTTCTCCCGTTTATTATGAACATGTAGGTGTCTATGCCTTTCGAAAACAAGCCTTACTCAACTTCACCAACTGGACAATGACGCCATTAGAAGCTGCTGAAAAGATCGAGTGTCTTCGTTATTTGGAAAATGGTATTCCGTTAAAGATGGTGATCACCGAATATATGGGTGTGGAGATAGATACACCGGAGGACCTGGTGAGGGCAGCTGCGCTGCTGGGATGAGTTTTTTACCACAAAGACACGGAGGTTTTTCACCGAGAGCACAGAGGATTTCCTTGATTTATTAGCATTCTCTGTACCACCTTTGTGTCTTCGTAGTAAAGAAAAAATGAGCTACAAAACCATTCCCGATGAATTAAATAAACTATCCACAAAGGTTATCGGTTTGGCTATTAAAGTGCATTCCTCTCTTGGCCCAGGGTTATTGGAATCTTCGTATAAAGAATGTCTTTTTTATGAAATAATGATGGCGGGCTTTTTTGCGGAAAAAGAAAAAGCTCTTCCTCTTATTTACGAAACCGTAAAGCTTGAAATTGGCTATCGAATAGACATCCTTGTTGAGAATAAATTAGTCATTGAGATTAAGGCCGTTGATATGCTTGCAGAGGTTCATTCCGCACAGATTCTTACCTATTTAAAACTTTCCGGTAACCGGTTAGGCCTTCTCCTGAATTTTAATGTTAAATTGCTGAAAGATGGTATTAAGCGATTGGTGCTATAACTTTGTGCCCTCAGTGCAAAGTCTTTGTGTCTTTGTGGTAAAAAACTAAACTATGGCTTTTAGAAACTTTAAAATGGTTGGCTATGTTGTTTATGGCCGGGGTTCTTTCAATCAATTAGATGAGATCATTGCTCCGCATCGCAAAGGAAATGCGCCGATGGTGTTTTTGGTGGATCATTTCTTTGATGGCAAACCACTGGCTAGCCGGGTGCCCGTTCGTGGAAACGACAAAGTGATCTTTGTAGACGTTACTTACGAACCCAAAACGACTTATGTTGATAAACTGGCCAGCCAGCTTAAAGAAGAGTTTGGAACTGTTAGCGGTGTGATCGGCATTGGTGGCGGTTCTGCTATGGACCTGGCCAAGGCCGTTTCGCTGATGATGAACAATCCCGGCAGCAGTGCCGATTACCAGGGATGGGACCTGGTAAAAAATGCAGGTGTATATAAAGCAGGCATTCCTACATTAAGCGGTACGGGTGCAGAAGTGAGTCGTACTACCGTACTCACCGGCCCAACAAAAAAGCTGGGCATGAATTCCGATTTCACACCCTTCGATCAGATAATCCTTGACCCGGAATTATGTGCCAATGCTCCCGCCAACCAGCGTTTTTATACGGGCATGGATTGCTATATCCATTGCATTGAAAGTCTGAACGGCACGTATTTAAATGAGTTCAGCAAAAGCTATGGCGAAAAAGCATTGCAGTTATGCAGGGAAGTTTATGTAAACAAAACCGGCTGGGATGCCGATAGTGACGATAAGCTGATGATGGCTTCTTATGCCGGCGGCATGAGTATTGCCTACAGCCAGGTAGGCGTGGCGCATGCGGTGAGTTATGGACTGAGTTATTTACTCGGCACCAAGCATGGTATTGGTAACTGCATTGTATTTGATAAGCTGGAGGAATACTATCCCGAAGGCGTGAAGGAATTTAAATACATGGTGGAGAAGAACAAGATCGATATCCCGCAAAATGTATGCGCCGGTTTAAGCGACGAAGATTTTGATAAGATGATCAATGTTTCGCTCGGCATGAAACCGCTTTGGGAAAATGCACTGGGTAAGGATTGGGAAAAACAAATGACGAGAGAGAAGTTGAGAAAGCTGTATGAGCTTTTATAAATTATTTATAGAAATTTTTTCAGGTATTTGATGAACAGCATCCAGTCTTCCGGTAAAACGGTATGCCCGCCCTTATGCATGTAATAACCCAGTTCATTCATCAGTAAAGATTCGTCTCCTGCTTCGGGAAATGTTTTTGTACCGGGCCCTTTCTTGCCAAAGAGATTGTAAACGGGTTCGGCTGCAATGGCAGAAAGAAATTCGCCCTTGGGGTCCGACCAGTAATCGCTATCGCCTGTTTGCAAAAGTAAAGGCCGGGGCGCCATCAATGCAACCAGCATGTGTGTATCAAAGGGCAATTCATTTACCCTGGGCGCATACGAATGATAGTTGGGTGCAAACTGGTAATAATATCTTGATGTGTCGGTGATATGTTTTATGTTTTCACCATAATCTCTCCGGCTGATGGCTGCGCCACCTTCGCCAGAGATGCTTGCGATCACCACTGCAAATCGTTGGTCGTGCACACCCGTCCACAAAGCTGTTTTACCCAAACGGGAAGCCCCTTGTAATGCAATTCGTTTGCTGTCTATCTCTTTGTCTGTTTCAAAATAATCCATCGCACGGCTCAATCCCCAGGCCCAGGCAGAAATAGCGCCCCATTCATCAGCAGCAGGTTGTGTTTGCCCGGGTTTTAAGTACTGGCTCCTGATGCTGTACTTTATTCCTCCCTTAAAATCGGGTTCTATCTCGCCGTAATAAACCGTTGCGTAGCCTATGCCTGCATCAATGAACTGCGCTACATTCATTTTGGTAAAGCGGCTGGGTTGATCAGCTTTTATCTTTTGGCCCTCTCTTGTCCAGTTATATCCAATGCCAATGGCAGAATCATTCACGGCCTGGTTATTCGCAACAAAAGATATACATAATATGAGTGGTGAGGGCCTGGTTGTTTTAGCAGGAAGGTAAATAAGCAGGTTCATCTTATGATCCGATGTGTCTTTGGTAAAATAAACCGTTACCTGTTTGCGGATGGCTTTACCATTCAATACGGGTGTTCCTTTTTCAAAAATATTGAAGTGTAATTCAGAAGGGCGGCCGGGCGCTTTACCATATTCTATTTCTTCGATGAGTTTCAGAAGTTGCGGCCTTCTTTTTTCATTCCAGGACTGAGCTGTTTCTCTTTTATTTGAAAAAAGATCAGGAAGCGTATAAGTTCCTACCGAATCTTCTTCGTAATTAATGGGGAAGCCCGCCGACATTTTGGGCAGCTTCTCTTTTTGACAGAATGCTGAGAAGTTCATCAGCAAAAGCAATAGCAACGATGCGGTTCTTTTCATGCAACATATAATAGTTTCTAAATTTACAAAGGGCAAAATGCCCTGCCCAATAATTCTACGGAAACGATTGCGTAACTATTTAAACGGAGAGCGTGGCTTGTTCAATTTTCTCTATCTTTAAAAAAACTGCTGTATGAAAAGTTTATTTGACAAAGAGTCTTATGCTGAAATAACGAGACGGGTGAATTCGTTAACCTCTTCTTCTCAGCGGCAATGGGGTAAAATGCAGGTGGCACAGATGCTGGCGCATTGCAAAGCTGCTTTTATGGTGCCGCTAAGCGATAAAAAAATGCCACGAAGTTTTCTTGGTATTGCTATGGGTTGGATATTCAAAGCTTCTTTATATAACGACAAGCCCTGGAAACAAAACCTGCCTACTGCTCCCAATTTTAAAATAACCGATGAAAGGGATTTTGAAAAAGAAAGGCAGGAGCTCACTGGTCTCATTAATACATTTTATACACGAGGATCCGGCAATGTGGGAAAATTTCCGCATCCTATGTTCGGTACATTCACACAGCCGCAGTGGGGACAGGCCATGTACAAACATTTAGATCATCATTTAAGGCAATTTGGGGTTTAGTTTTTAACCGCAAAGTACGCTGAGGTTTTTCGCAAAGGGCACAAAGGCCCTTCATGTTCTTTGCGCTGTATTTTCTTTGCGTACTTTGCGGTTAAAATCAAAGTTTCATTAATCGCTTAGCCGCTTCTTCCAAGGTAACCTCGGTTTTAGAAAAGCAAAAACGAAGCACTTTATTATCTTCCCCGTTCTTATAAAAAACAGACGTGGGTATGGCGGCCACGCCGTATTCTTTTGTTACCCGGATGGCAAAATCTTTTTCCTTCTCATCGCTGATGCCGGCATAGCTGTATAGCTGGAAATAACTTCCGTGCGAGGGCAATGGTTTTAATCTTGTTTGTTGCATCAGGTTCAGAAAGTGATCTCTTTTTTTCTGAAGAAAAGATCCAAGCTGCAGGTAACTTTCTTTGTATTGCAGAAATTCTGTAAGTGCGTATTGAACCGGGGTGCTGCAACTGAAACAATTAAACTGGTGAACTTTCCTGAACTCTTTCATCAATGCCGGCGGTGCTACGCAATAGCCCATCTTCCAACCGGTGCAATCATATACTTTCCCAAATGAAAAACAAACAAAGCTTCTTTCATACAGGTCGGGGTAACGCAGAATGCTCTCGTGTTTCATTCCATCGAAGATCAGGTGTTCATATACTTCGTCGCTCAAAATAAAGATGCCTGTATCTTTTACAATGCCTTGCAGTTGTCTTATATCGTCGGCGCTTAACACGGCCCCGGTTGGGTTGTGCGGCGTGTTAAGCATAATGAGTTTTGTTTTTGGTGTGATCTTTTTCTTCACCAGTTCCCAGTCAATTTTATATTCCGGGTAAACAAGCGGTATCAGTACCGGTACGCCGCCATTGATCTCAATATTGGGAATATAACTATCGTATGCCGGTTCAAAAACAATGGCTTCGTCGCCGGGTTTTAATATGGTAGTGAGTGCGGTGTAAATGGCATAAGTTCCGCCTGGGGTAATGGTGATCTCGGTATCGGGATCGGTCTTTGTTGTATAAAGCCCTTCTATCTTTTCGGCAATGCGTTCTCTTAATGCCGGCAATCCGCACATATGTGTGTACTGGTTGTACCCGTCCTTCATCGCTTTATTCACCAGCGCTATCAATTCCTGGTTCATCGGGTAATCGGGAAATCCCTGGCCCAGGTTAATGGCCTTATGTTCGTTGGCCAGCACACTCATTACCGTAAAGATGGTGGTGCCCACTTCGGGCAGCTTGCTTTGAATGGAGGGGATCAACGGGAAAAATTTAAATGTACTTATCGCCTTTATTGCGTTTTATTTCGGCCACGTATTCTTTTATCTCCTGTTCTCTGTTTTTTTTGCAGATAAGCAATACATCGTCCGTATCAACGATCACAAATTCATCCAGCCCCTGCAGTACCAGTAATTTTTTGTTATCGGCATGAACCATATTATTGGTGGCGTCTATCACCATAACATTATCACCTGCTACGGCGTTACCGAGATAGTCTTTTTCCAGGTTGTCGTAGGTGCTGGCCCAGGTACCCAGGTCGCTCCAGCCAAAGGAAGAAGGAATGATATAAACATTATCGGCTTTTTCCATCACGCCGTAATCAATTGAGATGTTCACACATTGCGGGTAAAGACGTTCAATGGCGTCCTGTTCTTCTTTGCTGTTGAAGTGGGATTTTTCCGCTTCAAATACTTCGGCCATTTCGGGCAGGTATTTTTCAAATGCCTTAATGATATTTTTTACCTGCCATACAAAGATGCCGGCATTCCACAAAAAGTCGCCGCTGGCAATGAATGTTTTTGCCAGTTCAAGATCCGGTTTTTCGGTAAAGGTCTTTACCTTATAAACATTCTCGTCTACTTTGTGTGGTTCGTATTGAATATAGCCGTAGCCGGTGTTGGGGTAAGTTGGTTTTATTCCAAGCGTTACCAATGCTTTTATATGAGCCGTGAATTTTAATGCCGCCGTGCAAACTTCTTTAAATCCTTCTTCGTCTGTTATCAAATGGTCAGAGGGTGCACAGATCAGGTTTGCATCGGGATTTAATAAATGAAGTTTGTAAGAGATATACGCAACGCAGGGCGCCGTATTCTTTCTTGATGGTTCGCATAATATATTTCCTGCCGGAAGCTCGGGTAATTGTTTTGCAACAATATCCCGGTACTGCTCGGCCGTTACCACGTAAATATTATCCGCCGGGATGAATTTGGCAAACCGGTCGTATGTTGACTGGATCAGTGTTCGCCCGGTGTTTAAAATATCGATGAATTGTTTGGGAAAGTCGGTGCGGCTCATTGGCCAGAACCTGCTGCCTATACCGCCTGCCATGATGGCTACGTAATTATTCTTATTCATAATCAGTTTATATGATGCCTTCTTTTACCAGGTCGTGTAAATGTATGATGCCTGCATATTTTTTATCCTGCTCCACAACCAGCTGGCTGATGTCGTTCTTTCTCATTTCTTCAAGCGCCAGTACAGCCAAAACATCCGATTCTATCGTTTTTGGTTTGCTGCTCATGATGTCTTTTGCCAGCAGTTTTTCAAAGCTGTTTGCCTTTTCAAGCATTCGCCTGAGGTCGCCATCAGTTATAATGCCTACTATGTTTTCCGCCTCGTTAACTACTGCCGTGGCTCCCAGTCTTTTTTCTGTCATTTCAACGATCACTTCTTTAAGTGTTGCCGTAGGCAATACTTTTGGTTTTGCATTCTGTGATGCTAATTCTTCCACCCGCAGGTATAATCTCTTTCCCAGGGTTCCGCCGGGATGATATTTTGCAAAATCAACGCTTTTGAATTCTTTCATCTCCATCAAACAAACAGCCAATGCATCGCCCATCACCATTTGCGCCGTGGTGCTGCTGGTAGGAGCCAGGTTATTGGGACAGGCTTCCTGTTCAACCGTAGTGTTTAAAACAATATCGCTGTTATGGGCCAGGAAAGAATTTGTGTTGCCCACCATGCCGATGAGTGTGTTGCCGAAATTTTTCACCAGCGGCGTTAATACTTTTATTTCCGGGCTGTCGCCGCTCTTGCTTATCAGCAAAACAATATCGTCGGCCTGTATCATCCCCAGGTCGCCATGTATGGCATCGGCCGCATGCATGAAAACAGATGGGGTTCCTGTACTGTTGAGTGTAGCTACGATCTTTTGTGCAACGATGGCGCTTTTGCCAATACCGCTTACAATAAGCCTTCCTTTTGACCGGGCAACCACTTCTGTTGCTTTTACAAAATCTTCGTTGATGAATTGCTGCAGCCCGTTAACGGCATTCGTTTCTACCTCAATGGTGCGGAGAGCAACGGCTATGATCTTTTCTTTGTTCATCAGCAATGGCGCAAACCTACTTTAATTCAACCATAATGCAAAGAACGAAATTTCTGTATCCGCCGCTTTAAGGCCCGGCCTTTTGTTGCCCGGTTTTTTTGCAGGTTGATTTATTTTAATTAACTTAAGTGATTGAAACAATTCGTTAAAATACTCCTGTTTTTACTTATTGGGTTTGATTGGGCTGTTGTTTTCGATTAACTTCGCAACCCTTTAAAAAACGGGTAAAACCAATACTGTGTTCAGCAAAAGATATGGCTAAAACTAAATCCAATACAAAAGAACCCGCCGCCAAGGCTGCTAAAAAAGCTGCTGCTAAAAAAACGAATAGTGAACTGACTGTTCAGCTTCAGGATCATTTTGGCTTCAACGGATTTAAGGGCCCGCAGGAAGAGATCATCAACTGCCTGCTGGATGGCAATGATACGTTCGTGATCATGCCAACAGGGGGCGGTAAAAGTTTGTGTTACCAGCTACCCGCTATCATCAGCGAAGGAGTGGCTATTATTGTTTCTCCGCTAATTGCATTAATGAAGAACCAGGTTGACCTGGTTCGCAGCTACAGCAGCAAAGATGATGTGGCGCATTTTTTAAACAGCACCTTAAATAAAGGACAGCAAAAAGTTGTAAAAGACGACCTCACCACCGGTAAAACAAAAATGCTTTACGTGGCGCCGGAAACGATGACAAAGGAAGAGAACATTGCTTTCTTTAAAAGCCTGAAGATCTCCTTCTTTGCTGTGGATGAAGCGCATTGTATTTCGGAGTGGGGGCACGATTTCAGGCCGGAATACCGCAGGCTGCGGGAAATGATGGACCTTATTGATGATAAGATCCCCGTGATCGCATTAACAGCTACCGCCACCCCAAAAGTGCAAAGCGATATTGTTAAGAACCTGGGCTTGCGCAAACCCAAAATATTCATCTCTTCTTTCAACAGGCCCAATCTTTATTACGAGATACAGCCCAAGATAAACCTGGAGCAAACGAATAAAAGCATTGTGCGTTTTATTCAGCAACATAAAAACAAAAGCGGTATCATTTATACGCTTAACCGGAAAACAACTGAAGAGCTTGCAAAAATGCTGATGGCAAATGGCATCAAGGCTGTCTCTTATCATGCCGGGCTGGACAGTAAGCTGCGTGCAGAAAGACAAGACCAGTTCCTGAATGAAGACGTGGATGTTATTGTTGCCACCATTGCTTTTGGTATGGGTATTGACAAACCGGACATTCGTTTTGTAATTCACTACAACATTCCCAAATCAATTGAAAATTATTACCAGGAGACCGGCCGTGGCGGAAGAGACGGGCTGGAAGGAAAATGCATTCTTTATTACTCACATAAAGATGTTGCCAAGCTGGAACACCTGATGAGAGACAAGCCGCTCAGCGAACGGGAAGTAGGCGCCCAGCTGATAAACGAAACGGTTGCGTATGCCGAAAGCAGTGTATGCCGCAGAAAAGTATTGCTGCATTATTTTGGTGAACATTACGACGATAGTAAAAGTTGTGGTCATTGCGACAACTGTTTAAACCCGAAAGAAAAAGAAGAAGCCAAAGAGGGCGCCACAACCGTTTTAAAAGCGGTAAAGGCCCTGGGCGAACAGTTCCCGGTTGAATATGTGTTACTGATCCTTGCCGGAAAAGCCACGCCCCAGGTAAAAATGTATCGCCACGAAGAGCTGGCTGTTTTTGCCAGCGGTAATGATAAGGAGAATCATTACTGGAACAGTTTGATCCGCCAGATGCTATTGGCAGGATTGATAGAAAAAGATATCGTGGAATATGGCCTGTTAAAGATCACCAAAAAAGGAGAGGCCTTCTTAAAGAAACCGGGCTCTTTCAAAATTGTGATGAATAACCTGTTTGAAGAAGCCAATGCCGACGATGAGGAAGCCGAAGTTTCGGGTTCCGATTCGGGAGCGGCAGATGAGCAGTTGGTAGAACTGCTGAAAGACCTCAGGAAGAGGGTGTCTAAAGAAAAGAAGTTGCCGCCCTTTGTCATATTCCTGGAGAACAGCCTTATTGATATGGCTACCATGTATCCCACCACCATGGCAGAGCTGGAGAAGATCAGCGGGGTAAGTAAAGGAAAAGCCATGAAATACGGTAAACCCTTTATTGACCTGGTGGCAAAATATGTTGCAGAGAACGATATTGTACGCCCCGATGATTTTGTAATGAAAAGTGTGGTGAACCGCAACAACAACAAGATCTTCATTATTCAGAATGTAGATAAAAAGATTCCGCTGGAAACCGTGGCCAAAACCCGTGACCTGCGTATTGACGAGCTGTTGGAGGAAATGGAAACCATTGTGGCCAGTGGCACCAAATTAAACCTTGATTATGCCATTGACGAGATGGTGGATGAATATGAACAGGACGAGATCATGGATTATTTTAAGAACTGCGAAACCTCTTCCCTGCAGGTTGCCCTGGAGGAGCTGGCCGACAGTAACTTCAACTGGGAGCAGCTAAAGCTTATGCGGATCAAGTTTTTGTGCGAATACGGAAACTAATTAATTGAATATTTAAGATTGAATACCTGATATTTGGCAGAAAGCCTTATTTTTGCTGCCCCGAATTCGGTATTCAACATTTCTTGTTCAATATTCGAAATTCAAGGAGGTGCGGTAGCTCAGTTGGTAGAGCAAAGGACTGAAAATCCTTGTGTCGCCGGTTCAATCCCGGCCCACACCACAAAAACCCCGACAGTAATGTTGGGGTTTTGTTTTTTATACCCCTCTCTGACAGAATGATTGTATTGGCAACGGGGTTAGAGCAACAAGGCTTTTCAGTCTTGTGTCGTCCCGTTCGCTGTCGGGACCCACAGCACAAAAACCCGGCTAATCAATATTACTTCTTTAATGGTTCAAGTAACGACTCAAGCCCGTTCAGTTTAATCTCATACATCATTTCCAATAGCTGCCCGAGTTTGCTTTTAGGAAAGCCTTCCCGGTTAAACCATTCCAGGTAAGAGACGGGCAGATCACACAAAAGCCTGTCTTTATACTTACCAAAGGGCATTCGCATTTGCACCAGTTGTTTAAAGAGTTCCCGGTTGGGCTGATTGAGTTCATTATTCATCGATCTGTTTTATAGAAGCTATAAAAGTACGCTTTGATGGTTATTCACATTATAAAGCAATTAATCCACCAATTGTTAATAATGGCCAATAAACTTTTTAATTAAACAATGCTTTTATACATTTACTATTATATAAGTAAATTCATAAAACAAACATTAATCACTTTAAACTTTTCCGGGTCATTCCCTTCTAAAACCGCATGATAACAACTACCATTACTACCCCAGCCCCCGAAGTTATCAGTAATCATGTTTTTGCAGAAGTTTTACTGAATAATGCTTCCAATCAAAAGTCGTTACACGCCACCCAGCACGTTGCGCCTGGTGATGTGCTTTGTAATTTTAGTGCAGGCATCACACAGTCTTATCCAACGTACCTGACCGTACAAACCGGTACCGACAGGCATATTACGCTGATGCCCGAGTTTTTGCAATACATCAATCACAGCTGCAGTCCGAATGTTTTTTTTGATACAACATCTATGCAACTGATCTGCCTGCAGCCATTGCAGCCGGGCGATGAGTTTACTTTTTTCTATCCTTCCACCGAGTGGGATATGGCGCAACCTTTTGTTTGTAACTGTGGAAGCAAGGATTGTTTACAACTGATAAACGGCGCTTCACATCTTTCTGTGGAAACGCTGTCGAAATACCGCTTAACCGATTTTATCAAATCTCAGGTAAAACAAAAGCTGTCGTTGTAATCCATTTGTTCAAGCATGGCCCCATCTAATTCATTTTTATCCGCCGTTCCGTTAAACCAGCTTTATGTGTGGGTTCTGGCCCCGCACCTGGAAACCAGCGACCCCAATATTGATTATTACTACGACTTTTCTCAAAGCATTGCAGAGTATACCAAAACATTCAACGAACTGGATGTGGAATGGAAATGGCAGCCTGTTACCATAAATAATTATGCTTCGGTTATTGCCAATATTGCAAAGAAGAACGAGAAGGATAATAAGATCCACCTCATCTTTAATCTTTGTGATGGGGATGAAGTAAATGGCACCCCGGGTATATCGGTAGTTAAACTGCTGGAGGAAAAAGGATTATTCTATACCGGGTCCGACGAATATTTTTACCACATCACCACCTCTAAAATACCCATGAAGCAGGCTTTTGATAAAGCCGGCGTGCCAAATGCCCCCTGGGAGGCGATAACAACAAGAGAACAGAATATTGACAAGATCATTGAAAAGCTGGGCTCCCCGGTTATTGTAAAGCCCTCTGTTTCGGGCGGAAGCATGGGTGTTGGTATAAGAAATGTGGTTAACTCTACCGAAGAGCTTGGCCAGCAGGTACAGAATATGTTCGATGGCTATCGGGGCTGGCAACTAACCAGCGATGGCATTGTGGCCGAATCGTTTATAAACGGACCGGAATATACCGTTCTTATCGTTGGTTCACACGATAAACCGGGCAAAGCAAAAATATATGAGCCGGTAGAACGTATTTTTCACCCCTCATTACCCGATAAAGAAAAATTTTTAAGCTTCGACAGGCTTTGGGAAATTTATGAAGAAGAAAAACCCATGCCCGATGCCGGAAATTTTTATGAATACGAATTACCCGATGCTTCTTTGATCGATGAAATAAAAAGGATAAGCTGGGAGGCCTTTGTTGCCACCAAGGGAAAGGGTTATACCAGGGTTGATCTGCGTATGAACAAGGAAACGGGTAAGATATATGTGCTGGAGGTAAATGCGCAATGCGGATTAAGTGAAGACGAGGATTATACTTCCATTGGCGCCATACTCCGGCTGAGTGGCAAAACATTTACTCAATTAGTGGTGGCTATAATAAACGACGCTTACCAAAGAAAGAAGGCTTCTGCAAAAGCCCTGAAACGCAAAGGATCAATAGGCATTTCCTGAGGCCGGCGGAAAAATAATGAATATGAAAGTTTGCGTTCTTCAACCCGATTACTCCACATCCGATGTAGATTATAAAAATTACGATCCGGCGCGGGACCTTACCCATTTAATGCCCGGCGCCGAATTTGAGCACGTGCTGCTTAACAAACTTACCATCTACAAACAACTGAAAGAACTTAAGAAAAAGAACTTCGACATCTTTGTAAACCTTTGTGAGGGATATCTTGAATGGAGTGTTCCTTCCGTAGATGTTATTTATTTTATGGAGCTGCTGAACCTTCCGTTCACAGGCCCAACTTCCCTGCTATATGACCCGCCAAAGGACCTGATGAAGTATGTGGCTTATACTTCCGGCATTAAAACCCCGGCCTTTGCATTGATAGAATCAATTGACGATGTTGAGAAAGAATGCGGTCATTTAAACTACCCGCTGTTTGTTAAACCCGACAAGGCCGGAGACAGCCTGGGTGTTGACGACAGTTCTCTTGTTTATAATAAAGAAGATCTTATACGAAAGTGTGCTTCAATTATAGAGGAGTATGGTCCGTTGTTGGTAGAAGAATATATACAAGGCGGTGAGTTTACCGTAATGCTTGTTGCAGATGCGGAAGAAGGAAAAAACTGCAGTGTATTTAAGCCGATCGAATACATTTTTCCAAAAGGATTTCAGTTTAAAACCTATGCACTAAAAACTTCGGAGCTTCATCCCGAAGCAAATATTCCATGCGCCGATCCTGTTCTGGAACAAGCGCTGAAGAATGCCGCATTGCAGATATTCCAGGGGTTTGGTGGCGTGGGTTATGCCCGGCTCGACTTCAGGGTGAATGAAAACAAAGAGATCTTTTTCCTGGAAATAAATTTTACCTGCTCGGTATTTTATAAAGATGGTTACGAAGGTTCGGCCGATTATATTCTTAAATGCGACGGCATTGGCCAGGCGGGTTTTCTTAAAAAAATAATTGACGAAGGCATTGCCCGCCATCATCGCAGGCAAAAAAAGTATACTATGAAAGGCAATGCCATTGCGGGTTATGGCATATATGCAAATCAGCATATGAAAGCCAATGAAGTGATTTTCAGGGGAGAGGAAATGGCACAACGGATCACCACCCGCAGGTATGTAGAAAATTCGTGGAGTGTTAAGGAAAAAGAAACTTTTGGAAAGTACGCTTACCCTCTGAGTAAAGAGGTATTTTTGCTGTGGGATGATAATCCGGCAAACTGGGCCCCACAAAATCACAGTTGTGATCCTAACACCCGATATGAAGGCTTAAATGTAGTGGCTTTGCGAAACATTTCTAAAGGCGAAGAACTAACCCTCAACTACGCAGACTTCCTGGATGAACATATGGAGCCCTTTGATTGCCGCTGCGGTGCAGCTAATTGTTGCGGACGGGTTACCGGCACCTTAAATAACTCGGTAACCGAAAGAGAAAGCCGCCGGAACAATTAAACTCACCTCTTTTCCTCCCGTCTTACTAACCACCATTACAATTCATCGTCCTTATTGGGCCTATTAAACAGATGATTCAAGAATCAAAAGAACAGTGTTATGTCTAAGTTCCAGATTTTACGTGCCTTGATGATGAAGCATAAATACCAGCTTATCATTACTTATTTTTTATTCTCGCTTGAGATGCTGGGTAGTTTATTGCGGTTTTATTTTTTTGGCGAAGCGATCAATGATCTGATAAAGGGAAGTTACCATGGCCTAATCGTATTAACCATTGTTCATCTTTCTTATTTACTCACCGGCACCATACGCCACATGTATGATACCCGTACCTATACGGCCATATATACATCGCTTGTAACAAAATTCCTGAGCCGCCGGTATAATAAGATCGAGGTTTCAAAACTCAGCGCCCATTCAACGCTGGCAAGAGAGTTTGTTGATTTTTTAGAACACGACCTGGTGTATGTGATAGAAGCCGGGTATAATATTTTTGGTTCGCTGGTGATCTTGTTCTTTTACGATAAAACGATCGTAGGTATCTGCCTGGCGATCCTGGTCCCTGTTATCATCATCAGTATGTTGTACGGCAAAAGAATGAAACGGCTGAACAAGCATAAAAATGACGAGTTGGAAAAACAGGTTGATATTATCTCTACCGGTAACAATTCCATGATCCGTAATCACTACGATAGTTTACGAAAATGGCAGGTTCGTATCTCTGATAAAGAAGCCTGGAATTTCGGTTTCATGGAAATAATGGTTTTGGTAGTGGTGGCTGTTTCGCTGATCGTTTCAAAGAACCTGCATAGTTCAACTGTAATGGCGGGCAGCCTGTTCGCCATATACAGTTATATTTTAAAATTCGCATCAGGGCTTGATACCATTCCTTATACGCTCGACAGGCTTTCTTCTTTAGGAGATATTACCAGGAGGATTGAATTGCAGTCGGATGATTTTCCGCAGGAACAAGCTACGGTATCGCCGGGCTTCCGGGTTCTTCCCAAGAATAAGAAACCAGAATTCTCTATGTAGATCTTTTTATTACCTGATCACTGTAACCGTTCCCTGTTCGGCCCGTTTGAACCTGTTCTTGAACAGGAAGCTGGCATGCCACACGTAGGTTCCGGGGCTGTTCAGTTTTGATTTGTAATAACCATTCCATTTTTCATTGGGGTCTTTGCTGCTGAAAACAAGTTCGCCATAACGGTTATATACGATCAGTTGATAGTTGCTGATCGCAGCAATATTTCCCAGCGGTCCAAAGCCTTCATTCTTTGCATCACCATTGGGCGTAAATGAATTGGGGAAGTATACATCCCCGCAGGATCCGCTTGCCGGCTGGGTTATTAATATGGAAGATGTTGCAGAACATCCGCTGTTATCTTTTACGGTAACCGTATAATTTCCCGCGGGCAGGTTTGTTGCTGTTGCGCTGTTTTGAACAGGAGATGTGTTCCAGCTGTAAGTATAAGGCGCTGTACCCCCGGTTGCCTGTGCCGTTGCTGCGCCATCGCTCAACCCAAAACAACTTACCTGTTTAACATTGCTCATGCTTATTGTTGGTGCTGTAGCGTTTGCAATAACAATATTTATGTTTTCTGTACAGAGGTTATTATCTGTAACGGTTACGGTATAATTTCCCGGGGCAAGGCCGGTGGCTGTTGCTCCCGTTCCGCCCGATGGAGACCAGGAATATGTATAAGGAGCCGTGCCTCCATTCTCATTAATGGTGGCCGATCCTGTTGTTGCCCCACACCCGGGTTGAATGATGCTTACCGTGTGTGATAATCTTGCTGGTTCCCCGATAATAATAATCGCATTCGCCTGGCAACTATTTGCTGCACTTACGGTAACTGCATAAATGCCGGCTCCCAGGCTGGTGACCGTTGGGGTTGTTTGAACAGGATTTGTATTCCATGAATAAAAGAATGGGGCGGCGGCGGCCGGTATTACACTAACTGTTGCAGATGCATTATTATCTCCAAAACAATTATTGCCGGTAAGTTGAGAAGTGGTTAGCCCAAGTATGTGAATTGTTTGTGAGGTGGTTGATGGGGCATTGCCAGGGCCGGTAACATCTAACCTGATTGTGTATGTTCCAGGACCGGAAAAAGTATGTGTGGGCATCTGCGCCGTGGATGTATTGTTGGTAGGCCCCGATGCCGGGTCACCAAAATTCCAGGAAAGATTGGGACAAAGCACCGACGTATTGGTAAATGTTATGGAATTGCTGGTGGTGCAGGAATATGTGAACGATGCATTATTGGGCGGGGCTTCGCCGATCATGATATCGTCCACAGCAAAACCATCAAAATTATTGCAAACCGTACCGGCACCAAAAGTAAACCGGAAGATCACATTGGCCACTCCCGCCAGGTTGGGCATGCTGTGCTGTGCATTTACCCAGCGCCCGCTTCCCCCGGTCCCCTGGCAACTTCCGGCAGTTGGCTGCATGGTTCCCGACCAGCCGTCTCTTATTGAAGCTAGCGGATTAAGGCCGGTTATTGGCGAGTAGTTAAACCAGTTATCGTTCAAACAGTTTACGGGATCGGATACGCTGCCAACATTTGTCCAGGTAACGCCAAGGTCGGTTGAGTATTGAAGATTTGCACCGTCGAATCTTCGCTCCGTTTCCCAAAATACGCTCATGGATATATAAGGATGCTGAAGTGTGGTAAGATCAAAACAGGGGCTTTGCAGCCAGGAGGCTTCGCCATTACTGTATGAACCCGGGGTTAGTCCGCCGGTGATCCAGCATTTTAATCCGCTTGCTGCTGCATTTATTGTGGCTTTGGTGGGTGTGCCCCATGCCCAGTCGGAACCAACGCCCCCGGGTACCCAGCCGCCATTGGTTGCTTCAAACCCTTCGGTGTATGGGAATGTGGAAATAGGGGTAGCGCATTGTGCATAGGTCCTTTCGCTCATGCACAATGAGAAAAGAATTAATAAGGTAAGTGTGGCAGTTCGATATAAAGACAATCGCAAAATCATTGATTAGCCTGTAAAATTACTTTATTATCCGGCATCATAATGATTGTGAGGGCCGTTAATTTGTTGCCTTGGAGCAATTTAACGGGTATGGTTATTGTTCGTTTCGTTTAACAACCAGGAGGCGGTTATTTTCCAGCAACAGGTAGCCGTATTCATAGCAATAAAAGTAGGTGTTGCCGTTTTTTGCCTGGTATTGGTGTGTGTGGTATTTGAACTGAAATCCTTTTTCCATCAGCCTGTCTTTATTTGTTTTTGTTGTTTGTTCTCCTTCAGGAAGCAGGCTTTCCAAAATGCGACGGTTTTTGCCCAGGGCGTTATTCACATTACGGATATGATTATTGACAGTGCTTTTAAGTTCGTTGTTATGCGCCGCCCGGCAATAGTCATCGCAAAATTTTTTATCGCTGCGGCCTTTCAATGTTTTTCCGCAGAGTACGCAGGCTTTAGCTTCTTTTTCTGTTAGCATACTATTAGCATGGTTTATCCTGAATTGATTCTTATCTCATTTATATCCGTTTACAAACACTTATACAGGTAAGTAAAGGGATAAATTCCGGCTATGGGTATTTTAGTGTCGCACATTTGTTCTGTCAACCGGCATTTGTTTCGGTTGGTTGAAATAAATTAATAATCGTCCGGCTTAAGGCCGGGCACAAATTGTAAAACATGTACACATTAAAGAACAGGGTTCAACTCATCGGCAACCTCGGCAATGCACCAGAAATTAAAAACACACAAAGCGGAAAAAAGCTTGCCCGCTTTAGTATTGCCACCAACGAGATCTACCGGAATGCCAAGGGAGAAAAGGTTAAGGAAACAACCTGGCACAACCTGATCGCCTGGGGCAAGATCGCCGACATTGTTGAAAAGTATTTGAACAAAGGAAGCGAAGTAGCCATTGAGGGTAAGCTCATCAGCCGAAGTTACACGGATAAAGAGGGCGTTAAGAAATTCATTTCCGAAGTAGAGATCAATGAATTACTTATGCTTGGCAGTAAGGCCACTGCATAATTTCCTTTGCTAAGATAGAGGGGCCCCTGGTTTATTGAGAGGGCCTTTCTATCTTTTATTTACTTATCCCAACAGCAATGCTATAAAAATATTTACCTGTGTCCATGAAGTAAAAAACATTTTTTTAAGAGAAAAAACACGGAAATGTTTTCTATTGGTATAGCAATTAAGCGGCCTTCTTTTCTTATTATGGCCTTATCTTTATTAAAATGCAAGCGATCGAACACAACGAGTTGTTTGACCTGGCCTACCGGTTTGTTACCGAAACCAGTGAAAACATTTTCCTTACCGGCAAGGCTGGTACAGGCAAAACAACATTCTTAAAGTACCTTAAAGAGAACTCTACCAAGAATATCATTGTAGCGGCCCCAACAGGGGTGGCTGCTATAAACGCTGGTGGCGTTACGCTTCATAGTTTGTTTCAGTTGCCCTTTCATCCTTTTTTGCCTACAAAAAATCACAAAGACGATCTGCTTGCAAAGGGCCGGTTCAACAAACAGCGGCAGCAACTACTACGCAAAATGGATTTACTGGTTATTGATGAGATAAGTATGGTTCGCTGCGATGTGATGGATGCCATTGATACGGTTTTAAAAAATGTGCGGCGTAATTATCATTTACCTTTCGGTGGGGTACAGTTATTGTGTATTGGGGATCTGTTTCAATTACCCCCCGTGGCACAAAACCAGGAATGGAATATTCTCAGTGAGTATTATGCTTCTCCTTTCTTTTTCGACAGCATTGCTGTTAAGGAACTTTCTCCCTTATTGATCGAGTTGAATAAGATCTATCGCCAAAAAGAAGAGGGTTTTGTTGGTTTACTGAATAAGGTGAGGAATAATCAAATGAATGCAGAAGATTTTGAACTTCTTCATTCCCGCTTTGATCCGTCTTTTCGCCCCTCTGCAGATGAAAAATACATTACGCTTACATCACACAACAACCAGGCAGACCTGATAAACAAGCAACGGCTATATAAGATTGATGAGGCCCCGTTTACCTTTAATGCAGCGGTAGAAGGTGATTTTCCGGAATCGATGTACCCGGTAGAACATGAGTTGGTATTAAAGATTGGGGCCCAGGTGATGTTCTTAAAAAACGATGTGGTTCAAAAAAGGTATTTTAATGGAAAGATAGGAGTAGTAAAGTTGCTGGAAAAAGATAAGATCGTTGTAGCCTGTGAGGATACAGATATTGAGGTGCAGCCCGAATCCTGGGACAATAGCCGGTACTCCCTTAACCGGCAGGATGGAAAACTGGAGCAGGAAATCATGGGTTCCTTTACCCAGTACCCCCTGCGGCTTGCCTGGGCCATAACCATTCATAAAAGCCAGGGGTTGACCTTTGAAAGGGTGATGATAGATGCGGCTTCCGCTTTCAGCAGCGGACAGGTGTATGTAGCGCTAAGTCGCTGCACCAGCCTGGATGGAATTGTGTTATTGAGCAAGATCCCTCCTTCGGCCATCAGCAGTAACAGCAATGTAAGCAAAGCACAGCTATCTCTTTTACATAAAGGTTCGTTGCCAGAGCGGTTTCTCCTGGCAAGAAAAATTTTCACGCAGCAATTGCTGGAGGATCTTTTTTCTTTTAAGGAAATAGTAGCGGCAGGAGAACAGCTGGGAGCCTTGATCAAACAACAACAGGCGAGGCTGAATGAAAGTGCAATTTCATGGGCCGGGAGTTTTAACAAGGGACTTCTTGAAGATGGGGTTGTTGGTCTAAAATTTATTGGCCATGTTGCATCATTGATCAACGAATCAGATGTGATCGAAACCAATGTTATTCTCCAAAAGCGTATTTCCGATGCCGCCAACCATTTTATTCCCCGGCTTGAGAATTATATAAGTGAATTAAAAAAACATCCGCTAACAACTGAACACAAAGAAGTTTCAACACCCATCAACGAAAAGCTGAATGAACTGGCGATTGCTATTTATATCTGCAATTTTCATATGCAATACTGCAAGGGGGCTTTTTCGGTTACTCCATATTTGCAGCACAAATTAAAATTGGCGATCCCCAGGTTTAATCTTTCGTGTTACGCCAGTGAAACGGTTGCGGATAATGATGATTCTCCAAACGCAGAGCTTCTTGCTACGTTAATGCGCTGGCGAAACATGGTTTGTTCCGAAACCGGCAGCCCGATCTATATGGTGGCAAACCAGGCTTCGCTGCAGGAGATCAGCATATATCTTCCTTTATCTAAAAAGGATTTAATGCTGATCGATGGTTTTGGCAAAGCCAAGGCGGATAAGTATGGCGACGATATCCTGGAGATGGTAAATGACTTTTGTGAAAGACTGGGCCTGGAAAGCAAGATTTCGGCAAAATTGGTTAATCCAAAAAAAGAAAAAAGACAGAAGCCAAAAGAAATAAAAACAGACACCAAAACAATTTCCTTTAATTTATATAAATCAGGAAAAGATATTGCGGCAATTTCCAAAGAAAGAAATTTATCCGTTAGTACTATTGAGGGGCATCTTGCTTATTTCATAGGCTCGGGCGAACTTGGTATCAATGATTTTGTAAGCAAGGAAAAGCAGGGGCTGATCAACGGAGCTGTTGCCAAATTTGGTACAGCAAGCCACAAAACTATAATTGAAAATTTACCCCCGGGCATTAGTTATGGGGAGGTCCGGATGGTGCTTGCGTCGGGTAAAGTTGTACAAGAATAATCTATCTGCCAAAGTCATCCTGCAGCCTTACGATATCGTCTTCGTTGCTGGGATTTTTAGGATCTGTATGTCTCCATATTTCCGCAACTATTCCCCAGTTTTCAAGTCCGATCAATCGATGACGATCGCCTTGCTCAAGCTGAACGATATCTCCAATACTCAAATACTTTGTTTCTTTTTCCTCGTCGGTATCGCTTGTTACAACGCCGGCCGTGCCACCGATCAGCTTCCAGATCTCTGCACGGCGATGATGATATTGCCAGCTCAATCTTTTTTCCGGGGCCACCACCAGAATTTTTGGACTGAGTTTTCCTGATATGCTGAGTTTTTCTTTGCTGAGTTGCGGAAAATAAAGTTTAATGAATTTTTCTGCTTCGCTTTCTTCAATAACAAAAAACCCTCCCCACGGCCTGCTGCTGTCTTCGTTGCTTATCTTAAGGTTTTGAAGATGCAGGTATTCGCCTATGTTTTCAAAGATCAGTTCTTTGGGTGTGTTGCTTGAAAAATTCAACTTCATGTTTTATTTTTTTTATCTGCCCATAAAGACCATCAATATCTGAACATCGCTGGGATTTACTCCTGATATCCGTGATGCCTGCCCCAATGTTCTGGGCTTTATTTTGATAAATTTCTGACGGGCTTCGTTGCTTAATGAATTTAGTTTTTCGTAATTAAAATTTTCCGGAATTACCAGGTCTTCCAATTGACTCATTTTATCAACGAGTTCTTTTTCTTTCAAAATATACGTATCGTATTTGATCTGTATTTCTGCCTGTTCAAGCGTTTCTGTATCATACTCGTTCAATGCTGCTTTTAGCTTTGGTATATGGTTCGCCATTTCCTTAAGCTCAATCATTGGCCTGAGTAAGAGTTGTGCAGCTTTTTGCTTTGCTGGTATTATGGATGAATCTATGCTCTTTAAAAATTCATTTGTTTCTTCCGGCTCCAGGCTTAATTGGGCAAGTATCTCTTTTGCTTTATCTATATTTCCTGATTTTGTTTTTACCCTATCCATTCTTTCCTGGCTTGCAAGCCCTAACCGGTAACTTCTTTCCGTTAGCCTTAGATCTGCATTGTCTTGCCGGAGCAGTGTTCTGAATTCTGCCCTGCTGGTAAACATCCGGTAGGGTTCGTCGGTTCCTTTGTTTATTAGATCGTCTATTAAAACCCCTATATAGGCTTCGCTTCTCTTTAAAACAAACGGCTCGAGTTGCTTAACTTTTTGGTGAGCATTGATGCCGGCCATTAATCCCTGGCATGCGGCTTCTTCGTAGCCGGTAGTTCCATTAATTTGTCCTGCAAAAAACAGGTTATCAATTAGTTTTGTTTCCAAACTAAACTTCAACTGGGTTGGGGGAAAGAAGTCATATTCAATCGCATATCCAGGCCTGAACATTTTGCAGTTTTCAAAGCCGGGAACCATTCTAAGTGATTGATATTGAACAACTTCTGGCAAAGATGTTGAGAAGCCATTCACATATATTTCAACGGTGTTTTTCCCCTCTGGCTCTACAAAAAGTTGGTGCCTGTCTCTTTGTGCAAACCGACTGATTTTATCTTCAATACTTGGGCAGTACCTTGGGCCGGTACCTTGAATTCTTCCCTGGTACATAGGGCTTTGATCGAACCCGGTTTTTAGAAGCTCATGAACATTCTCGTTTGTATATGTTATCCAGCAACTTTTTTGTTGATCTGGTTTAATACGGTCAATATTCAAGTAGCTAAACCCGGTTATTTCTTCATCACCCTTCTGCTCCTCCATCTTTGAATAATCCAAGCTCCTTCCGTCAATCCTTGGCGGGGTTCCTGTTTTTAGCCTGTCGGTTTCAAAACCAAGAGAAACCAATTGTTCTGTGATCCCTTCTGAATTTTTTTCTGCAATTCTCCCTCCTCCAAAATTCTTTTCGCCTATGTGAATAACCCCATTCAGAAATGTTCCATTGGTCAATACCACTGCACTTGCTTTTATTTCGTGGCCAAGGCCGGTTTTAACCCCACATACGATTCCATCTTTTACCAATATCCCTTTGACTGTATCCTGATAGAAATCAACGTTTTGTGTTTCTTCAAGCATTTCTCTCCAGGTGCTGGCAAATAGCGCCCTATCGCTCTGAACTCTTGGGCTCCACATGGCGGGGCCCTTTGATCGATTAAGCATTCTGAACTGAATCATGCTTTTGTCACTTACTATTCCGCTATAACCACCCAGTGCATCTATTTCCCTTACAATCTGGCCCTTGGCAATACCTCCCATCGCCGGGTTGCAACTCATTTGCGCAATGGTTTGAAGGTTCATGGTAACAAGTAAAACCCGGCTGCCCTGGTTTGCGGCAGAGGCTGCTGCTTCACATCCCGCATGACCAGCTCCAACAACTATAATATCGTACTTTGGAAACATGGGCGCAAAGTTAACGCTTCCATTGGGGCGTTACTCGTGTTTTTTGTTTCACGTGAAACGGATTGGGGTTATTTCAGGTAATACCCGATATATTCGTCTTCCTTTTTCCTCATAATTTCGGCATCTTTCCTTTTTTTGTCCTTATACCCACAAAGATGAAGCGCTCCGTGAAAGACCACCCGACAAAGTTCTTCCTTTATCGAGATCCCTAAACTCCTGGCATTATCAATTACCCGATCTATGCTTATATATATCTCTCCTTCCACTTTATTCCTTTTAGAAGAGAGATCAAAAGTGATAATATCTGTGTAGTAATCATGCTTTAAAAAAGACCTATTTATTTCCAACAGGTATTTATCAGAACAAAATATATAGTCTAGCTTTTCCAGCCCTGTCCCTTCTTGTGCGAAAATATCCTCAATGGCTTTTTTTATTCCGCCCCGGTCTCGGATGTTATAATTTCGGTCGTGAAAGTAAAAATGGATCTTTTGCATTGTCATATTTCTAAAGTCGAAATTATATAACAATATTGATTCGATAACTTTGTATCTGTTCAGAGGCTAATCTCTGTTTATCAGATGAGAAAAAGATTGTCGGAAATAACAATTGGTAAAACAGTAACAATCTGTGAGTTTGAAAATGATGAGATTTTTTTAAAGCTAATGGAAATGGGGTGTATTCCTGGAGAGGCCATCAATGTTGATCAGATAGCCCCCTTAGGAGATCCAATATCTATATCTGTGGCTGGCTACAGGTTAAGTTTAAGATTAGATGAAGCTGAAAAGATATGGGTTGAGGAAAAAGTAATTACCAATCCAATGTAATTTTTATAAATTATTGATTATCAACTAATTAATGAAGATAGGGCTTTATTTTGGCTCCTTTAATCCTGTTCATGTTGGTCACCTGATAATTGCCAATCATGCTGCAAACGAAACCGATCTTAACCAGGTTTGGTTCATTGTATCGCCACAAAATCCCTTTAAACAATCTTCATCTCTGCTTAATGAGTATCACCGGCTTCATTTAATAAAGGCGGCAATAGATGGTGAAAATAAATTAAGGGCAAGTAATGTTGAGTTTTCTCTCCCAAAGCCTTCGTATACCTGCGATACGCTCGCCTATTTATTGGAAAAGTTTCCCGAACACGAGTTTTGCATTCTTATGGGCAGCGATGGTTTTCAAAATCTTGATAAGTGGAAGAATTATGAGAGTATTATAAAAAACCATTCAATCTATATTTATAAGAGGCCCGGTTTTGAGATCACAAACATTTTCGGAGCAAAAGTCAAAATCCTGCAAGCCCCGCTTCTTGAAATATCATCAACCCATATTCGCAATTTGATCAAAAGCAAAAAGTCTATCCGGTTCCTGGTACCAGATGTTGTAAAAGAAGAAATTGAATCTGCTGGTTATTACAAAAACGAATTAAAGAACCCATCCTAACAGCAGGCAGAATAAAACAATAAAGGGCGCCGGTATTTTTGAACTTTGGAGAATAAAAAAGGTTCCGGCAATAACCGCCAGGCTTATCAGGCTATCATTATTAATGCTGAACACCGACGTGCTTTTCAATAAAAACAAAGTTGCAGCAATCATAATGCCTACCACTGCTGCATTAATTCCCTCTAGTGACCGGTAAACCACCACATACTTTTTTAATGTTTGCCACACCGGGAAGAAAAATAGTACAAGTAAGGCACTGGGAAGAAAAATTGCCACAGACCCAATTAGACAACCAATTAACTGAATTTTCGTGCCCTCCTTTTTTAATGCTACGCCACCAACGAAAGAGGCAATTGAAAAAACAGGGCCTGGAATAGCTCTCACAATTCCCGCTCCAGTCAATAATTCAGATTGATCGATCCTCACCAGGTCGGGGTTTCTTTTTATTACCGCTTCTGATGTTGGCCTAGCCACATACTGATCAAGCATTAAAGGAATCAGAACATCCCCGCCACCGAAAACAAAACTTCCGAACCGGTAGAAGTTCTCAAACAGGTTATACTGCTTCCTGTTCTCCCAATTCTGTTTTCTTGCTGTTTCACTTAAAATGCCCGCCACAATAAAAATCATCACAAACAACCAGATATTTGTCCAACGGATATGTTTGGGTTTTACAATTTCCTTTTCAGGAATCCTCTTGCTGCTGAAATTGGTGGCAATTCCTCCGCATACAATCAAAGCGGGAATTATCCAAGGTGCTTTGAAAAGAAAAAATGTGATTGCTGCAGAAATTACCATTATCACTTTTGTAATGGTATTCTTTATACTTATCTGGTAAGCACGAACTGCTGCATATGCTAAAAATCCTATTGCCATGGGTTGAATAAAACGGAATATATTCGTCTGGATTCCACTCTTTTCAATATTTCCAACAATAAAAGACAATCCTCCCATTAAAAAGCAGGCAGGAAAAATCCATATTATCAGTGTGATTACTGCAAGTTTAATTCCCCCTCTCTTATAACCGATTAATGTTAACGTCTGTGTAGATGAAGCTCCTGGTAATAACTGGCAAAATCCGATATACTCCATCAATTCATCCCGTGTCAGGTCCCTCCTTCTTTCAACAAATGTTTTTAAAACCATTCCGGTATGTCCCTGCGGGCCACCAAAAGCAGTAAGGCTATGTAGTAGCACGGCCTTTAAAAAAGGTATATGCCTGATCAATTTATTCAATAGTAAATCGGGGATTTAAGTATCCCTAAGATAGGCTAATTTTTATTTCATGTTTATTTCTATAATCAGCCAAGCTTTATCCATCAGGCTGATTTATCAATGGAAGGTATATTCTGCTACGGTATTCACAATTTTCTTTCCAAATTCTTTTATAGAAAAAGGCTTCGATTTTTTAAGGGTTGTTACAGCTTTAAGAGCCCCAAGATCTGATACCTTAACCCATTTATTATCCCTAAACTTATATTTCTGTAAGGAGTACCTGATACTATCTACAGAGTAGTTTCCAATAAATTCAACCCTGATTTTATTTTCCCGGGCTTAATATTCCTCTCACCAGATGGAATTGCTTCCAGGTAATGCATTCCTGGGTACGCTTCTGTAATAAAGTTCTGAGATAATATCTCCAGTTGGTTATTTTTATAAAATGCTATTTTCCAGTCGAATTTGCTGAAATATAATCCCGCAGACTGTCGTTGAAATTTATCAATTCTATATAGAAAGTATTTTCTGCAGTTTTACTATTTTCTGAACACCCTGTGATTGTGAAAAAAGAAAGTAATACCCAGGTTACTGGGTTTATTTTTTTTATCTTGTGCTTAAAGCCCATATTGTGCGCTTATTTTTAACATCAAATCAATTGGTTTTTTTGCTGCCAGCCTCAACTCCTCATCCATAATAATTTCAGGCTGTTCGTACTTCAAACATAAATATAATTTTTCCAGTGTATTAAGTTTCATGTGCGGGCAATCGTTACAGGCGCAGCTATTGTTTGGTGGTGCAGGAATAAATGTTTTTTCCGGGCTGCTTTTCTGCATCTGGTGAAGGATACCGGTTTCTGTAGCCACAATAAATTCTGTACCTGTATCCGATTTTGTGAAATTAAGTAATCCGGTTGTACTTCCTATAAAATCCGCCTCCGCCAATACGGCGTTTTCACATTCTGGATGCGCTATAAATTTTGCTTTGGGATGCCGGTGTTTTAGTTTTACAATCTTCTCCAGGCTGAATATCTCATGAACCATACAGGCGCCGTTCCATAATAACATATTACGTCCCGTTTTCTTATTGATATATCCACCCAGGTTCTTATCAGGTGCAAATATAATCGGTTGATCTGAGGGCAGGCTTTCCACAATTTTCTGCGCATTAGAAGAAGTACAGATAATATCACTTAACGCCTTAATACCGGCAGAACAGTTGATATAGCTTATTACTTTATGGCCAGGGTGCTTTTCTTTAAATACTTTAAATAACGGTGGGGGAGCAGAATCACTTAAAGAGCATCCGGCTTTAAGATCAGGTAATAATACCTTTTTCTGCGGGTTTAATATCTTTGCTGTTTCTGCCATAAAGTGAACGCCGGCAAAAACAATAATATCCGCATTCGTTTTTTCTGCATACTGTGCCAGGCCAAGACTATCTCCTATATAATCTGCCACATCCTGAATATCTGGTTCCTGGTAATAATGTGCAAGAACAACGGCGTTCTTTTCTTTTTTTAATTTTTCAATTTCTGAAAACAGGTCAAGTGTTGGATCAACCTCTATGTTGAGAAAACCGGCTTCATTTATTTTTGATATTGCTGTGTTGATATCTGCCATAATATGTATTAATACTTATTATTTATATAATTACCTACTACTACTAGGGCTGTGTATTTGTGGAAATATCAGATATATAACCTTTTGCAAAATTAAATTGTTTAACTTATTAACTATCATCAACAGGTAATTAACATTTATTATTATCAATATTTTATCCTGTAACAGTACACCCGGCACGTAATACATTTTACTCCCCTCAATTTATATACAGGTGTTAATAAATTACCCGGTGGGAATTTTAATTATATCCACACCCATTTCTGCGGTTGATAAATAAGGTATAAAAAGGAGTTTATCACCCAGGAAATAAAAGTCCGGGGAGCCGACAACAACCTTTCCCCCTTTTATTAATAACCCGGAAATATAAAAACCGGGCTTCTTAACATAAACACGATGATATTAACATACCGCTGTTAATATCTGCCAAATACACAAAAAAGCACCCCACTAAAAGACGGATATTCTTAAATAATAAATTTATCTAATCACTGTAAACCGCAGTATATAAAGGCCTTTTTGGTACATAAATGCCTGTTTGTATGATTTTTTACCCTATTTTTGCCCTCCATTTTAATTTTACATAAACATGCAAATCATTCAGGGAATTCGTGATAAGGGCGCAGCTATCGTGATAGCAGTAATAGCTTTAAGCCTTATTGGTTTTATATTAATGGACGCCAAGCAACAAGGCAACCAGATATTTAGCTCAAGATCGGAAAACATCGGCAAGGTTAATGGCTCCTCTATCGGATATGATGAGTTTAAGAAAAAGGCAGATTTCCTGGAACTTCAGGAAGAACAACAATCTGGCAAAAAACCCGACCCGGCCCGCCTGGCCCAGATAAGGGAACAGGTTTGGAACACCATTACTGCAGAAAAGGTATTTTATGCAGAGGCTGATAAGTTGGGGATTGATTTTACATCAAAAGAACTGGAAAGTATATTAAAGACCAGCGATCAGTCTAACCCGCTCATGCAGGAAAAGGACATGGTTGATCCACAAACCGGGAAACTGGATATTGCCAAAGTGAACCAGGCAATAAGTAATATCAAAAAAGCGAAAGACGAGCAATTGGATGTTATTAACGCACAACTTATAAGCCCGCAAAAAATAAGCAGTGTTTCCGGAAAATATTTTGCCATGCTGAACGCAAGTGCCTATTACCCGGCCTGGATGCAAGAAAAAGATATGGCCGATAAAAAGAATTTTGCCAACATCTCCTATGTGGGCATACCGTATAGTGTAATAAGCGACAGCACGATAAAAGTTACGGATGCAGAGATGGAAAAATATATTCAGTCGCATAAAGACCTGTTCAAACAAGAGGCCGGAAGAAGTATATCATACGTAACATTCAGCCAACTGCCGGATGCTGCAGATAGTACAAGAATAAAGACCTCTCTTGAATCATTGAAAGAAACATTTGTAAACGAAACCAACGTAAAGAACTTCCTGGCAAGGAACGCATCTACTATTGACTTTGATACCAACTATGTTCCCAAATCAAAGATCAGCAGCATGGCGGTTGATTCTATAGTGAAACTTGCACCCGGCTCGGTTTATGGTCCTTATATAGACAGAAGCGGTTATGTACTGGCAAAATATATGGGAGCCCGCAGTCTTCCGGATAGTGTGAAAGCAAGGCACATTTTAATTGGAACCGTAAATCCGCAAACGGGCGAACCAATAATAGACGACAGTGTAGCACACAAGCGGGCAGACAGCGTTCTTGCAGCCATTAACGCCGGGGCCGACTTTGCAGCAATGGCAAAACAATTTTCATCAGACGGCAATAAAGATGAAGGGGGAATATATCCGAATATTTATTACGGGCAGATGGTTCCAGAGTTTAATAAATTCTGTTTTGAAAAACCAATCGGAGCCAGGGATGTGGTGAAAACACAATTTGGTTATCACATTGTGGAAGTAATGGGTAATAAAGGATCTAGCCCGGCTTATAAAATTGCATTTTTGGCGAAAGAAATTTTAGCCAGCGAAGCAACCATTGAAAAAGCCAGCCTGGATGCAACAAAACTTGCTGCTCAAAAAGATCCTAAGAATTTTGACGCATACATTCAGAAGAATGGACTGAGAAAGATATCTTCTGCAGCCTTAATAAAAGAAAACGATGCCAATGCCGGAGAGTTGCAGGATGCCCGCCAATTGATCCGTTGGGTATTTGAAGCCAAGAAAGGTGAAATAAGCGACCCATACAATATAGGAGATATGTTTGTGGTGGCCGTGGTTGATAAGATCTTCTCAGAAGGAACACAGGATGTGGAAACAGCCAAACCATTGGTAGAAGGAGTTATAAAAGATCAGAAAAAAGCAGAGCAGATACTAAAGAACCTGGGCGCTAACCCAACTCTTGAAAAAGCCGCCACAGCATATGGTAAAGAAATTATGGCCGCCGGGCTCGACTCTTCATTGACTTTTACCAGCCCGATCATAAACGGCATTGGAACAGAACCCAAGCTAATAGGCGCCATATTCAATAAAGAAAACCTGAATAAAGTAGCCGCCCCGCTTTCCGGAAAAACAATGGTTTACGTTTTTAAAGTGAACGGAGTTGCAAGTAAAGCGGCCGATACGGAAGCAGAGGCTGCCCAGTTCAAGACACAACAGGCGGCGGCGCTTCGTAACCAGGCTGCAACAAGCTGGTTTGAAGGACTTCGTAAAAAAGCAACCATAAAAGACAACCGGAGCAAATTCTTTTAAGCGCTTCGTTAAATATCTTTAATCGTAAATGGCCCGCAATGATCTTGCGGGCCGTTTATTTATCTTTGTATCATGGATGAAGCAATAGTAAATAAGGTTTCCGAAAGCGGATTAATAACGCTTGACCTGGAAGAGTTTTATCCAAAAGAAGAGACTGCCACTTTTGATATGAAAGACCATTTGTTCATGGGTCTTATATTAAAGGAAAAAGATTTCAGGGAGGCGATGAAGAGTCTTGACCTTACAGCATACACAGGAAAAAATATTGCCATCACCTGCTCAGCCGATGCAGTAATACCCATGTGGGCATACATGCTGGCAGTAAGCTATCTTCAGCCCGTTGCAAAAGAAATTATTTTTGGTAATGAAGATTTTCTGAAGCAAACATTGCTTCTAAAAAATATTTCAACCATTGACACCGAAGCTTACCGGGATAAAAGGGTTGTAATAAAAGGCTGTGGCGAACAACCCATACCCGAATCGGCATACATCAGCGCTACCAACCTCTTGCGCCCGCTGGCAAAAAGCATCATGTATGGCGAGCCATGCAGCACAGTGCCTATCTATAAGAAAAAATAGGAGGACTAGAACCAACCCCGTTTTCTGAATATCCGGATCATTACCAGGGGAATGAACAACATGATCCCAACGGAAATAAAGAATCCCCATTTATTATGAAGAAGGGGAATGGCTTCAAAGTTCATCCCGAAAATACCGCCGATCACGGTAGCCGGGGCAAGCAGGCAGGTAACCACCGCCATCACCTTCATCACTTCATTCATTTTAAGATTTACATTACTCAGGTACAGGTCGTGCAGGTTCATCATCATATCCCGGTAGTTTTCTACCAGGTCGTTTGCCTGTAAGATATGATCATACACATCCTTGAAATATTTTCCCGTACGCTCTTCTATCAACTCGCTGTCGCTTCTTAATATACCATTCACAAGCTCTCTTACCGGGGCTACACTTCTTTTTAATACGATCATCTCTTTGCGCAACAGGTTTATTTTGGCAAGGCTCTTTGTGTTGGGACGACGCACAATATCTTCTTCCAGCTCTTCTATCTTTTCTCCCAGTTTTTCCATCACTACAAAATAATTATCAACGATCATATCTATCAGCGAATAGAATAAAAAATCGGCGCCGTTCTGCCTGAGCTTTGTGTTGTTTATTTTTAAACGCTCTCTCAACGGATTAAAAACATCTCTTTCCGGGTCTTCCTGGAAGCTGATGACAAAATTTTTACCCAATACAATACTTATCTGCTCAAACTCAACAGCAGAGTCTTTTTCATTAAAATACAACATGTTCAACAGGCAAAAGAGCAGGCCATTGATCTCATCTGTTTTGGCCCGCTGGCCAAGACTTAAGATATCTTCAGCAATCAGGTTGTGAATGCCATAATGTGCACAGATCGCTTCCACATCGGTCTTCCGCAACCCATCTACATTTAACCAGGATACCGTAGGAGAGTCCATGTAAGGAAAGCAATCCGGAACATGATCCAGCTGTTTAAAACTGATATTGGTAGCATTGTAGTCAAAAACAAAAATAGAGGTTTGTTCGGGCTCTTTTCTTTCTGCGATCACCGGCTGGTTTACCTGCAGCACCTTCTTGGTGCGAAGCAATTCCAAGGGATTCAGTAAATAAGAAAAGTATTTCTGCGGCGCCATAAAAATTAATTAAGTCCTGAGGGATTTTAAAAGACGAAATGAAAGTAGGAATTTTATTTTGAACGAATAACCAAATAAAAAACCGGGGATCGCCCCGGTTTTAAATATCGTCACCACAAAATCTGCATATTAGCTTCTGTTTGCCTTGTGCCTGCTGTTAAAGTTCCGGCTCTTGGCCTTATCAAAATTTCCAAAACCACGGGAACGCTTCTTTGGCATTTGCTTCTGTACAGCTTTAACAGGTGCTGAAAGAACATCCATGCTTAACGGGAAAGGGTGTTCTGCAATTACCGGGATATTTTTACCGATCAGTTTTTGAATGTCTTTTAATTCCTCTCTTTCTTCGGCGTCGCAAAACGAAATAGCAATGCCGGTATTGCCGGCCCTTCCGGTACGGCCGATCCGGTGTACATAGGTTTCGGGTACATCGGGCAGTTCAAAATTCATAACATGCGACAGGTCGTCAATATCAATTCCCCTGGCTGCAATATCGGTTGCTACCAGCACACGGATCTTGCCGCTTTTAAAATTACTCAGCGCATTTTGCCTGGCATTCTGCGATTTGTTTCCGTGAATGGCCGCCGCGGTGATATTATTACGGTGTAAAAACTTTACCACCTTATCGGCTCCGTGCTTTGTTCGGGTAAACACCAGCGCCGTAACGATCTTTTCGTCTTTTAATAAATGTAATAACAGCAAGGACTTGTCTTTCTTGTCAACATAATACAGGCTTTGCTCAATCGCATCAACCGTGGACGATACAGGAGTAACCTCTACTTTCGCCGGGTTGGTTAGTAATACATTCGCCAATTTTTGAATTTCGGGAGGCATGGTAGCCGAGAAAAAAAGCGTTTGCCTCTTTGCCGGCAACTTGGTTATGATGCGCTTAACATCGTGAATGAAACCCATATCAAGCATACGGTCGGCTTCGTCCAGCACAAATATCTTAAGGCATTTCAGATCAATGAAACCCTGGCTTATCAGGTCAAGCAGCCTTCCGGGCGTAGCAACCAGTATGTCAACCCCCCGTCTTAATATATTCGTTTGATGTAACTGCGATACCCCTCCGAAAATAACAGTATGCGAAAGCCCGGTATGTTTTCCGTAAGCCGCAAAGCTTTCATCAATTTGTATTGCCAGCTCCCTGGTTGGAGTTAAGATCAGCACTTTAATATTGCGGGGCCCACGTTCTTCTTGTTTTTGCTGGTGTAAGATCTGCAGAATGGGAATAGCAAAAGCGGCCGTTTTACCGGTTCCGGTTTGTGCACAGCCAAGCAGGTCCCTTCTTTCCAGTATCAACGGGATGGATTGAGCCTGGATGGGGGTGGGTGTTGTATATCCTTCTGCATCCAATGCTTTAAGGATAGGATCAATAAGGTCTAATTTTTTAAATGCCATTAAATGGTTTATTTAGTAAAAGGCTGGCAAAGACGTTGCATTTTCTGAATCAGCGGGAAAATTTGTTTACCACATTGGCTTGCAACAAGCGTATCTTATGAAAGGAGTGGGGCACAAAAATAGGCTTTTGTTTTTAAATTGACTGTAAGGCCAAAACCAACGCCGGTTCTATTCATCCAATCCGTAAATTTGTATATAACAAAATTGCATGTCAACCCTCACTATCAGCACTATTCAAACAAACCTGTTATGGGAAGAGAAGTCAGCCAACCTCCGCATGCTGGAACAAAAGATTGCTTCCATAGACGAGAAAACAGAGATCGTTGTGTTGCCGGAAATGTTCAGCACCGGCTTTAGTATGAACCCATCCATGCTTGCTGAACAAATGGATGGCGAAACCGTTCAATGGATGCAACGGGTAAGCCGGGAAAATGGGATCATACTTACCGGGAGTGCTATCATTGAAGAAGAAGGAAAATTTTACAACCGCCTAATATGGATGCTGCCCAACGGGCAATATGGCCATTACGATAAGCGCCATTTGTTTGGGTACGCAGGCGAAGATGAAAAATACAGCGCAGGAAACAAAAGACTGATCGCTTCGGTAAAAGGATGGAAGATAAACCTGCAGGTTTGTTACGACCTGCGGTTCCCTGTTTGGAGCAGGAACAGGGTTTTCGACTCCGCTCAAACCGACTCCGCTCAAACCAGTAATACTTCGACTCCGCTCAGTACAACCGAATACGACCTGTTAATCTATGTTGCCAACTGGCCCGAACGCCGCAGCCATGCATGGAAAACATTATTATGTGCAAGGGCCATCGAAAACCAGTGTTACGTAATTGGCGTGAACAGGGTAGGAACGGATGGTAATAATATTTATCACAGCGGTAACAGCCTGGTCATTGATCCGCTTGGGCAGGTGTTGTATCATATGGCCGATGAAGAAGACATTTTCACCATCACCCTGCAAAAGGAAAAACTGGAAGAAGTAAGAGAAAAATTTCCCTTCTGGAAAGACGCCGACTCATTCAATATACAATAGTGCTACTTGCGGGCATTGCTCTCTTTGATAAGTTGCATAACCACCTGCATTTTTTTATCTACTCCCTTCATTAAAGCATTATAGTCGGTACCAATATACAGGTCGGGCACCACACCCCTGCCATCTTTGGGCACATGGTTATACTGAACCAGCCGGAACAAAGGAAGCCTTACCCGGATATGTGTGTTGGGAAGAATGATGTCGGGAATAAGAATGCCGTTATTTCCATGCCAGCCGCCGCCGGCTTCTTCCCCGGCCAAAAGTACGCCCGGCTGACCCTTTACCGCATTGCAAAAAATGGTAGATGCAGAAAAGGTAGACCCGTTGGTGAGCACATAAAGATAACCCGAAAAATGATTTTTTGTTTTGGGCTTGTAGGTTTTCCGCTCCCAGTGACCGAAATGGAATAAACCATCCTTATTTTTTTTGGTAAGAAAGAAGAGCCCCAGGTTTTGTACAAACCCATTCTTTACATACCGGGTATAAGGGCGAAGCGATCTGGCCACAGCAAAAGAAGTATCTGCCACCTTAAAATTCCGGCGACTTACATATTTTGTGAGCAGGGTGGAAAGATTTATTCTTCCACCACCATTGCTGCGAAGATCAAGGATCACATTATCAATACCGGCCTTTCTTATATAACGGAACGTTTGCCGGTAAAACTTACGCAACCGGCCCGATGAAAATGTATTCAACGTAATAATAGCCGTACTGTTAGCAGTATCAATGGCCAGCGAACGCAACTCCTGCAATCTTCGTTTATTTGTTTCTCTTTTTTCTTTATTAACCGGACTTGTCGGTTTTGTTTTCGGAGCGCTGTCTTTTTTCTGTTCAAAAACAGGAATGACTATACTTCGTTCGTTACCCGAACTATCTGTATACTTTACTTCATAATTTTTACTAAGCCCGATAATGTTCCGGTGGTAATATGGAAAATTACCGCTGAGCCGGATATAATTTACATTATTAGCATATCCATCTTCCGTCATGTAACCAAACATGGTATTGGTAAGCGCCGCACTGTTCATTCCGTTTATTGATCTGATCAGTGTTCCTCTTTTCAGAACAGAATCCCTCCGGTTCATGTTGTTGGTCACCACCATGGTATCGTTCCAGAATTTCATGAACAGCGGAAAAGAAGAGAATCGTTTATCGGCCACCCAGTTGTTGTATGCCTTGCTCATGCCAAAGCTGGTGTGACCGCAATGGATCTTATCGGTAAGCGGTGCAATGATCTTCCAGCCGAACTGTTGCTCGGTCATGCTGTCTTTGATATCCTGGTAATACCTGTCGAAGTACATATCCATGCTATCCTTGCTTGTGTACCAGTAAAGCGAAGGATGTTTTTGTTCCAGGATATTCCGCAGCAGGGAATAGTCTTCCTGCAAGGTTTGTGGTGAATATTTTTTTGAAGGAGAATAGTTTTTAGCGGAAGGGGCGCAGGAAAATAAATATAGAGCCGGGAAAAAGAAAAAAATGGTTTTTAATAATTTCATTTTCGGTCTGAGACAGATTGTGTACAGCTGCAGACGGATCACTTCAAATGATTCCATCCCTGTGCAACCAGTTCGTGTTTATTTCCGCCATGGGTGATGATCGTTTTTCCCTCTTTGGCGTCTGTAATATACCCAATTATGCTGAGGCCATTGTTGGCGTTTATCTTTTCGTAATCCGCCTGAGATACGGTAAACAGCATTTCATAATCTTCGCCGCCGCTTAGTGCACAGGCGGTGGGGTCCAGCTCAAGTTTATAAGCAAAGTCCTTCGACTCTTCGTTGATGGGTAGTTTGTCTTCGTACAACACACAACCAACATTGCTTTGTTTGCAGATGTGCAGGATATCGCTGCTCAACCCGTCGCTGATATCCATCATACTGGTAGGGGTGATGTTGTGCTGCGAAAAATATTCTACCACATCTTTCCTGGCCTCGGGTTTTAACAGGCGGCCAACAATATAAGCCCTGTTCTCCAGGTCAGGCTGGGCACCGGTTTCCTGGAATATCTTTTTTTCTCTTTCCAGTATGGTCAGTCCTAAGAAGGCGCCACCCAGGTCGCCGCTTACACAAATAAGGTCGTTTACTTTGGCGCCGTCTCTTTTAACGTAACTATCAGGAGCCACTTCACCAATGGCGGTAATGCTGATCACAAAACCACGTTGTGAAGAAGTGGTATCGCCGCCAACCAGGTCAACATTATATTTATCACAGGCAGCATAAACCCCTTCGTAAAATTCATCCAGCGCTTCCACGCTGAATTTATTGCTGATGGCTATGCTCAATAAAATTTGGGTAGGCGTGGCATTCATTGCATAAATATCGCTGAGGTTAACCACCACCGATTTATAACCAAGATGTTTTAAAGGAGTATACATCAGGTCAAAATGGATACCTTCTACCAACAGGTCGGTGCTTACTACTGTTTGCCTGCCGAAATGATCGATCACTGCCGCATCATCACCAACACTGACAACAGTAGAGCTGTTTTTTGTTTCATTGTTCCTGGTAAGATGATCAATTAAACCAAATTCACCGAGAGAAGATATTTCTGTTCTTTGTTCCATTGATAATATTTTTTTGCTAAGAGTACAAAAGAGAAAAGGAGTAAACGATCTTTCTCTTTCGGCTCTTTTTCTCTTTTATGCCCCTAGCCAAGTTGCTTTCTATTATGTATAACTTCGATCAACTCGTCGTGGATCAAACCATTTGTAGCCACCAATTTTTTCTGGTATGGCGAGTATTTATTCCCGTTCATATCGGTTACTTTTCCGCCAGCCTCTTCCACGATCAACCATCCCGCAGCCGTATCCCATGCACTAAGACTGTGTTCAAAAAACCCTTCAAATCTTCCGGCAGCAACCCAACAAAGGTCGATGGCAGCACTGCCCAGCCTGCGAACGGGAACACCTTTTCGTACAAACCGCTCAAACACCTGCAGGGGGCCGTTTTCCATATCAAGGTAAGTATAAGGAAAGCCGGTTACCAGGCAGCTATGAATAACTTCTGTTTTTTTGCTTACACTGATCTTTTTATCATTTAGAAAAGCGCCCTTGCCTTTTTCTGCAAAGAATAGTTCGTTAATGAATGGATTATATACGGCGCCAAGGATCATCTCGCCATTTTTTTCAACACCAATACTAACTGCACAAATAGGAATGCCGCTGGCAAAATTGATGGTGCCGTCGATGGGGTCAATGATCCACTTTACTTCGCTGCCGGTTACTATTTCACCCACCTCTTCGCTTAAAATAAAATGATCGGGATATTGGGCTTTGATCACATCAATGATCGCTTTTTCAGCGGCATGATCGGCTTCGGTAACCCAGTTATTGATTCCCTCCTTGTTACTGATCTTCAGGTCTTCGTTATTAAAATAGCGCCTGAGCTCTTTGGCCCCGGCTTCTACTGCATTCAACAGTGTGGTTTTTAACATGGCGCAAAGATACAAAGGCTTCTTTACTATATTTGAATATGCGATTGTCGGTTATAATTGTAAACTATAACGTAAAATATTTCCTGGAGCAGTGCCTGTATTCAGTTCAGAAAGCCTGTGCCGGACTGGAGGCAGAGATCATTGTGGTTGACAACTGTTCCACCGACGGAAGCAGGGAATTCCTGGAACCTGCTTTTCCCGGCGTTCGGTTTATATGGAACAGCAGTAACGAGGGTTTTGCAAAAGCAAACAACCAGGCAATTGCTGTTGCAAACGGCGAATACATTCTTTTTTTAAATCCCGATACCCTGGTTCCGGAAGACTGTTTTGAAAAAAGCATTCAATTTCTCCGGTCACAGCAAAAGGCCGGGGCGCTGGGCATTAAGATGATCGACGGATCGGGAAAATTTTTAAAAGAAAGCAAACGGGCTTTTCCTTCACCCTTAACCTCCTTGTATAAACTTTCGGGCCTCTCTGTACTGTTTCCCAGGTCAAAAACATTTGCCAGGTATCATCTTGGCCATCTTTCTGCAGAGGAGAACCACGAGGTAGATGTGCTGGCCGGTGCGTTTATGATGATGCCCCGGAGTGTTCTTAAAGAGATCGGGAATTTTGATGAAACCTTTTTCATGTATGGTGAAGATGTAGACCTTAGTTACCGGATCCAAAAAGCCGGCTACCGGAATTTTTATTTTGCCGAAAGCAGCATCATCCATTTTAAAGGAGAAAGTACCAAGCGGGGAAGCATGAATTATGTGCGTATGTTTTATACGGCCATGAGCCTTTTTGTAAAAAAACATTACAGCGGAAGCAGGGCAAGGTTTTTTACGTTCCTGGTACAAGTAGGTATTCTTACCAGGGCCTCAATGGCAGCCACGGGCAACCTGCTTAAGAAAGCAGGGCTACCCATGCTGGATGCTGGGATCATATTAACCAGCTTCTGGATAATAAAATATTTCTGGAGCAATTATATCCGGCAGGATGTAAACTATTCACCTAACATATTGCAGATAGCATTTCCTGTTTTTACAGCCGTTTTTTTAGTGGTGTCGTATTATTCCGGCCTGTATGATAAAGGCTACAGGCAATCGCAACTGGTTCGGTCTACCGCAATTGCTGGGTTGTTCATATTAAGCGGCTATGGCCTGCTACCCGAAAGCCTGCGTTTTTCAAGAGGCATTCTTCTCTTTGGTATCATACTGGCATTTGTTGTAATGAATTTGTTGCGACAGCTTTTCATACAATTACGATTGCTTGATACCGATGATGAAGAAGAAGAGAAAAGGCAAACGATCGTTGTTTCAAACGAAAGCGATTTTGTTGCCATAAACAAACTGATGATGAATGTGGGCATGCAGGAACGGGTGCTGGGAAGAGTTGGCCCGGTTGCAAAAGAGGAACCCGCCAATATACTGGGCAACATTGAACAACTGCCCAAGCTGATACAAAAGTACCGGATACGGGAAGTAATCTTTTGCGAGAATGGCCTTCGCCTGAAGGAGATCATCATCCTTATAAACAAACTTCCCGCTGCCACCCGCAATAAATTTCATGCATCCGGCAGCAGGAGCATTGTGGGCAGCGACAGTAAAAATGTAAGCGGCGATTATGTGGCAGCAGCAAAGAAATATAATATAGCAAAACCCATTAACCAACGCAACAAAAGGCTGCTGGATATTGCCCTGGCCGTTTTTTTTGTCGCAGGTTTTCCATTCCATATTTTCTTACAGAAAAAACCGGGAGGCTTCTTTAAAAATGTCTTCTATGTTTTATCTGGTAAACGATCCTGGGTAGGATATGCAACAACCAATAGTCCGCTTCCTGAGATACGGCCAGGTGTTATTGGCAGCACCGCATTTCCTTCGCAGTTAAATGAATTGCCGGAAGAAAGCCTGGCTAAAAGCGACGAATGGTATGCCTCGGAATATTCCGTAATGGTTGACCTGCAAAAAATAAAAAGCGGATACCGGTATTTATACTACTAACTTCTGTTAAGCGATCTTAAAAATGTTCCCAGGATATTCTCCAATACGTTTTGCTCAACAACAACACCGCTGAATGAAAACCCATCCAATTTTTTTAAGGCTGCAGGTAAAGAGAAGCGTTCCTGTACAGTGCTGCAAATTTTTTTTCTTTCAGATAAATACCCAGCCAGATACTCCTGCTCGGTTTGCCCGGGAGTAGGAACCAGCAAGGCTTTTTTCTGCAACGTCATCAGGTCCATGATGGTTGAATAGCCACTGCGGCCGATAATATACTCCGACCCAAGAATGACCCTGTTCAATTCTTCCTGGCTTAAACTATTATAAATTTCCGGGGAAGACGATGTTGTTTCTTTTGTGGTAACAGTATCTGTGATACCCCTGACTAATATTGCCCTTTTGTTGCAGCTGCTAAAGTCTTTTAAGATCAGCTCTTCAAACATGGTTCGTTGAGGTTCGGGACCTGAAAGGATAAAAGCAATATCGTATTTTCTTTCAGTTGGATAAGTTCTAAACCTTGATAAGGGCCCCGTATATTTTACCGGCACACCCGGCATTGTTGCAGGATGCGATAATTCTCCCGCCAGGTTGTTTTTGCCGGCAACATCCGGCACCCAGCATTCACTGAATTTGCTAATGAACCAATAATGAATTTTTTGTGCGGCCCATTCTGTAAACCGGTTGCCTGTTTTTATTTTCAACTGGTGTGTGAGATATATACATGGAATGCCGCGATGGTACATTCCCATCCTGTTGTCTGAGATAACTGCATCAACAGAATATTGCTTCACAATTTTTTTTAGCCATCGGTATTCGGTATAAATGGTGGAGATAAACCCGGGAAACTTGACAAAAAGCGTAAAGGGTAGCCAGCTTCTTCTTCGGCTATACCGTATATTATAACCCTTAAGATCAAGGAAAAGCAACCCCGGGAACTCCCTTTGTAGTAAAATACCGCCAGCCCCTGATGCGGCAATGAGTACCGAGCAGTTTTGGGCCAGGAGGGTTGTTATTATTGGAATACAGCGGGTTGCATGACCCAGCCCCCAATCCATTGGAGCAACCAGTATAACAGGCCCGTTAATTTTTTTATCTTTCATTGAACGAAAACAATAAAGTTTTCTAAAAATTGTTTAACTTGAAAGCCTGAAAATATGCAACAAATAAGTAAAAAGACATTATTCGCTCTTATTATTGCCGGTTTATTGATCACTGCAGGATGTTCTTCTTCAAAAAAAGGCCAATGCGGTTGTCCCAACAAACAGGGAATGGTTGGATACAAGTGATGTTTAAATACCCCCAAAATCTATGAACAATCCGAACAGGGATTTACTGGTTTTGTTCAATCATGAGATCATGACTCAAAAAGCAATTGAGCATGAAGTGGAACAGTTACATCAGTTACTGTACAGCATTGAAGGAATAGATAGTTTAATTGTTGCCCACGAAATTTTAGACCTTAACAAATACCGCGTTATCAACAGCGGTATACAGCTCCGTAAACTTATCCGTCAAAGAGAGTTGAAACCTTTTGTTTTTTTGAATTGTAAAAACTAGTATCAGCTTAGTTTCTGTAGCGCACTCTTCAGCGACCCAAGCATATCATCAATTTCTTCTTTTTTACAAGTGCCCACACTTAACCGGTACCAGCTGCTGGAGGCTTCTGCGCCAAAGGCATGAAAAGGAACAATAGCCAGGCTTGCTTCATTGAGTAAATAGTTGGTAACATCGGCCTGCTTTTGCAACAGTTGTCCATCGGGGGTGGTTTTACCAACCAGATCAACCTGAATGGTAAGATAGATAGCCGCCTGCGGAGCAATCGCATCCACCGAAAAACCATCCGACCTTAGCTTCATCAACCCGTTGTAAATGCGGGTGAGCCGTTCTTCAATTTCAGATTTGAAATGAACAAGATATTTTTTTATTGCCTGTTGTTGCGGCAGATACCTGGCAACAGCTTTCTGTTCGGCCATAGGCGCCCAGGCTCCCATATGCGAAAGAATGGATTTCATTTTTGCAATTACTGTTGCGGGACCGCAGGCCCATCCCACCCGTACACCGGTGGCGGCAAACACTTTGCTTATTGCATCCACACAAACAGTGTATGCTTTCATTTCCGGTCTTAATGAAACCGGATGGTAATGCTGAATATCTCCGTAGGTAAGCGTCCAGTACATCTGGTCGAAGAACAGGTAAAGTTTTTTTTCTCCTTCACTGCGGCGCTTGTTCTCTTCCAGTACAAGATCACATATCTTTTCCATTTCCGTTTTGCTCAGCGTGGTGCCCGTTGGATTTTGCGGCGTACAGATAGCCAGCAACGCAGCGCCTTTTACATGCGGGGCAATATCAGCGGCACGGGGCATGAAATTATTTTCTGCCGTGGTTTTAATCATCACATGTTCTGCATTGCACAGGTGAACATAGTGATTGTTGTTCCAGCTCGGAATGGCATAGATCACTTTATCACCGGCATCAACCGTTGTTCTGTAAAGCGAATAGATAAGCGGCCTTCCCCCGCTGGCGATCAGAACTTCCTGGGTACTGTAATCAATACCCTGCCATGTTTTAGTAAAAGACGAAACGGCTTCCCGCAGATCAAGATTTCCTTCGGCCGGAGGATAAGTGGTATATCCTTCCCGGTAAGCGGAAACGATCTCATCTTCCAATTCTTTTGGAATGGGAAAAATGGAAGAGTCAAAATCCCCGATGGTATAGTTGTAAATAAATTCTCCCTGCCTTTTGCGCTCTTTAATCTCGTTGCCGAGCTTAACTATTTCCGATCCTATAAGGGTTTCGGCCAGCATACTTAATTTACCTGAACTCATAAACAGCGCTTATTGTAGTGGCAAATGTAAATTTTAAAGGGGGCATGGCAAAGAAATAAATCGATCCGAAGCCGCATTGTGTAAAATTAAAAAGCATCCGCCAGCTGGCGGATGCTTTTTAAAAAAGGTAATTAAACAACTAGGCTATTCAATGGCTTTATAATCCTTAAACAAATTCAGTTTTGTGCCTTCTACCTGCTGGCGGTAATCGGCCCATTTGCCGCTGTAAAAACTGTTTATTTTATCCAGCATGCCTTTAATGGCTTTTTCTGCATTTATAACCAAAGCCTCTACCTGGGGGCCCGGGGCCACCATTTTGCTGCCAATGGATTGTTGCGCTGTTTGCAACGTGGTCATCACCGTTGTTTCAAACGGGCTACGGGATATTCCCTGCTTATCGCTTGTTTTTCCGCTGATCAGTTCACGCATTGCTTTTATCTCATCCTGTATCTTATTGGTTGCTTTTCTTAATGAGTCGGCATCTTTTCCTTCAACCCCTTTTAATTGTGATTGCATTTTAGTAAGTAGCTCTTCGCTTTCTGCCAGTTGATCCATTCCGGTTGTTAACTTATCAGAAGACTTTCTCAGTCGATCATACATTTTACGCTGCGCCAGTTTAATATCATCCCGGTTTCCAATCCTGGGATCGTCGTATATATTAATGAAGGTTGAATCAGAACCGCCGGAATACATCATAACCAGTTTATACCTTCCGGGCAATACCTGTAAACCACCCGGCTCTGCAGAGCCGGGTAATGGTTTAGGCGATCCCGGCTGACGGGAACCTTTTTCTTCCATACCCCAATACGTTTTATTGAAACCAGAATCAACTGCCCATCGCAATGATCTTATCAATTCATTGTTTGCGTTGTATATTCTTACCATGGCAGAGTCGGTCCTTCTTCCACCACCGGCACCAGGTCCACCTTGTCCACGCCCGCCTCGTCCGCCACCTTGTTGCCCCGGCGTTGCTGTTACAGCGGGTTGTGTATTAGCAGCAATTGGCTGTTGTTTTGCCGCCGTATCCGGTTTTGGTTTATTGATGAAGAATGAAACCGGGGCCCCTCTTCTCCTGTTATCGGCCTCATACAAACCATAAGTACTCCAGTCGTAACCCGTTGCCTGCCTGTATTGCGCCTGGTATGCATCGGGTGCAGCACAAACAGTTACCGGGTTATTAAACTTCATTCCTTTATTAGCGGCAAGTTTTCTTAACGAACGGATATCATCCAGTATCCATAATGCACGGCCAAACGTAGCGATCGCCAGATCGGCTTCTCTTTCCTGTATGGCCAGGTCGTAGGTAGAAACTGAAGGATAACCATTTTTGAATTGTTCAAAGGAAATTCCGTTATCCAGGCTTATCCATAAACCATTTTCTGTTCCCACAAAGATGAGGTTGGGTTCGGCAGGATCCTGTAATACACATAAAGCATATCCCCTTACTTTGTTTTCGTTTATCATTCTTGTCCATGTTTTTCCATAGTCTGTTGTGCGGAAGATATACGGCTTCATATCGCCACGGCGGTAATCATTAGCCACCACAAATGCTTCTCCTGCATTGTGTGCCGAAGCTTTGATCTGCGGTATCCAGCATCCGGAAGGAAGGCCTGGAATTTTTCCGCGGAAATTTGTCCATGTTTTTCCAGCATCTCTTGTCAGTTGCACAACGCCGTCATCGGTACCTACCCACAACAAACCCTGTTCTTTTCTTGATGGTTCGATGCTGATGATGGTACAATGTGTTTCAGCGCCGGTAATGTCCATCGTTAGTCCGCCGGTATTCTGATACGCCGCTATTTTAGCAGAATCGTTTGTAGTAAGATCGGGAGAAATGGTTTCCCAGCTTATTCCCTTATCGGTACTTTTATTAACAAACTGGCTGCCGAAATAAATTGTTTTTTTATCAAACGGATCCTGGGCCAAAGCAGAGTTCCAGTTGAAGCGGAGTTTTAATAACGGATCAAGTGCCTGTGGTTTTATGAACCAGCCTTCGCCTGTTTTCCAATTCCTTCTTCCTATAGAACCACCCTGGCTTTGGCTATATACCCAGCTTGCATCTTCTGCATCGGGCATCACATCAAATCCATCGCCGCCACCCACATTGTTCCAGTAATAATTGCGGATGCCGCCGTTGATCCAGGTATAGGCAGGACCATGCCAGGTGCCATTGTCCTGCATACCACCCATTACATTATAGGGAAGTTCATTGTCAACACTTACATGATAAAACTGGCCGGCAGGAATTTTATCATCAAAGGTCCAGTTCTTACCACGGTCGTGGGTGATGCCGATGCCGCCATCATTTCCTTCGATCATAAAGTTGGCGTCTTTCGGACTGATCCACCAGGCATGATGATCGGGATGAATACCGGAATAAGGGATGAGGGTGCTGAATGTTTTGCCGCCATCTTCACTCACTTCTACCTGGTCGTGTATATTGTATAAACGATTCTCGTTTTTTGTATCTACCCATATGTCCTGGAAATAAAAAGGCCGGTTGGTTACCCACCTTGCATCGCTGTTCACCAGTTCCCATTTCATTCCACCGTCATCACTTTTATATAGACCATTTTTTGTTGCTTCCACCATGGCATACACCCGGCGTGAATCGTTTGTTGCAAAGGCCAAACCAATTCTTCCAAAGTTGCCATCAGGCAGGCCTTCTTCTTTGCCCAGTTTTTTCCAGTTCTTTCCGCCGTCGATAGTAATATATAACCCGCTGCCGGAACCGCCGCTTTTAAAATCCCAGGGAGTGCGGCGGTGTTGCCACATACAGGCAATGATGCGGTTGGGGTTTGATGGGTCCATCACCAGTTCGGCACAACCCGAAGAATCGTTGGTATATAAAATCTTATTCCAGGTATCTCCGCCATCGGTTGTTTTAAAAACACCCCGTTCGGGATGAGAAGAAAAGGGGTTGCCGATAGCAGCAGCATATACCGTGTTTGGATTAACGGGGTCAATGATGATGCGGTGAATGTTCATTGTTTTTTCAAGGCCCATCCGCTTCCAGGATCTTCCGGCATCCATGCTTTTAAAAATTCCTTCACCCAGGTTGAGTGAGTTTCGTGGATTGCCTTCCCCGGTTCCTACCCACACGATGGCGGGATTTGATTGCTGAATGGCTACCGACCCAATATTTTGCGTTGTCTGTTCATCAAACACCGCCGTCCAGGAGTTGCCACTGTTCTCTGTTTTCCATACGCCACCGGAAGCAGAGCCCAGGTATATTATATTCGGATTATCCACCACCACATCCAAAGAAGTGATGCGGCCACTCATACCAGCCGGTCCTATATTCCGGGGTTTGAGATTTTTAAATTGCGAAAGAGAATACTTCTGTGCAAAAGCAGAACTAAAAACAAAAGCGATCATCAGGCTGGTTAAGGCGGCTGTTAGTTTTTTCATCGTCAAAAATAATTGAACAATGAAGGTGCAAAAAAAACAGCGTAGCGGCAAATGAAATGTACAGGCGGCCGGACTGGTTTTATTTTTTTACACTATCTTTTTCTTCAAAACCTTTTGCAGCATCCTTTGCTTTTTCAAAATCAAGAATAACGGAGTTGATGCAATAACGTAAGCCGGTGGGTGGCGGGCCGTCTTCAAAAACATGACCCAGGTGTGCTTTACAGCGGCCACACATTACTTCGGTACGTTTCATACCATAGCTGTTATCGGGGGCATAAATGATGCTGCCTTTATTTACCGGCTCAAAAAAACTTGGCCAGCCGCAGCTGCTTTCAAATTTTCCATTGCTGTTAAATAAAGGATTGCCACAGGCAGCGCAATAATACATGCCCACATCTTTATGATCCCAGTACTTTCCGGTAAAAGCCCTTTCGGTACCTTTTTCACGGGCAATGCTGTAAACATCGGCAGGCAATACCTTTCTCCATTCATCATTACTGATGTCTACTTTTCCGGAATCGGTATTGGAATAAACAGGGTTGACTTTTTTAGTGCTGTCCATAGTTATTGTTTTAGCGGGCTTAACAGGTGAGTGGCCGCAACCGGTTAACAGGGCGGCAAAAGCAAATACGATATAGAAGAATGACCTCATCATTGTTCAACAAATTTCGTCATTAATAGTTCTCTATGTACGAAAGCTGCACATTTTAAGATTTTGAACATATAAACGGTCCTGTTAAAGAATATTTAAAGTCCGTTCATTATATTTGCTATCTTCATACCGATAGCAACCAATATGTTTAACCTTATATTATTTGGCCCTCCCGGCAGTGGCAAAGGAACGCAAAGCGAAAAACTAATTGCAAAGTACGGCTTAAAACACCTGAGCACGGGCGACCTGCTGCGCAGCGAGATCAGCCGCCAGACTCCCCTGGGTAAAGAAGCACAGAACTTTATGGACAAGGGCCAACTGGTTCCCGATGAAGTGGTGATCGGTATGATCAGCTCTGCACTGGATGCCAACCCCAACGCCAAAGGATTTTTGTTTGATGGCTTCCCCCGCACGGCGGCACAGGCTGAAGCGCTGGACAAACTGCTTGATTTAAAAGAAGCGCCCATTGCAGTAATGCTTGCCCTGGAAGTAAGTGAGTCGGAACTGATAAAACGATTACTGAAACGGGGAGAAACAAGCGGCCGCAGCGATGACAATAACGAAAATGTTATCCGGGCCAGGATCACCGAATACCACAACAAAACCGCCGTGGTTGCCGATTATTATAAACAGTTTGATAAAGTGGAAATGGTAAAGGGCGAAGGGTCAATTGATGAGATATTTGAAAGGCTTTGTAAAGAGATAGATCAGCGAGCCTGATCATACAAATAACTTTATTTGAAAAGCATTCACCAGCCGGCGGATGCTTTTTTGTTTTACATTGCGAGCCAAACAATTGCTATGGATACTGAAAAACTCAATTTCATAAAAACGGAGTTTATACCGAAGGTTAAAACGCTGGCAGCAGATGCGGCCGGCAAATGGGGTAAGATGAATGGCCAGCAAATGGCGGAGCATGTAACGGCGTTCTTTAATGTGTCCATCGAAAAGATAAAATTTCCGTTGGTTACCCCGGTTGAACAGCTACCCCGGTTCAAAGAGTTTTTGCTGAGCGATAAACAGTTCAGGGAAAATACCAAGGCGCCAACGGATGTGATCGGTGAAGAACCCTTACCGCTCCGGTACGAAAACATGGAGCAGGCCATCAATAAACTAGCGGCATCCATTTCAAATTTCGAAATATACTTTAAAGAAAATCCCGGTAAAAAAACAATGCATCCTGTTTTTGGTGAATTGAATTTTGAAGAATGGATCCTGCTGCATTACAAACACGTAACACACCACCTGCGGCAATTCGGCCTGCTATAAAATAATTTTAAAAAAGAGGCGCAACGCCTCTTTTGTTTTAGGCTACCTTAGCAGGGAAAATAACGATTGAATGAAACTTGAAAACTATATCGGCGGCAAATGGATAACCGGTGATGGAGACGGACAGCAATTATACAATGCGGTAACCGGCGAAGTCATTGCAAATGCATCTACAAAAGGACTTGATTTTAAACAGGTGCTTGAATATGGCAGAACAGTTGGTAACCCCGCCTTGCGTAAAATGACCTTTCATGAAAGAGGCAATATGCTGAAGGCCCTGGCCATGCATTTAAGGAATCACCTTGATAAGTTTTATAAGATATCTTACCAGACCGGCGCTACCAAAGCCGATAGCTGGGTGGATATTGAAGGCGGTATCGGAAACCTTTTTGCCAATGCATCGCTCCGCCGCAAATTTCCCAACGAGGTTTTTTGTATTGATGGCGAAAGTCATAACCTGGGTAAGAACAATACGTTCATGGGCACACATATACTGGTACCTAAAGAAGGTGTTGCTGTTCATATCAACGCATTTAACTTCCCGGTATGGGGTATGCTGGAAAAAATTGCCGTGAATTTACTGGCCGGCATGCCGGCGGTTGTAAAGCCGGCAACCGTTACCAGTTATTTAACCGAAGCGGTGGTAAAAGAGATCATTGCTTCAAAAATTTTACCTGAAGGTTCTTTGCAATTACTCTGTGGCAGCGCCGGCAACCTGCTTGATCATGTTACCTCGCAGGATGTGGTAACCTTTACCGGGTCGGCTTCAACAGGGCTTTTATTAAAATCCAATCCCAATATTTTAAGAGAGAATGTTTCATTTAACATGGAAGCCGATTCGCTGAATTGTATTGTATTGGGCGAAGACGTTAACCCCGGGAAACCCGAATGGGACATCTTTATTAAAGAAGTAAGAAAAGAAATGACGCTGAAAGCCGGCCAGCGCTGCACCGGCATACGACGCATATTTGTTCCGGAAAATAAAATGGAAGATGTGTGGCAGGCGATCGCTTCCTCGCTTTCGCAAACAACCATTGGCAACCCGCTGAATGAAAAAGTGAGGATGGGTTCGCTGGCCGGGCAAACACAACGCAACGAAGTAAAAGAACAGGTTCAGAAACTACTGGCTTCTTCACAGATCATTTATGGATCATTAGATAGCGTGAACGTGGTGGATGCCGATGCAGACAAAGGCGCTTTTATGTCGCCGGTTTTACTAATGAACAACAAACCTTTTCAATCAAAAGAAGTACATGAAGTGGAAGCCTTTGGCCCGGTAAGTACGATCATGCCGTATAAAAAAACGGAAGACGCTATTGCGTTGAGTAAACTTGGAAAAGGAAGTTTGTGTTCAACCATTGTTACAGCCGATCATAAAACAGCGCAGCAATATGTTATTGGAGCCGCAACGCACCACGGAAGAATACTGGTGTTGAATAATGAATGTGCGAAAGAGAGTACGGGCCATGGCTCACCCTTACCGCTGCTGGTACATGGCGGCCCGGGCCGTGCAGGCGGCGGAGAAGAGATGGGCGGTTTGCGTGGAGTTAAGCATTATTTGCAACGTACCGCTATACAGGGTTCTCCCACAACCATCACCGCCATCACCAATGTTTACCAGCAATATGCTGCCGGAAAAGATCCGGGCAAACATCCCTTCCGCAAATATTTTGAAGAACTGCAGATCGGTGACCAGATCGTAACTGAAAAAAGAGTGGTCACCTCTGAAGACATTAACCGCTTTGCAGATTTGAGTGGCGATCATTTTTATGCACACATAAAAACAACCGATTTTGAAGGAACCATGTTTGAACAACAGGTTGCGCATGGATATTTTATCATGAGTATGGCAGCCGGCCTGTTTGTTGACAGTTATGAAAAGAACCCCGTGTTACTGAACTATGGCATTGATGAATTACGATTTACCAAGCCGGTTTACCCGGGAGCAGAAATTCATATCCGGTTCACCTGCAAGGAAAAATTACTGAATGATAAACGGGTTATCGAAAAGCCCGAAGATTTTAAAAGGGGAGACGATATTGATAAGGGAATTGTAAAATGGCTGGTGGAAATGATCGATGAGACCAACGAGATCACCGGCGTGGCAACTATTTTAACAATGGTGGCTAAACAAAAGCAATAAGATTGTATAAATTTATAGTTGAAATTTTTTGTTATGAGTACCGAAGCATACGTACGATCGCATATTGAACACGGCATCAATACCATTGAGTTCTTTCACCCGCAAAGCAATTCCCTGCCGGGAAAGATACTGGAAGAGCTTGCCAAAGAGATTCATTTTGCCGGAACACACGACGATACCCGTGTTATAATTGTGAAAAGCGCCGGCGAAAAAACATTTTGCTCAGGCGCCAGTTTTGATGAGCTGATCTCCATAAAAACAGAAGCGGAAGGGTTGAAATTCTTCAGCGGTTTTGCCCATGTGATCAATGCCATGCGCAAGTGCCCCAAATTTATTATCGGGCGCATACAAGGCAAATGTGTGGGCGGTGGTGTTGGACTTGCCGCTGCGGTTGATTACGCAATTGCTACAGACAGGGCTGAAATAAAACTGAGCGAATTAGCCGTAGGCATTGGCCCCTTTGTGGTTGGCCCGGCAGTAGAAAGAAAGATCGGCACTTCAGCCTTCAGCGCACTGGCCATTGATGCCGGCAACTGGCGCAATACAGAGTGGGCAAGAAAAAAAGGACTGTTTGCCGAAGTGCATGAAAGCATCGGGAACATGGATGAAGCGGTATATCACCTGGCAAGCACCCTGGCTCATTCTAACCCGGCGGCCATGGCCGAAATGAAGAAAGTATTCTGGAAAGGAACCGAACACTGGGATGAATTATTGAAGGAAAGAGCCGCCATCAGCGGAAGACTGGTGTTGAGTGAGTTCACTAAAAATGCGATAAACAAATTCAAAGCAAAAAAATAAATACAAAAGAAGAAAGTCTGTTGCTCCTTTAAGCTTACAGATCTTCATATGTATACAAAGGATCAATATAAGATCCGGGAGGCATTTCCAGTACAGAATTTATCAACCCGTCTTTTAAACCATACACCCATCCATGTAAGTGTGGCCCATTGTTGTTTTGCCACGAACGCTGAATAATAGAGGTTTGTGCCAGGTGGGTTACCTGCTCCACCACATTCAATTCCACCAGCCGGTCGGTTTTTGCTTCTTCATTATCTATCTTTTCCAGTTCTTCCCGGTAAATGTGGTATACGTCTTTGATGTTTCTCAGCCACATATTCAATACCGGTTTAAAATCCCGGCTGCTCATGGCGGCCTTGATACCACCACATCCGTAATGACCACATACGATTACGTGTTTTATCTTCAAATGATTCACCGCATAATCCAGCACACTTAAAAGATTCACATCGGTGTGTACCACCATGTTGGCGATGTTGCGGTGCACAAAAATTTCGCCGGGCTGTGTTCCGGTGATCTTGTCGGCAGGTACCCGGCTATCGCTGCAGCCGATCCATAAAAAATCCGGCCTTTGAATGGCAGATAACCGCTTGAAAAATCCAGGGTCAATCTCCAGTTGCTTTTGTGCCCAGGTTTTGTTGCCTGATAATAATTTTTCGTATGGAGTCATAAGATCAGTATCTGTTTAAATATTAAATGTACATCCTTGAACCGGCTTTTCTTATTTCTAAACGGATGTTTTTAATGGTAACGGAGATAGAAGCCCCTGTATTTCAACCATTTTTTATGCCTATTGTTAGATGATTGTAAAATTTCCGGGTCCGGCAGCGGTGTTTGGCCAGAACGTTTGGTTTGCAGAAACTTATGTGTTAATTTGCAACCCTTACATGAAGGCAGTAAAAAGAACATATAGTTTTCTACAGCTGGGCTCGGCAGTTATTATGATACTGCTGCTGATGTGGCTTACAGTAAGCACTCCTTTTGTGTATGCCAGCCAGCAGGAGCTGGCAAAGCACTCAAAATCATGCTCCGGCCAGTCGCCGCTTTCCGGAACAGAAGAAGAGAATGCCAATCCATTCGGTAACAGTACCGAAGAAAAAACACCCAAGAACATCACTTCTTTTTCGGAAGAATACCTGCACGACCAGCACAAAACAGATTATTTATTCTCCATAACCCTGCCCTATCGTAAAATTGAGAATGCAGGTACTTACACCGCCTTTCACGGCGAACTGCTCGTTCCTCCGCCCAACGCACTGTAGTTTTATTTTCATTTAGTCTTACTGATGCTGCATTGTAACAGCAACCTTATTATTTCAAGGCAAACTTATTATCAGTTGTGGTGATAATGCTATTCTTTTTTAATTAAATCAAAACAGGTTCTCATGAAGAATATTAACCTATTTAAAGAATTTAAAAGTGATCTTCCGGCGAGTATTGTCGTATTTTTTGTAGCAGTTCCCTTGTGCCTGGGTATTGCACTGGCATCGGGAGCGCCGCTTTTTTCGGGTATCATTGCCGGAATAGTTGGGGGCATTATTGTAGGTATTGCAAGCGGTTCGCCGTTAGGGGTTAGTGGCCCGGCTGCCGGCCTCGCTGTGATTGTACTGACTGCTATTGGCACCATAGGTTCATTTCCCGCTTTTTTACTGGCTGTTTTTATAGCTGGTATTATACAGTTGGCTCTGGGTTTTGCCAAAGCCGGTTTTATTGCCTACTTTTTTCCTTCTTCAGTTATTAAGGGGATGCTTACGGGTATTGGGCTTCTCATTATCTTAAAACAAATTCCACATGCCTTAGGCTGGGATAAAGATGTTGAGGGAGACGATGCCTTTTTCCAGGCAGACGGGCAAAATACTTTTTCTGAAATAGCAAAGGCATTGGATTTTATTACACCCGGGGCTGTTTTGATAGCCGGCATCTCGTTGGCAATTCTGATATTATGGGATTCGGTGCTGACAAAAAAACACAAGATTTTTCAGTTGATACAGGGCCCTATAGTAGTAGTAATTCTTGGCATTGTTATGAATTATCTGTTTAAAGCGGGAACACTTGATTTTAGTTTAGCCGAAGACCAGGTAGTAAGGCTTCCGGTTGCAAACAATTTAACGGAGTTTTTCAACCAGTTCACTTTCCCGGATTTTTCAGCCATAGCAAATTTTGAAGTTTGGAAAGCAGGCATTGTGATGGCCATTGTTGCCAGCCTGGAAACATTGTTATGTGTAGAAGCTACCGACAAACTGGACCCCGATAAAAGAGTTACACCCACCAACCGGGAATTAAAGGCCCAGGGCCTCGGCAATATCGTTTCAGGATTAATCGGAGGCTTACCGATAACACAGGTTATCGTGCGCAGCTCTGCCAATATTAACTTCGGAGGGAAAACAAAATTATCCGCAATACTTCATGGTGTTTTTTTGTTGATATCGGCCATTACAATAGCAGGATTATTGAACATGATACCGCTGGCAAGCTTAGCCGCCATATTATTAATGGTGGGTTATAAATTAGCAAAGCCCACGCTTTTTAAACAGATGTACAAACTAGGCTGGGAACAGTTTATTCCTTTTCTGGCCACAGTCATTGGCATCCTTGCCACCGACCTGTTAAAAGGTATTACCATCGGTATCCTCTTTGGTATCTTTTATACGTTGCGGCACAGTTACCGCAACTCTCACTACATGAAAGAAACGGTTACCGGCGAAGAAGGAAATGAAGTACACCATCTTATACTGGCTGAAGAAGTTTCCTTTTTTAATAAGGCAAGTGTGATAAAAGAGCTGGAGGAGATCCCAGCAAATTCAAAAGTTATTATTGATTGCACCAAGTCCAAATCCATTGCGTATGATGTTGTGGAACTCATCCGTGATTTCAGAAGCAATGCAAAAACCAAAAACATTACGGTTGAAACAGTCAATTTTATTGAGCCGGCCTAAAAACATTTTTTTAAAAACTAAATAATTAAATTAAAAATGAGAGTTCATACAAAGGAAACACAAGCGAGTTTAACACCCAGGATGGCGTTGGAAATTTTACAGGAAGGCAATGCCCGGTTTGTAAAAAATTTAAAAGCACAAAGAGATTTATTAGCCCAGGTGAACGCCACACGTGACGGACAATGGCCATTTGCCACCATACTCAGCTGTATTGACAGCCGCACTTCTTCTGAATTAATCTTCGACCAGGGATTGGGCGATGTTTTTTCTATAAGAATTGCCGGCAATATTGTGAATACAGACATACTGGGCAGTATGGAGTTTGCCTGTAAGGTAGCCGGGTCAAAACTGATCGTCGTTCTTGGGCACAGCAAATGTGGTGCAGTAAAAGGCGCCTGCGACCATGTTGAAATGGGAAACCTTACCGAATTGTTATCCAAGCTGCAACCGGCCGTTTATGCAGAATCTGAAACAACAGCCATCGACAAACGGAATTCGAAAAATGCAAAGTTTGTTGAGAATGTTTCTGCATTAAACGTGAAGCGGGGGGTAAAAAATATTATTGAACGCAGTTTTATCCTGGAAGAAATGCTGGACAAGGGTGAAATAGGGATTGTGGGAGCCATGTATAATATTGATACAGGCAAGGTGGAATTTTATAAAGATGTTTCATACATAAAGGATGAAAAAAATCCAAAATTCAGTGTAGCAGAGCTAAGACATTAATTTTTAAACAGGGTTGGAAAACCTCCAACCCATTTTTATTACACTATGGGCAATCATTCATTTAACGAAGCGCATGTTATTCATGAACTGAAGCATTTTCTGCCGTCGCAGCAGGCCCTGAAGGATTTTATCCATCACAACTCCCTGCATGCATTTCAACACATGAAATTCTATGATGCCATTTTTAAGGCGTCAAAGATATTCGGCTACCAGGTACACCTGCAGTTACCCGAATACCGGGAAATGTATAAGACGGGGCGTATCAGGGAAGACGTGTTGCAAATGGTGATTACCAATAAAAAAGGAAAAAATGCCCTGCCCGAATGGAAACAAAAACTTACCGGAACAAGATACGATACCATCAACCATCCCCGGATCGGGCAGCTGCGGAAATACTGGAAATCGGTTTACCACGTAGACATAGACAACAAGGTTCATCCACAGCTGTTCCGCATTCTTTGCGCCTTTTTAGACCAGGGTATCGCCGTTCAGGATTTTCCGGTTGCCGGCCGTTCGTTTACCGAAAGTGTAAAAGATCTGGAACAAAAGAGCTTCACGAGTTTTTTTAAGACCCGGGCTGTACGACAAAAATTTTTATCGGGCAATTATTCCATTGCCGCACTCTTACAAACCATTGTTGGTAAAGAAGAATATTTTGAACAGTATCTGTTCGACCAGCAATTTACCCACCATGGCTGGAGTGGCTTTGTTTCTGCGGTGGAAGACAATCCGCAAACACTGCTCGACAAAAAACAGATCACACTAAAAGAACTGGTGGAATTTGAGTTACTGATGGAACTGGATATACTCAACCATCAGTTTGGAAAAAAATGGAAGCCCCTGGCCAGTCATGTTGCAGAGCCGCCGGCAGACCTGTTTGCCGACGTTGATAAAACAGAGCTTGCAGAAGTGATAGAATTGTGGCAGGATGCGTTTGAATGGAGCTATTACGATTCGGTGCTGAAAGGGATCAGCATTGCTTCGCCTAGGGCTTTATCGAACGACAAAACATTCCAGGCCATCTTTTGTATTGATGAACGGGAAGATTCTATCCGCAGGCATATTGAAGCCGTGGATAAGCGCTGCGAAACATTTGGCGCCCCGGGATTTTTTGGCGTGGAGTTTTATTTTCAGCAGGAAGGAAGCAGGTTTTATGATAAGCTATGCCCGGCGCCGGTAACGCCCAAATACCTTATTAAAGAGTATAATGCAAAGGAGCCAAGAAAAGACGAACCGATCTACAGCAAACTCACACATGGATTTTTTACCGGCTTTGTATTAAGTATTACCTACGGATTTTGGGCGCTGGCAAAAAAAATGCAGATGATGTTCAGCCCGAAAATGAGTCCGGCTATTTCAAATGCATATGGACATATGGACAGGCAATCTGCTTTAACGATCGAAAACAGTAACCCGGCTAATGTAGAGAACGGATTGCAGATCGGGTATACGGTTGATGAAATGATTACAAGGGCTGAAGGCTTTTTGCGGGGCATTGGCCTGGTTAAAAACTTTGCCCCCATTGTTTATATTGTTGCCCATGGAAGCAGCAGCGCCAACAATCCGCACCACGGAGCACACGATTGTGGCGCCTGCAGCGGAAGACCCGGCGCTACCAATGCAAGGGTACAGGCATTTATCCTTAATCATAAAAAAGTGCGGGAGGCGTTGGCTGCCAAAGGAATTTTAATTCCCGACAGCACTCAATTCATCGGCAGCATGCACGACACTGCTGCAGATGTGATCGGGTATTACGATGAGGATGTATTGGGCGCAGAGAATATAGGTGAACACGTTATTAATAAACAGAACTTTGAAACAGCATTGAATTTAAATGCAAAAGAAAGAAGCAGGCGTTTTGCTTCGATCAATACAAAGCAACGGCTGGAGCAGGTACGCAAGGCCATTCACGACCGCTCGGTTTCTTTGTTTGAACCGAGACCAGAGCTGGGGCATGGTACCAACACGCTCGCCATCATTGGCCGCAGGCAAACAACCAAGGGATTATTCCTCGACCGCCGTGCATTTTTGAACAGTTATGATCACACTACAGATCCTGATGGAGCCATCCTTACCGCGGTAATGCGGCCGATCGGGCTCGTTTGCGGCGGCATCAACCTGGAATATTATTTTTCAAGAGTGGATAATATTAAACTGGGCGCCGGCACCAAACTTCCTCATAATGTAATGGGCTTGTTTGGTGTAGCCAACAGCAGCGACGGCGATCTGCGGCCCGGCCTGCCCTGGCAAATGATTGAAGTACATGACCCGGTAAGACTGCTGGTGATTGTTGAACACCGGCCCGAAATTGTTTTAAAGGCCATTCAGTCTTCGGCTGAGGTATTTGAATGGTATAAGAATGAGTGGGTGCATATTGTAGCGCTTCATCCCGAAGAAAAACAGTTTTATTATTTCAGCAAAGGAGCGTTTACTAAGTATGAACCGATCACAGCGACCGGACAAATAAAAACGATCCACAACATGGAGAAGTTCATTGAGGGGGCCAAAGAAATGGAGACCAATCATATTGTGCATGCAACAGAAGAAAACCTGCCCGTGTACCTGCTGGATTAATAATAAGAAACCACTAATTATAACAGTTAGAAATAAAACAAATGAACCAACTGCTCATCTTATTCATCGGACTGCCGCTGCTGGCATTTTTCATTTCGCTGTTCTGGCAAAATAAAAGTGAAAAACCCATCGGTCGTATCGTACGGGTAACAAAAGTTTCTTACATCATTTTGTCTGTTTCCTTTCTGACCTGGTGGATATTCAGCGGGCTTGAACCGGTAAGCTATAAACTGGCTATACTGTATCAAACAGAGCATTTTGTTTTTGCCATTCAATTTTATTACGACGAAATAACAGCAGTATTCAGCATTGTAGGCGCCTTGTTATTTTTCCTAGTAGCCACGTTCAGCAAATACTATATGCACCGAGACCAGGGGTACAAACGTTTTTTCAACACCATCCTGCTGTTTGCGGCAGGCTATAATTTCATCATCCTGTCGGGAAATTTTGAAACACTTTTTATTGGCTGGGAAATAAAAGGACTTTGTTCGTTCCTGCTGATCGCCTTTTACCGAAACCGCTACCTGCCGGTAAAAAATGCACTGAAGACGGTTTCCAATTACCGCATCAGTGATATTTCGCTGATGCTGGCCATGTGGATGATGCATCACCTTACTCACCAGAATATTTCCTTCACCCAATTGAGCGAAGCAAAAGAGATTGCCACACAAACCGGGCACAGCTCCATGGCACTGTTCATTGTATGCATGATCATACTGGCGGCAACGGTTAAGTCGGCACAGTTTCCTTTTACCACCTGGCTGCCAAGAGCTATGGAAGGACCCACTTCTTCTTCAGCCATTTTTTACGGATCGCTCAGTGTACACATCGGTGTTTTTTTCCTGCTGCGTACGCACCCGTTCTGGGAAGACATGCTTTGGGCCAAGATCGCCATTATTGTCATTGGCGCCTCAACAGCAGTGGTGGCCACGCTTATAGCCAGGGTGCAGCCAACGGTAAAAACACAGATCGCTTATTCGTCTGCTGCACAAATAGGATTGATGTTCATTGAAACCGCTTTGGGTTTCCATTGGCTGGTGCTGATCCATTTTGCAGGCAATGCATTTTTAAGAACCTACCAGTTACTGGTTTCGCCTTCGGTTTTAAATTACCTGGTACATCACCAGTATTTTCATTACACAGCACCGAAACAAAAACCAGTATCAAGGCTAACAGCCTCTTTATATATCCTGAATATTAAAGAATGGAATTTAGACAGCATTATGTTCAGGTATTTGTGGAGCCCCTTCAAGTGGATAGGAAAACAAGTACGGTTCTTTCAGTCTTATATTTTGATCGCAGTTCTTGCGGTTACAGGCATCCTCGTATTAATTACAGCACAACTTGATCCGGGAATCTTACAACCTTACGCAGCAAACCTGCCGTTGATATTGATGAGCATTGCCCTGGCGACCATCCTTTTTTCTTTTGCGTACCGCCGATCGGCCATCAAGGCATGGATCGCTTTGCTGACCGGGCATATTTATATCGTTGCAGCCCTGTTACTCACTGCAGATCATATCAATATTGCAGAAACAGCATTTTATGCCAGCGGTATTCTGCTTGCTTTTTTACTGGGATATTACTGCCTGCACAAAATAAAAGGGATCGATAATGATATTTCTCTTGATCGATTTCATGGCTATGTATATGAACAGGAAACAACCGGATTTTTATTTCTGCTGGCGGCGCTGGGTATGCTGGGCTTTCCAATAACGGCCGCCTTTATCGGCGTAGACATATTCTTTACATATATACACAGCAGCCAGGCGGTATTGATCGCCCTGATGGGACTGTGTTTTTTATTTATAGAACTGGCGTCGTTCCGGATACTGCTCCGGATCTTTTTGGGACCGCACAAAAAATCAGATCACCCGGTTGCATTCCGGTCTTCATAAAAAAATCCCGGGTAAACATACCCGGGATTTTAATTTATATCAGGCAGGGGTTAAATATTCAATCCACCGCAGGCGCTTATTACCTGTCCGGTGATATAGTTACCCATATCACATGCAAGGAACAAGCAAACATTGGCAATATCTTCGGTGCTGGCAAACCTTCCTAAAGGAATATCGGCCTTGTATTTTTCGGCGCCCTCGCCTTCTTTTAAATAATGTGTCATATCGGTTTCAACAAAACCAGGCGCTACAGCATTGCAACGGATATTGCGGCTGCCTAATTCCTTGGCCACACTTTTTGTAAAGCCAATGATACCCGCCTTGCTAGCTGCATAACTGCTCTGGCCTGCATTACCCATCTCCCCGATCACGCTGCTCATATTTATGATACTTCCGCTTCTTGCTTTCATCATGGGGCGTATCACCTGCTTGGTCATGTTAAAAACACTTTTCAGGTTTATCTGCATTACATCATCCCACTGCTCAGGCGTCATCCGCAGCAATAAATTATCTTTTGAGATACCTGCATTGTTTACACAGATATCGACGGCGCCAAATTCTTTCATTGCTTCATTTACAAAAACTTCGCAGGCGGCATAATCGCCGGCATTGCTTTTCCACGCTTTTGCTTTTACGCCCATGCCGGCAAGCTTTTGCTCCAGGGCTTTTGCCTTTTCGGCACTGCCATCACTTACATAGGTAAAGGCGATATTGCACCCGTGTTCTGCAAATTTTAATGCAATGCCTTCACCAATACCCCGGGCCGCCCCGGTAACAATGGCTGTTTTTCCTTCTAATAATTTCATAGCTGATCGTTTTCTTTTCTCAAGATAAAATCAAAACCTTAAACAGTCCCGATATTTTTTATTTTCAGTATTTCTTCCAATACCTGCCGTTCGTTGCTCAGCCTGGGAACCTTATGCTGCCCTCCCAGTTTTCCTTTGCTGCGCAACCATTCCCTGAATGTTCCCTGCGCCAGCTTGTGAACAATGGGCATGCGCAACGCAATATTCTTATGCCGCTTGGCTTCGTAATCGCTGTTTATATTCTTCAATGCTTTATCAAGTTCTGAAATAAAAACATCCATATCGACGGGGTCTTTTTCAAACTCTACCAGCCACTCATGTGCCCCGTTGCTGTTTTCGCTGAAATAAACAGGGGCTGCGGTATAATCGTTCACGATGGCGTTTGTTTTTTCGGCGGCAATGGCAATGGCCTTATCGCTGTTGTCAACGATCACTTCTTCGCCAAAGGCATTCATATAGTGCTTCAGCCTTCCGCTTATTTTTATTTTATAAGGATTGAGGCCGGTAAACTGAACAGTATCGCCGATCAGGTAACGCCATAGCCCGCCGGTGGTACTGATGATAAGGGCATAATTTTTTCCCGGAACCACATCCTTCAATCCAACAGTCATGGGGTCCTTCTTCCCGTATTCTTCCACGGGCATGAACTCGTAAAAAATGCCATGCTCGGTAAACAGCAACATACCATCGTCATCCGGACTTACCTGTGCCGCAATAAAACCTTCACTGGCATTGTATATTTCCAGGTAATTTATTTTTTGCCCGATGATCTTGTCAAACTGATCTTTATAAGGAACAAAAGAAACGCCGCCATTGATATAGAGTTCTAAATTGGGCCACACTTCTTTAATGGTTGTTTTGCCTTTTATTTCCAGGATGCGTTTGAGTAACAGAAGCGTCCAGGTGGGTACGCCCGCCAGCGAGGTAACATTTTCATTGGCCGTTACCTGTGCCAGCCGTTCAATTTTATTTTCCCATTCATCTAAAAGGGCCACACTTAATTCCGGTGTTCGTATCCATTGTCCCCAGAAGGGAGAGTTCTGCATCAGCACCGCACTCAGGTCGCCATACTGTATCTCTTCATTTACCTTGCTGATCTGGTGAGAGCCGCCTACTACCAAACCTTTGCCGGTGAGCAGGTCGCTGGAAGGAAAATTTTTATAGTAATGACTCAACACATCCTTGCTGGCCTTAAAATGATTATCCTGCAGGCTTTCCTCGCTGATGGGGATGAACTTGCTTTTATCAGATGTGGTGCCGGATGATTTGGCGAACCACTTAACCGGGGTATTCCATAAAATATTTTCTTCGCCTTCCATCATACGCAGGATGTAAGGCTTTATATCATTGTACTCATGAATGGGAACATTTTTTTTAAACTCCCGAAGCGTGAATAATTTAGAAAAATTGTATTTACGGCCAAACTCGGTGTATTGGGCGGCGGTAACCAGTTCCTGTAATACTTCCCGCTGAACGGCTACCGGGTGGCTGCTCCAGTTCTCGATACGCCAGAGGCGCATGCGGGCTAATTTGGATATGGCAGGAGAGAGCAGTTTCATTTCCCCGACAAGATAAAAAATTATCGGGCAGCTTCATCATGTAAATAGTCCTTTCGCTTCAACTCAAAGTTCTTACCCAGGTATAGGCGGCGAACCTGTTCATCGCCTGCCAGTTGCTCGGCCGTACCATGGGTGAATATTTTACCATCAATGAGCAGGTAAGCCCGGTCGCAGATGGAAAGCGTTTCGTTTACGTTATGATCGGTGATCAATATACCGATGTTGCGGAATTTAAGTTTTGCCACAATGGCCTGTATGTCTTCTACCGCAATGGGGTCAACGCCGGCAAAAGGTTCGTCCAGTAAAATGAATTTTGGGTCTACCGCCAGGGCACGGGCGATCTCTGTTCTTCTTCTTTCGCCGCCACTGAGGGTATCGCCGTTATTTTTTCGTACCCTTTGCAGGTTGAATTCGTCCAGCAGGGTCTCCATTTTTTCTCTTTGTTGCTTCTTGCTGAGCTTTGTCATTTCCAGCACCGCCATCACATTGTCTTCCACACTTAGTTTACGGAACACACTGGCTTCCTGTGGTAAATAACCAATGCCCATTTGTGCCCTTTTGTACATGGGTAATTTGGTAATATTTATGTCGTTCAGAAAAACCTCTCCTTCATCGGGCTTTACCAAACCCACCACCTGGTAGAACGAAGTGGTTTTACCGGCGCCATTTGGCCCCAGCAAACCAACGATCTCTCCCTGCTTTACTTCAAAAGAAACATTATTTACCACCGTTCTGCTGCCGTAAACTTTTACCAGTCCTTTTGTTTGTATGGTTAAATTCAACATGAAATATTTGCAGCAAAAATAAGATAAAGCATTAAACATCCGGGACAGGCAGAATAATTAACAGGCTATTGGGAGCAGCGTTATAAAAAGCTTCATCATCTTACCTTGCAAAAGTGCTGCATACGCCACTTTTTGAGTATATTTATTTGCCAAATCATCACTAAAACAGAAATACATGCACAACAGGGGAAAGCGTATATTCTTCGTCCTTATTATTTCTTTTCAGCCCTGGTTTCCTGCCAAAAGGAAATAGACGGGACGATACTCAGCTCCGGTGGTGGCGGTGGCGTTATCCCCGTAAACCAGAAGCCTAAAGTGGGCACAACCTGGACTTACCGGTATAATTGGTATAATGGCCCCGGAGCGCCAACACATGTTAAAATAGTATCTCACAAGGCCAAAAGCGAAGAAATGCTTGGTGGAGAAAAGTGGCTGAAAATTGTAGATGTGGAAACCGATACTACTGTGTATTTTCTGAATACTAAGACCGACGAGCTATATCAATATACCAACAGCAATCCTTATTTACTTTGTAAATACCCCGCAGTGGTTAACGATACATACACCACTTTTAATGGAGGCTCAGCCGAGTTTTTTACAGTAAGAGGGGTAAATGATACCATACCAACCGGTATAGGAAACCTGCCATTAAATAAGTATGAAGGAGAGAAAGTCGGATATCTTATTGATGTACTATGGTATAATAAATACGCCTGGATAGTGTGGCGGTATCAATATAGATTAATACCCGTAAGCCCGGCTCCCATATATTATCTGCACAGCAGAATGTTTATTCAAAGTATTGTTTACTAAGGGCTATCTGTAATCTTACTAATATCTACATCGTTTTGATTATATATGCCAGCTTACTTAAGTTTGCATATTAATTAATACGATGAAAGTAACCGAACACATCAACGAGGCAAAAGACACACTGATCTCCTTTGAAATTTTACCCCCGCTGAAGGGCAAGGGGATACAGTCCCTATACCAGCACCTGGACCCCTTGATGGAATTTAAGCCCGCCTATATCAATGTAACATATCACCGAAGCGAGCATGTTTTTAAAAAAACCCCTGACGGGAATTTTCAAAAAGTGGTGGTACGCAAACGGCCCGGCACCGAGAGCATCTGCGCTGCCATTATGAATAAGTACAGCGTGGATACCGTACCCCATCTTATCTGCGGCGGGTTTGATATAAATGAAACCGAAGACGCACTCATCAACCTTCATTACCTGGGAATTGATAACGTGCTGGTGCTTCGGGGCGATGCCGCCAAAAATGAAACCGCTTTTCTGCCCGAACCCGGCGGACATAAATATGCCAGCGATCTTTTAAAGCAGGTTGTTGATCTTAATTCGGGTATTTACCTGGAAGAAGACCTGAAGAATACCAGCAGAACAAAATTCTGTATCGGCGTGGCCGGTTACCCGGAAAAACATTTTGAAGCGCCCAATATGGAAAGCGACCTGCATTACCTGAAAAAGAAAGTGGATATGGGAGCCGATTATGTAGTTACACAGATGTTCTTTGATAATGAAAAATATTTTGCGTTTGTTAAAGCCTGCCGCGAAGCCGGAATCAACGTTCCCATCATTCCGGGGCTGAAACCCATTTACAGTGTTAACCAGTTGACGATGCTTCCTAAAGTATTTCATATAGACCTGCCTGTAGCACTGAGCAGCGAAATACTAAAATGTAAAACACCCGAAGCCGTGGAAGAAGCAGGAACAGAGTGGCTGCTTACCCAGTCCAGGGAATTGAAGAAATCCGGTGTTCCCATCCTGCACTATTATACACTGGGCAGGCCGAATATTGTTAGTAACGTGGTAAAGCAGCTTTTCTAAAAATAAAAAACCCTCTTCATCAAGAGGATTTTTAGTTTTCATAAAAAGGGCTAATTATTTTCCTAGTGGAATACCAGCTGAAAAACTAAGCGTGCGGTATTTGTTCTTATCGTTTTGGGCGTTGTTGCTTTCTGTTGAATTTATTTTTGCCAGCCCCAGCCCGTAGTTTACTTTTAATATCAGGTGTTCAAATTCAAAACCGGCGCCTGCATTTAAACCATAATCAAAACGCCTGAGTTTATTGTATGCGGCATCGCCCTGCTGCGATGTAAAAGGATCGTCGTTACTGAATGAAATGCTGCGGGAAGATGAAGAGGTAAGCGGTCCGATCTTAGATTCCATTTTTGACTTGCCACCAACCCCAATGGCGATATAAGGCCCTGCATGAAAAAATACCCCGGAGTTTTTATCAACAGGAATTTTTACTACCACATTTAACGGCGCCTGTATATAGTATGGGTTGAATTTTGATTTTACATAATCACTTCCTCCATTGAAATAGGTTTCTGCCTTTGATCCGTGACCGGTGAATAAAAGACCTGTTTCAATATCCAGCTCTTTCGATAAGCCCCACCTGCTTAAAATGCCGGCATTGAACGAAGGAAGAATATTGTTCTTTTCTGTTTTACCGTCGTTGGTACGGGAGATATTGGCAAGATTTACTCCGCCTTGTAAATAAACCTGCGCATGGGCTGCTAAGGAAATAAGCGTAAGAATGAACCCGGCTAATAAAGTCTTCATGTTTTTTGCGTTTGAGGTAAGAGATATAGTTGTTATTATACAACTGTGTTATCAGCTAACCCCATTTACGCAAAAAACCTGCCAACGGTTTGCGAAGGCAGGTTTTAAAATTGTAATAAAAATGTCATTATTTCAACAGCGACTGAAAGACAGACTCGTTTACTTTAACAGGATATTTTTTTCTTAGTTCATTGATCCATTTTTCTTCCAGTATGTTTTGATAATCGTTGATCACCAACCCCCTGGCTTCTTCAAAACTACGTTGCATGCCCTCTCCGTACTGCCGGATAACTTTTGCAAAACCTGCAGAACCATCCACTTGATTTATCGTTACTTCGGTAATGGTTCCTGCAGGAAGTTTTGCGTCAACGACAATGGGTATTTGCGAAAGTTCAAACCTTCCGGAGTCGGCCTGTATGCCGTTATTGGATTCTTCTACGATCATTTTCCAGTCCTTACCATTCTTCAGCGCTTCTTTCGCCCCTTCGGCAATAACCTTATTAAATCCATTGAAAAGAATGATATCGGCGCTGGCTGTCCACAGGTATTTGCCTTTATTTGCAGCATAGTATTTTGACAAAGCAGCAGTGTCGGCCGCGGCATTTCCCCACACATTTCTTTCCATTACTTCAAAAAGCACATTGCCGTCGCGGAACTCCTGCATCTGGTACCTGAACTCGGTATTAAAATCTTCCAGATGTTTTTTATAATAATCCAAAGTAGCAGTGGCCATGAATTTATCAAGCAATGCCGCATTGCTTTCATTCTGGTAAAGCTCGGCATTGCCTTTATAGGTTCTTATAAAATCAAGCCATTCTTTCCCGGTGATCTTTGTTTTGGCAAAACTATAAACGGCTTTATTGCTTATTGGATAAGCGCTTGTTTCAGAGCTGCTGTTCTTTACCACGCTGTCCGCATAACGGAACAGGTCCTGATCAGAAACAGTGCCGGTCTTTTTAAAATTTACCAGCTTCTGCACTTCTTTTATAAAAAGGTCTTTTGCAATATTTATTCTTGCATCCTGCTGTACTTTCTGTTTCAGCTCAAACAGGTAAGCCACATCATTACGGTCTGATGATACCGGGGTATGTGATATTCTTTTTACAATATGGTAGCCGTAATCGGAAAGAAAGGGTTTGCCCACCTCGCCGTCGCGGCTGAGCTTGAATATCTCATTTTCAAAAGACGCCTGATACCTGCCCGAACCAAACTCGGGAACCTCGCCGTTGTTACCATAGGTTAATTTATCATCGCTGAACCGCTTTGCCGTAGCGCCAAAATCGGCGCCTTTCTGAAGCAATTGATAGATCGAGTCGGCTCTTTTTTCCAGAATTGGTTTGTTAACTTCCTGTTGCTCCGGCGGCACGGCAAGCAATATCTGGGCGATCTTCCATTTGCCAACAGCCCTTCTTTCTTCCACTACTTTAAATATATGCCAACCGTTCTTTGAGCGGTAGGGCTTGCTCACCTGGCCTTTGCTTAAACCATAAATGATGTTCTCGTATTCGTATGGAAGAGAGAAGGCGGTGATAAAACCAATATCCGACTGGCGTATGTTTTCTGTACCGGCTGCTTCTATCAGTTTGTTGTAATCTGTTCCCCCGGAGTTTAGTGAAGTATACAAGCTTGAAATTGCCTTGTATGTTTTTGTTGTATCCTCGGGCTTAGCTGTATTATTGATGGCGGCAAAGAAGTGCAGCACATGCAGGTCTTTCTGGCTTCTGTTAAAAGCCTCATCAAGCAACACATTGAGCGCTTTTTCATTATTCAGGTAGCTGTCTTCTATCTGTGTGCGGAAACTTGTTGCATCGTATTGAAGTTGTGGAAGGGTGTCCAGCTTCATATCCAGGGCGGCATTTACCTTTAGTTTGAATTTTATATACAGGTCAAGGTATTCCCTGAGCGCCTTTTCTTTATCAGCAACCGGGGTCTTGTTCTTGTTATATGCCCGCAGGAATTCATCCTTATCAACCGATTTGTTACCATAGGTAAACAGGGCCTGCGAAAAAGATGTGGTTGCAGTAATACCAAGAACAAATAATAAATACAATTTTTTCATCAGCAGTTTGTTTTAATTCGAAGAAGGCGATTTCCATTTCACCTCCAGCAGGTCGTTGAGTTGTTCCCAGGTAAGTTTTTTTGCAATGATGCGTTTTTCTTTATCCAGCAGGAACAAGGTGGGGGTCATGGTAACATCATATAACTGGCGGAAACTTGGTCTTTGTTCGGCTACATTCTTTGCTTCTGCCTCTTTGGTCTGATACACATGCACCCATTCGCCCAGGCTATGGCTGGATATAAAATTCTTCCAGCCTGGCATCACATTCGCATCTTTTCCATCTGGTGTAAGTACGCCGAATATTTTTACGTTGTGGTTCTTCCAGCTTGCTTTGTAAACAGAATCAAGTTTTGGAACCACTTCTTTGCAATGCCCGCAATTGGGGTCCCAAAAACAGATAACCGTATAGTCGGCCTGTACATTATAAAGAGAAGCCGGTTTATTATCGGCGTCAAGCATTTCCAGGTCAGCAGCCTTATCGCCTATCAGGTTCGACATAAGCATGTAGGCCCTGCGGCTGATGGCATCCAGCTGGCCTTCATTAAGCCACTTGGTAAGGCCCTTGCTGTGGTATTTTTCAAACAGGTGAACAAATACGGCATCCTGCCCCATGTATTTGGGATTGATGTATTCATCGGTTAACCAGTTAAGCAGGAACTTATACATTTCCGGCGCCGAGCGGGCCAGCAATAATTTATAATCCACATCCCTGATGATGCTGTCGGCCGCAGGCGAAAGCACCTCCCGGTAATAACGCTCCAGCTTCCTTAAAAAGAAAGGAGTTCTAATAATACGGTCGTCCATGAAAGTAATACCGTCCCAGTAGTGGCTCTTGTATTCGTAGTAATTATTCAGGGAGTCTTGTTTGGTGACCGGCATCTTTGTTGGTACCGGAGGGTCTTTCATTGCTTTAAGCAGGGCACTCATCATAGAGTTGGGCTGGTTCTTAATGATGCCTTCCCGGTATTCGTTCAGTTGCCTGTTGTACAGGTTGTAGTTCTTTTCATGCAGCATCGAATCTTCTGTTGTTTTAGATGCGATGTATGCATTACGCTCTGTTTGTATCTGCCTTCCTTTAGCCGCCGCAAATTTCTGGTATTGTTCGTACAGGATATTTTCTTTGGAACCGGTAACAACGGTTTTGTTGATAAGGTCGATAGTATCTACGGTTATGGATATTGCCTGTTCCTTGTCGATAAGGAACTCGGCCCGCTGCCTGTTGCCCGGCAAAAAAACCGCATAGATACCCGGGGGCAGTTTGGTTGCTCCTTTAAAAACAGCCGTACCCTTATTACTGATTGCGGCAGAATCGGCCACATTAAAATTGTTACCCATGTAATAGGTAAGATATGTGATACCGCTCTTGTAATCCGGCGTGTTAAGCGTTACCTGGTAACCCTGGCCAATGCCGGTCTTAAAAACAACAAGGGCGAGAAGGAGTGTATAGTATTTTTTCATGGTGATTAAAGGATAGCAAATGTATTTAAAATCACCGGTTATTCTTCACCGGAAGGGACCGGCCGGGTTTAACAATTACAAATCGTTAACAAAACGAATCGGGATGATTTAAGCGGTATTTTTGCCCCCGTGCGAAAGAAAAATAAAAAACAGGTTCTGGAAAACATCGCCGTTACGGGTTATGCTGCCGAAGGCCGGGCGCTGGCAAGGCTGGAAGGAAAAGTGATCTTTATTTCCGGTGCCGTACCCGGCGATGTGGCCGATATCCTGCTTACCAAAAACAAAAAAGACTGGGCCGAAGGCCGGGCGGTACAGATAAAAGAATTTTCTGCCGAACGGGTAGAACCCTTTTGCCAGCATTTTGGCACCTGCGGCGGATGTAAATGGCAAATGCTGCCTTATAAAAAACAACTGGAGTATAAACAACAGGAGGTTGAACAGAACCTGCGGCGCATTGGCAAAACAGCATTGCCGGGTATACTGCCGATCGTTGGTGGAGATGACACAATTCACTACCGGAATAAACTGGAGTTTACGTTCAGCAACAAACGGTATTTACTGCCGGAAGAAATAGCCTCCCCAAACCCCTCCGAAGGAGGGGCTTTTGAAGAATCTGCGGTTGCAGAAAAATCGAAAAAAAACGCAGACTCTGTAATCCCCCCTTCGGGGGGTGGGGGGGCTTTGGGCTTTCACGTACCAAGGATCTTTGATAAAGTGATCGACATTGAAGCCTGCTACCTGATGGATGACGTGAACAACCGCATACGTAATACCATCCGTTCTTTTGCCCTGGAAAATAATTTCAGCTTTTACGACATACGGCAGCATACCGGCTGGCTGCGCAATATCATCATACGCCTGTGTACCACGGGCGAGCTGATGGTGAATATCTGCCTCAATTACCAGGCAGAAGAAGACCAGAAAAAACTGTTTGATCATTTATTGAAACAGGTGCCGGAAATAACCACGCTGCTGTACACCATCAATCCCAAATGGAACGACAGTATCTATGATCTTACGCCACAGGTTTATTTTGGTAAAGGGTATGCCATTGAAAAGCTGGAGAATTACCAGTTTAAAATATCGGCAAAGTCTTTTTTTCAGACCAACAGCAAACAGGCAGAAAAACTATACCGTATTGCCCGTGATTTTGCCGGGCTTACCGGGAACGAGATCGTGTATGATCTTTATTGCGGCACGGGCAGCATCGGCATATTTGTGAGCGGGCAGGCCAAAAAAATAATTGGCGTGGAAGCGATCGAAGAGGCGATTGCAGATGCGAAAGAAAATGCAGCGCTCAATAATATTCATCATGCTGAATTTTTTGCCGGCGACGTCATCAAGGTATGTAACGACGAATTTTTTGCCACACATGGAAGACCTGATGTGATCATCACCGATCCGCCCCGGGCCGGCATGCACGAAAAACTGGTGAATAAACTGCTGGAAATAGCGGCTCCAACGATCGTATATGTTAGCTGTAATACCGCCACACAGGCCAGGGATATAGCCTTGCTGGATGAAAAATATTCGGTGGAGAAAATTCAGCCGGTAGATATGTTCCCCCATACCCATCATATAGAGTGCGTGGTGTTGCTGAAATTGAAATAGTAATTAACCTTTAAATTTGTATCATGTCATATAATAGTTCCGGAAGCAGCTTTCAAAGAACAACACCTGTGGTATTAAACCTGATAATCATCAACGTGATCGTTTTTGTTATTCAAATGGTGTTCGACGGGCCCGATGAGAGCATAACGGCAAAACTTGCACTTTTCCCGTATAACAGCGAGTACTTTAAGCCATATCAATTGGTTACACACATGTTTACTCATGGAGGGATCGGCCATTTGTTCTTTAATATGTTTGCTTTATGGATGTTTGGAACTATGCTGGAAAAGGTTTGGGGCCCCAAACGGTTTTTTATCTTCTATTTTATTTGCGGCCTTGCTGCAGCGGCAGCCCACCTGGCCTTTCAGAATGCCCCGGCGGTTGGAGCATCGGGCGCTATCATGGGAATTTTTGCCGCATTTGCATACCTGTTTCCAAACACGGAGTTGTATTTATTTTTGATACCGGTTCCTGTAAAAGCCAAATATGCCGTGGCTATTATGGCCGCTATTGATCTTTTTGGGGGCGTATATTCAGCCGGCAGCAATATTGCTCACTTTGCTCACCTGGGTGGGTTGGTAATGGGTTTTATACTGGTGCTGATATGGAACAGAACCAACAAAAAAACGTTCTATTAAACCTAGCAAATGGTTGCAGCAACTGTTTGTACTTTTAACATACCAAGTTTATTATTATCATGGGCGAAGCAGACCGCTACCAGGAATACAAAGTAAAAAAGCACCGGTTTACATTGGGCCAGCCGGGCAATGCGCTGATGTGGCTTTTTGCGCTTAATATTATTTTCTTCCTGGTGTTGTTGGTGATAAGAACAGCGGTCTCGGTAAACAGTAATTCCGGCGCTGCATTCTACTCAGATGTATTGAATTGGTTTCAGTTGCCGGCAAGCGCCGGTAAACTGGCCGAACGGCCCTGGGCAATTCTTACTTATATGTTCAGCGATACCGCTCCTGCAGGCGGCATCATTCCGTTCCGGGTGATCAGCAATATGCTTTGGCTATGGGCCTTTGGTTCTGTATTACAGGCGCTCACCGGTAACAGTAAACTCATCCCGGTATATTTATATGGAGGATTTACCGGCGCCCTGTTTTTTATCGTTGCCGGTAATTTATTCAAAGTTACAGGTACCGGTATCAATACCATTTGGCTGCTTGGCGCCAACCCGGCCGTAATGGCTGTGGCCCTGGCAGCAACCATGATCTCGCCGGGTTACCGTTTCTTCTCACATATCAATGGCGGCATACCGCTTTGGATCATTGCTGTTGTTTATGTGGGCATCGATATACTGGCGGTTTCCGGGTTACCCCTCGCTTACCCGCTTGCTCATACAGGCGGAGCTTTTGCCGGCTTTCTGTTTGTAATACTTCTTCAGAGAAAAGTGGACGGAAGCGTTTGGATGAACAAATGCTACCATTGGGCCATTAACCTTTTCAACCCCGATAAAAGCAAGAAGAATTATTCCGTTAAAGAAAAGGTCTTTTATAATACCGGCAACCGGAGCCCTTATCATAAAACATCCAATATCACCCAGCAGCGGGTTGACGAGATCCTTGACAAGATCAGCCAGAAGGGTTACAGCTATCTTACCAAGGAAGAAAAAGACATTTTGAAAAAGGCCAGTGAAGAATAGCCCGCCTCTTTCACATTCTTTTCTATTGCTTAGCGTTATCTTTATGCAATGGCCAATGGTTTTTTTCGCCGGCAGACAAAACGCATCATCATCATTGCAAATATTCTTGCAGCGGTTCTCTTTTTGCTGGGGAGCTACAGTTATCTTTTCAGCCCCAATAGTTTCTGGCCGGTTGGCCTGCTGAACCTTACCGCCTTCTATTTTTTACTGGCCCTGGCAGCGTTTATCATTTTCTGGTTGTTTGTAAAGCCACGCCGGTCCTTTATTTCCATTGCAGCCATCCTGCTGGCATATAAGCCGGTAACCAATATTCTGCCCTTCCGGGTTTCTCATTCTTTTGCAAAAGAAAAACAGGCCAATGCCCTAAGGGTGATGACGTGGAATGTGGCGCAGTTCAATGTGCTGAACGACAAGAAACACCCCGAAGTAAAGAACAATATGCTGGATATTATCAATGAATACCAGCCCGATATTGCCTGTTTCCAGGAAATGGTTGCCGAAGACGGCGCTGTAAAAAAACACGGGCACATGGATGATTTTTTAAAGAAGCTGAACTACCCGGATTATTTTTATTCTTACAACAGCAAGAGCGATTTCTGGGGCGATGCTCATTTTGGCATCATCATCTTTTCACGCTATCCCATCATCAATAAAAAAACGGTCTCTTTTTACCCCAACAATTACAACTCCATTTTCCAGTACATTGATATTGTAAAAGAAAAAGACACCATACGGGTGTTTAATATCCACCTGCAGTCGTTACGGTTCAGCCGTACCAACCTTGAATATATTGATGAGCCAACCATTGAAGAAGAAAAAACGCTTAAACAATCAAAAAGTATTCTCAGCAAGTTTAAATGGGGGTTCTTAAAAAGACAGGTGCAGGCCGACCGGATAAAGGCGGAAGTAGACAAGAGCCCTTACCCGGTAATACTCACCGGAGATTTCAACGACCTGCCCAACAGTTATGCCTACCATACCATTGGCGGAAACATGAAGAATGCCTTTGTGGAAAAGGGAGCCGGGCTGGGCCGAACGTTCAGCGGGATATCGCCGGTACTGCGGATCGATAATATTTTTGCCGGCAACGGCTTTGAAGTGAGTCAGTACGTACGCATCAATAAAAAGCTAAGCGACCACTTCCCCATTTTTGCCGACCTGCAATTGGGCAAAAAATAATACCTTAGCGGTTCAGATGAATATATTCTTCCCATACCATGTTTTCTGTTGCCCTTGCGGCATAGCTTAATATCTTTGTAAAAATTTACTATTACTTTTATTTTGTTGCCTATTGATGAATAAGTACAAGAGTGCGACGCCAATGAAGCTAAATAGACATTCAAAAGTCTGGAACAAAAATTAATAAAACATAATCTTCTCCTTATTCCCCTTCAGGGGATAGGGGCCAAACATCAAACCCGTCCATGTCTTTAAAAATATATAACACCCTCTCAAGAGAAAAAGAAGAATTCAAACCCATCACGCCAGGCCATGTAGGCATGTATGTGTGCGGTCCCACGGTTTACAGCGATGTGCATTTGGGCAACTGCCGTACATTCATCTCGTTCGATATCATTTACCGCTACCTGCTTTCGCTGGGTTATAAGGTTCGTTATGTGCGCAACATAACCGATGCCGGCCATTTGGAAGGAGACCGCGATGAAGGCGATGACAAATTCAGCAAGATAGCCCGGCTGCAGAAACTGGAGCCGATGGAGATCGTTCAGAAATATACACTGGGCTTTCGTCATGTGATGCAACTGCTAAACAACCTGCCGCCATCTATTGAACCAACCGCCACCGGCCATATTGCCGAGCAGATAGAAATGACCAAACAGATACTTGCCAACGGTTATGGCTATGAAGTGAACGGCACGATTTATTTTGATGTAGAAAAATACAACAAAGAAAAACCCTATGGTATTTTAACCAACCGGAAAATGGATGACCTGCTGGAGGGAACAAGAGAACTGGGCGGACAGGATGAAAAAAAGGGAAGGCTTGATTTTGCGCTTTGGATAAAAGCAAAACCCGAACACCTGATGCAGTGGCCAAGTCCATGGGGCATGGGCTTTCCGGGCTGGCATATTGAATGCTCGGCCATGAGTGAAAAATACCTGGGAAAGAAATTCGACATACACGGTGGCGGAATGGACCTTGCCGCTACACATCATACCAATGAAATTGCACAGAGCCAGGCATGCTATCATACCAGCCCGGCCAATTACTGGATGCACACCAATATGCTTACCGTTAATGGCACAAGGATGAGTAAGTCTTTGGGCAATGGATTTTTACCCGAAGAATTATTTACCGGCAATCACCCGCTGTTGGAAAAAGCATACCCGCCGATCGTAGTAAGGTTCTTTATGCTGCAAACACATTACCGCAGTACGCTGGATTTTAGTAATGAAGCGTTGCAGGCTTCGGAGAAAGGGCTGAAGCGTTTGTGGGATGCCTATGAAGTGTTGAATAAGCTACAAGGGGTTAGCAACAAGAAAGAAGCTGGTGACGCAACGCTGGATATTAAAGTAAACAAGCTGTTGAATGAGTTTGATGAATTCATGAATGACGATTTCAATACGGCGAAAGTGCTGGGTAATATGTTCGAGCTGGTGCCGGTGATCAATTCGATAAAAGACGGGTTGATAAAAGCGGATGCCGTTTCTTCTGCTACGCTATTGCTGCTTCAGCAAAAATTCAAACTGTACCTGGAAGATATTTTCGGGTTAAGGAATACCTCTTCCGATAATGGCAAGTTGAGCGATGTAATGGAGTTACTGATAGAGATAAGAAAAGAAGCGAAAGCCAAAAAGGATTTTGCAACCAGCGATAAGATACGTAACCAGCTTGCTTCTGTGGGGATCAGTTTAAAAGATGAGAAAGGCGGGGAGATGAGCTGGGATATTGGCTAAGAGGATAAAGGAGAAAAAGAGCAAAAAGTAGAGAGGGCATACACTTTATAAAAGGGAAAGATAACAGGAGTTTTAATGATAATTAAACCTTGTTATTATGACAATTGAAACCCTTACAAGTATTGTAATAGATTGCTGTATAAAAATTCATTCCAGGATCGGCCCGGGTTGTTTTGAAAAAGTTTATGAGGAAATACTGTATTACGAATTAATAAGGCTGGGATTTAAAGTTGAAAGACAAGTTTTACTACCTATTGTTTACGAAGACTTGAAAATAGACAATGCGTATAAACTGGATCTGCTTATTGAAGATATGCTGGTGGTTGAACTAAAGTCGCTGTATCCATTGCCTCTGGTATATTATAAACAGATACGAACGCAATTGAATTTACTTAATCTTAAACATGGAATTTTGCTGAATTTTAAAGAAGAATTGATGAAAAACGGAATACACAGGGTCTTTAATAACCACGGAAGACTAAAACTTTAAAAAAACTCTGAGGACCGGAAAATTGAGCTCTTCTCTTTCTTACTCCTTTTCTCCTTTATCCTCTTAGCTAAGAAATAAAACACAATCCCTTTTCCTTCTGGTAAAAATATGGAACACCTCATACACCTTTCCAAAGACAAAAAACTTAAAAAGATAATTGACCTGCAGGAGCCCTATGTTCTTGTAAAGAGACAAAGGGTATACCTGCATCTCTGCTACTCCATCATGAGCCAGCAGTTGAGCACCAAAGTGGCTGATGTATTTCACCGCCGGTTTTTGGACCTGTACAATGGCAAAGAACCCAAAGCAGAGCAGATCGCAGAAACGCCTTTTGAAACATTAAGGGCTATCGGGCTCAGCAATGCCAAAGCAAACTATGTGCTGAACGTATGCCGTTTCTTTATCGAAGAAAAGATAACGGATGCAAAACTGCACAGGATGAGTAACGAGGAAGTGATAAAATACCTTACACAAATAAAAGGAGTAGGACAATGGACGGTAGAAATGGTATTGATGTTCACCCTGGGAAGAGAAGATGTTTTTGCGCTGGACGACCTGGGTATTCAGCAGGCAATATGCAAACTGTATAAAGTAGATGCAGAAGATAAAAAGGCGATGAAGGAAAAAATGCTGATCGTTTCAAAAAAATGGAGCCCCTACCGGACCTATGCATGCAGGTATTTGTGGGGATGGAAGGATAATGTGCCTGAAACGCTGGAGGATAAGGTGGCTAAGAGTTCAAAGGAGGAAAGGAGTAAGAAAGAGAAAAAGGGCTAACAGCTCCTTTCCTCCTTTGAACTCTTAGCTAAAATCTATTACTTCAACGATCTCTTCTAAATACTTCTTATCTGTTTCGTCGAAATGGCTCAGCAACTCACTGTCTACATCCAGCACTCCAATCACTGTTTCATTACGGATGATGGGCACTACGATCTCTGACCTGGACAAACTGCTGCAGGCAATATGGCCGGGAAATTTTTCTACATCATCAGCAATTAATGTTCCTGCTTTTTGCCAGGCTGAACCACAAACTCCCCTTCCTTTTTTAATTCTTGTACAGGCTACGGGCCCCTGGAACGGACCGAGTACCAATTCATCATCCTGAGCGGAGCCAGAAAACTTTACTAAATAAAAACCCACCCATAGCCAGCCAAACTGTTCTTTTAATGCTGCGGAAACATTGGCCAGGTTGGCAATAAGGTCGGGTTCGCCTTCCAGTAAACCTTTTATTTGAGGAATAAGTGATTGATAGATCTCGGCTTTTGTGCCCTGGATAATTGTTAAGTCTTCTGCCATGATGCAAAGGTAGGAAGGTTTTTAACCACGAAGTACACAAAGAAAAAACACAGAGAGCACAAAATTTTTCTTTGAGTGCTTCGTGCAACTCTTCGTGTTCTTTGTGGTAAAATTACTTTGCCTTTTCAAGGATCATATCACTGTAAGAAACCGAACAATAATCTCCTGCTTTAATACCAAACAACCCTGCATATTGATCGCACTGCAATTGAAGCTTCTCTTTGCCGATGGTTCCATCCTTATCAATAGCTTCCACCTCCACAAAAGTTCCCAGGCCTTCTACGGTATCAAAATGAAATTTTACATTGTCAATGAAGTAGATCCTTCTTATTTTATCAACCACAGCCTTTATGCCAAGTGTTTTGATAAGTATATCTTTTAATGCTTTATCGGGTTTGTGATGGTATAACAAAACATGACTGGCTTTGGCGCCAGCAGTATCTTCCCGTTCGTAATGGATCAATGCATTTTCAATATTGCCTTCTCTTAATTTCAGCCGACCGGCTTGCACATAAAAGTAAGTATCTACCTGGTGATCTTCGCCAATGAATAAAGGGTTGTGTTGCTGAAGCAATGCTTCCAGTTCGGCAGGCCTGTTGGTATTTGCTTTGAATTCGATATTGAGGGTTGGCATGTGCTAAAGATAAATAAACCGCCCGTTTATTTATCTTTACAATTTATTTCTCAGGCTTCCCCAGCCTCCGCCATTGTATACTTCCTTATATCCATTTGCATTAAGCAGGCTTTTCGCCGAAGCGCTTCTCATGCCTGAAGCACAGCAGGTAATAATGGGCTTGTTCTTATCTTTCAGTTTAGCGAGGTTGTTACCCAACTGGTCAAGCGGAATGTTGATGGAGCCCTTTATATGTCCGCCGGTATATTCGCCCTTGCTGCGCACATCAATGATGACGGCGCCCTGCTTTACCAGTTCTTTGTAATTAACCTGCGGGCCCAGGCCCAATATTTTTTTTAAAGTGCTGATCATGGTTTTGTTTGTTTGTCGATAAATTTAGGCGGTAACCATTTCTTTTGCTGCAGGGTTATTATTAAATAACTGAACCCCGTTGTAAATCACTTCCCAGGTTACAGGAATTGCTTTCTTTAACATGTGACTAACGCCGCAATATTTTTCCTGCGAAGTGGTAACGGCATCAAGCGCCGCCTCTTTGTTTAATTCATCGCCGGCAAAATCATATAGTACATGCATAGCTACATATTCAATGGGCTGCTGCTTACTCAACTCCCCGGTTACTTTTATGTTCAGATCCTTTATTTCTTTTTGTGCTTTGCGAAGAATAGCTACAATATCCATACCCGTACATCCCGATAGGGCGGTAAGCACAAATGGTTTAGGAATGGGGCCATGATCTTCGCCGCCTACCCTTTCGGGGGCGTCCATGATGATGGTATGCCCGTTTACCAGTGTATTAAACTGCATTTTGCCCATCCATTGGGTCTCTATTTCGTGTTGTGCCATAGTCATTGATTTTAATAGTAAGCAATTAGATTGCAGGAACAAAACTACCTGGTAAAAGGGGTTTAGTTGGTGATAAATGTTACATAAAATGGCTGGCAGAAAAAACCTTTGTAAGCCGGATGATGACATAAAAAACCGCCCCGGTTTTACAGGGCGGCTCAGTTAAATCACAATAAAGAGCTTATCGAACCAGCTTCAGCTCATCAATTAAATTCTTTGCGCCCCCCAGTTTATCAATACACCAGAGTACATAACGTACATCCACACAAATGGTGCGGTTAAGGTCTTTATCAAATGCGATCTTATGGCTGAGGGCTTCGTAGTTGCCATCAAAAGCAAGACCGAGTAAATTACCATTGGCATCAATTACCGGCGAACCCGAGTTGCCACCGGTGATATCGTTGGTGGTGATGAATGTAACCACCAGATCGTTCTTCGCCTTGTCGATGTACTGGCCGAAGTCTCTTTTCTTCAGCAACTCAACCTGTTTGGAAGGAAGGTCGAATTCATAATCGCCCGGAACATATTTTTCCAGTATGCCTTTAGCGGTACATACATAATCATAAAATACCGCATCACGTGGACGATAGCTTTTTACATTACCGTAACTCACCCGCATGCTGAAGTTGGCATCGGGATACATTTTGTTCACAGCGGCAGGGTTCATTTCCATAATGCCTTTCATATAACTTCTGCCCAGTTCGTTGTTCCTGTTTACAAACTGCGTGTACAAAGGAGCATATTTGCCGTTATAGTTTTTAATGAAAGCAGCAGCAAATGCAAAGGCCGGATCGGCCTGCAGCACGGCGCCATCTGGCTGTGCAACAAAAGCATTCCATTTGGCATCATCAAGCATCATGGTCTTTGTAAATACATCGTGCGCCCATTTTTTATATGTGGCTTCGTCTTTCAGGTCGCCGTAGCTGGCTTTAAGCCCTTCGTAAAAACCGATCGGGTGCTGGCTCTTGTCTACATCATTATAGAACATCATGCAAACGGCAGCCAGTATCTTTTCATCGCTGGGCATGTCTTCATGTTCTAAGAATGCCTTGCGGTTTGCGGTAGCCGCTTCGGTTGCTTTTTTAAGGTCGGCTGCCGTTGTATTGTTTTTAAGTAATTTATCTTCTAAAGAAATTAACCCGGCAGCAGCTCCAATAAGCGGCGAGCCTGCTACTCCTTCATTGATATACTGACGGTGTTTGCTGTATGGTGTCCAGTTCGTGTAATTCTGTGCATATTCCGCCATTAATGTTTCGTACTCAGGCTTTCCTTTTGCCCAGGCAGTGAATTTATTTTCGTAATCCTGCTTTTGTTCGTAGGTATGAAACTTGATCAGTTGTTTTGTTTCACCGTCAAAGAATTTCCAGTAATTGGCAACACCGGCATAGTTATCGGCCAGTTTTAATTTAACGGCCGGGTCTTTGATCATTTCGGCATACATGTATTTCAGGCGCATGTCACGCAGGTTAACCAACGATGGGTTCTCAATTTCATTCTTCAGTTTGATACCATAGCTGGTCTCATACCGGTTGGTGCTGCCGGGATAACCGTAGATCATGGCGTAATCACCGTCTTTAAAACCTTTGATGCTAACAGGTAAAAAATGTTTTGGTTTAAGGGGCGTATTGTCTTTGCTGTAATCGGCAGGCTTGCCGTCTTTTGTTGCATACACACGAAATACAGAGAAATCGCCGGTATGACGTGGCCACTCCCAGTTATCGGTATCGCCGCCAAACTTACCCACGCTTTCCGGAGGAGCGCCAACCAGTCGGATATCACGGTATGTTTTATATACATACATGATATACTGGTTGCTTTTGAACATACTGTATATTCTCCCGGCCAAACCATTTTCTTTATCAGCCACTTTATCAGTGATGGCTTTATAAACTTCCGGAAGTTTTTTAACACGGTCGGCCCAGGCAAGGCCTTTCACGCCTTCTTCCACATCTTTGGTAACATCAACGATCCGGTCCAGGAACTGAACTGTTAACTGGCTTTGTATCTCCTGGTCTTTATTATATGCATAAAAACCATCTCTCAGGTAATTATGTTCTACCGTACTGGCACCAGAGATGGCAGAATAACCACAATGGTGATTGGTGAATATCAATCCCTGGCTGCTTACAATTTCACCCGTGCAACCGCCGCCAAAAATGATGATGGCATCTTTCAACGAAGATTTGTTGATGGAATAAAGTTGCTCTTTGGTAAGTTTCAATCCTCTTTTCACCATGTCGTTGTATACCTGCTGGCCCAGCAACATGGGTAACCACATACCTTCATCGGCACTGGCTTTAAATACGCTGAGCGAAAGCATTACAGCAATTAAGATCCTTTTCATATAGTTTGTTTTTTGGATGACAAACGTAGGCAATTTTTAGATACCCATGCTTCCTGAATTTTATGAATTATATCAGTGAAGCTGCAGAACCTCACCCCCGCCTCCCGACGAATCGGAACAGGCTCTCTCCTTTAGGAGAGGGGGTTGGGGTGAGGTGTTTTTAACTATATTTGCTCACTTTAACCGCATAACTGCCGATGGCGATAATTGACATCAAGCTTCCAAAATCCATAGCCAGGGCGCTTAATATTCCCATCAGCGACCCCCGGCGGCAGCAGATAAAAGTGCTTAAGAAACTTCTTCGTAAGGCAAGGTTCACCGAGTTTGGCCAGCGTTACCGTTTCGACGATATTCTGCTGAGCAATCACCCCGGGAAAAAATTCCAGCAAATGGTTCCCGCCTGCGATTACAATAAAATATACGATAGCTGGTGGTACAAGGCAAAAGAAGGAATACCCGATGTATGCTGGCCGGGCGTGATAAAGTATTTTGCCCTCAGCAGCGGTACCAGCGATGCCACCAGCAAATACATTCCCATTACCAAAGACCTGATACGAAGCAATACCATTACCAGTTTTAAACAACTGCTGAGTTTAACCAAGTATGAGAATGTACCCAAGAGTGCGGTAGGAAAAGGATGGCTTATTTTGGGAGGAAGTACGCAGTTACAAAAGGGGCCAACTTATTTTGCCGGCGACCTGAGTGGTATACAGCAAAAGAATATTCCGTTCTGGTTCCAGGGGCTGGGGCTTTATAAGCCCGGTAAAAAAATTGCGAAAGTAAAAGACTGGGCAACCAAATTGGAGGAAGTGGTTAATAATGCCCCTAACTGGGATATTGGTTTTATTGTAGGTGTGCCGGCATGGCTGCAGTTGTGTATGGAGAAGATCATTGAAAAATACAACCTGAAGAATATCCATGAAATGTGGCCCAACCTCGCTTTCTATGTTCATGGCGGTGTGGCAATGGAACCGTATAAAAGAGGATTTGAGAAATTAATGGGTAAGCCCATCACTTATATTGAAACCTACCTGGCCAGCGAAGGGTTTTTAGCATACCAGAACCGGCAGGATGCAGCCGGTATGCACCTTGCTCTCAACAACAATATGTTCTTTGAATTTGTTCCCTTTGATCAGAAGAATTTTGACAGTGAAGGCAACATGGTAGATGAGCCGGAGGCATACATGATACACGAGATAGAAGAAAATAAAGATTACGCCATCCTCATCAGTACCAATGCGGGCGCCTGGCGCTATGCCATTGGCGATACGGTGAAACTGGTTGACCGGGAAAGAAGTGAGGTGATCATTACGGGCCGTACCAAACATTTTTTAAGCCTGGTTGGCGAACACCTGAGTGTTGACAATATGAACAAAGCCATTGAAATGGTAAGCGAAGAGCTGGATATTTTTATTCCGGAGTTCACCGTGGCCGGCGTGCCTTATGGAAATTTCTTTGCCCACCAATGGTATGTGGCCACCGATGATGCAGCAGACCCCGGAGACCTGCGCAGGCGCATCGATTCAAAACTGAAAGAACTGAACGACGACTACGAAGTGGAACGCCGGCATGCATTAAAAGATGTGCTGGTTAACGTGCTGCCCGAAAAAACCTTTATGGACTTTATGAAAGCCAAAGGAAAAGAGGGGGGTCAGCACAAATTTCCACGGGTGCTTAAAGGGAAAATGCTTGAAGACTGGGAACAATTCCTTCAAGGACAAAGCATGCAATAATTTTTCTTGTACCTGTTTCATAGCTGTTTAATTTACTGAGGGGCAACCAATGCCCTTTTGTTTTTTTCCGAACTTATATATGATACCAAGAGAAGTGCTGTGGTAATGATCTTTCAGTTTTGGATTGGCCGACTGACTGAAACCATCCAGGTGATCGGTAAAAACAAAACGGTATGATGTTTCTATGTTCACCGAGAACCGTTCTGATATCGGGTATTCTGCTCCAACACCCACCGGAACGGATAATAATGCCGGCGAAGTGCCGTGTGCTTCATCTGCCGCAAGCCCGGCATATATATCGGATGATTCGCCAAAATAAGCGGCATTCATACGGCTGTAATCTTTTTGTACCCGAACAAAAGAAACGCCGGCGCCGGTAAAAACATAAGGTTGTATACCATAGTCATCGTAATTTCTTCCCCGTATATTCCAAACCAGTTGCCCCGAGAACTCCATTAAAGGGGTAAAGAAATAAAAGTTCCGTTGCTGCCGGTACTCGGGTTTGCTGTAACGGCTGTCGTTGCCCTGCAGGCTGGCAAAACTCATGTGTAACCTGGCTGCCAGGAAATGATTGATGGGTTTTTTTGCAAACAGGGAGAAGCCCGGTTTAATGGTTTTAAAAGAACCCAAGGGGTCGGGCGTAAGATCGCCCTGGTAAACATATAAGCCGGCGTTGAGACCTATGCTCATGTCTTTATAAAACTGCGCATTGGTTTTACCTGCAATAAATAATAGGAATACTACAATGGCCTGTACTTTTCTGTTCGCTTTCAAATGGTTCTCTTTTTTAAGGATTATGAAATGAAAGCAGCGTTGAGGTAATTAATCAGGTAACATTGTATTCATTCGGCGAGTTTTTATCAAAACGCTTTTCGGCCTTACTGATTTTGTTTAAAATGTTAAATGATTTATAATAAGAATCCTTTCTTAAATTTAGCGCATGGTTGACGTGGTATTAAAAGGGCTTGCTATTGGTTTGTTGCTGATCTTTTCGGTAGGGCCTGTTATTTTTACTACCATCAAGCAGAGTGTTAATCACGGCCGGCGGGGCGGTTTTAGTTTTATTGCCGGGGTTTGGGTAAGCGATATCATCTGGGTAGTGCTCAGCAATGGTTTCAGCGAGGCCATAAAAGTGCTGCTGGATTTTAAAATACCCATCGGCATTGCCGGCTGTTGCTTTTTAATAGGTATGGGCATTTACTTTGCTTTTTTAAAGAAGATAGAACCCCGCCGCCTGCAGGAGCCAACCGAAATTGCCGGCGACGAAATAACTCCCGCCGGAAAAAGAACAAACTACTTTGCCATCATGAGTTCGGGGTTCATCATCAATACCCTTAACCCGGCTGTAATTTCCTTTTGGGTGCTGATGGCGGCTTCCCTGGCTTCGGTATATTCTTTATACGACCGCATCATTATCTTTTCCACCTGTATGGCTGTAACCATGCTGGCCGATATGGGTAAGGTAATGGGCGCCGGGTATATAGGCAAACGGATGAGCGACCGGGTGATCCTGCTCATCAACCGTATTTCGGGTATCCTGTACCTGGTGTTTGGCGCCGTGATACTTGCCGGCATCATCTATACATTGATAAAAGATTAACATCCTTCATTAGGAAGCTCAACTTCTGCCTGTTTAATTTGCTGCATGAAATTTTTATTGCCAGCCCTGCTTTTGGTATCCATTAATTCATTTGCCCAGTCTGCAGACTTTATTCAACTGAAAAAGAAAAACAAAACAATAACAACCTTTTACAGCGGATCAACCATTTCTCTTACTACCGAAAGCGGCGCCTTTATAAACGCAACCATCAACGGCATTAACAACGATACCATCTACCTGCAGGAATTCATCATCCGCTACCAGCCCACAACCATCGGTACTTATATAATTGACACGCTGGGCAGCTATCATTATAAATATCATTATAACCAGGTAACGGCCATTGGCCGGAAAGAAAAAACAAATTTCAATAACCGGGGTAGCGGTACTGCATTGATGGGCGGAGGCATAGTGCTTACACTGGCCAGCGGGGTTGTATATCTTGCCGACCGGAGTAAATTCAGTTTGCCCCTTTTGCTTACTTCTGCCGGACTGGGAACCCTTGGTTATTTTTGGGCGAAGGGGAAGAAGAACGGCGGCGCTATGATCATCGGAAAAAGATACAGGCTGGTTTATATGAACATGAGCAATAAAAAGAGTTAATCTTTATATTGCAGTTACCCAAACCGCCGGCAATGAAAAAACTATGGTCGTGGATCAAAAGAATATTCCTCATTATCCTGCTCATACATGTATGCTGGTTCCTCTATTTTGTTTTTACCCTTTCCGAAGCCATCGAGATCAAGGACAGCAAGCAAGGACTGCTAATTGCCGCTGCTGCCGTGATCGTTGTTTTGTTCATTTATTTTTTCTGGCTCAGAAAAATTGAAATAATAAAGAAGGTTACCTCTGTTGTATGGAATGTAATATTCGCAGCTTATATACTTTCCTTCTTTTATTTTTTGCTGGGCTTTGTTTTCAACCCTCCCGTTACTTTAACGCAGCTGGCAAGTTTGCTGCAGGGCAATGGCCTTTCGAGGGATTATATCAGCTATGACGACATGGGCCCGAATGTTAAACTGGCGGTGATAGCCAGCGAAGACCAGCTTTTTCCTGATCACGACGGCTTTGATCTGAAAGCCATTAAGCGTGCAATAAAATATAACAAGCGCCATCCGAACAAAGTAAGGGGTGCCAGCACCATCAGCCAGCAAACCGCAAAGAATATTTTTTTATGGCAGGGAAGAAGTAAGCTGCGGAAAGGCCTCGAGATGTTCTTCACCTTTACCATTGAAACCGGCTGGACAAAAAGAATGATACTGGAACGTTATTTAAATATCGCTGAAACCGGGCGTGGTGTTTTTGGTGTGCAGGCCGCTGCAAAAAAATATTTTAATAAAGATGCAAAGGACCTTAGCATGGCAGAAGCAGCGCAGATAGCAGCCTGCCTGCCCAATCCAAAACTATATACCGTAAAACCATTGAGCCGTTATGTTGCCGGCCGTTATGGCAATATCATGCGTCAGATGAGCAACCTGGCCGGAGATGCAGATGTGCAGGAGATAATCCGCCCCCTCTAACTCCCCCCAAGGGGGAGAATTATCGTAGCGAATATTTTTACAAGGGGCTATTATATAAAAATACTGCTGGTATTACTGCAGAACATGAGTTAAAAATGAAGTGGAAGATAAAATGTTGGGATATGTTAGATGTACCGCCTCCTCTCTACCGGAGAGGAGGAAGGGAGGAGAGGCTGTCAACCGAAGATATTGCCTTTTGCAGACGTTCATTATAATCACCGCTTATATCCACCCAGGGAACCTGCTGGTTCACCATGCTATCTTTATAATAATGATACAGAACCCTTCTTGATTCCAGGTCGGGGTATTCTCTCAATTCATCTTTAACCCAGGGCAGGTCGATATTACAGAGCAGGTACAGGTCGTATTTTCTTTCAGCAATGCTATTGAGTATCCAATGATGACATTTTTCAAAAACAAACTCACACCATACTTTCATTACGTACATATCGGTGTCGATGAAAAGCCGTTGATCGTTGTTCGTTGAACGTTGTTCGTTGGTGCTTCTTTCGGTCAACGAACAACGGTCAACAGCCAATTCTTCATCAGCGATCTGCCCTTTTGCGATATCAAGTAAATCTTCAAAAGTATATTCCGTTCCGTTCTTCAGGAGGTACTCTCTTGCGTATTCTTTAACCCATAAAGTATTGTAATGGGCTGCAAGCTGTTCACACAAAACGCTTTTGCCGGTGGATTCGGGGCCTATAACAACAATTTTTTTCACGGCTTGCTTTTTCTGTAATTATTCAGGTCAATTAAAAAACTGATCACAAAAACCACCAGCATGGCAAAGCGGATCCATTTCCGGAAATTATTCTCTGTAGGCATCAGGAAGATCACGAGGGTGAACAGCAGGATCAATACCGCCTTAATGATGAGCCAGGTTGTTTTATTTCTCATTCCACTTGGGTTTTGCCTTCAGTACTTTTTTATGAACCGGGCAGGAGGCTTCGTGAGCGCCCGGCAGGTAACCGCAGCTCATCAGGAATTCGTTTACAATTTCACCACCGGTAAAACGAAATGTTTTTTTGAACAGCTTTGTCCATTCTTCCCGTGATTTGGGGTGGTGATGCGCCAGCCACTTTTTAAAAGAACCGAATTCTTTCTGCAGCGCCAGTATTGTTTTTGCATTTTCAACAGCGGCGTTCACTTTCAACCGGTTTCGGATGATGCCGGCATCGTTGAGCAGGCGTTGAATGTCTTTGTCTTTATAAGAGGCCACTTTCCTGATCTCAAAATTGTGATAGGCTTTACGGAAGCTTTCCTGTTTTTTTAAAATAGTGGTCCAGCTCAGGCCGGCCTGGTTTATCTCCAGTATCAGCCGGCAGAACAGTTCATTGTCTTCCTCAATGGGAAAGCCATACTGGGTATCGTGATAGATCTTGTGAACATTCAGTTCATCACCCTTCATGTTATTGATCGCCTTGCAGTAACTCATGCGTTATTTGTTTTTGCTTTTTTTATCCATTCAATTAACCCGGCCACCGCCATTACCAGCAATACTAAATAATATACACTGGTAAAAACATAGTGCTTTACAAAGTACAGCGGAATGGATGCAATATTGGTTGCGATCCACCAGTACCAGCTTTCCACTTTCTTTTTTGTCATCAGCCACATGCCGGTAAAGGCGGTGGCAGAAGCAAAGGCATCTGCCCAGGGGATCACCCCTTCAAAAAAGGCGCCTTTAAAATAAGTAAGTGCTAAAAAAATGCTGGTATAAAAGAACCCGAAGAAAAGAAGCTGTTGCATCCATTCCTTACCGGATGAGCGAGTGATATGCAATACTGTTTCGTGCCTGGTATCCTTCTTCATCCACATATACCAGCCGAGAATACTCATGATGGTATAATATAAATTCACCGTGGCTTCGCCCAGCAAATGACCTTTAATACTGATGAAGATGTATATAATGGTGTTGATCAATCCAACAGGATAAACCAGAATATTTTCCGCACGGGAGTACCAAACACTGGCAATGCCTGCAAATACAGCTACATATTCATACCAGGTGGTATGATACATGTCTGAAACAAACTGCTGGTATATTTCTGAAAGATTCAATTTTAGTTAACCGGGTTTTGCTTTCTGTAAGATCTGAATGGCCGAAGATAACGGATTCCCTTATTGGTTTGAAAACGGGTGGCTACCTGTTTCCATTGTCCCCTTCCATCCGACCGCCAGGCAATAAAATGAAGATGCGGAAAAAAACTATATCCTGTTCTTCCGCTTAGGCCGATCAGCTGCCCCTGCGTTACCGTATCGCCGGGGTTAACAAAAACACTGTTGTATTTCAAATGCCAGTATCCGGCCCTTGAACCGTCATCGTGCTGTATCACGATCACATTTCCATAAGGACGGTATTTTTTATTCCAGCCTCCCTGGTTACCATCTTCCTTCACCCGTACAACAATGCCGCCCCTTGCTGCACAGATCTTTGTTCCCTTTTTCATTTTAAAATCGAGGGCCGCCCGGTTCTTATGTGTGTACTTACTGAAATAACCCTGTACCAGTAAGTGGGTTTTATTTATTTCATAAGGAAGCTGGTATACAAAACTGCTGTCGTCTTTAATTTTTCCTCTTTGTAAGGACTTGATCTCTTTTCGCTGCGGATCTTTGCTGACCGAACAGCCGGCCAGCAAAAGAACACACGAAAAAAAGAGTAAATAAACTTTCATAAATGTACTTGTACCTAATATCAAACCCGCCTGTACCATTTACCCGGACGTAAATAAATAACTCCTTTCCTGGTATAAAACCTCGTGGCAATATTTTTTCCGTCCTTATCATATACCTGGAAGTGAAGGTGCGGAAAAGCGGTATAGCCTGTGTTGCCACTGAACCCGATCAGTTGCCCCAGTAAGACGGTATCGCCAATGTTCACCAACACGCCGTCTTTTTGCAGGTGCCAGTACATGGCTTCGCTGCCATCGTTGTGTTTAATGATGATGTGATTTCCTTTGGATAAATATTCGTCTTTTAATCCGCCTTCATCGCTGTCTTCTTTTACGGCGGTTACTACACCCGGGCGGGCGGCACATATCTCACTTCCTTTTTTCATTTTAAAGTCGAGACTGATCTCATTGGTATGGCTCATCTTGCTGTTATAAGCCTGTATCAAAAGATGCTTACTGCCTTTTGCATACGGCAGGTAGTACACATAACTTTTGTCGGATCTGACTCTTCCTCCTTTCAGGTCACGTATCTCGCTATCGGTTAGCTGTGCGTAAGAAGAAAAAGCAAACAGGATCGATATGATGAAGAGGTTAAACTTCATGGCTGATTTATTTGTTGAAGATAATTTAAAATTTACGCCCAATAAAAAAGCGCTCCATTCATGAAGCGCTCTACTAATAAACTAATTAACAGATCAACCAATTGCCTATTCCGCCTCCGCCACCACTTCTTTCACTTCGGGTATCATCCGCTTCATCATGCCTTCAATACCGGCTTTTAAGGTAATCATGCTCGAGGGGCAACCGCTGCAGCTTCCCTGCATCATTAAATTCACCTTGCCGTCTTCGTAGCTTTTAAATTGTATGGCGCCACCGTCCATTTCAACAGCGGGCTTTACATAATTTTCCAAAAGTTCTTTAATGCGTTTTACCACATCGTCGTCATCGGCGCTTACTGTGTTGCTGCTTTCCGATCTCATGCTGGCTACCTCATCATCATTTACCACAGCCTTACCTTCTTCTAAATATTCTTTCAGGAATTGCTTGATGGCTGGTATCACATCCTGCCAGTCTTCGGTATCGGCTGTTTTAGTAAGGGTAACAAAATTGCTGGCAATAAAAACCGCTTTAATGAACGGGAAGGTAAACAGTTCCTGCGCCAGGGGCGATGGTTTAGCACTTGCTTCATCTGCAAAGTCGATGCTTTTGCCCGGGTACAACAGTTTGTTTGCCACAAACTTCATTGTTTCGGGGTTGGGCGTCATCTCGGTATAGATGCTGATAACCGGGTTTCCTGTTTTGATCATATGCGTAGATTTAATTGCCTCCTTCACCAAGGCTGTGGAGGACAGGCAAAATTAGCAAGAATTGCGCTGTTTTAGTTTGAAAAGGGTTGTTAAGAGAGGAGATTTTTCGGATTTCGCAAAGCCTACCTCACCCCTTTCCCCCTCTCCTAAAGGAGAGGAGCAGTGCGCTGTAGAAAGCCAGACATTTGTAACTTCCACATCAACAATATAAAATTTATTCAACGATGCGGAGCTTGGCATAATTCAGCATGATCTTCTTCTCGCCGTTCAATTCAAACATCACCGTTGCGATGGGGTTGTGAGCCGAGCCTTCCATCTTTGTTACTTCGCCAAAGCCGAATTTCTGGTGCTCTACTTTATTGCCAACCTGCAGGTTGCTGGTATCGCTGGGTGTAAAATTTTCGGAAGGAATATGTTCTTTAACCTGCGGCCGTTGAACAGGAGCCACATAAGAAGGCTTTTTATTTTCCACCACCGGCCTGCCGCTGGTTGACCATTGATTGTCTCCGCCAAATTTCCGTTCGTCGCCAAACCAGTTATTTTTTGCACGGCTGTCTTTTACGCCGCCGCCATAACTTTTTTCCAGGAAGTTTTCGGAGATCTCCTCTAAAAAACGGCTGGGGTCGTTTTGCTGCAGCTGTCCAAAGCGATAGCGTGCATTGGCATAACTCATCCACAGGCGTTCTTTTGCCCGGGTAATGGCAACATAAAATAAACGCCGCTCTTCTTCCAGGTCTTCCCTGGTATTAATGCTCATGGCGTTCGGAAAAAGCGATTCTTCCAGTCCGCCCACAAACACCACCGGAAACTCCAGGCCCTTTGCCGCATGTATCGTCATCAGTTTAACCACATCAATATTTGCTTTGTCGTCATCCGAATCGGTAAGCAAAACAATTTGTTGCAGGTAAGAACCCAGGCTCTTGTCTCCCACTTCGCCGTCTTCTTCGTTCATGGGTGTTTCGGTGAATTCTTTTACAGAGTTCAGTAATTCCTGTACGTTCTCATAGCGGGCAAGGCCCTCGGTTGTTTTATCGTTGAACAGTTCCTTAACGATATTGGTGCTTTTGCCAACGATCACAGCCAGGTCGTATGCATTCTTTTTGGTAAGTTCACTCTGGAACATTTTGATCATGGTTACAAAGCTGTCGATGCTCTCCAATGTGCCGCTCCGGAATCCATAAAGGGCGGCATTGCTGATGATATCCCACATGCTCAGGTTATTATCATTGGCCAGCAGTACGGCTTTGTCAACCGTTGTTTTGCCAATGCCTCGTGCCGGGAAATTGATGATGCGTTTTAAAGCCTCTTCATCTTTTGGATTGACCACCAATCTTAAATAAGCAATAAAATCTTTTATCTCTTTACGTTGATAAAAACTCATGCCGCCATAAATGCGGTAGGCAATACCCATGCGGCGGAGCGCTTCTTCAAAGCTGCGGCTTTGTGCATTGGTGCGGTAAAGAATGGCAAAGTCTTTATTGAAATAATGATTGCGGAGTTTTTGTTCCTGGATGGTGTCGGCCACCAGTTTCCCTTCATCATTATCGGTCATGGTACGAACCAGCCGTATCTTTTCTCCTTCGCCGTTGTCGGTGAATAATTTTTTTTCTATCTGGTTCTTATTGTTGCCGATCACTTCGTTGGCAACATGAAGAATGTTTTTGGTGCTGCGGTAGTTCTGTTCCAGCTTAACCACTTTTACATCGTCGTAATCTTTTTGAAACTGCAGGATATTCTCGATCGTTGCACCGCGAAAGCTGTAAATACTTTGTGCGTCATCGCCAACCACGCAAACATTTTCGTGCATGGCGCCCAGCAGTTTTATGATCTCGTACTGGGCGGGGTTGGTATCCTGGTACTCATCAATCAGTATGTATTTGAACTTACGCTGGTATTTGCTCAGCGATTCCGGAAAATTCTTAAGCAGGATGTACATTTTAAAAAGCAGGTCATCAAAATCCATGGCGCCGTTCTTAAAACAACGTTTTACATAGGCATCATAGATGAGCCCGGTGGCGGAACGGTTGGCCCGGTTGTCTTCCTGTTGCAGGTTCCAGTCGTTGATATATTCTGCCGGGCCGATCAAAGAGTTCTTTGCAGCAGAGATCCGGTTGTAAACAACATTGGGTTTGTATTGTTTATCATCCAGCGCCAGCTCGCCGATCACTGTTTTTACAACAGACTTTGCGTCGTCGGTATCGTAAATGGTAAAGTTTGAAGGGTAACCAAGTTTTGATGCTTCCGCTCTTAATATTCTTGCAAACACGCTGTGAAAAGTGCCGATGTATAAGTTCCGGGCTTCGGTATTGCCGAGGGTTCGCTCCACCCTTTCTTTCATCTCTGCAGCCGCCTTGTTGGTAAAAGTAAGCGCCAGGATATTGAACGAATCAACTTTATGTGCCGCCATCAGGTGGGTGATACGGGTAGTAAGTACCTTGGTTTTTCCGCTGCCGGCGCCCGCAATGATCATGATGGGTCCGTTCACGTGTGTTACTGCCTCCCGCTGTGGTTCATTCAGTTCGTCTAAATAATTCGTCATGGGGCGAAGTTACGAATTGAAGGTATGGAGCAACGGGCTGTTAAGAAATAATTGCCGCTGGTATAAATTTTCTTTTTTCAAAGGGTTGTGAATTTATCTTAGCATACTAAAGTATAGTCTTGCAACACATCGAATTTTTTGATATTGACCATTTTGAGCGCAATTATCACCGGGCAAAGCCAAACCCGGAACTGGAAAGCTTTATCGACTTTTTCTGGGAAACCCGTTTTGATGAATTGCTGGAGCAAAACCCGGATGGTTTTTCCGATGCCTTATTCCCTAATATCGGCTATACTTACCTGATCAACCTGGGGACCCCCTTTGTGATGCAGGTGGGCGATAAAAAATTCAACATGAAGACCGATGGGTTTTTACCACGCAACAAAGCCATTGAATGTTATCACAAGGAAGGAAACCGGCTGTTCGGCATCAAGTTTAAAATATCGCCGATCATTTTTAAGACCAAGGTGAATTTTTCGGAGTATAAAGAATATATCTACCCGTTGAGTTACCTGATGGAGCAGGCGGTGATCGATAGGGTGAAGAGGTCGGATTCGTTTGAAGAAAGAACAGAGATACTGAACGGATATTTTCAATCGATATTAAAGGCCTATTCCGGAACCTGGGATGCCATACATATTGTTTCGGAGATACTGCAATACTGTGAGCGTGAAAATGATTTTACAAAAACAGTAGAAGAATTTGCTGCACAATACAAGGTCTCTGCAAGATCTTTGCATCGTTATTTTGAAACCACCACCAGCTTAAGCAGTAAAAAAGCACTACAGGTATTACGCATACGCAAGGCAGTACAGCAACTGGCAAATGACCCGGCCGGGTTCAATTACGACAACTATGGGTATTACGACTACAGCCATTTTTGTAAACACCTCAAGCAATTCCTGCAAAAAGATACGGTTGAAGGCCTTCAGCCTCACCTGAAACTTTTACAAAAAGTAAGTCGTAAGAAATAAAGTTTATTAATGGACTTTTAACCATTTAATGTTTTCTTCGGCAATGCTGTAATTGAAATTACCTTTTGTGTATTGCTCGCTTTAAGTTCATCAAAACTGTATAAACAACCATACTGTCAACAATTACTCCGTAATGGAAACGATATCTTTTTCATAATAGAGTTTATACAGTAATCATGTACTCCCGCAGGCGGTATTAAATGAGGGAATTATACCAGGAACCCAACCGGCAATATAAGAGGGGCCCCCTAAGTTATCCACAGTCGGATTTTTACATTTAACTAAATGCTTAATAAATCAAACAATTATGAATTATAAAAATAAAATGTAGAAAAACATCTACAGTCAAATCGTATCATATACTACAAGGCTTTATTTTTTTTCAGGCAATCTTTATCTCCTGTTCATCAATATCCAATAACCAAACTTACCTCTACTCGTATGAACAACCAGAACAGCATGACTGATGAGAAACTCATCCAGTTTTATCTCAACGGCGACCCTAATGCGCTCGCCACTTTAGTTGAACTACATAAGGACAGGGTCTATCGCTCAATTTATTCTATTGTGCAGGATAAATATGTGGCCGAAGAGATCTTCCATGAAGTGTTCATCCGCATCATTGATAACCTGATGGCTGGCAAGGCGCCGGAAGAAGGGAGTTTTCTGCAATGGGCAACAAAGCTTGCTTACAGCCTTTGCGTGGAATATACCCGGAAAACCAACCGGGCCATAGTGCTGGATAAGAACCAGGCAAAAGAAAACATGGCGGCGATCCCTACCTCGGTCAGCCGCACAACAGCGGGCTACCACGAAAATCATGGAAAAATAAAAAGCATGATCGATATGCTGCCCGACGAACAACGGGAAGTGATGGTGCTGAATCATTATGCAGGGCTGAGCTTTAAAGAGATCTCGGAGACCATGCAATGCAGCCTCAATTCGGCGCTGGACACAATGAAGTTCGGGCTGAATAACCTGCGGAAACTGATGACCGAAAAAGAAATTGCCCTGCAATAAAGACAGGCTGATTTTATAAACCGTACCTGAAACCAACTAAAATCCAAACTCAAACAAACCCTGACTATGAAAACATTTATTACCCTTTCTGATCAGCAATTGGTTCAACTTTTTGTAAACGGCGAAACAGAAGCGCTTGATGTGCTGGTGAACCGGCACAAGGCCCGCATTTACACTTCCATTTACTTATTGGTAAAAGACAAATACCTGGCAGAAGATATTTTCCAGGAACTGTTCATCAAGATCATTGAAACCTTAAAGGCCGGGAAGTATAAAGAAGAAAACAAGTTTGTGGTTTGGGCCATCCGCATTGGCCACAATCTTTGTGTTGATCATTTCCGTAAGATAAAAGGAAAGCCAGCTATCAAAACAATTGAAGGGAAAGATATTTTTGAAGTGCTGCGGTTTAATGATTCCAATGCCGAAGAAAATATCATCAGGCGGCAAAGCCAGGACCGCATCATGAAATTGGTGAGCCAACTTCCCGAAGAACAAAGAGAGATCATCATACTCAGGCATTTTGCCGATCTTAAATTCCGGGAAATATCCCAGATGCTTAATTGCAGCGTAAATACAGCCTTAGGCCGCATGCGTTATGCCCTGTTAAACCTCCGGAAAATCATAGAAGAACAACGGGTGGCAATATAATTCCGGTAATAATTTATCATTCCCGGTTTCTTTCCTGCACAGATCCTAAATCTTCTGAAAGGCCATTCGGCATTAAACAAAAAGTTAATGTAATGGCAAAAAAGGGTTATTTTCGCCCCGGAATAACCACTTTGTGGTATTGTTAAGTTCAAAAAACTATCTTCTATTTGTTATAAGATTTAAAGCAACAGCTTTCGTATTTAATATACAAATTCATTTGGTCCGTTTTTATAGCCGAACCTTCTTGAGAGCAGAAGGGAAGCCTTCTGCAGATTTTTCTCATGCTTGAACACAACCCGTCCCGATTCCTCGGGATGGGGCTTTTTTTATAAGCCCGTTTGTCCTCACTAAATAAATTGTCAAAAAAATACTAAATAAATTAGTGTTGATAAAAATAAACCCCTATCTTTGGCTCACCAATTACATTTACAACGCAAAACCAGATACATCACTTTAAATCAATTAACATGAGCAAGACAGACAATTTAGAAAAATCAGAAAAATTCAAGGCGCTGAAATTAACGATGGATAAGATCGATAAAGATTTCGGCAAAGGATCGGTAATGATGATGAGCGATAAAGGAGTGATTGAACAGGAAGTTATTTCAACCGGTTCCATCGGTTTAGACATGGCATTGGGAATTGGCGGCCTTCCTAAAGGAAGGGTTGTTGAAATTTACGGACCGGAAAGTTCAGGTAAAACAACATTGGCCATCCATGTTATTGCAGAAGCGCAAAAGAAAGGAGGCATGTGTGCTTTTATTGATGCAGAACATGCGTTTGACAGCAACTATGCACAACGGCTTGGTGTTAATATAGATAACCTGCTGATCTCACAACCCGATTACGGAGAACAGGCACTGGAAATTGCAGACCGGCTGATCCTTTCCGGAGCATTAGACGTGGTGGTTATAGATTCAGTGGCCGCATTGGTTCCTAAAGGAGAACTGGAAGGAGAAATGGGCGATAGTAAGATGGGCCTCCAGGCAAGATTGATGAGCCAGGCGCTGCGTAAACTTACGGCCACTATTTCTAAAACAAACAGCTGCTGCATTTTCATCAACCAGCTGCGTGAAAAGATAGGCATCATGTTTGGCAACCCGGAAACAACCACAGGGGGTAATGCCCTGAAATTCTATGCATCAGTTCGCCTGGATATCCGACGCATGACACAGATAAAAGACGGGGATGAGTCGATCGGTAACCACGTAAAAGTGAAAGTGGTGAAAAATAAAGTGGCGCCCCCGTTCCGCCAGGCAGAATTTGATATCATTTACGGCGAAGGGATATCTAAAGTAGGTGAGATCATTGATATGGGTGTTGAACTGGGAATTGTACAAAAAAGCGGAAGCTGGTTCAGTTACAATAATGATAAACTGGGACAAGGAAGAGATTCTGTAAAGCAATTGCTGATCGATAACCCGCCGCTGGCAAACGAAATTGAAACAAAGATCAGGGAGAAGATCAAAGAGATGCAGGCACAATAAGATACTTTTTGGGGTTAGTAAGTAATAAAAAGTCATTGTGGTAAAACACAATGGCTTTTTTATTGTTTATTTTTACATCCTATAATACTGCCAGTTGAATAAAAAAACCACCGCACATCTTGCCCTGCTTTTTACCAATCTTTTCTTTGCCATCAATCTCTCTGCAGTAAAGCACCTCACCGGTGCAGGCCTGGCCGGACCCTTTGGCATTAATGTGGTAAGGGTTGGAGTAAGTGTGATCTTATTATGGGGCCTGTTCTTTATCAAGCCGGTGAATATTTTCATACATAAAGAAGACAGGCTGAGACTTCTGCTTTGCGCCGTTACAGGAATTGCTATTAACCAGCTTCTTTTTTTAAAAGGACTTTCCTTAACCTACTCTATCCACGCAGCATTGCTGATGCTGACAACACCCATACTCATCGTTTTTATTGCTGCCTGGTTATTAAAGGAAAAAGCAGGAGTATTAAAATTCACCGGCCTTGCTCTTGGCATTGCAGGTGCATTGGTACTCATTCTGCCCAAAGACAATACCGGTACCGGGGATGACATTTTACTTGGCGATATACTTATCATCGTCAATGCCATCTCTTACACCATTTTTTTTATACTGGTAAAACCTTTAATGCAACGCTACAACCCCGTTGTAATTATCCGTTGGTTGTTCAGCATTGGCTTACTTATGATACTGCCTTTTGGCTGGACAGAATTTGTGCAGATACCCTGGGAAAGGTACAGCGCCATCGATCTTACCAGCATGGCCCTTATAACCATTACCGGAACATTCCTGGCTTACCTGCTTAATGTTTACGGTATTAAAATACTCGGCTCTTCTGTTGCCGGGTTTTATATTTACACCCAGCCTGTTTTTGCAGCGCTGATTGCGATGCTGGTTTTGAAGGAACAACTGACATTATATAAGATAATCGCAGCCGTACTTATTTTTACGGGAGTTTACCTGGTTAATAAACAAGCAACAAAATCACGAGATTAAACCTGTTGTCTTTTTGGATAATCAAAAAATAGGAACAGTTTCTTTGCATTTGCAAATTCATGCCAATGATCAATTTCGGCACGAACTGCAAAAATGCCACAGGTGGGCATATTGTCTACTTTTACATCTGCCGTAAGGCTGTTCACGAAATAGGTAATGCCAGGGTTATGTGAAAAAACAGCAATGGAATTAAGATCGTCGGACAAACCAACGATCACATCATAGAATACTTCTGCCGGGGCATGGTATAATGCAGAGATAAAGAGAATATCGCTTGTTTCACGGTTGAAAGTCCCTGCAAAAAGCTCCGCTGTTTTTTTTGCCCGTTTAGCAGGGCTGGATATCCAGGCATCTATACCTGAACATTTTTCCTTCAGCCTTTCCGCCATCTGCGGGGCATCAGATTTGCCCCGGTCATTAAGCGGCCGTTCAAAATCATTTCCCCAAAAGCCCTGGTCGCTTTTGGCGTGGCGAATTATAAAGACCTGTTTCAAAATACTGTTTTTATAAAATTATTAAAAGTTTACCCAAACTACAACGGGTAAGTTTATCTTTCAGAACTTTGTTTATAAATTGAAACTATGTATTCAGTAAGATCAAAAGATCTGTTTCCGGCAGTATTACTTTTTTTGTTGGGCTCCTGTGCTGCAGTAAAGAATGTAACACAGCCAGCAGCAGCAATCCGAAGTATAAAACTCATAGGCCAATATGAGATACCCTATAATACAACGTACCAAAGCACTTCCGTAGGGGGATTGTCGGGAATAGACTACGACGCAAAAAATAACCTGTATTATTTTATCTGTGATGACCGGAGTGATAAGAGCCCCGCAAGGTTTTATACTGTAAAAATATACCTGCATGAAAAGGGGATCGACAGCCTTGTTTTTACAGCAGTAAAGAATATGCTGCAGGCAGATGGAGCCGTTTATCCGAATAATAAGCAAGATCGGTTTGCTACACCCGATCCCGAAGCCATACGCTATGATCCGGTAAAAAAAGAGCTGGTGTGGACAAGCGAAGGAGAAAGGATAGTGAGCGAAAAAGATACGGTGCTCATAAACCCTTCAGCCATCTTAATTCATACCAGTGGAAAATATATCGATAGTTTTATTTTACCTGGCAACCTGCATATGCAGGTAACAGAGAACGGCCCCAGGAAAAACAGCGTATTGGAAGGGATGAGCTTTGCAGATAATTACAGATCGCTTTATGTAAATGTGGAAGAACCGTTGTATGAAGACGGACCGCAGGCCGGCACGGAAGAGAGCAATGCTTTTATCCGGATATATAAATATGATGTTAAGACAAGAAGAAACACAGCCCAGTATGCATACAAACTTTCACCGGTTGCATACAAGGCGGTACCTGAAAATGCATTTAAGATCAATGGTGTTCCCGACATCCTCAGCCTGGGTAATAACAAATTGCTGGTAATTGAAAGATCTTTCTCAACAGGGCGGCTGCCTTGTACCATAAAGGTTTTTATTGCAGACCTGGAAGGAGCTACCGATGTAAGCAACATGAACCTGAAGAACCCGTCCGAATATGCAGCAGCCACAAAAAAACTATTGTTGAATATGGATGACCTTGGAATTTATACCGATAATATTGAAGGAGTAACATTCGGGCCGGTATTACCCAATGGACATAAAACATTGTTGTTTATTGCCGATAATAATTTCAATCCGTTAGAAAAAACACAGATCTTTTTGTTTGAAATAACAGAGTAGACGAACCCCGTATTTAAAAAACATTGAATTAGCTTTGGTCATAAATTTTTCAATTATGAAAAAAGGAATAATAAGGTTGCTGCTGTTTACTGCATTTGTCTACCTGCCTTTTTCGGGATTCAGCTGGGGAAAACTAGGCCACCGGATCGTTGGGCAGATCGCAGACAGTTATTTATCCAAGCAGGCAAAAAAAGAGATTTACCGGATACTGGGAACCGAATCCATTGCCATGACCAGCAACTGGCCCGATTTCATAAAGTCAGACCCGTCTTATTCATACCTGGATAACTGGCATTATATAAACTTTAAGTCTGGCCTCAGTGAAACAGAAATAAAAAATTACCTGGCAACTGATACTGCCACCGATGCATACAGTAAGATAAACTGGCTGGTTACTCAGTTAAAGAACAAAGACCTGGAGCAACAGAATAAACTGATGTACCTGCGCCTGCTGATCCATATTGTAGGAGATATTCATCAGCCACTGCATACCGGCAGACCTGAAGACCGTGGCGGAAACGGTATCCGCTTAACCTGGTTCAATAACCCCTATAACCTGCACCAGGTATGGGACGACAGGCTGATCGATCTGCAGGAACTAAGCTATACCGAATACGCCACAGCTATTAATCATACTACCAAAGAACAAAGAAGGCAATGGCAGGCCGAACCATTGAGCGAATGGATCTGGCAATCGTATCAACTGGCCGAAAAAATTTATGCAGATGTAAAGCAGGATGATAAATTAAGCTACCCGTATAATTTTAAGAATATTGGAACGGTTAATCAGCAACTATTAAAAGGAGGGGTGCACCTTGCCGGCTTACTAAACGAAATATTTGGTTAAAGATAGCTGTGTGAATGAAGTGAATAAGGGCTGTAGTAAAATACTCCTAACTTCAAACCACAAACTTTAAACCTCAAACCCTAATACCCCCTCACATTCTTCCCCTCCATATAATTCATGAAAGCTTTGTTGCAAACCCGGTTACCGCCCGGTGTTGGATAGTTACCGGTGAAGTACCAATCACCCAGGTTGGTGGGACAAGCTTCGTGAAGCGACTCGATGGTTTGGTAAATAACTGAAACAGGTACTTTCAGATCAGCGGGAGTTATAAGCCTTGCGATCTTATTGGAGATCTGGTCAAGTGTAAACGATTTATAAATATGCCGAACCATATTCTCAGTATGCAACTGGTTGTTGCGCTGCATCTCTTTGCACTTATTCAGCAAAGTAGTCAGCAGTTCCTGTTGCCCGGTATCGTGTAGTAATTCAACGGCAGCACGAAATGCAATGAAATCACCCAGTTTACTCATATCAATACCATAGCAATCGGGGTAACGTATTTGCGGCGCTGAAGAAACAATGATTATCTTTTTTGGCTGCAGCCTCGACAGCATGCGGACAATACTCTCTTTTAACGTGGTGCCTCTTACAATACTGTCGTCGATAACAACCAAGGTATCGCTGTTCTTTTTAACGGTACCATAGGTAACATCGTATACATGCTGCACCATTTCATTACGGCTGCTGTCTTCGGTGATAAAGGTCCGCAGCTTTACGTCTTTGATGGCGATCTTTTCTATCCGTATCCGGCGGTTCACCATTTCAGATAATTTCTCTTCATCAAAATCTTTATTCCAGCTGAGTATACGTTCTATTTTTATTTTGTTCAGGTAATCTTCTGCGCCTTTTATCAGACCATAAAAAGCCGTTTCGGCGGTATTGGGAATAAAAGAGAAAATGGTGTTCTTCAGGTCGTAGTCAATTGCTTTTAAAACAGTATCGCTGAGGTTGTGACCAAGCGCAATGCGTTCCCGGTATATCTTTTCATCGCTTCCCCGGCTGAAGTAGATGCGCTCAAAACTGCAGGCCTTTCTTTCTTTGGGCTCTACAATCTGTTCAATGCTGCAACTGCCATCTGCTTTTGCTACTAAGGCACAACCGGGCATCAGTTCTTTCACTTCATCTTCGCCCAGGTTAAAGGCTGTTCGTATAGCGGCCCGTTCGCTGGCAGCAACCACCACATCATCATTTATATAATAGTAAGATGGCCGTATGCCGTGTGCATCCCTCATCACAAACCCATCGCCATTGCCAAGGATGCCGCTGAAATTAAAACCACCATCAAAAAGCGGAACGGCTTTCTTCAGAACTTTCACAATATCCATTTGTTGCGGAAACGCTTCATCGGCCTTTACCACAAAATGATACAGTACTTCCATCATGGCCGCCAGGTCGCTCTGTCGCTGAAACTCCCCGGGATCGATATTCACCAGGCCAAACAGTTCTTCGGTGTTTACCAGGTTAAAATTTCCGGCAAGCGCCAGGTTGCGTGAAGGAATGGTATGACGTTTAATGAAAGGATGACAAAATTCTACGTTGTTCTTTCCCTGGGTTCCGTACCGCAGGTGGCCAAGTAAAACTTCTCCCAGGAAATTAAGGTGCCCCTTCATCAGGCCGGGATGATTTTTTATATCGGGCTGGTATTTCTGGATCTCATCGATCTCTTTCCCTACCTGCGAAAAAAGTTCGGCAATAGGCTGGTGTGCGGCACTGCGCATGCGGTGCATAAAGGGATAACCGGGTTCGGTGTTCAGTTTAACTGCGGCAATGCCGGCACCGTCCTGGCCCCTGTTGTGCTGCTTTTCCATAAGCAGGTACAACTTGTTAAGGCCATATAAGGCGGTTCCATACTGTTGCTGATAATAACTGAAAGACTTGCGGAGGCGAATGAAGGCAAGGCCGCACTCGTGTTTTATTTCGTCGCTCATGATGGAGAGTGAGCCGCAAAGTTAAGGCATGCCGTGCACAACTAAATAAAAAATCCCGGCATGTACCGGGATAGTAAATTATATCATATGAATTTGCTTAAAGTCCGCTGATGCAGAGCCCGATCTGGAAAAGCTTAACATCGGCTGCAACCCCGTCTTTAAAAATATTATTCAGCTGGTAACTTGCTGCCACTGAAAAATTACCATAACCCACCCGGGCAGTAGCTGCAATACGAGTTGAGTTGAAAAAGCCCCTGCCTGTTTCCTTGGCAGTATAACTATTAATGACCCTGCCGGCAGCATCCTGTAAATTCTTTCCTTTGGTGTGAACATTGATGATGGTTCCTACCTTAAATCCAACTGCGGCTTTGATGGCCTTACTGTCATTATCAGGGTCGGAAGTAAAACGAAACTCGATAGGCACTTCCAGGAAAGCAGTGGTAAGTTTGTATTTTTTGAAACGGCTGAGCGTATCCAGGTTATTAAAAGGAAGTTTATTGGTCTTTGCTTTTACATCAATACTCATATTCTTAAAGTACATATTGCTGGTACCAACACCCAGTCCGAATGCCACACTTAATTTAGGATTGCCTTTAAAACGCTGGTCAAGCATTACATAAACATTCAGGCCCCTGGCCAGGCCTTTCATGTGAGACTTAATGCTGTCGGGGGTTCCCATCCAGTGATCGCTGGTTAGCTGCAACATAAAATGATCTCCTGTCTGGGAGGTAAAACCCGGCATTTTCTTTTTGGTTTGGGCCGATAAAGTGAATACGGATACAGAGGCAAGAACCAGAAGTACTATTTTCTTCATAATTAATTTTGAAGTTGCAAAATAACGGCAAATAATCTAACGAAGCGTTAAATTAGACAGGTTTGATTATATTTGCAGCCTCATTCTTCAGTTTAGTGTTGAAGAAAGGGCCTATAGCTCAGTCGGTTAGAGCATCCCGATTATATCGGGAGGATCGCTGGTTGAGGAGAATTGAAATGTGTTTTATACTGCGTGGTTTACCGGAATCACACAGTTTCATATAAATCTTTCCTTTTTAAGGAGAGGGCCTATAGCTCAGCCGGTTAGAGCATCCCGATTATATCGGGAGGATCGCTGGTTGAGGAGAATTGAAATGTGTTTTATACTGCGTGGTTTACCGGAATCACACAGTTTAATATAAATCTTTCCTTTTTAGGGAGAGGGCCTATAGCTCAGCCGGTTAGGGCATCCCGATTGTATCGGGAGGATCGCTGGTTGAGGAGAATTGAAATGTATTTTATACTGCGTGGTTTACCGGAATCACACAGTTTAATATAAATCTTTCCTTTTTAAGGAGAGGGCCTATAGCTCAGCCGGTTAGAGCATCTGACTCATAATCAGAGGGTCCCTGGTTCGAGCCCAGGTGGGCCCACAAACCTCACAAAGAACTGTGGGGTTTTATTTTTTTCAGACAGACTTATAAAACATCCTGATTTTATTTTTCATGAAGAACATAAGAAATATCATTTTCGACCTGGGCGGTGTTTTGCTGGATATTGATACCGGCAAAACCAACGAAGCATTTGAAAAACTGGGCGTGCCGGACTTTAAGAACAATTACTCGTTGTATAAAGCATCGCCGTTGTTCAACAATCTTGAAAAAGGAAAAGTATCTGAACCTGAATTTTATGAGGGCATCCGCCAGCTAAGCAAACTGCCCCTGCACGATAATGACATCCGGGATGCGTGGAATGCACTTATCCTTGATTTCAGGATGGAAAGCCTGCAACAGTTAGATATGCTGAAAAGCAGGTACAGCCTGTATTTGCTGAGTAATACCAACGGCATTCATCACCGGACTTTTCATCAATCGTTTAAGGAACAAAACGGGGGAAAAAATTTTGATGACTATTTCAAAAAAGCCTATTACTCTCACCAGGTAGGGATGAGAAAACCCGATAGAGAGATCTATGACCTGGTGCTTTCGGATGCCGGTATTGTGGCCGGGGAAACGATCTTTATAGACGACCTGCTTAAAAATATTGAAGCGGCTAATGCCCTCGGCATTCGCACTCACCAGCTTTTGCCGGAAGAAAGGATCGAAAGACTGAAATGGTAAGAAAGGCTACTTTATCTCCTCAAACTCAATATAGTCTTCCCTTTGTTTGGCTTCCCTGGGAGCCTGGGGCTGATTTTGGGATTGTTGTTTCCTCATTTGTTCGTTCATCTGGTTCTGCATTTCGCCCACTTTCTGCTTTACCTGTTTGGTGGTTTGGTAAATGGGGATGATAAAATCGAAGATCAGCTTGTAAACCAGGTACAATACAAACAGTTCGAAAAGGATCTTAAGAATGCTCATGCACCAAAGTTACATACCAAATAAACCGGATGTTGTTAAAATTAAAATAACCTCTGGTAGGGAGTGCCGTTTTTGAGATTGTCATATTTAACAGTAAACTGTCAGCCTGAGCTTGTCGAAGGCGGGTTACACAAGGAAACCACACCAGTTTCGACAAGCTCAACCTGACAACTTCTCAAACCAAACCCTTTCGGCTACCATAATTTTGGCGGTTACGGTAACGCGGCTTATATTTGCAACGGACAAAGAAGTAATTGAAGGGAACGGAGGCGTTCCCTTCTTCTTTTATCATGACCCAGGATTCACACATACAAGCCGTTGAAAAACTGATAGGGCCGCTGCTGGAAGGCGATGTTTTCCTGGTTTCTATAAAGATCAAGCCAACCAACAACATAAAAATATATTTAGATGCGGACGGGGGGCTTGGTATTGAGAAATGCATCCGTATAAACAGGGCCCTGTATAAGATCATGGAAGAAAAAGCCATGTATCCCGACGGTGATTTTTCGCTGGAGGTCTCAAGCCCGGGAATTGACGAGCCGCTAAAGCTGTTGCGCCAGTACAAAAAGAATATTGGCCGGAACGTGGAAGTGATAACCAGCGAAGATTTAAAAAAAGAAGGAAGGCTTACCGCTGCTACAGAAGAAAACATCCGTATTGAATACACGATCGGCAAAGGAAAAAAAGCAGAGACAAAAACAGAAGAGATCAGCTTCGGTAACATCAAACAAACAACAGTTCTTGTAAAATTTTAATTATAAAGTAAAACCCATACCGGCGGGGAATAAAAATGAAGCCGGCGAGGATTATGGCAAGTATTAACTTAATTGATTCCTTCCAGGAATTTAAAGATGCGGAAAACATTGACCGTCCTACACTGATGAAAGTGATGGAAGATGTGTTTAAAACCCTTATCCGTAAAAAATACGGTAGCGATGAATGCTTCGACGTGATCGTTAACGACCAGAAAGGTGACCTGGAAATCTTCCGTCGCCGTACCATTGTGGAAGACGATGACCTGTATAATACCCTCACCGAAATTGAATATAAAGACGCCATTAAGATAGAACCCGATTACCAGGTTGGGGAAGAGTTGTATGAAGAAGTGGATATCCAGAAAGAGTTTGGCCGCCGGGCTATTTTGGCCGGTAAGCAAACCCTGGCCGCCCGTATCAACGATCTGAAGAAGAACATACTTATTAAAAAATACGAAGACCGTGTTGGTGAAATTGTAAGCGGCGAAGTATACCAGGTTTGGAAAAAAGAAGTGTTGTTGCTGGATGAAGAAGGCAACGAAATGCTGCTCCCCAAATCGGAACAGATACCAACCGATTATTTCAAGAAAGGAGAAACCGTCAGGGGCGTTGTCAGGAAAGTGGAACTGAAGAACAGCCAGGCGGTGATCATCATTTCAAGAACTAGCCCTGTATTCCTGGAAAAATTATTAGAGATAGAAGTACCGGAAATTTTTGACGGACTGATCGTAGTGAAGAAGATCGTACGGGATCCGGGAGAAAGAGCGAAAGTAGCGGTAGAAAGTTACGACGATCGTATTGACCCCGTTGGCGCTTGTGTGGGTATGAAAGGAAGCCGTATCCATGGCATTGTAAGAGAACTGAAAAACGAGAATATAGATGTGATCAACTGGACAAGCAATATCCAGTTACTTATTCAGCGTTCATTAACCCCGGCCAAGATCACGAGCATGGAGATCGATTCGGAAAAAATGCATGCGAATGTATTTCTTAAACCCGACCAGGTTTCTTTAGCCATCGGCCGCCGCGGCGTTAATATAAAACTGGCCTGTGAACTTACCGGTTATGAAATTGACGTGTTTCGCGACAATGAAGGCGAAGAAGAAGCATACGATATCGACCTGGATGAATTTACCGACGAGATCGAACCATGGATCATTGATGAACTGAAAAGGGTGGGCTGCGATACCGGAAGAGCTGTACTGGACCTGACAGAAGAAGAACTGGAACGCCGTACCGACCTGGAGAAGGAAACGATCCATGAAGTTAGAAGGATACTGAAAGAAGAATTTGAAAAAGAATAATTGCCGGCAGGTATTTATTCCGGAAATTTAAAAGATAAAGACCTGCATCAAACAGCAGGCAAACAAAAAACGAATGTCAGAAGTAACAACACCAAGGTTGATGGCTGCGGCCAAAGAGTTTAACATAGGTAAGGATACCTTGGTAGACTTTCTTGTATCTAAAGGATTCAATGAAGACGACCTGAAGCCTACATCGAAGCTTACAGAGCAGATGTACCGTGTGCTGCAAACAGAATTTCAGCAGGACAAGGTTGCCAAACAAAAAGCGCAGCAGATCGATCTGCCCAAGGGCGCTGCAGGCAACGAACCCAAGAAGAAAAAAGACGAAGAAGATCTTTCTTTCAAGAAAAAAGAAGCGGCCAAGGAAACAAAACCGGTTGCAGAAGAAAAGCCCGCCGAAGAACCAGCGAAAGCAGAACCGGCGAAGAAAGGAACAAAAGCAGCAGAAGCAGAAGTAACCAAGATCAAAGCGCCCGAACTGGAAACGCCGAAAGTGCTGGATAAGATAGACCTGGAATCTATCGATTCTTCTACCCGGCCAAAGAAAGGAGCAAAAAAAGAAACAGCAAAAGCTGCCGAAGAAACAACGGAAAAGAAAACAGAGGCCAAGAAAGGGAAGAAGGAAAAAACAGAACCGGTAGAAGAAGTAAAAGCACCGGAACCAACTCCTGCAGAACCAGCAGCTCCCATCATTGAAAATATACAGGCTAAAAAATTATCTGGTCCCAAGATCATGGGTAAGATAGAATTGCCTGTTGATAACGATACCCGTCCTAAAAAAGACAGCGACGAAAAACGCAAGCGCAAACGCATACCGGTAGAAAGAAAAGGGCCTCCGGGTCAGCCTCCTCAGCAAGACAGGAGGCCGGGCGGCGGACCCAATACACAAAACCGTGGTGGCGATAACCGGTTCAACAGGGGTGGCGGCAAACCTTCCACCGGTACCGGAAGAAGAGAAGATAAAGTAATTGATGCAAAAGAAATACAGGATAAGCTGAGAGAAACCCAGGCCAAATTAGCCGGGGCTGGGGGAAGAGGAAAGAGCCTGAAGGCAAAATACCGCAAGGCAAAAAGAGAAGAACATGCGGAACATACCGGGGCCGAAACCGAACACAACAACAAGCTGCAGGTTACCGAATTTATTTCGGTGAGCGAACTGGCCAACCTCATGGACGTAAGTTTTGCCGACGTTATCAGCAAGTGTATGAGTTTAGGCATCATGGTTTCTATCAACCAGCGTTTGGAAGCAGACGTGATAGAACTGGTGGCAAGCGAATTCAATTATGAAGTGGAATTCATTGGCGTGGAAGATGCAAACGAAATGGATGCGGAAGATGAAGAAGACAGTGAAGAAGAATTGCAGGCAAGGGCGCCCATCGTTACCATCATGGGTCACGTGGATCATGGTAAAACATCCCTGCTCGATTATATACGCAACACCAATGTTATTGCCGGTGAGGCCGGGGGTATCACGCAGCACATCGGTGCATACGAAGTAACCCTGCCCAGCGGAAGAAATATCACTTTCCTGGATACGCCCGGTCACGAAGCCTTTACGGCCATGCGTGCACGTGGTGCCAAGGTTACCGATATTGCGGTGATCGTGGTGGCGGCGGATGATGCGGTGATGCCGCAAACAAAAGAAGCCATTTCGCATGCACAGGCAGCGGGAGTACCGATGATCTTTGCCATCAATAAAATGGATAAGGACGGAGCCAATCCTGATAAGATCAAAGAACAACTGGCAGCGATGAATGTACTGGTGGAAAGCTGGGGCGGCAAATACCAGAGCCAGGAAATAAGCGCCAAGAAAGGACTGAACATCGACCTGCTTCTTGAAAAGATACTTTTAGAAACAGATATACTTGAATTAAAAGCAAACCCCGACCGGGAAGCAAGCGGAACCATCATTGAAGCAACGCTTGATAAAGGCCGTGGTTATGTAGCTACCATCCTTGTTCAGAATGGAACACTGAGTGTGGGCGATATGATCGTATCAGGTCAGTACTTTGGTAAAGTAAAAGCCATGTACAACGAACGCAATCAACGAACAGAAACAGCACCTCCCTCAACACCCGTGTTGATACTTGGTTTGAACGGGGCGCCGCAGGCGGGTGAAACTTTCAAGGTTTTTGAAAACGAAAGCGACGCCAGGGCAATGGCTTACAAACGTGGGCAGATATTGCGTGAACAGGGAATGCGTGCGAAGAAACATATTACGCTTGATGAGATCGGACGTAGGTTGGCACTGGGAAGCTTTAAAGAACTGAATGTGATCATCAAAGGAGACGTGGACGGATCGGTGGAAGCATTGAGTGATTCATTACAGAAATTAAGTACCGAAGAAATTGTTATCCGTGTTATTCATAAAGCCGTGGGCGCCATTACAGAAAGTGATGTAACCCTTGCCAACGCATCGGATGCCATCATCATTGGCTTTAACGTACGTCCTTCTATGCAGGCGGCCAAGATGGCTGAGCATGAAGCGATACAGATAAAACTTTACTCGATCATTTATAACGCCATCGAAGAGATCAAGAGTGCGATGGAAGGTATGCTTGAACCGGTGGTGGAAGAAAAGATACTGGCGAACGTAGAAATAAGGGAAGTGTACAAATTCGACAAAGCCAGCGTGGCCGGTTGCTTTGTTCTGGATGGTAAGATGGCAAGGAATAACCGCATCAGGCTGGTTCGTGACGGTATCGTGATCTTTACCGGTGAACTGGGAAGTTTGAAACGGTTTAAAGATGATGCCAAAGAAGTTACTTCCAGCATGGAATGCGGACTGACCATTAAGAACTACAACGATATTAAAGTGGGCGACATCGTGGAAGCCTTTGAAGAAATTGAAGTGAAGAGAACGTTGTAGAGAACCGATGCAGGATACAAGATACAGATGGCCGATCATTGCCCTATCCAGCTATCCGGGATCTTGGATTCAGCATCCAGTATCTGGCATCTTCCCTCCAATCTTTTGTTAAATGACCCCACGCCCCCGCAGGGTTTTACCGCAGAAGTTTATTTTTGATGATGTGTTTCTGCTTAAAATATAATCAATGAAAAAATATTTTTTACTTCTTGTTACAGCTATTGGTTTTACTCTTTCGCTGGCCGCTCAGAACAGCCAGCCAAAAGGCATTGTAGCCGACAAGATACTGGCGATAGTAGGCGATAAGATCGTAATGAAAAGCGATATTGATAACAGCCTGATAGATATGCAGCGCCAGGGAGTTGAGATCCCCGAAAATGCCCGCTGCCAGGTATTAGACCAGGCCATGGGTATCAAAGCGCTTGTGTTGCAGGCCGAAAAAGATTCGTTGCCCGTAACCGATGAAGAAGTGGAAACGATCATCGACAACCGTATCCGCAGTTTTATCCAGCAGTTCAATGGAAAAGAAGAGCTGGAAAAAATTGCCGGCAAAACCATCTACCAGCTTAAAGAAGATTTTAAAGAACCCATCCGCGACCAGGAACTGGCAAAAGCCATGCGCAGCAAAGTGGTGGAGAACGTACGCATCACCCCCAATGAAGTAAGCGCTTATTTCAATAAGATACCCAAAGACAGTTTGTTCTTTTATGAAAGCGAGCTGGAGATAAGCCAGATCGTTGTTTATCCAAAGGCGCATCGTGAGGCAGAAGAATATTGCATTAAACAGTTAAAAGAAGCAAAAGAGCAGATCGAATCGGGCAAGGTTAATTTTCAGTCGGTTGCCAGTAATATCACCGAGGATCCCGGAAGCAAAGAGACCGGCGGGTATTATGAAGTGAACCGTTATTCAAAAGAACTGGATCCGGTATGGCTGGGCAAGGCCTTTACGTTAAAAGAAGGACAGATATCAAACCCGTTCAAAACAAGGTTTGGTTATCATATCATGCAGCTGGTAAGCCGCAATGGCGATGATGCTGCAGTACGGCATATCCTGCTAGTTCCGCAGGTTACATCTGTAGAAGTAAGAGCAGGAATTGAAAGCCTGGATTCGGTGAGGGCAAAACTGATCGCCGGCACCATCGACTTTGGTGAAGCCGTAAGTAAGTACAGCAACGACGACGAACATAAGTTCACTGCAGGCCGTATCTTAGGTAAAGACGGCAGCGGCTACCTCACCATCGACCAGCTTGATAAAGACCTGGTGCTGATGCTGAAGAGCCTGAAAGTGGGACAGTACTCTCTGCCCACCGAGTTCAGGGACGAAAGGGGAAGAAAAGGTGTTCGCATTGTTTATTTAAAAGCAAAATCGGAACCACATCGTGAAAACCTGAAAGATGATTACGACCGTGTGGCACAACGTGCACTGGAAGAAAAGAAGAATAACGTACTGGAAGACTGGTTCAGGAAGAAAGTGGTTACCTACCACCTGATGATCGATGAGGAGTTTAAAGGTTGTCCGGAAATGCAGAAATGGCTGGGAGGAAAAGAGCAGGCAAAGAACTAATACAGTTGATCATATTAAAAAACGTTCCGTGCATGATGCCGGAACGTTTTAATTTTGGGTAGTTCAAAAAAAATATCAGGTAATTTTAAACAGCAAAATTGATAGAGAATAAGAAAATAATAAGGCAGGAAGAAAATGCCATCCTTGTTGGATTGATCTACAAAGAGCAAACCGAGCCCATGGTGAACGAATACCTGGATGAGCTTGCTTTTTTGGCAGAAACAGCCGGTGCTAAAGCGGTAAAACGATTCACCCAAAAACTCCCGCATCCCGATAGCAAGATATTTGTTGGAAAGGGAAAGCTGGAAGAGATAAAACAATTCATTTTTTTAAAAGGAAATATTAACCTGGTGATATTTGATGATGAGCTTACGGGATCACAGATACAGAATATAGAGAAAGAGTTGCAGGTAAAAGTGATCGACCGCAGCGATCTTATCCTTGATATTTTTGCAAGCCGTGCAAAAACAGCGCAGGCAAAAACACAGGTAGAGCTGGCGCAGTATCAATATATATTACCCAGGCTGAAGGGAATGTGGAAACATTTAGAGCGCCAGGGCGGCGGCGTTGGTACAAGGGGTCCCGGTGAAACGGAGATCGAAACAGATCGTCGTATTGTGAAAGATAAGATCGGGCTGTTGCGCAAGCGACTGGCGGAGATAGATAAGCAGGCGTTTACACAGCGGAAAGACCGGGGCGAATTCATCCGGGTGGCCCTGGTGGGTTATACCAACGTAGGCAAATCAACCCTGATGAATGTGCTTAGTAAGAGTGAAGTGTTTGCAGAGAATAAATTATTCGCCACGCTGGATACCACCACCCGTAAAGTTGTGTTTGAACAAACCCCTTTTTTACTGAGCGATACCGTTGGGTTCATCCGTAAACTTCCGCATCACCTGGTGGAAAGTTTTAAAAGCACCCTGGATGAAGTGCGGGAAGCAGATGTGTTATTGCATGTGGTTGATATTTCTCATCCCCAATACGAAGAGCAACTGACCGTGGTAAATAAAACACTGGCAGAATTAAAGGTCGCCGAAAAACCCGTGATCACCATTTTCAACAAGATGGATAAATACGAGGAAGAAGCCTTTGATCAGTGGCTGGAGCCGGAAGTGAAGAACGAAATACTCAGCGATCTGAAACAACGCTGGCAGAATGAAACAAAGGGTAAATGTGTTTTTGTTTCTGCAACCGAAAGAACCAATCTTGATGGACTGCGCCAGACCATTTTAAATGCGGTAAGGGATATGTATAGGGTGAGGTATCCGTATAAAGCGGAGTTTTTCTATTGAATGTATATTGAAAATAAAACCATTGAATAATATAGTTGAATGTTGTTGAAAGTAGTTGAAGATGGTTTAAAATACCTGGCCCTTCAACAATGTTCAACTACTTTCAACCTCTAAACATCTTCAACCATTAAACCCTTCAACGATTCCTCCTCCTGGCATAAGATCGCCGAAAGCATTGCCGAAATTAATTTTTCTGCCAGCGGTTTAGCGATCGTTACGGTTGCCGGAAAAACAATAACGATAGGAAGGGATAAAGAAAAACTGTTTGCCTGTGCACATAAATGTCCGCACGCAGGCGGGGTATTAGCCGATGGTTATGTAGATGCAATGGGAAATATTGTTTGCCCTCTTCACCGTTACCGCTTTAACCCCTTTAATGGCCGCAACACAAGTGGTGAAGGTTATTACCTGAAAACCTTTGTGGTAGAAGAACGGGAAGATGGACTGTATGTAAACCTCCCCTGACTTTAAGTTTGTAGAACGGTTTCGATAGCCATCACCGGTTATCAACATTGTGCATAAAAGGTGCGTTACGCTCTTAAAAGCAAACCTATATTTGCGCCAGTAAAAATCATTTGTTGTGCAGTACAGATGTTTTTTACAACCCGATATTCTTTAACGATTACCGCCTCCCGGGAATAGCCGGGATAATGCTTTCTCTTTAACTGCAAATCCAGATAAATAATCAGCCTGTTTCTGCTGTCAGCATAATATTGTTGGCTAACCGAGTGGATACAATACCTGATGAAAAACCACTTTTTAAATACAGGATGCAGGATGCCAGATACCGGATACAAGATCCCGGATGCTGTATTCAAAGATGAATTACCTCTATCCTGCATCTCGTATCCTGTATCGCATTCTATAGCTTCACAAACTCCACCCGCCTGTTCAGCGCTTTTCCTTCTTTGGTTTTGTTATCGGCCACCGGTTTTGTTTCTCCCCTGCCTTCGGTTTCAATACGTGATGCATCAATGGCAAACTCCGATACCAGCAACTCCTTTACCGCCGCCGCCCTTTTCTTTGAAAGCTCCATATTGGCATTATCGTCGCCATCACTGCTGGTATGGCCAAGCACGTTGATCTTTACCGCATTGTTTTCTTTCAGCACCGCAGCGATCTCTTTGATCACCGCATAAGATTCGGGTTTGATAACAGCACTCTGTAGGCCGAACAGGATGCCCGTGGTAGAGAATCTTCCTTCTTCAATGAGTTTATGCCTGGTATCGGGCCTGCCGGTTGCCACTTTTATGTTGCTTATAAATACGCCGTACTGTTCTTCGCTGTAATTAGTATGACTCAGTGAAAAATAAAGCTGGTTCATCACCGTACCCGCAGGTATCGCCTTGGGAACATCAAACATTTTTGTTTCATTGATCCATATCCGGAAACGTTCTTTCTGTACCTGTATGGCCACATGCACCGGCTTGCCATAATAATTCTGCAGTGGTTCATAGACTTTGGCATCGCCGGTAAAATAATTTTTATATTCCTCGTAAGCATTTACCCTTGCCCTGGAGTTGTTGTTTTCTGCCGGGTAGATGGAAGTAATGACCGACGCATATTTTTTATGGTCTTTCAGAAAATTATTTCCGCCATTGGGTTCGTCTTTTGTAGAGAACAGGCCGATATAAAATTCAGGATACATCCAGCCATTGTTCTTCAGCTGAAGGATCATATCAAACTCCACCGTATAGTTCTCCCCGAATTTTTTTTCATTGCTGCTCAGGTAACTAAAGGATTTATGCAGCCGAAGCCAGTTACCGGGGTATTTGCTGAGTGTGGTTACTTCGCCCGTGCCGCTTGTATTCCAGCCGGTGGGTAATTCGGCCAGGGCCTCACCTTCAAAAGCATCATAGTAGATCACCGAATCGCCGGGAATGAAATCATATTTTGAAAAAGCCTTCATCGCCGGTTCGGGATCGGGAGCTGCAGTTGTTGCAACAGGCTTTTCACTGGTTGCGGCTTTTTCGGCCGGCTGATCTTTTCCTTCGGCCTTATCCAGTGTTTTATCTATCTCTTTATCTATTTTCTGGTTGGCCCGTTGCTGAACTTTGTTATGAGCCCTGTTCAACACGCCTTGGAGTTGGGCTTCTGCCGCAAATGGCAATACAATAACCAGTGCGGCAATAATAAATTTCTGATACATATGGATGGATGTTTATTGATCCGGTATCAAAACTATAGCGATGTGCTTCTTTGCGAAAGCAGGTGATGAATGAATTGAGGAAAGAGAGGGTGAATTGAGGCTGATAAAGAAGTTGAAGATTGTTGAATATGGTTGAAGGGTTTAGTTCTCAGCAAATAATATTCAATACACAACGATCAATGTTCAATATTCAATGAGAGCCCCGTTGAGAATTGAGTGTTGAATATTGATTATTGAATATTTTGATTCTTTGGTTCTCCGCTGCGCCTCCGTTAATTTTTTGTTTTGGCAGGAGCCCTGTAAATAAGCACCACATTATTGGCGTCCTTATCATGAACAATGTAAGATTTCTGGAGTTTTTTCGGCAATTCCTTCCATATATCGAACGGTACCAGGCTGCTTTTCATTTCAAAAGTGACCGTAGCTGTTTTTTGAACTTTTTTTACATCCGTTACCCCTGTCTGGGTTTTAAGCGCCTCTTCCAGCGGGACCAGGTTTTCATCATTATAATTGATGCCTAATAAAATGAGGTGCACTTCACCCGCCGTGTGTGATTTATCGTTGGCTACCACACTGTCTATTGTTCTTCGTACATCCTTAATCGCATTGATCGCATCATTAACACTCTGCACGGTCTCGGCCACATTGCCGGCCTCTCTTTGTGCCCTGTTTGCTTCACGGGCAACCTTGGTAGGCGATGGGGCGCCGGGGGGCTGGGCAGATGCGGGGGAAGTGGTAAATAGTATTGCCGCAATAATCACAGGTTTTATAAGTACACGCATAACAGTTTGTTTGGTTACCTGTAAGATAATGAAATTTGATAGAGGATGCAAGATGCAGGATACGAGATACGGGATGCTGGATGCTGGATGCTGGATGCAAGATGCTTGATACTAGACACAAGATACTGGATACTGGTCGCAGGATACTGGTCACTGGCCAGTGGTGCAGGTATTAAAGTCGCTTACTCTGCCAGTATCCAGTATCTGGTATCCTGCATCCCGTATCCCGAAACCCTAAAGAAGTTCATGAATGATAAACCCTTGAAGCAATAATTTTTCCATTTTCAATAACAAGCACTTCGCCCACCCGCAGGTCTTCCTCCCCGGGCGTTTGACGTATATACTCCATGAATACCCGGCTGTCGTTTGTCATCAAATGTAAGATCTTGTAATGCAGGTTTGGTAAACGGGTAAAAGCATCTGTCCACCAGGCCCTCAGGGCCCGCTTGCCTTTTATTAAGCCATTCGTTTCGGGATGCCTGGCCTTTAGCTTGGGACTGTAATGCGCTGCATCTTCTGCATATAAAGACAGCAGCATTTCTATATCATGCTTATTGAACGCATCAAACCATGCGTTTGCTATTTGTTGGGGCGATTGCATTGGGAGAAAGTTGATATAAGATACGGGATTGAAGGGATTACTGAGCCAGGGGGAAGAAGGGAATATTGAACAAGGAACAAGGAATGTCGAATTTCGAAGGCCCATTCTTTTAAGCATTACTTGCTTGTTCTGAATTCCTTGTTCCTTGTTCAATATTTAATAAAGACCCGTTGTTCAAAAAGCTGACGGGTTTCACCTGCAATGCCGTCTTATTATTTCACAGGATCAGCAGGTCTTTCGGTTTTACCTTTTGCCGTGGCACTTTCCCTGATCTTCAATCCATTTGCTTTACCGTATGGGCAGTAATAATCAATGGCATCCTGGGCTTCATAATAAGTAAGATCATATTCCACTACATTTCCCCGGGTAACCACATCAGCTGAGTAATTATAAAAATTCCTGGTGCCATAACCGCCAAAGTTTCCATACAGCACATCGCCTTCATAGGTCCTTAATCCATCCAGGTTTTGAATAATGGTATAGCCGTAATTTGTTTCTACTACATAGAACCCGCAGGCGTTACTGCTGTATACCACATCACCCCGTTCCTGTGAAAGCCAGTATGAATGGTCATCATATACTACCGCATCTTTCCGGCAACTGGTAAATAAAACGGCAGCCAAAACCGCCAGCATTGAATAGGTAAAGATCTTTTTCATGGTAATTTTTTTTATGATAAATGATAATGACCATGAGATGGCAAAGAGGAGGCTAGGTTTTATTAAAACTTGTTAAAATGAAACTTTGAAGCGCCAGATTGGGGAACGGTTGGTTAATTTTTGGTGAATGACTGGGGAGGGGAATGAGGTTTAGGAGGTTGAGGTGTTTAGAGGTTTAGTCTTGGGGAGGGTTGGGTTTTGTTGAAAGTGGTTGAAGGGTTGAATATTGTTGAAGGGTTTAAAATGGTTGAAGGTTGTTTAGGAATGCCAGCAATAGTTCGTGCCTTCACGAACCATTACAACCCCAATAATATTCAATACCCGGGCCAGTTATCATCCACGCTGAAAGGCAAACCCAGCCTGCTGAATATTTCTTTTACCTGGCTGATCGTATAAAAATACCCGATGCGGTTTCCGAGCTGATCCTTAAAAGGAGAAAGCCATTTACGGAATGTGCGGGCGGATACGCCATATAATACAGCCAGCTCCTTGAGGTTATAAGGTTTTATGCTGACAGAGCCATCCGGCAATATATGCATACCCGGCTTGCCCGGCGGTATGTGCCCGGGATTATTCATGCTATACTGATTTATTAAAAGCTAGAGGATGATATTATTCATCAGTTCGTCCCGCTCTTTGGTAACCTGTTCCAGTTTTTTCTTCAGCTCTTTGTTACGCAGGAAATAGATAAGCGCCAGGGCCGGGAACGCAAAAAATAAGGTTCCTATAATGATCAACGTAATCCACTCAGCGCCGCCAGGCATAGAAAGTAAGAAATGCATGATCGTAGATTTTAAGATTATTGATTGATAAACGGTTCATGATTTATTTTTTCAGAAGTACCGGATTTTCTTCCCTGTACTCCAGGATATCGCCGGGCTGGCAGTCGAGCACTTTACAGATTGCATTCAGGGTTGAAAAACGGATCCCTTTCACCTTTCCATTCTTGAATAGGGAAAGGTGCGACAGGTTGATATTGATACGCTCACTCAGTTCGTTCAGGCTCATTTTTCTCCGAGACATCATCACGTCCAGGTTTATGATTATAGACATTGGTTGTTAAAAATTAGATACTGCTGTCAGAATGAATTTTGTATTAAAGTATAAATATTTTTGGTAAAATCAAAAATATTTTTGTTTTTAATAAAAACTCGCTGATCAGAAAAATCCGGGAAAATGTGAGAAAATCCATGCCTTTCCGGTCTTCACTGGCACAAGTGTTCCCGCAAACAATGCTTTTTTACTGACAACAATGTCTATGGGGTCACTTGTGCCTGCTGATTTGCCCGGATTGTATCCGTTTTTGATTTCAAAACTCGGACCCAGTCCGGTAGAATTGGAAAGGCCCAAGTGATCCCCAATCATTCATTATGTTTTAAGCTGTTCGTGGCGGGATCACTTGCGCCAGAGTGGCTCATATAATGAGAAAAATTATCGGTAAATGTTTTTACCAATTGCTGAACATCATCAAAGGCTTTATCAAAAGCAGTCATCCGGAGATTTTAATATAGTATCCAAAACAAAAAAGGCCAGTTAAATTATAAGCAGAACTAGCCTTTCAATAAAGATAAGTAAAGAACATGAGTGGTTTATGTTCAACCATTAATATACCCCAGCAATTAAGTAAATAATAAAACTACCTGCAACAGGCAGGGACTTTCCCTCACGACAACAACCCCGGCTCCTTCCCACCCCCCGCCGGCTTCCCCTTATCCTCCGGCAGCGGAACAAATTCCTTATCATCGTTGGGAGGTAGAATGATGCGGCCCTGCTTCCAGTCTTCCTTGGCCTGTTCAATACGTTCCTTGCGGGAGGAGACAAAGTTCCACCAGATAAAACGTTCACCCAGGGGCTCGCCGCCTAAGAGCATGAGGGTTGTGTTTTCTTTTGCGAGGATCAACGGATCATCTGCTTTACTGAATACCAGCATCTGTCCTTCAGGGTAGGCCATACCTGATATTTCAACAGAACCTTTTACAATATAAAAGCCCCGTTCTTCATGTTCTTTCGGCAGGGCAAACCTTGCTCCTTTATCAAGCATTATGTGCAGGTAAAAAAGCGGGGAGTTTGTTTTTACCTGGTTGTTAAGTCCGTATGCATTGCCGGCAATGAGGCGCATCCAAACTCCTTTGTCGGTAAATACCGGTAGCTGATCGGGCGTATAATTATTAAAAGAAGGCATGGCTTCTTCGTCTTTTTCGGGGAGCGCCACCCAGGTCTGTATCATTTCTAAATTACCACCGGCCAGTGCAGAAGGATCCTCAAAGCGTTCGGAGTGGGCAATGCCACGGCCTGCCGTCATCCAGTTCACTTCGCCGGGGCGTATGATCTGCTCCACGCCCAGGCTGTCCCGGTGGGTAACCTGTCCGCCGAAAAGATAGCTCACGGTGGAAAGCCCGATATGGGGATGCGGCAACACATCCAGGGAAGAGGCGGCCGTGGGAACATTTGTAACCGGGCCGGCATGATCCATAAAAATAAAGGGACCAACCATTCGCCGCAGGCGGAAAGGAAGGATTCGTTTCACCTTCATGGATTCGCTGATGGCGGCGTTGCGGGCCTCGATGATGAGCTGGGGCATGGGGATGATTTAATGGAAACAATGAAATTAGAGAAATTTCAGGGAAAGAAGATGAATATCGAACAAGGAACACGGAACAAGGAATTTCGAAGTAGATTCTTTTAAGCATTACTTCCTTGTTCTGAGCTCCTTGTTCCTTGTTCGATATTCAGGAAATGTTCAATATTCAATGCGCAACACTCAATATTCAATTTGACCCTTCGTACCAGGCAAATACCGAAAAGGAACAAGGAATGCCGAATTTCGAAGTATGTCCTTTTAAGCATTGCTTCCTTGTTCGATATTCAGGAAATGTTCAATATTCAGAAAATAAAACGCCCCACCATTTCTGTTGAGGCAGCGGCCCTCCCTTAAAATAAAGACCATTTTCCACCTGCAGCTGCTCTCTTTGCACCGGCAGGCCTTAGGTTGTACGTGAACGTTGCCAAAAAATACTGCGCCAGCACATCCCCGCTGGAAAAGAATGCGGAGTTTTGATTAGGCGACATGTATACATTTTTCCCCTGGTTCAATATATCATTTGCACTTATCCTCAAAACGGCTCTTTCATCTTTAAAGAAAGTAAAATTTACTGCAGCATTCCACAGGTACATCTTTTTTAATGCCGGATCATCAAATACATCGTTCGTGATCAACCGCAATCTTGTGTCAAATATTACGTGTTTTATATAACGGGCTATTACTTCTGTGCCGATCGTTTGGCTGAACGTTTTGATATCTTCAAAACCAGCATTACTGTTCTTTACAAACCGGTAACTAAAGGAGTACTCCTGGTTCAACTCCAGTTTATCATCCCAATTTAATCCAATGCCACTCCAGAAATTACAATTCAATCGGTTTTGCTTGCTTCGGACTCCATTATAGTAAAAATAATTTTGAACATATTCGGTCCAGGTACCAAAATACCAGGGGATCATAAAATTCTTTGCATTCCTTTTATTCTGGTACAACCCAAAATTGGTTGCAACACGTTTATACCCGTTTGCATTTACGGGGTATATCGTTTGTATACCACTTTGATCTAACGAAATGCTGTCTACTATAACATTTTTCGATTGTGATGCTTCAAACCATGACCATACACCCAACGTATTTTTAGGGTTATACGTGTTCAGGTTAATACGAACCCTGTCCTGTAATGCCGGTTGAAGGTTGGTGTTTCCCATCCTTGTCATATAAGGGTTACTATTGTTCAGTACCGGTATCAGGTTAGTGTAATACGGTAATACCACATCCCGGTTATAGGAGAGCGTTAATTTTTTATATACAAAATCAAACTGTGGCAGAATATTATTCTGGTCTTGTTTAATTGACTGGTTCAATGAGTATATATTGGTATAAAACTTTTGCGATTGATATCGTATGCCTGGCCGGAAAGTAATGTCTTTGTATCGGTATTCAATTCCTGCGGAAACGCTGTACTTATTGCTTTCCCTGGTAAACCCGCTGCTGAGGCCTTTGATAGGCTCACCTGAGTTATTTGCTGACGTGCCAACCCTGTTGTCCAGTTTTTCATAATCGTAGCGTGCTCCCAGCCTGAAGAAAAAGTTTTTGGCCAGCGGTTCACTGTAATTGCCGGCCACGTTGGCCGTAGACGTTGGTACCCATTCGTTACGCAATTGCCGGTAGCTGGTGTCTTTGCTAACAGGCTGCTGGTATGAAATGTCAGCATTCGTATAGTCATCCCTGTCTCTTTTGTTCCATCCCAGGTAATGCGTAATATTCAATCGACGCCCTTTTTTACCCCCGGATAGTTTGGTGAACATTATATTATGACTGTACATGTTGGTTTTCAGATCGCCCCTGTTATTTACAAGACCGTTGTTTAAGTCTCCGAGAAAATTATTGACGCCACGCCGGACGTCATTTCTTTCAGACCTGGTTCGGGATATTACATAGTTCAAGCCAATGATGAGGTTTATGGTAGAGTCGGGCTTTAGCCTTGCACCGGCCCCAAACACATGTGAGTTTCCGATCTCGGTATAGTGCTGATTTGAAAAATTACTTACTACAGTATCTTCTTTGTAGATATCGGTTCTGTTCTCAGTTTGTACATCGGTAGTAACACGCCCAAAAAAATACTGACCGTAAATAGATCGCTTATTGTTGGGCGAATGATTGATGTTAATGCCTACGCCATCACTTTTTGTGATACCGCCGTTCCGTGATTCTCCTCCAAAATTGATATCGTTGATGCTGAAGGAGGAACCGAAATTGCTGTTATTGTTGTTATTGTTAGAGTTGCCTCCCATCGTTTCGATCGAACGGTTGAGACCCATTGTTTGCCGGATATCATTTATGTTAAAACCGGGGCGGTTAAGATTATTGGAATAGCCCATTACACTTACCTGCAGCGTGTCTCTGAAAATATTTGCGATAGCTCCCATTTCATACCGGCCACCCTGCGGCCCGGCACCGCCGCCTGCATAGGCTTTACCAAACATGCTTTTCTTTATCCTCTTTTTCAACGTAAGATTGATCACCTTGCCTACATTGTTCGGATTATCATCTCCATTACGCATCATCTCTTCTTTATCATCCGTTACCTGCACTTTATCAATCACCTGCGACGGCAAATTGCGGGATGCCATCTTTGGATCATCGCCAAAAAATGTTTTGCCATCAACCAGGATCCTGTTAACAGGTTTGCCGTTAACCATGATATTGCCGTCTTTATCTACCTGCACCCCGGGTAATTTTTTTAAAAGATATTCTACCAATGCATTGGGTAAGGTTTTAAAAGACGATGCATTAAATTCAACCGTATCTTTTTTAATGATGATCGGGGGCCGTTCTGCTAATATCACCACTTCCTGCATTGCTGCCGTAGCAGGCGACATATAAACATTGCCAAGATCTAAAACAGGCCGATCGCTTCTAAGGGTAAATTCTTTTCGGTACCCAATGTACCCGCTATACGAAACCACCACCCTGCAATTCACATCAAATGGTAACCCCGGAATTTTAAAATCACCTTCAGGGTTACTTAACCTATAGGTAATAATGGCTGTATCTGATGCTTTAAAAACAGTTACGGTAGCTAAACCCAGGGGGGTATTTTTTGTACTGTCCATCAATTTTCCCTTAAGTGTTGCTTGCGAAAAGGCGGTTGCGCATACGGCTACGCACATAAAAATCAATAAGATGTTTTTCATGTCTTAATTCAGATTGTTTAATGGCTATATTAAAATTGCTATACTAACTGAATTAAAGGGACAAGCCGATATGATTAATGTTGCAGGATAATTCAAGGAATCATGAATTTTGAAGCGCAGGCCTCCGTAATATTCATCATTGGATATTCCGTGTTCCATGCCTGCCTGCCGGTAGGTTCGATATTCTGCTTAATAAAAATGCCAGGCTCTGCTCCCTGTCCCGCCTGAGGGGGACAACCCTAAATGAAAAAGCCCCGCAAAAATGCGAGGCTGTCTGGTTGGGCTCCCCTTATTGACGAAAGATGCAGCTATGAAAACATAAGGAAGTTGGTAACATTTTATAATTCAGTGATTTAATTCGTGTAAATTAAAAGGAAGTCCATAAGTTCTTAAGTATATCCCGCTATTCAGTCAAACAGAATCTTCACTATCGTCTTAGCCCCACATGACGACGATCACAGCTGTCTGCGCATAAAATATCCGGCTGTTATTCATATTTTCAAGCAACGCTATATTTCAAAAGCAACATTAATACGATAGATATTTTATCATATTAAAAAAAATGTAAATAAAAATTTATATTCGTATCGTTTAATGCATAAATCCCAGATGAATTCAAAAGATTTAAATGTTGATGTAATGGTTATTGGATGTGGACCTGCGGGTATAGGGGCTGCTATTGCCATAAAAGAACACAATCCCGACAAAAAGGTGGTTATTGTTGAAACAGGTAGAATCTCTTCCAGAAGGCACTGTCCTGTTGATTCAGGCTTTTTGTGTAAAGGATGTGGTGGTGTCTGCAACGTTATTTCGGGCTTTGGTGGGTCGATACATCATGGAGACGGACTGAAACTATCAAAGTTTCCAAGTGGAAGACGAATTGCAAATCTTGTTTCTAATATTTCTCAACTAGAAAAAGAAGCTTTAGAGATATTAAAGAAAGAGAATTCCATTTTTTCCATACCCGAAAGCGAAACAACTCTATCACTAAAACGATACCCTGTAATATCCTTACCTCAAGAACAAGTTGCCATAATGCTAGACGATTTGAATACATTAATATCACAATTAGGTATTTCTGTATCATATTTAACAGAGGTACACAAAATAGAGCTTGAGGAAGATGGATTTACTATCGCTGTAAGAGATGCTTTGTCACACAAACCTCTTGCGAGTTATAAGGCGAAAAATGTGGTCGTTGCGACAGGCAGAAAAGGTCTGCACTGGTGGAGAAACGAGATAAGGAAACTAAATATAAAATATGAGGAACCAGTAACTTCAATGGGTATTCGAGTCGAGGGTCCTACGTACCTATTTCAGGATGCTGCCAAAAATCATTTAGATTATAAATGTAGTTTTACCAGAGATGATAAAAAATTTAAAACGTTTTGTTTTTGTTCGGGAAATGGAGGTGGCCGAATAAAATTAGTAGATTATGGTCAATGGTGTCTATTAGATGGACATGTTACACCCGACGATAAAAATAATACAGTATCAAATTTTGCACTACTTATGCAATTATTTTCTAATAAACCAAATCAATCAAGCTTTGATTGGGTTATGGAAAATATAATACCTCGTTATAAACACCTAAACCCTAGTCGTCCTGGCAAACCAATCATTCAAAGATTGAATTCTTTTTTAGCCAAAAAAACAGAATTACATTCGAGTGAGTTTAGAACTTTTATTCAATCCAGCCTCCACGAGGTATCTCCTGGAAATGTTCATGAATTATTTCCGGAGGAAATGCAAGATGATTTTATTGGGGCTTTAAAGGAAGTACTTAATTCAATTTCATTATATAGCTCAAATCCGGGAACTGCTCTTCAGGAAATGTACGAGAAATCTCATGTTATAGGGCTAGAGCTTGAAAATCTTTGGGATAGAATTGATCTTACAGAATACATGGAAACTAATATCCCGAATTTATATTGCTGTGGGGACTGTGCAGGGTATGCTCAAGGTGTACTACAGGCATTAGTAAGTGGAATTCAGGCTGGTAAAAAAATCTCAACAAGCAGTTAGCAAATCACGTTGCCGAATAGGATTTTAATTTAAAGCTTTGTAGATGGCTAGAATGGCAAGTAATAAAGAAATAATTCCCAATATCATGGTTTGAATCTTAATGCTTTCATTTTTAAGTTTTTCGATTTCTTTCTTCAGCTCATTGACCCCGCCTCGTAGAGTGTTAGATGGTAGGTAATTTATGATGCTAGACTTCGCTTGATATGATCCACTATAGCCAATGGTAGGCTCAATTAATTTGTTGAACTCAATCGTTGCGTAATGTTCCCCTCTTTTTAACACTACCGGTGAATTAGATGTATTGAAGAGCAAACAAAATAATTTACCTCTAAATCCTGGGTCTACTTGAGGGCCATTTGATAATATAATACCTTGACAAAATAGGCCAATTTTTAAATCAAATCTTCCTGCAATATCGTTTGAAAAATTGGCATATTCGCTACTTGTTACTATTGCATAATCGTATGGTTCAATCATCATAAAGGGTTTCTTAACGGATAAGTTCCTTATTTTACCTTCATAATAATATTCATCTCCTAGGGATAAATCATATGAGGAAGTCGAAATGTTCGATTCATCGGAATTCTTAAGCAATACATCATATTTCAGTAGTAATGAAATAAACTGCTTGGGTAGCAAACCGCCAGTTTTTCTGAAACTCCATATCTTAGTGATGAGATGGCAAAGAGATATATCAAATGAAGAATATGAGTTGTTTATGCGATAAGTACATTGATTTGCAAATTGACGATCTTTTTCTCTTTGCTTTGATTCTGCAATTAACTCTTTTTCGGTAATAGAAGGAGATCTCGTTTTGAGTCTATCTATTAAAATATCGTCATCTGCGTCAATAAAAAAACTTATGAAAAAATTGTTTTTATTGCGCTCGATTAATTGATCACAAGAATCGGGTGCAATTATTAAGATGGGAATTTTATTACTTTTAACAATTTTTTCAACCTCACTCAATTCAATTCCATATTTATATATACCATATTGCGCCTTTGTGATAAAGTTCTTTTTATCATACTCTTCTTCGGTAATGTGATGATAAGTCAATTCATCCTCGGCAGATCGTTTGGGACGCGTTGTAATTGCCTTGGTTAATGCAAAACTAAGATCCTCTTTTACAAGTTCGTGTACTAATGTAGTTTTACCAGAACATCTTGTACCCGTAATTATGATTGCCTCAAAATTCACTTAGCTATTTTTTGGTATATATATATTTTCTCTTTTTTTAAAGTGGCCCATTTTTGGTTATGGGAACGCGTCATTGAAGGTAAGATCCTCTCAAATATATCTCTTTTTACCAATCCAATATTCTCTAAGTTATCTATAAGGTTTTGAATAATATTCTTTCTTTTAGCATCTCTTTTGTGGAAAGTGTCGAATTCTGGTAAAATTAGACATAAGTACCCGCCCGGTTTTAATATTTCGGCAAGTCTTATGTTAATCATTGAAATATCCCGAAAGTACTCATCATTCGAATAAATTCTTGCTCTTCTAAATCTTGCGCCTGTCTCCTTGAATTTTTCAATATCAGGATCGGAATTCAAAAAATAATAATTAAGCCGCTGTGAGGTAATATAATCAGTCATGTTTGGGTAAGGTGGAGATGTTATAATGCAATCGATAGATTCAATTTTTATCTCCTGCCAATTCCGCACATCTCCGTGAAAAAATAGTTTAGCGGAAGTCGATTTATCATATAGATTTTTATATTTCGTATCCAATATGCAAGTTCTGTTTTCGATGTCGTTTATTAAAACATTCACTTTATTGATTAGCGTTTTAAAAACATTTTTTTCTTTTAATTGATTTTTCTTGGGAATCATATTGTCTGCTATGCATCCCCAACCTCTATCCTGACTACAAGCATATTTAGTTAGCGACATTAAGGCGATATTCAACGCAGCTTTGGTTGAATCATCTTTTAATTTATCCATCTCTTTGAAAAGATAACAGAGCATGTTGAAAGTTTGCTCGGCATACCAACCTCTAAGGATTTCTATAAATGGAAATTTCTTTGCAATTTGGTTTGAATAATTTACAAAAGGATCATAGCCCACTGCAATCTGTCTGATTTGGCTCGGTATTTTCCTTAAATTATGATTTTTGTTAAATAATATATATAGCGAGCGTGCAAATTCAATTGAGACTTCACAAATATCGGATACGTATGGAGTCCTATTTAGAATTAAAGCCTGGAAAAATGTCGTTCCTGAACCAGAAAAAGGGTCTAATACCGACGCCCCAGGTTTTGTCAATACATCGATTAAGGTAAAAGGAATTTCGGGAACGTACGTACTTGGGTATGCAATATGTTTTCTGGTGTCGAATGGATTTAATTCACCATTTCCACTAAAAAAAGTTTGATAAAAATTCCAATTGATGTCTTTCAATATTGATTGTACATCTTCATAATTATTTACTCGTGCCTGTTTCATTTTAGGAAAGGTCTTCAACTTCATGGAAAAGTGTTAATTGACGAATATCGGTGTCATTTAGTTTTGATTCAAAAAATATTTGGATGTCATTTTGAACAAGCGTAAGTCGTTTTATTTTCTGTTGAATAGAATTCATATTAAGATCTTTATTTTTAAAAAAAATCCCAATTAAAAGCCTATCTGATGCGGACCCGATTTCTACATATTCATGGGTTGAAGATTTAATTCTGATTTTTCTTTCTGTTTTGTTTTTATCTAGTATTGCATGTATGGAAACCAAAACCGATCTTAAACTTGAATGATTTTCACGCAATAGCTTTTCTAATTCTTTTTCTAGATTTCTCTTTTTTTCTACTTCGTTTAAATAACAATAGCCTTGTGAAGAAGCTGATAAGATACAACCACAACCATACAAATCACCTGTCATTAATCTTGGTACAAGAGCCGCATTTTCTGCAGATACGTGACTAATTTTTTTTAGTAGCTCATAATCTGTATCAAACCATCTAAAGGGCAACATACTTCTTTCTTTGGCATTTTCAATCGCTTCGGTTAGCATAGCCTTTCCAGAAAATTCGTCCGGGTTTAGTAATAGAAAGTTATAAAGAAGTTTTCTTGTCTTAAACCAATTATTTAACAGAGGAATAGATTCTTTTTCAATCACCAACTCTCTATTCTCAACTGTCAATGCTTGAGCTATTTTAATCGGAGTCTCTCTCTCTTTGATCAGGCCAATATGGTAGGCCAATCTATAAACGTTATCTAAGTTATCAAGATCAATATGATTACTAATTAAGGGGCCAAATGCCCCCTTGCCTTGAATCGAATCACTAACAGCGTTAAGCTCATGTTGTGATAATTTAAGTTTCTTAGTTAATACCTCATATAAAGTACCTGTGAGCCCAAAAAAAATACTTTCAGCCCGTGTTTTTTTTGAAATAAATTCATCGCCCTGTCGACCTGAGATTATTTCAAAAAAAGAACTTTCAGGTTTGTACCCTTCAATATCTTCGATCGAATGTCCAAATGCGGCATTTGCTACATCGTGAAAGAGAGCGGCTATAAGGAATGATCTTTTTTCATTTTCCGTGATTGATTTCTTTAACAGCCAAGATTCCTGGCATTTCAGGGCTAAATAGCAGGTCCCAATTGCGTGTTCAAACCTATTGACGTTTGCACCTCCTGTTAAACATAAGGAGTTGATGTTACAAAGACGGATTTCCCGGAGCCGTTGAAGTTCTGGCGTAGAAAGAACATCCCATATAAAATTCGGTAGCTTAATTGCTCCATACAAAGCATCAAATATGTAGCGGTTTTTATTCATAATTGTGTCTCACATAATAACAGAATCTATGTCTATTTAATGACTATAGGTTAGATATCCACGAATATTTTTTTACAATACATTATTTCTGATTTAAACTAAGATCACTGGAATTTAAATCGTAAAAAAAATTCTACATTTATTGGGATTTAAAACGATTGGTGATACCATTAAATCTTAAGGTTGTATCAATCGATAATTCATCATTAGAATACGAAATTCTATAAAACAAAATGCTATCTTCAAAGGATATTAATATAGGTATGTTCTTAGAAGTTCTTGATGGAAATCTAAGTTCAAAAGTACCATTGTTATTTATTTGCGTCTTGTGACCCCCGATTTCGACATAAAACTTTTTCGTTGGTTTGTAATTATCAGGAAAAGTAAGTTCTCCCTTAATCGAATAAATTTTTTCCCAATTTTTGAAAATCGGAAGCCTGTGAAGTATATTTGGAATGAGTATACACAGAAATAGTGTAATTGACAGTCCAAATAATAAAATTGAAAGATTAAAGCTCTTTCGAGCCTTCCTAAAATAATATTTTGTATAAAGAAGAAACCGTTTCCAGCGCATATCCTAGCGATATTTTATCTACTAACTTACTGCGATAAATTCAATAATTTACCAATTATATTTGAAGATTTTAGCTTATGCTTCAATATTTTCATAATAAAGGTTCGTTTTGAGCTTGACCAGCCACAAATAGGCGATACCCAGCAAAAGATTAATAGCCGGGGATATTTCAATGATTTTACTTTGAAAAAATCTGCTCCTTTTCAATATTTTCAAAGGAACTATCTGGGAAATTAACTATCGGGTCAAGCCAATCGATTTTCTTCTTAGCCCATTCAATCCATCTTTGGGTCTCTTCAGTCAAGACTTTCTTTTTTGCCGCATTTTTTTCAACCGCCTCAATAAACTCTCGGGCTATTTTTGCTTTCTGAAATCTTTCAGCATCATTCATTAACTTGATAAAATCAGATATCTCCTTTTGTCTTAAATCTTCCTTTTCTTTTTCAATTCGCTCTTTTTCATCTTTAACCTTCCAATATTCCTTAATTTCCAAGTGACGAATCCTAAGTCTTTCCGCTTCCTCTTCAAGTTTATTAAGTATCTGAGCGATCTGCTCTTCCAATTTTTTCTTTCCATCAATCCACTGTTTTGGATGAAACCCTTCAATATTAAAAGTTAATAACCCGGTCGCGCTATCTTTGGCACTTCGCCACCTTTCTTCTTGAACAAAAGTTCTTTTGATTTTTTCTCTGCAACTGATTTGTATTTTTTCCGAACCAATTATCACATATGTTTCACGATTTTTAATTTCAACATCATATCCCTTTTTACGGAATATTTTAATCAACGTGTCCATAAAGATCAGCGCACGATTGAAGAGCGGCTTAGTTGCCTTTATCCTAACTGAATCAAACAGGGTAATTAGGTGATCGTTGGATGAGTGCCAGTTTCGCTTCTCAAATTCAATAAGAGCATCCTGAATTAAAATGTCAGGATTAGTTAAGCGCTTGGGAACCGGGTATTCTTCTTTAATTTGTTCAATGTTTGGGCCCTCCTTTTGGAGGTCCCTTCTGGATTTCGGTTCTTTCTTAGCGATCTCAATTTCATTGGTAAAGCCATCGGATTCAGGGAGCGGGATAATGTTTACCTTCTTCCCAAACTTCAATTTCATCCAATAACCGTTTTCTGGTAAAGGAATGTTATTGGTGGTACATATCTTCCTGATCTCGGAACCCGTGGTCTTAAATTGATTGGCAATTTCAGTGACCGGTGTAGACCACACAAGATCATACAATTCTATTCGTTGAATTTGCATCTATCAATTTTTGAAAAGTTGAAATTAGAAATAAACTTCGTGTAAAATAAAACGAACCTTTATAAGGTAAATGTACAGTGTTGTTTTTAGTTGATGATCCCGAATTTATATATAAAGTACCTTTGTGTAACGTGATTATGAAAAACATTTCTGTAAAGCTCAATAACAAGCAAACAATTCAAATTGATAGAAGCATCTTCGTAGATCTTTTGGAAATATCGCATATAAAAGATTATAGCGATTATGAAAAAGCTCTTGACCAAAACGAACTTACTTTTACCAATTTGAAAAAACTTGCGGCAAAAGCCCGAGTACCATATCCCCTATTCTTTGCCCCCAGAAGTATTGTTGATTTACAGATCGCCGATAAGGACAAGAATTTATATGAAAAGATTCCGAGCAAACAGGAAATTCGACTAAACTCACGGGGGCGGGTGGAGATCAAAGACATTGAGCTTATTATCAAAGATTTGGGGCGAAAACAAGAATTTTTAAAAGCAAGGGTGCTGGTAAATGCAGATCCTAATAAATTTATTGGAAGCATTGCTGCAAAGATCAAGAATAATACACCTATTGATGAGATTGCCAATGAAATTCGGGACTATTTGGAGATAGATTTGGCTCATTTGCGAACTATCTCCAAAGAGAAAGTGCTCACATATATTACGTCATGCTCGGAAAGTAAGGGTATATTAATTTCATTCAGCTCATATAACTACATGCCGCAGAATATTAACCCGGAACTGGAGTTAAGTGGTCTTTGCATCAGGGATAAAAAATTTCCATTCATATTTATCAATACTCGAGACGGGGACATAAAACCAAAAATAATCGAATCAAGCGGCAGGCAAATATTTACATTGCTCTCAATGCTTGCATGTATTGGTATGGGTAAATTTGTCCTGAGCTCAAAAACAGGATCATCAAAGGATGATCCAACTAAACTCGCTTACAGAATTGCAGGGGAAATTATTATTCCTAAAGGGGATCTTGCTGACATTAAAATAAAAACCCTTGAAGAGCTGAAAGAGAAAGCACATTTTTTTAGAATTACTCCAAGTATGTTGTTGTATCGGCTGACGGAATCTAAAAAAATTAATGCTGGCTTGGCTGGATATTTTCGTCAGCAGTTGCAACAAGATGCAAAGAAAGCAGAACCGAAACAAAAAAGGGCGCCCCACCCAACTACTGGATATGGAAAATACAATGGACAACGATTTTCAAAAGAAATAATGAAAGGGTACAGAGATGGATTAATATCTCAAGTTGAAGTCAAAAATATATTATTCAGACAAGGAAAGATGGATAGCAAAATTTTTAATGATTACAGCCGAAAATATCTTTAGAAATACTATGAAATACATGTTAGATAAAAATGCCCTGACAAATGATTTGATGGAAAATATTGAAAGGAGAGATGACTTATGCATTACACAAGATGTTTTAGAAGAGTCAGGTCTTAGTGATGCAGAAATAACAAAAATGAAGAGGTCGGGTGTTCAAATTTTACAAATAGCAAAAAAACATCTGGAGAAATTAGGGGTGGTTATGAGTGCCCATGGCGGCAATCTAAAACTCATCAATCTTTTTACTGGGAAAGGTACTGCAGATGTCGTCATGATAGCTTATGTACTGGCGGAGCGGGAAATTCCTGGCACGCTTTTTACAGAAGAATATACCATTGTGACTAATGACAAGGAATTAATTTCTGTCGCTACTATCTATGTGATCAATTGTACTCCTCAAATACCTGATACCAAAATTGTGATTTAGTTTTTACAAATTTGCAGAAGATTCCATCTCGCTTAAATAGCGACACCACCCTTTCACAGTTTTTTTAAAATAGTTTTGTTTGCATAGAAAAAAAATCTTCCAATTTTTTAAATTCGACGAGGTTTAGATCGATACCAACCTTTTCCAACATTTTTTTACAATTGGCTATATCATCTTTTTTGTAATAACTAACTACCCAACGTACATTATAAGCACTAATATTTTGTGAAATCGCCTGAAAGTATTTCCAATCTACATCGCTCATAGAATGACCCATAACGTATATTTCTCTTATCGGTTTTAATTTTTTAAAAAACTTCTTGTTTTTTTGAATAATTGCAGATGCATTTTTATAGCTATCTTTAAAGTAGTTTTCAATATACCCTTTCGCCTCACTATACTGCCAATCTTCCTCGGCTGCGTAATCTCCGTCGACAAAATCTTGATAAGTTATTTCTTTCGGCTCGGTAGCTTGTTTATAATTTTCCCAACCATGCCCCAAAACGATTAATGAATTATTGTCGATAGCCCTTTCGTGGATATAAAGAATATTTTTACTAGGAATTGCATATAATTTCTCTAACGAATCCGTGTAGTTAAAATTTAAATAGGGCTGATCCTTAGGTAATGAAAGTTTAGGAGTGCCGGAACTGTGGCTTATTTTAAGTTGCAAAATCCACTTCAGAAAGAGTTCTTTCATTTTTTCCCCCAAGATATCTAAAATCTTACCAGTTTCATATTGAAAATCATGATACATCGAATCTTTCCACTCACCACCCGGATCTCCAAGATATACTCGCATCTCATCCAAGAGTTCTTCAGAATCAAGATTCGCTATGTTTGTTTCAAATTGATTCCATTCGTCATCACTCTGTAGATATAGATATTTCTCTAAGGTCTCATAAACATCGAGATCATTTTGTTTGACATAATCTCGAAAGCGCAAGTAGCTGGAAGCAATGCCATGATACAGATCGAATCCATTTCCAACGATAAACAATTTTGTTGCCCTTTTTCGAAAAAATACATGCCATAGCAATATGGCAACTATGAGCACTCCTACTATTGTTATTGCTATTTTCAAATAAGTAAATTTCACTATCAAGTACAATCTAGTCAGTTGGGACACTTTTTATAAATCAGTAACATGGGTGTCTCAAATTAATTTGATTTATGCTAGGCATTTTGAAGCTCTTGTTTAATTAACTCAAAAATGAAATTTGCGCTTGTAAAAGCTGCATATTTTCTATACTTATCGTTTTTTCTTTGATCGGCGAAATCCGAAATTGACTTTATTGAAATAACCTTAGTTAATTGTGTGTTAGAAAAGTTTCTTGCCGAATACATTAAACCGAATGTTTCCATATCTATTCCAATGAGCTTTCTATTACCAGCTCTAATATTTTCAATTTTTCTATTATCAGCAACGACAGCTGATCCAGAAGCTACGGGCCCTACGAATACGTTTAAAGTCGATCGCGGCTTCTTATCATTGTTGGATTCGATAAATTTATCAGCAATTTCTTTCAGGAGCTTTTTGTTACTCTTCATCCGATTAATTTTACTTATAAGACTTGCACTCATTTCCACTTGCTCGGGATTAGGTTCAAATACCGACTGTTCTTTTTGGAGATTAAATTTATATTTTCCCGATTCATAATTAAAAGACCATCTACAGACCATAATATCGCCATAATGCTTTATGCCATCCTTCACGCCGCCTGCAATTCCTGACATAATAATATATTGAGGAGAATACTTAGCAATGAGTTTTGTTGTTAATGACGCAGCTGCCGCCATTCCCATCGTATCATCGGTGGCTAATAGCACAGATGTATTACCAATTTTACATTTTCTATAGTCAGTTGGATCATTGATTTCCGCATGTTCCTCAATTTGAATTGGCAAATTCAACAATGCTTCAAATTCAGTTTCATGTAACGCCGTAATAATTACAATATCAAAAGCAATATTCTTTGAATCTAACGGTTGGTTTTCTTGCTCTTTTGGGTTTAAATATTTTTTAACCTCATCCATATTTAAAATGTGATCTAAAACATCCTTTACCATTCTTTGAACGCCTACGATTCCTGTAAATGGCAATGGCAGTATCATCCCGCTTTCGAAATAATGTTGGAAATCTTTTCCATATGTCCTCCGAGCTTCTTCAATTATTTTATCTGCTACTTCTTTGATTAGTTCATCTTGATCTGCTAAATATTTATGAAATGACTGCCATGTTTCAACTAATCTTTTAGGTGAAGGGAAATCTCCAGGTATTGCTAGATTCCTAAATTGATCGTCCAAAATTGCATCGATGCTTCTAATTATCCGAATTATTTCATCCGATTTATAGAATGGAGAATACCCAGATCCCGGGTGGGTTCGATATTCTCGTACATCTTGGCTTATTTCGTTTTTATGAGCTCTCAAAAAGTCCTTGAAGTACTTTCTTGATTTTTTTAATAGTTCGGGTGTATCCGCCACAAATTCAAATTTTTACTAAATATAATACCTGCATGCTTTTATTACAAATATTCTGTATGATTGCGGTGATTCAAGTGAATACAAAAACTTAAGACCCGGTTAATACTTGACCTGTCTCGTGATAATAAGAGAGCTAATTCTAGTCTCCCGCAATTGAGCTCCACCATTCAAATGGAGTTATTAATTTTATCGGAAGCAATTTTAATTTATTTCTGTGCTTTAACATGGTTTTCCAATCCCTAGTGCAAAAATGATCACACTTGTAATAAAGGGCTTCAATTATTAGTCGTCTGTCCATCGCACCCGGTAAATGTGCGAAATCGTGTTTTTGTAAATACTCTTCAACAAGTGAAATCTGTGTATTATTTAAAACAACATTTTCTTTGAGCGCTTCATTGAAATAATACCATAGATCCGTGGAATAATTTAATAATCGAGATTTCTTTTCCGGATCTTTTGTTGCTAAAACCTCATTGAAAGTTGAAGGGGAAATAAAGACCTTTAATGGATTTCTACTTCCTATTATGAATAACTGATATAAGGCGTATACATCATTGGTCAGGCGGGTATTTGTTGAGTCAACATCGTAGTAGCCATCAAAAATTGCATCGCCGTAGTCGACAATAAGATTAACCACTGAAGTATCAAGGAAAACTCTATTTGGTGTAACCATAACATCTCAAGATATGCAATGATGATATAGTTAATGTGTATCAAAATTATTCAACCAGCATTGCCATTTCATTGCGCAAAAAACTTCAAAAAGATAAAGTTCCTCACTGCTTTTCACCGGCAGGAAAGCAACGCGCAACTTTCGTAAAAATTCTTTAGTAGGCCCAACATGCATTTTAAACGGAAAATTATCTCTTGTCCCATTATAACCTTTGCCTTCATGCATTTTATATCGTATCAAAGCTATATTGTAAGCGAGTGTTGACGTGTAGTGACTGTGTCCTTTGAGGTGCTGTATAATACGCGAGATTACGCCCTGGGAAATACCGACGTAAACAGGCTCTTCACCGCTCATAAATACATACAGACCTTTAAAATCATGTTTAATTTTACCTTTTTTTGTTCTTCGCTCTGTTAGCCAATCATCATCAATCAAATTATCTTGGAGAAGTTCCTTTTTCACAGATGCAAAACCTTTACCATGTCCGAAATACTTTTCAATTTCAAATGACTTCTTAATGGGATTGAAGCATTCCAATTTTTTATCGAATGCAGAAACAATGTCTAAAAAAGGAACATCATAGTTTTTCCTCTGTGAGATTGCTAAAAGCAATTCTTGTTCGTAATCTGTCGACATACTTTTTTTCTTTTCAATTTCCCGATTTGATCCAATTAATAAATGTTGCAAAAGTGCCAACATCCGGACCTTCCCATATTTGATGTTTAACTTGATATCTTATTTTTCCATCTTCGATATGCAATCGTATGTCTCCATCATCTTGAATTACCAAACTTTTAGCAGAATTATAAGTTTCATATTCACCATGCTTTTGTTCCAACGACTGTTTAATATTTGTAACGAATCTTGTGTTATTTAAAACATTTTCCTGATTAATTTCAAAACCATCCAGAGGTAAAACTGCAAGTACGTACCTGATTTTGTTATCCTCGGTTGCTTTATTAACCTGGGTGGGAGTCATTTCTGCATAATCTTTTCCGGTAGCTTTTAATTCGATTAATACCCCTTTAATTTCAAATAGGACCTGAAATCCTTTTTCATCAATCACATCATTGTCAAATATCACCCCAAAATCACTACCTATTGGTATTCGTTTAATTTGAAATCCTGCATTTTTATATTCATTCGACTCAAATATCTCTCTGAATATTTTTTCGAATAAGCGTCCTATTTCTTGATTTTGATGAATTCGTTTTTTTTCAGCCTCCCTCTTCTCATAAATCTCTTGAAGGCCGGGATCCTCCAACATTGCAGTTGCAAGCTGAGGATTAATATTTTTATTTGTTAAAAGTTTTGTGAACGCCAAATCCCACTGCAATTTCTGATTGCTATCTGTTATTGTATTCCTTATTAAGTCTGCGACACTAATGCCTAATTGATTGAAAAAAACAGCCCCCTTTTCCGTTTTCAATAATTCCAATAGGTCGTCCTCTCCATGTAAAAGTTCTCCTATATTAGAAGTTGATGGCCTTTCCGGTCTTTGAGAAGCATTATCATCGTCAGGAGATTTAATTGGAACCCACTGGGTTTCTCGAAGCCTACCAATCCAAAACGATTTTGTGTACGTTGAATCGCCAATCAAACCGTTAGAGTTAAAATATTGATCCTCATTCAATATTTGGAAGAGAACAAATCTCAAAAGTTGTTTAGCGGACCTGAACGATCCCCCTGTTTTTGAAAGGATACTATCATCAGTCGTAACCAAATACGGGATGTTTGAGATAGCGATATTAAAGTGCTTTATTTCTCCATTATCATCAACCAATGAAGAGATAGATGTATTTGGTGGAAGTATATACTTTAAGTCTGTCTTTGTGGCATTCCTTGAGCGATAAACAAGTGGTTTCGCAATAACTACATTAATATCGACCAGGTATTGAATATCAGAGTCATTTAATGAATTAGCATACTCTTCATGTAGTATTAGCTTTTGGCGTACTAAATCCCTATAAATTGAGAACTTCGATTCCCAAAATTTTGCTGGCGCTAAAAGTCTTTTGTGAATATCTATGAAGAATGGCCTCGACTCTATAGAAGTTCCCCCTTCTCTGCCTTCATTAACATACACATATAAATCCCGAATTCTATTTTCTTCTTTTTGCTGAATTAACCATTTTAAGTGGCGTTTAAATGCCCTTTTCTTTGCTTCCGAAAAATTTGCTACATCAGTCTTCTTGTTGAGTGTCTCTATAGCTTGCAGAACTTTTTCGTTATTGAGGGAATCAAAAATATTCTTATTCGGTGTAATCTTGTCATGTATCAAAATTGATTTTATTTCCCAACCATAATCTTCGGCGATTGTTTTCAATTCTTCATCAACACTAATGTCTATTTTGGGTGAATCTGCTGTTTTTTTGGAAAACAAATTATTTTGAGTCGGTACAATGCTATAGTTCAGGCAGAAATTTTGAAGTTCTTCGTTTGATAATGTGAGGAAAAATGAATCAACCCAATTGATCGCAGATATGGCTTGAAACGCAAGTTGGTATTGATTTGTAAAGGTGTCAAGAGATTTACAAACCTCTATCAATTTGCAAGTTTTTTCTTTTGTAATAATAAAATCAAATAGCTCCAAGGGCTGTGAAAGAATCTTTGCATATTGATCCGCAATTTCCAGCCACTCTCTAAATCCGTCTTCTCCTATTGTATCACGGCGATATAGGTTTTGAATGACCGGAAAAAAGGGAGTGATTTCAAAAATATTATCAAATGGTATTTTGATTTCAGAAAATGTTCGTGGTTCTTTAGCTCCTTCTTTTTTTAAATATATTCCCTTTTTATCCAGCAGTTTTTTTATCGCATTCTGCAAAGGCACTTTATACCATTCCGTATCAAGCCACCCATATGCAAGAGGGCTATGAAACGAAAAGAGATTTGATAAAGAATCAGACTCTTGTTGGGAAAAGAACTCAACTATGTTTAGGTACTCGCTCAGTGCGCTTTCAATAAGGGATTTATTTTCCAAAACCGAAGGTTCTTTTGCAGTAGTCAAGTATATCCCATCTCTTTCTCTTTTGGGGTCGAAACTTAAGCTATTAATGATAAAAGGAATACCCAGATCTTCAGTGCCAAAAAGTGGAAAGTCAAAAAAAAGTTTTGGATAATTTTTAGAAATATTTTTAATAGAAACCACTCCTTTTTTAAATTCGCAAGGGATTGCCAACGTTACTTTCCTATTAAAATCATTGTATGTGTAAACATATTCAATATTACCTTCAGCATTGATAATCACATTTTTATTAATCTTCCGTTCTCCGAAGAGAATTTCAAATTGCTCGTTGTTGATTATGCTACGACCGTCTTTTACAATTGATTTTATTTTAGAATTAAAAGCTAATACCACAGGGGCTATTGTAGATAACAACTGGAGCCCTTTATTTGCCAATTCGATTTCCGCCTCAGTTAGCTCGTATACAAATTCAGTCTTAAAATCATCCCGGAAAATATTTTTCTGAGTTATTGAGCTAGTAAATCTTTCATAAGAATCATCTAGAGATTTTTTTTGATCTAAGTAATCAGAAGCATCCCGATCCAGCAAAAAACTGAAATATCCCCCATCTGATAACTGACCCCGAATTTTGACTTTCTTGGAAAGCAAATGGGTTGTCATAAACCCGGTTCCAAATCTGCCAACCTTTCCCGCTTCTTTCTTCTTCGAAGAGCCATGGAAGATTAGATGAAGTATTTCTTTCCTTTGAAAAGGATTGCCCGTATGTTTAAATATTAACGTCGTTTGATTTAACGAAATATCCACCGATACTTTTTGGCCATCATCGACCGAATCTTTAGCATTTTGTAATAACTCCCAAAACCATCTTTTTTCATGAATTTCTCTTTCTTTTTCAAGTGTGGAAATATGATCAAAGATAGTTTGCGCATTATTTTCTACTAGGACATCATCCTTGTCAATATCAATTTCGTTAAGAATTTCTTCAGGGGTGGGCATGACAAATGATTTAGGGTAGTCACTAAGATATTAAATCCGGGGCGCAATTGCGAACAATTCAATCATTAAAAGATAGGATATTAATAAAATCCTCTTAAAAGAACATTTATAGGAAGAGAATTTCTGCTATCTTCTAAATTTCTTTGTAGAATAAAACCTCGTTTAATTCTGAACTAAGTATTAGAATTAATTTCATCCAATTCTTCAGTAAATTGGGCCGTATGCCTATAGGAAGACTAAAATTAGTCCGCGGGCAGTTTTTAGAATTCGAATTGGTTTCTTCAATACATGGATTTAATTTATTACATTGGTTTCAGAACCCATATTTTTGAGGCGGCATCTCACTCAAATGGTTGCTAATTGTGACATTTAAATTGCTGAACCAAGACAAAATTGCTATAAATTTTCATGGATGTCAATATGAAATCGAAAATAAATCGGAAGGTTAAGGACGTTGTAGGGATTACAGCAACGGTTAAATATGAGCATGGAGATTCAGAGAAAATACTGAGAGAAAATTATCCGGATGGAAGATTTGACCTTGTTATTACCTCTCCCCCCTATAATGTGGGGAAAGAATATGAAACTCAAAAATCTATTGAAGCTTATTTAAAGGAGCAAGAAGAAATAATTAAACAAATAATTCGTGTAACATCTGATCGCGGAAGTATTTGTTGGCAAGTTGGAAATTTTATTGGAAAAGATAAAGAGATATATCCTCTTGATATTTTCTATTATAATATTTTCAAAAAGCATGGGCTCAAACTTCGAAACAGAATTATTTGGCATTTTGGTCACGGATTGCATACGAAGTCTCGCTTCTCTGGCAGATATGAAGTTATTTTATGGTTTAGTAAAACAGATAACTACATTTTTAACTTAGATAATGTTCGCATAAAATCGAAGTATCCAGGAAAGAGGCATTTCAAAGGTCCGAACAAAGGAAAATTATCGGGTAATCCAAAAGGAAAAAACCCATCGGATGTTTGGCGTATTCTTGAAAGCGATTGGGAAAAGGAAATTTGGGATATTCCAAATGTAAAAGCAAATCATAAGGAAAAGACTGAACATCCTTGCCAATACCCAGTTGAGTTGGTTGAAAGATGTATTCTTGCTTTGACGAATGAGGACAGTGAAATATTGGATCCATTTGCCGGTGTAGGCTCAACATTAATAGCTGCAAAAAAGAATAATCGTAAAGCTGTCGGTATTGAGAAATACAAAAAATATGTAGATATTGGTAACGAGAGATTGAAGCAATTTGATAAAAGCAATTTGAAAATAAGAGAAATTAGTCAACCAATATATGATCACACAAAATCAAAGCTCTCGTTTTTCCCTGTAGAGTTTAGTGCGAAAAAATGAAAATCTGCGATACCTATAGCCATCTTTACGCTAGCGATAAGTTAACTGAGAAGGGTAACATATATTCAGAGATAGAGCATATCCTATCTGATAAAAATCTAATTTTTGGTCAAAAAGGACCAAAGGAAATAAAATCAATTATTGCTCATAAGTTTAATTCAAAGGGGTGGGCTGATAAGACAAGGGTGGGTACTTCACGTTTAACAATAAGTTTTTTAAAATCCAAAGTTGGAATATGTTTTCAGCTAGGAAATGTTGCTCGAACTTATGCTGACATCCTCAAACTTTCACAACTTGGAAAGAAAAATGTTATTGATATTGGAGTGCTAATAGTGCCTCATAAGATTGAATCAAAAATCTTAGGAGCAAATTATGCGCAGTATGATCGCTTATCAGCTGAAATCCGGCATTTTAAGGATATCATCAACGTACCTATTTTAGTCATTGGATTATCAAATTAACTTAAAGAGAAAATTATGAAAAATCTTTCTCAGCGTATTGAATACATACGCCAAAGAACTGAAGCTGCTAGAAAAGAAAAAGAACGTCCTACCTATCCGATTAAAAACTGGAGAGGTCGAAAAGAACCATATTATCTACCGATTATTGAAGTGGATACTGATTATTTAATGTTTCGCTTAGAGAATTCCAGAACTGAAATCCAACAGTTGGCTTATTTAAGATCAAATCCATCATTGAGCCCAACATTATTTAATGATTCAGAATCTATAAAGGCGCAAGAGGCGCAAGAAGCCATTTTAAATAAAATTAATAGAGATGCTGGAAAAGACTTTTTTGAGGATCTCAAATTCAGGGGACAGGATGAACCAGCTATAATTACTTATGATGGGTACTTGATAAATGGAAATCGCAGAACAGCAGCTCTCAAAACTTTAGGGGAAAGGTACATTAGGTGTGTTGTTTTACCAGAAGATACAAATCCTAAAGACATTTATGAACTTGAACAAGAACTTCAAATAGCGGAAGATTTTAGAGAACCATATCACTGGATAAATGAATTAAAAAACATAAGAAAGGGCATCGAGGACAAAAGATATGAGTATTCCGAGAATGAAATTGCTAAACGCCTTCGTATTGATATAAAAGACCTTAAGGCTAAGCGTAGAATGCTTGATCTGCTTGATTCATTTCTAATTTGGAAAGGACTTCCAGGTCAATACGATTATCCGAAATTGGAAGACACTGAACAAATATTTATTCAACTTGAAAAGGCAATAAAAAAATACAAAGATTTAAAAAAATTAGAAGAGCTTAAAAATGCGGTCTTTGTTTTAATCGAAGAGAAGCCTTCCAAAGGACGATTGTACGGCCATGTGATGGACCTTATCAGAAATTTTGATCAAGTATACGAGAAGTTTAAGAAATCAAATAAAGAGGAAGAATCAAAATCCGCAAATCAAAACACCAGCTCCAATCAAGATGATAGTGATTCAATTCTTGATTCATTGTTAAATGGCGATAACGCAGCGACGAGTTCGATATTCACAAATGCAACAGATGCACCGGGATTAGCTTCCAACTTATTAGAAAGAATTGCGGATGTCAAAGCAGAAAACAAAGAAAAGACAGATACCGAAGCTGTCTACGAGTCAGTTAGCACAGCTCTAAGAGAATTGCAAGGCCTGTCGATTGATAATGATACCGCTAAATTGGAAGGGATAAAAAGTAAACTGGAACAATTAATAAGCACTTCACAAACACTTCTTTTACAAATTCAGACACTTGAAAATTGATGTCATCGACCCCAAAATTATCGGTAACCTTAAACCCTGAAACCTTAATAGTTAATTTAAATTATGAAGGGTCCAGTCCTAAGGTTATTAATGATTTAATATTACTTCTAAGTAATAACTATCCCGAATTGCAAAACTATGCGGATCAGATTTTTCTACCGTGGCATGATTTTAAAAATAATCTCGTGCATATAGGGCATATTGCTAAAACAAATGGTGTACAATTAGCTTTTGACGAACTCAGTTTAAGATTAATTAAAGAATATATTGACGACAGGAATAAACTTCGGTTGTCTTCTAACCCTTCGACGCAGACATTAGATATCCAAGCTCTCTTAAATCAAGCAAGCTTCAACCGCAATTTAAAATCTGAACAAATTAGAGATGTCAGTTCTCTTCTCAAATTGAAACATGGTGCGAATTTTTCAGTTCCCGGCGCCGGAAAGACAGCAACATTACTAGCAGTTCATACTATACTAAAATCTCAGGGAATCATTTCCAAACTTTTTGTTGTTTGTCCTATAAATGCCTTCATTTCTTGGGAAGATGAAATTAAGTCTATTTTCCAGCAGAAGCTGAAAGTTCAGCGCTTGTCAAGTAGTTTGCTAAATAACTTTGGAGAAATATTAAGAATTTCTCCCGATGTTCTTCTTGTTAACTATGAAAAACTTCGAAAAGAAAATTCAGGGATGCTTTCTTATTTTTTAACGAATAACATCCATTTAATTTTAGATGAATCGCATCGTATAAAAGGGGGAAATAATAACTTAAGTTATTCATTGATTTCAAAACTTTCAGATCTTGCAAAACGACGAGATGTATTATCAGGCACACCAATGCCTCAAAGTTATTTGGATTTGCAGCCTCAATTTGATCTACTTTGGCCAGGCGAGGAAATAATTCCAGATACAATTAATGGTAATGAAGATACGAAAATTGAAAGAATTAATAGTGCTATCAAAGATCTTTATGTGCGAACAACAAAAAATGAACTTCATCTTAGAGACCCTGAAATTATTTATACAAAAATCTCTCTCGGCACGATTCAAAGACAACTTTATCAACTTTTCAAATCGGAAGCTGCAAGAACAATCGCAGGGATGAATAGAGTTGACCTAATTAATTTTAGAAAAATTGGAAAAAGTGTTGTCCGTCTTTTACAAGCAGCTACGAATCCAATGCTCTTGGGTTTGCAAGATGACTTTTATGAAGAAACGCTTCCAGTTCCTGAAAATTCAAATATCTGGGAACTTTTGGACGAATTTGTTAAATACGAAAAGCCAAAAAAAATTGAATATTTACAGGAAAGGGTCAAAAATATACTTTCGACGAATAAGGAAAATAAAATCGTCATCTGGTCATATTTTGTAAGAAATATTCAATTACTCGAAAGAATTTTTGCAAACTATAATCCCGTTTCAATATATGGAGGCATTGGAACAGGATCTGATGAGGACGAAAACAATAGAGAAGGGCGAATAAAAAAATTTCATAACGAACCCTCATGTCGCCTGATGATAGCAAATCCGCAGGCTTGCGGAGAAGGAATAAGTCTTCATAAAGTTTGTCATTACGCAATTTATTTAGACAGGAACTTCAACGCAGCACACTTCCTGCAATCAATCGATCGCATACATAGACTTGGCTTGTCCGACAAAATTGATACAAAAGTTGAAATACTAGTTGCTGAGGGTACAATTGATGAAGTCTTAATCCAAAGGTTAAATGAAAAGATACTGAATATGGGGAAAATATTGGACGATAAGTATTTACAAACTCTTGCTTATGACCCAGCTGATATTGCTCTTGATGAAAATGGAATTGACAATAAAGATCTAGTAGAAATTAAACGCCATATTCTGGAAGACTAAAATGCCGGATAACTTTTTTATTACGCAGAGTAACATAATTGCGCTTTGGCGATTAATAATGATCGTTAAAAGAAACAGCCTTATCTCTGTGGAAACTGCAATATATACGCTACGAGATTCAGGGGCTATAGGTGGTGGTTTACCTGCCGATCAAGGATTAAAATTAGGTTTGTATTGCAAATTATTAGCTATTGATGACCCACATCAACTTGTGCACACAGATTCTTGCAAAGACAATTTGCTACCACTTTGTAATACTGATGAACCGAATATTCTTATTACAAGGGCTATACTTCTAAAGTATATGTCATTCGAAAATTGGGATTGGCTACTATTTTTTGACGAAGATCCGGTTCTGTTTAAAGCTTCTATACCCACCGAATGGAGTGATTTGTTGGAGCAATCAAATCTTTTTGATCTTGATGATCCCGAAGTTAGATCGTGGTGGGCTGAGGTTTTCAAACGATTTGAAACGTACAAAGAAGGCAAAAAGGCTGATCAAGGAAAACTTGCTGAGAAGCTCACATTCGATTCTGAAAAGGTCAGGCTAATGGATGATGGGTTTGACCACGGTCATAAATTTGTGAAGTGGGCGTCACTATGGAATGATAAATATGGTTACGATATTCTTTCAATAAGAGGAGTACTGTTAAAATCCTTGTTTGTCGAAAAAGATAAAATTCAAATCGAAGTAAAATCTGCAGCATCTGATAGCATGGAACAATTTAGATTTTTTGTTTCCAAACCGGAATGGAAAACGGCTCTTAATAATTTAGATTCTTATTATTTTTATTGTTGGGTTGATACAAATATTCATAGCCAGACTGCGAATGGACCATATATTATTCCTGCAAAAGACCTTTCTAGTCATGTACCAACAGACCATAGTCCAATGTGCGATTGGTCAGAATGTCGATTTATAGTCGATCTAAATTCAATGAAGATCAATTAATAGAAGAATAGTTAAACTATGCTAAATCTGCGCTAAGATATTCCTCTCTAAACCGCGATAATCTATTTGGTAATAACTTTGACAATAAAGTTCGCGACAAACAATCATATTTCACTTATGATTCTCTTATCCAAAACAACATTTATGTATGGGTGTCAATGTCCAAAGCGACTTTGGTTGGATAAGAATATGTCTAATGAAAGGGAAGACGATTCGTCTCAAACATCAATTTTTCAAAAAGGAATAGAAGTAGGATTATTGGCTCAAGAACTTTTCCCAGCAGGGATTCTAATTGATGCGGAATCACTACAAAAAAGAATAAATGATACAAGAAATTTGGTGCACAATGGTCAGACAATTATTTATGAGGCTGCATTTGAATTCAACAACACTTATTGTGCAGTCGATATATTAATGAAAAAAGAGGATAAATGGTACGCCTATGAAGTTAAAAGTAGCAACAGCGTTAAGGATTTATTTATCCAAGACCTTGCGCTTCAATATTATGTTTTAAACGGAGTTGGTTTAAAATTGGAGGATGTTTACGTAGTTCATCTAAATAAGAATTATATAAGAAAGGGCGATCTGAATATAAATGATCTTTTCACAAGGGTTTCCGTGTTAGATCGTGTTATCAATCTTCAAAGTTTTGTTGAAAATAAAATTGAAGAATTAAGGAATGTTCTAAATGAGAAGGAACAACCTTCTATCTCAATCGGATCGCACTGTGAGAAACCCTACCATTGTGACTTTTATAATTATTGTTCAAGAGATCTTGTTCATGAAGAGATTAATTATGGTGAATCATCTATCAATTCAGAGGCTATTAAAGATTTTGTTGGTGGATTACAATACCCGCTTTATTTCGTGGATTTTGAAACGTGGATCACTCCTATTCCTGAATACGACGGTCATTGGCCGTATCGCCAAGTAAATTTTCAATACTCACTTCATGTTCAGCAAAATTCAGGCGAAGAATTGAATCACTATGAATACCTGGCAGAAGGACCTCATATCCCTCAGCGTGAATTTATAGAGTCTTTGTTAAGCCAAATAGGGAACAATGGAAGTGTTATTGTATATAACCAAGCGTTTGAGAATACTCGACTTAAGGAATTAAAAAATGAATTTCCTGACTTAGAAACAAGGATTACATCTATTCAAGAACGAATTGTTGATTTGATGGTCTCTTTTCGTAAAAGAGATTATTACATCCCGGAAATGAAAGGATCATATTCTATCAAGTATGTCCTACCTGCTCTTGTTCCAGAGATGAGTTATGAAGGTCTGAATATCCGTAATGGAGAAGAAGCAAGTTCTGCTTTCTATAACTTGAAAAATATCGAGAGTGGAAATGAACGGGAAACTATTAGGAAGTCGCTATTGGAATATTGTGGTTTAGATACTCTTGCAATGGTCAAAATATTGGATAAACTGCGAGAATCATTTTGATTCATGTTGTTAATCGATGCCTAAATGTTCTTTGGTGTTTAATCCAATTTTGATATTACCTCAGTAAGATCTACTTCTAACGCTACACAAATCTTCTTCAAGGTTAAAATTGTTGGATTAGTACCTCCTTTCTCTAACCTTGTGATATTGGGTTTTTCAATTTCCGTGAGATATCCAAGTTCAAGCTGAGTGATGCCCTTTTCTTTCCGAATTTTTGCAATTCGATTACCTAACCGCTTTAGAAATTGTTCGTTCTCTTTGGAAACCTTGCCCATAGCGGAAAAGTCCCAAAAATGTTTGTACTAAAGGGTATCATATTTGATACTTTTGAGTATTTTAGCTTATTGTCTTGCATTTAACGGATGAAATAAAAACTGATAGCATGCAATCATATTCTTGCCCCAGATGCTCTGGCAAAGGGTACATTGATACTAAAGACATTGAAAGATTAGGTAAAACTAATAATTGGGTGCCGGGCCTATGTTTCTATTGTAATGGGCTTAAGACTGTAGATTCTAGTCTAACCAATAACGTGTCCCCCTTGGACGATTTTTTATCTTCTCAAAGAAGCGAAGAAGAGAGACTTCTTTATGCTAGAGATCCCCAAAGTTTTATTGAGTTCAACACCATTTTCTTTGAGGATGAAATTAATCAAGAATACAGATTGAAACTAATTGCTGCTGGCATGGATGCAAAAAAATCATTTCTATATGATTATAAGAGTACGTCTGAAATCACGGTATCATTAATTGAAAAGAAATTTAGACAAGAAGAGGTTGATAAAATAATGACTTATATCGCTGAGAACCCAACCAGTGCTACCGCAACTAATCTTGTTACGCTATCGGACACAGACAAACCTCCTCTTGCGATCCGGATTTTTTTATGCGTGGTATTAGTTGTGACTGCTGTATTAATATTTAAATCGCTGGGAACTAGTGTTATCGTATTCAGATTTATTATCGGGGCTGTAATAATTTTCGTTGGCAAGATCATAATGAGCTGGGGAATAGATTAATTTTTCTGTGACCCTTAGTATTATAATATTTTCAATCTCAAAATATATGAAAAGATATTTTTTACTTAAAATATTGATACTTTCTTGCTTTTATGTTGCGGGTCAAACTAACGATGTGAAAGATTCTGTGATAATCGGCCCCAAAAAATATGTTTCAGAAGTGATCCAAATAATTAAAAGGTATGACACGTCACAAAGCGTTGCTACATCAAGGGTATCACTTGATAGAGAATTAAGCGAACTTAAAAGCGTATTACAAAAATTTATAAAGGTGAGACGAGTTAGTGCCTTTAATGAAGTTCATGATAATAAACATCGGGAAACAAGCTATTTCGTTTTCTTTGAGAGCGAAAATGTATTGCACAGAAATTTATCCGTTAAGTGGACTGTACGAAAATAGCAATATTAAAAGTCAATCTCTTTAGTAATACGCCTTACAGTAGCTGGATTAAAGTTATACCCATTACGGGTCTTGAAGCCTCTATCATTAAGTTGTCGGGAAATTTCTGAGAAATTTAAGTGGCCGTTTTTTAGTTGAAAATGCTCTATAAACATCCTAGCGGTTTTCCAATTTTCATTGTTTAATTTATTCCTAATAATTGTTTGTACTCCCTTATTTCTTGCTTCCATCGTAAGATTCTGAGGAGAACCGAGTTTAATTCCTTTTTTCTTTAATTCATTCAATCCACGTTTAGTTCTGGAGGAAATCATTTCTCGCTCCCATTGCGCAACGCTTCCAAAAATCCCAAGTGTCAAAGTATTCAATTCTGGTAAATCTATGCAACGCAACTTTATCCCTCTATTACGAAGAGTAAATAAAAATTCTACTTCACGACTCAAACGATCCAGTTTTGTAAAGAGAAGAGTATATCCAAAACGAGTACACTGGCCTGTGGCATAGTCAAGGCGCGGCCGATTGTTTTTCTTACCACTTTCCTGTTCCATAACAATCTCAATCAACTCTTCCTTTGTAGGATCAATGTATTGATAAATACGGGACTTCTGCTCCTCTAACCCCAATATCTGACGTCCTGTACTAGTTCGGATATAACCAATGAATTTTTCCATATTAATCGTTTTGGCTAATATAGAGCAGGTCCGTATTAAATCATAAACGTCGGATCAAGATTTAATAAATTGGGTAGTTTTTAGCGGTCCTTTAGCACTTTTCTGTCCGTTGAAGTTCGACCCGTGATATCGAGAGATCCATCCACAACTTTTGCTTGGCAATAATTAGAAATATTGGTGTGAGTGTCTTTACTAGCGTAGATCTGTGCCAGATACCGATCTTCAGACTCGTCATTTTGATCGGCAAGTTTAAGATCATGCCAACCAAAAATAATCATTTCAGATCTCTGATCAGACTGGATGGGGGTCCTGGGGGAGGGGTGGCTGTGGGTATCCCCCCTTATATAGACCAAAATCTATGATATAGAAAGGGGGGACAATAACGTTTTTAAACCCTGACCCAATTTTTGCGTAAAATTGGAATCTTTCAATTCCCAATTAAAAATTTTGGCCAAAATTTACCATGCATCATATTGATCTTCGTCTTGATCATAGTAAAGGTTTGGGTTGCTGAATTTTTTGGGTGAGCTTTTCAAGTTTATCTTTAATTGCCTGGCGGACTAATTCAGACTTGGATTTGATATGATTATTTCTTACTGTCTTTATCAACTGTTGCATTTGCACTGAACTGATTCGAATTCTTAAGTGTTTTTCTTTCTTCATAGAATATAAGTATTCCATTATTAGCAAATTCGTAATACTGGGATTTCTTTTTTTGAAAATTTATATATATCCTATATAAAAAGAAACTCATGAACAAAAAAGGAATTTGGATACCGATTGACTTAATAAATGATAAAAAACTTGACTGGGCTAATAAGGCCTTGCTGAGCGAAATTTATTCATTGGCCAATCTTGAAAATGGTTGTATTGCCAGTAACCAGCACTTTGCACAATTACTTGGGGTCAATAAATCTGCAGCATCTAAAAGAGTTACTAAACTTGAAAAATTAGGGTATATCACTTGCGCCAATCAGTATAAAAATCGTCTCTGTATTGGGAGAGTCATAACAAAAGTTACTTCCCATAGGAATAATACCGTAGTTCCGAAGGAACAAAAGGGTAGTTCCGATAACACTAAAAGTGTAGTTCCGACAGAACCAGAACCTAGTTCCCTTGAGAAGCCAATAAATACAGTTACTAATTCAGGGTTAAAAGATCAAATATCAATACATAATACTGGAACCAATAATCTTCTTGGAAACTCAATTTCTAAGACTTACAAATCCCAGCTTGATGCACTAGAAGAAAATTTCGCTAAAACCTTGGTTAATCTACTTGATGCAACTTCAATTGGTGAAGAAATCTTTGATTATTCTGATCCAGATAAGTTTCCAAAATTGAAAGAAAAAATTGGGAAAGAAGAATTCAAAAGAATTGAGCCCGATTTATTGAATTATATAAATGTTAGAAAGCAATTGGGAAAATAGAAGTGTATCCTCAACGAAGCGCAGCGCCAATTTTTGCTTCAATCTTGAACCTCATTCAAATTTGGACCAAGTAACCATTTGTTAAAAAAATATTAAGTTGTATACAAAAATTTGGTAGACTAATTTTACTGCGTTATCTTTGTTCTATCAAATTCATTTTATGTCCAGAACAGATTATTTCACACTTGACAAGTCTTTCAATCCTGAAAAGGATGAGATCATGCAGTTTCTTGCAATGGATGAGGGGAAAGACTATGCAGCTGCTTCTCCGGACAAAATGATGCCACTTTCTGAATATTTGAAATTATCTCCAGCCGGTGTTACCAAGTGGTTTCGTGAAAACCCTTCCTCAACGTTCTCTATCTACCAAAAACTAAGAGAGCAGCAAATTACAGAGCTCAAAAAATGTAAGAAAGAACTCATTGAATTCTATACAACCAAATGGGACTATAGCCAGTATAGTAAAGGAAAATTTAGCCCAATGGAAATCGCAAGGCTAACATTGCAAATGAAGATCCGTGTAGCCAGAATAAGGGAGGTTCTTGAACCACAGTTTGCTGAAGTACTGGTGCCACATAATAAGACGAAACACAAATATTGGGTTGCCAGAGCTTATTGGTGGGATGATTTCGGAATTCGTTCACGTAGTGTCACTAAATCAATAAGGCGCTCCGATCTGCAGGTGATAGACAAATTAAAAGACATCTATGAGGATATGGACTTTGAGATATTAGTTAATTACGGATTAAAGAATAACACAATTGCGGACATGATAATAAAGAAAAAAACAGAGGAATATGTCGTGGAAGTAAAATTGATCAGTTTTCATGACCTGGCGCAATTCATATTAAGTATGGGTATGTGGGAGGACTATAAAAAAATCTATTGGAGTGAGTAAAGAGTAAATTTTTTTGTATCAAAATTAGTTAACCAAATTAAAATATACAACTTAAATGTGTAGTAATAAATCATCAATAGGGATAATGGTAAGGATCAGATCCATCAGTTAGCGATTAAATACAAATTCAGATAAGAAAAGCAAAATGGTTTTCACCCCAATTATGGGTGTAAGTATCCCCTTTTTTATCATAAAATGGGTTAACCAAATTTAAATAAACAACGTTAAAAATAAATAAAATGAAAAAACAGATATTAAGTTCTCCGATAGAAAATTTTCAGGTACATCCGGAGATCGAAAAAATTTATCGGGACAGAGAATTGGACAGCTTGATGTTCACATTAAAAAAATTCGGCCAGCAGAACCCGGTGATGGTAGTAGAGAGAAATGGTCAAATGTGCATTATTGATGGGGTCAGCAGGTTAAAGGCTGCCAGACAAATTGATCTCCCTTCTTTGATTTACCTGGTCGTGGACATCCCAGATGAAAAGATCATAGAATTCAGAATGCTTTGCAACACAAAATCGAAAAAGGGAATAATTGAAACTTGCTTTGAAGTGGAATATATTCTTGATGTCATCGGAAAAAGCCAGGGAAAGAAAAGAGCGCTGTTAGGATTTAAGGATATCCTAAATAACGATGAATATGGAGACATTGGGAAAGACAGATATGAATTAGCCTGTGCACTTTCAGGTATTGAACTCAAGTCTTCAACACTTCGCAAATTGATGAGGGTGTTTTGGGATGACTATAAGCAAGAAGGAAAATCAAAGACTGGCACTTTAGAATTACTTGATTCCGGCCAGATTTCAATTGATAGAGCATACAAATTAATTGACGATAAGGAGCGTAAAATGAAAAAGCGAGAGAAATTAGGAAAAGAAAATTTATTCGTTGCCTATTCGGCTCTTTCCGAAGGTGAAAAACCGTATCAACTTTTTGCAAAATCTTCTTTGGTTATGGATGAGGTACCAGATAACAGTGTTAATCTTTGTATTGACTCCCATCCTTACGCATTGAGCCAGCGAGAATACCAGAATCAGGACGAAATGGGACATGGCCAGGAACGAACACTTGAAGAGTACCTGCAAAATTTTAAATCATTCAATGAGGAGAAATACAGAAAACTTAAACCTGGTGGTGTACTGGTAACTATAATAGGAGAATCCTACAAGAATGGTTATCAGGGAGTGTGTTCACAGGCTGAATTAGTACTCAGGGATATCGGATTCCAAATAATTGATGTCGTTATCTGGGCAAAAACAAATCAGAAGTACACGCCACATCCTCTACGGTTTCAGAATTCATATGAACGTATTATCGTGGCTTTCAAACCGGGTGCTGATCCTTATTTTTCTGACGTGTTGAGAAAGGGTTCGGTGAGTACTTTTAAGGTTAGGAAAACTTCAAGTGGTGGTTACTACATGGCTAGTCCGGAGACTTGCATTCCTAATGTGATAGTTACTTCCGCATATCAGCCTGAAGAATTTCGGGTGATTGATCCTGAGTTCAAACACGACGCCCCGTGTCCTCCAGAGATATATGAACCCTTTATCGAAGCATATTCGAAACCGGACGATACGATTTTAGACAGTTTCGTTGGATCCGGAACCGTAGGAATAGGCTTGACAATGGGACGAAAGGTGATTGGGTATGATATTGACCCTGCATCAATTGAATTCTCACGTAAAAGATGTGATTGGTTCTTGCAGCAAGGAGAAAAAAATACCACTTCTTTGGCAGCGTAATTTGTCGTGTATGATCTATTTGGTCCAGAATGTCACCAGACTTCGTTATTTCCATCTGGTGACATTCTCTCCTCCAAAACAACCCGAACGTTGGAAAATTTTCCAGGTCTGCCAGATTCATTCCTTTTATGAAATTCAATCATTTATTTAGAAAATTCTAATCAACGAGAAACAGCAAGACTGAATTTAAATAAGAATATGAAAAAAATTAATAAACCAAAAGTTGAATATTCACCATATAAGACATTGAGTGAATGGAGAAAATCACACCCTAATGCATATCGTGCAGCCGTACGAATAGGTCTTATTGACGAGATATGTAAAACATTCGGATGGAAAAGATTTGAAAGAGTTAAAAACTCATTTTAATCAAAAAAAGTATTATGATTTCTACAGACCAATTTTCAACCTTGTTAAAGAAAAACGGATTGAAACTGACCGATGAAGAGTTGCAGGCGGTGACCCAATTGTTCATTTCGTTAGCGAAAATCGAATATGACAAGTACAGGGAACAAAAAAGTGACGCTTCTTTTGGCCAGGTCTCGGAACCGCTGGATATTGGCCATTATTTTCATAAAAATGCGTCATGAATGTAATCTGCTATAAACGAGTTTCTACTGATGAACAGGCCGAAAAAGGTGTTTCATTGCTAAACCAAGATGACCAATTGCGTCGTCATTGCGAAACAAAAAACTACCACATAATAGAAATGTATTCGGAAGATTACTCCGCAAAAAACTTTGATAGACCTCAGTGGAAAAAAATTATCGCTTACTGTAAATCTCATAAGGGTCAGGTTGACATGATTCTTACTACTAAATGGGATAGATGGAGCAGAAATCTTTATGATGCGTTAACTCAATTAAAGGAGTTAAAAAAAATGGGTATCACTGTCAATACAGTGGAACATCCTCTTGATTTAGATAACATAGAAAACTTGCTTCTTTTGAGTATCTACCTAGCTACTCCGGAGGTAGAGAACGTTAAGAACAGTATTAGAACCACCGAATGTTCACGAAAGGTTCGTATGATGGGTTATTGGACTGGGTCCGCTCCCCGCGGGTATAAAAATCATCGATTAGAAATAGAGAAACGTTCAATGCTAATTCCTACTAACGATGCTCCATTAATTACGGAAGCATTTGAAAAGATGGCTAGCGGTAATTATGCAGCTGATGAAGTACGCCGTTGGTTAAATTCCAAAGGAGTGAAAGTTAGCAAAAGCCAGTTCGTCAATATCATTCGGAATATTGCTTATATAGGTAGGATTAGAGTTAAGAAATTCAAAGACCAGCCTGCAACTATCGTAAAGGGGATGCATCAACCGCTTATCACTGATGAACTATTCGCCGCCGCCAATCAAGTTTTAAACGGTAGGAGACGGAAAATGATCTTCAAACAGGATAAATCTGATCTCTACCCTCTTAAAGGGCACCTAAAATGTAAAACACATAATCTATCTCTTACTGGCGGTAAAAGTAAAGGGAGGTATGGGACGTATCATTATTATTTGTGTACAGTTAAACATGATCGATGCAAGAGGTACCCAATTGAATGGGTGCATCAAAAAATTGAGAAGGAATTGAACAAAATAAAATTTAATGCAGCAATCGTCAACTCATATAAAGGAGTTCTTTCTAAGATGTTTGAGGTTGAAGATGCAGACCGACGAAAATCCATATCTCAACTTAAGTCTGAATTGGAAAAAATTGAGTTCAACAAAGAAGCCTTGCAGGACAAATTTTTCAATCAAAAAATTACTGCTGAAGAATACCGGGAAATTAAACAAAGAAGTGATCTCAAATCTTTTGAACTAAGGAATGAGCTTGGGCAATTGGAAAAACATGTTTCTCCAATGAAAGAGTATCTACAAAATCATGTACCTATGTTAGAGAACTTACTATCCTTCTATCAAAAATCGGATGGGAAGACGAAGAATCGAATTCTTAGCTGCATCTTGGACGAAAAAATCCATTTTGAAGATAACAAAGATGCAGCCATCAAATTTACTCACCCAGTCAATGTACTACTCAATGCCAGTAAGGTTTTGGAATTGGGGAAAAAGAAAAACGAGACCAAAAATGATCTCGTGTCTTATTTCTGCTCCCCCTGCTGGACTTGAACCAGCGACCCTCTGATTAACAGTCAGATGCTCTAACCAACTGAGCTAAGGAGGAATTTTCCCGAACGTTTCCGTTTTGGGAGGGCAAAAATAGGGGATTTTAGGGTTTGGATGAAAAAAAAGAGGTTTAATGTTTGAGGTTTTTGGTTTGAAGTTGAGAACCCTGGAGCCGTTGGATATATTTTAAATCGGTTAAGGGTTTATGGGTTGTTAAATCAAGGCCAGCATTTGATCATATGAATCATAGTTAAGACGGGGCGAAGGGTTGAGGAAGTTGAAAATTGTTGAAAGGTCGTTTAGAGGTTTAGAAGTTTAGGTAAGGTCCTGCAGTATAAGCAATCCTGTTAATCTTTTAATCCTCCCAAATCCCCGTTCAGACATCCGGCCAATAAAAAGATCCCGGGAGCTCCGGGATCGGGAAATTATAAACCATATCCTATGTAGATCCCGATGCTGATCGGGCGAAGAGGCGAAGAAAACCCGAATAATGAACAAGGAATGCCGAATTTCGAAGGACAATGCTTTTAAGGACTACTTCCTTGTTCAATATTCCTTGTTCCTTGTTCGATATTTTCCTCAGGATAATTCTCCGTAGTTGAGGAGATACTAGAAGGCAAAGTTTCTCCTGCTAACCATCGTCCTGCTCCTGCGCTGGATATTCCACAGCTCGGCTGTACTGAATGTACGGGGCCTGGCAATGGTTTCTTTTACTACGCTGGTAAGGGTTTCAACAGCCTTTTTGGCTAAAGGGGCGAAACTGATTTCTGATTGCTTTTTCATGACTATACTTTTAAAATGTTAATTCGTTAAGTGGTTAATTTGTTAATTCGTTGATCCGTTACGCTGTTATGGCAGCGAAGGTCAGGGCTATGATGGCTATAAATAAGAGGTAGAATTTCATGGCTGTGTCGTTGAACGTTGATCGGTTAGGCGAAATGATTTCTCCTGCTCATCATTGTGCGGCCCCTGCGCTGGATGTCCCAAAGATCAGCAGCACTGAATACCCTGTTTTGAACTAACCCGGTTGCCAGGGTTTCTTTTACTACGCTTGTTAATTCTTTTGTGTGTTCGGCGCTGATGGCGGTGAACTGGTTGTTTGATAGCTTTTTCATGACTTTAGTTTTTTATGTTTTTAATAGTTGAGTTTTTTTATCCTGAGCGGAGTCGAAGGATTGAGGGGCTTACCCTCCCTTTATCCGCCCTGCTTACTTTGATAACACAAAGATAAGGTGAATTTTAGTACTATGCAATATAAAGTACCAAGTATTTTTTAGTAGTTGGCAATTTGTATTACCCGTTTTGCATAGTAATACATTTACGATCAATGACTTAGAAAAGTTACCGGTTAACAAAAATTTATTCTCCCATTATGAAGAATGGAAATATGGGAGTATGAATGGCGGGTTTTTACGGGGAAAGGAGGGAAAAAGAAGGCTTACCACGGAGATTTTTCACAGAGTGCACAAAGATCCTTTGTGTACTCTGTGCTGTATTTCCTCCGTGTCTCCGTGGTAAAAAGGGAAATTATTTGATCTCCAGGTCGCTGATAGTGCGGTTATGCAGCCTTCCCAGCTTCATTAACCGGATCATGGGTCCTAAAATAAAGCGCAGGAAACCACGACTGTAATTCTTATACACGGCTTCACCGGTGAATATGCGTGTAAGATGCCGTTGCATATGTGGGCCTATAAAGCGGCCAAAAGAAGTATCCATTCTTTCCTTGCCTACCGTCATCAGCGTAAACAGTCCGCCGCTGTACCAGGTATTCACCAGCTTCTGCCAAACAGTAAGTTCATGCATCTGGTTCTTCTGGTATTTCTTATAAGCTGCATCACTTCCATCTTCAATGGCTTCCACGGCAGAGAAAGAACTTTTGATGGCAAGGAATAAACCGGAAGAGAAGATGGGATCAAGGAAGCCGGCCGCATCTCCTATCAACAGCCAGTTGCTGCCATACATCTGCTGCGAAATGAGCTGGTAGTTGTTATACTGAACCACACCTGTTTCACGCTTTGCATTGCTGGTGAACTTTTGCAGTGTTTCATCTGTCTTCAGCAACGTATCGTATTGCTCTTCTCTTGTTGAGCCGTACTGGCTGAGGTGTTTCGGGTTGATCACTACACCTACCGATGTGCGGTCGGGTAAAGGAATACGCCATGTCCAGCCATGCTGCAGGCGGTGCAGGTGTATATTATAAGGTTCAATTTTATCTGCATTGCTTAAATGAGCAAAGATGGCCACGTCTTTACGGTCGCCTTCTTTGGTAGGAATGTCCAGCAGCCTGGCAATGGTTCTTGCTCTGCCGGTAGAATCAACAATAAGATCGGGCTGGCCTTTAAAATAGTCGTTACTGAACCGGATGGTTTCATCCGATAACTTCAGCTCATCGCCATTACCTTTTTTTTCAATTTTGGCAACGTGATTGAAGAAAGTTACGCCTTCGCGGATGGCCAGGTCGAAAATGGTTTTATCAAATTTCAGCCGAGGTACATTATAGGCATAGGGCGGAAGTCCGCCGCCGCCAAAGCTAAAGGGTGAAGTGGCTTCTTCATCTTTATTAACCCATACCGAAGCGCCGGGTTTATAGGTACTGTACGATTTAACCTCGTCTTCCACACCCAGTTTACGCAACAAGGGAATGATGGCGGGAAGCAGGGATTCTCCCACGATGATCTCGGGCCGCTTTTCTAAATAAAATACGGCTACATCATACCCTTTTCTTTTTAGCAGTGTTGCTAATGCACAACCGGAAGGTCCACCGCCAATGATGGCAACGGTTTTTATATTTCTCTTCATAAAGCGCAAATGTAAAAAAAAAGAAGGTTTAACGAGAACTTGTTTAATGATGGGCTTATTTTTTACCACGGTTTTTTACCACGGAGACACGGAGTTATAACACAGAGTACACAAGGATACTTCATGTACTCTGTGTTGCATTTTCCTTTGTGTCTCCGTGGTAAAAAAACAAAAGACCTCCTGCAAGGGAGGTCTTTATAAAATTTGAATAAAGAGAATTAGAAATTAAACGCACCCGCAATACCAAACACATTCGGCTTGTTCTCATTCAGTCCTTTCATGTATGAAAGACGGATCTCAATGTTTTTATGCTTTCTTCCCACCCCAATGCGTACGCCGCCATTGGCTGCAGGGCCGTAGGTATTAGAAGAGTAGCTGCCGATATAATCCCCGGTGTTGGGATCATACATATCCGATATAAAATCGCCGTGGTGAAAACCAAAACCGGCGCCAATAAAATAACCGAATTTCTGCGTGTTCTCTTTGGTTGAGCCCCTGCCCATGTTCAGGTTAATGATAAGTGGAGCGTTCAATACAAAACCTACCGAGCTGTTATCATAACCATAGCCATACGGATCGTACGAAGTGGAAGTAACGGTAGAGATACCCACCACCAGCGGAACACCCACTGAAACAGAAAGCGCTTCTGTTTCTACAAAATTAAAACGGGGAAAATAAGTAAAGCCTTCGCCAATACCGATATCGCTATTGCTTCCCTGCCCGGTGGTGCTGCCAATGATGGTGATACCGGCTCCGTGCATGAACGTCTGGCTGAAAGATGTACTAAGCACAAACGCAAGCGCAACAGATAAAAAGATCTTTTTCATAAATGATTTGTTTAAATAGTTTCGGATAAAAATCGGGGCAAAGGTAAGGCGGAAATGGTGTTTAGAAAAGGGTTGAAGGGTTTAAAGGTTGAACGGTTGTTGAAAGTTGTTGAAAGGTTGAATGTTGTTGAAGGGCTGAACAGTTGTCAGCCCCCTTAAACCCTTCAACAACTTTCAACCGTGTTTAAACAACGTTCAATCCTTCTTCCCAAAAAAAAGCTACCCGGATTATTAAGATCCGGATAGCTTTCCCTGGCTTTGCGGGGATACTGTTTAGTATATTCGGTTGAACTAAACCTATAAGTGTTTCAAAGAACCTTATAGGTTTAGTTTATTTATTTAGCTGAATAATCCGCCTTTCTTCAGTTCACGGGTGCCCTGGCCGATCAGGAATCCGTTCTGGTAGATCATGATCTTATAGTTACCCTGCTTGAACGTTGATCCGGGGATAAAGGCAAACTCCACATTCTTTGTTTTAGCAGTTTCCAGGTCAACCGGAACTTTTGCGGTGAAAGGCTTATCACCTTCTTCACGGATATTAAAGGTTTCTGTTCCGGTATTGATGGCTTGTCCATCAGGACCGATCACCAAAACATACAGGTCTGTTTTACCGGTTTGAGCAATGCGGTTCATCACGTCAAAACTTACTACAAATTTGTCTACTCTTTTCGCAGTGGTAGAAACTTTTTCTTTTCCGTTATTCTTTACATTGATCGGCGTGATCACAATGTTAGAAGCATTGAGTGTAGATGCTACGTCTACTTTCTTTTCCAGTTCCACTTTAGCAGTGGTGGTAGCTGCCAGGTCCTGGTTCAATTTTTCTTTTTCCTGGGTAAGAACCGCCTTATCGTTGGTAAGAGTTTGGTTCTCCGTGGTAAGGCGGGCCACATCCTGCTCTAAAGAAGAGATCTTCTCATTTAAAGAAGCGATCAGGGTTTTTGCCCTGCCCAGTTCAGAAGCGGTAGCATTCTTTTTGTTCAGGATGCTGCGGATCTCGGCTTTCACCTTGGTGATCTCGTCGTTCTTTTCAGTCAGCTTGCTTTCTAAGCTGGTGTTTACAGTAGACATAGAATCAAGCCTGGCCAAAGAAGCGTCGAAGCTGTTCTGCAGGTCGCTTTTCTCGGTGCTTACTTTCGCAATCTGCGATTCCTGCTGTTGAATGGTTTGTGAACTTTGTGTCTTTGCGTATACCAAATATCCCGATACAGCAACGAGGGCTGTAGCAAGAACTCCGATGGCTATATTCTTATAGTTCTTAGCCGGTGCAGTTTGTGCAGATGGAGTTGGAAAATTTGTTTCAGTCATAATATCAGATTTAATTTTTTTAAAATGGGGGTTACTTAATTAATCTGACCCCCAAAATCCAAAACCGTGCCATAATACGATTTTGGTTATAACAAAGAACCGGTTTAATGAACCCGGTCTGCCTATAAAATTGTTAATTGAAGCGGGAAAACAACTATTGATGAACTCAAACCGGGCTTCTTATGGCCGATGTTATACATATATATAGTTGATCTATTAAAAATGCTATCTTCCGTTAAGAATGAATAACAGCAAAGAGTTCGACAGCATCGTTATTGGCTCCGGTGCCGGGGGTTTATCGGCTGCCCTGTGCCTTGCCAGGGCAGGCCAAAGGGTGGCTGTTATTGAACAGCACTATGTTCCGGGCGGCTGGTGCCACAGTTTTTACCTGGATGGCCAGCGTTTTAGCCCGGGGGTTCATTATATCGGGGCCATGGATAAGGGAGAATCGGCCTGTAACCTTTACGAAGGCATGGGCATTGCCAACGACCTGGTGTTTTTTCGCATGAACCCCCTTGCCTATGAACATTGCTGGATAGAAAATGAAAAAATAGACATGCCCGCCGGCGTAGACCAGCTTTACGAAGCCCTTGCCCTCCGCTTTCCGGCAGAAAAGAAAGGGTTAAAAAAATACCTGTCCTTGGTTAAAAAGGTAAGTGCAGAGATACAGCTTATCTCTACTATGAATGGTTTTTGGGATAATATCACCATTCCATACCGTACCCGGCACCTGGGTAAATACGGGTTGTTCAGCCTGAAACGGGTGATCGACTGGCATATTAAAGACCCCTTATTAAAAAAAGTACTGAATATACAATGCGGCGATCATGGTTTACCACCTTCCAAAGCTAGTTTCCCTTTTCACTGTGCCCTGATGGATCATTATTTTAACGGGGGATTTTATCCAATGGGTGGCGGGGCAGCCCTTGTAAAAGCCTTTACCAATGCCATTAAAAAATACGGCGGTGAGATACATACCGGCCAGGCCGTAAAAAAAATACTGCTGCAACCCGGCAGCAGGAAAAAGGTAATGGGCGTAGAATTAGAGAACGGTCAGCAGCTAATGGCCAAAAAGATCGTTTCAAATGCCGACCCATCTGCTACCTATAAAATGGTGGGGCATGAAAACCTCAGCAGCAAACTGATCAAAAAACTGGATAAGACCCGCTATTCAGTAACCTCCCTTATATTTTTTATTAATGTAGAAATGGATATCCGCAGCACGGGCCTCGATTCAGGGAATATCTGGTTCCTGCCTAACAAGGATATGGACGAACTGCACAACTACCAGGCAAAGGAAGACATTTTAAAATCAGATGAGTTTGATGCGCTTTTTATCAGTTGCTCTTCTTTAAAAGACCCGATGAGTTTTGATGGACGAACCCATACCATTGAAGTGGTTACCTTCATTGACTACGATTCTTTTAATATGAACAAAGCCATCCGCAGCGAAAGCGATGAAAAATACCTGCAGGTAAAAAAACGGCTTTGCCAGAAACTGCGGAATACATTTCAACGGATATTACCGCAGGTTAATCCCAATATTGTACGACTTGAATTAGGCACGCCCTTTACCAACGAACATTACATCAATGCAACCCGGGGCAATGTATACGGCACTGAAAAAGGATTCTGGCAAACAGGCCCCTTCTCTTTTACCACTAAAACGGAAATTGAGAACCTGTTCCTTTGCGGCGCCAGTACCATGTCGCACGGGGTTTCGGGGTCAAGCTATTCCGGTGTAAAAGCAGCGGCAGAAATTCTTGGCTGTACCGAAGCCGACCTGTTGCAAAAAGATCCGGCGCAGCACTTACAGGTGTACGAAGCAGAAGACAGTGCCGCATGGCCCGAATGGATAAAACAACGACTGGCGGACAAACAAAAACGCTCTGAAAATAAAATGGCCAGGGCCGTTTAACCGCAAAAACGCCAAGTCGCAAAGAACCCATGAAAACAAACTTAGCGTCTTAGCGGTTCCAATAAGATAGTGATCAATTTGAAAAGTTGTCTCCGCCAGCAGGCGGATGTCGAAGGCGGGTTTGGATACGATTCTTCTTATGGTTCCGACAAGCTCAGCCCGCCATTTCTCTTGAATTTGGTTTCAAAATGATACACTACCTACCATAAACATCCCCACCTTAATTCCCTTTATTGTTTTAATTTTACCGCTGCCCTTAAGGGTTTCATTTAATGCCAAATAACACTGATAATGACCGGTTCTGTTTCCCCGAAGGAGAAATTTGATAGTTTAAGGGCCTGCGTTATTATTCCCACCTACAACAATGCTGCTACACTGGCTGGGGTGATCGAAGATGTAAGCCTGTACTGTGATCATATCATCGTAGTGAACGATGGCTCTACCGATAATACCCCGGAGATCATTCGTGCATTTCCTGCAGTGCAGCTGGTTAGCTACGAAAAGAACATGGGAAAGGGCTGGGCATTGCGCCAGGCATTTAAATATGCCATTGATAAAGGATATCAATACGCTATCAGTATCGATTCGGATGGCCAGCATTTTGCCAAAGACCTTCCGCTGTTCTTAGATAAAACAGAACAGGATCCCAATACCCTCATCATCGGTGCCCGTAACATGAACCAGGAATCGGTGCCGGGTGGAAGCAGCTTCGGTAATAAATTTTCCAACTTCTGGTTCAAGGTAGAAACAGGGATCAGCAGCCCCGATACACAATCGGGATACAGGCTCTATCCATTGGCGCCGTTAAAAAAAATGTCCTTCTTCACCCGTAAATACGAATTTGAAATTGAAGTACTGGTAAGGTCGGCATGGAAGGGCGTAAAAGTAGAATCGGTTCCGGTAACGGTTTACTATGCACCTAAGGAAGAACGCATTTCTCATTTCAGGCCCTACAAGGATTTTTTCCGCATCAGTATTTTAAATACGGTGCTGGTGCTGATAGCCTTTCTTTATATAAAGCCAAGGGATCTTATCAGAACAATTTTCAACAGAAAAAAACTGGGCAAACTGCTGGATGATCATTTGTTCAATACACAGCAACCGGCGCAACTGAAAGCCACATCGGTTGCCTTCGGTATTTTTATGGGCATCATTCCCATCTGGGGTTTCCAGTTGGTGGCTGCCATCTTCCTGGCGGTTTTATTCAACCTCAATAAGCCGCTGGTGATCATTGCGGCCAATATCAGCATACCACCGATGATACCCATCATCATTTTCCTGAGTTATAAAATGGGAGCATTCTGGATGGGCGCCAATGCCATGCAGATAAGTTTCAGCAACGCCATAACACTCGATTCAATAAAACACAACCTGCTGCAATATATTTACGGCAGCATATCGCTGGCCATTGCAGCCGGTATTGCGTTCGGGTTGCTCACGTTTATTTTTTTAAAACTGACCGGTAAAAAACAAACTGCTGTTAGCCAGGCGGATTAGGGCATGGAAAAAATATTACTTCACATCTATAACTTTTACAGCAGGCATAAACTGGTTTTATACTCCAGCTTTATTGCCCTGTTTTTGCTGGCGGGCTGGTTTGCCATGCAATTGAAGTTTGAAGAAGATATTTCCAGGATACTGCCAAACGATAAGAAGATAGAAAAACTGAACGAGGTTTTCCAGAACTCAAAGTTCATGGATAAACTGGCGATCACCGTTTCATTCAAAGACACAACAGCTGCAGCAGAACCCGATAGCCTGGTGGCTTATGCCGATGAACTGGTTGCCGGCATCAAAGAAAAACTTTCTCCCTTTACCCGGAAGATAACCGATAAGGTAGATGACGAATTTGCGATGGAACTCTTTGGCAGCATCAGCGATCACCTGCCGGTTTATCTGGAAGACAAGGATTACAAAGCGATCGATTCGCTCATTACTCCGGCGGCGGTAAAACAAACGCTGGAGCAGGACCTGCGCACCCTCAGCTCTCCCTCGGGCATTGCGTTAAAAAGCATGATCAGCAAAGACCCGGTGGGCATCAGCTTTTTGGGAATAAAAAAAGTACAGCAACTGCAGTACGATGAGAATTTTGAACTCTATGATAATTATGTGGTAACGAAAGACAGGAAGAATCTCCTGCTCTTCATCACGCCTCAATACCCTCCCAACAATACCGGTAAGAATGCGCTGCTGTTAAAAGGGCTCGATAGTCTCATAAACAGCATCAACAATAAAAATGTAACCGCTTCTTATTTTGGCGCCACGGCGGTATCGGTTGGCAATGCCCTGCAACTGCGCAAAGATTCGTTGCTTACACAAGGCATCACCGTTCTTTTCATCATTGTTTTTTTGGGAATTTATTTCCGTAAAAAAAGAGCACCCTTCTTTATACTGATACCGGTACTGTTTGGCGCTGCCTTTTCACTGGCTGCCATTTATTTTATTAAAGGAAGCATATCGGTGATCGCATTGGGCACGGGCTCGGTGGTGCTGGGCATTGCAGTTAACTATTCATTGCATGTATTCAATCACTATCGTCATACCCGCAATATTCAGCAACTGATACGAGACCTGGCCATGCCCATGACGGTAGGCAGTTTTACCACCATCGGCGGTTTCTTATGCCTGCAGTTTGTAGAATCGGAGATGCTGAAAGACCTGGGATTGTTTGCCGCATTCAGTTTGATCGGGGCCTCACTTTGTTCGCTGATCTTTTTACCCCATTTCATTGTTTCAAAAAAAGAACAGGCACAGGATACAACCGATAAATTTTCGCTGATCGATAAGATCGCTTCTTACCGGCCTGAGTATAATAAATACCTGGTGCTGCTCATACTGGCGCTTACCATTCTTTTTTCTTTCTGGGCGGGTAAGGTAAGTTTTGAATCAGACCTGCAGAACATGAACTTCATGAGCAGGGAACTCAGGGCATCCGAACAAAAGCTGAATAAGATAAATCAGTATGCCCTGCAATCTGTTTACATTGTTACCGAAGGAAAAACACTCGACGAGGCCCTGGTGAACAACGAGAAACTGATCACCGAGGTAGAAAAACTGCAGCAGAAAAATGTGGTGAAAAAATATTCAGGGGTTTCTTCACTCATCATATCCGATTCTTTACAAAAAGCAAGGATCATAAAATGGAACCAATACTGGACTGCGGAAAAGAAAGAAGCGCTAATGAACAGCCTGCTTACAGAAGGCACCGCATTAAAATTCAATGCTTCGGCATTTGATAATTTCAGGTTGCTGCTGAATAAAGAATACGAACCAGTGAGTAAGGAAGCGATGGCCGATGTTCGCAAGAATTTTCTTGACGATTACATCACCGAAAAGCCCGGCAAAGCAACTGTGGTTACCTTGGTAAAGGCAATTCCCGAAAAAAGACAGGAAGTATACAAGGCCTTCGAAAATGAAAGCAACACAACCGTACTGGATAAACAATACCTCACCAGCCGTTTTGTAGAGATCATCAATGCCGACTTTGGCCGCATTGCCTTAATGACTTCCCTGCTGGTGTTCGTTGTACTGTTGCTCATGTACGGAAGAATAGAACTCACCCTGGTTTCCTTCATTCCCATGTTCATAAGCTGGGTTTGGATACTGGGCATTATGGCCATGGCCGGTATCGAATTCAATATCATCAACATCATTGTATCGGCTTTGATATTCGGTTTGGGCGATGATTACAGTCTCTTCATCATGGACGGGTTGCTGCAGGAGTACAAAACAGGTAAAAAGAATCTTTCTTCTTTTAAATCATCGATCATTCTTTCCGCTATTACCACCATCGCCGGGCTGGGCGTTTTAATATTTGCCAAACACCCTGCCTTAAGGTCCATTGCCTTTATTTCTATCATCGGTATTCTTTGCGTGGTCATCATGGCGCAGATACTGATCCCTTATCTTTTTTCGGTGCTGATAAAGAACCGGGTAAAACGAAACCGTTTTCCATGGACACTCTGGGGTTTCATCAAATCGTCCTTCGCCTTCTCTTATTTTATCGGCTGGAGTGTAACCTTTACGCATATTGCCTGGATATTTGCCTTGTTCAACATAAAAGAAAAGGGCAAGCTGCTTTATCACCGCATCATTGCCCGGGTTTGCCGGCGGCTGGTGTATATCATGATCAATGTAAAAAAGAAGATCATCAACCCGCAGCAGGAAAAATTTGAAACGCCGGCCATCATCATTGCCAATCACCAGTCATCCCTGGATATTCTTCCATTGATCATGCTGCATCCTAAACTGATCATGTTCACCAATAACCGCATCTGGAACTCGCCGCTGTTTGGTAAAGTGATACGTATGGCGGATTATTTTCCAACAGAACAGATCGAGAAAGACATGAGCCTGGTGGAAGACAGAATTAAGAATGGCTATTCAGTAATTATTTTTCCGGAAGGTACCCGTGCCGAAGACGGCGTAATAAAACGTTTTCACAAGGGCGCTTTCTTTCTTGCCGAAAAGCTGAATGTTGATATTCTGCCCATTATGATCCACGGCACGGATTATACACTCACCAAGCAAGACCAGCTTTTAAAAGACGGTCAGCTTACGGTGAAATTCCTGCCCAGGATAAAACCAACCGATAAAAATTTTGGAGAAGGCTATGCAGAAAGATCAAAATCGATCGGCCGCTATTTCAGGCAGGAGTTTGACGGGCTTAAAAAAGAAATTGAACAACCAGCTTATTTCCGGGAGAAGCTTATATATAATTACCTGTATAAGGGCCCCGTGCTGGAATGGTACATGCGGGTGAAAACAAAGCTGGAAAAGAACTACCAGGTCTTTCACGAGCTTGTGCCGGCGCAGGGAAATATACTGGACATTGGTTGCGGCTATGGATTTATGTCGTACATGCTATCCTTTACATCGGCACAAAGAACGATCACGGGAATTGATTATGACGAAGAAAAGATCGACACGGCCAGTCATTGCTTCAGCAAAACAGATAACATTAATTTTGTGCACAGCGATGTGATGGGGTTTGCTTTTGAAAAATACGACGCCATCATTCTGGCCGACATGCTGCACTACCTGCAACAGGATGAACAGCGGCAGGCGCTTGAAAAGTGCATCAGCAACCTGAACCCGGGAGGAAAGATCATTATACGGGACGGGGATGCAGACAATAAGAAAAAACATTCAAACACAAAACTCACGGAATTCTTTTCCACCAGGGTTTTGGATTTTAATAAAACGAATAAATCGGGATTGTGTTTTTTATCAGGTAAGATGATACGAAGTATTGCGGCAGAAAGAAATATGAACTGTGAAGAGATACCTGATTCGAAACTTACGTCTAATACGATATTTATTTTAGAGAAGGGATAGGGTAATGGGTGAAGGCTGTTAAATGTTGTTGAAAATGGTTTAAGAATTGTTGAATGTTGTTTAAGCCCTTCAACTATCTTCAACAACATTCAACAATTTTCAACTCACTAAAAAGTAACGGCATAAAAAACAATAGATTGAAAAACGAATTCGACATAATAATCATCGGCAGCGGCATGGGCGGCCTCATCTGCGCTGATGTGTTGGGCAGGGAAGGATACAAGGTTTGTGTACTGGAAAAGAACAAACAGGTGGGTGGCAGCCTGCAAACCTATGTACGTGATAAAGTGATCTTCGATTCCGGCGTGCATTACCTGGGCGGGCTGGCCGAAGGACAAAACCTTTACCAGGTGTTCAAATACCTGGGAATAATGGATAAGCTGAAGCTGCAGAAAATGGACGAAGATGTTTTTGACAAGATCATTGTGGACAACGACGAAAGAGAATACGTGTTTGCCCAGGGTTACGAAAACTTTATTCAGCACCTGCTGAAGGATTTTCCTGCGGAAGAAAAGGCCCTGCGGGCCTATTGCGATAAGATCAAAGAAGTGTGCAGCAAATTTCCCTTGTATAATTTACGTTCGGGCGGCGATGTAAACGAAAAAACCACGGTGCTGGAAATTGATACCAAAACATTTATTGAATCCATCACCACGGATAAAAAACTGCAGGCGGTATTGGTGGGGAATAACATGCTGTATGTTTTGCAGGCGAATAAAACACCGTTCTACGTTCATGCCATGATACTGAACAGCTATATCGAAAGTTCCTGGAAATGCATCGACGGCGGCTCGGCCATTGGCAAATACATGGTACAGAATATCCGGCAGCATGGCGGCGATATCCGGCGCAATACTGAAGTAAAAAGAATTGTGGTGGAAGATGGAAGGGCAACTACGGCAGAGCTTGCCGACGGATCGCAACTGCATGCAGACATCTTCATCAGCAATATGCACCCGGTACGAACGCTGGAGATGACCGAGACCAGCCTGATAAAACCAGCCTACCGCAGCCGGGTAAAAGAACTGGAGAACACGATCTCTTCTTTCATTGTGAATATTGTATTTAAAAAAGACGCCTTCCCGTATATAAAGAACAACTACTATTATCACAAGGACGGGCATATCTGGAACATGGCCGGTCATACCGAAGAGAACTGGCCGCTCTGTTATTCCCTGTTCTTTTCTGCCTCATCTAAGTCGGATGTATATGCCGAGTCGATGACCATCTTAGCCTACATGCGATTTGATGAAGTGCAACAATGGGCCAATACATTTAATACCGTGGCCAATGAAGTTGACCGGGGTGATGATTACGAAGCGTTCAAAAAAAGAAAGGCTGAACTATTGATCAACCTGGTACAGGAAAAATTTCCAGGGATAAAAGAAGCTATTAAGTCTTATTACACCGCCACGCCTTTATCTTACCGGGATTATATCGGCAACGACGATGGTTCCATGTATGGCATTGCCAAAGACTACCGCAACCCGTTAAAAACATTCATCTCTCCCCGAACCAAGATACCCAACCTGTACCTCACCGGGCAAAACCTTAATTTACATGGGGTGCTGGGCGCAAGCATGAGCGGACTGGTTACCTGTATTGCCCTGCTGGGAAATGAAGACATTATTGAAAAAGTAAGAAATGCTTAAAAGAAAAAAATTCTGGAAACGGGTTCTCTATGTATTGGGAAGCATCTTGTTGCTGCTGATCATTGGAGCGATATATATTGTACAGGTATCAAAAATAGATCCGCCAAAGATCGCCGACAGCAGCAGCCTGCAACTGCAGCGCACCGACCACGGCAACGGGTTCTATACCATTAAAGACAACTGGTTCCGCCACAGCAAAAGCGGTCTGTTTGAATTATACGTAGAAGGCGATGCGTTTGAACGGGGTGTTGTCAATGGCAAGCTCACCGAAGAACTGGTGGTAAGGCAGGAAGATCATTTTGCTGAACAGATAGAAAAAATGATCCCGTCAAAATTCAAACGTAACTTTTTAAAATATGCCATTGGGTTCTTCAACCGCAATCTTGATAAAAATGTTCCGAAGGAATACCTGGAGGAGATCTATGGCGTTTCAGAATCAGCTTCTTCCCGGTATCAATACCTCGGTACTAATTACCAGCGCATATTGAATTACCATGCGGCGCACGATATTGGCCATGCGGTGCAGAACCTGGCCATGGTGGGTTGCACTTCATTCGGTACCTGGGGCGCTATGTCGGCCGACAGTACCATGATCATCGGCCGCAATTTTGATTTTTATGTGGGCGATAAATTTGCAGAAGATAAAATAGTGGCCTTCTTCAATCCTAAGCAGGGCCATAAATTCATGACGGTTACCTGGGGTGGTTTTACCGGCGCTGTATCGGGCATGAACGACCAGGGATTATCCGTTACCATCAATGCGGCAAAGTCTAGCCTGCCAACGGGTTCGGCCACACCGGTATCGTTGGTAACAAAAGAGATACTGCAATATGCAAAGAATATCAAAGAAGCGACCGCCATTGCCCGCTCAAGAAAAATGTTTGTGTCGGAGTCTTTTTTGGTGGCATCGGCTGCCGATAATAAAGCGGTGATCATTGAAAAAACACCCGACGACCTGGATGTGTACGATCCCCCAAAGGATTTTATCGTTTGCACCAATCATTTTCAAAGCAAAGGCCTGGGTAAAACGAAGATGAATATTGAACAGGAAAACGAAAGCGCTTCTGCTTACCGGTATAAACGGATGATGGAACTGCTGAATGCCAATGGAAAGAACACGGTGCAGAAGACGATCAATATCCTGCGTGACCAGAAAGGATTGAACAATGCCAACATAGGTATGGGAAACGAAAAAGCCATCAACCAGTTAATTGCCCATCATTCCATTGTGTTTGAACCAAAAAAATTATTAGTTTGGGTTTCCACTTCGCCCTGGCAACTGGGTGGCTATGTGGCATACGACCTGAATAAAGTGTTTGCGTTGAAGGGAATGAAGGAAGATAAAGAGATATCCGACAGCAGCCTGCTCATTGCACCGGATTCTTTCCTGCTAACGCCGGCCTATAAGAATTTTATGCTCTTTCATAGCATCAAACAACGGATTATGGATGGCAGCGATGTAAATACGGATAGCCTGGTAGCCAGTAACCCGGAGTTTTATAATGCTTATATATTGGCAGGAGATTATCTCTACAAAAAGAAGAACTATTCAGCAGCACTGAAAAATTACCAGCTTGCGCTTACAAAAGTTATTGCAACAAAGAAGGAAGAAGATCATGTGAGGGAGCAGATAAAAACGATAAATAAAAATTTATAAGACATGTGCCAGTAGAGACTTGTCTGAAATTTGAACCACGAAGACACAACGACACGAAGAAACACAATACCAGCTTAGTGCAACCTTTGCGTCTTTGTGCCTTTGTGGTTCAACCCCACAAAATAAAATGATATAATGATACTTGGCATTGGAACAGATTTAATAGAAGTAGAGCGGGTGGCCGAAAAGATGGAAAAGAAAGCCGGCTTTAAAGAACTGGTGTTTTCGCCGGAGGAAATAATATATTGTGAAGCAAAGACGAATAAGTACGAACACTATGCCGCCCGTTTTGCTGCCAAAGAAGCCTTCTTAAAAGCGATCGGTACGGGCTGGCGCAGCGGAACGGCATTCAACGAAATAGAAATTTATAATGATACAGAAGGTAAACCTGAACTTCGTTTCCTGGGCGTAACCGCCGGCACCGTTGCAGAAATGAAAGCCGGGAAGATCTTCGTTTCACTCTCTCATCTTAAAACAATGGCCTGTGCCATGGTAATAATAGAAAAATGATAACATACTCACCCGACGCTGCTTTTAAAAGCAAGGCCCAGATAAAAGAAATGCAGGATAAAAAACTGCAGGAAGCCGTTGCTTACCTCAATGAGAACTCCCCGTTTTACAGGGAACTGTTTGCACAGGCTAAGTTCAATGTAAAAGGTATTAAAACGGCGGAAGACCTGCTGGGCATACCCGTTACTACAAAAGAAGACCTGCAGCAGCGCAACAACGATTTTTTATGTGTGCCCCGTGACCAGGTAATTGAATACAGTTCCACTTCAGGAACACTGGGCAGCCCGGTTACTGTTGCGCTTACAGAGAACGACCTCAACCGGCTTACGCATAATGAATACTGCTCCTTCATCAGCGCCGAAGGAACAGCGGATGATACCTACCAGCTGATGCTTACGCTCGACCGCCAGTTTATGGCGGGCATGGCTTATTATTCAGGCTTACGGAAATTAGGGGCAGGCATCATTCGCCTGGGGCCGGGTGTTCCATCGCTGCAATGGGAAACCATACAGCGGCTGAAGCCAACGGCTATTGTTGCGGTTCCTTCTTTTATACTGAAGCTGATACAGTTTGCACAAGAGCATAACATAAACATCAATCATTCTTCTGTACAAAAAGCGATCTGCATTGGTGAGAATATCCGCAACACCGATTTTTCACTGAACACATTAGGTAAGCGCATTACCGAAAGCTGGAACATAAAATTATTTTCCACCTATGCCTCTACCGAAATGCAAACGGCGTTTACCGAATGCAGCGAATGCAGGGGCGGCCATCTTCAGCCCGAACTGCTGATCGTGGAGTTGCTGGATGAAATGAATAAACCGGTAGCCGCCGGGCAACCGGGCGAAGTAACCATAACAACGCTTGGTGTGGAAGGAATGCCTTTGTTGCGTTACAAAACAGGCGATATCTGTGTGTATGACGACAAGCCCTGTAAGTGCGGCCGCAACACCCTGCGCTTATCACCGGTGGTGGGAAGAAAAAAACAGATGATAAAATTCAAAGGCACTACTTTATACCCGCCTTCCTTGTTCGACCTGCTGAATGAAATGGAAGAAGTACGTGACTTTGTTGCCGAAGTATATTCCAACGAGATAGGAACCGACGAAGTGAAACTTCACCTGTTGCCGGTAAGTGATTCGGAAGAATGCGACCGAAAGATCCGCTCTTATTTACAGGCCCGCCTGCGGGTGAGTCCGCATATTCAATATGTATCCAAAGATGATATGCAGAAGATACAATTCCCGGAAGGAAGCCGGAAAGCAATTAAGTTTATCGACAGGAGGAATTAAAAAGCAAACGTCATGGCGAACGTAGTGAAGCCATCTCCTATTTAGGAGATGGCTTCGTTGTACCTCCTCGCCATGACGGTTAAAATTAGTTAACGGTTATCAGCAAAGGCTGGTAACGGTTCTTCTTCACCTTTGCCCTGCCAATAAACTGGTTGCCGTTTATTCTTGAGAACTTAGCCGGGAAAACCATCACGTCTTCTTCCCGGGTATCAAACAGAATTTCTTTGTTGGTGATCACACCGGCCCTGTCCAGTTTTGAAACAACTACCTGGCCGCCTGCTCCATCCTGGTGGTATTTTGGAACTTCATCTTCCTGGATATCGATATTCTTTTTATTATCTAAATACAAAAAGTAATATCCCGTTGCATCGCTGATGAGCTTGAAGCCCATAGTGCCGGGTAAATTGTAATTGATCGCATAAGTATAACTGTAGGTGTTGCCTCTTTGCTTTTTTGGTATTTTACGCAGCCAGTCAAATTTGCCGTCTGCATTCACCCTGCCTGCAACGATATCTTCATAGTGGAAAGTGGCACTTGTTCTTACCTGCCCCCTGCTGTCGGTGGTTCTTGTAACATCGATCCAGTATTCTTCCAGTACCAGGAGGATGCCACCATCGTTTTCCACTACTATATTTCTTACTTTCAAATAAGGAGCTTCGTAGTCATCTTTTTTCTCCATTTTCCTTTTGGTTCTTGCCGATTCAAACTTCTGAAGATCTTCCAGCGGGAACTCATAATAACCGTTTTTGAATTTCACCACTTTATTATTCTGATCCAGGGTTGCCAGGAAGATACCATCGATTCCGCTTCCTTTGGATTTTTTGCTGTAGGTGCTGGCAATAACCATTTCGTGGTTGAAGTTCTCAATCAATGATGTTTCCCGGATAAAGTAGTCGTCGAGGGAGATCGTTGCAGAGATGATCTTCTTGCTGCCCTTTACAAATTTCAGCACTTCAAAATGATAACCGGGCTTACCTGTTTCTTTATCTTTTTCTCTTCTTTTTTCTGAATCATACACTTTAGCCAGCATATACGCATTGCCATTGCCGTCAATGGAAAAATCAGAGTTGTCCATGATCTGTTCTGTATAAGGCATGGTGAATTCGCCGCCCCATAGTTTGTTCATGTTCTCATCAAATACCTGCAGGCCGATCCTGTCGTAATTGAGTTTGTCGTTTTTTTCTTCCGGCCATAGACGATAGCTTACCAGTAATTTTTTATGTTCTGCATCGTAGTCGAATTTATATTTATTATCCACTTTGAACTGGTAAAACCCGGTAGAGGTAAGGTCGCCGGTAAGTTTGGTGGTCTCAAACATCTTGGTGTTGGTATTGGTTAGTTTGCCTGCAACAACATCTATCTTATCGTAATAGAGCATCTCTATCTTGGAATCCTTATCCCAGTCGCTGTGCATCCAGTAATAATTGTGGTTATCAAAACTGGTAACGGCTTCGCTGTTGAAGTTCTTGGTGGCTTCGGGTAATTCGATCACTTTTTCTGTTGTCTGACTCAGTGTCTGGGCATCAAAACGTACAATGGTAAGTTCTTCTTTTTTAAGCGCCAGGTTAATGATGCCGTCTTTATCGTTGCCGAAAAAAGAAAGGTCTTCCGATTTGCGGGGCAGTTCATATTCTGAACCCAGCTTGAACGTGAATTTTTTACTTTGCGCAAAAGAAGAGGCAGCCGTTAGCAGCGCTGCAATAAGAAAAGAATACTTCATAGTGGTATATTAAATGATTGATTTAAAATTATTAAGTAGTAAAGATGCAATGGATCAGTCGCCTCCCTTCTTGATGAACTTGCCGATTTTTTGCCCGGATAAATAATATGCATCGGCAATGCGTGAACCGGCATCAAAGGCAGCGCCCCGGAACATATTCTCGCCGGGCCTTTCTACCGAAAGAACAATTAATTTTTTTGTTGGGTTGGCGGTTTCCACAATGGTAACGGTTCCGTCGATCCCTGCGTTTCTTTTTGAAACACCCACACTGTAGCCTGGTTCCAGCGCCCGGGTATTAAAAATGAGGGTGTACTTCGCATCTTTACTCACCGTCATTTTACTGAGGTTTGTAAAACCAAGGATGAACTTGGGTTCAAATTTTTGTTTTTTATCTTCTTCCCATTTGCGGGCCCATATCTCGCCGCTTCCTTTTTCCTTTTCGTTATTCTCCTGCGTTTTACGTTTTATATAATTCGCTTCGGTGCCGTCATCGCCCACGGTCATTTTTTCGTAGGTGAATTCGATGTTGATCGTTTTTTCTTCTTTTAAGAGAGAAAGGTCGCCCTTGGTAAGATCAACTGTTTGTGCGGAACCTGCCATGGAAGTAATCAATAAAACTCCCGCAGCAAAAAATACTTTAATAGCTTTCATCCGGTAAATTTTTATTTTGATAAGGAGCAAAAATAAAGACTTCCCGTTAATGGAAAGTCTTTGTTCAATATCGACGGTGTTAATTTCTTTATTTCAGGTATTTGCCCAGTCTTTTACCAGACACTGCATAGGCTTCCTGTATCCTTGTTCCGGTATCATAATCATAACCCCCATAGATTCTGCCCGGCGCATTGTTAATGGTAAACTCTGCCAGCTTTTTATCTTTATTGGCGGTTTCAACAATCCAGGCCACAGCATCAATCTCTGCATTTTTACGGCTGATCACAATATTATAGCCGGGTTCAATGGAGGTGGTCTTGAATACCAGGGTGTATTTGGCGTCTTTTTTAACGGTCATGCCCGTTGCATCCTGGAACTCGTTGATGAAGCGTGGTTCAAATCTTGATTCACGGTCACTCACCCAGCTCTTTGCCCAGGAATCGCCCCTTCCGGGTTCTTTCTTGTTATATTCCTCTGTTTTTGCTTTAAGATAATCTGCTTCTTTGTCGTATTTTCCCACTCTCAGGCCGTCGTAAATGAATTCAATGTTCACCGTGGACTCGTTCTTCAGGATATTCTCATCTCCACTGGTGGTCTTGATCCGTTGCGCACTTGCTGTTAAGGAACCCAGAACGATCAGGGAAACAGTCAAAAAACCGGTTAAAAGTTTCATATAAAAAGATGTTTTTAGGTGATAACTGGAGTTAAATGTAGGATAAAATCCTTCAACAAAAATACCCATTAACCACAATTTTGTTGCATCCTCTTTTTAATAACTTCACATGCCATAGGGCAAAAGACTGCAAATTGAAATCTTTATTATATTTTTACCGCTTCAGATAAAACCTGTTATTGAGATAAATTTCGGACCATGGTACATGTAGGAGACAGCGCCCTTTCTTTAGATGATTTTTCCGACATACTTTTTAAGGGAAAAGAGGTAGTTCTGGATACCCAGGCATTGGAAAAAGTAGATACAAACTTCCGGTTCTTAAAGAATTTCTCTTCCAATAAGCTCATTTACGGTATCAATACCGGCTTTGGCCCCATGGCCCAGTACAAGGTTAGCGAAGAGAACATGCTTCAGCTTCAGTACAACCTCATCCGCAGCCACAGTTCGGGCTGCGGAACTCTCATGTCGCCCATTATGGTTAAAGCCGTAATGGTGGCCCGGCTCAACAGCCTCATGCAGGGCTTCTCCGGCGTGCATACTGAAACAGTGGAATTACTGCGGGACCTTATCAATAAAAATGTAAGCCCTTGTATTTTTGAACACGGGGGTGTAGGCGCCAGCGGCGACCTGGTTCAACTGGCCCACCTGGGCCTGGTACTGATCGGCGAGGGAGAAGTTATATATAAAGACGAACTGCGGCCAACGGCAGAGGTTTTTGCCAAACTGAAAATAAAACCGCTTGCCATTCACATACGTGAAGGACTGGCCATACTTAATGGTACTTCGGCCATGACGGGCCTGGGTATGCTCAACATCATACAGGCGCAAAAACTATTGGAATGGTCGGTGATGCTTTCGGCCATGATCAATGAAGTGGTGGAAGCGTTCGACGATCATTATTCGTATGAATTAAACGTGGTTAAGCATCATAAAGGCCAGAACAAAATTGCTTCCCAGCTTCGTGATATACTTAAAGACAGTAAAATGATCCGCAACCGTTCGGAACATTTATATAATCCTGAGAAATTAGACCAGGAGGTTTTCCAGGATAAGGTGCAGGAATATTATTCGCTGCGTTGTGTTACGCAGGTGCTGGGGCCTATTTACGATACCATCTGCCAGTCGGAAAAAGTAGTGGTGGATGAGATCAACTCGGTAAATGATAATCCCGTTATCGATCACGAGAACCAGAATATCTTTCACGGCGGTAATTTTCACGGCGATTATGTTTCGCTGGAAATGGATAAGCTGAAGATCGCCATCACCAAACTGTCCATGCTTTCCGAAAGGCAGTTGAACTATTTGCTGAACGAAAAACTAAACCAGAAATTCCCTCCCTTTGTAAACCTGGGTGTGCTGGGTTTCAACTTTGGTATGCAGGGCATGCAGTTTACGGCAACGTCTACGGTGGCAGAAAATCAAACCATGTCGTTCCCTATGTATGTACACAGCATACCCAACAACAACGATAACCAGGACATTGTAAGCATGGGATGTAATGCAGCGCTGATGACAAGGCGGGTGGTAAATAATTCCTTTGAAGTACTGGCCATACAGATGATGACGGTGTTGCAGGCCATCGATCATATGAAATGCACCGACCGGCTATCGGCAGAAACGCATCATATTTATTCGGAAGTAAGAAAACTGTTCCCTGTTTTCATTGAAGACAAACCGAAGTACAAAGACCTGGAAAGAATAAAAAGCCATTTTGAAAAATCCGACCCGGTAATTTCTTTCAAGCTGGGTAAAGTAAAGGAGCAGATCACATCATAAGATGTAAGTAAAGCAGGGATAAAGACACACCAAAAATATACAGCAACAGATCAGACACGGTAAACAGATATAAATGAAATTTGCATTAGTAACAGGCGGATCAAGAGGAATAGGAAGAGCCATTTGTTTAAAGATGGCAGAGATGGGATATAATGTACTGGTGAATTACAAATCGAATGAAACAGAAGCCAACCAGACATTGGCATTGGTAAAGGGAAAAGGAGTGAACGGGGAGATCATACAATTTGATGTGGCGGACAAGGACCAGGTGAATACCATACTGGGCGGATGGATGGAAAAGAATGCAGACAAAACGATTGAAGTGCTGGTTAACAATGCCGGCATACGCGACGATGGCCTGATGATGTGGATGAAAGATGAGCAGTGGGACCGGGTAATAGATACAAGCCTTGGCGGATTCTTTTATGTAACAAGAGTGGTGGTGAACAGTATGCTGATGAAAAAAGCAGGAAGGATCGTAAACATTGTTTCGCTTTCGGGGTTAAAAGGATTGCCGGGGCAAACAAATTATTCTGCCGCAAAAGCAGGTGTGATAGGCGCTACCAAAGCGCTGGCACAGGAAATAGGAAGAAAAGGAATTACCGTGAATGCGGTAGCGCCGGGATTTATAAAAAGCGATATGACGGCCGACCTGAATGAGAATGAACTGAAAGCCATGATACCGGTTAAACGTTTTGGTTTGCCCGAAGAAGTGGCGCATACGGTTGGTTTTTTAGTATCCGAAGGCGCTGCGTATATAACCGGGGAAGTGATCTCGGTGAATGGAGGATTGTATTCTTAGTCATTAAGTCATTGAGTCATTAGGTCATTTAAAGTCTCTTCAAATCTGTTGGCTCATTCAATGACTTAATGACCTTATAGGGGGTTTAAAATTATGAACAGAGTTGTAATAACCGGCATGGGCATTTATTCCTGCATAGGAAAGAACCTGGAGGAGGTAAGGGACTCATTATATAAAGGAAGGTCCGGCATCATCCTGGACCCGGTGCGTAAGGATTATGGTTACCGCTCGGGTCTTACCGGTTATGTAGATAAACCCGACCTGAAGGGAAAGTTAGACAGGCGGGCACGAATCATGTTACCCGAACAGGGTGAATACGCTTACTTAGCTACCATTGAAGCATTAGCCAATGCGGGCATTGATGCCGATCATATACAGGCAAATGAAATAGGAATTTTGTACGGCAACGACAGCTCGGGTAAGGCAGTAATAGAAGCCGACGATGTGATCAGGGAAAAGAAAGACACCATGCTGGTTGGTTCGGGTGCCGTTTTTCAAACAATGAACTCCACCGTGACCATGAACCTGGCCACCATTTTTAAATTACGTGGCATCAATTTCACCATCAGTGCCGCCTGTGCCAGCGGATCTCACTCTATCGGGTTGGGTTATCATTTTATAAAAACCGGTTTGCAGGATTGTATCATTTGCGGAGGCGCCCAGGAGATCAACCACCTTTCTATGGGAACTTTTGATGCGCTTTCGGCATTTTCGGTAAGAGAATCGGATCCCACAAAAGCATCACGCCCTTTCGATCGTGACCGGGATGGGCTCATCCCCAGCGGCGGTGCAGCCACGGTTATATTGGAAAGTCTTGAATCGGCACAAAAAAGAGGCGCAAAGATATTGGGCGAAGTGATCGGCTATGGCTTCTCTTCCAATGGCGCCCATATCTCAAACCCAACGGTAGAGGGGCCGGTAAGATCGCTGCACATGGCCATGAAAGACGCAGGCTTAAGTGCAAAAGAAATTGATTATATAAATGCCCACGCCACATCCACCCCGGCAGGAGATGCCAGTGAAGCAAGGGCCATTGATGAAGTTTTTGGACAATATAAACCCCTGGTAAGTTCAACAAAATCGATGACGGGCCACGAATGCTGGATGGCAGGAGCCAGCGAGATCGTATATTCTTTGCTGATGATGCAGAACTCCTTTGTGGCGCCCAATATCAATTTTGAGAACCCCGATGAGGACTCGGCCCGGCTTAATATTGCAAAAAGTGCGGTTGAAAAAGATATAGTTGTATTTTTGTCCAACTCTTTTGGGTTTGGAGGAACAAACTCATCACTCATTGTACGAAAACTGATTTAATATACTGCTATGACGAATACCGAAATTATTGAGAAGATTCACGAGTTCCTTGTTGAGGAATTTGAAGTGGATGCAGCCAAATTAGTTCCCGAGGCCAACTTAAAAGAAACACTGGGCTTAGACAGCCTGGATTATATCGACCTGGTGGTGGTTATTGAAAGCAACTTCGCTTTTAAGGTAAAGCCCGAAGACTTTACCAATATTGCTACCTTCCAGGATTTCTGCGACTACGTTATCTCCCGCGTGAATTCTAAAGAAATGGCATAATGTCTTCCTGGCATGGAAAATCAAAAGGCACTCCACTCGGGTACCGCATTTTTGTGTGGGTATTAAGAACCTTTGGCGTTTCACCCGCCTATTTCCTGCTGCGTTTTGTGGTGTTGTACTACTTTCTTTTTTCCTGGAAGGCATCGGGGCATATCTATCGTTTATATCGTTACAAATTGGGTTATAACTGGTTTACTTCCGTAGGGAAGATATACAGTAACTATTTTCTCTTAGGCCAGGGCCTGATCGATAAAGTAGTAATGATGGGCGGCATAAAGAACAAATTCAGTTTTGATTTTGACGGAGAAGAGAACCTGCGGAAAATTGCCACCCTTAAAAAAGGAGGCATACTGCTTAGTGCACATATTGGTAACTGGGATATTGCCGGGCATTTATTCACCCGCCTGGAAACGCCGATCAATATTGTACTTTACGACGGCGAGCACGAAAAGATAAAACAGTATCTCGAAAGTGTTACCGGTAAACGGAAGGTGAACATCATTGTGATCAAAGAAGACCTTTCGCACATCTATGCCATCAGCGATGCCTTTGTAAAGAATGAACTAGTTTGCATGCATGCCGACCGCTTTATAGAAGGCAATAAAACAATGAGGGGAAATTTTTTGGGCGAACCTGCAAAATTCCCCCTGGGCCCTTTTTTACTGGCGGCAAAATTTAAAGTACCTGTTTCGTTTGTATTTGCCGTAAAAGAAAGCAAATTGCACTACCATTTATCTGCCAGCGAAATAAAGGAATACGGTCATACTGATAAACACGAAGTGATGCAGACCATGTTGAATGACTTTGTAAAAGAAATGGAGCAAAAACTAAAGCAATACCCTGAACAATGGTTTAACTATTACAATTTCTGGGGTTAACTTTAACCAATGATGAACGTGGAGAACATACAGGACCTTATTCCGCAGCGGCCACCCTTTGTGATGGTAGATAAGGTGTTGACGTATAACGAAACGGGATTCAGTACCGGGTTTACCATAAAGGCCGGCAATATTTTTACCGAAGACGACTTGTTCAAAGAACCCGGGCTGGTGGAGAACATTGCACAAACGGCTGCCGCCCGGGCAGGCTATGTTTCAAAGGCCGAAAGCAAGCCGGTACTGGTAGGCTATATTGGCGCCGTAAATAACCTGGAGATTTTTTCCTTACCAAAAACCGGCGATGAATTAATTACAGAAATTACCATAGAAAACCAGATTTTTGATGTAACATTAATATCCGGGAAAATAACCTGCAACAGCGAAACTATTGTACAGTGCAAAATGAAAATATTTATTAATCAACTTAAAAATTCCTGATTATGAAACTTTTTAAAAAACACAATTGGATCGTTGCCCTTGTTTTGTTCTTAACCAGCACTACGATCGCTTCTGCACAATCAGTAAAAGAATTTTTTAACGACAAGAGTGTGGCATTAACCTACCTGGGTATTGATTATTACAAGAACAGGCTTATTAACGACCCTGGTGCCAATCCTTCTGATATAAAGAGCCGCCTGTACAACAGCATGAATGAAGTGGTGGTGAATGAGATGCCCAAGAATTATGATATTGCCGGTGCTTTTAACCGGGGCAGTTTTGTGAACTCGGACATTTCGGCTGTTACCACCCGCAACGAAAAAGTAGATGCAAAAGACATCAGCTCGGGCAATGAAGGAGATTTTAACCGGTTAACAGAAGCCGATATTGCCGCAGAAGTAAAAGCGTTGGCCATAAAAGATAAAGACGGCGTTGGGCTGGTATTTGTTATGGAAGGAATGAAAAAAGAAGAGAAGAAAAGTTACGGCGCTGTTTGGGTGGTTCTGGTGGATATGAAATCAAAGAAAGTACTGATGGCCGAGCGTATGGAACAGGAAGCAGCAGGCTTTGGTTTCCGCAATTTCTGGGTATCCATCGTTAAAAAAAGTTTAGTGGAAATTGAAAAGAAAAAATACAAAGCGTGGAAAAGCAAGTACGGCAGCTGATCAAAAAAAATTATGACAAAAGAACTAAGCTGCAAAAAAGAGATACTGGTACGGTTTAACGAGGCTGATCCGCTGGGGATCGTGTGGCACGGACATTACATACGGTATTTTGAAGACGGGCGGGAAGCATTTGGCGAAACCCACGGACTAAAATACCTGGATGTGTACCAGCAAGGCTTTGTTATACCTGTGGTGAATGTTCAATGTGATTTTAAAAAATCCCTGCGCTATGGCGACCGGGTGATCGTTGAAACTATATATGTTCCCTGCGAAGCGGCTAAAATGCAATTCACCTACCGGCTGTTCAATGCAGCAACCGGCCAGCTGGTGGCTACAGGTTCTTCTGTACAGGTTTTTTTAAGCAAAGATGATTCCCTGCTTCAATTATCTAACCCGCCTTTTTTTGAAGACTGGAAAAAGAAACACGACCTGGGTTAAAAACTATGACAGATATCTTTATCAGCGCCGATACTATTATTTCCCCGGTAGCAAATACCACTGCAGATAATTTTGAGCGGCTTACACAAAATATATCCGGTATTAAACTGCATACCGGCTCTGCATTTTCGGCACAGCCATTTTATGCTGCCTTGTTTGATGAAGACTCGGCTTTTCATGCCCGCAGCGAACCCGGTAAATTCACCCGCTTCGAAAACCTGCTCATTGCTTCTATTGGCGGGGCCCTGGCAAAAGGCAACATAAGTGCCTCGGATAAAAGAACGATACTTATCATTTCAACCACCAAGGGAAATATCAGCCTGCTGGAAACGGCACAACCTTCTTCGGAGCTAAGCCAACGCATTTCATTAAATACCTCAGCCAGGCTGGTTGCCGGGCATTTTGGTTTTGTACATACCCCGGTTATTGTATCCAATGCCTGCATATCCGGAATACTTGCTGTTTTAACCGGCATGCGGCTGATTCAATCCGGCCAATATGACCATGCGGTGATCGCAGGCGCCGATGTTATTACAAAATTCGTGTTATCCGGTTTTCAGTCTTTCCAGGCCATCAGTGCATTGCCCTGTAAACCATTTGACGCCGGCAGGGATGGCATCAACTTAGGAGAAGGCGCAGCCTGTATGATCATTACGTCGAACAAAGAATATTCATCGGGGATAAAAGTGGCAGGAGGCTCGGTAAGCAACGATGCCAATCATATCTCGGGCCCTTCCCGAACCGGGGAAGAATTAAACCTGGCCATTGCAAGAACGATGGATGCTGCCGGGCTTTCTGCAAAAGATATCGATCTCATTTCTGCACACGGAACGGCAACTATTTATAACGATGAGATGGAAGCCAAAGCGATCAACCTGGCAAAGCTGCAATCGGTTCCGGTAAATAGTTTAAAAGGATACTATGGTCATACATTAGGAGCCGCCGGGCTTATTGAATCAATTATCTCCATCCAATCGCTTAAAGAGAACACCGTGATACCAACACGGGGTTATACAGAGATGGGAGTAACGCAACCGGTGAATGTTTGTTCATCATTATTAAAAAATGAACTGACGCATTGCCTCAAAACGGCATCAGGGTTTGGAGGCTGCAATGCCGCCATTCTTTTCAGTAAAGAATAATTACTTTTAATAAAACAGACAGGACAGTATGAATTTTTTTTCAAAGGACAAAGAATCAGCAATTGATGCAAAAGAAACAGCCCAGTGGATCGCATTTGGCCCGGTAATTTTCCAGGCAGCCAGGGTGCTGCGTAATTCGGGAATACTATCATTGATCGAAGAGAGTGGTCATGCCGGACTTACCATTGAAGAGATAGCACAAAAACTGAAACTATCAAACTATGGCGTAAGGGTATTGCTTGAATCGGGCCTCAGTACAGGGCTGGTGCTGCTGAACGATAAAAAATTCACCCTGGGAAAAACAGGGCATTTTATCCTGCACGACGAACTGACGAAAGTAAATATGGATTTTGTGCATGATGTGAATTACCGCGGACTTTTTTATTTAGATAAAAGCATTGAAACCGGGAAGCCGGAAGGACTGAAAGAATTCGGCGAATGGAAAACCGTTTATGAAGCGTTATCAAAACTACCTGCTCGTGTACAGGAAAGCTGGTTCAACTTTGACCATTATTTTTCCGACGATGCTTTTCCGCTGGTGCTGCCCATGGTATATAAAGACGGCATAAAAAACATACTTGATATTGGCGGCAATACCGGCAAGTGGGCCATTGCTTCTTTGAAGTATTCCCCGGATGTTCACATCACCCTGATGGACCTGCCCGGCCAGCTGGATATGGCAAAGAAAAAAATGGAAGCGTTGGGATATAACGACCGGGCTTCTTTCCTGTCGGCAAATATCCTGGATGAAACAACAAAGATCCCCAAAGGCTTTGACGCCATCTGGATGAGCCAGTTCCTGGATTGTTTTTCTGAAGAACAGATTGTTTCTGTTTTAAAAAGATGTCACGAAGCGCTTGATGAAAACGGATGCATATTTATACTGGAACCATTCTGGGACCGGCAGCGGTTTGAAGTGGCTTCCTTTTGCTTACAGCAAACATCTTTGTACTTTACCGTGCTGGCAAACGGCAACAGCCAGATGTACAGCGCCGAAGTATTCCTTAAATGTATTGCAGAAGCAGGCTTTGAAGTGGTAGAACAAACAGACCGCATCGGGATAAGCCAGACATTACTTAAATGCAAAAAAAGAAAATAATAAAATACACTGCTCATGAAATCAGAAAAAGTTGATGTGCTGGTAATAGGTGCCGGCCCATCCGGAACCGTAGCCGCTTCCATCATAAAAAAAGCGGGCTATACTGTTCAGATCGTTGAGAAAATGAAGTTCCCACGCTTTGTGATCGGCGAAAGCCTTTTACCACGCTGCATGGAGGCGCTGGAAGAAGCCGGCTTTTTAGATGCGGTAAAAGAAAAAAAATTCCAGGAAAAATTCGGGGCAAAGTTTGTTAAGGAAGGAAAAGTGTGCGACTACTTTTTTGCCGACCAGTTTACAAAAGGTTGGACATGGACCTGGCAGGTGCCCCGGGGAGAGTTTGACCAAACGCTGGCAGACTGCTGTGAAGAAATGGGAATACCGATTCGCTATGAAACAACAGTAACCGGCATTCAGTTCAATGGTTCCGATTCGGTAACAACCGTGGAAGATGCAGCAGGAAACCAATCGCAGATAGAAGCAAGATTTATTGTTGATGGAAGCGGTTACGGCAGGGTGATACCGAAACTGTTCAATATGGACAAACCGTCGGACCTTCCTCCCCGCAAAACATTGTTTACCCATGTAAATGATATAAAACGTTCGATGGACGACGAACCAAACCGCATCACCATCATTGTACACGATAAAGGAATATGGATCTGGGTGATCCCTTTCTCCAGTGGCATAACCTCCGTTGGTTTTGTTGGCGAACCGGCGTTCTTTAACAAGGTTTCGGGAACCAATGAAGACCAGCTCCGGGCGCTGATCGATTCTGAACCTTACCTGAAGGAAAGAATGAAAGACGTTGAATTTAAATTTGAACCGAGGATATTGGAATCATGGTCTACCACCACCAGCAGTTTTTATGGAGAAGGGTTTGTACTCACCGGAAACGTGACCGAATTTCTTGACCCCGTATTTTCATCGGGGGTAACACTGGCAACTGTATCAAGCCAGATAGCCGCACACCTGGTGATCAAAAAACTAAAAGGCGAACCCGTTGACTGGGATACAGAATATACCCAGCCCATGATGCAGGGCGTTAATACCTTCCGTTCTTATGTAATGGCCTGGTACGACGGAACCTTAGATACCATTTTCTTTTCCGAAAATCCCGACCTGGGAATAAAAAATATGATCTGCTCTGTGCTGGCAGGTTATGTATGGGACCTGAATAATCCGTATGTAAAGAACCACAACACCGCATTAACGAGGTTAGCTAAACTGATCAGCCTGGAAAAAGTGCTGGCAGAAAACAAAGAATGATCTTGAGTACAGAAACATATATCACATCCAGCTGCGTGATCAGTAAGGGCATTGTTTATAAAAATGGCCAAGCTGTTTTTGAAGGCCGGGCTTTGGAACCGTCAGACTTTCTTATTTCGGCTTACCGGCATTTTGCTTTGCAATACCCCAGGTTTTACAAGATGGATAATATTGGCAAGCTGGGGTGGCTGGCCAATGAAGTATTGCTGCAGGATGGTTTTGATAAGGCTAAATACCTGGCAAAGGATGTGGGTATTGTACTTTCCAATACCAGCGCCAGCCTGGATACCGATATGAAATATTACGAAACGGTAAAAACCATTCCCAGCCCTGCCCTGTTTGTTTATACCCTGCCCAATATTGTTATTGGCGAAATATCCATCCGGCACGGCTTTAAGGGAGAAAATGCTTTTTTCATATTTGATGACTTCGACGCCGGATTTATTGAACAATATGTGAGCAGTCTCGTTAATAATAATATCTTGCAGGCTTGTATCTGCGGCTGGGTGGAGTGGCTGGAGGATAATTATAAAGCCGCCCTGTTTTTGGTTGAGAAAGACAAAACCAAAGATTCAGTTATTTTTACAATGGAAAACCTTAATAAAATATATCAGTTACAAAATGGATAAGTTAATATCGGATCTTAAGTCGCAGATCGTTACCCAGTTGAACCTGCAGGATATTAAACCGGAAGACATCGGGGATGATCAGCCTTTGTTTATGGAGGGTCTTGGCCTGGACTCCATTGATGCACTTGAACTCATTGTTTTATTGCAGCAGCAATACCGGATAAAACTCAGCAATGCCGATGAAGGGCCTAAAGTATTCCGTACGGTACGTACCATGGCCGAATATATTACTGCACACCAAGTACAGAATTCATAAATAAATGAGCGAACCCGTTTTCATTGCCGGCACAGGGATCATTTCGGCGATAGGTAATAATGTCGCCCAATGCCTCGATGCCCTGGAGAACAGCCGTGCAGGGATGGGTACCATGACTCACCTTAACTCCGCCCATAAACAACGCCTGCCGGTTGCCGAAGTAAAGCTCCGTAATGATGAGTTGGCGCAAATGGCCGGCTTACCCAAAACAAAAAGCCGTACTGCTTTATTAAGCCTGGTTGCAGCCAAAGAAGCATTAAGCAATTCGGGCATTGAAGACATTACTCCATGGCGTACGGGCTTTCTTTCCGCCAATTCGGTTGGTGGTATGGATAAAACGGAAGACTTTTTCAGAACATTCCTGGCAGATAATACAAAAGGAAGATTACGTGATGTAGTTGATCACGAATGCGGAGCCGTAACAGAACTTGTAGCCGATGCATTGGGCATCAAAGATCATATCACCACCATCAGTACCGCCTGCTCTTCTTCGGCCAATGCTATCTTTTTAGGAGCCAGGCTTATTAAGAATGATATACTGGACGTGGTAGTTGCCGGCGGTACCGATTCACTTACCAGGTTTACACTGAACGGCTTTAATACACTGATGATCGTTGATGAACAGTTTTGCCAGCCGTTTGATGAAAACCGCCGTGGACTTAACCTGGGCGAAGGCGCCGGGTACCTGGTACTGGTCTCAGATAAAGTAGCGGCTACATTAAAAAACAAACCGTCAATAAAGCTAAGTGGTTATTGTAATGCCAATGATGCCTATCATCAAACAGCATCCTCGCCCGAAGGAACAGGTTCTTTCCTGGCGATGAGCGGCGCATTAGCTAAAAGTGGCTTGCAGCCATCCGATATAGATTATATCAACCTGCACGGCACGGGTACGCAGAACAACGATATTGCCGAAGGAACAGCCATCAAACGGTTGTTTGCACCACATTATCCAAAGATGAGCTCCACCAAAACATTTACCGGGCATACCTTGGGTGCAAGCGGCGGTATTGAAGCCGTGTTCTCTGTAATGGCATTACAGCATGAGATCGTCTTTCCAAACCTGCGTTTGGAAACACCCATGAAAGACCTGCCCTTTGTTCCGGAAAGAGAACTAATTAAAAATGTGAAAATGAAGCATGTGCTTTCCAATTCTTTTGGTTTTGGCGGCAACTGTTCTTCTTTGATCTTTTCAAAAGCATAAGATGTACATACGGGCAACAGGAAATATCTCTGCACAAAAAACATTTGGCCACCCGCCAATGGATGAGCCTGCTGTTGCCTATACCGGGAACCGCCTTGCTTGTATAGAGCCAGACTATAAAGAATTCATCGACCCCAAACTTATCCGGCGCATGAGCCGCATCATACGCATGGGCGTGGCAGCAGCCATGGAATGTTTAAAAGAGGCCGATGTAAAAATGCCGGATGCCATTGTTACCGGAACTGCATATGGTTGTATGGAAGACACAGCCTCTTTTCTAAGTAAGATGGTTGAGTTTAATGAAGAGTTACTTACGCCAACCGCTTTTATACAATCCACACATAATACCATTGGCGCTCAGATCGGGCTGATGCTGCAATGCAATAATTATAACAACGCCTATGTACACCGGGGTTTTTCTTTTGAAAGCGCCCTGCTCGATGCTATGATGTTGCTGAAAGAAAAAGAAGCATCCACGGTTCTGGCAGGCGCCATTGATGAGATCATCAATACCAGCCATGCTGTTTTGAACCGGATGGGTTTGTATAAACAAAGGCCGGTATCAAACCTGGAATTGTACACAACAAATTCAAAAGGGACCATTGCCGGCGAGGGATCCTCTTTCTTTATGCTGGCCAGCGAAGCTTCCGCAACAGACTACGCAAAATTTGAAGGGTTACATACTTTTTATAAACCAACGGATATAAAAGAAATTGAGAAGCAGGTTTCTTCCTTCTTAGAAAAGAATTCTGTCAGCATCAATGATATTGACCTGCTGATAACCGGTAAGAACGGGGATGCAGCTTCAGACAGGATCTATGACCAGCTGGCACAAGCCGTTTTCAGCAATACGCCATTGGTCAACTACAAACATTTGTGCGGCGAATACCCCACGGCATCTGCCTTTGCGTTCTGGCTGGCAGCTAATATCATTAAGCAAGGAAAGATACCAGCCTTACTGGGCCAAAACAATTCAGCCGGCAAAACAATAAAGCGTGTTTTGGTTTATAACCATTACATGAACATGCATCATTCCTTATTTTTGCTCTCGGCATGTTAAACTTCAGGAATACGAATATCTTTTTTTCCCTGCTGCTTATAGCATTGATAGGGCTGCATATAAAGTATGGCATGCCTGTTTATGTTTACCCGTTGTTGTTTATCGGGTATTCTCTTATTGTTTTTTGGGGATGCTATTATGTCGGGTCCGGGTTTTTTATAAAGATCATATGCAAAGCGGATACCGGGAAAAAAGAGATCGCCATCAGTTTTGATGATGGTCCCGCTGCCAGCTATACCAAAGAGATACTGGATATATTGAAAAGTGAAAACGTAAAAGCAACATTCTTTTGCATAGGTAGCCGCATTGCAGGCAACGAAGAAATTTTGAAGCAAGCGCATGCAGAAGGGCATATCATTGGTAACCATAGCTACTCTCACCATTTCTGGTTTGATATGTATGGGGCAAAAAAAATGCAGGCCGACCTGTTGCAGATGGACGAAGAAGTACAACGGGTGATCGGGGTAAAACCAAAATTATTCAGGCCGCCTTATGGCGTAACTAATCCCAATGTGAAAAAAGCGATCATTGCCGGAGGCTATACCCCGGTTGGATGGAGTGTACGATCGATGGATACGGTAATTAAGGAGGAAGAGAAACTGCTAATAAAGATCAATAATGCCATTGCGCCCGGGGCCGTTTTTCTTTTTCACGATACCAGCAAAACAACATTGAATGTTTTACCGGCCTTTATACAAGAAGTTAAAAAAAGAGGATACCGGGTTAGCCCGCTGGATAAATTGCTACATTTGACCGCTTATGAATAAAGTTATACTTACGATACTGGTATTGATCATCGGATATGCTGCAAAAGCGCAATACGCCGGCTACAGCCCGGTTGCCGACCTGGCAAAATTTAAAACAGAATTTTCTGCTGCAACGCAAAAGACCGCTTCTGTTAAAAGTGATTTTACGCAGGAGAAGAACCTGGCGATGCTTTCCGAAAAAATTACCTCTAAAGGAAATTTCTGGTTCAAAAAAGACAGCCGGGTGCGGATGGAGTACAACCAGCCCTTTAAATACCTGATGATACTGAACAAGGATAAAGTATACGTAAAAGACGGGCAGAAGGAAAGCAAGGTTTCAACCAGGTCAAATAAGCTATTCCAGCAGATCAATAAGATCATGATCGACTGCATGCAGGGAACGATGCTGAACAACGTCGATTTTAACACCCGTGTTTTTGAGAATAAGAATTCGGCATTGGTAGAGTTAAGCCCCGTAACAAAAGGACTGAAGGAGTTATTCAAATCGATCAACGTTGTTGTTGACAAAAAGGATTTTTCTGTGAGCAGTATTGAAATGAAAGAGCTTTCCGGCGATAATACCATTATCCGATTCATCAATAAAGAACCGAATGCCAACATTAATGATGCGTTGTTCACTATTAATTAGCCTGCTGCTGGTATTGCACGGTTGCTCACCTGTTCACAACCAGATGCAATCTGCAACAGGGGATGTAAGCAGCGTACAGAAATTCAGGCCGACGTTTACCGTAGCCTTATATAATACCACAGTGAATGTAAAGGGCAATCATTTAAGCGGCCTGCTGCTGGTAAAAAAAATGCCTGACAGCAGTACCCGGATGGTCTTCTCCAACGAGATGGGCTTTACCTTTTTTGATTTTGAATTTGGCGCCAACGGCGACTTTAAAGTGTATTCCATCATTAAGAAAATGAATAAGCGGCCGGTGATAAAAACCCTGCAGCATGATTTTGAGATGGTACTCATGAACAAACTGGACAATGCCACAGCTTCCGTCCGGTCAAACGACGGGCTGCTTTATTTTATCTTTCCGCAAACAAAAGGGTACAATTACTATATTACAAATGCCGGGGCAACCGAACTGGTAAGAATGGAACGGGCATCCAATAAAAAAGTGATCGTGGAAGGGATAATGAGGAATTATATAAATGGCATTCCCGATACGATCGGTATATCGCATAAAACATTTGAGTTCAACATTGGTTTAAAACGAATAGAAAGAAATGCTGCTGAATGATTTTTTTACGATAGAGAAAATGGAAGCTACCGGCATGGAACTAAAGGCCGAACTTGTCATCAACCCCGGGCATAAGATATTTGAAGGGCATTTCCCCGGCCAGCCGGTGGTGCCGGGCGTTTGCATGATGGAGATGGTGAAGGAGATCATTGAACAGGTGCTGGGTAAAAAGACCAGCCTGGTAAAAGCACAGGAAATGAAATTCCTGGCTGTTATTGATCCGTTGCGCAACAACCTTATCAGCGCAAACATAAAATATACAACGGGAGAAAACGGAAGCATTAATGTTGTTGCTTCTTTTTTTAAAGAAGAACTGATGCATTTCCGGTTTAAAGGAGTGCTTGTTATTGCGGACTGATTTTTTCTGTTTTACCTTCCGGGATCAGCCATTGTAGCAGGTCCAGCGCAGGGCCGGTCATAAACGTAGTAACCAGCGCCATCAATACCATCATCGCAAATATTTCAGGAGAAAGGATACCAAGGTCATACCCAATGTTCAGTACGATCAGTTGCATCAGGCCACGGGTGTTCATCAACACACCAATGGACAAACTATCCTTCCAGCTTTGCCCTACTATTTTTGCAGCCAGTGCACTGCCTCCGAACTTACCGGCAACAGCTACCAATAATATCCATCCGAATGTGATCCACAAATTGCCGGCATTTAGTAAGCCAACCTGTGTTCTTAGGCCGGTGATCACAAAGAACAGCGGAAGCAACAGAAGAATACTGATGTCTTCGATCTTATCGGTAACGATCTTGCGGAAATCAAAGCTTGCCGGCATGATAACGCCCGCCATGAAGGCGCCGAACAACGAATGAATACCGATGATGGTGGTAACATAAGATGAAACGATCAGCATCACAAACAGGAATGCCATCACGGCTGTTCTTTTGGTTTCCCTGTTATGGTAAACATGCTCCAGTCTCTTAAGAGCCGGGCGCATTACTTTAAGCATCAGCAGTACATAAATGATGGCCAGTGCAATGGTGTATAGCACACTGATAGAAGAACCCGATTTTACCAACGCAATTACAGCAGCCAGTATGCACCAGGCCGAAAGGTCGTCGGCCGCAGCGCAGGTAAGGGCCATGGCACCCAGCTTCGAACGGGTCAATCCCTTTTCCTTCAGTATTCTTGCCAGCACCGGAAAAGCAGTAATGCTCATGGCAATTCCCATGAACAAGGAGAAGGATAAGAAGGATACACCGGCCGGCGCATAATCTTTGTAGATGAAATAAGCCAGTCCCATTCCCAATGTATAAGGAATGATAATGCTTGCATGACTGATAATAACTGCATCATAAGCCTGTTTGCCGATGGCTTTCAGGTCAAGCTCCATGCCGATGATGAACATGAAAAGAATGAGTCCGATCTGGCTGAGGAAATTCAATGATCCCAATGAAGCCGGCGGGAAAAGAAACTGCGTTATTTCAGGAAAATAGGCTCCCAGGATAGAAGGCCCCAGCACAATACCTGCTACGATCTCGCCGATAACAGCAGGCTGACCGATCTTTTTAAAAAGATAACCAAATATCCTTGCAAAGAAAATGATGATAATGATCTGCATCAGCAATACAGCAATAGGCTCGCTGATATGGGTAGAGAACGAACCGGTGAATTCCTGGAAACTGCTCCGTGCCGCCGATTCCCCTTCGGCCTGTATTTCCTTAGCCGTGAGTACCGGGCTTTGTAATAACCTGCCCTGTTTTACGATCCAGTAAATTGCCCCTGCCGCCCCGGCAATGGTGAGTGAATAAAACAGCGTACTCCATTTTTTCTTCATAAACAGGAAAGAGAATTATTCAGCAATGAATTTAAACTTAGCCAATAATTGAACTGTCAGCCTGAGCTTGTCGAAGGCGGGTTGGTATAAAGAAACTATACCGGCTTCGACGAGCTCAGCCTGACAGCACGTTAAAAATGAGATAATCGAAATTACAGATTGTTTTTTAATGCGGTCAATTTTTCCGGATCAGCATGAAACTATGCTGCAGGCCCTTGTAATTGTTATACAGGAGAATTGTTTTTGGTGCCGGAACTTCAACAGAATTCTTCATGATGTTGCCGGGAACCTTTTGTTGTTGAAGTATGCAACAAGCCATCCACAAACCAAAGGAAGAGGCGGTGGCGTATTCGCCGCTCATGTGTTTGAAACGGGCAATAGGTATATTCCCGGCGAGCAGGCTTTCAGCGGCAGTATAAAATTCCAGGGTGCGGTTATCGCCGCTTTCGCCGGAAAGAAACAGGTCGATCTTTTCACCTCCGGGCAAGTGTGTATTTATGAAACGCTTTAAACCATCAGCCACTTGTACAGCATCTGTGCTGTGCAGGATATTGATGGCTTTGATACAAGCGATGGCATTCGCTTCCCGGTCGTTTACCAAAAATGCAACGGCTCCTTCTCCTGCAATACTTCCGGAACTGTACGTTTGATAAAGATCTTTGTTTGAGATGGATTCATTTTTATAAGCGCCGTCTAAGTTCTCAATATTGTAGTCAAAATCAGATATCTCATCAACGCCACCGAGTAAATAATTGCTGCCAGGAAATTGATTGAGTTGCATCACGGCATCGATCAATGCATTCTCAAAAGCATGGCCACGGTGAACATGGGTTGTGTTGTACGATTTGTTCTTACTCATCATACCCACCTGCGCTGCCACAGCGTTGGAAGTGCTCTGTACAAAATTGCCCGGCGCCAGCAATCCTTCTTCGTACTGAACGATCTGGTTTAAGAACTTGATACAATCTTCCATGCCGCCCTTACCGGTACCGATTATTATTCCATCCAGTTCGCCTGCATTTTTTAATATGGGCATCGAAGCACCAACTCCCATCCGAACCGCCCGGCCCATCCTGCGTAAAATGCCGGGTGGAATGCCGTCGTACAATGGTTCAATGGCCAATAATCTTTTTTCAACCGGCTCATACAATACCTGCAGGTCAACATCCTGAAATGTTTTTTGCGGAGAAATGCAATATGCCTGGTGGATGTATAACATTATGCTTTTGAAAAAATGAGTGATGAACAATTGCCTCCAAAACCAAAAGAGTTTGACATAACATGATGCACGGGCATTTTTTTATACGATTCAACAGGAACCAGGCCTGTTGAAGGAATGGCATTCTTAAAACGAAGGGTTGGATACACTTCCTGGTGAATAAGGCTGAGGATACTGTAAACCGCTTCTACGGCGCCGGCCGCCCCCAATGTGTGACCCGTATATGCTTTCGTTGATGCAAAGGCAGGAACGTTTTTAAATAAGCGCAGCATGGCCCTGCTTTCCACTTCGTCATTATTCTCTGTTCCGGTACCGTGGGCATTTATGAAACTGATATCAGCGGCAGAAAGTTTCGCCAGCTTCAATGCGCCTTGCATAGAAAGAAAAGGGCCATAGCCTTCATCCGACAAGGAAGAAGGGTGATAGGCATCATTGGCATTGCAAAAGCCGGTCAGCTCGGCATATACTTTTTTACCGGCGATATCCTCTTCTTTCTCCAACAATAAAAAAGCAGCAGCTTCTCCCAGGTTAAGGCCTTTGCGGTGTTCGTCAAAAGGAGTGCATTTTTCTGAAGAAAGGATATGCAAGGCATTAAAACCATTGATGGTATATTTTGCCAGGCTGTCTACCCCGCCAACAACAGCACGTTTTGCAAAACCATGCTGCATCAGCATTGCTCCATACATGATGGAATTGGCAGAAGAGGAACAGGCGGTATTGATGGTATTGATGATGCCATTCATTTTATAGTGCTTCTGCAGATACATATTCACCGAGGCACAGTCGTAGGAAGAAGTGTAAGGAGAACCATCTGTATTCTTATTAGCATCGGCATACAACTCATCGGTAAGGCACATGCCACCTACGGTGCTGGCGCCTGCCAGGGCTGTTTCGGAAGAAGAGAGGTCGGCCAGGGAAAGGCCAGCATCCTGCAACAATTCATTTAATGCATGCAATGCAAGCAGCGATGTACGTGTAACACCCGGGTCGGTAACATGCAGTTTCTTCAACAGTTCTGCTGTACTCATTCTTACCTGGCCGAATGGCAGCAACTCCGCATATTTTGTCGGAAACAGATCGAGCCCGTTGCGGATACCGCAAACGCCTTCAACAAGGCTCTTGTGGTTTTCGGCCACAGAATTTCCAACAGCGCTTATCACGCCCATGCCGGTAACAAAGATCCTGCTCAATGAAAAGAATTTATTTGGTGCGATGCTGCTCGATATAGGCAGCCATGGTATTGATGTCAACCAGTATCTTGCGTCCTTCCTTCGGGTCTTTTATATCGATGCCATACTCCCGGCTCAGTAAAACGATCAGTTCTATCGAATCAATGGAATCCAGTCCCAGTCCTTCGCCAAATAAAGGTTCATCATCCTTTATATCATCCGGGTTAACCGATGTGAGATTTAAGAACTGCACGATCTGCTGTTTCAGTTGTTTTTTTAGTTCTGCTGTTTCCATGTTAAATGATTCAAATAAGATTTTTTCTTTTCAACCCGTATAAAGTGATCAGTTGAATAACCAGGGTAATACCCAATAAAGGTAGAATATTCAACGCAACATCTTTCAGTTTTCCGCCTTCCAAAAATAAACCATAGTATGCTTCGAGGCACCAATGCAAGGGCGATAGTTTCATCACGAACTGGAACGATTGGGGCATGGCGAAACTGGGTACCAGTAAACCTCCCACGGCGGCCATCAATACGATGGATACGGCGCCGATACCGTTGCTTTGTTCCTGTGTTTTTGAAAATACACCGATCATGATGGCATAACTTACGGCACACCACCCGCAGATAAGTGTTACTACGATCACACCGGCAACATCGGGCAGGTCGAGCCTGGGTAAACCCATTGATGGAAATAGCCAGATACCGAGAGAGAAGACCACGGCTGCCTGCATCACCGTTACAAAAAGATACGTGAGTTGTTTGGATAGTACCGATACCAGGTAGTTTGTTGGTAATGTTTTAAGCCGTACAAAACTTCCGTTTAATTTTTCTCTTACCACGCTGCCGCCTAAGGATATCACAATAAAGAACATCGCAAATACCGTCCAAGCCGGAACATTATGTTGCGATGCGTTGGGTATATTGCGGCTGCCGCTTCGTGATACAGGAATTTCATTGATGGCCACCTGGCTTCCGATCAGTTCTTTTTCCAGCGAATCGGGCATTTGTTTTTCATTGAGGTTGAAGTATAAACTTTTTAACACCTCTTTATTCTGTACCACTTGCAAAGCGCTGCGTAAGGCACCTTGTATAGAGTGGCGGAATGTTTCCTGCAGCACGGGATGATAAAGCATGGTGATGGGCTGAATGCTGCTGTTACCGGTTTTTGTACTATCGGCCTGCATGCCAAAATTCTTCAGCGCTTTTACGGCGATCTCATTCGATTTGTCTTTTACTTTAGCGGTAAAGTCAGACGGAATGATAATAGCGATTACCGCATCCTTAGCATGCATGCGGTTTGAAATGACTTCATCTGTTTCGCTGGCGGCAACAGCCTGTATGCGGAACATGCCGGCCTTGCTGATGGCGGATTCCAGCTGTTTGCCTGCATCGCCGGTATCCCGGTTGCAAAGCAGCATGGGAACGGTGTTGGTGTTCAGCATTTCAAACGTGCTGTTCTGCACGGCAGTGATCACCACGGCCAGTACGATGGGCATTACAAACATAAAGATCAAACCCAGTTTATCACGGGTAAGAATGCGTATGTCTTTTAATATGGTTGACCAGAGTTTGAACATTAGGAATCCCGGAATGATTTACCGGTTAAATTAATGAAGAGCCCTTCCAGGCCATCTTCTTTGTGATCCAGCATTAACTGCTGCAAGGTATCGTGTGCTATTATTTTTCCATCATCGATCAATGCCACTTTATTGCACAGTTCTTCTGCTTCACTTAACTGGTGTGAGGTATATATCAATGTTGTCCCGTTCCCGTTTAATTTTTTCAGGTAGTTGATGATGGCATGGCGTGAATGAACATCCACCCCAACCGTAGGTTCGTCTAAGAATAAGATCTGCGGATCGTGAATAACGCCGATCGCCAGGTTTACCCGGCGTTTCATGCCGCCGGAAAACTCCTGTACTTTTTTATTGCGAACATCGGTAAGGCCAAGTACTTCTAAAAGTTCGGTTGTTTTATTTTTTATCTCACGCTTGTGTAACCCGGCCCAGGCGCCAAAGAAGGAAAGGTTTTCTGCCGGGCTCAGTTCCTGGTAAAAAGAAAAATCCTGTGGTACAAATCCAAAAAGCCTGTTAACGGATTTTTTATGATGGGCAATTTCATGCCCCAGTAACTGCACATTTCCCTGCTGGTAATTGAGCAGGCCGGTCATGCAATTCATAAGCGTTGTTTTACCGGCGCCGTTGGGGCCAAATAAACCAAAGCGTTCCCCTGGCTGTACCTCAAGATTTAAACCGGTGAAACAAGCGGCTGTTTGCCGTGGGTAGGTGAAGGCCAAATTGACTATACGCACCGCTGCATGGCTCATGAATTCCATTTTATTTTAGACAATGCCTGGAAAGCTCTTTTCTCTACTTCAGAAATTTCAATGAGGTAATCTCCCATCACATCAAAATCGGCCTGGCTGCCGATGCGGCCTTTATAAATTCCGGCGGCGTGTACGGCAGCGTTGCGCCACTTATCGCCGGCCTCTGTAAATATTCTGGAGATGCCGAGCAGTTCATCGATGGGTTGATATGCATGTGCTTCCTGCAGGAAAGCGGCATATATATAACGGAAGCCGCCACCGCCCGTGCCGATCTCTTCCTGCATACGAACCAGCTGCGCTAAATACAGGCCTGCGGTTTGTTGCCCCAGTTTATTCTTCCACTTTTTTATTTTTCTCCCGGTGGTTGCAATGCCTTTGTACCCGGCGATATTTCCCGGTATGCGGATCATGTGATTCACATTTCTTTTGATACCCTTCTCGATCGCTTTTTTTACCTGCTCATCGGTCACTGTCTTTTTCTCTTTCGGGTAATAGATCTGCCCCCGGGGTGCAAAAGCGCCTTTGGCAAAACGAACCCTTTGTAATTCATATTCGGTAAGCGAAGTAACGGTTTCCATCACGGGGTCGCTGATCATATAATTACCTCCTTCCTTTCCAAACACGATCATATTGTGTGCATTGAAATGGAAGCGGTATTCTTTCGGAAAATAAGTGAGGTAATAAACGCCAACCTGTGCACCTACCGCTTTTCCTGCGTTAAGGCATTCGTCTAAATATCGTTTGCCTGCTTCCTGCGAAGCGAATTTTTTCCTAGCCACAGGTATGTCAAGTGCATTACAGGTTCTTTTAAAAATGAGGCCGGGCATGGTACGGAAGGCAATGGCCGGGCCGTTGTTTATTTTAAGAAAGGGCAGTTGTACATAGAATAAACCCGAGCCAATTCCAAAAGCAAGCGGTTCTGTAAGTTGTTGGGCCCCGGCTGATCGTAATAAGTTTGTGGTAACTCCGTTCTCGCAATGAGCTGCCTGTAAATGTTTAAATTCATTATTCATGCACATTCATGGTTTTTAGTTCTTCCACACTTACATTAAATGCTTCGGCGTATTTTTTTAATCTTTCTTCTGATAAGTTTCTGAAAGCCTCTGCCCGCAGGTGTTTTTTAATGGACCATTTCCAAAAGCCGGTATAGGCAGCAACGATGCCGATGTCCATCAGCCGCAATTCCATGAAATATAAAACGGGGCTTGCTTCATTGCGCAGTACTTTTTGTCTTGCGTCTTCAATACGCTTTTCAATGTCCTGCCAGGCTACATCCAGGGCTTTGGTCTTTACCTCCCAGCCGGTGCTTAACTCGGTGCTGTACTTACCGGAGCTGTCAACTGCGTATACCACTTCTTTGGTTAGTTTGTTGAGAGCGCCGTCGTCCTGGGGTATTTCTTCTTTTTTCATATTGCCACAATGATTAGGTTGATATGAACGATGAAATTACTACAATAACCTAAATATTCCTTTTTAAATGGAATGATCAGCAAACAGTAAGAAGGCTGTACATATAAGAGAAACGGGCGCTTTCCGGAACAAGTAATAATATCTTATCACCCACTTTCAGTTTGCCGCTGTGGTATAATTCATCCACCATCAGGTAAACCGATGCAGCGCCTACATTACCAACGGTGCTGAGGTTAACGAACCATTTATCGTACGTGATACCGGTCCCGTTCTCTATCAGGCGCTGGAATATTTTATCCTTAAAGAAATTGCTCGACATGTGTGGCAGGAAATAATCGATCTCGGATGATGGCACGCCGTGTTTATCCAGGGCGGCTTTTAATCCTACGCCACCCAGCGGAACAATGTTTTCGCTGAGCAGTTTCACATCCTGCTTTATACTTAAGATGGATTTGTTGTTTATCTCATCATGGGTAAATTCCATGTAGCTTTTTAAAGTGCCGTCTTTTTGTTTTTCGCTGGCGCTGTACATACAGGCCTCCATTTTATTGGCGTAAGAAAAACCTTCGAGCCATTCTACTTTAAGACTGAGCCCTGTTTCATTTTTCTTATTTGTCATTAAGAAGGCGGCAGCGCCGTCTGACAACATCCAGCGCAGGAATTCTTTTTCAAAACCGATGTATGGGTTCTCTTCAAGCTCCTGTAATTTTTTTGCTTCGTCTTCAAATACATCGGAAATGAGTAAGGTAGAAAACCGTTCAGAACCTGTGGCTACAGCCAGGCTTGCATCGCCTGTTTTAATGGCCATATACGCATACTTCAGTGCATGCATACCGGCGCAGCAAACGCCTGCTGGTGAAACCACTTCGATCGAGTTTGTTTCGGGCAACAGTCCATGTACCATCACGCCGTGCGAAGGCATCACCTGGTCGGGCGTAGATGTTCCGCAGGAAAGCAGGTCGATGGCCTTTAGTTTACCGTTTGTATTTCCCAAAAGGGCTTTCACTGCTTCGGCCGTTATCTGTGCATTGGTATGTGTTACTTTCCTGTCTTTGGTTAAAGCATAATAGCGGTTGGTAATACCGTTGTTCCGTAAAACAATTCGTTTTGATTTGGAAGGCTGGCCATTGATATAGCCCAGGTAATCTTCCATTTCATCATTTGATACCGGGTTGTTTGGAAAAAAAGAAGACGTATTGGTAATGTAAACCTCGTTAAAAGACATCTGCAGTTAGGGTTAATTAATTTATACCTGAATATTTTTGTTTCTGCCTTTTTATGCGTTCCGATAAAAAGGGCTTGAAGAATATAGCATCAACAGTTAGTATGATCGGTGCAGCTATAAACAATGCAATTAAAAGATAATATTTGAATGCAACAAGCCAGGCTGTCTTTTTTTTCTTTTTGGCAATGAGGTTTGCCCATATGCCGAAAATGCGCTTGGCCTTTGATTCTATAAACATTAAATTATATTTTACTACCACTGCTTTTTGCTGAAGCAGTTCGTCGTGCATACCATCCCAAGATCCTTTATCAAGGTATTTTTGAATGGTATTGCCAAACACAGAAGTTCCGGCAATATCCTGGTCAGAAACGCCGGGCTTGGGAAAAATGTTCAGCCATCTTCCCTTCTTTCCTTTGAACATCCAGTAAAAAATAGTGATAAAGCTGATGAAATTATGATGCTTATCAACGAGGGAGATATGCCCAACCAGTTTTGCTTCTGTTCCTTTCAGTATAGCCTTTACCCTTTCCATAGCACTGATCCACATATTGCGGGCGCCGGTGATGGCAACAACGGGTGTATCTTTTAAAACAGCTCTTACAGCCGGGTGAAGCAGTATGGAATTGACCGGGATGGAAGGCGAGAGAAACCAGGCCTGGTAACCCAGGATGACCAGGTCGTATTTAGATTCATTTAACCGGAACGGTTTTAATTCGGTGGGTACTTCCTTTACACAGTCGGGCATTACTGCAAAGAAGGCCTTGCCATTCCAGGGAAAGGGATAATCATTTGCAACCTGCACACGAACTTTTTCAACCGAATGACCGGCTTCAAGGAGTGGAGCAGACAACTTATCGGTGATGTCTGTAAGCTGACCAGACTGCGAATAATAAATAACAAGAATTTTCTTACCCATGCGCTGCAAAGTTAAGGGAGCAGCCCCTTTAAAGCATTTGATTTTTTGCTGTAGTCTGCAATGGCCTGCTGAACTGCCGGAAGCATGGCTTTATAATTAGAGCGGATCAATTTACTGTCGTGATCAATATTGCCCCTGTAATCAACCGCCTTAGGAGCATGCTCCTGGATGATGAGGCGCAGAAAACAATATTCAGTATTGTCGCTGTCTTTTTTAATAGAAGCTTCCAGTTTTTTCCGGCCTTCTTTAAACAGGCTTAGTTTGTCTTTTGCTTTAGCAACCAACCCGGCCTTTCTCATCAGCAGGGCACCTTCAAAAGCTTCTTTCTCATTAATAGAAGAAGCCTTAATAATATTCAGTTGTGTATTTATCTCATCCACTTTTTCCGATGCCATTGCATTATAAAAAGCAGTGCGGTCATAGCTTGCTTTTTGAAGATTTCCCAGGACCGGAGCTACAGAGAATACCAGTAAAAGAGAAAAAAGCAGTTTAATATTTTTCATACGTTATTCAAACCATAAAGATAAAGGTTTGTCGTTTTACAGTAATAAAACGAGGTTGTACAGTCCTGTTAAAGTACAGACACTACGTAGTTTTACTTTTTGGAACATGATGATAAAATAAATCTGTTTTGTTTCCGGTAACCATACAATAAAGTGTTCAGGTAAAACGATTTATATGCAGTTCGCTTAACCTCCGAATCCGTACTGAAAACCACAAGAATGAGAGTAACCCGTTATGCGTTTGCCGCACTGTGCGTACTGTTATTACAGTCAAACAGTTCTTCATCCCGCTTTACAAAAAAGGCTTTGCCAGGAACAGCATTGGTTGTTTCCGGTACGTCTCATACGGAGACAAGTTCATCTGTATTATATACTACATGGGACCTGGCATCTGCCGGGCTATCGAAAGATGCTTTTGAAAAAGCCTACAAGGGGTTCATGGTTCTGCAATCAAAAAATTTGTTGAAAAACTGCAACCTGCTTACCATTGTTGATTACAGTATGTCTTCCATACAAAAAAGATTGTTCGTACTGGAAATGGTTACCGGTAAGATATTATTTAATTCACTGGTAGCTCATGGCCGTAAATCGGGCCAGGAACGGGCTACTGATTTTTCCAACGCAAGCGAATCACACAAAAGCAGCCTGGGATTTTTTATCACACAGGATACTTATAAGGGAAGTAATGGATACTCTTTAAAATTAAAAGGTTGTGAAAAGGGGATCAACTGCAATGCATTGAACAGGGCTATTGTAATGCACGGGGCCGATTATGTGAGTGAGAATTTCATACGCCGCAACGGTTACCTGGGCAGGAGTTATGGTTGCCCGGCCGTACCCATGGACCTGAATAAAAAGATCATCGACGTTATCAAAAACGGAAGCTGTATGTTTTTGTACTACCCTTCAAAAAAATACATCAGCCATTCAAAAATACTTAACAGCTAATTTTTTATTTCCGCTACAGTTTTAGAAAATTTTATTGTTAGGCACGACAGGAGACAAGAGGCTCTGCTTTTAGCGGGGCTTCTTTTTTACAGGATCACAAAAGCTGCAATGAACTGGCAGGCCAGGCCAACCAATAAACCCAGGTAGATCTCTTTTTGAGAATGATTGCTTACAATAAAACGTGCCGTACATACCAGGCCGGATATCAGCAAAGCAGCAGCCAGGGGCCAGGTCATTAACATACTGTTGCTGTTCATAATCACAACGAATATCCCGATCAATCCGCCGCAGCCAATGGCATGCATGCTTATTTTAAAGAAGATATTGAGGATAAGCGCTGCAACCGTTGTAAGAAAAACGCCGGTCATAAATGAAGGCAATACAGGAGAAAGCTGGGGTTCAAACTTGAAGAAGACCCTTGCCGCCCAGAAATAAAAGATCATGGCTGCCAGGTAGGGCCCGATCCGCTCTTGTTGTGTTGGCAGAAAAACAGACTTTATAAACCCAAGGCCTTTCATGATCAAAACAGAAAAGGCAGGGAAGAAGGCCGTATTCAGAATAGTGGTGAGCAATAACATCAGTTTAGAACCATAGCCAAACCCGGAAAAATAAGACGGATGAAAGTTGAGTAAGAAAACCACTACATAGGTTGGAATGAATAAGGGATGAAATACAACAGAAAAGAGTTGTGAAAAGAATTTTAGAATGAGGGGATATTCTTTCCTGGCATCATCAACCGGGGTATGTGTGAGCGTTTCTGTCATAATTCTTTTCTTAACCGTGCAACGGGTATGTTCAGTTGTTCCCGGTATTTGGCAACGGTACGTCGTGCAATATTATATCCTTTTTCCTGGAGCATCTCGGTTAATTTTTCATCGCTGTGCGGATGTTTTTTACTTTCGGCCTCAATAATATCGCTGAGTATCTTTTTAACTTCCCGGGTACTTACTTCTTCGCCGCTGTCTGTTTGTAAACTTTCGCTGAAGAAAAATTTAAGCCGGTATGTCCCGAATTCGGTTTGTACAAATTTGCTGTTGGCCACACGGCTTACGGTGGAAATGTCGAGGCTGGTAGCTTCGGCAATATATTTTAAGATCATGGGCCGCAGGTCTGTTTCATCACCGGAGATAAAGAACTCCCGCTGGTAATTCATGATGGCTTCCATGGTGTTGAGCAGGGTATTCTGCCGTTGCTTTATCGCATCAATGAACCATTTGGCCGAATCGATCTTCTGTTTGATGAACATAACCGCTTCTTTCTGCCGCTTGTCTTTTTTGCTTCCCCGTTCATATTCCCTGAGCATATCCCGGTAACCTTCACTTATGCGCAGGTCGGGGGCATTGCGGCTGTTGAGGGTAAGCTCTAATTTTCCGGCATTATTGTAAATAAAAAAATCGGGTACTACATAGCTTTCTCCTTTATTTCCTCCTCCAATAGTGCCTGCAGGCTTGGGATTCAGCTTAATGATCTGGTTGATTACTTCTTTCAGCTGTTCATCGCTGAGGTCTAATCCCCGCTGTATCTTTTCGTAATGTTTTTTGGTAAACTCTTCAAAGTATTTCTCCAATACCCTTGTGGCCATCACCACGTTCTTGTCGTTGTTACTCTTTCTTTCCAGTTGTAGCAACAAACATTCCTGAAGGTTGCGGGCTGCAATGCCGGCGGGATCAAATTGCTGGATCTGCAGAACCAGCTGGGCCACTTCTTCTTCGGTTGTTTCAATGTTTTGCCTGAATGCCAGGTCATCTACAATGGCAGAAATCTCACGTCTTAAATAACCATCGTCATCCAGGTTGCCGATCACCTGTTCTGCAATGCGGCGCTGGTGATCGCTTAAGGTAAGCATGCCCAGTTGCTCCAGCATCAACTCATTAAAGCCCCGTTCTACTTTAATGGGGATTGTTTTGTTTTCATCTATCTCGGGGTAATTATCGTCTTTCAGTTTGTAGTCGGCCACTTCATCATCACTGTCGCTTACGTATTCGGATATGTCGATATTATCGTAATCGTCCTCGCTGCCATCGGGCTCGGTATCATCTGCTTCTTTGTCCTTGAACTCGTCATTTGCTTCATCATACTCATCTTCATGGCCTTCTTCGGCTTCTTCCAGGGCCGGGTTCTCCTCGATCTCTTCCTTGATGCGTTCTTCTAGTAATGCCGTAGGAACCTGCAGCAATTTCATCAATTGTATCTGCTGGGGCGATAGTTTCTGTAGCTGTTTCTGGTATAGTCCCTGACTTAAAGCCATATTTCCTGTTCGTTCTTAGGGTAATAATTTAAAAATGATAAAAATTGTTGATCCACAAGATCAATAACAACGTAAATTTACAGAGATAGCGTGTTGAAAAATGTATAAAAAAGCTAAAATTTTATTTTTTTGCATGATTTTTGTGGCAGGGGCCGCTTTTTGCCAGGAAATTGCTATAAAACCCGGCCTGTTTGCAGCTAAACAGGTATCAAAAACAAGTAAGGTTACGTACGGGTATTTTCATAAAGCAAAAGGAAAGGAGCCGGTTCAACCGGTGTATGCAAGGCCTTATGTGAATTTAACCCCGGCATCCTGTAATGTGATAGGCGCCGGTTTTTATACCAGTCATTTTGGATTCTTCTGTAAGCAGGAGTTACAATTTGAGAAGGCAACAAAGATCCCCTTGCGGTTCAGACTGGGGTCGTTGCAGTATAACGATTACCTGGAGCGGAAGCCCAACGCAATAAATCCGTTCTGACAGAAATCCTCTCTATGCCATTTGTTTTTGGGCACTCAATATCTTCCTGATCACATTCGCCATTTGTTCTCCCTTTATCTTTAGCTGCTCTTCTGTCCAGGTTAAGCCAATGGCGGTAGAAACACAACGGCCCATGATGACATCGCTGGCACTGAAATCTTTAGTAGCATGATGCACAACAGCTGCCTTCAGATCGGGGTGCAGGGCGTTTAACGTAACAGAATTTTTAAGGTGATCCCATTTGCGGATATAATGCCAGTTATTGTCGAACCAGTAGAAGTTGCCGGCTAAAATATTCTGCGTTTTCATTTCTGACACTACGGCTCTTGTTATTTCTTCTGTAGGAAGAAACCAGCTTAAGAAGGTACAGCTGTCGCCTGTTTCATCAGGTATTCTCCGGAAGGAGATTTCCGGGATGGCCGAAAGTATGTTTTTTAGTGCCGCATGATTTTTTTTCTGGATGGATAAAAAGCTATCCAGCCTTTTGATCTGTGCCAGGCCAACCGCAGCGTGCAGTTCACTTATCCTGAAATTATAGCCGATGAAAGGATGAAGATCGGCGCCACGGTCAACGCCCTTGTGATCGTGACCATGATCGGTATAACCATCGCTGCTGATATACACATCTTCGCGGTTGGTCATTACGGCACCACCTTCGGCACAGGTAATGGTTTTTACAAAATCGAAACTGAAGGTGCCCGCATCGCCGATGGTTCCCAGTTTCTTTCCTTTGTAGGTTGCGCCAATGCTCTGGCAGGCGTCTTCCAGTAAAACCAGTTTATGTTCTTTACAAATTGATTGCAGGGCATCCATATCGGCCATACTGCCGCACATGTGTACAGGCATTATGCACTTTGTTTTTGATGTGATGGCGTTACGAACCGCTTCAGGATTCAGGGTCAAAGTATCATCCACATCTACAAAAACCGGAACAGCGCCTACACTCAATACGGCTTCAAAGCTGGCAACAAAGGTGAAAGAAGGAAGGATCACTTCATCGCCATAACCAATACCCAATGCACTCATGGCGGTTGTTAGCGCAGCCGTTCCGCTGCTTACCAATTGGGCATGTTTGCATCCAAAGGTTTTACAGATAGCTTCTTCCAGCTCTTTGGCTTTCCAGATGCCTTTGCGGGGGCCGTCAAAGCCATAGCGCATTAATATTCCTGTTTCTAAAACATCGTTTACTTCTTTGCGTTCGGCATCGCTCCAGAATTCGTAACCAGGCATAAAATATAATTAAGAATTAAAAATGATCAATTAAGAATTACAAAGGTAGATAAAATGCCGGCGGATTAAAAGCCACAAATCATTCCCTGCTACTGTTTATCCAGTTCATTTCCGGCGTTTTTACCGGCTCTTTAAAATATTCCAGGCGCAAACTATCGCTCCAACCATTGGGGTTATTATTGAAAGACCTGCTGCTGAAAAAGATCATGCCCTGGATATTGGGGGTGTTGCGTAAGGCTTCTATCTGCCGCGGTAATTGGGTAATGTCTTTCCAGGCGGCATTGCTGTTTGCCCGGTAAACACCCAGCCCGATATAACAATTTCTTCCGTATGTATGTTTACTCCACCAGTCAAGCAGTACTTCATAGGGAGCCGCTTTATGACCAAACTCCCAGTAAAGCTGCGGCGCCACATAATCTATCCAGCCATTTTTCAGCCATAATAATATGTCGGCATACAGGTCGTCGTAATTTGTCTGGCCAGCCTTGGTTTTACTACCCTCCGGATCTTTATCATCATTGCGCCATACGCCAAAGGGACTGATCCCAAACTGGCATTTTGGATTTGCTTTTTTTATGGTGCTACTCAACATGAGTATGATGGAGTCAACATTGCTTCTTCTCCAGTCTTCCTTATTCATTCCGTTTCCATAAAGCAGGTAATTGGCGTTATCGGGGAATTCCTTTCCGGCAATACGGTAGGGATAAAAATAGTCATCAAAGTGAACGGCGTCAACCGCATAGCGGCTCACCACATCCTTCACCACATTGTTTACAAATTGCTGCGCTTCTTTGTTACCGGGATCAAAATATCTTTTATCGCCGTAGGTAAGAAACCATTCGGGATGTATCCTGCTGATATGATTTGCTGCAATAGACGATTTGCCGATATTAAAAACAGCCCGGTAAGGATTCATCCATGCATGAAACTCCATTCCACGTTTATGGGTTTCGCTGATCATGAATTCAAGCGGATCATAATAGGGCATGGGTGGCCGACCCTGTGTGCCGGTAAGAAATTCGCTCCAGGGTTCATATTGCGATGGGTAGAATGCATCGGTAACCGGGCGTATCTGAACGATCATTGCATTCATGCCGTTGCGTTGATGCATGTCGAGCAGTTTTATAAACTCCACTTTTTGCGAATCGGAATTATAATTGCCCCGGGATGGCCAGTCGATATTATCTACCGTAGCAACCCACACCCCACGGAACTCCGGCTTTGCCTGGGCAAAAGAACCAGCAGGCAACAGGCAGGCGGCAAGAAACGAAATAGAAAGAAAGAAAAATTTCATGTGTTGTAATTGGGTTATTGGCGGATCTTATCTAATAATTTATTTAACTGGCCGGCTTCTGTGTCGGTAAGATTGCCGAATATGGAATCCATTTCTTTTTCGTGGGCGTCGATCTTTTCTAATAATTTTTTTCCTTTTGTTGTTATGCTCACATCCACCAGGCGTTTGTCGTTCTTACAAATATTTTTTTGTGCAAGTCCTTTCAATACCAACCGGTCAACAATGCGGCTGGTATCGCTCATTTTATCCAGCATGCGTTCCCTTATCTGTAAGGTAGAGATAGGGGTGCCTGCCCCCCGAAGGATACGGAGGATGTTGAACTGTTGCCCGGTAATATCTTCCCGGTCAAGAAAACCCTTTATCTTTTCATTTAACCAGTTGTAGGTATAAATAAGGTTGATGGCGGCTTTTTGATAATCGTTTCGGAACGATTGCTGGTTAATGTCTTTCTCGATTCCCATAACTAATATTGATACGACAGACTGCTTTTGCTATGAAGCATCAGCTGGTTTGCCAAATTCATTCATGTATATCTTTACCAGGATAATAAAATAACTGATCAGCAGCGGCCCGAAGATAACTCCCCAGAAACCAAACAGGCCCAATCCCACAATCACGCCGAATATGGTTATTAATGGATGCACATCCATGAATTTTTTCAGCAGGGTAAGCCGTACCACATAATCAATATTGGAGATAAGAACCACGGCATAGGTCAGTAACCCGACTCCATAGCCATTTTGGCCGGTAGCGAATAAATAAATCGTTAAGGGTGCCCAGATAACAGCACTGCCAACAATGGGTACCATGGAAAACACGCCGGTTAAAAATCCCCACAAACCAAAATCCTTCACGCCAAAGATCCAGTAGCCGATGGTGGCTATAATACCCTGTATGATGGCCAGTACCGGGATGCCGATGGCGTTTGCCCGGATCATGCTGCGGGTTTCACGACTTAGCATATCCACGTTCTCTTCTTTTAATGGAATGAACCGGTCGAGGAATTTTTCCACCACCCGGCCATTCATCAGTAAAAAATAAAGCAGGAAGAACATGATGGCAAAATTACTGAGAATAGCGGCAGAACTGTTGATCAGCGAGGGAATAATCGTGGCAGCCTGTTTCTGAAATGTTAAAATATTTTCGTCGGTCATTAATTGAAAGCCTGAGATGTCGTAGATCTTTTGCCCTACAATTTTTGCATCAGCTATCAGTTCGGCCTGGTTGGCCAATACAACCGATATCTCTTTTGAAAGAAGCCGGATGGAAAAATAAACCGGCAATGCAATCACTACCAGGCTGGCCAATATGAACAATAATGCTGTGCCTGTTTTTTTCCATTGTTTTTTAATGGTGAGGTAGAAATAAGATTCCCGCAGCAGGATATATAAGGTGATGGCGCCTAAAAAGCCGGGTAAGAAAATGAAGAGCTGCTGTAATAAAAGCACAGCGAGCAATACAATGATTAAAAGTAAAATTACCTGGCGTAGGCGGTTATTAAAAGTAGAAGACATAATTATGAAAATGCAAATGTCAGCATTTTAATCTTTCCAAACAGAAACACCTTCACTGCAGTTGGCGCAGATATCGATGTTTTTCCGGCTTTTCATCAGTTCGGCCCTGAATTGCCTGTAATTGTCGTTATGCCAGATCTCTTTGAAAGATTGCATTTTTAAATTGCCCAGCTGGTGGGTGGCATCTTTATCAAAGCAACAGGGCACCACCAGCCCATCCCAGGTGATCACATTGGCATGCTGCAGTTTCCAGCAGCGGTTGGCTAATTTGTTCTTAGCGGAATAACTGCCGTCGGCATTCTTTTTATACCGGCTGAATTTATCAATGGATGGGATCAGGTTATTGGGGTCGGTCTCATATTCATATACCTGGGCCGTTTTAAAACGAACTTCATCCACACCCACTTCCTTTGCCAGCCGTTTAATATCTTCTACCTGGTGCTCATTTGGTTTAACAACTAGAAACTGGAAGAATACAAAGGGCGTTTTGCTTTTCAGTTCTTTCTTCCACTTCATGATATTTTTTGCTCCCTGTAGCACCTTTTCCAGGTTGCCGCCAACCCGGTACTGCTCATATACATCCTGCGTGGTGCCATCAATGGAAATGATCAGCCGGTCTAACCCGCTTTCCACGGTTTTCTTTGCCACTTCGTCGGTAAGGTAATGTGCGTTGGTAGACGTGGCCGTGTATATTTTTTTATTGCTGGCATATTTCACCATCTCCAGGAAATCGGTATTGAGGTAAGGCTCGCCCTGGAAATAAAAGATGAGGTACAGAAGCTCTTTATGAATTTCGTCAATGGTTCTTTTAAAAAAATCATTCTTCAGCATACCGGTAGGCCGGGTAAACTGCCGCAGGCCGCTGGGGCATTCGGGACAGCGCAGGTTGCAGCTGGTGGTTGGCTCAAAGGAAACAGACACCGGGTAACCCCACTGAACAGGCTTGTTAAACAACCTGCTGGCATAAAAACTGCTGAGCACTTTAATGCCGTTTGTAAAACGCCGGAAGGTAAGCTTGCTTAATAAATTGGTACTGTCGTTCCAGTTGAATCGGGGCATAAGCAAAGGTAAGCCGAATAGCAGTCATTTATCCGAAGGTTTGTATGGCGATAAAAAAATGACGGGCTTATTTCAGGTTATATGCTTCATCAAGCGATGCAGCAATGTTCTCTTCAAGGTCATCAAGCTGGATCTTTGCCGGGGTAAAGTTCAGGCTGTTGCCGGTAAACTTATCGTAGTTATGAAAAAGCACATTCAGTGTAATGAAGTTCATTACGTAGGCCCTTGTTTCTGAAGGCAGGTAATTTTTTATATCCCAGAAATCAGGATCGCTCTTCCCGGTCTTCTTCATGGCTTCCCATACATTTCCTACTCCGCAATTATAACTGGCAACCATCAGCAAGAGGTCGTTATTCAGGTTGCGGCTACGGTCCTTTAAATACCGGGCGGCAGCATGGGTAGATTTATTGAAGTTCTTACGGTCGTCTCTTCCCCCTGCTTTCTTTACTATGATCTTTTTAACAACCTTTCCTTTTTTTGTACGGATTATTTTTGTTGAACTTCTGTGGCGGGGAACGTATTTTAAACCATATTCTTTTGCCACATCGTCCATAAACTGCCAATAGCCTACCGCCCCTGCTCTTGAAACCGCATTGGCATTAAAAGCGCTTTCCAACGCCATCAGCATTTTTAATTCATCAGGCAGTTCGTATTTTTTTAGAATGGCGCTTACTTTTGGGAAATATTTTTTACCCCGGTTATAAGTACGTATCACATATGCCCTGCGATTTTCTGAAAATTTTTCGATGTATTGCAGCGCTTCCTCTTCATTCCCTGTCAATACATCGGGGAACACAACGTTCGACTCTTCAGCAACAAGTACAGCAGCTTCTTTCTTATCAACTGTTGCGGGAATTGTTTTCTTGGATGTATCGATGACCGGGTATGCCGAAGCAATACCAGTGATACCCAAAGTAAAAAGCAGTATCAAAATTGACTTTGATACTGCTGTAATTTTTTCGTTTTCTTTACTTGAACGGACGTTTACATTCATAGAGGTAGGCAATTAAAAACGGACTTTTGATAAAACGGGTATCCGGCTCCCTTATTGCCCTTTGACAAAAAATTAGGAACTTCATTAATGCCTTTCAATTCAGACATTCAATAATAGTTGCATATGCGTATTTTTTCTATCGTGTTTTTACTGGCCTGGTTTAATACACAGGCTCAGTTGCAGGAAAATAATAATACCCCGGCCGAAGGGATTGCTTTGCAAGAGAAGAAACATTATGAAGGATTGAATATCATTAACGGAACATTGGCTTCCACCAACTTTGATGTTAAGTATTACCGCTGTGAGTGGGAGGTGGACCCTGCTGTTTATTATATCAGTGGAAAAGTAACCGTGTATTTTGTAATTACTTCTGCCGGAAATTCTATTTCCTTCGACCTGATGAACAGCCTGAACGTGGATAGTGTAAAGCAACGGAATGTTATTCTTACAAAAACGCATACCAACAACCTGCTACAGGTGAACTTTTCAACACCGATAAATACAGGTGTACTGGATTCGGTGAGTATTTTTTATAAAGGTCCGCCGGCCAATACCGGTTTTGGGTCTTTTGTTCAAACTACGCATGGGGTTGTTCCGGTGATATGGACATTGAGTGAGCCGTATGGCAGTCGTGACTGGTGGCCCTGTAAGAACGGATTGGATGATAAGGCCGATTCAATAGATGTACTTATTACAAACCCAGTTGCCTATAAAGCGGCATCAAATGGTTTACTGCAAAGTGAAACACTGATCGCAGGAGGAACAAAAAAACTTACCTACTGGAAACATCGTTACCCCATTGCTACCTACTTAATTTGTTTTGCCGTAACTAATTATTCGGTTTTCAATAATTCGGTTCAGCTGGGAGCCATTAACCTGCCGATGCAAACCTATTGTTACCCCGAAAGCCTGGTTGCTTTCCAGAACGGTACACAAAATGTGCTGGATGCCATTAAATATTATCACGGCATATTTGGTGATTATCCTTTCATCAAAGAAAAATACGGGCATGTGCAGTTTAGCTGGGGAGGAGGTATGGAGCACCAGACGGCGAGCTTTATGGTATCGGTTGATGAAGGACTATCTGCGCATGAACTGGGCCATCAATGGTTTGGCGATAAGATCACCTGCGCTTCCTGGGAAGACATCTGGCTCAACGAAGGATTTGCCACGCATCTTGCTGCTATGTATATGGAGAATAAATATCCTGCTACTGCCATTGCCAACCGCAAAGCTGTGGTAAATAATATTACTTCTGCAGTTGGTGGTTCGGTTAAGGTAGATGATACAACCAATGTAGGAAGGATATTCAGCGGAAGACTGAGTTATAATAAAGGATCACATTTATTATATATGCTGCGCTGGAAACTGGGCGACGATGTTTTCTTCCGTGCCATACGCCGGTACCAGAATGATACTAAACTGGTTTATGGGTTTGCCAAAACAGCTGATCTGAAAAGAAACCTGGAAGAAGAGAGCGGCGTTGATCTTACCAGATTCTTTAAAGACTGGTTTGAAGGACAAGGTTATCCAAGCTATAAAGTGGAATGGTCGCAGGTAGGCAGCAGTTATGTGAAAATAAAAATGAACCAGGTTACTTCACACGCTTCGGTAAGTTTTTTTGATCTGCCCGTTGCATTAAAATTCAAGAATGCCACGCAGGAAAAAACCATTGTGGTTGACAACAAGATCAACAACGAGATATTTATCCGCAACATCGGCTTTATACCCGATACCGTTTTAATTGATCCGGATTACTGGCTTATCACCCGGAACAATACATCCAAAAAAATAACGGAAACCATAACAGGCCCTGGAACGGCACAGGTTTTTCCAAACCCAGTGGGAAATCTATTTCATATTTACCTGAGTAATATCGCTGCTGCAGATGCTGCCATCCGCATATACAATGCTGCCGGCCAGTTGTTGTATAACAAAACAATTCCTTTATTTAACGGGTCGGAGTTTGTTGAAATGCCCTCCGCCCACTTTGTGCCTGGCGTATATTTCTTAAAGATCACTGCCGGAAAGGATTTTAAGTTTGTGAAGAAACTTTTGAAATAAGTTTGTTTTCAATCGCCATCCAATGAAACAAAGCACCGGCAGCAGGATCACTTTTTTGGGGATCTGCATTTTTATGGTGCTGTATTTTGTTTCCGCTTATTTTTATCCTGGTGGATCACAGGCTGATAAAACAGTTAAAGGGTTCAGCTGGCTCAACAATTTCTGGTGCGATCTTTTGAATGAACAAGCCAAGAACGGCCAATACAATGCAGCCCGGCCCATTGCCATAAGTTCCTGGCTGATCCTTTGTTTTTCTTTTATGATCTTCTGGTATTTTTTGCCGGCACTGTTACAGGTTACTGACGTTCTAAAAAAAACGATTCGTTTTTGCGGTGTAGCGGCCATGCTGACATCAACCCTGTTGTTTACACACTTACACGATGCGGTTATTCATACTGCAAGTCTGCTGGGCCTTATAGCCATTTGCGGAACTTTTGCCGGATTTTATAAAAGCGGGCATCGTCGGTTTTTTTATACCGGCCTTTTTTGCCTGGCACTTATGTGCCTCAACTACTTTATCATGGTAAGCAATACATTCACTATCTATCTCCCGGTGATTCAGAAGATCACATTTGCTGTAGTACTGGTTTCAGTATTCTTCGTTAACCGGGAGCTGGACAGGACGGGGCATGAAAAAGCCGGTTGAATCTTTATTAAAACTTTAGCAGGCCGATGAAATTTCTTTTCTGCAAATTTGCGTTCTAATATTTCCCGTTGGCCAAAAAGAAAAGATCAGTTTTTACGGTTATTTTAATCCCGGCACTGTTACTTGCCATAGCGGCCGCCGCCATCTATTATATAGCCAATGTGGTTAACAAACCAAAGTTTGTACGCTACCCGGCTTTCGAGATCGACCTTCCTGTTAATTACAGCATTCATGGAATTGATGTAAGCCGCTATCAACGCAACATTGATTGGGAGGCGGTAAAAGCCATGCAGGATAAACAGGTGAAGATCGGCTTCGCATTCATCAAAGCCACAGAAGGATTGGGAAGGGTGGATAACAGCTTCCGGCAAAACTGGTTCAGGGCCAAAGAAGCAGCCATGCCCAGGGGAGCCTATCACTTTTTCATTCCGTCCAAAAGCGGCAAAGCACAGGCAGAGAATTTTATTGCCACAGTTTCTTTAAACAAGGGCGACCTGCCACCGGTACTGGATATTGAAACCACTAACGGCGCTTCGGTAGCCGATATACGGCAACGAACCAAAGACTGGCTGCTGATGATTGAGAGATACTATAAAGTGAAACCCATTATTTATACCAATATTGATTTTTATAAGAACTTCCTGGACGGCGCTTTTGATGATTACCCGTTATGGGTGGCCCATTATTATGTACGGGATAAACCAAGGATAGAACGGAAATGGAATTTCTGGCAGCACAATGAAAAAGGGAGAGTTAACGGCGTGGATGCCTATGTTGATTTCAATGTATTCAACGGTGACAGTGTGGCTTTCAGAAAAATGCTGTTGAAATGATCCGGCATAAGTACTAATTTTAAGAAAGAACTTCAGTAAAAATTCACGGGTATGGGAATGGAAGAAGAAACCAGGGCCTTCTTAACAAAGATATTACAGACCATATCCATTGTGTTGTTGTGGATGATGGTAAACGTGTTTGCAGGAATTTATAAAGGCCTTGCTTTTTTTGAAGATAAGCCCGACTGGACCAATTACCTCTACTACACCGGATTTTTGATCAGCCTGGTGGCCCTTATAGTTCACCTGAAACGTAAATGGAAATTATGATCAACTGCTGTGATCGGCCACGATCAACCATTTGTTATTGATCTTCCGGAACAACAAAGTAAAGTGACCTCCCAAATTGCCAACAGTTCTTGTAAGATGCCATTTACCCACTACAAAAAAATAACTGTCGGATAATTTTCTTACCTGCAGAAGATCGAAATCAAGTTTGCCCATGCTGGCCGTATCGGGGTAACCTCTTTTATAGTTATCCAGTGTTTTTTGCCAGCCATAAGTTATCCCGCTCTTACCAATGAACATTAAAGAATCGCTTTGCCAGTAAGGAACCATAAAGCTATCAATATTGCCTTTGTTCCAGCCGAGGCGCTGTTTTTCGATCTCGGAACGAATGATGGCTTCGTCGCCCTGTTGAGCTATTGTTGCATTGTAAGCAGACATAAGTATAACAAGGAACAGGAATATTTTCTTCATAATTCTTCTATTGAACATTAAATATAAAAAATTCCGAAGGAAGGTTGGCTAGTGCTTATGATGTGGTGAAGAGCATTTGCTGCGATGGCAAAGCCGGTAATTGTAAAAATGAGCGCCGATGATACAAGGCACGGCAATAAATAAGAACAGGATGGAAAGCCTTCCGTCGTAAAACTGTTTAAGCACAAGAAAGATAAAGCCTATGGAAAAGATAAGCACAGGAACAAGGGAGCGGTGATGCTTAATAAAACCATGAAACAGGGAATACGAACCTACCACAAAGGCCAGCCCGATCATACCCCACTCAAAAAAAACATTGTGAATGATGTTTACGCCAAACACAGGAAGTGTTGACATCAGTATGGGTAATAAGGCGCAATGAATGGCACAGGCAATAGAGGTGAAAATTCCCAGCGCATCCCAATTAAGTTTAATATTCATGTGAGGGGCAAAGGTAGCAAAAATGCAATAATGTTGCAAATATTCGACCGCTTTCTTTATTCCTACTGCAAAGGGTTGTAAATTTGCGGCAAAGAACATAGTATGAAAAGGAAGTGGCTGATATACGTTGGTTTTTTCGTTCTGTTGCTCGGCGGGTTTTACTTCGCCCTTTTCAGCAATTACGACTTTTCAAGGTCAAACCTGCTGGTGCGGAATGACAATGTAGAAGACTTTACATTTATAAACCAGGATGGCAAAACCATTACACAACGGGATGTGGAAGATAAAGTGTATGTAGCTGAATATTTTTTTACCACCTGCAAGGGCATTTGCCCGAAGATGAACGCCAACATGCGCCGGGTGTATGATGCGTTCAAAGATGAGCCGGGCTTTATGATCATTTCCCATACCTGCATGCCCGAAACAGATTCGGTACCCTTGCTAAAAGCCTATGAAGAAAAGATGCTCAACGGCAAACTGGTACAAAAAGAAGACGGTTCTTATAAACTGCAATACGATTCAACCACAAGCCACAAACTCCAGACTCCAAACCTCAACTGGAATTTTGTTACCGGCGACAAAGCGCTTCTTTACAAAATGGCCCGCCAGGGTTATGGAATTGATAACGGCAAACCCGATTCAACACAATTAATAAAAGACCAGTTCATACATACGCAGTTTTTTGCCCTGGTAGATAAACAGCGCCGGGTTAGGGGAATGGTGTATGACGGACTGAGTAATGACGAGGTGGACAAATTGATAACAGACATCAAAGGATTGCTGAAGGAAAAGGTAACCAGCAAACGGTTCATGAACGGGTTCAGCAATACGCCTAATTAAAATTCTATGGACCAGCTTTTAGATATATTAAAGAAGAACCAGCTCAGCGTTACCGATGGGCGAAAAAAGATACTGGAACTTTTCTTAAAAAGTCCGGGTGCGCTGGCTCATGCCGATATTGAAAAAAACACCGACGCCTCTTTTGACCGGGTTACGGTTTACAGAACCCTGCAAACCTTTGTGGAGAAGGGCATCATTCATAACATACCTACCACCGACAACTCTATCCTGTACGCCCTGTGTAAAGATAATTGTGAGGCAGGCCATCACCACGATAACCACGTTCATTTCATCTGCGATGTGTGTGATAAAACCATTTGCCTGGAGCATGTTGCCATACCGGAAGTAAAACTTCCGAAAGGGTTTAAGCAAAAACAAACAGATGTGGTGGTGAGTGGTGTTTGCAACGAATGCAAAACAGGCATTTAGTTCATCTGTTCTCTTACAAATTCCATCAGCACTTTTATTTTATCCGGGCTAAAGTCGAATTTCAAACCTGCTGCTTCAAAAAGCTGCGGTAATGTTCTGGTGCCGCCCAATGCAAGCGCCTTGCAATAATTATCCATTGCCTGTTCTTTGTTTTCCCTGAACTGCATCCACATGCCGATGGCGCCCAGTTGGGCAATACCGTATTCGATATAATAGAAAGGCACTTCAAACAAATGTAACTGACGCTGCCAGCTGTTGCTGCGGTATGCTTCCAGTCCGCTGTAGTCGATCACATCATCCTGGAATTCTTTCAGTATCGCATTCCAGGTGGCGGTACGTTCTTCGTGTGTATGTGAAGGGTGTTCATAAATCCAGTGCTGGAATTTGTCGATGATGGCGATCCAGGGGAAAATGGTGATCACTCTTTCCAACTGGTGCTCTTTTGCTCTTTTCAGATCTTGTTTATCAGAAAAAAATGTTTCCCATTCATCCATGCTCATCAGTTCCATCGCCATGCTGGCTACTTCGGCAATTTCCATCGGGTATTCTTTAAAGCCGTTCAGTTCCAATGGATGTGCAAGAAACGAATGAACGGCATGTCCGCCCTCGTGTAACATCGTTGTTACATCATGCATTTGCCCGGCAGCATTCATAAAAATAAAAGGGGCACCGCTTTCTGCCAATGGACAGTTGTATCCCCCCGGAGCCTTGCCCTTCCTGCTTTCCAGGTCAAGGTGTTTTAACTCATTCATCTTTTTAAGACAGTCGCCAAAGAAGGGGCGAAGCTTTGTAAAACATTCTATGGATCTTTCAACCAGCTCTTCTCCTGTTTTAAAAGGAAGAAGAGGTTTTATGCCCTGTGGTTCGGCATCAATATCCCAGGGGCGTAGTGTATCCAGTCCCAGTTTTTCTTTTTTATGCTGATATATGATGTTCACCAATGGCAACACATGCTGCTTAACGGCTTCATGAAACTGGTAGCAATCTTCTTTGGTATAATCAAAGCGGCCGAGTTCTTTAAACCGGTAATTCCGGTAATTGGCAAGCCCGGCATTAAGTGCTTCCTGGTTTCTTTTTTCTATCAGCTGATCATATAATTTATCCAGGGCTTCTTTATCCTGCAACCTTCTTTCATTTATTTTCCGGTATACCTCTTCCCGTATTGCCCGGTCGGGGCTCTCTAAAAATTTAGCTGCCTGTTGCAACGTGTACTCTTTATCATTCATCAGCACCGTCATCTTGCCCGATATAACGCCGTACTGCTGCTGCATTACCGAAAGTTCGGCCTGCAGGGGAATGTTCTCTTCTCTAAAAAGTTCAATGCTTTTACGGATGTTGCGCAGGTAAGTGAAATACTTTTCGCCATCCAGTTCTTTTGTCAAGGGATGATTTACCAGTTTCTTATTCAGGGCATCGGAATAGGGCTGGATCTTTGGCTGTATCTCCATGAAGAAGAAATTAAAAGATTCTTCCAGTGATTTGTTTTCCGTATCACAGGTCATCTTTATCTGCCGCCAGCAGGCATCTTCATTTACCACGGCTTCCAGTTCGCTCTGGTCCTTCAGCCATTTTTCCATTTCACTCCCGGTTTTAATGGGCCTTTCAAGCAGGTCTTTAAAATAAGGCTCCAGGCTTTGCCAGTTGCTAACAACAAAATTTTCCGGAACAAATTGACGGGGTAGTTTTTTTATATCTGCGGTATACATAATTGTGAACGGGGAGTTGGTAGCTATATAATTTAAGATCCCGCTTTAGTAAAAGCAGGATCTTAAATAGTTTAAAAATCTGTATTCATCAGTTTTATCTGTGTCATCCGTGTTCTATCTTATGCCATTTTCCTCGGTGTATTTATTTTTTTAGCCGGCGCATTTTTTACAGCTGCCGCTTTTGTTTCCACTGCTTTGGGTTTGTTTTCTGTTGCGTTGTTCTCAGCGGCATCTGCCGGGATCTCTGATAATTTGATCTCGATATTATTTGCTGTTAAAACGCCGAACCATTTCACCATCTTCTTCATATCGCTGGCATATACCCGGCTGAAGTCCATATCGGGATAAACCTTTTCAAAATATTTTTTAACGGCAGCAGCATCATTGTCGGCCGGCAATTTTGTTTTGCTTTCTTTCATGGCGTTAAATACCTCTACCAGGTTCACATTGTCTTTAGTGGTGAATACTTCAATACTCTCCAGGTGAGAAAAATTATGAATGCGGCTGCTTACAAATTTTGTGCTTTTGTCCTCAAGGGATTTCACCACGCCGCCATCGGCTTTGGAAGATAACAACTCAAACAATCCCGGTAGCCCGGTAACCGATACCAATTTACTGTATTCCATATACGTCGTTTAAATTTTAGGCGTGCAAGTTAATCCTAAAAAGGCAATTTCGTTCTTTATGCCGCCCACCCCGTTAATCCGGGATGCCTGCCATTTATCCGGAATGACTGCCGCCTTTACCAGGAGGGCCTGAAAACCGGGTTTTGGGCGCCAGTTCGGGCAAAAGCTGTCGTCTAATAGGGTACAACAAAAAATTATGAGAGTAAGACCCCTTTTATTAGTACTGTTTTTTACCCTGAGTGCGGCCGTTGCAAATAGCCAGGACATTTCGCTGAAAGGTAAACTGAATGACAAAGACGATAAAACAGCAATTGCAGGCGCAACCATAAAACTTGTTTCACTAAGGGATTCTTCGCAGGTAAAACAAACGGTTACCGATAAATCCGGAAACTTTGTATTTAACAACCTTAATCCCAGCGGATATAGAATTTATATTAACTCCAGTGGATACGAAAGAATTGAACAACGTATAAACCTGCAGGCCAGTAATAAAGAACCCATTGTTTTTCCTTTAGGAAAACTGGTGAAAGACCTTACCGATGTAGTGATAGTTGCCAAGGCCCCCCCGGCAAGGCAGAAGGGAGATACTACCGAATTCAGCGCCAGCCAGTTCAAAGTAAATCCTGATGCAACTGCAGAGGACATGATTAAAAAATTACCCGGGATCACGGTGGGTGCAGATGGTACCGTAACCGCCATGGGCGAACAAATAAGAAAAGTGACCGTTGATGGTAAAGACTTCTTTGGCGATGATGCCACCGCTGCGCTTAAAAATTTACCGGCATCGGTAATAGACAAGATCCAGGTCTTTGATAAACTGAGCGACCAGGCACAACTTACCGGTTTTGATGACGGCAACTCGCAGAAGACGGTGAACATTGTTACAAAATCAGGAATTAAAAACGGCCAGTTTGGAAGAATATACGCCGGGGCCGGAACAGACAGCCGCTATGCAGCAGGCGGTAATGTTAGTTTCTTTAATGGCGACAGGCGTATTTCCCTCGTAGGCAACTTCAATAATATCAATCAACAGAATTTTGCATCGCAGGACCTGTTGGGCGTAACCAGCAACAGCGGTGGTGGCGGTAACAGAGGCGGTGGAGGCAACAGGGGTGGTGGCCAGGGCGGCGGCGGTGCTGATAATTTTAATGTGGGCCAGGCAAGCGGCATCAGCAAGACCAATGCTGCGGGCATCAATTTCAGTAATGTGTATGGAAAAAAATTAACAGTGAACGGCAGTTATTTCTTTAACAACAGTCATAATAATAATGAGAGCCTGGTTAATACAGAAACATTTCTTAACCCAAAAAACCAGTTCAGTTTCCAAAAAAGTAATTCTGTTTCTGATAATACCAACCACCGGCTGAACATGCGCCTGGAGTACAAGATAGATTCATCCAATTCAATTTTCATTATACCAAGTGTAAGTTTTCAGAAGAACAGATCTACCTCCTTTTCTTCATTAAATACATATGAAGGATTGGCCGACTCAGTTAATAACTCCTTATCCAATTCAACTTCAGACAGGAATGGGTTTAACATACGCAACAACATCATGTATCGCCATTCCTTTGCAAAAAGGGGCCGTACATTATCCTTAGGATTCAACACGGTATTTACTAAGAACGACGGAGAGTCTATCATTGATGCCCGTTATCGTTATTACGACAGCCTGGGAATGTTCCTGAATGATTCAATTCAAAACAGGCTGAGCGATAATAATACGAACGGGCATACCATCGGCGGCAACCTGGCCTATACAGAGCCAATCGGTAAAAAAGGACAATTACAAATTGATTACACGCTGTCTGTACAGAAAAACAAGGCCGACCAGCAGACGTTTTCTTACGACGGGCAGAAGTATACCATGTTTGATACCATACTTTCTAACCGGTTTGATAACAGTATCACAACCAATAACGCCGGGGTAAATTACCGCCTTGGACGAAGCAGGGATGAGCAACTTTCTTTCGGTCTGAACTTTCAGCACACCAAACTGGAAAGCCAGCGGATATTTCCTACGGCTACAAGTGTTGATCAATCGTTCGCCAATGTGCTGCCCAATTTAATGTGGCGGAAAAAGGTATCGCCCAATGTGAATGTGCGTGTGTTTTACAGGGCATCAACCAATTTCCCGTCCATAAGCCAGTTGCAGGACGTGGTAAACCTGAGCAACCCGTTAAGGGTTAGCAGCGGTAACCCCGATCTGAAACAATCATACACTCATTTCTTGTCGGGCCGGTATGCGTACACCAATTCAAAAACAAGCAAGAGCTTTTTTGCAAACCTCATTCTGCAAACAGCAAGCAACTATATTTCGAACGGAACCTTTATACCCGAACAGGATTCGGTTATTCAGCAAAACATAGTGTTGAAGGGACGGTCGCAGTTAACCAAACCGGTAAACCTGGATGGATATAAAAGCCTGCGTACGTTCTTCACCTACAGCATGCCCCTGAAGTTCATGAAAACAACTTTGAACCTGAATGCCGGGTTCAGCTATTCTAAATTACCCGGAATGGTAAATTACCAGGAGACATTTACAAACAGCTATGCGTATAATGGCGGCGTGGTATTGGCGAGTAATATAAGTGAGTACGTGGATTTCAATGTATCGTACACCGCTAATTTTAATGACTCTAAAACGAATACAGCAAACAGCACCACCACCAAATCGGTTAACCAGAGCATTGGTGCACAGGTTAACCTGCTGAACAAAAAAGGCTGGTTCATACAAAACGATATTTCAGGCAATACGTATAGCGGGTTGTCGCAGGGATTTAACCAGAGCTTTTGGTTATGGAATGCAGCGATCGGTAAAAAATTCTTAAAGAATAAAGCAGGCGAATTGAAGTTATCGGTATTTGACCTGTTGAAACAAAATCAAAGCCTGGTAAGAACTGTGACCGGCTATTCGGTTGAAGATGCACAAAGCCAGGTATTGCGGCAGTATTTCATGCTCACGTTTACCTACAGCCTGAAGAATTTTGGTACGGCAAAACCGTCCAATAATTCAGGGTTTGACCGGGAGCGGATGGGCGGACAGGGCGGAGGCTTTCGTCAGTTTTAATTACTTTTAAAGCAGCTATTAAAATGCGACGTTTTGGATCAACAGGAACTAATTGTACAACTGCAGCAGGGAGATGGACCGGCTTTTAAAAAGCTGGTAGATGAATGGCAGCATATGGTTTATAATACGGCGCTGAGTATTGTACAGAATGAAGACGATGCAGACGATATAACGCAGGAGGTTTTTATACAGGTGTACCAGTCGGTAAGTTCTTTTAAAGGCGAATCAAAATTTTCCACCTGGCTTTACCGCATCACGGTAAGCAAGGCGCTGGATCATGAGAAGAAGAAGAAACGAAAAAAACGTTTTGCATTTGTGCAAAGCCTTTTTGGAAATGAGGAAGAAGAACCCGTACTGCCGGCAGAATTCAATCACCCGGGCGTACAGTTGGAAAAAAAAGAAAGGGCCGCAGAATTATTCAATGCGTTGAAGCAGATACCGGACCAGCAGCGGATAGCTTTTACGCTGCACAAACTGGAAGGACAGAGCTACCAGGAAGTTGCCGAAATAATGAACACAACGTTGTATGCTGTAGAGTCGCTGATAGCAAGAGCAAAAACAAATTTGAAAAAAGTATTGAGCAGTTATTACGAAAAAAATATTCCGGAACAATAAAACGATCCGTTATGAATAAGAAAGAACAAATCAATAAACACATTGAAGAAGCACTGGAAAGTGTTGATTCAGTAAATCGTGCAGAAGCAAAACCATTCCTGCTTACCCGGATAAATGCCCGGATGAATAAAGAAACAGAATCGGTTTGGGAAAAAGCCGGCTGGTTCATTGGCAGGCCTGCTGTTGCCTTTTCGGGTTTATGTATGATCATTTTAATAAACCTGGCGGTACTGTTGTTCAACCAGTCGTCCAGTGCTGGTGCGTCAACCGAGCTGTCGGCCCAATCACAAACAGACGAATTCTCTTATTCTGTTGCTACAATTTATGATACCGAAAACACACAACCATAATGATAAACAAGCAAAACAGGAGTAAGGTCTTTCTTTTGGTGATAGCAATATTGCTCGTTGCTAATATCGCCATGGTCACCTTCTTTTTTATGAAGAAGGATGGTCGCCGGTCGGAAAAAAGACCCGACAGGAAGACCATGATCGCCGAGTTTCTGAAAAAAGAAATAGGATTTACAGCAGTGCAGCTTCAGCAATACGATACACTGAGTACAAAGCACCAGGAGAAGGTAAAGAAGATGTTTGAAAGTAGCCGGGCGTCAAAAGATAAACAGTTCAAAGAACTGGCAGCAGGCGACTTTTCGGATTCGGTTATAAATATAGTTGCTGGGCAGTCGGCAGAGTTGCAGAAAACAATGGAATTGCAGATGTTCAATCACCTGAAAAATATCCGGATGCTCTGTACCAGCGAACAATTGCCAAAATTCGATTCCCTGTTTGTAAAAATACTTAACCGCAGGGGCGGCGAAGGAAAGAAGAAGCCGGCTAATTAAAATTTTAATAATTCACCACATCGTAAACCTTAATTTGAATAAAAATGAAAAAGCAATTGTTATTAATGATGTCTGCTGCTATTATCAGCATTACAACCGTAAATGCACAGGGCGGCGGTGGCGGTCAGCGTATGACCCCCGAAGAAAGAATAAAATTCACCATTGAAAAAATGGCGCCACTTAACCTGGATGCTGCCACAAAAGCAAAATCAGATGCGATCATTACGGATTACATCAATACGCAGCAAAAAGCAATGGATGAAATAAGGGCAAGCGGCGGAGACCGTGATGCCATGATGGCCAAGCGTAAGGAATTAGCCGATGCAAGAGATGCTAAGCTAAAAGCGATCTTTACAGAGGCGCAAATGAAACAATGGAAAGACGAAATTGAGCCATCTCTGAGGCCGCAAAGGCCTGCTGGCGGCGGTGGACAATAGTTTAAAGGTGAATGCGAATAAAAGGGCTCCCGCTTTGGCGGGGCCTTTTTTATTAATACAAGGCCCCGCATTGCTGCAGGGCCCTGGCCAAATTCCCAAAAGAAACCTACCTAAACCAAACCTTTCCAGCGCATTACTCCTGCTGCGCCTAAAACGGTAATACTTAATAAAATAATTCCAGTTGGTGCAGTGCTTTTGTTCTTCATATCCTGTTTGTATTCCGGTATCAGGGTTGCGTACTGTACATCGGTATTTTCTGTTTCATCATTTTTCGCCATGGCATCTTCCTGCCAGTTGTTGATATCCGTTCCGGTAAGGCGGGTCAATTCCTGTAATTCTTTTTTTCTCCGTTGTTTCAGGTCCTGTAAATATTTTCTACCTGCATCACAATCAAAATTTCCACTGGCAGGATGGGTGATGATATACCTCGCCTGGAAATTCTCCTTGTTGGGCGTTACCTGGAACATCAGGTCTTGTGCAAATGATTTGCGGTTGTAGCGAAAATGCAAACGGGTGAAATGAACATTCCTGTTTCCATCATCCGGCTCGTCATTATCAATATCGCTGTAATCACTCCAGTCTTTTCCATTGAGCCACCAAACACCACTCTGCACCAGGTCTTGCTCTGTTGGAGGATTGCCAACGCAGGGATCGCATTTCATTTGATTGATGGGCGTAACATTCCAGGCATATTCGAGGATAGAAACACTTTTATCTTCATTCTTCCATTGCTGCGTAAATAAATTGCCGTAAAAAGCGCCGAAGTTCTTTTGTACAAACAACGGAATATTTTTACCGGTTGTAATATTTACATTGCGATAGTTGGTGCACTCAATTCGCCCTTTGCGGGTAAATGCATATACGATCAGGTCCTGGTCGCCATCAGCATTGGCCATACCCAAACGGATCGGCAACATGAACTTTGGGGAATTGAAACTGATCTGTATAGGACGAAGAAAATTGTTATTCAGTTTCTGTTTTTCTTTCTCATTCACTTTTACTACAAAGAATTTAAGATTGCTTTTTATATAAGGATCCAGCACCTCTTTCGCATTGGCAGGGATCTTATACCCATTCTCATTCAACCAGTCTTTTAAACCACTGCTTTCTTTAGCGCTCAGGATCAGGATATCGTATTCGCCCACCAGGTATTTGGCTTCAACGGTAACCGACCTTCTTTTTGCACCGTAAGCAGAAGTAACGCTAACCTCATTCAGCTGAACTCCCGGAGCTCTTCCGCTCAATGCCTTATCCATTTCAGCATATCCATAACAGGGATTCTGATCCCAATACTCCACTAACCGTGGCGCACTGTAATCGTTCAGTTTTTGAAAAATGGACTGGTCCACTACTTTGATATTGTCTTTCTTCAGTACAACCGGTACGGGCACTACCATCGCAAAATCTTTGGTATCGCCTTTAAAATCGTTGTACATGGTGATCACATTTTTGTTGCCATCTCTTACCAGGATCACCTGGCTGGTCTTGTTCTTTAACGTACCGTCGGCCTTGCTTACATAGAAGCCGCAAAAGGAGAACAGTACCGGAGACAGGGCAATAAATCCCCCAAGGATCAGAATTTTCTTTTTCATAATTTATTATTTGAGTTGAATAATTACATCACGAACCTGCTGTAGACCGTTCGCATGAATCTTTCTTCCTGCGGCGTATATTTTTTGGAAGAGGTCCATTCAAACTTTTTGGCTTTGAAGAGCCTGTCGAGTAAGGGTACCAATGGTTGGGCCAATACCAGTACAAATATGGGAGCGCCATTCATGAATTTAAAAGCGCTTAAGTAAAATGCAACAGCTGCAATAGCGGCGCTCCACAATACTCTTGCCATACTATGGTTGGGTGTTGTACGGGGATCGGTGATCATAAAGAAAGAAAAAAGCAGCAGGCTGCCGGTGCTTACTGACTGAATAAAATGATCCATCGGCCAGCCTAAATAAATGATCTGCCGGGCAAAAAGCAGTGCAGCAAATGTTCCTAAAAAAGCAAGACTTACATCCAGTTTCTGAACCCGGGTGGTAACAATAAATCCCAGGCTCAATACTCCAAACAATATCACGGCGCCGCTTCCCCATTGGCCGGGACTGATCCATGCGCTGCCGGTAAATAAAACAGCGATCGTAATGCCTAATGCCGATGGATTGAAAATGTGTTTGCCTTTGATACGGATAATATATTTAGACAGGATAGAAATAACTGCTGCCAGTATAGCCACCCATAGCTCATTTGTTTTTAATAGCAGGCTTAATCCGAATGAAGATATTAGAACAGAGGGAATGCCTTTCTGATACCGCAGCCATAGGGTAACATCTTTCTTTCCAAAAACAAGTTCACAACCAAGTTGTGTAATAAGACTCGTAATAAAATAAGTGGCATAAAGCCATGTTTCATTGTCCCAATGCAGGAAGAAGAGGCCATAACATAAAAAGACAGATTGAAAAATGATCTGGAAATAACGGGCGTCTTTAAAAAGGGCGGGCAGTTGCATAACAGTTGATTTGCATTAAGGATGAGATCGCCTTTCTGTTTGCACAATTCAATTGTTAAAAAATGGTAAACGCACCGTAAATAAATATTTATGGAAAACAGTGAACGGTAGCATCGCCGCTTATAAAAAAATGACACTTGTTTATTTTTAATTTCTTATTTTGAATGATGTATAGAAATGCTGAAGAAAAAAGGAGCCTTTCGCCAGGAGCCTGTTAGAGCATGATACAAAAGGACAAACGGAAACATAGCATGACGAAAAATGAAGCAACAGTAAATATTTTATTGTCTTCTGAAAAAAACTAACATGCAAAAACTAATCACATTCATCATTTTCAGCACCCTGCTCTCCACTGCCCATGCACAAAGCAGTAAACTCCCCTGCGGCCGGCCAGAATACCGCCAGTTTGATTTCTGGATTGGCGAATGGGAAGCTTTTGGCGTAAACGGGAAAAAGGCGGGCGATAGTAAGATAAGCCTGATACTGGATAGTTGTATCATACTGGAAGAATGGACCAGCGCATCCATGCAGCAAGGACTTCGCTATGCAGGCAAAAGTTTTAATACCTATAATGCCGCTACTAAACAATGGCAGCAAACCTGGGTAGATAATGCAGGGGGAACCAATGAATACATGCAGGGAAAATTTGAGAACAACCAGATCATCTTTTCTTCCACGCCGTTCAAATTCAGTAAAGACACAATGGCCATACGAAAAATGACCTTTACTAATCTTAGTCCGGCCAGGCTTAGGCAACATGGTGAAATTTCTAAAGACAATGGAGTTACCTGGGCAACCGAATACGACCTGGAATACAGAAGAAAAAGTAAAATCACCAAATAGAAAAACAATATGCAAAATGCCATCAGCTGGTTTGAAATACCAACCACCGATATTAACCGGGCTCAAAAATTTTATGAAGCGATCTTTATTATCAGTATGATACCGATGGATCTGCCCAATATTAAAATGCGCATGTTTCCGCTGGATGATATGATGACCCAGGTGGGAGGCGCCCTGGTTGACAGCGGTGGTTTTCATAAAGCATCTGCCACCGATGGCCCATTGATCTACCTCAACGGCAATCCCGATGTACAAAATATACTGGACCGGGTGCAGGCTGCGGGGGGCAGCATTATGGTGCCTAAAACAGAGATAAGTCCGGAGTATGGTTTTATGGCCGTGATAACCGATACCGAAGGCAACCGCATTGGCCTGCACAGCGTTCCACAATAAAACGATTGGTATGAGAAAATTCCTGCTGCTTAATGCTATACTGTTTTCTCTTACTGCTGCCTCACAAACGGATAGTTTAAAATGGGTAAAAGAGATCAATGAACAGGTGTGGAAACCATTTATCACTCATCTTGTTTCCGGAAATAAAACAGCCTTTAGTGATGTGCACAGCAAACGCATCACCCGGGTTGAGATAGACAGAGGAGTATTGCTGGATTTTGAAAAGTATTTTCCGCCTGCCGATTCAACCGGCAGTAGTAGAAAAAAGAAAACCGACTGGGTATTTGAACTGCGTTTTGATAAACGGATAAGCAACGGCGCCAAAGCATGGGAAAGCGGTTATTATAAGGGGACAGTAAAAGAGGAAGGAAAAGAATCCCGGTCTTATTACGGAAGATTTTTTGTTGTGCTGGAAAAAGAAAACGGAACCTGGAAAATACTGGTGGATGCGGATACGGGCAAGGATGCAAACGAAGAGAATTTTAATAAAGCGTTTGCAATGGAACCAAAACAATAAAACTTTAAAGGAGAAATTATGAGTAATTATAACTGGAGCCGCTTTGTTACCAGGATCAGCATAAACGCCCCCTTCGAAAAATTATATGGGTGCTGGGCTACCCGGGAGGGGATGGAATACTGGTTCCTTCGATTCAGTGAATACAAAAAACAAGATGGAAGCTTAAGGGACGTGAACGAACCCGTGCAATCAGGCGATACCTATACCTGGCGCTGGCATGGCTGGAACGATGAAACAACCGAGTATGGATCCATACTGGATTGCAACGGCAAAGATCTTTTTAAATTCAGCTTTGGTAAAGCAGGTGATTGTACAGTAACTCTTAAAAGCGAGCTGGGGAAGAACATTGTTGAATTGGTGCAGGATAATATTCCAACCACTGAACAGGGTATGCACTACTGGCACCTGGGCTGTAAAACCGGATGGACCTTTTATTTAGCAAACCTCAAATCGTTGCTGGAAGGAGGAATCGACCTGAGGAACCGGGATGAAAAGCTGCAAAACGTTATCAACTCATAAGAAGTATTATGGCTTACAATGAAAAACTGGCCGACAGGGTAAGAGAAATGATCTCCCTCACCCATAAAATAACCGAAGAGAAAAAAATGTTCGGTGGGCTTTGTTTTATGGTCAACCATAAAATGTGTGTGGGCGTTGAGAAAGAAAGGCTGATGGTTAGACTTGATCCGGAAAGAACTGATGAGGTGATGGAAAACGAAGGATGCAAACCAATGGATTTTACTGGGAAGGTTATGAAGGGCTATGTTTTTGTTGATGCCGGTGTGTTGAATACAAAGAAGAAACTGGAATATTGGATGAAACTGGCATTGGATTATAATAAGGTCGCTAAAGCGTCTAAAAAGAAAAAGAAATGAAAAAAATAATAACTGCCATCGCTGTCATTTTATGTGCTGCTGCTTTTATGATTCCCGCGGATAAAACCTTTACAAAACTATATACTCTGGAAGGCACCTGGAAAATGACCACCAAACGAGGCGCCATTTGCGAAGAGTGGAAGAAAGTGAATGATAACCACCTGCAGAGTAAGGGTTATTTTATTAAAGGCGCAGATACGCTGGTGAACGAACGGGTTGCTTTAACAAACAGCAAAGAGGGAATATTTTATACCTCTACTGTTGAAGACCAGAATAACAAAGAACCTATTACCTTTAAAATGACCGGCGCCGATAACAACCGCTTTGTTTTTGAGAATCCGCAACACGATTTCCCCAAACGGATCGTGTATAAATTTATTACAGCCGATTCAATGCATGCTTTTATTGATGACGGAACAGAAACAGGAAAACGTCAAAACTTTTATTATAAGAAACAATGAAGTACAGTTTAGAAAGATCGTATGAGATACTCGACAGAACACCGGCTGTTTTGCAGTCGCTGCTTTCCGGGTTAAGCGATGACTGGATAATGCCCAATGAAGGGCCGGAAACATTTTCACCTTATGATGTGGTAGGCCACCTGGTACATGGGGAAGCAACCGACTGGACGGCCCGGGCAAAAATGATCCTTGAATTTGGCAATACAAAAACATTTGAACGCTGGAACCGGGTTGCCATGTATGAAGAAAGCGAGGGCAAAACAATGCAGCAGTTGCTGGATGAATTTGCTGTTGCCCGCAAAGCGAATATGGTTTGGTTCAAAGGATTGAACCTGGCAGAAACCGACCTTGATAAAAAGGGAATGCACCCGGTACTGGGAGAAGTAACCCTTCGCAACCTGCTGGCCACCTGGGTTGCGCACGACTTTACCCATATTGCGCAGATCACCCGGGTAATGGCAAAGCAATATAAAGATGAGATGGGCCCCTGGCCCGAATTCTTCCGGATACTTAGTTTCTGATCTACTACATTAAAAAAATATTCAGCATGCAATCAAAAGCCACAACTGTTGATCAATACCTGTCAGAAGTTCCATACGAAAGGCAGGCAGCAATGAATAAACTGCGTAAAGTAATTACAAAGAATTTGCCCAAAGGCTTTAAAGAAACAATGGGTTATGGCATGATGGGCTATTGTGTGCCGCACTCCATCTACCCGGCAGGCTATCATTGCAACCCAAAGGATCCATTGCCTTTTGCAGGAATGGCCTCACAAAAAAACAGCATTAATTTTTATCACATGGGTATTTATACCGATCCTAAACTGTTGAAATGGTTTACGGATGAATATGCAAAAACCGGTTTGGGCAAACTGGATATGGGTAAAAGTTGTATGCGGTTCAAAAAGCCGGAGAACATTCCTTATGAACTGATCGGGGAGTTATGCAGCAAGATAACAGTTGAGCAATGGATCAGAACCTATGAAACGGTGCTTGCTTCGGGTAAAACAACAGCAAAAAAGGTAAAAAAATAAGCCCCGGTAACGGGGCTTTCTTTCTATACAATAGGATTATTTTTTTCGTTTGAATGTTCCTTCCATGAACTTCGCTTCCTTCCCATCCGGGCCGGTGCCGTACATGATCATCAGGTAAGAGTCGTTATCGATCATGATCATTTCTTCACGTATGCCAACATCATTACCCGAAACGGGATCTGTTTGATGACCTTTTAAATTCAGTGTCTTTGTTTTTTCATCATAGGTACCGGTGAACTGTGTAATGCCACTGCTGAAATTATCGATCCAGGTGCTGACGAATAGTTTCTTTGCATTATCATATCCCATGATGCTTTGCCCTTCGAAGGAACGACCCATCATCTTGCCGGTGAATTTCCCTGTCTGGTAAAGACCGTTCAGGGTCATGTTTACGGTGTTTATCGCCTTTGAAGTATCTGGCTTAACAGGGTTCATAAATTCAATGACAGTTGCCTCCCAGGTTCCGTTTAATTTCGCCATCCACTTGTGCATGTCGCCTGGTGTTGAGTATTCTGTCATTATCTTCTCAATAGCAGCCTGGTCCATAGGCGGGGCTGCAGGTTCTGTTTTTGCTTCAGGCTTAACGGCTGTGGCAGTATCTGATTTTACCTTATCGCCCCCTGCCTCGTTGTTACAGGAAAAAAGAAATACAGATGCTGCGCAAAGAATTACCGGGATCTTTTTCATAAACAAGTTTTTTACAAAGTACAATTTGAAAAGAATTTATGCAACAGAACTTGATGAGTGGTTTATATCCCGGCTTCCGGGTAGCGGAACAGTTTGAAATATTGTCAGACTGAGCTTGTCGAAGGCGGCTTAGGACTAACGATCCGAATGGCTTCGACAAGCTCAGCCTGACATTTAATTTGAATTAATTTCAAACTGTTCCACTACCAGCTTCCTTCAGTACATTTTCAATACGTTCCTTCAGGGAATCGTAGTCTGTATATCCCCGGGCCACCATCATAAATTTCAATTCGGCAGTTTGTATAAAAACGGTGGGGAAGCCGGTTACCTGCAGTTGCTTGCAGAGGGCAAATTCGTAGTATGCCGCTTCTTTATATTCTTCGCTTTTCAGTTTGCTGTAGAAAGCTTCCGGTTGTATGGAATATTTTTCAAGTAAATGGCGGTAAGCTTCATCATCGTCCAGGTCCCGGCCTTCGTAATTCAATGCATACTGGAGGTCGGTGGCAAATTCCAGTTGCCGCTCCGGGTGGTATTCTTTAAAAATGCATAAGGCGATGGCGGGCTTTTCGCTGTTCATCACCCAGTCACTTTGCCCGGGATTGAAAACATGCCATAAAAAATCTTCGCCGAATTTTATGCCGGTAAGCTCTTCTACCCGTTTATAAGAGTTTTGAATGAAGGGCCCTATCTTTTCAATAGGCATGGTCTCTTCCCCGATCATCATGCCGCCGCTTAATACTTCTATATCCAACCTGTCTTTAAAGGAAGCGTAGATATTTTTAATAACAGGACTGAATCCGTAACACCAGCCGCAATAAGCATCGTAAAAATAGATAAGGATCGGTTTCATCCGGCAAATATCGCATCAAATAAACGTACCTGTGCTGTAACCGGCAAAAGAAAGGAGATTTTTCACCCACAATCAAGTGCTTTTCATCAGGAACACAACGCCGCAAGTGAACATTTTTGCATAAATGAATCAATCATATGCCGGTTGCTAAAAATATCTCCAATGCTGCCCGATGAAGCAATTATAAATATGATCTTCCTGGTCAGGGGGCAGAAAGTAATGCTTGACAGGGGGCCTGGCAGTACTTTACCACGTAACAACAGGAAACCTGAATAAGGCTGTAAAACGCAATATGAAACGGTTTCCTGCCGACTTTATGTTTCAACTTACGCAGGAGGAATTCCGCAACTTGATGTTCCAAAATGGAATATCAAGTTCTGCCTGGGGCGGTACAAGAAAAATGCCTTATGTTTTTACGGAACAGGGAGTAGCCATGCTGTCCAGTATACTGAGCAGCGATATTGCCATCGAAGTGAATATCCGTATCATCAGGATATTTATGCGACTCCGGGAAGCGCTGCTTACCCACAAAGACATTTTACTGAAACTGGAACAATTGGAAAAACAGGTAGTACAAAACAGTGAAGAAATACAGGTTATTTTTGCGGCGTTAAAACAATTGCTGATACCCCCGGAGCAAACCAACCGGGAACGCATCGGGTTTAAACGCTATGATTAATAAAAGCCCTTCGTATGTTCACAGTTTCCTTCATTCTTAATTTCTAATGAGCCTCCAGCCAATTAATCCCCGACCCTATTTCAGCATCTGTAGGAACCCCATTGGGCAATGTCAATGCCGTTTGCATACAATCTAAAATGATGGGCTTTATTTTTTCCAGCTCCGATTTATGTGCATCAAAAACCAATTCATCATGCACCTGCAGCAGCATCTTTGACTTGAACTTATGCTTGTTGAATTCGTGATGGATCTTTATCATCGCCATCTTGATCATATCGGCAGCGCTGCCCTGTATGGGCGAGTTGATGGCATTGCGCTCTGCAAAAGCACGAACAGTAAAGTTGGCGCTGTGAATGTCCCGTAGCCAACGCTTACGCCCCATCAGGGTTTGCACATAATCATTCTCCTGTGCAAAGTGAATGGTATCGTCCATATACTTCTGGATGTTGGGGAATTGCTTTTTATAATTGTCAATGATCTCTTTGGCTTCGGTGCGGCTGATGCCCAGGTTTTCTGCCAAACCAAAAGCGCCCTGTCCGTAAATGATACCGAAGTTTACGCTCTTGGCTTTGTAGCGCATTTCTTTGGTAACCTCTTTCTCTGCCACATTAAAAACCTTTGCTGCGGTGGCAGTATGAATGTCTTTACCGGTACGGAATGCTTCACACATATTTGCATCGCCGCTGATGGCAGCTACAATGCGTAATTCAATTTGTGAGTAATCGGCAGAAACAAGAATATGATCTTTATCTCTTGGAATAAATGCTTTCCGTATCTCCCTGCCTCTTTCTGTGCGTACGGGAATATTCTGAAGGTTCGGATTATTGCTGCTCAATCTTCCCGTTACTGCAACAGCCTGTGCATATGAAGTATGCACCCTGCCCGTTTTTTTGTTGATCATCAGCGGCAGCGCATCCACATAGGTAGATTTCAGTTTGGTGAATTCACGGAAGGAAAGAATATCATCCACAATCTTATTCTTGCTTGCCAGTTTTAACAGTACATCTTCACCGGTTGCATACTGACCGGTCTTTGTTTTTTTAGCCTTGGGGTCTATCTGCATCTTATCGAACAGCACTTCGCCCAATTGTTTTGGAGAAGCCAGGTTAAAACGAACCCCGGCCTGCTTGTAAACAGATTCTTCTGCCGCTTTTGCTTCTTTCTCCAGTTCTTTAGAATAGTTATTTAAAAAACCCTCATCTATTTTTATGCCTTCAAACTCCATAGCGGTTAACACTTTTACCAGGGGATTGTCTACTTCATAAAACACCTTCTCCACCGCCTTCTCTTTTAATTTGGGAAGAAAGATGTTTTTCAGCTGCAGGGTGATGTCGGCATCTTCAGCTGCATAATCTTTTATCTTTTCCGGGTCCACATCCCGCATGTTTCCCTGGCCTTTGCCTTTTTTGCCGATCAGTTCTTCAATATGTACTGGTTCATAACCCAGGTATTTTTCACTCAGCGCATCCATGCCGTTCTTGCCATCGGGTTCAATAACAAAATGGGCGAGCATGCTGTCGAAGGTATTACCAGCCAGTTCAAAACCGTACCACTTCAGGATCAGCATATCGTACTTGATATTATGTCCCACCCAGGTTTTAGAGGAGTCGTTGAACAATTGGTGAAAGTTGTTTAATAGTTTAATACAGCCTTCATTGGTCTTCGGACAGGGAATATAAAATCCTTCGCCGGGCTTTACTGAAAAACTTAATCCCACCAGTTCCGCATCATTGGCGTCGATACCGGTTGTTTCGGTATCAAAGCATATTTCGGGGAAACCGGATAGGTATTTGATAAGATCTTTTATTTCTTTATCAGTCTGAACCAGGGAATAATCATGTGCTGTGTTGTGGATATTGCCGGTAACAGCACTAACGGCATCGTCTTCTTTTATCTTTACTTCCACCACTTCCGGCGCTTCAATAATATTTCCAAAGAGATCCATTTGCGGGGAAGCTATTTTGGGTTTAGTTTCTGCGGACCCACTTCCCTTTGCTGTAGGTTCTGAACCTTCGGCACCGCCATCATCTTCACCAAGTATTCTTTTGCCAAGCGTTTTAAATTCAAGTTCTTCAAACACTTCCCGCAATGCAGGCTTGTTCATTTCTTTTATCCGGAAATCTTCTTCATGAAATTCCACAGGAACGTTTGTAATGATGGTGGCCAGTTTTTTACTCATCACTGCCATCTCTTTGCCTGCCCTTACTTTTTCGCCGATGGAACCTTTTATCTTATCTGCATTTTCAAGCACGCCTTCCACGCTGCCGTATTCTTTTATAAGTTTGGCGGCTGTTTTTTCTCCCACGCCTTTAATGCCCGGGATATTATCCACGGCATCACCCATCAATCCTAAAATGTCAATTACCTGGTTCACATTTTCGATATCCCATTTTTCGCAAACCTCTTTGGGGCCGAGTATTTCAAACTTTCCTCCCTGGTAAGGAGGCTTATAGATTTTTATGTTCTCCGAAACCAGCTGGCCATAATCTTTATCGGGGGTTACCATGTATACTTCGTATCCTTCTTTCTCTGCTTTCTTTGCCAGGGCACCGATCACATCATCGGCCTCGTATCCATCCAGGGCTATCACGGGAATGTTCAGTCCTTCAATGATGCGTTTGATATCCGGCACGGCCGATAAGATATCTTCCGGTGTTTCCTGGCGGTTGGCTTTGTAATCGGCAAAATCGGTATGGCGTTCCGTAGGCGCATGCGTATCAAAACACACGGCCATATGGGTGGGGTTCTGGTTCTTTATCAACTCAAGAATGGTGTTGGTAAAACCAAACTGTGCGTTGGTGTTGCGGCCCTTGCTGGTAATGCGTGGATTGCGGATGAGTGCATAGTAAGCACGAAAAACCAGGGCGAATGCGTCTAATAAAAATAATTTCTTTGGCATAAAGTAAAAGTAAAACAAATTGGCCCGTTCGTCAACTTCATGCAAAATTTGATAGTGTAAAAGTTTGAAATCTAATTCAAGAGGAATGTCAGGCTGAGTTTGTCGAAGCCATAAGAATTAACGCATCCTAAATCGCCTTCGACAAGCTCAGGCTCACAGTACTTCAAACCGGGCACTACCCAAAACTTAAAAAGCCGCTCTTTTCAGGAACGGCTTTTTAAGATCAGTAAACTCAAACTAAAACAAAAACTGTTTTTATCATAAGCTGGTTATCTGTAACCGGCCATTGGAGGAGTTTTCGGTATCTTTTAATTGGATGCTTGTATTATTGGCAGTAGAAATATCCCAGTTGCTATTCAGTTTTTCCAGTACGGGATCCTGTGTATCAAAACTGATGGCGATCTTTTTCTCTATCTCGTCTTCCGACCAGTTGCCGGTTGTTACTTCCCCGTTCTTTTGTGCGGTGATCTTCCCCGAGGGAGAAAAGGTAAGGTTGTAGCCGTTGAGCTGACTGGTCTCATCAGCACCCGTGGTAGTGAAAAGATTCACTTTCCATGTTCCTTTGGTTACATGGGGGGTGGCGGCAACAGAATTTGTGTAGTGATTGATACCCGTGCAGGCGGCAAAATATAAGATGACACAGCACTTGAGGGTGAAAAGCAGAAAGGGTTTTTTCACTGTTTTTAGGATTTTGGGTATCCCTATAACAGAAAAAGCCTATGCAATATTGTGTGCCTGTGGAAAAATCAGAACCGGGTCTCTAAATAAACCGGTAACATAGCCCTCCAGGTAGGCCAGTCGTGCTTCCATTCTTCCCCCCAAATGTCCAGCTCGTAATTGATACCCTTACTGTACAGCAGCCCGGCAAAAGCCCTTGAGGCATTGGGGTCTTCATAAGCGCCGCTACCTGTAAGGATATGAACATGGTTACTCTGGCGGATCTGTTCCAGGACATTATGATCGGTGAGGTTACCCATATAGTGCATGGGGCTGTTGAAATAAACCTGTTCGTCCCAAAAGCCTTTTGAATACTCGGTAAGGTCATACACGCCGCTCATGGCAATTACGCCATTGATCAGGTCGGGGCGTTTTAAGAAAAGATTCATGCTGTGCAGGGCGCCAAAAGATGCCCCGCAGGTGATGATGGGCGTTTCATTTGAACTGCTGTTCTTTATAAAAGGAACCACTTCGTTAAATACATATTCATTGAACTGGTTGTGACGGATGGCTTTGTGCTCGCCGGCCATTTCATTATTCAGCCAGCTTTCATTATTGATGCTGTTGATGGAATATACTTTCAGTTTGCCGCCATTGATATAGGGAGCCAGGGTTTCCATCAGTTGAAAACGCTCATACTCTAAATAATCTGCAGCGGCAGTGGGTACCAGTAAAAGGGCAAAGCCATAATCGCCGTAAGTAACGATGGGCATATCTTTTTGCAGGGCCGGGCTAAACCAGGAGTTTAATTCTCTCTTCATAATGTTAGTTGTTTCGAATGTTGTTTCACAAAGATGCACAAAGTTTTTTCACGAAGGCACACAAAGGAATATTTAATTGATAATTCTTTTAATACCGTCTTTGAGCAGCCGGGTCTGAAAATTAATTATCAGGCCCAGGCGGTAATCTCCAAGTTTTAAATAGGTTAGAAGCTGGGCGAAGTGTACGTCATTTATGGCCTCCACTCTTTTCAGTTCAACCACTACTTTATTTTCTACAAGCAGGTCCATCCGGTATCCATGATCTAACTTTACTTCCTTATACAGGATCGGCATTGGCTTTTCTTTTACAACGATAAGGCCCTTTTCTGTTAGATCATAATGCAGGCATTCCCTGTAAGCAGATTCCAGCAAACCCGGTCCCAGGGCCCGGTGAACATCAATAGCACAGCCAATGATTATATTGGAGATTTCGTCTTCGTTCATAAAGCGGGTACTTGTTCTAAGCTATTCTTTGTGAACCTTTGTGTTTCCTTTGAGAATCTTTGTGTAACCTCCCTACTCCAGTACTCCTTCCTTGATCTCGATCCAGAGTTCCCGGTAGCACTGTGCGGCATAGCTGCTGTTGGCGAATTCCATGATGGGAGCTTTGTGTACGCCCATTTTTTCTACATCGGATAAATAAGGGATATAATTCTGGAAGAAACGTTTGTCTTTATACAATTCATCCATGATCTCGTTGTGTAAATTTTTGCGCAGGTCGGTCATGGTGAAGAAACACATCATCTTGCTCATGTCCAGGTCTTTTTCCTTGAAGTAATCTTTCACCATAAAATAGGTGCGGATGGACAAGGTAGTAGGTATCACGGGCATTAATACGATATCAGCTGCATTAAAAATATTCTCACTCAATGCACTGAAGCCGGGAGGGCAGTCAATAAAAACAAAATCGTATTCGCCCTGCAATTGTTTTAAGATAGATTTCAGCCGGTTTTTATTGCCTTTCATTTCTTCCAGCATGATGTCGAAACTTTTGCTGGAATTATCGGCCGGGATCACATCCAGCAGTTCAAAGTCTGAACTCATGATGGCATTCTCCAGGTCGGCATCTTTGGTAACCAGCTTTTTTATGCCGTGCTGTGTTTTTGGTTTCACTTTATAGTAAAAAGAAGACGAACCCTGTGGGTCAATATCCCATAAAAGCGTTTTATAACCATCGGCGGCGGCCAGGTAAGCAAAGTTTACACAACTGGCGGTTTTGCCCACACCGCCCTTGAGATTGTACAGCGCAATTGTTGTCATATAACCACGATTTAAATAATAAGGGAGGGTTAAGATAGGGAATTATTTCTTCATATCGGCTAAATTCTTCTCCATCCGGAACATCTCATCCCGGAGCCGGGCGGCTTCCATAAAATCGAGGTCCTTGGCGGCTTTGGTCATATCTTTCCTGATCTTTACAATGGCTTTTTCCAGCTGCGGAATGCTGGAATAAACGGCCTGGTCTTCGGCAGCAACGGTCACCAGTTCTTCGTCCGGTGCCAGCGAATAAGGCCTGGATGGATCGTATCCTTTTACATCAAGTACCGAGCCCTGCGCCATGATCTGTTCCTTGCTTTTTTTGATGGTGGTGGGTGTGATATTATGCTCAATATTAAAGGCCACCTGTTTTTCCCGGCGGCGATTGGTTTCATCAATGGTCTTCTGCATGCTTTCCGTCATGGTATCGGCATAAAAGATGACCAGGCCATCTACATTACGGGCTGCACGGCCAGCTGTTTGCGTGAGGCTTTTTTCATTACGAAGAAAACCTTCTTTATCTGCATCAAGGATCGCTACCAGGGAAACTTCGGGTATGTCCAGTCCTTCTCTTAATAAGTTAACACCAACCAGCACATCAATTCCGCCAAGCCGCAACTCACGAAGTATCTCAATCCGTTCCAGCGTATCCACTTCGCTGTGTATGTATTTGCTTTTAATGTTGATGCGGTGCAGGTACTTGTCCATCTCTTCGGCCATACGTTTGGTAAGGGTGGTTACCAATACCCGGTCGCCCTTAGTCACTCTTTTATCGATCTCATCCAGCAGGTCATCGATCTGGTTAACGGATGGACGTACTTCTATCGGCGGGTCCAATAAGCCTGTTGGCCTCACCACCTGTTCGGTAACAACGCCGCCGCATTTTTCCAGTTCATAATCACCAGGTGTGGCAGAAACAAAAACGGTCTGGTTAAGCAATGATTCAAATTCATTGAAGTTAAGCGGGCGGTTATCTAATGCCGATGGCAAACGAAAACCATAATCAACCAATACCAACTTGCGGCTGCGGTCGCCGCCATACATACCGCTTACCTGTGGAATGGTCTGGTGACTTTCATCCACAATGCATAAAAAATCTTTTGGAAAATAATCCAGCAGGCAGAAGGGCCGGGTGCCTGGTTTGCGCCGGTCGAAAAAGCGGGAGTAGTTCTCTATTCCGTTGCAATAACCCAGTTCACGGATCATTTCAAGATCGTATTGTACCCGTTCGCTGATGCGTTGCGCTTCAATATATTTTCCGGAGTTCTTATAATATTCAGTTTGCAGGGCACACTCGTCCTGTATCTCATGTATCACCTGCTGCAATACATCTTTAGGCGCTACATATAAATTAGCCGGAAAGATGGCCGCATTCTCTACACTGCTGATGCGCTTGCCGCTGCTGAGTTCCAGGGTTTCAATGGTTTCGATCTCGTCGCCGAAAAAACTGATGCGGTAACCAAAATCAACATAGGGCAGGTTGATGTCGATGGTATCTCCTTTAACACGGAATGTTCCTCTTGTAAAATCTCCTTCACTGCGGTTGTATAAAGAATTCACCAAGGCATGTAAAAATCCCTGGCGGGAAATGACCTGTCCTTTTTGAATGCGGATGATCCTGTTCTCATAATCGGTGGGGTTACCCATACCATAAATACAACTCACACTGGCAACCACAATGATATCTCTTCGCCCGCTTAATAACTGGGCAGTTGCCTGCAGGCGAAGTTTATCTAACTCGTCGTTTATGCTGAGATCCTTTTCAATGTAAGTATTACTCACAGGCATATAAGCCTCGGGCTGGTAATAGTCGTAATAAGAAACAAAATAACCAACTGCATTCTCCGGGAAGAATTGTTTGAACTCTCCATACAATTGCGCCACCAGGGTTTTATTATGGGTTATCACCAGGGTGGGCTTTTGCACATTCTGTATCACGTTGGCCATGGTGAAGGTCTTACCGCTGCCGGTAACGCCAAGCAATGTTTGATACTTCTCTCCCTGCAGAATCCCTTCTGTTAACTGTTGGATGGCGCCCGGCTGATCGCCGGCAGGAGAATAAGGAGAATGAAGCTGGAAAGACATAATGAGAATGCAAATTAAGTTTTAGGAACAACAAAATTGGTAGAGTGATACAGTTTGAAATTAATTCAAGTCAAATGTCAGGCTGAGCTTGTCGAAGCCATTTGGATCATTATTACTAAGCCGCCTTCGACAAGCTCAGTCTGACAATCTTTCAAATTGTAGCATTCCCACAAAGTTAACGACGACGGCCTTGTAGTAATTTTTCTATATTTTTATGCCCCTAACATAAATTTATCTTACAATGAAGAAAGTTCTGCCCATTGCGGTTATTGCCCTGTTTTCAGCTATTGGTTCTTACGCCCAGCAATCTGCTCCGGAAGTGATACAAGGTAAATTGGTTGCTGTAAGAAAGCCGCAACTTACAGAAGGAGAAGTGCCAGGGTTTACGCCAAGGGTTACCAGGGATGAGAATGGCCTGGTGGGCGTTGTTAAAAAAACAGCCATCATTCATCCTTTTTTTAAGGAAAATCCCCCGCAAACAGACCCGGTATTGCAGACCAATACAACAGCCAATGGTATTTCGGCAACAGCTACAGTAGGAACCAATGTGAATGGCATGAACTACACCTCTGTAAATCCATCCGACCCGGTAGTGGCAGCAGGCCCCAATCATGTAATTCAAATGATCAATGCAGGAACGGGATCATTGATGAAGATATTCAATAAAGACGGCTCCCAGGTATCTGCCCAGTTCAACTTCAGCAATTTAACAGGCGTGCAGGGCGCCGGCGATCCTATCATATTATACGATCAGCTGGCAAAGCGCTGGCTGCTTACCGAATTTGGTTATACCGGGGGTATTACCTCGTACGTAAATACCTTGATACTGGCGGTTTCTGCAACCGATGATCCCCTGGGAACCTGGTATGTTTATGCATTTGCAGATAATAGTTTTTTTGTTGACTTCCCCAAGTTCGCTATATGGACAGATGCTTACTATGCTACGTCTAATGATTTTAATACCGGGGGTACTTCTTATTTAGGATCCTCTGTTTATGCGTTTGACCGTACAAAAATGCTGGTTGGAGATCCGACTGCCTCCGCCATTCGTACAAGACTTAACAATGCGGACGGACGTTATTTTTCTATGGCGCCTGTAAGCCTTGAAGGAACCACTGCCCCCCCGGCTGCAATGAAAGGCAGTTTTATGTATTATACAGATGATGCCTTTACCGCCGATCCGGCAGACGTGGATTCGATCTACATGATCACGATGACGCCTGATTTTGTTACCCCCGCCAATACCGTCATCTCTGCACCGGTACGTTTTGCCACCGCTGCTTTTGATGAGCAGTTGTGTACAGCTACCCGTGGCAGGTGTATCGATCAGCAAACAAATACCACTACCGACCTGGAAGACCTTGCCGGCCGGCTCAGCAATAAGATCGTTTACCGCAACTTTGGAACCCACCAGGGGATCGTGTTGAATTTTACTGTTGATGCGGATGGTGCAGGAAAAGGTGGAATACGCTGGATGGAATTCAGAAACACCGGCAGCTGGAGTATTTACCAGCAGGCTACATATGCGCCCGATGCCAATGAACGCTGGCTGGGTTCTATCTGCTATGATGCGGTAGGTAATATCGGCCTGGTATATAATGTATCGGGAACAACAGCAAATCCTTCTATACGCATCACCGGACGAAATGATTGTGATGCACTGGGCACTATGTCATTGGCAGAAACAAGCATTGTTGCCGGAACCGCTTCAAACGGAAGCACCCGTTACGGCGACTATAATGTACTTACCATTGACCCGGCTACCGACCGTGACTTCTGGCTTACTGCACAGCATAATAACGGGGCAACCACCTGGAATACCCGTATTGCCACCTTCAACCTGAATAATTGTAATGCACAACCCAGGGTACGGTTTTATACAAACACGGTACATGTTTATGAAGACAGCTTGAAAACAGTGGGAACAGGATGTCAGCGTTACCGGGATTATGTAGTGAATGTGGTGATCGACGCAGCCCCAACTCAACCGGCGATCGTTACGTTCAATACATCCGGCACGGCTACATTGGGATCGGACTATACCGTTACCCCTGCATTTGTAACACTCAACAGCGGTAACTTATCCCAGGCAGTAACCGTACGTGTTTTTGCAGATAATAATTTTGAAGGAACAGAAACGCTGCAATTGGGATACAGCATCAATGCTTCCGGTGGCAATGCCGTTGCAGATAATTTTAATCAATCATGCCTGTTTGTTATTTACGATAACGATCAGGTTATAACGCCCATGCAAAATGATGTACTGCTGTTAACCGAAGGCTTTGGTACAGCCGGTGCACCGGGGCCAGCAGGAGCATGGACAATTGCGAGCACAGGCAGCACCAACGTATGGGCATACAGCGCCAATGGCGGAGCCGGAACATCGGGTGGCGCAGCGCATATTACCAATAACATTACAACCAACCCGCTGGCGTATACCAATACAGCCCAGGCAACTTCCAGGCTGCGATCGCCGCTTATAAATGCAACGGCCATTACCGGCAGCAGCGATTCGTTGAAATTATTCCTTACCTATAAATGTAATGGAGAACTTGCTGGCGGCACTTATTACGATTTTGGCCGGCTTCAATATTCATTGAATGGCACTACATTCAGCAACATACCTGGCACCACGATTTTGCAGGGGATAACCACCGCAGCTAACCTCACTGTGAATTTGCCGGCTTCCTTAAAAGGGCAGCAGTTTTACATTGCCTTCTATTGGGAGAATGATAATACCCTTGGAACCAATCCGCCGTTTACATTAGATACTATGGCAGTGTTTGCTAAAGGGGTAAAGGTTGAAACTGCTGCAGCCAGCACCAACAATGTTTACATCACCAATACACAACCAGCGTCTTTGCAAAGCACGGCCGATGGAGAGTTGATCGCTTCTGTTAACAACATGACCAGCATTGGTTGTCTTACTGCAACCGTATCTGCTGCAGGAACCGGAAGACAATCTGCCACCATCAATGGCGTGAGTGCATTCCGAAGCGATAAGGTAATTCAACTCACTCCCGATAATGCCTATACCGGAAATTACCGAGCAACCATTTATTTTACCAATGCCGAAGTAGCGGTATGGGGAGCGGCTGTTCCCAATCTCAATATTCTGAAAGCAGGAGACAGTGATCCGTTAGGTGCAACCATCAGCGGTACCGTAGTGGCTCCTGTTACTGTTGATGATCAGCGGGCAACAAAAGGATATATCTCTTATACCGGCGATTTTACCGGCTTCTCAAAATTTGTACTCACCGACAGAAGCCCTACACCACTGCCGGTGCATGACCTGAAGTTCTCTGTAAAACCGCTTAGCCAGTCGATCGTTCTTAACTGGACAACAAAGGCCGAGATCAACACAAAGAATTTTATAGTAGAACGCAGCACTGATGCCGTGCAGTTTACCGGCATTGGTACATTGGCTGCACGTGGCAACAGCAACCAGCTTAGCCAGTACAATTTTGTTGACTATAATGTTACCAAAGGCGTATGGTATTATTACCGCCTGCGCCAGGTAGATATCGACGGAGTAGAAAGAGTTTCTGAGATCCGCAGGGCCAGGATCGACGAAGGAGGAAATAAAATGATACTGCAGCCTAATCCTGCATCAGCAAGTGTACGTATCATTCTTCCTTTAAAACATAATACAGTAAGCATCAGTATTACGGATGCTTCGGGTAAAACAATAATGAACCAGTTGATGAACAACACAGCAAGTGGTGTGTATATAGTGAATATTGAAAGTTTTGCTGCTGGTGTGTATTACATCAAGGCGGTGGCTGATGCGCAAACCTATGTAGAGAAACTGGTAAAGAAATAAGAACGAAATAACGAATAGTCGTAAAAGCTGCAATGATCATATCATTGCAGCTTTTTATTTTTCTAGCTTTCGGTTCATGTATTGGCTGTAATCGGGGATGATGATCTCGTATTCATCCATTATTAAAGGAGAAGTAAGAATAAAATCTGCGGTAGCCCTGTCGCAGGCCAGTAAAATATTCCAGGCAACACCTAATCTAAGCAATGCTTTTACATCGCTGTCGTGCGGCTGTGCTTCCATGGGATCCCAGAAAAAGATAAGCACATCAATTTTACCTTCGGCGATCATGGCGCCTATTTGCTGATCGCCGCCAAGCGGACCACTAAGCATTTTTTTTACGGGCCGGTCCAGTTCTTCCTCCAGTAGTTTACCGGTGGTGCCCGTGGCTATCAGTTCATGCTTTGCCAGCGATGTTTTATTGTAAATGGCCCATTCGATCAGCTCGCCTTTTTTATTATCATGCGCCACCATGGCTATCCGTTTCCGGCTCCCTGTTTTCCGTACATTCTTCATATGAGGTAATTTACTGTTAATACCCCGGTTTTTGAAAAGTAATCCGGCCCTGGGTTAATTAATAATTAGTCTTGCCATCCGGCTTAATTGGCGTACCTTTGCGGCTTCAATTTTTTTATAGTATGAATATCAGGAACATCGCCATTATTGCCCACGTTGACCACGGAAAAACAACGCTGGTGGACAAGATCCTCCACAGCACGAATATTTTCCGGGATAACCAGGAAACGGGTGAGTTGATCATGGATAATAATGACCTGGAAAGAGAAAGAGGGATCACTATTTTCAGTAAGAACGTATCGGTGACCTACAAGGGTATAAAAATTAATGTAATTGACACCCCGGGTCACAGTGACTTTGGTGGCGAAGTGGAAAGGGTATTAAAAATGGCCGATGGCGTTCTGCTGCTGGTAGATGCTTTTGAAGGCCCCATGCCGCAAACACGTTTTGTACTGCAGAAAGCATTGCAACTGGGATTACACCCTATTGTTGTTATCAATAAAGTAGATAAACCAAATTGCCGCCCGGATGAAGTACATGATGCGGTGTTTGAATTATTCTTTAACCTGGATGCCACCGAAGAGCAATTGAACTTCCCTACCGTTTACGGAAGCAGCAAGCAGGGCTGGATGAATACGTCACTGACTCAAACGGATAATATCTTCCCGTTACTGGATGCCATCCTGGAACATGTACCAGAACCAAAAGTAAATGAAGGAACAACCCAGATGCAGATCACATCGCTTGATTATTCTTCCTTCCTGGGAAGGATCGCTGTGGGTAAAGTTGCGAGGGGGGTTATCAAAGAATCGCAGAATATTGCACTGGTTCAGGCCGATGGAAAGATATTGAAATCGAAAGTGAAGGAACTATATACGTTTGAAGCGCTGGGTAAAAAGAAAGTTACCGAAGTGAGCGCCGGCGATATTTGTGCCATTGTTGGACTGGAGCAATTCAATATCGGCGATACGGTTTGCGATGCGGAATTTCCGGAAGCATTACCGGTTATCAGTGTAGATGAACCAACCATGAGCATGCTCTTCAGCATCAACAACTCTCCTTTCTTTGGTAAAGACGGAAAGTTTGTTACCTCACGTCACCTGCGTGACAGGCTGATGAAAGAAACAGAAAAAAACCTCGCCTTACGTGTGGAAGACACCGATGGCGCTGATAGTTTTCTTGTTTATGGACGGGGTATCCTTCACTTGGGTATATTGATCGAGACCATGCGCCGTGAAGGTTATGAGCTGACCGTTGGACAACCACAGGTTCTTGTAAAGCAGATCGATGGTAAAAAATGCGAACCTTATGAAAACCTGGTGGTGGATGTACCGCAGGAATTCAGCGGAAGGGTTATCGACCTGGTAACACAACGCAAGGGCGAACTGATCGTAATGGAAACCAAAGGTGAAATGCAACACCTGGAATTTGAGATCCCTTCCCGTGGATTGATCGGGCTCAGAAGCAATATGCTTACCAACACCGCTGGCGAAGCCGTAATGGCCCACCGCTTTATTGAATACCGCCCGTGGAAAGGACCCATACCCGGAAGAAACAACGGCGTATTGCTTTCAAAGAATACAGAAAAAACAACCGGTTACTCAATTGATAAATTACAAGACAGGGGAACCTTCTTTGTTGACCCGGGAGAAGATGTATATGCAGGGCAGATCATTGCCGAGCACATTAAACCAGGAGACCTGGTGGTAAATGCAACGGAAGGCAAAAAACTTACCAACCACCGTGCCAGCGGAAGCGATGATGCGGTTCGCATTGCACCAAAAACGCTGATGACCCTGGAAGAGTGTATGGAATATATCCAGCAGGATGAGTGCATAGAGGTTACACCAAAGAACATCCGTATGCGCAAAGTGGTATTAAATGAAGAAGACAGGAAGAAGATGCAAAAGTCTATGAGTACAGAAGTGGCGTAAGGCGGGCGGCTTTACTGTCTGCTGAAATTAACCAGGATGTCAGCAACCTTCTCTTCATAGGGTTGCGGATATTTTTTTGTAAAGATCCCAAAAGATATTTTACCCATTACCTCCCAATTGTTTTTTTGTTGCCAGCATTTTTCTAATGCAAGGTCAATACCGTGTTCACTGGTATCAGTACAAACAAACCCGTTAAATCCATCCTGCACCCAAACAGGCATATCGCCCACGTTGCTTACTACACAAGGGCGGGCCATTGCCATGGCTTCCACCACCGCTATTGGCATGGCATCAATGCGGGTGCATTGCAAAAGCAGATGGCAGTTTTGCAGGGTTCCCTTAATATCGGTAGTAAATCCCTTAAGGAATACTTTGTTTTCCAGCCCGGAAACGGTGATTAGCTCTTCCAAAAGATTTTTGTCTTTTCCCTTGCCATAGAAATACAATTGCCAGCTTCTTTCTTTCCACTTGGAAGAAGCCAGTATCTTAATCAATACGTCCTGCGATTTCCTGGCTACATCCAGTTCTGCAAGCATTACCCAGGTACAGGGTTTATTGGTAAGCGCAGGATAAGCTGGCGTTTCTGTATCCGGCTGAAAACTTATGGGATTGGGGAGAGTGTATTTTTTAGGTACAGGGATATTGAATCTCTTTTCTATCACCTCAAATATTTTACCGGTGGCGCCGAAATTCATTTGAGCAGACCTAAGCCATTGCTGAAGTAATTTTCTCTTTGAAGCAGAGAGTTCAGCCATTTCATTATAATTGTGATTGAGAATAACGTACTCAGGGAGTCTTATGTAAAGTTTTTTGAAGGGTGCATGCAGGATCTCTTCCCAGCCACCCTGGTTCACTACAACTAGGCCGTACTCACTGAAAGGAATAGAAGCAAGTACCTTTTTTACTGCCTGCTTTTTGAACAATCCTTTTTTGTTGGGTAATAAATAAACAGTACAACCGGTTTCTATAAGCCGATCTACCCGGTTATGCTTCTCTTCCCATTCATAAATGCCTACACCAACCCGGTATCCGTTCTTACTCATCCATAGGGCGGTACAGTACCAGATCTCTTCGCTGCCACCCCAGGCAGAGCCATTCATTAGGGATAAAAAGAAAACCGACTTCATTTATTTTTTTTTGGCAACGATGAGGTAATTTAATGTCCATACTTCGTCAAAATGTCGATTGTCAACCCAGATGGCAAGTTGATTAATAAACCAGGTCAGTTTTAATTCAAGAAAAAGGATCTTCAATAACTTTGCTTTGACGGTCTTGTATTTAAAGGTTGAGTAGATTGTATTGATCACCATCTGGAACATAGCAGCCCATTTTCCGCCATTGGCTTTAATATATTCTATTTCAAAACCGGTTTTCTCGAACATTTCTTTCAAACCATGCCTGGTAAGCCGGAAGAAGTCGTAGGGCTCTTCATGTAATTCCCACGTAAACGGAACAGAAAGGATAATATACCCGTTTTTCTTAAGCACCCTTGCTGCTTCATTGATCATTTGCTGCTGTTCAAAAACATGCTCCAATACCTGTGTGGAAAAAACCGTATCAAACGATTCGTTCTGGTATGGCAGTTCACTGGCAAGGCAAATTGTATCTACAACATTTTCGCTGCTTTGTATTGCGTCGCATCCTATGGAAGATTCGGTCAGCGGGGCATACCATTCTTTGTAAGGCTTATTGCCACAACCCAGGTCCAATAAGCGTTTGGTTGCGTATTTGTTCAGCGCATCTTTGATGTCTCTCATTAAAAAATAAAGATGAATATAGTCCGGGTTTTTCTTTTTAACAGTAATACCCTTTAATCGTGGCAAAGCCTGTCGCATAAATATTATTTTAATGAGCTGATTACTAATTGTAATTTCATGCTAAATTAGTTTTTTCTTTATTTATATGTCGAGGTTTAGAAACTTAAGAAAACAACTCGGGGTTTTAAAAGCGATATCGCTTTATTATAGGCTGAAGAGGGGAAACCTTTCAAACCTGAGAACAGCCAACTTGGCACACCCCTTTAGTATCCGAAACAACCCTTATGATTATGCAACATTTGAAGAAGTGATCTTAAATGAAGCCTATAATATCCCGATGCCGTTTATACCAACGTATATTATAGACGGCGGAGGTAACATTGGATTGACAGCCTGTTTTTTCGCCACTAAATACCCCAGATCTTCCATTGTCAGTATAGAGCCTGATCAGGAAAATTTTAATTTTTTGCAGTCAAATTGTAAGCCCTATCCGAATATATGGCCACTCAAATGTGGTATCTGGAAGGAGAACACACATTTAAAAATCGAAAACACAAATGCCGGTAATAATGCTTTCACTGTAACAGCAACCAAAGAGGCTACCCAAGACACCATACAGGCCACTACAATATTATCGGTAATGCAAAAGTTTGAGATGCCGCACATCGATATCCTGAAACTTGATATCGAGGGATCGGAGAAAGAAGTGTTTAATGGAGAGGTTGACCAATGGCTTCCGAAAACAAGGGTTTTGATTATTGAACTTCATGATAAGATGAAAAAAGGTTGTTCCAGGGCGGTTTTCCAGGCTATCAACCAATATGATTTTTCCTTCAACACAAAAGGGGAGAATATCATTTTTACGAATAATGCATTTTAATCATAGAAAAGTATTGATCATCACCTCCGATATATGCAATTGCCTTGAGCAGTACTTTGATAAGATACTGGTGGTATCTGTTACCCGGTTTACCGACCGGCACCAGCAGGTGGCGCAGAAATTGGAAGGACTACCCTTCGATTTTTTCTGGGGAGCAGACAAACAGAAACTTGATGTGGAGCTGCTGGAAAAAGAGGGTACCTATAATGAAGCAGAGGCAAAAAAAAACCAACGGCAGGGCAAGGCCCTCAACCTCGGCGAAATAGCCTGTTCACTTTCACACCGCATGCTTTACGAGGAAATGATAAAACAGCAATGGCAGAAAGTGCTGGTATTGGAAGACGATGTATTGCCTTTGACCGATAATATAGCAGCATTACCCCTGGCATTACAGGAACTTCCTGCCGGCTGGGAATTGGTTTACCTGGGATACTTAAAACACGAAAAGGTAAGGCCGGGCCTGAAGACAAAGCAGTTTTTTTATAAGATCGCCAGTGCACTGGGGCTGATGAAATGGAGTTATAAGATGGTAAGCAATCTTCTGCCCAGGCCATACAGCAGGCATTTAAAAAAAGCGGGATTTCATGATTGTACACACGCATATGCTATTACATTATCAGCTGCAAAAAAACTGCTGGCAGCACAAAGCCCTGTTGTTTACAGGGCCGATGACCTATTGAGCTCAACAATAATGAAAGGGGAATTAAACGCTTTTGTGACCGAACCTAAATTCTTCGACCAGGAAATTTTTCATAGCGCAGCAGCGGCATCAGAGATCAGGCCCGCCGAAAAAAACTAAAGCGCATCTGTTTTTTTCTTCAGCTTTTCTGCATAATCCGATTTCATCTTAACAAGTTCGTCATAATATTTCAATGCTTCGGCTCTCTGCTTTTTGGCAGCATAACAAAGCCCGGAATAATAAAGGTTCAGTTCTGTTTTTTCAATGGCCATCGACCGCTTTAGCTGAACCAGGGCATCGTCGTAATTGCTCAGGGCGTAATAAGTATATCCAAGCTCGGTAAGGGCGCTTATATATTTATTGTCTGCTTCAATAGCGCTTTTAAGATAGGGAATGGCTTCAATGTGTTTTTCCAGTTCGTTATAACACCAGCCGGCCCAGTAGTTCGCTTTCTTATTCTTTGCATCAATCTCCAGGGTCTTTTTGTAATAGATAAGCGCCTGTGTGGGGTCATTTTTAAGATCACGATACACATCAGCTACCCCATTGGTAGCGACCATGGACCTTGGATCAAGTTCCATGGCTTTTTTATAACTCTTTAATGCATCATCGGCATTATCAAGCTGCTTGTATGCATACCCCAGTTCATTATAAGTGCTTACATCATTTGGAAAGATCTCATTCGCTTTATTCATCGACACAATGGCGTCGCTGTATTTTCCTAATTCATTCTCTGAATACCCTTTCCGGTAGTACACTTCATCGCTGGAAACTTTGGGGTCATAGGAAATATATTGGTTGAGATTCTCCAGCGCTTTCTTATAATTTTCTTCGTCGTAATATAAATAGCCCAGGTATTTATAAGCAAGTGCATAGTCTGGTTTCAGGCTGATGCATTTATTGTAATTCTGCTTTGCTTCTTCTTTCTTATCCGATTTTTCCAGGGCATACCCCATCTCCAGGTAAACCTTTGGCTCATTGGGCCAGAACGTTTTTGCCTTTTGCAGGTAAGTAAGCGCTTCACTGTAGTTCTTTAATTCAGTACTGCACCAACCGGCATAATACAGCGCCTCTTTATGATCGGGTTTAAGTGCAACGGCCTTATTGAATGCCGCAATGGCCTCTTTATATTTTTTCTGGTCTTTATATTTTATACCCTCGTCGTAATACTGGGCTGCTGTTTTCCCGGCCTGCGCAAATGAAACATGAAAAGCCAGTAAGGCTATGGAAAGCGAAAGTAGTTGCCTGAACATAACGTAAGAATTTTACACAAAGTACAACTATACATTACCGGGTGCAATACGTACCAATGGGTATTTCCGGGGTATAAAGCAAGCGTGTTCACGGAGCATAACCCCGAAATTATTTCATGGTATCAATTTTCTTCTTCAGCGAAGCGGCCATTTTCTCATTCACTTTTTTGAGTTCTTCGTATTGCTGCAGGGCGCCTTCTCTGTCGTTTAACTCCGTGTAGCAAAAGCCGGAATATAGTATGGCAACATCAACCACGGAGATGGCCAGGTTCTTTTTAAACTGTTCGATCCCTTCCTTGAATTTTCCCGTTCTGCGGTAGGCATGACCCAGTTCGCCATAAGCAGGCCGGTAGTTATTATCTATTTCCAGCGCCCTCACTGCATAGGGGATCGCTTTTTCATTTTCTCCCTTGGCATTATAACACCAGGCAATATTATAATAAGTTGTTTTGTTGAGGCTGTCTGTTTTAAGAGTTGTATAGTAACAGATCAGCGCCGAATCGTAATTCGGTTTTATATCCCTGTAATAATTTCCAAGCGCAATATGTGCCGTTGTCATCAACGGACTGATGGAAATGGCTTTGTTATAATACCAAACAGCACTGTCGGGGTTGGTGGTTCTGGCATAAATACCGCCCATTTCTACGTAGGCAGAATCGAATTTTTTATCAAGTATAATGGCTTTTTTAAATGCAGCCATTGCCTCCAGGAACATGTTCTTGTTTTTGAGATCGATCCCTGACATATAAAAACCTTTGGCATTATAGAGCTGGGCAGAAGCGGGAGAAACAGTAAATAAAATAAAAAGAAAGAGTAAAATTTTTTTTATCATACGTAAACTGTATTTCCTGCAAAATAAGACCATCTGCAGTTTTTTTGTACAAATCAGACCTTTATTTTCTGTTAAACAATGTGTGCATATAGCTTTTGCTGCCGTACCTTTGTGGCAGCAATGAAATATCTCTTTGGTATATTATTATTTATCTTCCTGGGATTTTTTTCAGTACAAAACTCGGCAGCCCAGTGTTCGGTTTGTACCAAAACATCCCTGCAATTGGGTGAAAAACCTGCCCAGGGAATGAATTCGGCCATCATATACCTTATGATGATGCCCTTTGCCATTGTAGGGTTTATCGGCTACCGTTGGTGGAAGAACAATAAAAAATTTGAAGAGCAGGAAGCAAGTGAGGCTAATAATTCTTTATAAACCGGTATACATTAAAACCGGAGCCGGCCTTTTTAATACTCTCTTTTAACGCAGTCTTATCTATACCGGCCATTCTTTTTTGTTGCAGCAGGTGGAAGGCTTTTTCCGCAAGCAGCCAGTATTTTTTCTCATCTGTTTTTTGATGAAGCAATATTTCGTTGATCTTTTTTATCAGATCATCAATACCGCTCTTTTGCGAGGCAATGGTCTTTATCACCGGCACTTCCATAGCGTGTGTATGAAAAGCAGGGGCCAGCATCAGGCGCAGGTTTTTTACAAACAGGTCGGCGTCGGGCCGGTCGGATTTATTTACCACAAAGATGTCGGCTATTTCCATTAAGCCCGCCTTCATGGTCTGCACTTCATCACCGGCTTCGGGCACCACTACTACTACGGTTGCATCTGCCAGCCCGGCGATCTCTACTTCACTCTGACCCACGCCAACTGTTTCTATTATGATATAATCAAAAGGGGCTGCTTTCAACAGGTCGCTTATCTCAATGATCTTTGGATGTAAACCGCCCAACGAACCCCTTGTTGCTAATGAACGAATGAACACTTTCGGATCGTTGTACCATTCACTCATGCGGATGCGGTCGCCTAAAAGAGCGCCCAGGTTAAAAGGAGAAGAAGGATCAACGCAAAGTACGGCCACCGAACTTCCTTTGCTCACCAGGGAACCGATCAATGCATCAACCAGCGTGCTTTTACCGGCGCCCGGCGGGCCGGTAATACCAATTACAGGAGTAGCAGAAGCGGGCAGCTCCAGCAGCAGGTCTTCGTAGCCGGGCACTTCATTCTCAATACAGGAGATGCAACGGGCCAGCGTTTTAGGATTGCCTTGCTTTATTTCATCTAACTGTTGCTTCCACATTGAACAAATTTCAAGGTTTAATTTCAAATTCCAAACTAAATAAGTTTTATGGCCGGGCCGGCCAATCTTTGCTATGCTGATTTTATTGTTTCTTTGCAGCATGAATATTTCGGTTGTCATCATTACAAAGAATGAGGCCCATATCATTGGTAACACCCTGCAGAGCCTGCAACCGGCTATCAGTGATATGGTGATCGTTGACAGCGGAAGTACCGATGATACCGTGAAGATATGCCGGCAATTCAACGCCCATGTTATTGAAACAAACTGGACGGGGTACGGCATTAATAAAAATAAGGGGATAGCCGCCGCCAAAAACGACTGGATACTGAGCCTGGATGCTGATGAAGCAATTGATGAAGAACTGAAACGGTCCTTACAGCAGCTTTCTTTACAGGATGAGAACGAAGTGTTCAATATCCGCTTTAAGAATTTCTTCTGCAACAAATGGATACGCTTTGGCGAATGGGGCTTTGATAAACATATCCGGCTATTTAACCGGAAAAAAATAACTTGGAACAATGCCGCCGTTCACGAGAACCTTATTTTTCCCGAAGACGTTAAAGTGACCATGCTGAAGGGGAACATTCTTCACTACACCGTTCAAAGCCGTAAGGAGTATACCGATAAAATGACCGGCTATGCCCGCATGAATGCACAGAAGTATTTTGAATCGGGTAAGAAAGCGAATTTTTTCAAACTGTATTTATCACCGGTGTTCGCCTTTCTGCAACATTATATTTTCCGGCTGGGTTTTTTAGACGGGAAGGAAGGATTCCTGATCGCAAAAACAACGTCGATGTACACTTTTATGAAATATCGTTACCTTAAAGTAATGAATAACGAGCCCCGATCCTGATTTTAAAAACAATAACCTGTGACCAATTTTATTCCCATATTCCCGCTCGGCATTGTTGTCTTTCCCGGTGAACAACTGAACCTGCATATTTTTGAACCCCGGTACAGGCAACTCATCCACGAATGCTTTGAAGCAAAAAAGCCATTCGGCATACCCTCGGTGATCAATGATAAGATAAACGAAATGGGTACCGTGGTGCAGGTAACCGAGATCAGTAAGAAATACGAAGATGGCAAGATGGATATTAAAACAGAAGGCCTCCAGGTGTTCCGCATGCTGGAAATGATCAATACCCTGCCCGATAAACTATACAGCGGCGCCATTGTAAGCTACCCGGATAATGATGAAAAAGGAAACAGGGGATTGATGCAGGGCATTGTGAGCGGCATCAAGGAACTGCACAAACTGCTTGATATCGAAAAGAAATTTGCTAAGCCGGATAACGAATTGTGGAGTTATGATGTGGCGCATCATGCCGGACTTTCTTTGCAGGAAGAATACGAACTGCTTGAACTGATGCAGGAGCTGCAACGCCAGGAGTATTTAAAACGACATCTTAAAAAAGTGATACCGGTGCTTGCCGAAATGGAAACACTGAAGGAAAAAGTAAAACTAAACGGACATTTTAAAAACCTGAAGGGGTTAAATGGATAGAGGAGTGTTCGTCATTGAGTCATTAGACATTGGGTCATTAAGTCATTGGTCATTGAAAGTGTATACTGTTTTCCACAATGTCGAATGACTTAATGACCAATGACTATTTACCGTTAACTTGTTTTAATAAATAGAACTTCATGAAGACCCTTTGCTTCGATTTTGGTAATACCCGGCTTAAGGCAGCCATGTTTGAAGACGATAACTTCATGGGCGATCTTGTGCTGGAAAACGACAGCGCAGAAACCATTGAGAAGATACTGGATGAGCATGCTCCGCAAAAGGCAATTCTTTCTTCGGTGATCAACCACAACGTTGAAATGGAAGAGTTGCTGAAAGCAAGAACCGTTTTTCACAAGGTCTCTCATCTTACTAAAATCAATTTTACCATTCCGTCTGCCAAACCCGAAACGATCGGATCAGACCGGTTGGCCCTTTGTGCAGCAGCGGCCCGTTTTTACCCGGGAAAGAACAACCTGGTGATCGCCCTGGGCAGTTGCATCACCTATAACTTCATAAACCAGTACCAGCAATTCATGGGGGGCAGTATTTCGCCGGGGATGGAAATGCGGTTCAAAGCCATGCAGTATTATACCGCAAAACTTCCGTTAGTACAAAAAGACTGGAATTTTCCCTTGATAGGCTACGATACCAAAACCAATATGCAAAGCGGGGTAATAGCCGGGATAACCTTTGAAATAGATGGTTTTATTGATGCGTATTCCGCTAAATACGGCAACTTTAACGCTGTTTTAACCGGGGGCGATACGGCCTATTTTGCCGGGCAGCTTAAAAACAAGATATTTGCCGACTATAATTTTTTATTCAAAGGCTTATATGCACTCAGCGAAACTAACAATAGCTAAAGTTTTATCCGTACTTCTTATCGCTTTCGGCTTCCATTCAACAGCCACAGCCCAGGAAAATTCTCCTTACTCACGTTATGGTTTGGGCGACCTTACTCCTAACCAGAATATTTTTACAAGGGGCATGGGTGGAATTTCTGCAGCAACCAATGAAGGACGAAGCATCAATTTTACCAACCCGGCTTCTTTATCCGGAATGGGATTGACCATTTTTGACCTGGGTGCTGAGGTTGGTTTCCGCACATTGAAAAGCAGTAACCCGGCAGCCAAGTTCACTTCAGTAAATACGTATTTTTCTTACCTGCAGATAGGCTTCCCGCTTACCACGCCTAAAATGGCAAAAAAAGGAATGCGCTGGGGAATGAGTTTTGGATTAAAGCCTGTTTCCAAGATCAATTATAAGATTGAAAAGAACGAACGCCTTTCAGGTATTGATAGCCTGAATACATTGTATGAAGGAACCGGGGGGATCAACCAGGCCTTCATCGGTTCGGGTATCCGGATTAAGAACTTCAGCATTGGCTTTAATGTAGGATATATGTTTGGAAGTAAGGATTACAGCACGAAGCTTACGTTTATCAACGACAGTGTTTATTATTACCTGTCTAACTCGCAAAATAAAACAACCATTGGCGGACTTTTTATAAACGGCGGCATTCAATATGATATCCCGTTGGAAAAAGACAAGAACGATAATGTGACAAGAAACCTGCGCCTGGGAGTTTATGGAAATATGCAGCAGAATTTAAAAGCCCGCAGCGACAATATCCGGGAAACAATTTTTTATGATCCCAATGGCGCTTACTACCGCATCGACAGTGTTTTTGAAGATAAAGACGTAAAAGGCACGATCAAGTATCCTGCCCGGATTGGAGTGGGATTGAATTACTCCGGTGTGGCCTGGACGTTTGGCGCCGACTTTGAATACGGCAACTGGGATAACTATCGTTACTATGGTCAAAAGGAAGCTGTAAAAAACAACTGGACCATTCGTGCCGGCGCACAGTTTTATCCCAATAAAGGAACCAACCCGGTGATAAAATATTTCAACTTTGTTAAGTACCGGGCAGGGTTCTATTATGGTTCAGATTATATCAATGTAAATAAGAACAGGCCCGAATACGGTTTTACCATTGGAACCGGAATGCCATTGAGTTCTTTAAAAAAGATCAGTTATACCGGCGAATTTGTAATGCTGAACACTGCAGTTGAAATAGGCAACCGGGGTAACAAGCAAACAAACCTTCGTGAAAATGTGGTACGGGTAAGCATTGGTATTTCGATGAACGCAAGCTGGTTCCAGAAGCGTAAGTATTATTAAGCTAACTTTAGGCTTTATTACTGCAATATCATTCCATGGCTTTTCTTAAGGGCAGATCATTCTTTTCAAAACATTTGTTGACAAATGCAGCGGCCGTTTCATTCGTGCTGTTATTATTTTCCTGCGAAAACACCGATAAGGAATTAAAGAACATGAACAGCAAGAACCTGGGCGTTGAAGAAGTAAGGCAGGTTGATATCAACTACACCCTCGGCGGAAAAACAAAAGCCAAACTTTTATCTCCCTTAATGTTACGGGTGCAGGACAATATGAAACCCTATGTTGAGTTTCCTAAAAAACTGCACGTGGATTTTTATAATGACTCCGGCAAGATCGACAGCCGCCTGGATGCCCTGTATGGAAAATATTTTGACCAGGAGAGCAAGGTTTTTTTAAAAGACAGCGTGGTGGTGATAAATGTACTGGGCGATACGCTTTACTGTCATGAGCTTTGGTGGGACCGCAACCGTACCGGCTTTGAATTCTACACCGATAAACCCGTACGCATCCGCCGCAAGTTGCAGATCATCGACGGCGTAGGCATGGAAGCCCGCCAGGATTTTAAAGAATGGGTCATCAAAGAATCAAAGGGATTCATCAAAGTACCTTCTTCACAATTCCCCGTTGATTAACCTCAACAAATACCTGGTTGTTTTGTTATCTTTACAACCACCAAAAAAATCATTCAGTTTATTATGGAGTATCGTCGCCTCGGAAGATCCGGACTACAGGTAAGTGTTTTATCTTTTGGAAGCTGGGTAAGCTTCAGTAAACAGATCAATGATAAGGTAGCCGATGAGTTAATGGGCCTTGCCTACGACCAGGGCATCAACTTTTTCGACAATGCGGAAGTATATGCACTGGGCGAAAGTGAAAAGATGATGGGCCGTGTTTTGAAAAAGAAAAAATGGGACCGTACTTCGTATACCATTTCTTCCAAAGTATTCTGGGGCTGGCGGGGTAAAGAAAATAAACCCAACCAAACCGGGCTTAGCCGCAAGCACGTAATGGAAGCATGTGATGAGGCACTGCAAAGATTACAGAGCGATTACCTGGATATGTACTTCTGCCACCGGCCCGATAAAAATACACCGGTTGAAGAAACCGTATGGGCCATGAACCATCTCATTCAGCAGGGAAAGATATTATACTGGGGCACCAGCGAATGGAGCGGGGTAGAGATCATGGAAGCGCATAAGGTGGCACAGCAGTATCGTCTCATCGGTCCAACAATGGAACAGCCGCAGTACAACCTGTTTGAAAGAGATAAGATGGAAAATGAATTCCTGCAGATATTTAATACCGTTGGAATGGGAACAACCATCTGGAGCCCGCTTGCATCAGGCCTTTTAAGCGGAAAATACAACGACGGGATACCCAAGGGAAGCCGCTTTGCACTGCAGGGCTTCGACTGGCTGAAAGAAAGGTGGATCATGGATGAGAAAGTGAAGAAAGTGAAAAAACTAAGTGATCTGGCTGCTAAACTGGGCATAAGCACAGCGGCATTGAGTATTGCCTGGTGTATAAAAAATCCAAACGTAAGCACAGCCATTTTGGGCGCCACAAAAAGAACACAACTGCTGGATAACCTGAAAGCGCTGGATGCTGTTGCAAAACTTACTCCCGATGTGATGGATAAGATAGAAGCGATCATGAAAACAAAACCAACATTACCGGATCATTAATATGGCAGGAGTAATTCTTTACGGCATCCCTAATTGCGATACCACCAAAAAGGCAATGGACTGGCTTAATAAAAAGAAGATCCCTTTTTCTTTTCACGATTACAAACGATCGGGCATAAGCAAACAAAAGCTGGAAGAATGGTGCAGTAAAGTGGGGCTAGAAACGATCTTCAATAAAAGAAGTACTACATGGAAAGAGTTGCCGGCAGGCGAACAGGCAAAAGCAAACGATCAGGCTGCAGCCATAAAGATCATGAAGGAGAATAACAGCATTATTAAGCGCCCTGTAATTGAAAGCGGAAAAGATTTGCTGGTGGGATTTAAGGAAGAACAATACATGAAGGTCTTAAAATAAAATTGATCATTAATTACTAAACAAGACCCCAAGCATCCAAAGGGCGAGTCCCTTTAGGGGTTGGGGCAAATAAACAACATGAAACGAAACGCAACTGCCGTTTGGAACGGCTCCGGAAAAGAAGGTAGCGGTCACCTTACCACCCAAAGCACCACATTGAATAAAACACAATACTCTTTCAGCAGCCGTTTTGAGAACGGCGTGGGTACCAACCCGGAAGAGCTGGTGGCAGCTGCACACGCAGGCTGCTTCAGTATGAAACTGAGTTTTATACTGGGCGCTGCAGGTTTTACCCCGGATGAGATCAATACCCGTTGCGATATAACGCTTGCCGATGGCGCTATCACCGAATCGCATTTAACCGTTTCGGCAAAAGTTCCCGGCATCAGCAAAGAACAGTTTGATGCAGCCGTGGCTGATGCAAAAGCCAACTGCCCCATTTCAAAATCATTGAACACCAATATTACCCACGAAGCTGTATTGGGATAAAATCATACAAGAGGGGATGAGCTTACTTCATCCTCTCTTGTTTAAAAGCAATCGCTATGTCGTTTCAAAACAAAACAGTTATCATCACCGGGGCCTCCCGTGGCATTGGTAAAGCAATCGGTCTGCGCCTGGCAAAAGAAGGAGCTAACATTGTGATTGCCTCTAAAAGTGTGGAAGAGAACCCCAAACTGGGCGGTACCATTTTTTCTGCAGCAGCAGAGATGGAAGCGGCAGGTGGCAAAGCCCTGGCTGTGCAATGCGATATCCGGTTTGAAGAACAGGTACAGAATGTGGTTGACAAAACGGTTGAAAAATTCGGAGGCATCGATATCCTGGTGAACAATGCATCAGCGATCAACTTAACTCCCACCGAACAAACCGAGCCCAAACGTTTCGACCTGATGTACGATATCAATGTACGGGGTACATTTATGATGAGCCGTGCCTGTATTCCCCATCTTAAAAAAGGGACCAATGCCCATATCCTCAATTTATCTCCGCCGGTAAATATGGATCTGAAATGGTTTGAGAAACATCTTGCCTATACCATCAGCAAGTATGATATGACCATGATCGCTCTCGGCTTATCTGCAGAACTGAAGAAATATAATATTGCAGCCAACAGTTTGTGGCCACGTACCACCATTGCCACCGCTGCCGTAAATAACTTACTGGGTGGCGAAATGCTGATGAAGATGAGCCGTACACCGGAAATAATGGCCGACGCTGCTTATTTCATATTATCAAAGACCTCCACCTCCTGTACCGGTAATAGTTTTATTGATGAAAAAGTATTAGCCGCAGAAGGCATAACCAACCTGGAAAAATATTCCGTAGTACCTGGAGGAAATTTATACAACGACCTCTTCATTTGATTTTCGTTAATTAAATCCTAAAAGGTTTTTTGTGTGATGAGTGGTAACATTTATTGCGGTGTGTACGTTTAAATTCGTATTCGCATCACTTCGCCATGAGTGATGTATTCGCAAACCAATAAAGTATAGCCATGATTCCCTTTAAACTGAAAGCATTCTGCTTTTGCGTACTCGTATCTGCAACCGGGTACGGACAAATCGAAAAAAGAAACCTGTCCGCCAAACGGATCCATTCAGCAATCAAATTAGATGGGAATTTAGACGATGCAGCCTGGAAAGACGCACCCGTGGCTGATAAATTCGTTATGCTGCGGCCCGAGCCATTTAAGGCCGAGAATGCCGACAATGCCACACAGATCTATTTTGTGTATAACAACGAAGGCATTTATGTTGGCGGCTATTTACATGAAAGGAACAAAGACAGCATCGCCGCTGAATTAACAGGCAGGGATGGATTTGGTAACAATGATTTTGTGGGGGTGATCTTTGACACCTATAAAGACAAGCTGAACGGCTTTGAATATTTTGTTACGCCGCTGGGCGAACAAATGGATGCCAAAGTATCGCCCAACACGAATGGCAACAGCGAAGACTTTAGCTGGAATGCTGTTTGGCAAAGCGCCTCCAAGCTTCAAAACGACGGATGGAGTTTTGAAATGTTCATTCCTTATTCTGCCATCCGCTTTGGAAAGAAAAAAGTGCAGGACTGGGGTTTAAATATAGTACGCCGCAGGCAAAAGAGCGGGCAGCAGTTATTCTGGCAATCCATCGATCCGAATGTAAATGGATTTTTAACGCAGGAAGGGTTTTTTAACGGGCTGGAAGATATCAGGCCGCCAATGCGACTGCAATTCTCTCCTTACTTTTCTTCTTACCTCAATCACGATGGTACAGCTGCAACTGGTGTTAAGAAAAATACCGCTACCATTAACGGGGGCATGGATGTAAAGTATGGCCTTAACCAGGCATTTACTTTAGACATGACCCTGATACCGGATTTTGGACAGGTACAATCCGATAACCGGGTGCTTAACCTGAGCCCCTTTGAAGTAAAGTTCAATGAGAACCGGGCGTTCTTTACGGAAGGAATTGAATTGTTCAATAAAGGGAATCTTTTTTACAGCAGGCGTATCGGGCTTGAATCAACCTATAAGAACTGGGCATCGCCCCAACCCAATGAAACGGTGGAAGAAGATCCCGGGCAGGCCAAGATCATTAACGCCACTAAAATAAGCGGCCGTACACAAAAGGGACTTGGCATCGGTGTGTTGAATGCCGTTACACAAAGACAGTTTGCCCGGTTCAAAAATAAAACAACAGAAACCACCCGCAAGGAAGAGACCATGCCCCTGACCAACTATAATGTTTTTGTGCTGGATCAAACGCTTAAACACAACAGCAGCATCTCTTTGGTAAACACCAATGTGTGGCGCAGCGGTGAAGCATACGATGCTAATGTCACATCAGCACTGTTTGATCTGAATGATAAAAAGAATACCTGGAACGTGGGTGGTAATGTAAGCTTCAGTAACATACTTGGCCGTGATGGAAAAAATACCACCGGCTATGCCCACAGTGTTTATTTTGGTAAAACAAGCGGCCGCTTCAACTTTAATGTATGGCAGGACCTGTTCAACGATAAATACGATAAAAGCGACCTGGGATATTTTACCAATAACAATACCATGGACCAGGGCGCCTGGCTTGGCTACAACTGGACCAAACCAAAAGGATGGTATAATCAACTGCGGGTTAACATGAATTTCTGGTACAGCAGGCTGGTGTCGCCTATTGATAACCTGCGTCGTAAATCAATGATGTACCAGAATGCCGGTATCAATTTCAACTTTAATGCACAAACAAAAAAGCTGTGGTGGATAGGCGCCAACATAAATGGCGGTCCGGCTAGCCATGATTTTTATGAGCCACGTACTTATGGCCGTGTGTTTAATAACAAGGGAAGAATTAACGTGAACCTGTGGTGGGAAAGCAACTATGCAAAAAAACTTTCCTGGGGTGGAAGTGTATATGCAGGAACGGGTGGTGTATTTACCAGGAAGAACCTGGACCTGAATCTTTTTGGAAAGATACGGTTCAGCAGCAAGTTCTCTATCGATGGCTCTACCCTGGTAAGCAGTAGCAACGATCAGTCTGGCTTTGCCGGAAGAGATACCACTGCATTGGGAGCGCCCAGTATCATATTCTCTAGAAGAAATGTGAGCACTGTAGAAAACCTGTTAAGTTTCAAATACAATTTTACCAACAAGATGGGATTGACCTTGCGCACAAGGCATTACTGGAGAAAGGTAAACCCCTTGCAGTTTTATGAGTTAAACACGGCGGGAGACCTGCAGGCGCCTTCGGTTCCGTTTACACAAAATGCAAGACAGAACTATAACTACCTCAGTGTTGATATGGTGTATACCTGGCAGTTTGCACAGGGAAGCTTCTTCAGCATTGTATGGAAAGATATTGGTGAGAACTTTAACCAGGAGTTTGAGAGCAACTATTCCAAAAACCTGACAAAGACGATCAATGAACCCCAGTTCAACAGCCTGTCGGTTCGGGTTATCTATTTCCTCGATTACCTCACATTCAGAACTAAGATGAACAGAAAGAAGGCAGGATAATTCTTGCTATATAAAACAAAAAACCCCGCAACTGCAGCGGGGTTTTTGTTTTAATACTGTTTATTTAGAAGCGTTATTGCCGATCATGATGGCCGCCATGGCCAGGCCAAGATCTTTTAATGGCTGATAATAATTCTGGTCTTTAATGGCGGGCTCCAGGTGAACCACAATGATAAAAACAAATAACATGGCAGCCAGCGCATAACAGGCAAAGCGTTTGAACTTATTAATGAGAATGGCCAATGCTGCCAGCAGGAATCCCACGCCGCTGATGTATATCCAGATGGAAGGGTCGCCCGGAAAATAAGAAGGAAGGCTTTTGTGCACTTCCGGGAGGTTGGCACTCTTAAAATGCAAAACACCAAAAGCTGCCATTACAAATGCATAGCCGATCTCGGCCAGTCTTGTAGGAATTGGGTTGGTCATGTTTAATGGGTTTAGTGGAGTGAAAAATACTCATTAATCTTCAGCTATGCAACAGGCGCAAACAAAAAGCCACAGAAAAAAATCTTCTGTGGCTTTTATAAATAGCGAACGATCTATTTTATCATCTCCTTTGGCGCTTCTTTTTCGAGCAGGTATTTATAAATGAATTTTGTTTTCATATTCTGGAAATGTATTCCTTTGTTTCCGCCCCATCCGTGTCTTCCGCCGCTGTAAGGCATGAATTCAAAATCCTTTTTAAGGTCCTGCAGTTTGCTGATGAACTGGATGCTGTTCTGCATGTGTACATTATCATCGATCACGCCGTGTACTATCTGCAACATCCCTTTGTATTTATCTGCATAGGTAAGTACCGAACTGCTTTTATATCCATCTGCATTGTTGGCCGGTGTTCCCATAAAACGTTCGGTGTAGTGAGAATCATATAGAGTCCAGTCGGTAACACTGCCACCAGCCATGCCGTGGGTGAATACATCGCTGCCATAGGTTAATGCATAGCAACTCATATAACCGCCATAGCTGAAACCGGTGATGCAGATCTTTGATGCATCGGCGCTGCCGTTTGCGATGAGCCATTTTACCATGGTACTGTAGTCTTTTATTTCCCAATAGCCCAGGTTATGATACATATAGTTCACGCCCTCTTTTCCAAAATGGCCGCTGGCACGGTGATCCATTGATACCTGTATCAGGCCTTCTTTTGCATACCACTGCTGGTTACCGCCCAGGCCCCAGGTGTCCATAACGGTTCCGGCATTGGGGCCGCCATAAATATTGATCAATACGGGATATTTTTTATTCTTATCCATATTCACCGGCCAGGTAACTTTCATGGGCAGGTCGTATAAACCATCATCACTTTTTACCCGGATGATCTCTGTTTTGGCTAAGTTGTAATTATCAAACTCAGGCCCTTTGCTGTCGCCCAGTTCTTTCACGATCTTTCTTTTGTTGCTTATCAGCGTCATTTTAGCCGGTGTGGTTGCATTGGAATACGTAGTAACAAAATAAGAGCCATCAGGCGAAAGGTTGATATTGTTATTGTATTCGCCCAACGTAAGGCGCTCCATATTCTTACCATTGATGTTCACCCGGTAAAAATCATTTCTTGCAGTGTTCTCTAAACTTCTTGCGGTAAAATAAACAATGCCTTTCTTTTCATCTACATACGTAAGATCAGTAACCGTGAATTTGCCGGCAGTGATGGCGTTCACCAGTTTGCCCTTCATGTCATAGAAATACATGTGCTTCCAGCCACTGGCATCATTGAAAAGAATAAAGCCGGTTTTGTTTTCCATGAAATGAATGCGTTCGCCTTCATCATCCAGGTCAACCCAAGTTTTTTGTTTTTCGTTATAAAATTCTCTTTTAGCGCCGGTGGTGGGGCTTACTTCATAAATGATGAGGTTATCCTGCAAGCGGTTCATCCATTGTACTAATACAGAACTTCCATCGGGCATCCAGTAAGGACCACCAAAGTATTGATCGTCTTTCGGATTGAAATCGGCCCATACAATACTGCCACCTTCGGGTTTTACGATACCCACTTTTACTTCCGGGTTCGGATCACCCACTTTAGGATATCTTTCTTTCTCAACAACACCGTGCAAACCCGTTGCATCGGTAATGGTGAATACCGGAACAGGTGAATCATCTGTTCTGAAAAAAGCAATGTTCTTACTATCGGGGCTCCACCAGAAAGAACGGTATTGAGAACGACGGCCCAGAATCTCTTCGGTATACACCCAGCTGGCATAACCATTCAGTATGGTTTCGCTTCCATCGGTAGTTAACCTGTTCTCTTTTTTTGTGCCGATGTTGATGGTATAAAGATCATTGTCTTTAGTAAAGGCAACATAATTACCATCGGGGCTAACCGTTGGATTTGCTTTCTTGCCCTTGTCGTTCGTTAATTGAATTTCACTGCCGGCCACTTTTGCATACACATCGCCTGCTTTAAGATAGGCGGTTGTTTTATCCGGCTTTGCTTCTGTTTTTGTATCTGCCTCGGTAGCTTCCCTTTCTTCACCTGTTTTGCAATCGATCACATAGTTCTTTCCATCTCTTCGTAAAATAAGATGACTGTCATCCATCCATTTTGTTACAGAAGGAAGGGGTTGTGTAATGCCCTTGAAATTTCCTTTAAAATACTGGTCAGTACCCAGCTCTTTCTTTTGTGCCTGTATGGCTGAACCGGAAAATACCAGTACCGCCAATGCGGTATGCTTTACAAACTTTATCATGTTTTGTTTTTTGGTTATTGAGCGGACAAGATAGTTTTTTTGGAAGAAAACAGACACAGAAATTGATGAGTGGGCCGGATAAAAAAGGCGGCTGTATTTTTACAGCCGCCCGGTATATTAAATGGTATGATATTACCCTTCCCTGTTCTCCGGCCGCATCATGGGGAAAAATAACACATCCTGTATGGAGTGCTGATCAGTCAGTAGCATGGCGATCCTGTCAATTCCAAAACCAATACCACTGGTTGGCGGCATACCATATTCAAGCGCCCGTAAAAAATCATAATCAATGAACATGGCTTCGTCGTCGCCACGTTCCATCAGCCTGGTTTGTTCTTCAAAACGTTCACGCTGTTCAATGGGGTCGTTCAGTTCACTGTAGGCATTGGCAATCTCCTTGCCGTTGCACATCAGTTCAAAACGTTCTACCAGTCCCGGTTTGCTGCGGTGCTTTTTGGTAAGCGGGCTCATTTCTACCGGGTAGTCGGTAATGAATGTAGGTTGTATATAGTTGCCTTCGCATTTGGCGCCAAAGATCTCGTCGATCAGTTTACCCTTGCCCATCTTCTCAGTAGTATGAATATGCAACTGCCTGCACACATCACGAATACCTGCTTCATCCATGGCACTGATATCAAAACCGGTATGTTCTTTAATGGCATTGTACATGGTTATTCTTTTGTACGGCGCTTTAAAATTGATCTCTTTACCGCTTACAGAAACTTTTGTGCTGCCATTGGTTGCTATGGCGGCTCTTTCTAAAAGCTGTTCGGTTGTTTCCATCATCCACTCATAGTCTTTATACGCCACATAAAATTCCAGCACAGTGAATTCGGGATTGTGCGTACGGTCCATACCTTCATTACGGAAATTCCGGCTGAACTCATATACCCAGTCGAAACCGCCAACGATCAGTCTCTTTAAGTAAAGTTCATTGGCTATACGCATGTACATCGGTACGTCCAATGCATTGTGATGGGTAATGAATGGCCTGGCAGCAGCGCCACCTGGTATACTTTGCAACACAGGTGTATCTACTTCCAGGGCGCCACGTTCATTTAAAAAATCACGAATGGCATTCACCATTTTGGTGCGCCTGATGAATGTTTCTTTCACGCCGGGGTTAACGATCAGGTCGGCATAACGCTGGCGGTAACGGAATTCAGGGTCGGTTACTTCATCAAATGCTTCTCCGTCTTTTTCTTTTACAATTGGCAACGGATGTAATGCCTTGGTAAGAAGGGTGAACTCTTTTACATGAATTGACGTTTCGCCTGTTTTGGTGGTGAACACATATCCTTTAATGCCGATGATATCGCCAATGTCAAGCAATTTTTTCCAAACGGTTTGAAACAGGGTTTTATCATCGCCGGGGCAAATATCATCCTGCTTGATATAGACCTGGATTTTACCAACACTGTCCTGTATCACAGCAAAGTTTGCCTTACCCATGTCACGAACACTCATGATCCTTCCGGCAATGCATACATCAGCAAAGTCGGCTTTATTCTCTTCGCCTTTATAGTTTTCTTTTATATCAACCGATGTGATATTAACCGGATACAAAGCTGCCGGGTAGGCATCAATGCCCAGTTTGTTCAATTCTGCTAATTTTTCCCTGCGGATGATCTCCTGCCCTGATAAATGTTGTGTGCTCATAGTCTTATTACTCGATGGGCGCAAAGATACTTGATACGGCCCAATCGGCCATGGATGAAGGAATGTACAGGTTTATACTTTGGCAGGAAACTTGTTTACCTTTAGAAAAATCAAAAAAATGAAACGAATCGCTACAGTGATACTGCTCTCTTCGCTTTTTTATGGATGTGATGTTATAAAGCAACTGCCCCAGTCTACCGGGACTGTTACCGAATCGGAAGCGGCCGATGGAATTAAAGAGGCATTGAGCCAGGGCCTTGCGGGCGCAGTATTAAAACTGAATAAAGAGGACGGATTTTTTAAAGATGCTTTTTATAAGATACTGATCCCCGAAGATGCCCGGAAGGTTGAGAATACATTAAGAGACCTGGGCCTGGGAAGTATGGTTGATAAAGCCATTTTACAGATAAACCGGGGAGCAGAAGACGCAGCCGGTTATGCCAAACCCATTTTTGTGAACGCTATAAAGAATATGAGTATCGGGGATGCCATTGGCCTGGTAAAGAACGGCGATACCAGTGCCACTCATTTTTTCAGGGAGAAAACAACGGAACAGTTGGTTGCGGCGTTTACGCCGGTTATTAAATCTTCACTGGATAAAGTGAATGCCACAAAATATTATGGCGATATGGTGAATAAATACAACAGTATTCCGCTGGTGAAAAAAATAAACCCCGACCTTACCAGCTATGTAACGATGAAGGCAACCAATGCACTGTTTGACCTGGTGGCAAAAGAAGAAAAGAATATCCGCTCAAATTTTGCGGCCCGAACCACCGACCTGTTGAAGAAAGTGTTTGGCGGCATCTTGTAATTTTAATTCTCTTATTAAATATACCGGGCTGGAAATACCGATTGAAATAACGATACTTCCAGGCCCGGTTAACAGGATGACGGATTATCCGCCGTTTATTTTCTTTTAGTATTCAGCATATACCCCAGTTTAATTCCAACATAATTGCTTCTTAACGAAACATCGTCTGAGCTTTGGGCTGCCAGGTTATTCAGCCCGGCATTGAAATTAACAGAGAACATGAGCCCGTTGTTTAAAGCAAAGCCGGTAACCAGATTCGCACCTACGTCTACCTGCTTCATCATATCGTCATCACCACTGCCGAACTTTATATTTTCATTTGTGCTGGTTACCCCGTTGCTGTATTTGTATTTGCCGCTGATGGCAACAGCAATAGAAGGCCCGGCGCCTATAAAGAAGTTGCCGATCTTTCCCCGGCTGTTGTAAAGAAGGTTCAGCGGCAGTTCAATATAATTTGTGGTAAGCTTTACAGTCTCCGTAGTATTAAAAATGGTTTGTTCATCTTTCGTTCCTTTCTGAACAAAATTTATGGCGGGCTGAAAGCTAAGATGCTTTCCTATCGCCAGGTCGAGCAGGAATCCGGCAGTAAACCCGGCTTTTGCCTGCCCGGATTGGCTTTCGCCACCCATTTTTGCTTTGTAGTTGGCAATAGAAACACCAGAAGTAAAACCAAGGCGGATCTTTTGTGCATAGGCATTCGCTGATATAATGATCAGTACAACAGGTAATAACTTTTTCATTGTAATAGTTTTGCGTTATTGAATGGGGCATCAGCCCGTTTATACCTATATCCGTCATTTTACCTTTTGTTACCCCTGTTTTTAAAAAAGCATTAACTTTCTTGTAGTTTATGTCCCCACATCCCGACCATAAATACATAGAGGCGCTGAAGCAAAACGATTCGTTGCTGATAGAGGAGATATACAGCCGCTATGCCGGGCGTATTAAACAGCTGGTATTAAAGAACAGCGGTACCGAAACAGATGCCGCCGATCTTTTCCAGGAAGTGTTGATAGAGCTGCACCGGAAAGCCGTTCAGCAGCAGTTTGTACTTACCTGCCCCTTTGATGCCTTTCTTCAGCTGGTTTGCCGAAACCGATGGATAAATGAATTGCATAAAAGAAAGGGACGGCCCGTAACAATTGCCGGCGACGAAGGATTTGATAATGATGCCGAAGTACTGGAGAATTATGAAGCATTACATGTGCATGAAAAAAGAAAGAACCTGGTAGAGGAAAAACTGGCAGAACTTGGCGAAGGCTGCCGCAACCTGCTTACGCTTTCGTGGAGTGGCAAACCCCTGCAGGAAGTAGCCGCCATGCTGAACTTTACCTATGCCTATGTAAGAAAAAAGAAGACAGAATGTATGAGCAAACTGATAAGCCTGGTAAAAGAAGCGCCGGGCTTTAACGCTTTAAAATGGTGATATTTTATGGAACCTGGGTGGATAGATAAAGCAGAACGATACCTGGATGGAGAAATGAATGCCGGGGAGCGAACGGAATTTGAATCCGAACTCTCGGCAAATGCAGCCTTGCGCAAAGACCTTGAATTATATAACAGCATCAATAAAACAATGAGCGGTACGCCTAACGAAAATGAACTGAGAGATACGCTGCAGCAAATGAATAAAAAATATTTTGCCGGCGGCGGGGTGGTAAAGAAAGGTTTGTTCAAAAAATGGCTGGCCGTGGCTGCTTTGCTGATTCTGCTTATAAGTATCGGGTTCTATTTTCTTTTCCCGGCAAAGCCATCTGCTGAAAAACTGTATGCCGAATATGCAAAGCATGATCTGTTGAATATTGAACAAAGAGGAAATACAGCAGATCCTCTTGCCACGGAAGCTGCCGGCAAGTTTAATAACAAAGAATTTATAGAAGCACTGCCTTTACTGCAACAATACCTGCAACAGCATCCCGATGATATACAGGTGAAATTCTCTATAGGAATATGCTACCTGGAAACAGGTGCCTACCTGGATGCCGAAAAAATATTTTCTGCCACAGCGGCCGGACAAACAGCATATACAGGACCGGCCAGATGGTACCTGGTATTAACGGCATTGAAACAAAAAGACATGGTAACATGTAAAGAACGCTTAAAGAATATAGCGGCCAGTTCTCCTTATTTTACAAAAGCAAAAGCATTGCTGGAAAAACTACCTGATTAATTTTTTCTTTTTCTTCTCGAAACAAAGAAGGTTGCAATGGCCAGCAGGCCACTTACTATTAACACATATTTTACCCAGCCAAATGAACGGCTCTTACTAGTTGCTTCCGGCGAACCAATATAGATATAACCACTCCAGAAATAAGGCGATGCCGAAGCGGTGGAAGAATTATTGATGACTGCCAGCTTTGCTTTATACAAGGCGGTTGAAAAATCATTGCTGTTGAGGGCGGTATAAAAATTTTTGAAGATCGTTGCCGATACCCGGTCGTCGGTTGGCCACAAACTACCAATAACATTTTTTGTTCCGGCATAACTGAAGCCACGGGCAAGGCTCATCAGGCCTTCGGTTCTGTTGATGGAACCGGCACCGGTTTCGCAACCACTTAATACAACAAGATCTGCTTTCAGTGGCATGGTATAAATGCGGTTGAGGTATAGGGTGGAGTCGTAAAACTCAATGCCAGGCAGGGCAATATTGTTTCCTGCGCCTGCATGTGTGGCCAAATGAATGATAGCTGTATTGCTGCAATTGTTTTCAAACTGTTTCATCGTTGCATCTGCCGCACTAAAGAATTTTCCTTTTGGGTAAAGTTGTTTTATAGCATCCAGTTCGCCCAGGCTGTTTGAAAGAGGCGACAATCCCCGTTCCCTGTTGGCAAACACGGGAGCAAAAACAGCGATATTGTTTTTATTAACTGTATTAACGGAGTTTGATTGTTCTATCAACGTTCTGCAGGAGAACGCATAACCCGTTTGCTGTTGTTTTATAAGGAAAGGGAAGGCGGAAATATTGGGCGAAGACGCAGAGTCGGTCAATAAAGCGTCAAAAGGAATTAGTGAAATAAATCCATCCGGGATGATGAGTAAAGTGGAATTGCCTGCTGAGATATACGGTGCCAGCACCAGCTTGTATAAACTGTTTGCAATGGTTGCATAACCAGCCGGGTCATTGAGTATCGTATTCCGGTTGCTGAAATAGAGCAGTAAGCTATCGGCGTTATTTTTTATACCTGCGGGTAATTTATAAAAAGCAAGTGCTTTGTTTTTTTCTCCGCTAAAAGCAAATACTGCCGAGTCGCCTGTGAAATACTCTATGAAGGCATTTGCAGAGGCTGTTGTTTTGCCGATAAGTTCTTCTGCCGTTAATGAAGAATTACCGGAGAGCCAGTTACTGTATGCCGGGTTTTGAATGCGTAAACTATTCTCTGCTTCCAGTAAAGCCACTTCATTTTTTTTCCTGGCTTCAGATAGTGAACGGGTTAAGATCGTATCGGGTTTGCCGGAAGCATGCTGTTTACCCAATTCTGTTTCGATCATGGATAGCTGACTTTTCAGCGACTGCAGTTTTTTATACAACGAATCGTTTTGTAAATAAAGAGACGCTGCCGTGTTGCGGCGAACCGATTCAGTCAGTATAAAAGACTTGTTATGTTCGGCAAATAAGAATGCTTCGGCTGCCCATTTACTGTTCTTTGTTTTTTGCCAGAGCCGGTAACAGGTATTAATGGCTTTTTCGCTTTGCTTCCTGGTTGCTTCCAGCATCTGCTGGCGTGATTCATCGTATGAGAACGCATCCAGCAGTTTTCGTTCGGTTTCAAAAGCCAGTTTATAGCAACTCACGGCATTTTGCAGTGCCGGAATATTTTCTGTTCCCATGGCGGCGATACAATCTGCCCTTGCATATAATGCTTCGGCAATGGTATTTTCGGCATACAGGTCTTTTTGTTGCGGAAGCGAAAATTTATCCAGCGTATCAATATTCACCACGGTATACAATGCCCGGTTATAAAACCACAGGGCAGAATCGTAGGACCGGAGTTGAACAAGCGCCCGGCCCATGGCGATATAGGTTTTGCCTACCTCCCGGTTGCGGAGGTTTTGAGCGGAGGAAATTTTAGCAGAATCAAGAGATTGTTTGTATGATCTTAGCGCCTGCATGGGATTATTGCCTGCCATTTGCCAATCGCCTTCAATGTCAAGTAATTTTGTAAATGTTTCAGTACGGTCAAGAGCCTGTGGCATGGAATCAAGGAACAGCCGGGCTTTCAGAATTTGCAGACCCGCTTCTGTTATATTGGATTGGCGTAGGTAAATATCTGCAAGTTCTGTGCAGGCTTTTGCTTTCCTTTTTGCACCAATGTTATTAAGTAAAAGTATTTTCTTCAGACTGTCTGCTGCATCATTAAACCGGTACAGTTCTTTTAAGGCGATGGATAAATTAAGCATACAGGAAGAAAATTCTTCCTTACTCTTTTCGCTACTGTAAAACTCAAGGCTTTGCTGAAGCAACAATAATGCTTTTTTATACTCTCCGTAGCGGCTGTAAATATTCCCCAGGTACATTTGAGTAAAAGCCAGATAACCCGGTTGTGAAGATTTATTATGCCGGTATAAAGTAAGATAATTTTCAAACAGCTCCGAACTCTTTATGAAATCATGAAGATCGTACAGGTCAGCCGCACGGTTAAAAAGAACCAACATGTATTTTTTCTGCAATGAAGAATCCAGCGCATTAAATGGAAGATCCAACGCCGAATCGGCAAATGTGCCGCCAGTTTTTAAAAATTTAATATCGCCGGAACCGGCATAAAGAGTGTAAAAGGAATCATATGCTTTAACCTGTTGCGTGAAAATGAAGGTGTCGGCGATCGGTTTATCTGCTTCTTTTGCTTTATATCCCTGCTTGCATGAACAGACCACGATTGAAAAGAAAGAGAAAAATGCAGCAGCCTGTTTATAAAAAAACATAAAGCCTTATTTTAATACTAAAATAAGGCTTTATGAATGCAATGGCAATAATCACTTTCCTTTATTGGGGTCCTCAAACACCGGCGGGCATTTATATCCGGGTTTGCATTCTATGGTGGTGGTAAAGCCACACTTTACGGCTTTGTTATCATCAAAATAGATCAATGCTTTTGAATACATGCATTCCCGTACATAGGCAGCATTGGCATTTGTTTTAACACTGAATTCAATTGATCCAACATTATTATTCAGGCCGAATATGCCTGGCCTGTGTAAAAGGCGGCTGTTGTAGATCTTAAAAGTAATCTCCCGTGTATCAGGGTTAAGCCAGTACCTTACATACCGGGGTTTTTTCTCTGGAAACACTACTTGAGCATCCCATCTGTAAACACTCACCGTATCGGGTCCTACTATGCATAGGGGAGATATATTTGTTTCAGTTGTGGGGAATTGCATTCCCAGGGGAATTGAAACAACCACTTTTATGGACTCTGCAGTTGCCTTACCGTCGTTTAAAAACTGGACCTTATAACTGATCTTTTTATTAACAGGCGATACAAAATTACCTAGGCACCTTGGAACAGTGACAATAAAATTTGGGTCATGGCTTGCCAGGTTAGTAACCATTGTTTCTTCATACTTTTTTACAATACTTGGAGCACCGGAAATATTGTAGTCTATTAAAACTGCTTTATATAAGCCGGGAGTTTCTGTAGCAACACCGGTTAATGTAGAAGTGGTGAGGGAAAGAAAAATATGTTTTTCGGGATTAGCGGGATCATACGGAACCAAAATATAAATGGCGCCTGAATATCCTGATGCGGTGCGTTGTGCCTGCAACGAATCCCGGATCTTAGGCGGGAAATAGCTTAGCGGTTTGATCACCTGCCCGGGCCCCAACCTTATAGGTAAAACATTTGTTCCATTAAAATTATAAGGAGGGGTATTGCCGGGCGGTACTGTGTTAAACAGGCCGGGATTGTTTGTATCATTATAAAAAAAAGCAACAACCGAACTGTTGTAGCCACCCACATCGTCACCAGGCAGTTGAGGGGTGTTTTTATAGGTAAGTGCAACAGTCATCGTGTCCGATGCCAAGATCGTGTTATTTACTGCGTTGGTCAGTTTTATATAGCCCGACCTTAAAATATTCTGCACCGTGTTTTGCCCCGGCGTATTTACGGTGTTAATAATTGAACTGCTGCCATACGGCGGCCTGCGTATTGTATCGTAGTAAGTGGCCAATTGTGCTACCGTCTGTGCTGTGCCATTTTGTTTATAATACCATATTTGATTAAGCGTAGCCTGGTGAAAGGTATTTGTTTGAAGTATGTAAAATGCACCCGAGCCTGTTTCAAAAAAAACTTTTGTATACGGCAGATTTCCCTTGATTACCTGCGAATCGATAGCCGGGGTTGTTATATTAAAAATGTTGTTGGAATAACCGATCACTGGCTGGGCTTTAGCGGGTAAAAAAATACCATGAACTAAAACCAGGAAAAATAAACGAAGGAGCCTTTTTCTGCTGTTCATAAAATAAATTTTAGTGAATGATTTAAATCAAATCAGGTAAACAGTTGTTTTGTTACCCTGATCTTGGTACCAAGCTACGGCGCTAAGCTCCTGTTTCATAATTGTATTCTGCCGCCGGGTTTCAGAGCCCGGCAGTTTTGCCGGATCGTTGCCGGTAATGGGAGAGCAGTACTCAAATGCTGCCATATAGCAGGGCAGGCAACCGGGTTGTGGCAATATTTACCAAACCGGGTTACCTGAATAGCAATAATTGCAATTAAAAATATGCAGGGATGGGGGTCAATAATCGGCCAGTAATACCTGCCAGGCCTCGGTTACTTTACCGGCATCTAATAATTCTTTGGCATAGCGATGCAGTTCTTTGTCCATCTCATCGGGATTGATGGAATAGTATTGAATGATGTTCTTCAGCTTGTCGTCTGTATAGGCAGGATCAACAAAGGGCATTTCATTTACATTGGCCAGTTGCCCCAGGTTGTTGGCAGAAAGAATATTGCTCCGGCGGATGCTTTCGGGTAAACTATCTATGCCAATGCCTAATTGTGTATTTGGTTTGGTTACTTTAAACAGACTGTTTTCATCTACTTTACAATACCAATCGCCACCCAGGCGGGCTACATGATGCAGTTTGGCCTGGTCTATCTTGCCGGTCTCATCAAGGATGCTTTCATCAATGTGCATACAAAGTACTTCGCATATCACCAAGTTGCCGGCGCCTCCTTCGGTGCCCAATGGTTTTACTTCAAGTACTTTACATTCTAATTTCACTTTACTTTCTTTTACCATCGGCGGACCCACCAGGGTTGCTTTCTCTTCAGTAAAACCGGCTTTGATAAATTCATTGGTGCCTTTTGGGTATTCGCAACTGGCCAGGGATGTTTGTTGTACCATATCGTAATCAACAATATTGATCACTACTTCTGGCACTTCCAGCACATTCTGTAAAGTATGTTTGCTGGTATTGTCTCTCACTCTTCTTGCCGGCGAAAAAACAACAACCGGCGGATTGGAAGAGAACAGGTTAAAAAAACTAAAAGGGCTGAGGTTTATATTTCCTGCCTTATCCATGGTAGAAGCAAAACAAATGGGCCTGGGTGCAATGGCGTGCTGCAGGTAGTTTTGAGCATCGGCTGGTTTTAGGTCTTTTAGAGTTATCGTTAACATATTTTCTTTCTTAACCGCAGAGAAAAGGAGTGGCAGAGGTTCCGCAGAGAATCAAAATCTATAAACTATTCTCTTAAACCCATCCTTTAACAACGGAACATTAAAATTAATTACATACCCTAGTTTCTTATTGGCTAGTTTTAAATAGGTAATTAACTGTGCATCAAAGATAGGCTGGTATGTGTCTACAGACTTTATCTCCAGAATAATTTCATCCTCTACCAACATATCCATAACATAGATCTTACCCAAATCAATTTCTTTATAGATAAATTCAACTACTACCTGTCTTTTTATTTTCAATCCCCTTAATTCCAGTTCTCTGGCCAAAGCGATTTCGTAAGCCGATTCAAGCAAACCCGGTCCAAGTTCCCGATGAACTGTTATACTTGCATCAAGAACAATACCTCCTATTTCATTGTATCTTTCTTTTTCCATAACTCTGCGTTAACTCCCTTTCTCCTGTTCTCTGCGGTTAGATTTTCTTGAGGGCCAGTATTGAAAAATCACTCTCATCTTTAACGATCGTGTTGCTTAATTTACCCAATGCATCGATCTCCATTTCCACCACATCGCCTTCCTGTAACCATTGCTCGGTATAATTGGGGTCGTTTAGTTTGCCGGTTCCGTTCAATTCTAAAAAACAACCGGTACCCACGGTTCCGCTGCCGATCACATCGCCGGGGAAAAGATCTACCCCATAACTGCATCGTTCAATGATCTCGGCAAAGGTCCAGTCCATATCACCTACATTTCCTTCACTTACCTGTTTGCCGTTCACCCAACATTTCATGTTCAGGTTCCAGGACCTGCCGGTATGGTTTTCCTTGCAGGGAATTTCATAGTGCTCCAGTTCATCCAGGGTTACCAGTATGGGGCCGATAACGGTGCAAAAATCTTTTCCTTTTGCCGGGCCCAGGTTTAGCAGCATTTCCTCCATCTGTAATGTACGGGCGCTCATGTCGTTCATGATCATCAGTCCGCCGATGTATTCATCAGCCTCTGCCGCTTTGATATTCCGGCCGGGCCTGGATATAACAATGGCGGCTTCCAGTTCAAAGTCTAATTTTTTAAAATGGTCGGGCATACAGATGATATCACCGGGGCCCTGTATGCTGTTGTGATTGGTGAAATAAAATATGGGGTATTGATCAAACTCGGGGATCATGTCTACTTTCCGGTTACGCCTGGCTGCAGCCACGTGCTGCCGAAAGGCATAGCCGTCGCGGCAACTGGTTGGATGAGGAACCGGTGCAATGATCTCGGCGGTTTCGTAGGCCTCCGCCAGGGTATTCCTTGTGAGCCCGTCTTTTATTTTTTGTTCTGCAGCCCTTGCCAGGGGCATCAGGTCGTCCCAGAAATTAAGGAACATGGCCATGGTATTGGGCAGATCATTATGAAGGGCATCCATTGGGTAAATGCTGCCATCTACCACGATACCCAATTGTCCGTGGCCGTCTTTTAAATAAGTAACTAGTTTCATTCCTGTTAAAATTGTGGGGCAAATTTAACTATTAAATACTGAGCAGGCGGCTTTAGGTTTTGATATAGTTTATCTACTTTTGTTGTATACTTTTTACTATGAAGTTTGAAAAAATTCATAATAAAGGCCAGGCCCGGATATTTAAGAACCAGTACCTGGAGTATCTTACTAAAACACATCCCCTGGTGATCTGGGGTTTGTATGTTCCCATCATTGGTTTTATGCTTTATTACAGCTATACCCGCCTTTCAATCGGGGTTTGGGGAATGGTATTGCTTTTTTTGGGAGGCATGATCGCCTGGTCGTTGTTTGAGTATTTTATTCATCGCTATGTTTTTCATTATGTGGCCGAAAGCGAAAGGGCCATGCGGATCGTTTATGTTATTCATGGCAACCATCACGAATATCCACGTGACAGGGAACGGCTGTTTATGCCCCCGGTACCCAGTTTAATAGTTTCATCAACGCTGTTCAGTATATCATATTCTGTTTCCTGGCTGTTTGGTGCACCCGGAAGCGCTTTTGCTTTTTTCCCGGGTTTCTTACTTGGTTATCTTACCTACGGCAGCATGCATTACGCCATTCATGCCTGGAACCCCCCATTTAAATGGATGAAACCATTGTGGCGTAATCATCACCTGCATCATTATAAGAACGACCACCTTGGATTTGGCGTAAGCTCCACATTATGGGATCATGTGTTTGGCACCATGTTCGACCTTAAGAAAGAAAAGGAAGACAAGGAAAAAGTACAGGAACTTATGTTTGGTAATAATACACCCAGGCGGCGGTTGCAGGAACAATAGTTCACCATTTCTCTTCTTCATCAATCTCGTTATCCCGTTGGCTGAACTGCTTACGGGTTTTTAATTTCTGCTCCTGCCGTTCCAGTATGAGGGAGGCAATGATGTTGCCGGCATCTTCACCGGGAAACTGCTGAAGCAGTGATTTTAATTTCTGCTCACTTACATCAATGCGGTAAAGAAGGGAAACCAGTTTTTCAAAATCACTTTTTATAAGATCGTTGACCCGGCCGGATAAAGCTGCATGCGCTTCGTTATAAGAAGATTGCTCCGGCAGCCCGATGGCCAGTTCTTTATTAAGCAGGCGTATGAGTTCGGCATTTTCCATGAATGTGGTTATTTAGTACGGCCGGCTGTTACCTTATTTTCCATAACGCCGGTTCCAAACAAAGCGAAATCATATTTTACCGGGTCGTTACTATCTAATGTACGCAAAAAGGCAGTTAGTTCCAATGCCGCCTGCCAGTCGGGGACCTTTCTTTGTAATATGTTCAATTGGGTGGCTGTTCTTATTACGTGTACATCAAGCGGACAAATTAACTGCGAAGGAGAAATATTCTTCCACAGGCCAAGATCAACTCCCTTTTCATCGTTGCGAACCATCCAGCGCAGGAACATATTAATCCTTTTGCAGGACGAATTCTTTTCCGGGCTGGCAACATGCTTCGTGGTCCGTAGCGGAATATCGGGCAACGAAAAGAAGTAATGATAAAAACCGTTCAATGCATTTTCTATTGTTTCATCTTTTTTATTCATCCATTGCGTAAAGGCTGATTCAAGAGAACTGTGTTTTTGATAATGCATATTAAAGAATGAAACAAAATACAAAAGGTCGGTGGCGTTGAATGTGCGGTGTTTGAAGTAAAGTAATTTCTTCAGATCACTACCCGAGTGATGCAGGCAGAACTGATGAGGCGCATTATCCATCAGCTGCATCAGTTCATTTGATTTATTGATGATGGTGGTACGGTTGCCCCATGAAAAAACGGCAGCGAAAAACCCGGCGATCTCCATGTCTTGTTTTTTGTTGAATCGCCTGGGGATAGAGATGGGATCGTCTTTAATGAAAGAAGGTTGATTGTAGAGATCAACCTTCCTGTCTAAAAATATTTTGATATTTTTTTTCACAACAGCATCAGTTTGCCTGTTTTTTCTTTTTGATCAGGGCGGCCACCGCAATGAATACCCAGATTATATTTACGATCATCGACGGGTAAGCATGGTGAACAAGAGTATTGATGGTAAAGAAAATACCACCAAGCAGGTTGCTTATGATATATACCGGCGAAGAACTGCTTAGCTTGCCATTGATATTAAGAAAATAAGCGCCTGTGATCAATACAGCTCCGATCCACCCAATGATTTCAACCAGATAGTTCATCGGTTATCCAATTGCCTGTTTAAGGTCTTCTACCAGGTCGTCTGCATCTTCTATGCCTACACTCAGTCTTATCAATGAATCAGACAACCCGTTTTTAATTCTTTCTTCCCTGGGTATACTTGCATGCGTCATGCTTGCCGGGTGATTGATGAGTGATTCAACACCGCCCAGGCTTTCTGCCAATGAGAACAAATGAGTGGATGATAAAACCTTTGTGGCTGCCTCCACGGTTTCGTCTTTTAATACAAAACTGATCATGCCGCCAAAACCACGCATTTGTTTTTTTGCAACCGCATGGCCTGGACTGTCTTCAAAACCCGGCCAGTAAACCTCTGCTACTTTGGGATGATTGCGGAGCCAGTGTGCTATCTTTTCCCCGTTCTCGCAATGTTGTTTCATTCTTACGTGCAGTGTTTTTATTCCCCGCAGTATTAAAAAGCAATCCATTGGCCCGGGTACGGCACCGCAGCTTTTTTGTATGAAGTATAATTTTTCACGCAGACCGGCATCGTTCATCATCAGGGCGCCTTGTATCACATCGCTGTGGCCGCTTAAATATTTGGTAGCGGAATGCATTACAATATCTGCACCAAGGTCCAGCGGGTTTTGCAGGTAGGGCGATGCGAATGTATTGTCTACACATAAAAGCGCATTGGCCGACCTGGCAATGGCGGCAATGGCACCGATATCGCTGATGTTCATCAGCGGGTTGGTAGGGGTTTCCACCCAAATGAGTTTGGTATTTGCCGATACGGCAGCTTTTATATTTGCGGTATCCGTGGTATCTATGTATTTAAATTTAATACCGTAACGTTCCCATACTTTGGTGAACAAACGATAGCTGCCGCCGTACATATCGTTGGCGGCAATCACTTCATCCCCGGGGTTCAATAATTTTATCACGCTATCGGTTGCAGCCACACCACTGCCAAATGCCAGGGCGAAATTTGCGTTCTCAATACTTGCATAGGCATCTTCCAGCGCTTTACGGGTAGGGTTTTGAGAGCGGGCATATTCGTACCCTTTATGTTTTCCGGGCGCCGATTGTACATAGGTGCTGGTTTGGTAAATAGGGGTCATGATGGCCCCGGTACTTGGGTCCGGTTCTGCCCCGGCGTGAATGAATTTTGTAGCAAGCTTCATATTATATGATTATTTAGAAGTGATCGTTAATGCGTGCAAAGTTGTGGAATTAACAGCGAATAACAAGTTAAAGAAGTTGTGCGGCACACAAATATCTCCAGTCGTAGTTTTTATCGTCGTGTACCGCTTTGGGCTCTGCAGGTTTATCAAGTACGGCCTTATTCAGAATGCCGGCATTGATCAGTTTTCGTTTCGATTCGTGAATATATTCCTGCAGGGCCGGATCCTGCATCCAGTTTTTCTGCGGCGTTTCAAAACCTACTTTTTCTTTCCGCCATACAATTTCATCAGGTAATTTTTTGTCCATCGCTTTCCGCAGCAGGAATTTTGTCCAGCCCTCATGCATTTTTAATTGAGAGGGAAGGGAGAAAACAAATTCAACCAGTTCGTGATTTAAAAAAGGTAACCGTACTTCACAACCATGTGCCATGCTGTTTCGGTCGGCAAAGCGAAGCAACTCCTCCAGTCCCATTTCGGCAATATGGAAATACAGGATATCGTTCAGTTTTGTAACAATGGGTTTATGAATTCCTTCCCATTCCCTGCCCGCCACCGATTTTAAAAAAGCAGGGCTAAGGTCGGGGTGCCGGATCGTTTTGAGGTATTCTTTTCTTTCAAGTTGTATGGCGGCATGTGAAGGAAGGAATGCGGCAATGATATTTTTGGTATCCCACAAAAAATGCTGTTCGTTTTTCTGAAACGCTTTTCGCTCCACCTGCGCCGATCCCAGTTTATGCCTGCTCAGTACTTCCTGCAGGTACCAGTGGATGAATTTTGGATAGCCGGCAAGGGTCTCATCGGCGCCCTGCCCGTCGAGTAAAACGGTAACCTGTTGCCGGCGGGCCTGCTCAAAAACCTTGTATTGTGCGTAAATGCCGGAAGACTGAAAGGGTTCTTCCTGGTGATAGCAGAGTTTTTCAAATTCATTAATGAGTCCATCTGCCGTGGGATATACCGGGTAATTCTTTATTGCCAGGCTTTCGGTTACCTGTTTGATATAAACGGACTCGTCGTTTTCAAAACCCGGAAACAAGGCAGAGAAGGTTTGGAGCCGGCCGGATTGATTTCCAAAAACGGTTGAAGTATCTTCTGATGAAGATCTTTTTCCTGCACCCGATATGCAGGCAGCAATGGTTGAGCTGTCTAATCCGCCGCTTAAACTTGTTCCAACAGGCACATCGCTTCGCAGGCGTCGTTTTACAGAGCTATTGAACAACTCGGTAAATTTTTCTACGGCATCTGCTGCTGAAATATCAATTTTAATTTCTTTATTGATCTGCCAGTAGCGCTTTATCCTGGATGGTTGTGTTGCCGGCGAAAATTGCAGGTAGTGAGCAGGCGGTAGGGAATACACCGATTCGAAAAATGTTTGCTCCTTATCCACGCAGTTCTGAACGTGTCCAAGGGAAAGATAATTGAGAAGCATTTTATTATCAACCGTTCTTTCAATACCGATCTTCCACAAAGCCTTCATCTCGCTGGCAAAAACAAAATTCTCCTCATCTTCATAATAATAAAAGGGCTTTTCCCCAAAGCGGTCTCTTGCAGCAAAAAGCTGTTCTTCTTTTTCATCCCAGATGGCAAAAGCAAACATGCCGTCGAACTGCTGCAGGCATCTTTCTTTCCAGTAATCATAAGCAGCTACGATTACTTCTGTATCAGACCTGGAGACAAAGCTGTAGCCTTTATTTTGTAAGAAGTTTTTTATTTCAGTGTAATTATAGATCTCGCCGTTGTGAACGATCTGGTACCGGCCGGCATAGGGCATGGGCTGGGCGGCGTTATTGCTAAGGTCAATGATGGAAAGCCTGCGGTGCCCCAGGTGAACGGTATTTTTCCGGTTACTCCAGTTTCCTTCCCCATCCGGCCCACGATGCGTTAGTGCATCTGTCATTTTTTTTAAATACACAGGTGCAACGGGGTTGGGGGTATTTAGTAATATGCCTGCAATTCCGCACATTATGTAAATATCAATAAAAAAAATGAGTGGGCCTTAGTTAAAACTGATGGGCATAATGGCCTTAACATCGCCCCATTCCATTACCAGGCTGCAGCCGTTGGCCGTATTCTGAAATGCCATGGTAAAATATTCCACCGGGCGTTCATTGCTGGTTACCGGGATATCGGCTTCGGTAATGTCTTTGGTTTTATCCATATGCAACCCCCAGCTGAACAGGTTGCTGTTGAAAATGATCTTCCATTTACCGGGTGAAGGGATGCAATAAATGATATAGCGTCCCGGGGCAATTCTTTTTCCATTAATGGTTGCCGTTTTGAAAAACTCAATTTCGGTTGCTTCATTGGCGCCCAATCGCCACTCCTGCCCATAGTGCTGAATAACATTTTTTGTTACAGACGTGTCGGCAAAGATCAACCTTCCGTTTTTTTGCGGCCGGCTGTAAATGACCCTTGCCAGCGGATCCTGCAAGCGGGGGTTTGCCATCTTTTCTTTCGGATAATCAACAGGGAAATAGATCATATCCATGGGCGACCTGTCGATCGACAGCAGGTTGCTGTCTTTCATAACAGCGGGTATCTGTTTAACGATGTTCTCTTCGGAATCTTTTTTGGCTTGTTGGTTACATGAAGCAAAGAGTAACATAGTAAACGAACATCCCGTTAATAATATCTTTTTTCTTGTATGCATTTTTGAACAGGTTAAAATGATATAGGCAATGCCAGTTTTACATCATCCCAGGCAATTACAAGGGCAGCACCATTGGATGTTTTTTCAAAGGCCATTACAAATTCTTCTGTTGGTTCTGCCTGCTTTTGAACCGGGATAGTTACCCGGAGCAGGTCTTTTTTCACATCGTATTTAAAAGAGCCCCAGGTATCGGTTTCTTTATTAATAATGAGGGTCCATTTATCGGCATAGGGAATGCAGTAAAGGGTATAGCGTCCTTTTTTGATCTTACTGTTGCTGATCTTTACATCTTTGAAAAATTCAATTTCGGTTGCTTCGTTAGCGCCCAGCCGCCACACTTTTCCATACTCGATGAGCTCACCAAATATTATCCTGCCTGCTTTTTGCGGCCTGCTGTATACAACACGGGCAATAAGGGGTTCCGTTATCTTATCCTGTATTTTAAGTAAGGGGAAATTGCTGGGGTAGTAACTCATGTCCATGGGCGACTTGTCGAGCGGTGGCATTTTGCTTTGCGCCTGAGTTGCAAAAAACGAAATGCAAAGAGTGAATAACATCAATAAAGAACGCACCATATTTTTTGTTTAAAGGTAAAGAAATCAGTTTTTTAAAAGTTCAGCTAATTGATGTTCGGTAAATCTCTTCAGGTCCGGGAAAAAACGGGTATAACAGTTCTGCATACCGGAATAGTGCAGCTTGAATATTTCAAAGGCAATTTTGCTTTCGGTTAGATAGGCAGAGCGACGAACCAGTCCTTCAAAACTTCTTTCAATAGCCCAGGCATGACCGTAGTTGGATAGCCAGTCATACTGTTTCATGTACGGGAACATTTTCTGAAAAGGGGGCGGAAAAAGATCAGACCGCTGCTCAAGTTGCTGGTAAGTGGTTATTGCAAATTGCTTCAGTATAGTTTCGGACTCAAATTCGTTTTTGTCGTTTGCCAGGAAATGATCGTAAACAATGTCGGCAAAGGCTCCCGAATAAAGGCGGTATTGGGGCCTGAAAAATGATTTTAATTCCTGGGTGGCCGCATGCGTATCGGTAAAATTATCAATGGCCCGGTGCAGTATGATTCCCTTATGAACGAGGGGTGGAAAATCAAATTGTTTTTTTCCCTTGATATAGTCACTGATCATGTTGCCAGCCAGTATATCCGGCTGGTTAAACGAAAGATATGCGTGGGCCAGGTAATTCATAACTCAGTTAATAAAGATAGCCCGTTTACCAAAGCCCGGATGTTTTTGTTAAGTGTACCCGGGGATTAATAAAAAGTTAATGCCGCTTTCACTTTTTAACAGCGCCAACTCATTTTTTAGTAAACCATTAAGAAAAAATCCCCCGTACAGGCTGGCAGCGGCTTTGGATAGGGGTGTCATTCCATAAGTAATGTAATCCATTGCCGTTTATACGCAGGTTAACTTTCATTAACATGCCCGGTAAAGATGTGCTTTTTCTGCGCTTACAGGCATACTATTTTTGAGTTGTAATTAAAACTGCCGGCCATGGGCAGTAATTCTAAACAATTTAAAAGTATAGTTATGAAAAAGTTCAAAACCGTTTTAACAGCGATCGTAATGCTGTTTTCCGCCAGTGCATTTGCCATCCCGGGTGAAAATGTAACGCCCAAGGTAAAAGCCGCCTTTGCAACTGATTTTGCAAAGGCAAATAAAGTGAACTGGGAAAAGATCAGTGATTTTTATTTTGCCTCTTTTATGCTTAACGGTATAAGATCCGAAGCCGCATATGACGAAGAAGGGGAATTGGTAGGCACATCAAGAAACATCTCTGCCGACCAGATGCCGCTGAATGTTTCGCTGGCCATCTCCGAAAAGTATGCAGGTTACCAGGTAAACAAAAGTGTTCTTGAATTGAATTTTGAAGGACAGACCCGGTATTACCTTACCGTTGAAAACGAAAAGCAGTCGGTATCGCTGAAATGTTTAAGCACCGGGGATATTGAAGTGGAAGGAAAAATAAAAAAATAGAGAGTTGGTTTTTGAGTTTGGAAAGGCCCCGGCAATTGCCGGGGCCTTTATTGTATTAATTTACTTTGTATTGTTTGATGCGGCGGACCGCTTGTAGATATTATAAGAGTAAATAACCGGGATGATGGTCATCAGAAAAATGCTGCTTATAAAAATAATGACCAGGGCCTTGGTTCCTGCAAGCAACGAAATAACTGCCAGTAAAATACCCCCGATGAACCATATCTTACTTGCCAGGCGGTGTGTTTTTGTCCAGTTCTCCTCACTCTCAAGTGCCCATGGAATGCGGAACCCTACAAAGTAATTGGGTTTTACGCTATGCATCAGGTTCCCGATATAGGCAAAGAATAAACTAAGGCCGCAAAAAAAGGCAGAGATTCCTTCCACCTTCCCTTTAGTGGTCCAGTATAAGATGAACATGGTAACGGCCGAAAGCAACACAAGTACCATCACCGCAATTTTAGACATCACCGCTGAAGTAGCAGCAGAATATTTTTTCTTTGGATCGATCTTATGTATATTCTGTAAAATGAAATACATGAATAAACCAACTACGGTCATTATAATTGGTGCTACCACTATCTCATTCTTATTGCCGAATTTATCGGCTGTTCCATCAATACCAAAATGGGTAGGGATGGTTTGAGGCAGGTCTTTCCAGATAAATGACAGGTATATCCACGGAATGGACATAACGAGTAAAGGGAATAGCAATTGAAATAATTTTGACTGTTTCATTTCTGAATGATTTTATTCTTTTGTTTTAAAATCAACAAACCACTTTATGATCTCATCCATTACAGTAGTGTTTAACGAGTAATAAATGAACTGGCCTTCTTTAACCGATTGAACCAACCCGGCCTGTTTCAGCAGATCAAGATGGTGTGAGATACTGGGCTTACTGATCTTAAATTGGTTGGCGATCTCGCCGGCCGTTAAGTCCCCCCTTTTTAAGAGTTCCAGTATTTCTCTCCGTGTTTTATCGTTTAATGCCTTAAAAAGCGAATTCAAAAGCTGGTAATTTAATATTTAGACAAATATCTAAATATTTATTCGTAAAACAAACTTCCGCCAATGTTTGGAAACAAATGATTAATAAAAGGCTCAGGCGATACTTTTTGATCGGGAGGCTGGGATTTTTTAGAAAAAAAAGCATTGATTTTCAAAAAAAGGAAGACCTGGCTCAAGCTTAAAAACATGAATTTTAATGGTTATATCAGATGGCTGTTATCTTATATAAATAATTCAAGTTTAATTTGGAAATTATATTAATAATAGTATTTTTACCCCCGGATACAGTTAAAAGAAACTCAAGTTTAATTTCTGCTTTAACACTCCTTACCTCCCTATCCTATCCAAAGGCTTTCCCCAAATTGTACGATTTTTTTAATTAAGTAACCTATAATTTGATATTATGGCCGGCAGGTATTTTATTATTATAATCTTTCAATCTTTATTGGTTTATACCTCGTGTACTCCTTCAAAGAAGATACCCTATTTTGAAAATGCCCAGGACTCCGCTTTCCGGCAGGTATTGGGTACCATTGAGGCGCCGATTCAGAAAAATGACATTCTTAATATAGTTATTTCCAGTCTCAGTCCGGAGGAAGATGTTAAGTATAACCGTATTGATAATACTACCAAGGGATACCTGGTAAGTGGCGATGGTACGATCCAGATGCCTAAACTGGGAAGTGTAATGGTGGCGGGGCTTACAAAAAAGCAATTAACGGAAAAGATCACCGGCATAATCTTAGAAAAGAAGGAATTGCTAAGCCCGATCGTTGAAATACGGCAACTTAATTTTGAAGTAACCGTTTTGGGGGAGGTTACCAATCCAACGGTAATAAATGTACCCAGCGAAAAGATATCCCTGGTGAAGGCCCTTGGCTTAGCAGGCGATATTACCATTTATGGCAAAAGGGATAATATTCTTTTGATCCGTGAAGAGGATGGTAAAAGAATAACCCGACACCTGGACATCAACTCAGCAGACTTTTTAGCTTCGGAATATTATTACCTGAAGCCGAATGATGTTGTTTATGTGGAGCCAAGCAAAGCAAAGATTGCCACTACCAATCGTTCAAAAGAAGTAATACCTTATATATTCAGCGGTATCTCTATTCTTATACTTGTTTTAGACAGGGTAATAAAATAATCTTGAAAGTGCAGAAGATGGAAATGGAAAAGAACATAATGACGGAGGAGAAGGAAACAAATATGGGTCAGCAACTGGCTGCGAAGTATTTGCCTTACTGGCCACTGCTTATATTATTCATATTAATGGCGCTTACGGCAGCTTATTTCTACCTGCGCTATGCCACGCCTATTTATGAATCTTCGGCTACCATCATAATAAAAGATGAACGCAGGGGGGCTGGAGGCGAAGACTCAAAAATACTGGAATCTTTAGACCTCATCGCTTCCAAAAAAACGATCGAGAACGAGATTGAAGTATTACAATCACGGGCACTAATGGAAAAAGTGGTGAAAGTGCTGCGTTTATATGCTTCTTATTCTAAAGCCGGTAAAGTAAAAGCAGGGGATGCTTATGTGTTGTCGCCGATCATGATCGAAGCTCAATACCCCGATTCGATACAAGGGGTTGAAAAAGTAGAATTCAGTTATGATAAGAACAGCCAGACGGTTCTTTTGAATAACAAAGACAAATATCCCCTTAATCAATTTGTGAATACCGATTACGGGAGCCTGAAGTTCTTGCCCAACAAGTATCATTTTTCAGCACTGAACTCGGGAGATAAGAAGTTTTTCTTTTCGCTTGATGAACCCCAAAATGTTGCTGCCGGGCTGACCAAGGGACTTAAGATATCACCCAATAAGCAATCGGCGATCGTTGAACTGAGTTATAAAGACCCAATACCTCAGCGGGCCGTGGATATCCTGAATCAGTTGATAATTACTTACGACCAGGTATCTATTTCTGAGAAGAATTCGCTGGCCAGGAATACACTTGCCTTTGTCAACGAACAGTTGCGTGGGGTAACCATTGAACTTGATTCAATTGAAAAAAGAATTCAGCAATATAAATCCGGAAGCGGCGCCGTGGATATCGGAACACAAGGCGGTTTTTACCTGAAAAATGTGGGAGAGAATGACCAGAAACTGGGTGATATCAATATGCAGATGTCCATGCTGAACCAGGTTGAAAAATTTGTTGCAGAGAAGCAAAGTACGGGCGAAATGCTGGCTCCTTCCACGCTGGGGGTGAGTGATCCATCGCTTTCTAACCTGATCACCCAGCTTCAGACAACCCAGATGGAATACGATAAGCTGAAAAAAACAGTAGGCGAAAACAATCCAAAACTGAAAGCGCTGGAAAGCCAGATCAATACATTACGGCCAAGCATCACGGATAATATCAAGAACCAGAAACAAAGCCTGGCAGCATCGAGGCAGAGTTTGAGTGCTACCAATAGCGGATATAATGCCATGCTTTCTACCGTTCCAAAAAAGGAAAAACAATTACTGGAGATCAGCAGAGAACACATGACCAAGGCCAATCAATACCAAACCCTGCTTCAGAAGCAGCAGGAAATTGAAATGTCGCTGGCGTCGGTGATCTCTAACAGCCGGGTGGTTGATAAAGCCCTGGCTGGTAAAGTTCCGGTTAGTCCTAAAAAGATGATGATCTACCTGATGGCGCTTATTGGAGCTTTTGGTGCGTTTGCGGGTGTGGTGATCCTGAAAGACACGATCACAGGTAAAATAAAATTCAGGAACGAGATCGAAAAAATGACCTCCATTCCCATCATTGGCGAAATTGCCTATGAAAAAACTACCAATCCCCTGGTCATTGAAAAGGGGACCAGGAGTTTTGTGGCAGAAGAATTCAGGAAATTAAGGGTCTCTTTGTCTTTTTTGGGCATCGATTCCGCACACAAAAAAATATTGCTCACTTCAAGTATATCGGGCGAGGGAAAGAGTTTTGTTGCCGCTAATCTTGCAGTAAGCCTTTCGCTAACGGGTAAGAAAGTAGTACTGGTAGATCTTGATCTTAACCAGCCCACTCTTTCCAAGATCATGAATGTGCATTATGAATCCGGCGCCACCGAATTTTTGACCGGAGAAAAAGATGCATACGAGGTAGTGAACAAACTGGATACCCACGATAACCTGTACTTTATTTCGGCCGGTAACCTGCCCGAAAATCCAACCGAATTGCTGGCAAATGGGCAGGTAGAAAAGCTGATCGAATACCTGGAAAGCAACTACGATATGGTGGTGATCGATACTTCGCCATCGGCACTGGTAACCGATGCCTTCATCTTATCGAAGCTCTGCGACGCTACGTTGTACGTGATCAGACATAACTATACGCCCAAAATGCTTATCAAGCGCATTGATGAGAACAACCAGATCAACCCCATTAAGAACCCGGCCATTATTTTTAACGGGCTTAAAAACCGGGGCGTATTCAAAAAGGGCGGCTATGGCTACGGCTATAATTATGTGTATGGGAACAAGGAGTATGGATACGGATCCAAAAACAGGAAACAAAAAAAATCAGCTTAAACGAATAATGCCAATATCATGAAAAAACAAGCAAATTTAATCCGGCTCAAATTATGTTGTGATTGAGATTGGCGAAGCCATATTAATTTGTAAATTGCATCCATATCCTTTTAGACAAACTGCGTTTCCAACTATCTTACCTAAAAAAACTACTGTTCCGCTATCCGGTTTAACAGCCTTTCCAATTATCTGATTAACTGTACCCTTTCCAACTATCTGATCAACTGCACATTTCTAATCTTAAAAAAATGGTTATGCAGAAAAATTGGTATGCTGTTTACACAAAGCCGCAGGCAGAAAAGAAAGTTGCAGCTTCGTTAACAAAAAAGAAACTGGAGGTTTTAGTGCCGATGGTTTACACGAAAACTAAAACATTCAGAAGAAACAAATTTGTTTTTGAACCCTTATTCAAATCCATTGTGTTTGTGAATGCCACCCAGGAAGAAACGCAGGTGCTGAAACAAACGAACGGGGTGATCAATCTTCTATACTGGCTGGGAAAACCTGCCGTAATAGACACTTCGGAGATCAATGCCATTAAGGAATTTACAGAGAACTACCGGAACATCCGGCTGGAACCCACTTCCGTAAACAATGAAGAGGAAGTAAATAATTTCAACGGCTCTTCTATTTCCATCGAAGGCAAACTGTATGCTGTAAAAAACAAAACAGTAAAGGTTAAACTGCCATCATTGGGATATTACTTAACTGCCGAACTGGAAGAAGAAAGTATCTTTGTACGGGAAATTCCTGCGGTTCAAAACTATAGATTCGCTCATTCATGATGAGAAAGACAGACAAAATTTACGTAGCCGGACACAACGGAATGGTTGGTTCGGCCATCGTAAGGGCATTAAAGCAAAAAGGGTTTACCAACCTTGTTTACCGTACCTCGAAAGAGCTGGACCTCAGAAACCAGGCTGCCGTTGACGAATTCTTTAAGAACGAAAAGCCTCAATTTGTTTTCCTGGCTGCTGCCAAAGTAGGGGGCATTGTTGCCAACAATACGTACCGGGCACAGTTCCTGTACGAAAACCTGATGATCGTTTCCAACATCATCCATGCTGCCTACGCCAACGCCGTTACCAAACTGCTGTTTCTCGGAAGCTCCTGTATCTATCCTAAAATGGCTGCACAGCCTATTAAAGAAGAATACCTGCTTACCGGGCCGCTTGAATACACCAATGAGCCGTATGCCATTGCAAAAATTGCCGGTATCAAACTCTGCGAAAGTTACCGGGACCAGTATGGCGCCGACTTCATAAGCGTAATGCCAACAAACCTGTATGGCCTCAACGATAACTATCATCCCGAAAACTCACACGTGTTGCCGGCCTTGATAAGAAGGTTTCACGAAGCAAAGGTTTCGGGATTGAATGAAGTGGTTATCTGGGGATCGGGCAGTCCCAAACGGGAATTCCTGTATGCCGATGACCTGGCCGACGCCTGTTTATTCCTGATGGAAGAATACAGCAACAAAGAAATAGTGAATATCGGTTGCGGCGAAGACCTCAGTATAAAAGAACTGGCAGAAATGGTTAAAGAGGTGACCGGGTACACCGGGAACCTTGCTTTTGATACCAGCAAACCCGATGGCACACCACGTAAATTATTGGACGTATCTAAAATAAATGCCCTAGGATGGCGTTATAAGACCTCACTTAAAGAAGGAATGAGCATTGCTTACCAGGATTTTTTAACGAAACAGGAAAAACTGCAGGCAATCCAATAAAAAGATCATTCCGCTTTTTCACTTATTTTTAGTTTATGAAAACTGCTTTAATTACCGGTATTACCGGACAGGACGGAGCTTATCTTGCAGAACTTTTACTTGAAAAAGGATACAGGGTTCATGGCATCAAAAGGCGTTCGTCGCTGATCAATACAAACCGGGTAGACCATCTCTACCAGGATCCGCATGAAAAAAATGTGCGCTTTAGCATGCACTACGGCGATATGACCGATAGTACTAACCTGATCCGCATTGTGCAGGAAACACAGCCAGACGAAATATACAACCTGGCAGCGATGAGCCATGTGAAAGTGAGTTTTGATACACCCGAGTATACGGCCAATGCTGATGGTATAGGAACCCTTAGGTTAATGGAAGCCATCCGCATACTGGGATTGGAGAAGAAGACAAAGATATACCAGGCATCTACTTCAGAATTATACGGACTGGTGCAGGAAGTACCGCAAAGCGAAAAAACACCTTTCTATCCAAGAAGTCCGTATGCCGTTGCTAAAATGTATGGCTTCTGGATCGTAGTGAATTACCGAGAAGCGTATAACATGTTTGCCTGCAACGGTATTCTGTTTAACCACGAAAGTCCACGCCGCGGCGAAACATTCGTAACAAGAAAGATCACCATGGCTGCAGCAGCAATTGCACATGGCCTGCAGGATAAATTATACCTTGGTAACCTGGATGCAAAGCGTGACTGGGGCCATGCAAAAGATTATGTGGAAGCCATGTGGCTGATCCTGCAACAGGATACACCCGAAGATTTTGTGATCGCCACCGGTGTTACCACCACCGTTCGTGATTTTGTGATCATGACATTCAGGGAGCTGGGCATTGAACTCAAATTTTCCGGCGAAGGAGTAAATGAGAAAGCGGCTGTTGCTTCTTGCAGCAATCCTGATTACCAATTGCCTGTTGGAAAAGAAGTAGTAGCAGTAGATCCTGAATACTTCCGTCCTACTGAAGTAGACCTGTTGCTCGGCGATGCCACCAAAGCAAATCAAAAACTTGGCTGGAAACCAAAACACGACCTTGCATCATTGGTAAAGGAAATGGTGGCAAGTGATGTACAAAATGTAAAGAGAACCCTTGCGCAGAACAAGGTTTAATGATAGCCGCTAACCCGGTGTTTTTAAGAACTGCTTACTTTCTTACCTGACCGCTTCTTAAACTGGCGGAGAAACGCTTGAAATGATACTGATCGGTAAACATATGGGAGCTTTATGGCAATATGCAATCAATTTTTTTACCAAAGGCAATCAACGAAGCCTTAAGGCAAAAAAAAATATCATTGGCTCTTTGCTTGTAAAAGGCATGAGCATTGCAATAGGCCTGGTTCTTGTCCCGCTGACAATCCATTATATCAATCCTTCCCAATACGGGATCTGGCTTACATTGAGTTCAATGATCGCCTGGATCTCCTTTTTCGATATTGGGTTCACACATGGCCTTCGCAATAAATTTGCGGAGGCAAAAGCCAAAGGCGATGATGAGTCGGTGCGGAGTTATATCAGCACCACTTATTATTACGTAAGCCTTATTTTTATTGCACTCTGGCTGGTTCTTCTTTTCATCAACCAGTTCATCACCTGGCATAGTTTATTAAGCCTGCCCCCGGCTATGGAGAAAGAAGTTTCTCAACTGGCTATGCTCGTTTTCACCTATTTCTGTTTTCAATTCATTTTCCGCATCATCAGCACCATCCTTACTGCCGATCAGCAAACGGCAAAAGCATCTTTATTGGATATGCTTGGGCAATTGCTGTCATTGGTGCTGATCTTTTTATTGACACAATTCACTACAGGCTCGCTTTTATACCTGGGCCTTTCTGTTGGTATTGCGCCTGTTTTAATCTTACTGGCGGCAAATATCTATTTCTTTAAAACAAAGTTCAGGCACTATACACCTTCGCTTAAGTTTGTAAAGAAGGAATATGCAAAAGACATTATGCAGCTTGGCGTAAAATTCTTTGTACTGCAGGTGGCGGCCATCATCCAGTTTGAAACATCGCTTTTTTTGATAGCTCACTATTTTAAAACAGAGAATGTTACCTATTACAGCATAGCATACAAATATTTTTCGGTACTGCTCATGGGCTTTACCATATTGCTGAGTCCGCTGTGGAGCAGTGTAACAGATGCATACAACCGGGGAGAGTCTGACTGGATCAAAAATGCCGTGAGAAAATATCTCTATATACTGGTGCCTTTTGTTTTGGTAGGATTGATCATGCTGCTGTTCTCTGATAAGATTTATACAATTTGGGTGGGAAAAGAAGTGGCCGGTCATATCAGTTTCAGGATATCGGCCTTTTGTTTGTTGTTCTTTTCAACCACCATGTTCGCCAGCATTTTTGTAAGTGTTATCAACGGCATTGGTGCCCTGCACATACAATTCTTTGCAGCCATTACCGCCTCTGTTGTTTTTATAGGCTTATCGGTGTTGCTGATAAAATATTTCAACATGGGTGTGGAAGCAGTACTGATATCCACCATCATCTCCAATGTATTCGGGTATGTAATTGCCCCCATACAGTACTATAATATCTTTTACAAAAAATCAGCAGCGAAGATCTGGTACAGGTAATGAAAAAGATCGTACACATACAATACTCCATGGAGTCTGCCGGGCGTGCGGCCCTCAGGCTGCAACGGGCATTTCAGCATACCGATGTGGTTTCAACCATTGTATCGCTGGAGCATAGTATGCAGGAAAGCCAGGGTGTAACGTACATGAGCACGGCTGCACGGATGATCACAAGGCTGGAAGACAGGATCCAGTTATATTTAACAAGAAAGGTAACCCGGAAACTGGGTTCGTTCTCTTACCCGGTACTGGGAAGCAATGTGGCCAAACTTGCCGAAGTACAGGATGCCGATGTTATTTATATTCATTGGGCATTAAAAGGAATGCTCAACTTCAGAAGTATAGAACAGATAGCAAGATTGAATAAGCCTGTTGTCATCTTCCTGCACGATATGTGGAATATCACCGGTGGATGTCACCACAGTTTCGATTGCGTTAAATACAAAACAGAAGGCTGTAATAACTGCCCTATGTTTCCCGGCGAAAATAAGAACGACCTGGCGGCAAAAGAATTCAGAAAAAAAATGCGGATCTATTCCCGGTACAGCAATTTATACTTTGTGTCACCAGGCAGGTGGCTATATAATTGTGCAAAGGAATCGCTGCTTACAAAAGATAAGCCCGCCTTTTATATCCCTAACCTGCTCGATAAAAATATCTTTAAGCCAACCGATAAAAAAACGGCCAGGCAGATATTGAATATCGACAGCAATGAAACCGTGATCGCATTTGGCGCCATTACGGTCGACAGTCCATATAAAGGCTGGACTTATTTGCAAAAAGCGCTTGCATTGCTGATGCAGGCTTCTCCTGCCGAAAACATCTCTGTTCTGATATTCGGCAGTAGTTATAAAAAGGAAATAGCCGACGCCATACCATTCCCGGTTAAGTTCATGGGTTACCTGAAAGATGAATATTCAACAGCCCTTGTTTATAATGCGGCGGATGTTTTTATAGCCCCCTCACTCGCCGAAGCATTCGGCTATGTGGTGATGGAGGCATTAAGCTGTGGTACGCCGGTAGTAGGCTTTGATGTGGGTGGCATACCCGATATGGTAAAGCATAAAGAAAACGGCTACCTGGCTAAGTATAAAGATGCAGAAGACCTGGCTGAGGGTATCAGGTATTGTATCAATAGCGGGGTAAAAGGGTGCTTACCCGCCGATATTGAACCGGAACTTACATTAAAGAAACACCTGGAACTGATTGAACAGGTAAGCAAATAATAATACAGGGTAAAGGGAATTGATTTTACTTTTGCCCCGGTATGTAAAGGACATATTTATTTTTTTCCTAAAGGGCGCCTGTAAAATAAGATGCCTGCTTGGAGCGTTAAGGTCTTTTACATATGGATTTTTTGTAAAATCATATATTTAAGGCATATTCTCAATTTAAAATGTAATTATTTATACATGGCTGACAACATTCTGAAAAAGTATTTCCCTGTTGACATTTCAAAGAAACAGGCATCCGATACCGGCATGGCAATGACGCTGATCCTGCTGTTGCTTGGATTCTTTACCAAAAAGGTTATTTACTATGAAATAGCCATCATTGCACTGGTGATCAATATGACCATTCCCATGTTCTATTATCCCTTTGCCGTTCTTTGGCTCGGGTTAACAACCCTGCTGGGTGAAGTGGTATCCAAAGTGCTTTTATCGGTGATATACTTTGTGATATTATTCCCGGTAAGTATCATCCGGCAGTTGATGGGAAAAGATACATTAGACCTGAAGACATTTAAGAAAAGCAATAAATCGGTGATGGTTACAAGAGACCATCTTTTTGTATCAAAAGATATTGAACATCCATATTAAAAAAATTAAAAAACAAGCATCATGGAATTTTTACGTGAACTGTGGGCCTTTTTAAAAGTCAGGAAGAAATTCTGGCTGTTGCCCCTCATTATTGTGCTTTTGGTATTTGGAGTATTAATCGTGCTTTCTGCAGGATCTGCGATAGCGCCGTTTATTTATACATTGTTTTAATTTAAAAGACTAACGCTTTGGCTACATTTATTTTAGGGATTTCTGCCTATTACCATGATAGCGCTGCCGCCATTGTTTGCGATGGAGAGATCATTGCAGCTGCTCATGAGGAACGCTTTACCCGGAAAAAACACGACCCGTCTTTTCCCGAGAATGCCGTACGTTATGTACTGCAGGAAGCCGGCATCGAATTCAAAGACCTCACCGCAATTGCTTTTTATGATAAGCCTTTCATTAAGTTTGAACGCCTGATAGAAACCTATCATGCCTTTGCGCCTAAAGGGCTTACCAGTTTTCTTTCTTCTGTACCCGTTTGGATAAAAGAAAAACTGTTCATGAAAAAGATGCTGAATGATGAGTTTAAAAAATTCAGCGACAAAAAGATCCCGGTCCTGTTTCCCGAGCATCACCTGTCTCATGCTGCCAGCGCATTTTATCCAAGTCCCTTCCAGGATGCGGCTATCTTAACCGTTGATGGCGTGGGTGAATGGGCAACCACTACCATTGGCCATGGCGTTGGTAACGAAATAAAAATGCTGAGGGAATTACACTTTCCTCATTCACTTGGCTTGTTATATTCTGCCTTTACTTATTATACCGGCTTTACGGTAAACAGTGGTGAGTATAAACTGATGGGGCTGGCTCCCTATGGCAATCCAGATTCTGCACAAACAAAAGAGTTCAAGGAAAAAACACTGAACACCCTGGTAGATGTACGGGAAGACGGATCGATCCTGCTGAACATGAAATACTTTAACTATGCCACCGGGTTGAAGATGACCAATAATTCAAAATGGACAGAATTGTTCGGCCTTCCTCCCCGCAACCCGGAATCGGAGATATCACAGGATTACATGAACATGGCCCTGGCCATTCAGCAGATCACCGAAGAGATCGTTATAAAACTGGCAACAACTGCCAAACAATTAACCAATAGCGATAACCTGGTAATGGCCGGGGGGGTGGCATTGAACTGTGTGGCAAATGGAAAACTGATAGAGACCGGGATGTTTAAGAATATCTGGATACAGCCTGCATCGGGTGATGCCGGAGGTGCGTTGGGTGCCGCTTACTTAGGATGGTATTTATGGAAAGGAGAAAAAAGAACGGTAAATCCGAACGTGGCCGATGAAATGAAAGGTGCTTACCTGGGCCCGGAGTATGATGAAAAGAACATCATGGGCATGATAAGAAAATACGGTGCAACATATAAGCACTTTGAAGATTTTAATGACCTCACTAAACTGGTTGCAGCCAAACTGAATGAAGGTAATGTGGTTGGCTGGTTCCAGGGAAGAATGGAATATGGCCCAAGGGCCCTGGGTGGCCGCAGCATATTGGGCGATGCCCGCAACCCGGAGATGCAGAAGAAGATGAACCTTAAGATCAAGTACCGGGAAGGCTTCCGGCCTTTTGCGCCATCTGTTTTAGAAGAAGATGTAAAAGAATATTTTAAACTGGATGGAACATCTCCATATATGCTGGTGGTAATGCCGGTACAGGAGAAACATATAAAACCATTACCAGCTAACTACAACAGCATGGAAATGTACGACAGGCTTTATCACCTGCGTTCCGATATCCCGGCTGTAACCCACGTAGATTATTCGGCCAGGATCCAAAGCGTAAGTAAGAAAACCAACCCACGTTACTGGAACCTGATCAACGAATTCAAAAATCAAACAGGATACGGTTTACTGGTGAACTCCAGCTTTAACGTACGTGGCGAACCCATTGTATGTACCCCAGATGACGCCTTCCGTTGCTTTATGCGAACCGAGATGGACTTCCTGGTAGTGGGTAATTTTGTTTTTGATAAAACAAGCCAGAAAGAACTGGTGAACGATACAAACTGGAAAGAAGAATTCAAACTGGACTAACTTTATTTTCTATGCCGGACAAGGACGATAAAAAAAGTGTTTCAAAAGGAAAAAAGATAAAATTCGCTCTGTTCACCCTGTTGTTCCTGGTGGTGATCATCATTGTGCTTTCGGAGATCATTCTGGCGTTTATGAAATACCCGTCCAGCTATGATAAGATGAAGAAAGTGTCGTACACCCAGGCAAAATGGTGGACATGCGATTCCATCTCCGGCCCCCGTTACGTAGCTCACCAGGCTACGCTTGAAGATTCCGTTTACTTCTTAAGAGAGATATGGTATTATAAAAGACTGATGATGATCAACAATGATGGTTATCACGATAAGGACAATTTTACAGCCATCTCTCCCGAAAGCGATTCTATAAAAATACTGGCTGCAGGAGATAGCTTTACCTGGGGCGCCTCTTCCGACATCGGCAGTTCCTTCATCGACATACTTGAAAGTGATGTGAATAAGGTTCACCCGGCCCTTGTATGGAACACGGGTATCCCGGCTACCGGAACAAACCATGCCATTTTTACTACTAAAAAATACCTGCCCGTTCAACATTCCAACTATGTAGTACTGGGTTTTTATGCAGGAAATGATTTTGGTGATAACCTGCTTCCTTACGACCGTATTGTATTTAATAAACTGGCGAGTTGTTACAGCCAGTACGATTTTGATAAGAACATGCAACCGGTTAAGATCAGCAACCGGGAAGCCTATAAAATTGCAACCGGGTCGTACCCATTGGAAGAACTGAATTTCTTCCAGAAGATACTTGCCCGCAGCCGTTTCATTGCCTTCACTTCTGAACTGATGAACAAGGTTCAAAACCGGGTAAGCGGCAGCAAGGAAAAAGCAAAGGAGCTGGAATATAAATTAACCAGGGATTACCTGAAAGAACTGGATGAGTATGTAAAATCAAATAATGCAGAACTGATCGTACTGATCATTCCGTCGCTGAATGATGTAAAGAAAAAAGACGAACACTATTTCAATGCACTAAAATTATTTAAAGAGCTTTCAATAAGATATGTTGATCCCATTGACCAGTTGACCACCGAAGATTACCTGACCATTGACGGCGGCCACTGGCATAACAGCGGACACATCAAAGCCGGGCACCTGCTCAGTAAGTACCTGCTGGATCGCATCAAAGAAAAAAACCAAACCGACTTTAAGCAAAGAGCTTCAAAATAAAGTAACTGCTTTTACCAGAACGGAACGGACACGCCTTCAATTTTTAAATTTCGTGATACAGAGAAAAAGACCAACCGGAGATGACCTGCTTACTGTTTCAAAGAAGCAGGAGATGAGCCTGAATCTCTTCTGGTACGGACTTGTTGTATACATGATCTTTTTTGTACTGGCTGCCGCCGAAGCCCCGTTTCTTACTGCGGCAAGTGCACAGGGCATTCAGGCGATCGGGCTTTTATTGATGATCGCCGGGGGAGCCGGTCTGATGACGTTTAAGTTCGACGACGGCTACCTGAAAAACCTGTTTATTATTAACCTGCTTTACTCGGTTACCATTATCATGCGGGGAGCACAGTTTGACAAGGATTCTATAAAGCAAATGCTGTTCGATCCCTGGTTTGGTGTATTTCCTTACCTCTGTTCTGTATTTGTGCTGTTGCCAAGGAATATTACCGCCTATAAAAAAATATTCAACATACTGCTCATTTTCGGTGCAGCGTTTCTTGTTTTTGTATTTACATTCTATAACACATTACATGATTACGACCGGTTGAACCTGGTGGCCCAGGGGCTTGTTGAAAATCTTTCTGTTTTCCTGGCCCTTCCTGTTGGCTATATGCTCATCAGTTATCCCTACCATACAAAGGGTAAAAAAGATCTCTTCGGCATTGGCAAAAAAAATGCATTCATGGTGTTTATGTTTGCAGTCACTTTGTTCTTCGCCATATTCCGGGCAAGGCGGGGGCTTATATTCATGTGCGCCACCACCTTTCTTTGTGTGGGAATGGTAGCGATCCTCAGCACCAAAAAGAAGATGCTGATCATTGTAATGGCTTCCATTATGATTTTGATCGGTGGGGCTTTCATTGCAAGCATGAAAGAACATTCCGCCTTTAACTTTCTTATGGAGCGGGGAGAAGAAGATACAAGATCGGGCGTGGAAGTTTGGTTGTATGCTGATATGTCATCAGCCGATTGGGTGATTGGAAAGGGGATCAAGGGAAAATACTATTGCCCCATTGTAGATAATGTGAACGATGCAGAAGGACAGGGATACCGGGATAATATAGAAACCGGGTACCTCCAGATCATCCTCAAAGGCGGGATACTAAGTCTTGCTTTCCACCTGCTGATGTTCTTCCCGGCAGTGTATAAGGGCCTTTTTAAATCCCGGAATGTGTTATCAAAAGCCGCTGCCTTATGGATATTCCTGTGGATCATATATCTCTACCCGTCCGGCGGTATTGTTTTTTCAATGAATTATATACTGGTATGGATAGCGACGGGCATTTGTTATTCCGATAAGATCCGTAACCTTTCTGACGAAACAATTAAAACACACTTACAGTAAAATCTCTGAACCCAGCATGTCATTGCCTAAAACACTCATAGTAGGTCAGCCGTTCAATAACAATTTCGGTGGCGGTATTACCCAGGCAAACCTGTTTGGTGGATGGAGCAAGGATAAAATAGCCGTAGTATGTACCGATCATATATTCAATAATATCAACGCAGAGGCATGCGATACGTATTATATATTAGGCAGCGAAGAATACAAATGGATGTTCCCCTTCAACCTGTTGCAGCGTAAAGTGGAATCGGGCGAGAGAAAAGTAAGAACGGAAACAGGTAAACAGGCACCCGTTGCTGCCAGGCCGGGTTTCAGAACAAAACTGATCGACAATTATTTTTATCCTTTCCTGGAATATGTTGGATTGTTTCATTCCCTGTCCCGGATTCAGTTATCTGATAAACTTTGTAAATGGATCGACGAATACAATCCCGATTGCATTTATGCACAAGCATCCAGCCGGGAAGGCGTGTTGTTTTGTAAAGCGATCCAGGAATATGCAAAGAAGCCGATGATCTATCACGTGATGGACGACTGGCCTTCTACCATCAGCCAGAAAGGGCCGTTTAAAAATTACTGGCATAAAAGGATCGACCGTGAGTTAAGGGCCATGATGGACAGGGCCACTGTGCTCTTAAGCATCAGTCATGCCATGGCCAGGGAATATAAGAAGCGGTATGGAAAAGACTTCAGCACTTTTCACAATCCCATTGAAATTGATTTCTGGAAAAGTTACCAGCGAAAAAATTATGACCTGGGCGAAACACCAACCATACTATATGCAGGGAGGATCGGTACGGGTATTCAAACAAGCCTGGAATCACTGGCCCAGGCGGTTGATAAAGTAAATGACGAATTAAAAACTTCGGTGCAATTTGTATTGCAGACAAAAGATCAGCCAACCTGGATCGAAAAATACAAGTGTGTAAAACATAAAGCAATGGTTGCTTATAAAGAGCTGCCAAAGGTTTTTGCTGAAGCAGATTTTCTTTACCTGCCGTATGATTTTTCTGCGGAATCGATCCGCTTCATCAAATATTCCATGCCTACCAAAGCGCCGGAGTATATGATCAGCGGAACGCCGGTGATTGTTTTTGGCCCCGCCGAAACAGCGCTGGTGGAAGATGCAGTAATGAACAAGTGGGCCATGACGGTAACGGAGAACAATGTTGACCGGTTGTCAGAAGCCGTTGCCGCCCTGGTGAAAGACATAGATCTTCGAAAACAAATTGCAGACAAAGCAATAAGCATTGCCGAAACAAATTATAATTCAGAAAAAGTAAGGAACCGGTTCCGGGAAGTGATCACTTCCATGATCGGAAGATAAAATGAGCAAACAGGATTTGAATATAATGATAATGGGTGTTTCCTGCTTCGACGGGATGGCCGGCTCTACCCGGGTGCGGAACCTGTTTGCACCATTGATCGGTAAGGGACTGCTGAACGCAAGCAACCTTATTTACGAAACAGACAATAAAGTACCAATAGGAAAAGAAGGAAGGCTTAATGATATGAACTTCCGCATCATCGGGTTCCGGCTTGGCAATCCTTTCTCCATTTTCAGTTTCTGGGGCAGCGGAATGTCGTTCTTAAGAAAAAACAAACAGGCAGGCGCAAAGAACATCATCTATAATTATAACTACCCCGACCTGAAGAACATTATTTTTTTAATGTACGGAAGAATGATCGGCTACAGGATCGTATTTGATATTATAGAAGATAACCGCTTTGAAGCACATGTTGGGTTTATCAATAAGGTACGTATTAAAACATCGCTGGTTCTTTTTAAATTATCCAGGTACTTTACCAAGGCCTATATTGCCATTTCTGATCACCTGTATAAAAGGTCAGAAGAAAATGCCAAAGGAAAGATACCCGTGCACCTGATACCCATAACAGTGCACCTGGATTATTTTAAGATCAACGGGCAGCATGTAAATAAGAACGACCTGAAGATATTTTACGGCGGATCTTTTGCACCTAAGGACGGACTAAATTACCTGCTTGACGCATTTGAGGAAGTAAGTAAGAAGGACAGCAACATCAAATTGATATTGACTGGTCTCGGGAACCCTGCTGATGTTAATAAGATAAAAGAAAAGATATCCGGGTCTGCCGCAAAGGAACGAATACTGTTCAAAGGGTTCCTGGCTACCGACGAATATTATGCGGTACTGAACAGCTGTGATATCTTTTGTATGACAAGGGTGAATTCAAAATTTGCCAATGCTGGCTTCCCTTTTAAACTGGGCGAATTCCTGGCTTCAGGTAAAGGCGTGATCGCTACAAAGGTTGGCGATGTTCCCAAATACCTGCACAACGGGGAGAATTCGTTATTGATAAATCCCGATTCGGTTTCAGAGATTGTACAGGCTTTGTCAACCTTTATTAATAACCCGGAAAAGATAAACACATTAGGCGCCGCTGCCAGGAAAACAGCGGAAACAAATTTTGATTCGGAGAAAATAAGCATGGAGTTGTTAGCTATTTTCAATTCCATTTAAAACACGATCGTACAAGATGAAAATATTATTTGGCTTACACGGCACCACGCATACCGAGATCGCACAATCGGAGATCGATGCCTTTCGCAATGCAGGTGCCGAAACAGAAGCCTGCGCTTATGGCAACTGGGGTACAGCCAACGGAATGATCAACAGCCTGAAACTTGTTTTTCAAAATGCCCGTGACCTGAAAAGAAAAGCGGCTATTCAAAAAACAGATATCGTATACCTGAATACCGCCTTTGATAATAAAACGCTGGTAAGAGATTCCATCACCCTGTTCATTTTAAAAAGATATGACCGGAACCTTAAGATCGTACTTAAATTTCATGGCTCCGAAAGCAAGGTGGTATTTTCTAAGAACATATTAAAAAAGTATGTGCTCCGGAAAGCCAGCCTCTTGCTTACTTTGTCGCAGGAAGAACGGAATAATTTCTTAAGCATTGGGGTTCCACCGGAAAAAGTGCAGGTTACCGCCAATGTAATTCAGAAAGACCTGTACGTAACCGATCCGGAATTCAAAAAAAAGGCAGGTCTTTCAGAAGAAACAAATGTGCTTTTATTTGTGGGTCGCTTTATGCACGAGAAGGGCATACTCGACCTGGTGGAAGCCTGCCGGCTTTTAAAAGACACCGGTGTAAATTTCTGCCTGTTTTGCCTGGGCAATGGCCCCTTACTGGAAGCAGTTAACAGCCTTATCAGTAAATATGGCTTAAATGATAATATTAAATTGCCCGGCCATATACCTGAAAGCGAAACCAGACGTTATTATGCTAATTGCGATGTGCTTATCTTGCCCACTTACCACGAAGAAGGCTTCCCGATGGCGGTTTTCCAGGCGGTAGGGGCAGGCCGTCCTGTTATTACAACTAAAATAAGGGCGGCAGCTGATCATATGCAGGAAAATGAACATTGTCTTTGGGTGGAGAAAAAAAATCCACGGCAGGTATATGAACAAATACTTGCCCTGGTAAATAATAAACCATTGCAGGAGAAGATGAGAGTGAATAATTTAGCGCTGGCTGAAAAATTCACGGCTGAGCGGATCGTGGGTAACCTGCTGCCGTATTTTAAAACATTGAAACCGTAAATAATAAACCATGTGCGGATTAGCCGGATTTATCGGGTTTAAAGATAATGCCGAACTGGCGGCGAAAGCCAACAAGGTTCAGCAGCATCGTGGGCCAGACAACCAAACGGTATGGCACGATGATTATCTTGCTTTTGCCCACCAGCGCCTGTCGATCATCGACCTGAGCGAAGCGGCAAACCAGCCGTTGCATAAGCACAGCTATGCCGTTGTATTCAATGGTGAGATATATAATTATAAAGAACTGCAGGCAAAACTCAGCAGTGAGAAGCAGGTTGTGTTTCAAACATCTTCCGATACAGAAGTGGTGCTGGAAATGTACAGGCACTATGGCCCGGAATGCCTGAACTATTTTCTGGGCATGTTTGCCTTTGCGGTGTATGATAAGAATACCCATGAGTTATTTATTGCCCGGGATCATTTTGGCATCAAACCATTATTCTATACACAGATCAACGGAGCTTTTGCATTCAGTTCAGAGTTGAAAACACTGGTAACCATCCCGGGCTTCAATAAAAAGATCAATGCAAAATCGCTGGTAAGCTGTTTGAACTATATATGGATCTCAGGTAATGAAAGCATGTTTGAAGGTTGTTTCAAACTGCCGCCGGCCCATTATATGACCTACAGTAAAACATCGGGCCCGAAGCTTGTCAAATACTGGGATATCAAAGAAAAAGTAGTTAACGGAGGATTAGCGGATATGACCAGTATGGCAGATGATGTTGCCAATACCATTGAGTTATCGGTGAAGCGCCACATGGTGGCCGATGTGCCGGTAAGTTGTTTTTTAAGTGGTGGACTGGATTCATCGTTGATCTCGGTTCTTGCAAAAAAGAGCAATGAGAATTTATCTACCTATACTATCGGAACAGGCGATAAGGATAAGGCGGTTGAAAAAATGCCCGATGACGAGAAGTATGCAGCCATGCTGGCAGAAATGCATCACTTTAATCATAACGTAATAAAAATAAGTCCGGATATTATTAAAGACCTGCCCCACATGGTGCGCCACCTGGATGAACCCATTGGCGATCCGGCAGCTATTAATACATACCTGATCTGTAAAGCGGCAAAGGAAAAGGGAGTGAAGGTATTATTATCCGGCATGGGCGCTGATGAAATATTCTTTGGATACAGGAGGCAGAAGGCAACACTGATGGCGCTTCGTTTCAATTTACTGCCTAAGCCGGTTAAATATCTGATCGGTAAAGTGGTTAATTTACTACCGGTGAAGATCTCGGGCAAAGGATTTAAATTCGGCCGCTGGGCCAAACGCTTTATGAGCTTTGCAACCATGCCGCTCAACGAAGCGTACATGAGAAGTTATTCTTATTACGATACAAACCAGTTGAAAGAACTGATGCGGAAGGATTATTGGATGGGTATTGATGCGATCAATAAAGAACACGAAGAAAAATTCAATGCCAAATTCAGGAAGGATCCCATCAACCAGATATGCAATACCGATATCAGTATGTTCATGCTGGGGTTGAATTTAACTTACTCCGACAGAGCCTCCATGGCTGCTTCGGTGGAAGTGAGGGTTCCGTTCATCGACAGGCTGGTGGTTTCAAAGGCCATGGAGATACCCGGGGAACTTAAGATACAAAAAGGCATTTCAAAATTCATTTTGAAAAAAGCCGCAGAAAAATGGCTGCCGAACAAGATTATTTACAGGCCCAAGGCTTCCTTTGGCGCACCCATCCGCTCCTGGATATCAAACGACCTTCGGGTTATGGTGGATGAATTGCTGAGCGAAGAAGCCATTACAAAAAGAGGATTTGTGAATTATGCCGTGGTAAAAAAATTAATTACCGACGACCGCAACGGAACAGCTGATAATGCATACCAGATATACCAATTACTTACCCTTGAATTGTGGTGCAGGGAATTCCTGGATGCTCACCCTGGTTACCAAACACTAAACGGACAGATAAATGAGAAGCAACAATACGTTTCATAGTGAAGTGCTGCAGCCTTTTCAACTTGCATCAGAAAAGTACGCAGCCAGCAACGCATTTTGTATAAACGAGATTTTTTATTCCTACAAACAGTTGGGGGAAAGTATTTCTGCTATCCGGGCTTCGGTTAAGGACCTGAAAGCGGATAATATTAATGTGGGCCTGGTGGCCAACGACGATCTGGAAACCTATGCAGCCATTATTGCACTGTGGCTGGAGGGAAAATGTTATGTACCGGTAAACCCCGATACACCTGCCGAACGAAACAGGAATGTACTTGCACAGGCGGGCGCTTCTGTTGTTATTGATTCTTCCGAAGAGGTTTTATTTCCTGAATTAAATGTCATCCGGTCAAAGGAACTTCCTTTCAGTAAGCTTGATTTAGTACCTGCGCCCGTTGCAGATGATGCACTGGCGTATATCTTCTTTACATCAGGTACCACGGGTGTTCCCAAAGGAGTACCCATCAGCCGGGAAAACCTGGCAGGATTTATAAAGGCCTTTTTTGAACTGGGTATTACCATGGATGAGTCAGACAAATGCCTGCAGATGTTTGAACTTACATTCGACCTGTCGGTGATGTCATACTTAGCGCCCTTGCTGAGGGGCGCCTGTGTATATACCATTCCAAAGAATAAAATAAAATTCAATTACATCGCAGACCTGCTGGAGCAACACAACCTGACGGTTGCGTTGATGGTTCCTTCCATTATTCATTACCTGCGCCCCTATTTTGATGAGATCGACTGCAAGAGCATGAAATTTAGTTTGTTCTGTGGGGAGGCTCTGCCCTTGGATGTAACCAGCGAATGGGCGGCCTGTATTCCAAATGCAAAGATCATGAACGTGTATGGCCCAACAGAAGATACAATCTTCTGCACCCATTATACCTATAGCCGGAATGAAGAGAACAAAGCATCCAATGGATTGATGTCCATCGGCAAAGCCATGAACGGAACCTATACCATTATCATCAATGATAAAAAAGAAATGGTGGAGGCCGGTGAAAAAGGAGAACTGTGTTTAGGTGGTGTGCAACTAACTCCCGGCTACTGGAAGAACGATGAAAAAAATAAGGAAGCATTTTTTCATACCATGTACAAAGGGGAATCAACCCGGTTTTATAAAACCGGCGACCTGTGCCTGGCCGATGAAGCAGGCGATATCATGTACCTGGGAAGGATTGATTCGCAGATAAAAGTGCAGGGCTTTAGGGTAGAGCTTTCAGAAATTGAATTCTTTGCAAAAGAATTCCTGAACAAAGTAAATGCGGTTGCCATTGCATTTACAAACCAGCTTCATAATACGGAGATAGGAATGGTTATAGAGTCGGCTGAATTTAACAGCAAACCGCTGCTTGAATACATGAAGACAAAAATGCCGGGATACATGATACCTACGCAGATGCGGTTCATTGATTCATTTCCGCTGAATACAAATGGTAAGATCGACCGGAAAGTGTTAAAGGAAAAATTTTAAGCAATGAACCTGGTAGTGTTTGGAGAAGATATGTACACGGCAGCTGTGATTGAATCGCTGGTTAAAGCCGGCCACAAGATTTCGCTACTGGTTACACCAGGCAGTGCAACGGCAAACGTAAAAGTACTGGAGGAAACAACAGGGAAATACGGGATTGAGTTCCTGAAAACAGAAAATATAAATTCAGAGGCTGTTGCAGAGAAGATCAAAGCAATAAAACCTGGTTTGATCATTTCGGCACATCTGCGGAAGATATTAAATAAGGAAATATTTTCGCTGGCTGCAAAGGGCGCTATCAATATTCATCCTTCGCTGCTGCCCAAGTACCGGGGATTATCGCCCCAGCACCAGGCGATCATGCATGGCGACAGCGAATCGGGCGTATCGGTTCATTTTATAGAAGCAGGTGTGGATACGGGAGATATAGTACTGCAAAAAAAATTCTCCATTGAAAAGGGGGATTATATTTTGCAGGTGCAGACAAAAATGCTAACCATCTATAAAACGATCGTTGCCGAGGCGGTTGAATTACTAGAAAAAGGTTCGTTTGAGCCAATAAAGCAGGACCTGGCAACACTTAGTTATTTCGGACCGCTTAAAAAAAGCGACCGGCAAATAGATATTTCTAAAACAACCAACGAAGTATACAATCTGATAAGGGCTGTATCTTTACCCTATAAAGGCGCTTTTTATAAGAACTATATTTTCTGGACAGCGGAGATTACAGACGACCAGGCCTTAAAAAATAAATACGCCGAGACCGGGGTATACCTGGAAGAAGCAGACGACCGGATTATTGTTCGGCTTAAAGACGGAATCCTGATATCGGAAGACTTTGAAATCAACAAGAACTGAATAAAATCACTTACTGAATATGGACAGGCCACTGATAATTGAAAAATTGACCAGGATCTTCAGAACCGTGTTTAATGACGAAACTATTGTGTTGCGGGATGACCTCACTGCGAATGATGTGGCTAACTGGGACTCATTAACTCATATGATGATGATCGGAGAAGTAGAGAAGGATTTTTCGGTGAAGTTCAAATTAAAAGAACTGGGTAAACTGGAAGATGTGAAAAGTCTTGTTGATTTAATTGAAAGTAAAGTAGGCGGCCAACGATTGCTGTAAACGGGGCAGGGCCCCATTCCGGCCGGCGATGAACCGGTTGGTATGAAACATTGCAATATGAATGAATACCTGATCAGGAAAGCGGTAGCTACCGATATTCCCTTTTTAGCGGATGTGATAATCGCATCAGAAAAAGGCATGTCCGACAGGCTGAGTTTTACCACCCTGTTCAATAAACCAGAAGCGGAGGCAAAAGAATTGATTGTACAAATGTTTGAAGAAGAAGTGGATGGCTGTGAATTATCACTAAGCAGCTTTATTGTTACGGAGTTTGAAGGAAAACCGGTCACGGGGTCGGGTGCATGGATCGAATGCTTTCATGAGAATATGCCATCAGGAATTTTGAAGTCGAACCTGATCAGTTATACGTTTGGAAAAGAAAGTATCGAATACCTGAAAACGAAGTCGCATATTGTAAAAGATGTGCTGATTGACCGGGAACCAATGACCCTTCAACTTGAATATTTTCATATCAAGGATGAACACCTGGGCAAAGGACTGGATGCGGCGCTGATGGACCGGATTGAACAAAATGCCCTGGCCGAATATCCGGAACTGAAGAAAGTACAATGCCAGATATTTAAAAACAGCGTTTTCTCGATCAAGATCCTGCTGCGGCATGGGTTTAAGATCGTTGGATCATATAAATCAGGTAATGAAGAGATATTCAATTACCTGCCGTATAACGAGAAACTTCTAATGGAAAAAATATTAAAAACTGACTAACATGCAAAAGGAAGAAATTGTAAACAAACTTACACCTGTTTTTAGAAAGGTATTTGCCGATAATTCACTGGTGATTACTGATGAGCTAAGCGCATTGGACGTGGAAAACTGGGATTCATTATCCCACATGCTTCTTATTTCAGAAGTAGAAAGCGAATTTGCAATCAAGTTTAAACTGAAAGACCTGAACAAGATGGCAAACGTGGGAGACATGATCGCCATTATCGGTTCTAAATTATAAATGGCATGGTGTTTACTTCCTTTAATTTTCTTGTTTTTTTTCCTGCGGTACTGCTAGTATACTTTTTACTTCCCCAGAAATTCAGGTGGATGTTTCTGCTGGCAGCCAGCTACTATTTTTATATCAATATAAAGCCGGTATATGCACTGTTGCTTGCCGGGGTAACATTAACGACCTACATTTTCACTAATTTAATCGCCCGTACAAAATCAGACAAAAGCAGGGGATTATACCTCGTTCTTGCCATTGTTCTTACTCTTTTACCGCTATTCTTCTTTAAGTATTTCAATTTTGTGAATGAAGGGATCTATGGATTGCTGAACCTGGCTGGTCTCCGGCTTTCCCTTCCGCATATAAGTTTGCTGTTGCCTGTAGGAATCTCTTTTTATACGTTCATGGCCTTGGGCTATACTATTGATGTTTATAATGAAGAAGTAGAAGCAGAAAAGAATATCGGTATTGTTGCCTTGTTTTTATCTTTCTTCCCGGTAGTGATGTCGGGACCAATTGAAAGGGCTTCCAATATGTTTCACCAGCTAAAAGGGAAACTCCAGTTCAGTTATGAAATGGTTGTAAGCGGACTGAAACTGATGCTTTGGGGTTATTTTATGAAACTGGCGCTGGCCGACCGCTTAAGCATATATATAGATGCCGTATTTAAAAATGCCGATCAACACGTAGGGTCTTCCTTACTGCTGGCAACGCTGATGCAGCCAATACGGGTATATGGAGATCTGGGCGGCTATTCATTAATAGCTATCGGCTGTGCAAAAGTGATGGGCATTAATGTGATCCCTAACTTTAACCGACCGTTTTTCGCTACCACCATGTCGGAGTTCTGGAGGCGATGGCACATATCATTGATAAAATGGCTGACCGATTATGTTTATACGCCGCTATCCTTCGGCTTCCGCAAGTACGGGCAATGGGGTATCGTGATCGCACTGAACCTCACGTTTATTATCTCCGGCGCCTGGCACGGAGCTGCACTTAACTTCCTGGTATGGGGTTTCATACAAGGCATTGCATTAAGTATTGAGATGCTTACCAGGAAAAAGAAAGATGCCTTTGAAGACCGCTTTAAGTTAAGTAAGAGATGGTGGTATATCATGCTTGGCTGTGTGTTTACGTACCTGTTATTTGCCTTCTCATTAAGCTTTGGTGGTGATGCGGCCACCGTTCCCGAAGTGCTGAATATATTTGGACGGATATTCACCGACTCATTCCATATGCCTTATAAAGATGGTGATACCATGTTATATGGTTTTATCGCATTCAGCATCGTATTTCTCAAAGATTTTATGGAAGAATATTACCCAGGCAGGGTCCTTTTATTCAATAATAAGAATAATACTATAAGATGGCTTTCATATTATACTGTGATATTCCTGATCTTTTATTTAGGCATATTCAGCGGAGAGCAGTTTGTTTATTTTCAATTTTAAAACAGTAGAAACAGCATGTTGACGTTTCTGAAAAAAATATTGATCTTTATTTCACCCTTCCTGGTCCTCATTGCACTGGAGATCATGATCGATCCGTTCAATTATTTCTCTCCTGAAAAAGATAAACAAACGGCGGAACTAAAAAATGCGCTGGCCCGTAAAAAGAACACCTACCTGTACCGTCTTATTGAATACGAGCAGAATCCAACACCGGTGATCATCCTCGGCGATTCGAGGGCGCAGCGGCTGATGCCTGATTTTTTTGAAGAGGTGAATGGCAAAAGAGTGCTTAACCTGGCAGCAGGGGCCGGCTCTTTACAGGATGTAATAAAAATATTCTGGGATCTTAGTTCCCGGAATAAGCTGGATACGGTTTATATCGGCATCTCTATAGAAGGATACAGCGGCACTTTATTAAAAGACAGGGTATCTGCTGCACTGGAAGTTAAAAATTCCAAGCCCTTATATCTTACAAGTAAGTTCACCGTGGAGAATACCATGCTGATCCTGAAATCAAAATTATTTAAACAACCGGTGGAAGTACAGGCGCCTCCTTTTTCAAGAGAAGAATTCTGGAAATACGAACTGGCCCAGGAAGACCGCTACCTAAAAGCATATTCTTACCCCCAGAATTATTACAATGAACTTAAGAAGATGTCTGACTACTGTCTAAGGAACAAGATCAAACTGGTGTTCATTATTTCTCCTACGCATACCGAAGTGCAGGATAAAATTGCCCAGTTTAAGCTGGAGAAAGAGTATGAAAAATTTAAAGAAGATATGAAACTATTCGGCGACCTCTATGATTTTAACTGGCCCAATGTAATTACCCGTGATAAAAACAGTTTCCTGGATCCACTGCATAGCATCGACTCCGTTTCCCGTATAATGATCAGGGAAATGATACTGAATAAACCGGAATATGCTAAATATTCAAAATTCACTCCGGCGGCCAACTAAACGCCATCCGTAAAAGGGCCTTATTCCTGAATACTTAAAAAAAGAAGCTCCATATGAAAATTTTATATAATAATGAGACGAATTCAGCGTTAGAATCCTGTAATAATATTTTAATATCAATGGGTTACTGATTTTGAAAATCAACTAAACTAACTTTAAACTTTCAAATAATAAAAGGCCAACCAGGCCCTCCAAAACGGACTAAACAATAATGAAACAGGTAATTCAGAATTTTAAGACCGGCGAATTGTATGTAGATGAAGTTCCCCTGCCATCCCTCTCAGAAGGCATGGTGCTTGTTGAAAATCATTTTTCACTCATCAGTGCCGGAACGGAAAGAGGCACAGTTAAAGTTGCACAGGCAAATTTGATCAACAAGGCAAGGCAGCGGCCCGATCTTGTTGCCCAGGTAATACAAAATATCAAGAAGGAAGGATTGAGCGCCACCATCAGTAAAGTAAAAGCCAAGCTTGATTCATTGAAAGCACTCGGCTATAGCACCGCAGGTACGGTGATCAGCAGCATGGATACGAATGGTATGTTCAAACCCGGCGACCGGGTTGCCTGTGCCGGAGTTGATTATGCATCTCATGCAGAGATTGTTGCCGTTCCGCAAAACCTGGTGGTAAAGATCCCTGCCGAAGTGGATTTTGAAGATGCAGCATACACCACCCTGGGAGCCATCGCCATGCAGGGCATTCGCCAGGCCGAAACGGTTATTGGCGAAAAAGTTTGCGTGATCGGGCTCGGCCTTCTCGGACAGATAACCTGCCAGTTGCTGCAGGCTAATGGTTGTGCCGTTTTTGGTATCGACCTTTCCGAATCATTTGTATCAATTGCCAATGAGCACTCTGCTGATAAAGCAGTTTTAAGAAACGATCCCAATTTAAAAATAGCCTGCGATAATTTTACACACGGACATGGTTTTGATACTGTGATCATCACCGCAGCTACGCAATCGAATGATCCCATTGAACTGGCTGGTGACCTTACCCGCAAAAAAGGTAAAGTGGTGGTAGTGGGCGTGGTACCAATGGATATTCCAAGAGACCCGAATTATTACCGCAAAGAGATCGATATCAAAATGTCGTGCTCGTACGGCCCCGGCCGGTATGATGTGAATTATGAAGAGAATGGCCAGGATTATCCATATGCATACGTTCGCTGGACTGAGCAACGTAATATGGAAACCTTTCTTGACCTGCTTGCAAGAAAATATATCAACCTGAAACCTTTAACAACTCATGTGGTGGGTATTGAAGATGCGGAGAAAGCATACGATATCATACTGGGTAAGGTAAAAGAACACCATATCGGCATCCTGCTTAAATATTCCGGTAACAAAACAAAATCAAGATCATCAATAACACTTTCCAATAAACCACTGACGGCTGTTAATGCCTCATTTATTGGCGCCGGAAGTTTTGCGCAAAGCTATTTGATACCGAATGTAAAGGCATCTGGCGCATCGCTGGATGGCGTAGTTACATCACGGGGCATCACCGCAAAAAATGTGGCCAATAAGTTTGGATTCAATTTTTGCTCCTCCGAAGTGAACGATGTGCTGGGCAAAGCAGAAGTAAACACCATATTCATTGCAACGCCGCACAATTCACATGCAGATCTTTCCATCAGATCATTACAGGCCGGTAAGAATGTTTTTGTTGAAAAACCGCTGGCCATAAACATGGAACAACTGAATGCCGTTATCGAAACAAAGAAGAAACATACACAACCCTTAATGGTTGGCTTTAACAGGCGTTTTGCCCCGGTAAGCATAAGTATAAAAAAGGAGTTTGCCAATGCCGGTGAACCCATTGTGATGAACATGCGTATCAATGCCGGAGCGATACCAAAAGATAACTGGCTGCAGCAAAAAGATATCGGCGCCGGAAGGCTCATTGGTGAAATGTGTCACTTTATCGACCTGATGCAGTTCTTCACCAATTCGGAACCGATAAAAGTTTATGCGGATTGTATCAATACATCCAATGATAAAATAACCCCGGCAGATAATATCAGCATTGTTGTAAAGTTCAGAGACGGGTCTGTAGGTAACCTTACTTACCTGGCCAATGGTGATAAGGGGATGCCTAAAGAACTGATAGAAGTATTTGGCGGATCAAAGATCGGGGTGATCAATGATTTCAGAGACGGGTTGATCTATAAAGGCGGTAAAACCATCAAGTTGAAATCAGCTGGTAAGGGGCATAAAGAAGAAGTGGATGCTTTTGTGAATGCACTTAAAGCAGGTCAGGACAGTCCCATCAGTTTCCGCTCGATCTGCTTAACTACTTTAACCACGTTTAAAATACACGACAGTCTGTATACAGGAATGGCGCAAGACATCAACCTGGATGAAATACAAAATGGCTGAAACTAACACATAAAAATGAGTAAACGGTTTACGATATTAATTGAAGACGACTGGGAAGTGATGGGAAACGGATTGGGTAATGTGGCGCAACTGCAATACCTGCCTTCTATGTTCTTTATGAAACTGGCCAGGCGCCTCGGCATCAAACTTACGTTTATGGTTGATGTGGTGCAGCAACTGGAATACAGAAAACATCTTCAGTCTGACTATAACCTGCAACTGCAAAAAAATCTTTGGGATGATTCAGTACGCCTGATGAAATCTTATGACTTTGATGTACAGCTTCACCTGCATCCGCAATGGATGAATGCAACACGTAAAGACGATTTCTTTTTTCTTAATGATAACTGGAATTTTGGCCGGTACAGCGATGCAGAGCAGGATCACCTGATCGGCGAATCGGTGAATTACCTGCATGAATTGCTTCGCCCTATAGATCCGCAATACAAAGTGGTGGCTTATAAAGGGGGGTCCTGGGGCCTTCAGCCATCGGGTACCTTGCTGAAGAATATGGAGAAGCATGGTATTAAAATAGTAACAGGAGTACGTAAGGGAATGCACCTGCCCGGCAATGGAGTTGATTACAGAACTCTGGAGGAAACTACGATGCCTTACTACCCGGTGTATGAAGATCTTTGTAAAGTATCTGCAGAAAAGAAAGATATATTCATCATTCCGCTGCAAACAGTAACGCCCGGTGTTATGGGGCTTGGCTACCTGGCGGTTGACCTGGTTAAGCGTAAGATCTCCAAAAATGATTCAATGCGTCATTATTATGATAGCAATATACCGGAGAAGATCTATGAGTTGTCACCGATCGCAGAAGAATCAAAACCAAAGTTTCCCTACGTATCATACAAGACACATCTTAAAATAGGAAACCAGCCTTTCTCTTATTTAAAAGCAAGTTTCGACCAGGTAATAAAACAACTGGCCGACACACCGCATAAAAATATCCCCATACTGATCGAATGCCATACAAAGCAATACAATAATTATTACAGGGATATTGAACGTTTCCTGGCTTATGTGCAGGAGAAGTACAGTGATGTGGCCGGTTTTAATACCCTAAGTGGGTTTTTAAAAGAAGCCGAAGCAGATGCCGGGATGGTAAAATTAAAAACTGCATAGCAGAATGATCGTCATGAACCCTCATAAACCCATCAACGTAAATGGGCCTCAATCGGAAGAACTGAGGCATTTTATGCTTAAGGACCTGTTAGAAAGCAGGAACGTTGACTGGAGCCGGATAAACAAAACGTTTAAAAATTCTCCGGCCACTTTTGAAGAGATACTGTTTCGTATCCATTACAAAAGAAAAAAACTATTGCCCGGTGAAAGTGTTTCCCGGATATTGTTGTTTCTTTCCACCGGTTATTTGTCAACGAATGATATACGTTATTTCAATGAGTTCCTTTGGTTTTATAAAGAGAATGATCATGAGAAAGACCTGATGGATGGTTGTATGGAACGGTTTAATGCCAGCCTGGATGATAAAGGCTGTCATCATCTTCCGGAAAGTCTGTTACAATACCGGGTAGATACTTCGGGAAGAGACCTGGATAAGATTACATTCAGTAACAACGGCCCTCTTAAGGTTTGCCTGATCGGGTTTCCGCCTTTTTTTGGACCCATAATAAAGCAATTAAAAAAGGATGGCCACCAGGTAGAACAGTTCTTTCTGCCTTATCATCCCGGCAAACTCATCAACCGTTTATTGAAATTTAAATTACCGGTTAAGCTTTTAAGTATGCTTAAAGGAAATTTTTATCCATATAAAACACTTGATTACGACTATAAAGATGAACGTATAGGTAAAGAGCTTAAAAAGGGAAATTTTGATATCGGATTTCATAAACTGAACTTCATCATAAAGGAAAATATTTTTGATTCATTCAGGCTTGGCCTGCTCAACGACCATTGGGGATACCTTCCGTTATTGAGAGGGAAGTCTACCATTGCTTATTCATTGCTCTTGGATGTACCTGTTATTTCAACCATTCATTTTATAAACAAGGGAATAGACAGCGGGCCTATTGTGGGGTACCAGCATGCGCAATACAGCAATGCAGGATCGGCCGATGATGTAAGAGATAGTTTAAAAAGGCAAATGCCGGAAAGAGTGGTTACTGCTATTAAATATGCAGGCAGCAATGACTTTATCCCCCGGGAAAATAAAAAAGAAGCAGGGGCTACATTTTATGAGATGCATCCCTGGCTGAATGATCACATAAACTCACGCATCTTAAAGAAGAAGTGAGTATGGAACCCATTACCAAACTGAAACACAGTGAACAGCTTAGTCATAGAATCATTAAACAAACTTCAGAAATACTGCGAGGGGGAGAACTTCAAGGGGTACGATCCCTATGATGGGTTGAACAGCCGTTTTTTTCAGTCAGTTCCCTTTATATCCAAGAGCCGTTTTTTCCGGCTTGCATGGATACAGTTTTTTAAACGTTCGCCGGTAAACTTAAGACCCATTGCCGGCATTAAAAAGGAATATAACCCAAAAGGATTAGGCTTGTTTTTAACAGGCTATTGCAATCTTTATAAGCAAGATCCGAAGGAGGAATATAAGAATAAGATCATTTTTCTTTCGGCTGAAATACTTGGCCTGAAGAACGAAGGATACAGCGGAGCCTGCTGGGGGTATAATTTCGACTGGCAGGCGAGGGCTTTTTTTCAACCGAAGAACACGCCTACTGTTGTTGCCTCTACCTTTATTGCCAATGCGCTGCTTGATGCATACAGCATTACAAAAAATGAACAACTGCTTCAAACAGCCAGGAGCACCTGCGATTTCATTTTAAAAGACCTGAACCGGACCTATGATGAAAACGACGATTTTGCCTTTTCTTATTCCCCGATGGATAAGAGTGTGGTGTTTAATGCCTCCTTGCTTGGAAGCCGGCTGCTGGCAAGGGTTTTCAGCATAACCAGGGAAAAAGAACTTATTGAAGAAGCAAAGCGATCAGTGAACTACTGCTGCAAATACCAAAAAGAAGACGGGTCATGGGGTTATGGAACACTACCTTTTCACCAGTGGATCGACAATTTTCATACGGGCTACAATCTGGAGTGTATTTTTGAATACATGAAATTCTCGGGTGATGATTCTTACCAAAAGACTGTAGAGAAAGGATTTGACTATTATATAAACACATTTTTTACCTCGGAAGGTATCCCTAAGTATTACAGCAACTCCACGTATCCCATCGATGTTCATGCGCCTGCGCAAATGGTGATTACGATGGCAAAGCTTGGGAAACTGAAACAACACAAAAACGTAATGGATAAAGTATTGGAGTGGACGATAAAAAATATGCAGTCACCCGGTGGTTTTTTTTATTACCAGGTGAATAAATACTTCTCATCACGTATCCCCTATATACGCTGGGCGCAATCATGGATGTTTTATGCGCTTACTACGTACATTAAATCTGAAAACGATGAAACGAATTAATATTTGCGACATACCGGTTGATTCGCTTACCATGCAGGAGACCATTGGCCTCATTGATAAAGCGATCGTTGAGCAAAGGCCGATACACCATGTGGTAATCAATGCCGCCAAAGTGGTGAATGCGCAAAAAGACAGTGAGCTGAAGGAATCGATTGTAAGTTGTGATATCATTAATGCAGACGGCCAGGCCATTGTTTGGGCATCCCGTTTTTTAAACAGATCGTTGCCGGAAAGAGTGGCAGGCATCGATATCATGGCTAACCTGGTAAAACTGGCATCAGAAAAAAAATACCGCATCTTTTTCCTGGGTGCAAAAGAAGATGTGGTTAAAAAAGTGGTAGAGGTTTATGGTGAGAAGTACGGCGAACAAATAATTGCCGGATACCGGAACGGGTATTTTAAAAAAGAGGAGGAGCAGGAGGTGGCAGGTCAGATCGCCGGATCAGGAGCAAGTATTCTGTTTGTAGCAATGAGTTCTCCCAAAAAGGAGATATTTTTGAATACATATAAAGAGGTTATTAAAACCCCCTTTATAATGGGAGTTGGCGGAAGTTTTGATGTGGTTTCGGGCCTGGTAAAAAGGGCGCCTATGTGGATGCAGAAAACCGGGTTGGAGTGGTTTTACCGGGTCATACAGGAACCAAGGCGTATGTGGAAACGATATTTATTTGGCAACTCCGAGTTCATTTATCTCGTATTAAAAGAAAAGACAAAACAAATTTTCAGAACAAAATAAATGCTTTTTTAATGCGTTATAGTATAAGCATTTATTATATCTGAAAAACCCCCTTAAATCCGGATGAATATAACATTAATAGCAGGCGCCCGGCCTAATTTTATGAAGATCGCCCCCATGATCAGGGCCATTAAAGCTGCACAGGCAGAAGGGAAGGATATACAATACCGCCTGGTGCATACCGGCCAGCATTACGATAAAAAAATGAGCGGCGATTTTTTTGAGCAATTGGGGATTCCTGAGCCTGACTCAAACCTGGAATGTGGTGGCGGAACACAGGCCGAACAAACGGCGGCCATCATGATAAAATTTGAACAGGAGCTAATGACCAACCGGCCCGACCTGGTGTTGGTAGTTGGAGACGTTACCTCTACCATGGCCTGCACCATTACCGCCAAAAAACTTTGTGTGGATGTGGCGCATGTAGAGGCAGGAATAAGATCGGGAGATATGACGATGCCCGAAGAGATCAACCGTATTGTTACCGATTCCCTGTGCGATTATTTTTTTACAACCAGCGAACATGCCAATACCCAGTTAAAAAAAACAGGGGTTGCAGATACCCGGATCTATTTTGTTGGCAACACCATGATAGATACGCTGTTTCAAAACATAAACCGGTTGCGCAAACCAGCTTTCTGGGATGCACACAAACTTCAAGGCGGAGAATATTTCCTGGTAACGCTTCATCGTCCTTCCAATGTAGATGATCCAAAAAAACTGGCATCTATCCTTCGTTCGATAGAAGAAGCTTCTATGGATCTCCCGGTGATCTTCCCGGTTCATCCACGCACCCGCCAGATCATTGATAAGTTCAATATACGTGATGACAAAATGATCATGATTGATCCACAGGGATACCTGGAGTTTATTTACCTGGTAAAAAATGCCAGGGGAATCATTACAGACTCGGGAGGCATAACAGAAGAAGCAACGGTATTACATATACCTTGTTTAACTTTGCGCAATTCTACCGAACGGCCCGAAACAGTGACGATAGGAACCAATGAATTGATTGGCGATGATATTTGCAAACTAAAGCCCAGCATACAAAAGATCATGGAAGGTAAATGGAAGAAAGGGATGATACCTCCATTCTGGGACGGAAAGACCTCTGAACGGATCATTGATGCCTTAAGCTCAATATACCAGCCTAACACCCTGGTTAATGCCTCTTGATCCCTGCACAGGGTCATGTGATTTTTTCAGTAAACCACAACAAACTCAGAATAAAAATAACCTGGAATGAACCGGCAGTTTGAAAGATACTTGCAGATAACATTGATCTTACTTGACCTGCTGGTATTGAACAGTATTTTCTTCATTTGCCAGATCATATTCAAGACACACCTGCTTACGAATATTGCCAATGCTTATTTTAATTTCTGGGTTGTTTCAAATATTTTCTGGATAACCCCTTCCTTTCTCTTAAGAACCTATGCCGGTAAGATCATCCTGAGCTTTGAATATTTTACCAAAAGAACCATCCAGGTGTATATGTTCTGGATAATACTGGTTCTCTTTTATCTTTTCTTCTCCTTCGAGGTCAATATTTCCCGGCTGTTCATATTTTCCATTATTATCAGTTTTGGCGTTGGATTACTGATCAACCGGTTCCTTTACCTCGGTATCAGAAATTATTACAAGAAGAGCGACCATATTTTTAAGAAGGTGCTTATTCTTGGTTATAATGACACGGCTAAAAAACTGGCTAAATATTTTGAAGAAGACGGGATTAATACACAGCTTATTGGCTTTGTTGAAGATGAGGGGAATGTACATGAACTGACGCATTACCCGGTTCTTACGGGGCTTGATAATACCCTGCAGGTTGCAAAGGATATGAATATTAATGAGATATTCTCAACCATCACACCTGAGCAGAACAAAAGCATATACGAACTGATGTTTCAGTCGGAAAAAGAATGTATCCGGTTTAAGATCGTTCCCAATCTTTCGGTGTTCATCACAAGGGATGTGCATATTGAATACTTTGGCGACCTGCCGATTCTTTCCTTAAGAAGTGAGCCACTTGATGATGTAGGCAACCGCATCAAAAAGAGAGCGCTTGATCTGGTGGTTAGCACTCTGGTTATTGTGTTCATCCTTTCCTGGTTAATACCCATCCTTGGACTTTTGATAATGCTGGAATCACGTGGTCCCATATTCTTTGGACAATTGCGTACAGGTAAAAATAAATCAACCTTCAAGTGTCTTAAGTTCAGAAGTATGAAGGCCAATAATAAGGATGCTGACCTGAAACAGGCAACACGAAACGATTCCCGGGTTACTGCCATTGGGCGGTTCATACGAAAGACAAGCCTGGATGAATTTCCCCAGTTCATCAATGTATTTAAAGGAGAAATGAGTTTGGTGGGACCCCGGCCACACATGCTTAAACATACTACCGACTACTCTAAAGTGGTGGAGGATTATATGATCAGGCAGTTCTTAAAACCCGGTATCACCGGCTGGGCGCAGATAAACGGTTACCGAGGAGAAATAACCAATCCCGAACAGATCAAGATGAGGGTAAATAAAGATCTGTGGTACCTGGAGAACTGGAGCCTGTGGCTGGATATCCAGATACTTTTTCTCACCGTATATCATGTTTTGAAAGGGAATAAGAATGCTTTTTAATAATCAGCTACTGTAACACCCGGCATTCTTCCTGTATATTTTTCTTCAATAAGATGATTTAACAATAGCCGGAAATCCCGTAATAAAAAACCGGGAAACAACTAGTTGTTCCCCGGCTGGCAGATGCTTGTGTAAATCTTTTATTGTTTCAGCATCTTAATGCTGTATTGTTTTCCTGCATTTTCAACCTGCACAATGTACAATCCCTTGCTTAATGCTGCCGTATTCTCGATCCTGACAATTGATGATAACGGATTATAGATCCTTGTAGTGCTGATCACTTTACCGGACATATCCATTAATCTTAAACCAACTTCTCCCTTGGGGAGTTTGGCAAAACGTACACCGATATAATCTGCAAAAGGATTTGTAACCGGGTAAACAGCCTGTGAAAGACCGTTATTTTTTATGGTCACAATATCACTGAGTTTATTGTATCCATCAATATCAACCAGTTTTAACCGGTAATAATTGAGGTCTGTAGCTTCAATATCTAGATACTTATAACTCTTTAAAGAAGAACTGTTCCCTGCGGCAGCAACAACACCGATCTTTCGGTAAGAAATTCCGTCGTTCGATCTTTCCACCTGGAATTCTTTACTATTGATCTCTGAAGAAGTGGTCCAGTCGAGTAAAACATTATTTCCTTTAAGTGTTCCGGTAAAGTTTAAGAGCGTTATCGGTAAGGGTCCGTTGCCTGTAGGAGAGCGTTCAATAGAAACATACTCTTTGTTTAACCAAGCCCGGGTGGTACTGTTAAACTGTGAGGCATACTTTTCTTTTATCAGGCCCCAGTTATATTGTGCAAATGCAGCAGTTGCATCTTCATACTGTTCGTTTGTATTGTTGTCGGCCAGGTTTGAAGAATGGTTCATTACGTATTCATTTATTCCTATCCAGAGCCGGGTGGCAACTGCTTCCTGGGCAGCCATGGACGAATAAGTATGATCGGAATAATCATTGGGATTGGTTCCGGCGTTCAGGTCTGCTACGTTTATCCATACCTGCGGATCTGCACCCTTTTCTGCAAAGATGATGGCATAAATAGTACTTACTAACTGAGCCCAGGTGTAGGTGTTAGCACCATCTATTGAAGCAAGGCTGGTAATGGCACCATCCTTTAATTTTTTAAGTGAGTTGTTACCTGTGCCCGGGAAGCCAGCCCCCGTTGAGCCTCCATCAGGAAGACGCAGAAAATAATTCACTACACTTCCGGCACCACTGCCATACACATACTTCACAATGTTCTTGCCGCCAACAGCAACTGTTTGTGCATTGGGTACCGCATATGTTAAGGGATAAGGAGTATTCATGAAATCTCCCACAAATTTTGCAGAAGATACTGCTGCCCTTTCTTTCGCAATATAATAGGCAGTTGAAGACCCGTTGAATGTGCTGAAACCGTTTCCTTCATCACCTGCTGTAAGAGTAATCACAATGGTTTTACCTCCTGCGTCCAGGTCGCTAATAAGCTGGTTAGACATAAAAAGCTGCCAGTCATCGGCATCTCCCACCACATAATAGGTTACCTGAACCTGTGCATTAATTTTATGAGCAGATACAAACAGCGCCAGTAGTAAAATAATTCTTTTCATCTTTTCTTGTTTTATAGAAAATTATCGCTCAACTACGATTTTCCGGGTTTCTGTGTATTTATCGTTTAAGGTATTCTGTATGGTATAAGAGCCTTTGGCCTTAACGGGTTGTTTTAAAGTAACCAGCAAGGGAGCGCTCTTATCTGTAATAATCGTTTTTTGTTCGTATACTTTAACAGCATTCTCATTGAATACAGAGGTTGTAAGTGTCCCGGTCTCGTAAGGACTGATGATCATGTTGATCTCTTTGTCTGTATAAACCGGTCCTGTAACAGAAACGATCATTGGTATTTCAGTTAAAGAAGGGCCTGGCAGGGGTTTACCATTATCGAGACTTCCGTCTGTACCACCGCCCGTTCCGGCAAACGGAGCTGAACCAGTGGGTGTCTTCAATACCTCAAAATAATCCATGGGCAACCAAACTTTGTGTCCTGAATTAAAATTGGTCGCATACTGTGCTTCTATCAATCCCCAGTTTGTTAAACCAAAAAGAGCGGATGAATTTTCATGGTCAACTGAATTCAGGTTGGCCGGGTAACTTGAAGAATTATAATCCCTGAATCCATTTATACCAACCCACGATAATGCTGTAACGATGTTTACTGCATCCTGAACGGCCCAGGAAGAATAGATATGATCTGAGTGATCGCCGGTGTTATATGAACCGGTATTGGTACTTGCTGCATGCACCCATGATTGGGTCCCTGTAATTTTCTCATTTAAAATGATCTGCCTGATGGTAGCTGTTAACTGGCTCCATGTGTACGTAAATGCAGCCGGGCCATTAGCAGGTGGGCTGGTGGTATAGCCAACTACATTTATGGCGGCAATGGTTCCATTCCTTAATTTTTCCAGGCTTTGAAACCCGTTATTGTTAAACCCGCTTCCATTACCATTTCCGTCGGGCAGGCGCAGGAAATAATTTACCGTATTTTTATATGTATATTTTGCAATCGTTTTGCCATTGATGGTTACGTTGCTAACAACGGGAACATCCTGCGGTGTTGTTACTGTTGTAATATCAGCAGCATATTTGCTTGAGTATACTGAGCCATTCTCTCTTGATAAATAAAAAGGAACATTGCTTGGTGCATAAGATGCAGCTCCGGCGCTTCCGTCCCCGGCCGTTAAAGTTATGAATACCATTTTTCTGTTACTGACATTCAGGTCAGCAACAATTTTGCTCGACATAAAAAGCTGCCAGTCATCTTCGTGGGCCTGAACAGAAAATGAAACACTGGTAAACTGAGCCTGTGTTTGCAGCGATGCAAACACGAGCACTAATAATGTGAATAGTAAACCTCTTGCCATGACAATGTAATTTCAGATTAACAACGATATAGAAGTATTGAATAGTGGCTGAACCGTATTCAGACCGGGAGAAACATAGGCATTAGAGTACTAAAATTAAAAGACTTAGACAGGATTGAATTGTCGCAGTTTACTTTGGGAGGTATTGAATTACGGAGTAAATATATAATGAATAATATAGAATACAAAATAAGCGGCAAACAAAGTATAAAAAAATTTAAAGATAACCCTTAAAACAACGGAAATATTCACGCTATTTTGCAGTTAATTAATTGAAAATCAGTTAATAAATACGATATGCGTTCCAGGTTACTTTAGGGCTTGATTTGGTAAAGCAGGTTGATCCGGAAAACGATTTAGCACTGCTCCACTGTAGTTTTTAATTCCCGTGCTATTTGCTGGCGGGTGATTAAATGCTGAAAATAAAAAAGGGGAAATGAATTTTCATTTCCCCTTTTTATTTTTTATAAAATACTTTATTGTCTGATCAGTTTGATCGACCTTTTTTCGCCATTCGGGAACTGCACATAGGCTACATAAGCGCCTTTGCCCAGGAACCGAAGGTCTAATGGTTCGGTATAGGTTTGCAGGGTAGAGTTCAGCTCTTTTGTATAAACAACTTTACCCGACATGTCTGCAATAAGCAGGGATGGTTTTGAATTTGCATCAATCTTTTTAATTCTTAGTGTGGCAAAATCAAATACCGGGTTAGGGTATATCTCCGCATCATTCATTACAACCTGCTGTACCGGTGGCGTTGCTACAAGAACAGTTACAATGTCTTTTCCGGTAGCTCCTTTATTATCCGTTACGGTCAGTTCAAATACATACACACCGTCTACCAGGTTATTGATGAACGTGATGGCTGTATTAGTAGAGAACAGTACATTGTTGGATGGCCCCGACAACTGCTGCCATTGATATCCTGCAATGGTTCCGTCAGTATCTGTACCGCTTCCGGATAATGTGCTGGAATTTGTTGGCAACATAAGCGATTGATCTGGTCCTGCATTGGCTGTTGGCGGTATATTGGCTGCATTAACAGTTACTGTTACGGTATCCTTTCCTGTAGCGCCATTATTATCGGTAACGGTCAATTCAAATTGATATACACCCTGCACCAGTCCTGTAACAGAAGTGGCAGATGTTCCCGGGTTTGTAATGGTAGCAGCCGGCCCTGATATCCTGGTCCACAAATAACCCACTACCGTTCCATCAGGATCTGTTCCGCTTCCGGAGAGGATCGTGCTGTTGGTTGGCAGGTCAAAATTCTGCGCAGGCCCTGCATTTGCAACAGGCGGCATGTTTGCTGCAGTTGGGTTAACAGTCACTCTCATTGTATCTCTTCCAAAAGCGCCACTGTTATCCGTTACTCTGAGTTCGAATAAATATACACCTTGAACCAAGCCGGTTACTGAAGTAGCCGCGGCATTCGGGTTGGTGATTGTGGCGGCAGATGGTCCGGAAACCTGTGTCCACAGGTATGCGGTGATAGTGCCATCGGGATCTATACCACTGCCAGACAATATCACGGAGCTGGCAGGTAATACAATTGTCTGATCGGGTCCTGCATTGGCTGTTGGCGGAGTGTTTGTTGCTCCGGGGTTAACAGTTACCTGCATGGTATCCCTTCCAAAGGCGCCGTTGTTATCCGTTACCCTCAGTTCAAACAGGTACGTACCTACCACAAGTCCTGTTACAGAAGTAGCAGCAACATTCGGGTTGGTGATGGTGCCTGCGGCCGGGCCAGAAATCTTTGTCCATAAATAAGCCGTAACGGTTCCATTCGGATCAGTTCCGCTTCCGGAAAGAATTACAGAGTTTGTTGGCAATGTAATTGTCTGATCAGGTCCTGCATTGGCTGTTGGCGGTGTGTTAGGTGTAGAAGTTACAATTACCTGAACCGTATCTCTTCCAAAGGCGCCTGCATTATCAGTTACCCTTAATTCAAAACGGTAAGTACCGGCAACCAAACCACTCACTGCTGTAGCAGCAACATTGGGGTTTACGATAGTACCTGCAGCCGGGCCTGCTATTTTGGTCCACAAATAAGCGGTGATGGTACCATCCGGGTCGGTACCACTGCCAGATAATATAACTGAGTTGGTTGGTAATACAATGGTTTGATCAGGTCCAGCATTGGCTGTAGGAGGCGTATTGGTTGCTCCCGGGTTTACTATAACCTGGATCGTATCTCTGCCCGATGCACCGCCGTTATCGGTCACTCTCAATTCGAACCGGTAAGTACCTACAACAAGACCAGTAACAGAAGTAGCTGCTACGGCAGGATTGGTAACAGTACCGGCGGCAGGCCCGGCGATCTTTGTCCATAAGTATGCTACAACCACTCCATCAGCATCGGTACCACTACCGGATAAAATAACAGAGTTGGTTGGTAAAGTAATTGTTTGATCAGGCCCTGCATTGGCAACAGGAGGAATATTTGATGCTGCAGGATTTACGGTTACCTGAACGGTATCTCTTCCAAAAGCACCGCCATTATCTGTAATCCTTAACTCAAACTGATAAACACCTTGTGTTAACCCGGTTACCGAAGTAGCCGCTGTGGTTGGGTTGGTGATAGTTCCTGCAGCCGGTCCGGAAACCTTGGTCCACTGGTAAGCAACAATACTGCCATCTGTATCTGTTCCGCTTCCGGAAAGTATGACAAAGTTTGTTGGCAATGTGATCGTTTGATTAGGTCCTGCATTGGCTGTTGGCGGGTTATTAGGAATAGCAGCGTTTACGGTGATCTGCACAGTATCTCTTCCAAAAGCGCCTGCATTATCAGTAACCCTCAGTTCAAACCGGTATACACCTGCAACCATACCCGTAACGGTAGTTGAAGCCGAAGCCGGGTTGGTAATAGTACCGGCAGCCGGACCGGCCACCTTGGTCCACAAGTAAGCGGTTACCGATCCGTCCGGATCTACGCCGTTACCAAAAAGTGTCACCGAGTTTGTTGGCAATGTGATCGTTTGATCTCCGCCTGCATTAGCAACCGGAGGAATATTGGTTGAAGCGTTTACAATAACCTGCATGGTATCTCTGTCAAATGCACCACTGTTATCTGTAACTCTTAATTCAAAACTGTATGTACCTGCAACCAGGCCGGTAACTGTAGAAGTGGCTGAAGCCGGGTTGGTAATGGTGCCTGCGGTTGGTCCGGCGATCTTTGTCCACAAATAAGCGGTGATAGAACCATCCGGATCTGTTCCGCTTCCTGCAAACGTTATGGTGCTGGTAGGTAAAGTAATTGCCTGGTCGGGACCAGCATTAGCAACCGGAGGAATATTGGTTGATGCATTTACTATCACCTGCATGGTATCCCTGCCAAATGCTCCACTGTTATCAGTAACCCTTAATTCAAAACGGTACGTACCTGCAACCAAACCTGTAACGGTAGAAGTTGCTGAAGCCGGGTTGGTAATAGTGCCGGCAGTTGGTCCGGCAACCTTGGTCCACAGGTAAGCAGTGATAGAACCGTCAGGATCTGTTCCGCTTCCGGCAAATGTTATGGTGCTGGTAGGTAACGTAATTGTTTGATCTGGCCCTGCATTGGCGGTAGGCGGTGTATTTGTTGCAGAAGAATATTCTGCATACCCCATATCTGGCGCTGTGCCGCTATAAGGCAACCCAACGTTCACACCGGCATCAATACAGGGCGAAGCGGCTTGTAAAGTATAATAGCCATTTCCAACAAATAATGGGTTTACAGCAATGTTATTATTCATGGTAACTCCTCCGCCCGTCCATGAAGGGCCAGCCGTATTATAAGAGTCGTTGTGGGTAATTAAAATATTATTTTGAGTGCCGGCTGCAGTACCTGCCACTGAACGATTGGTAAAACCCTGGAAGATATTGTTCCGGATATTTACATTTCGTACCGTTCCGTTGTTTTGTGAAGTAAAGTCAAGCCCTACCGGGGCGCCTTGTGTTGCTTTTGCAATAAAGGTGTTGTTATAACAGCTAAAGCCATCAATATATGGATCATCCGTACCATTTTCTGTTTGTGTAATGATGGCGCCACTTGCCCCGTAAGGAGCCTGGTATAGATTTGTAAATAAGTTATTGCGGATAATATTACCCGATACCTCACTACATCCGCCGCTGGTGCACGGGTATGTATACCCCCCATGATTATTGGGCGAACGCAGGTTATAGCTTATACCAACAAAAGCGTTATTAATAATATTGTTTTCAAAAATACCGTTGATGGTTGCAAACTCAAGGATAAATCCGCTTTCAGGATGAGAGTAGTTTGGGGTTACATGATCAAGGATATTATGATGCGCCCAAACAGAATATGCATAGCTGCCTGCATAGTTATAATTCAGATCAACTGCTCCTTGTATCTGGTTATTGCCTATTTCCAGTCCTTGAATATTGAAAAGTTCAATAGCAAAATCCCAATCTCCGCCCTCGCCCCAATAGTTGGCCAGGTAAGGAGATTTTTTTAAGATGTTGTTATTGATCTTACATCCTTTCAGGTATCCATTGTCCCAATACTTAATGGGCCATCCGTTTTTAAAGTTTACCCTTGAAGTGTTTACAATGGAATTGTTCAATATTTCCATTCCTGTTTGTCCGCCTATATTCAAACAACCTGAACCCGACGTGTTATAAATGGTCGCACAGTTGTCTACGTCATTGTTGTTGAATTTATTTCCGGTTGCCGTAACGCCCGGGTCGGCCATGGGAGAGGTTGCATCGAAGCCATCATATATAGCAGCGGCATAATAGAAGTTGATAATTCTCATATCATGCACATTCACATTACTTCTTCCAGATATCCATATAGCGATCCAGGTTTTGTTATTGGCTTCACTTACGTATTGACCATCGAGTGTAATGCCGGAAATAGATTGGTTGCCATTGGTATTCTGACCCGAACTTAAACTTAAAAGTTCCGACCAGGTACCCGTCATGTTTCCTAAGATAATGGTAGTGGCAGCGCCTTCTCCTTCAATACTTACTCCAGGCCTTAAATTGGAGGTCTGGGTTTCGGTATATGTACCCGGGAGAACATGTATGATGTTTCCTGATGTAATTACCGTAGAAGTTGCTTTGAATAAAGTGCGCCAGGGACTGGCGAGGGTGCCGGTACCGGTGTTATCATTGCCCGTAGGGCTGATGTAATAGGTGGCGGCTTGCGTAAGGCTACATACGAATAGCGCTAGTGCCAGTAGAAATACTTTCATAGAATATCAAGATTTAGTATTGGATTATTTCTCTTTAACGACCCATTTATATATTTATTATTCCCTTGATGGCTTAATATAAATGCTGTCGAAATGAAAATTCTCCGCTTGTACACGTTTGTAGCTTTTTTACAAAAATAGTGCTACGATTATCTCAAAGTGGTGGCTTAAATACTACTCTTTGCAGTAAAAAAGCCTCATTTATTATATGAGTATTTGAAAAATATATAAATAAGTGGAAACAAATATATGTGCTACATGCATTGTCATGAGTTGGTAATATGAAGGGGTAGGTAATCCACAGATGTTGATAAATTTTAATCATTTTGTTGATAAAACCGTAGGGCTGTTAAACAATATTTTTTTCGGCTAAAAAAACATCAATTGCTTCTTTTAAGAAAGAGAACTGCCGTTTATCGTTTGATTTTATTTCTCTATTTTTAATTTACAAATACAATAAAAACCACATAATTCTGTTTTGAAGCATATTCGGCCCTCGTGTATTTTCACACAACAGCCAAACAATAAACCATACTGCTGCCCTGCATGAAAAGAAGAACTTTTTTAATCACCACTACAGCTGCCTTAGCCGCTGCTTCTGTTCCGGTTGTACGATATTACAGCACCCGAAAGAAAAATTATCACCCGCTGGTAATGCCGGAGGAGTTGGGAAATTTCTGCGAAGAGAAAGCAATCCGTGAAATAGGAGATCAATACCGGAAAATGGTTCCCCAGGAAAGCGACAAAGCAAAACTGGAACAACTGCTTCTTACAGATGAAACCGGCAAGTCCGTGAACCGGGCCGAAAAAGAAGCCGTATCATTACTGATGGAGAAAAAGACATTAGAAGATTTCAACAACTTCCGGATACATGTATTGAAAGGATGGGTGATCTCTGTAACCGAAGCCCGCCAATGTGCGTTATTTTCTTTAACCTGATAAACCGAATTACATCACATGCATATTGATGCCCGACAACTAGATAATCAATCTGTAATAGAAGGAGACATTTGTATCATTGGCGCCGGCGCCGCCGGTATAAGCATGGCGCTCGACCTGGAGAATACCTCACATAAAGTAATATTGCTTGAAGGCGGCGGAATGGAATACGACGACCGTGTACAGGAACTGTATAACGGAAAACTTACCGGCCATCCTTACTATCCTATGAAAGCAAGCCGCCTGCATTATTTCGGCGGAAGTACCGGTCATTGGGGAGGCATGTGCTCCACTTTTGATGATATTGATTTTGAAAAAAGAGACTGGGTGGAGAACAGTGGCTGGCCCATTACCCTCAAAGACATTTCACCCTATTACCCCAAGGCACATGAAATATTAGACCTGGGTGCATTTGAGTGGGGAACAGAATACTGGTTGAAACAAAACGATGCATTCAAACTACTGCCGCTTGATGATAAGATCATGTGGAGTAAATTATGGCACTTCAGTCCGCCAACCAGGTTTGGAAACAAATACCGGGATGCAGTAGTAAATGCAAAGAACATTCACCTGTATACCTATGCCAACGTGGTGGACATTACCGCTACCGAAAATGTAGGTTCTGTTACACAGGTAACTATTAAGAATTACGCTGGTAAAGAACATACCGTAAAAGCAAAACGGTTTGTACTGGCCTGCTGCTCTATTCAAAACGCCCGGGTATTACTGGCATGTAACAAACAGGCCCCTAAAGGACTTGGCAACGACAACGATCTTGTTGGCCGTTATTTCATGGAACATGTAGAGATAAAGACCGGCGAAATGTGGCTCAATCATACCGACCCTCTTTTGTTTTACCGAATGGATGATAAAACAAAAGTGAGGGCAGAACTGGCCATATCACCAGCCAAGCAAAAAGAACTGGGTGTGTTAAATGGTTCGGTATCGCTGATGCCGCTGGCCATGTCTAAGAACACCATTCCTTCCATTAAAATATGGTCGCAGGATGATCCACGCAAAGCGCTGGATACATTTCATAAATATTCCAATTTAGATAAGCGTAATTATATTCAAAAACTTTTCTCAAAAGGATTTTATCAATCCTATGGATTATTCACCCGGGCAGAACAGCTTCCCAATCCTGATTCAAGGGTGGTGCTGAGTGAAGAAAAAGATGAACTGGGTGTACCCCGGGCAAACCTGCACTGGGCTTTATCACCCATCGATAAAAAGACGGTGTACCAGATCAATAAACTTTTAGGACAACAGATCGGCGCTGCAAGATTAGGCCGGGTAAAGCTTTACGACTTTTTGGTAGATGACGATCCGCAGTTGCCCGACTATACCAGCGGCGGATGGCATCACCTGGGTACAACCCGTATGCACGAAGATCCGAAGCAAGGCGTAGTTGATGCTAACTGTAAAGTTCACGGAATTGATAACCTGTTTGTGGCGGGAGCTTCCTGCTATACTACGGGAGGAGCGGTTAACCCCACACTTACCTGTGTGGCAATAAGCCTGCGCCTTTCGGCTCATTTGAAAAAACTGGGATAGTATTTTATCAAACCCTTCTTCTTGTCATTCTCCTTTTCCATTTGTACAACGCCCAGGCACACATGCCCAGCAGCAGTACATGAAAACAACTGTTCACGAGGTAATGCTTCATGAAGTATGCTGATGCTGCAACGGCATTGGCAGCCATCCACCAATACCAGCTCTGTAGTTTTTTTTGTGTTATTGCCCACAGTCCCGCAAAAAAAGCGGCGTATACCAATGTATCCATCCATGGAATGGTATCGGCCGTAAAGAATTGTTTGCCATAATGAAAAACTGCATACAAAACCACAGCGGATGTTGCAAAGATCAGCAACTGGATCAGCCCGTCTTTTTTTGTTGATGAGCTGATGCGGATCACCCGGTGGCCTTTCCGGTCTCTTTTTGCCCAAAGCTTCCAGCCATAGGCGCCCATAGCAATGAAGTAAAGGTACAGGGCTATCTGTCCGTAATGCCCGTCTTCAAAACTGATGAAAGAAGAAACAACGGCATATAGCATACAGGCAGGAAAGGCGTAAATATTCTCTTTTCGTGCAAACCAGATGAAAATGATGAACGAAAGAAAGGCAATGGCCTGTACCGGGTTTATGTTCTTTGCTTCATAATAAAGAGGTCTTAATATTTCCTGCCGCAGACTGAACCCGCTACCCTGCCCGGAAACGGCGCCCGACCTGGTATTATTCTTAAAGCTGTAACCAGAAGGAGTTCCTACTATATAAAAAGGCTCGTTGTTATTACCATTGGAAGATAGAATATTATCCTCAATAGCCAGGCTGTCTATCACATTGGCCGGATTGGCAACAATACAGGCCGCCATAAAACCCTTAATGGTATTCTTCTGGATCTTTATTTTGGCTGCGGCTGCCGCCCCGGTTATTTCAATGCCATAAAAAGGAGCATTGTTTGTTGCAGCAATAAAATGGTTGTCGTAAATAGCCAGGTCAGCCAATGTGTAATGATTGATATTTCCCAGCAACGTACCGCAGCTGATCTGAATACCGTTACCGTTGTTACCGTTTCCTGTGTTGCGTCCTATCTCTTCGAAGCGGTTTCCCCGGATAATGATATCGCTGAGTACTGTGTTTTCCTGCGCATAAAATAAAATGCCGCCGGATATTTTACTGAGTACATTTTTTTCAACCAGTACCGATTCGTTAGAAACCTCAAAAATGATCCCGCTTTCAAAATGACTGTTTAAAACAGGCTGGCCGATCTTATTGTCGTGTATCCAGATGCCGAACGGGTACATTCCTTTACTGGTATTCACAATATCAATGGCGCCCTGTATGGTATTGCCGTATATTTCCATTCCTCCCTGCACATTCCAGAACTCAATGGCAAAGTCCCAGCCGTTGTCGCCGCCAAAATTTCCGGCAAAAGGAACTTTGGTGAGGGTGTTATTGTATATTTTCACACCTTTCAGGTAACCATCATTATGGTATTTGATCAAATAGCCGTTGTAACCATTGGGCCGCTGGTTCTGTATCATGGTATTATTATAGATCAGCATCCCGTCTTGCCCGCCAATGTTCAGGCAACCTCTTCCATAAGCTCCATTGGGCGTATTATAGGCTGCACAGTTTGAGACCTTGTTATTATAAAATCTATTGCCGGTGGCATAGGTATTTGGAGCTGCAGCCACGTCATCGTTACGTCCATTAAAGATCACACCGCGGTCTTTGAAATTGGTTATGCTGCAATCGTAAATGCTCACATTGCTGCGGCCGCTTATATAGATCGCCCAAAAAGTAGAAAGATCCTGTCCGTCGATTTTTAAATTGGAGATGTGCTGGTTACCATTGGTCCCTTCTTCCGAGCGAAGCGATAATATCTCTTTCCAGTCATCAATAATGGCGCTTCTGATTATCGACGAATCTCCTTCGCCTTCAATACTAACACCCGGCGCCAGTTTAACCTGTTCGGTTTCTATGTACACGCCCTTCTTCACGTGAATGATGCTGCCTGCTGTATTAATAACAGAAGCGGCTTTTACCAATGTTCTCCATGGATTATTAATGGATCCGTTGCCAACCGCATCGCTGCCTGTTGCACTGATATACCAGGTTTGTGCATGGCTGCAATAAAAAAATAAAACAAGCGCAAGGCTGCAAAAAAATCTCATCCGTACTGATCGTTTAGCTGTTTAAATAAAGATAGTTATTTAACCGATGATGAATAGTAATGAACGTAAAGCGATCATTGGCTTGCCAATGCTTCCAGGTCATTGAATTTTTTATTGCCGAGTATCTCATGGATCACCGCCTGGTTTTTCGGATCATTGAATGCCGCCAGGTGATATTTGTGGTGCAGGTCGGTGCCCACTAAGCTGGCCAGGTTTTTCTGAATGAGGAATTTGGCTGCTTTTTTCACGCCCTTCCCATAATATCCGGTAAGCGACAAAAGGTTTACCTGCAGGTGAAAACCCATTTCTTTCAGGTGATAATAGATATCGGGATTGTAATGATAGAAATGATAACGTTCCGGATGAGCCAGTATGGGCTTATATCCTCCGGCAATGATAGTTGCTGTAATGGCTTCCAGGTTAACCGGTGGTGTGGAATAGGATATTTCGGTGAGCAGGATATTCTTATGCAGGGTAAACAGCGGTGATTTATTTTTAAGCAACTCCAGGAAATAGTCGTCGATCATATATTCAGCGGCAGCAGAAAGTTCAACATGCATTCCTGCTTTTTTGCAGGCTGCTTTTGTTTCTTCTAAAGCGGTGTTGATCGTTTGCGGGGTGTTGCGGTAAAGATCGCCGATGATATGCGGCGTGGCAATAAATTTACGGATGCCCAGGTCCATCATTCCTTTTATAAGTATAAGGGAACTTTCCACATCCGGAGAACCATCATCAATACCCGGCAGAATATGGGAGTGAATGTCTGTAGTAACAGGCAGACTGTTGTATATGTTTTCCTCCGTCTTTTTTGTTTTGAAGAAGTTAAACATGGTCAAGATTAAGGGGTTTATTAACTGGCACGGTTGAAAATAGAACAAATACCGGTTAGCGGCTGAAAAATTATTGTTAAGCCGGTAAAGAAATGCCTATCTCTTTTTCTCTTCCAGCACTTCTAAATTCTTTCTGTCAAAAACAGCGGTCAGTTGCAGGCCCATGCTCTCTATCCGCACGCTGGCTTTATTGCCGGTAACCTCCAGTAATATGCCGTGATAATTCATCAGCGCCCCATGCCTGATCCTCACCCTTGCGTTTGCCGGCGTGGCGTTCTCCACCACATCCACCGTTTCAAATTCATTCAAAAATTTTTTTACAGCCTCTATCTCGCTGTTGCGGATTTTCGCCGGCTTGCCCATGTAATGCACATAATTCAAAATGCCGTTGATGTTCATCAGTTCCCATTTCTTCTTTTCTTCCACCTGAACAAACACATACGATTTGAACAAAGGTTCCAGTATCGTTTTTTTCCGGTCGCTCCACTGCTTCACCACCTTATTCAGCGGGCAGTAATACGCAATGCCCTTTGCTTCCAGCAACCCAGCTACTTTTTTCTCCCAGCGTGGTTTTGTATACACGGCATACCAATACCTTTCGTTTTCCTTCATGGTTTTAGTTCTTTAACAGGATGGTTCCTGGTTAATAAAAAAGGATACTGGGAGAGAATTATGGGTAGTTGTTTACCTGCCTATACCCGGAACAACCGGCAGGCTTTCGTTGCCTGTTTCGTTTACCGATTGTACTGCAAAAAAATAATTATCTTTTGAAAACGGCAAACGCATTTCGGTTTCCGTGGTAAATATTTTCCGTTGCCAGAAGGCGCTGGTGGTTTCCCTTACCAGCACATAATAGCCTTTTATTTTTCCAACAGCCGGCGCTTTCCAATAAAGATAAGTGCTGTTGCTTAATTTCTTTACATCCATTTTTACAGAATCCGGTGTATAAGGCGCTTTGGAAAGGTTGGCCAGGTTACAAAGATTCATGGCGGTGTTCTTACGCAGGTATTCGTAATCGATATGCTCCTCCAGGTCGCCGTACCGGATGCCGTTCTCTGTACGTACATCCTGGTGTTGCCGGGTATAGTTCTCATTCATTTCGGTGAAGCGTACCGCAGCAAAACCTCTTTGTACATAAGGCGTATGATCGCCACCTCGGAGAAAACGATCGTTGCGGTAGATCATCACCACTTCTAAATTATCTACATAGCGCTCGCCAGTTTCTTTTACATAGCGGGCAAGCTGCCTCGATCTTCCATCATTTTCAAGGCCCAGGTTGCGGATATTAACGGCCGACTTCTCTGTTTCATAAGCAGGCAGGCCCTCGCTGAACACCCGGACCTTTGTATTGTTGATGATGTTTGTTTCATTGCTGTTGTTGCTGCCCATGATGTCGTTGTTGAGCACCGCTTCAATATTCCACCCTTCTTTCTTTGCTTTTTCACTCATGAAATTGGCGCCCAGCAATCCTTGTTCTTCACCACTCACCGCAACGAAAATAAGGGTAGCCGGAAAAGAGTGTTTGCTCATGATCCGGGCGCATTCCATTACGGCTACGGTTCCGCTGCCATCATCGTTGGCGCCGGGGGCATCGCCGGTACGGTCCATCACATTGCTTCGCATATTATCCAGGTGACCACTGATGAGAAAGATGCGTTTATCATTGGGGTCGGTTCCTTTTAATGTGGCCACCACATTTCCCAAAAGCAAGGGAACATCTACTCTTCTGCCATCGGGTTGCAGCGTAGTGGTATCAATAAAGACCGATAACCTTCCACCCGATTGTTTGGCAAACTCATTGAATTTTGTGAGTACCCAGTTTCGGGCGGCGCCAATACCCCGTTTGGGATCGCTTTGTGTGCTTAAGGTGTTGCGGGTGCCAAAAGCAACCAATGTGGTTATATAACTTTTTAAAGAATCTGCAGAAACTTCCTTCACCATCTTTTCTATCTCCGGATCTCTTTGTATGGTGGTTTGCGAAAAAGCGGTATTAAAGGAAAATAATACTGCTATGAAAAGTACCTGTCGCATATAGGTGGGGGTTGAGGATAAATATACAAAGAAAGTATGAACCTGGTCTGACGTCCTCGTCTGACCATACCTTGTCCTAGACTTCCGAAGTTTTCAAAACTTCGGAAGTTTTAAAGTCCGCAAGGTCAGACGGGGGCGTCAGACCTTAACGCAAAAATGTTCCACCAATTGGCAGAACATTTTAGTATAATGGGTGGGTTAGTACTATTCGTCGTCTTTGGAGAAGATAATAAGATCCCCTGTCTTTTGTAGAGCAAACAGTATTGGCAAGCCAATCATAATCGCCGCTGGGAAAAATTTCTTCACCGTATGCTTTTTTAGTTTATTGGGCTCCTGTTCAGGAAACACTCACGGTATAACGGAGAAAAGAGGAGAATAGTATGTGTGCCAGGTCTGACGCCCCCGTCTGACCTTGAAAATGATCCGCAACTGGCTTGCTGGGAGTGTGATTGAATTTGTTTTGGTTCGTGGAGACACGAACCAAGGCATAGTAAGAAGCCTTTTCCGGAGACTGTCATGCTGAGGTACGACCTGTCCCGATCATTTCGGGAAGCATCCCATTTCGGCTCCGGCAATCTCTAACCAACGGGATGATGAGTTTTTTTACAGTCTGAGGGGTAAGCTGGCTTTTCTGCTGATGCAGAGTTCCTTCTGGTAAAAAAAATTATTACATTTACTTACCTCCTGCCCAAAACAACCAGCCAATCTATATGAAACGGATCAGCCAGTTCATCGCCTCACTTTTATTTATTTCCTCCTCTGCCATGGCGCAGGCGCCAAAGGGCTGGAGCAGTTTATTCAATGGTAAAGACTTAGCGGGCTGGAAGACATTAGGCGGCAAAGCAACGTTCAAAGCAGAAGATGGAGCGATCGTTGCCACTACTGTTGCCAATACAAGAAATACATTTTTAACTACTGAAAAGGAATACGGCGACTTTGTGCTGGAGCTTGATATATACGTAGAAGATGAAGAAGGTAATTCCGGTGTTCAGACGAGAAGCCATTACGATGCAGCGGCGCTTAATGGTGAAGGAAGAGTATACGGCAGGCAATGCGAAGTAGATCCCACCTGGCGCCGGTGGACGGGCGGCATCTACGACGAAGGCAGGAGAGAATGGCTCTACCCCATGCAGTTGAATGCAGCAGCGCAGCATGCCTACAAGCCGAAACAATACAATCATTATAAAATTGAATGCATCGGCAATGAAATGAAAACATGGGTCAATGGCATCCCGGCAGCATATGTGGTGGATACGATCGATAAGAAAGGATTCATCGGGCTGCAGGCACACTCGGTAGCAGAAGGTCGTGCCGGCAAGAAGATATTTTTTAAGAACATCTTTATTAAAACCAATGTTCATGCGCAGGAACCCTTTCCGCCGGGTATATACGTAATGAACCTTACTCCCAATGCGCTGTGTTACTATGAATCAACAAACGGCTGGCGTTTGTTATTTAATGGAAAAACGGATGAAGGATGGATCGGTGCAAAAGGAAATGATTTCCCGGCCAAAGGCTGGACCATCAGCAATGGTTCTATCAATGTACAGCCTTCGCAGGGCGGGGAGTCTACCAATGGGGGCGACATCATCACTAAAGCACAATATTCCGCATTCGATCTTTCTTTTGAATTTAAACTAACTCCCGGCGCCAACAGCGGGGTAAAATATTTTGTAACGCTGGCCGAAGCATCTTCCGGTTCCGCCATCGGACTGGAATACCAGGTGCTGGATGATACCCTTCATCCCGATGCCAGACAGGGGCGTGAAGGAAACAGAACGCTGGCTTCTTTGTATGATCTTATCAAGGCGGAGAAACAAAAAAGATTCTTACGACCTGTAGGTGCATGGAACTGCGGGCGCATTGTTGTTTACCCAAATAATAAAGTGGAACATTATTTAAACGGGGTAAAAGTGCTGGAGTACATCCGTGGTTCAAAAGAATACAGGGATCTTGTTGCCATCAGCAAATATGTGATCTGGAAAAATTTCGGCGAAGCATATAAAGGCCATATTCTTTTGCAGGATCATGGCAACGAAGTGTTTTACCGGAGTATTAAAATAAAAGAACTGCATTAGCCGCCAACTTAAAACTTATTACTTACAACCTATAAATCATCACTCATAACTTATAACTCTTCATCATGCCATCACGCAGAAAATTCATCCGCAATTCTGCCCTTGCAGCAGCCGGAACCTATATCGGGGCCATGGGCTTCAGTGCTAAAAGCTATGCCAATATACCGGGTGCCAACGACCGGGTAAGGCTGGGCGCCATCGGTTTTTCCGACCGGTTCCGGCAATCCCTGTTCCCGTCTTTTTTTAATCATTACCAGGAACTGAATTTTGATTTTGTTGCCGTGTCGGATATATGGAAAGTACGACGTGAAGAAGGCCAGGCTTTTTTAAAGAATGCCATGGGCCATGATATAAAAGCCTGCATGAACAATGAAGAACTGTATAATACCAGAGACATTGATGCAGTGATCATCGCCACGGCCGATTTTCAGCATGCGCTGCATTGCATAGAAGCGATGAAGGCAGGTAAGGATGCATACGTGGAAAAACCTTTTGCCGAAACAATGGATGATAACATTGCTGCGCTGAAAGCAGTAAAAGCCACCGATAGAATTGTTCAGATAGGATCGCAAAGAAGAAGCGGTGGTAATTATAAGGCAGCAGCCGATTTCATTCAGCAGGGAAAGTTCGGGCCCATTACCATGGTGGAACTTACCTGGAATGTGAACCAGCCCGGCCGCTGGCGCCGGCCGGCTTTAGTGGCAAAGTGTAAAGAAGAGGATGTAGACTGGAAACGTTTTTTAATGAACCGCCCTTTTGAAACATGGGACCCACGCAAATACCTGGAGTATCGTTTGTTCTGGCCTTATTCTTCCGGAATGCCGGGCCAGTGGATGAGCCACCAGATAGATACGGTGCATTGGTTCAGCGGGTTGGCGCATCCACGAAGTGTGGTAGCCAATGGCGGTATTTATATGTGGAAGGACGGGCGAAAGAACTGGGACACCACGCTTGCTGTTTTTGATTACGGACCATTGAATGATATGACCAGCGGCTTCCAGGTTTCCTTTGCCTCCCGCATGCACAACGGCGATGAGAACCCGGCAGAGATCTATTACTCCAACGGCGGCGAACTGAACCTCATCAGCAATAAAGTATCGCCCCGGGGCGGACTATCGGAAAAGATGGCCGCTGCCATGAATATGAAGGCAAACCTGTTGCCCGAATCCACGCTTATTGATAACGCACCCAAAGTGGTGGCCTCGGCCAATACAGGTGGCGACAGCCTTACCAGCAATCACATGCGTAACTGGATGGAATGCATACGCAGCCGGCAGCAACCGAATGCGCCGGTGGAAGCAGGGTATAGCCATTCTATTGCCACCATCATGACCAATGCTGCTGTTCGTACCGGTTACAAAGTAACCTTTGATGAAAAAACACAACAGGTGATGGCGAATGGAAAGGTTTTTAAGTATTGATTTCGTGCTTATCCTGAGCGAAGCCGAAGAATTTGGAGCTGGCGCAGGTATGGGGTGATGGTTTGTGTGTATGCCTGCCTCTGACTTGTAAATTAACCGGACTCAGTCCGGAAGAATTAATAGATACAAGAGATCCCAATGTTATTTCGGTTAATAAATTAAAATGTTCGTGGCGGGAACACCTGCGCCAGTGGAAGCCTGTGGGATATCTAAATACTCAATAAACAATGTTCAACTTTCAATAAACAGCTCTCCACGTAGTGTATAGTGAAAATAAAACGCCTCATCACTAATGTTGATGAGGCGTTCAAAAAAATGAGTATCTAACTTATTGGATCAATATCTTCTGCATACCGGTTGAAGTACGCAGGATGTAATAACCTTTTGACAGATTGCCTGCATTAATTTCATTGCTTCCTTTTTCAAGTTGCCTGCTGTACATTAATTTTCCATCCATACTTAAAATTTCCACAACGGTTTTCCGGTTAAGCTGGAATCTAATAATGTCGTTTATGATATTGCTACCGTTGAGTACAATATCTTTCTGGTCTGTTGAACGAACGGTATTTTTAATGATAGCGCTGTAGCTGATCTTTCCATCTGTGCCGGTTTGATACAACCGGTAATAACCTGTTTGCTGTTGCGGATCTGAATGAAGGTATTGATAGGCATGCCCGTTTATATTATTGACTGCAGCTACCACCCCGATATTGGCAAATCGAATTCCGTCGGTACTGTATTGTACGGTAAAGCTCAGTACATTTAATTCAAAGCTGGTTTCCCATTGCAGCAGGGCGCCTTCTTTTTGGTTTGTAACAATAAAACTTTTCCATTCAATGGGTAATATGGTGCCAATGCTGAGGGCTGCAAACAATCCCGAAACATCGGATGCATCAGCCCCGTTTGCGCCGTCGCTGCCGGGTGTTCCTCCAATGGCATTGCCGATGCCGCCACCGCCGCCGCCGCCGGTATCGCCGCTGCTTCCTTTTCCACTACCGCCATCCATGCCGCCATCGCCGCCACTGTACGAGCCGCCGGCTGCATCAATGTCATTATTATATTCACCGCCTGCACCGCCGAAGCCGGTAATGGTTGTTCCGGCTACGGTAGCTGTTGTATTATCGCCATTGCTGCCATTGTTTGCATCTGTTCCCCCGGTGCCACCCACACCTAAACTGTATGTAATGATATCACCCTGGGTAGCGGCCCTGGTAATATAGGCTGTTCCCCCGGCGCCACCGCCGCCGCCAACCGTTCCGTCATTATCCGTTCCCCCTGCGCCGCCGCCGCCAGCTCCTATTGCCCAAAGTTTTACCGAGGTAATAAGAGGGCCTACGGTAAACGACGAACCTGTTGTATATACATTGCTGTATAAAAACACAGCACCATTATAAAATGCAGCAACAATTACTCCCTGGCCGCCTGTACCACCGGTCATATTCACTGCAGTGAATCCTGCAGCGCCGCCACCCCCGCCGCCATAGAGACCATCGCCGCCATCGCCGCCATAAAAATTGGCGCCGCCACCCCCGCAACCCAGGCCCGTGGCATCACCGCCATTGGCTGCATTATTAGGATTGTTATTTGTTTGTCCAATGCCGCCTGAAATAACAGGCACCTGTGCTTTCGCTGCTGCTAAAAGCAGAAGGAAAGAAAAACAGAATATTAGTTTTTTGAAATAAGGAGAAAAGGTAAAGTTGTTCATTTGGGTTTCAGGATTTGGTTAATAAAGACTTTTGTAACAAATCCGTATGATTCGATCATATAGCTGATTTGTTCGTAAGACCGTAAACGCTGCTCATGAAAATATTATTTCAATTATGGAAGAAACTACCTGTTTATAGAAAAGACACGACTGTGGTTGTAGTACTGGTTTAGGGAACAGAGACATTATATCTCTTTCTTTACTTTTCTTTTTGCCTTGACGCAAAAAGAAACAAAAAAGTCAAGGACAACCCGAATGGCTCCGCCCGTTTGTCCGGCCACCGCCACATGACCAGTATACTTTTTTCGGAGACTGCTTTAAATACATACCATTTATATTGTGGTTTACTGAGACGGACATAGTTTGCTTTTTAACAAGTGGTTGTTTGACTGCTCAGAAGGAGTAAAATGGAAACATGCCGGGGTAATAATTTGTATTACCAGAAAAGAAGGGTGGGTATGCTTTGAACTAAGAGCCTCTTTTGTATTAGTATACTCTTGCCATCTAAGAGTAGGATTACCGATGTTGAAGCTACAGTAGTACCGAAGCTAAATCAGGGAACCATCCCACAATCGGGATGTAATCGATTGTGGGGCTCCTTTTTTGTTTCTTTTTTGGAGAAGCAAAAAAGAAAAAGTAAAACTTGCGAAGAGATTTTGGTAGTGCAGTTCGTCGTTGGTCATAAGACCAGACGACGGCGGAGAATTACCGAACTAAGCTAAAAATGTAGTTTAAAAAATCAGTACATGATAAATATGTGATTTCTGCGTCATGCTGAATATTTCTAATTTTAGTGGCCATGCTCCTTCTGTTTTTAAATCCTTCGTCACCATAAGGATATACGTTTGCAATAAATCTTCCTTCCTCTACTTTATGCGACGAACGGAAATTATTCAGCTCAAGAAGCCTGTAGTTTAAATAATCAAAATTAAAACCAAATGAGCAAACTAAGCCTGTTTCACCTGTATGTATCCATTCCCTGGCTTTTTTTTCATTCTCGTTTTCAATAAGCCTGTCGGGAAACATCAGTTTTATTGCATGACGTTGTGAAAATATCTTATTCACTTTATCATTAGATTCGCCATACTCAAAAAAATAATCTTTTGCATCTTGCCATTCAAGGTCACCAATTTTTCCATATACGTGTATAAGGGAATTTTGAATAAAAGCCTTTATTTGTGGAGCTTTCCCTCGAAATCCTGAATAACAGTAAATGTAGTGTTCAATATTTCTATCATAATTAAAGGTGATTAATTTTAAATTGTAGGGATGAGTAACAGATTCGTCTAATAAATTATTTTCTTCTATAAATTTACACAGAACATTTAACCAGGCATCTGATCTTAAATTTTGATTATCTCTATTTTTAAGGACAGCTTCATATCCAAGTATATGGGCAATTATTGAAAATCTTCCAATATTTAAAAAGGTATCTTTTACATTCGAAAATTCAGGGTAAGAAGATATTTCATTTAAAAATTCATCTATACTAGGCGACTCAGAATTTTTTTTATACTCATCTAAATGATGAACAAAGTCCCAACAAGTTGAGTAATCTATATCTGCTTTCAGTAAGAGTTTTGAAATATGCCTGTCACTTATTGAAGTACGATCAGTTACCCTATCAGAAATTTGTTGTAAAAGCTCTGGCCCCAAGGCAAATTGGGGATGTAAATCATGAGATGCTCCGGCTCCAATTATGAATACAATGTTTTTAGACATTACATAAATATACAGCACTTATAAAGCTTTTTCAAGGGTAATTATGCCTGTCTAATAGGGTTTACAAAAGTGCTCCAAAAAATTTACCTTCGCCCCTAAACAAATGACCATGAGCAAAGGACCCGTTTCCCAATACATCGAACATCACTACCGCCATTTTAATGCAGCCGCATTAATGGATGCCGCCAAAGGATACGTAACCCACCTGGACGAAGGGGGTAAAATGATGGTTACCCTGGCCGGGGCCATGAGTACGGCAGAACTTGGCTTAAGCCTTGCCGAAATGATCAGGCAGGATAAAGTGGCCATCATCAGCTGTACCGGCGCCAACCTGGAAGAAGACATCATGAACCTGGTGGCACACAGTCATTACAAACGGGTTCCTAACTACCGGGATCTTAGTCCGCAGGAAGAATGGGATCTCTTAGAGAACCACTATAACCGGGTTACCGATACCTGCATTCCGGAAGAAGAAGCATTCCGCAGGTTGCAGAAGCATATTCATAAAATATGGAAAGAGGCCGATGATAAAGGCGAACGTTATTTTCCGCACGAGTATATGTACAAGATGCTGCTGAGCGGTGTGCTGGAACAATACTACGAGATAGATCCCAAGAACAGCTGGATGCTGGCAGCTGCAAAAAAGAATATTCCTATTGTGGTGCCCGGATGGGAAGACAGTACCATGGGAAACATCTTTGCCTCCTATGTTATAAAAAATGAAATGAAAGCAACCACCATGAAGAGTGGTATTGAATACATGGTTTGGCTGGCCGACTGGTACCGCAACAATTCATCGGGCAAGGGAGTTGGTTTCTTCCAGATCGGCGGAGGCATTGCCGGCGACTTCCCTATTTGTGTGGTGCCGATGATGTACCAGGACCTGGAATGGCATGATGTTCCTTTCTGGAGTTATTTCTGCCAGATCAGTGACTCCACCACATCGTATGGTTCTTACTCCGGCGCTGTGCCTAATGAAAAGATCACCTGGGGCAAGCTGGATATACATACACCCAAATTCATTGTAGAGAGCGATGCAACGATTGTGGCGCCGCTGATATTTGCGTGGGTGCTGGGTTGGTAAAGGCGAGATTTTTTTACCACGGAGACACAGAGAAATTTCACGAAGCACACAAAGAATAATAAAATAACAAAGGGCATAAAGTGGATCCACTTTGTGCCCTTTGTGCAAGATCTTTGTGTCTTTGTGGTAAGGTCTTTTATGTAAATCACAAATTCAAACTATCTTACTGTAAAAATTTGCCATGCTTAAAAAGTTAACAGCGGTCCTGATTGCAGTACTGTTCTTTCATGCCGGGTTTGCACAGGATGGCAAGCCGGATTTTAAACAGATCGAAAAAGAGATCAGCGATAAAAGCTCCCCGTTCTTTTATACCGCATTGATGAAACGGTACAGCAATAATGATACCCTGCTGACCAATGATGAATACTGCCATCTTTATTATGGATATAGTTTCCAGGATAGTTATTCGGCTTATGGCAAACCTTCGGTTAATGAAGAGCTGAAGAAGGCGATACAAAACAAAGAGACAGATAAAATAATTGAACTGGAGAAAAAAGCGCTGAAGGAATACCCCTTCAACCTGCGCAATCTTTACCGGCTGGTGAATATCCTGGAAAATAAAGGCGATAGTGCACAGGCTCTGCTGTATAATAAAAAGCTGGTGGGTGTGGCAAAAGCCATCATGTCAACCGGCGATGGTGCTACCGATTCCACGGCTATGTACGTGATAAACGTAGAGCATGAGTATGATCTTATTTTTTTGTTGGGATACGAATTTGACGGCAGCCAGGCCCTGGTGCAGGCGAAAGCCGGGCCAACGGATAAAATGCAACTGAAAAAGAACGACGACAATTTAGAATACATGTACTTTAATGTGAGTACGCTTTTTAAAAGTATGTCGAAGATGTTTGAGAAGAAGAACTAACGAATATTGAACAAGGAACAAGGAATGTTGAATTACGAAGTGTTTTACTCCGGTCAGCATTCCTTGTTCCTTGTTTCTTGTTCAATATTCCTAACGGGTTCCCATATTCAACGGCGTATCCCGCTTCAGCATATCGTTGCGGTTGGCCATTTCCCAGGCGGTATGAAAGATCATACGTGCCCTTTTTTCATACAGGTCCCAGGTTATTTTTTCAACGGTATCTGTTGGCTGGTGATAGTCCGACTTCAGCATGCCATCATAGAAAAATAAAACGGGTACTCCCTTGCGGGCGAAATTATAATGGTCGCTGCGGAAGTAGATGCGGTTCTGATCATTGGGATCATCAAATTTATAATCCAGCACCAGCTGCGTGTATTTGTTATTCATTCCTTCGTTGATAACGGGCAGGTCGCTGCTTAATTTATCATGACCGATCACATACACATAGTTCATCGTATCGGCGGTCTTGCGTTCGGTATCTATTCTTCCGATCATGTCTATATTAAGGTCAACCGTTGTTTTATCCAATGAATAAAAAGGATGATCGCTGTAATATTCACTTCCCCATAACCCTTTTTCTTCGCCGCTAACGGTCATAAACACCATGGTTCTCCTGGGGCGGTTGCCTTCATTGGCGGCTTTCATGAATGCTTCGGCCATCATCATCACAGCTACTGTTCCGCTGCCATCGTCATCGGCGCCGTAATATATCTTTCCGTTGCGCATGCCCAGGTGATCGTAGTGGCCGGTTACAAAAACATACTCGTCTTTTTTATCGGTTCCTTCAATGATGCCTACCACGTTGCTGGCATTGATGGTATTGCGGTATTTATCGAAGCTGAAATTTGTTTTATACTTTTTCTCAAAGCCGTTTATCTTCAGCAGTTCACTTCTTTTGGCGGTGGCTATCACTGAGTCAAGCAGGAAGCCGTCGCCGATGATGGACCTTGCAAAGCCATGAGAGATCAATGCATAATTTATTGTTTTACCGGTTGTGCCGCGGGGGAAGTACACGCCCGTTTTTTTACTGTTATCAACCATACGCTGGTTAAATGTTTCCTGCGAAGGATTGATCACCAAAGCGCCAACGGCTCCTTTGGATGCAGCCAGCGCCAGTTTTTTCGACAGGCCCGGAAAACTCCATTCGCTGCCACGGGTGGCGCCGCTGATGATGAACTTGCCGTCTTTCTTTGGTTCGCCCAAAAAGAACATCACCACTTTTCCCTTTACATTCACGTTGGTATAATCGCTGTATAATTTATCATCGATGCCATAACCAATGAATATGATCTTCTTGCTTTTGAACTTCCCGGTTTCATTTGCATTCAGCGGGGCAATGAAGTCGGTTCCAAAAACAGCGTCTTTTCCATCAGCGTTAAGTGAAGTGGTAAGCAGGCTGTCCTGGTAAAGCGGGTAATACTGCTGGTAACCATTCAGCGATGGAACAGAGGCTAAGCCCATTGCTTTGAACTGCGATTCAATATAAGCAGCGGCCTTGCGCTGGCCTTCGGTACCGGTTTCCCGCCCTTCCATTTCGGCGCTGGCAATAATGCTCAGGTGCTTATTGAGGCTGCTGCCCGTAATTACAGAGGCGTATTTGGCAGCGGGGTCATTTTGTGCAAACAAAGCACTGATGCAAAGCAGCAGGCCGACTGATAAAACTATTTTTTTCATTTTTAAATTTTAAGTGAGGCAAAATAATCAAATAGCCTGAAATGCAGTTTTACAATGTTATGAGTGGCGGGGGAGAGTGGGTTGAAAGGTTGAAGGGTTTAAAAGTTTAAGGTTGGCATAATGCGCAGGGCTTAAGCCGTTAAACGATTTAAACCCTGTAACCCTTAAACGATATCAGCAGGCGATCTTGTTAACCCGGTTTGCATGGCGGCCTCCTTCAAAAGCGGTGTTCATAAAAAGGTCCAGCATTTTCTCTGCATCGCCATCCCGAACAAAGCGGGCGGGTATGCAAATGACATTGGCATCATTATGCTTGCGTGCCAGTTCGGCCAGTTCTTCTCCCCAGCAAATAGCGGCCCGTATGCCCTGGTGTTTATTAGCGGTTATAGCCACGCCGTTGGCGCTTCCGCATAATAAAATACCAAAAGCCGCTTCGCCTTTTTCCACAGCCGATGCAACGGGATGAGCAAAATCGGGATAGTCAACCGAGTCTTTATTATAAGTGCCATAATCTTTAAAAGCCAGGCCTTCTCCTTCTAGAAAAGAGATCAGGTCTTCCTTGCAATCAAATCCGGCGTGATCGCATCCGATGGCAATGGGGAGTTTTAAATTGAACGGAGACATGAGAAAATCGTTTAAAAGTTGAAACGTTTAATGGTTTAAGAGTTGAAGAAGAGTTAGTGACTCAAAGTTAGTTAAACCTTTCAACCTGTAAACCTTTAAACCCTTAAACTTTTCAACCCTTCTTAACTCCATTCTTTTTCTTCCTTCGCTTTTTTCTTATCAACCCGGGAAACGATGAAGATGCTGATCTCGTATAGGAATAATAAAGGGATGGCCACAATGGTCTGGCTGCTCCAGTCGGGCGAAGGAGTTATTACTGCCGAAACGATGAGTATGACAACGAAAGCATATTTGCGGTATCGTCTTAAAAAGCCGGCGGTTATCAAGCCGATCTTGGCCAGTACGTATGCCATCACCGGAAGCTCAAAGGCAATGCCGCAACCAAGGATGATATTATTCAGGGTGTCGATATAATCATCCAGCGTGGGCATATATTTATATGCACCCAGTGTGCCCAGGGTAAAGTTTGCTAAAAAATTAAAGGTGAAGGGCGCCAGTAAAAAGTATCCGAAAGCAGCGCCAAGGAAAAAACAAAGCGATACCCAGATAATGCTTCCTCTTGCATACTTTACTTCTTTGGGAGAGAGGGCGGGTTTTATAAAACGCCACAATTCCCAGAAAAGATAGGGGAAGGCAACAATGATACCACCCACCATGGCAATATTCAATGCCGACATAAAGGGCCCGCTTACGGTATTGCCTTGCAAGGGAATGCTAACCGGCGGCATGCAGAGCGCTTCGCCCAGTCCGAGTTTATGACTCCAGTTGCAAAGAGCGGCATAGGTAACAAAGGAAGGCCTTGCGGGGGCGTAGATAATGTTGTCGAAGATCCAGTCGATAAAAATAAAAATACCAATGGCTGTAGCAAGCCAAACGATCACGCCTCTTACCAGGTGCCAGCGCAAAGCCTCTATATGATCCATAAAGGACATCTCCTCAGAGATGGGTTGGTTGCCGTTGCGGAGGCGTTTAAAAAATGATTTTCTACCGGGTTCTGTTGTAGCCATTGGGCGCAAAGGTAAAATACTATTGTGTAAGTCAGGCCACCGCCGGTTTTTTTACATTGCCGGTTCTTTTCAGTATGCCCCAGTCCTGCATTTCGCCTTTCAGCGCCTTGCCAAACGACTTAAAGAGGATATAATACATCAGCTGGCGGTACACCAACCGCTGTGGTATCATCCACACTAATTTTTTGTAATCCTCTTTTTCAAAGGCAAAGGCCAGGGCGGCGCCGGCAACATCAACCAGGGTAAAAATGAAATAATACAGGATGATGTTGTTGATATCTGATTGGATGATGCCCAGTCCGGCTGCCAGTAAACTTAATACAAGGATCAGGTCGGCCAGCGGCGCCAGGAAAGGAAGTATCACCTGGAACAGCAGGATATTCGGTAGGGCGATCATGCCAAAGTTTTTATACCGGGGATTGAATGCTGCATCCCGGTGTTTCCAGAAACTCTGCATCACTCCAAAACTCCACCGGAAACGTTGCTTCAGGAACTGCTTCATGTTCTCCGGCGCTTCGGTGTACGAAATGGCTTCATTGCAGTTGGCCACTTTATACCCATTGCGGTGAAGCCGCATGGTAAGGTCGCAGTCTTCGGCAAGGGTGTCGGTGGTAAAGCCTCCGGCCTTTGTGATCGCTTCTTTGCGGAAAGCGCCAATGGCACCGGGAACCACAGTTATGCAGTTCAATAATTCAAAAGCCCGCCTGTCGAAATTCTGCGAAGTGATGTATTCAATACTTTGCCAGCGGGTGATGAGATTTACTTCGTTGCCCACTTTTACGTTTCCGGCAACGGCGGCAATTTTTTCATCAGTGAATTTTTTCATCAACTCAGTTACGGCATTGCTCTTTAACTGTGTGTCGGCATCAATGCAAATAACAAAATCGCTGTTGGCGATATGGATGCCGTAGTTGAGGGCAGATGCCTTGCCGCCATTTGGTTTGGTATGCACCTGTACGTGCGGATCATCAGCAAAAGTTTCCGATACGGTTTTGAAAGTATTGTCTTTGCTTCCGTCATCTACAAAAACAACCTGCAGGTTCGGATAATCCTGTTGCAACAGGCTGGCAACGGTACGGCAGGCATTTACTTCTTCATTATAAGCAGGAACGATGATGCTTACCATGGGTTGTGCAGCCGAGACAGGTGTTTTTGCTTCTCTCTTTTTTTGCAGGGCTGCCAGTATTGCCATGGCGATCATCCGGCCTACGGATAAAATAATGCCGATGATAAAGAGAGCATATATGATATGCCCGCCCCAGTACGCAGCTTCTGCCAGGAAAAAGTTGAGGGAGTTGATCCAGCTTCTTTTTACACGGGGCATCACATCCTCTTTTGTTTTTCCCATCAGGCTGGCAACGGTGGTAAACTGGCAACCTCTTTTTTTAAAATAGTCAATGATCCGTGGCAATGCATCTACTGTTGGCTGCCGGGATCTGCCTCCTGCATCATGTAATAATATAATGCTGGCATCATTTGCTTCGGCAATGCGGATGGTACGATTCACAATACTGTCTGCATTCATGTTGGGATCCCAGTCGTTGGGGTCAATGCTTTCACCTACGGTAATGTAGTTGTCTTTCTTGCTGCGGGCGATGGGTTCTATTTCTTCAAATGTTTGCGGCTCACTATCGGCATTATATGGTGCCCGGAATAAGATAGTGGAGTGGCCGGTCAAGCACTCCAGTAAAACACGGGTTGATTTTAATTCAAGGTCGGCCCGCTCGGGGCTCATCTTTGCAATATTGTGATGGGTGAACGTGTGGTTGCCTATTTCGTACCCGTCTTTATAAATCCTTCTCAGCAGCGGGATATTATTTTCTGCATTCAGCCCTATAATAAAAAAGGTTGCCGGGATCTTTTCCTTTTCAAGTATATCCAGGATCTTAGGGGTATAGGTTGCATCGGGTCCGTCATCAAAGGTTAAGATGATCTTATGACCCGGCCCCATGGGTGTTTTGTCTTCGGCAAATTTTTCATACACATAGCCCGATGGAAGATCAATGTACTGTTGCTCGGCAATGAGCATCTCTGTATGGTCTACCTCTAATTTTATATTTCCCTGTGCCGGGGTGAATATGATATTGAGTAATTCGCCTTCGCCGGTCGGGGTTGGTCTTTTATCGGGATTAACCGGCATAGAAGCAAGCAGGTTAAAATCAAAAGGGTTTTCATGCAACGCATCAGTACCAAGGCTTCTTCCATAAAAGCTCCAGATACGGGGGTCTTCGCCACCCAAATGCCAAAGGGCGGTTCCGGCAGTAGGAATATCATCGCTGTAGCGGAGAATATTAAATGTGGTGGCTGCATCGGTGAACCAGATGCTGTGTTTTGTTTCAGAAGCTGAATCAGATGCTTTTTCGGTGTAATTAAAATGAAGATTGTAGGTATCGTTGTCGAACAGAATTTTTGAACCTGAGATCTTTGCCCGGTCTATCACTTCAGCGTACGTAATATCGTCTGTTCTTTTTCCTTCTTCTTCACTTATCCAGTCACGTCCATAACCTGCCACACCAAGTATCATTTTAGAAACGTCTGTCTTTTTACTCAGCCAATCCACCTGTTCTTCTATCCATTTCTGAGCAGAGATGGGGCCGGCGCCGGTTGCATCGCTGAACTGATCGTACGCCATTAAAATAATATAGTCGCTGTAAACCGACAGGGTTTTATAATCATAGTCTTCGTTCCCAGGCGATACGTCTATTGTAACGATCATGTCTTTTGGCCGCAGCGCTTGGTACAATTCTTTTTGAAAAGCGGCAAGTGTTTCATTCCCTTTCTCGTTCAGCTCTTCAAGATCAACATTAACTCCCTGCAACTGGTAATGCATAAGCGTATCTGTTATTTGCCGGATGATGTTCTTTCTTTTTTCTGCATCATTTAATATAACATGGGCAAGTGCTGCATCAAAATCTCCTTCACCGCCGCCTTTCTTGTTACTGAAAAAATTGTTGAATATGGGTTGAATGCTGAGGTTCTTTTGTTTCATTGCCGCAAGCCCGGCACTGTCGATACGTGTTTGCAGCTTATACGTTACCGGGTCAATAAAAAACCATTCGGGGTAGATGGTATTGAGCTTGTCGCCGTTTTTTTGAAGGTCGGAAAACGAGGCCGCAAGCCAGGGGGTATAAAAAGCGCCTCTTACCTGTTGGGCTTTCATTCTTTTGTTGTGTATCCTGCTGATCGAATCTTCCCGTTGTTTGTTTTCGAGGAAATCTTTAAAGCCTTTGAATTTTTTATTGAGCGGAGAGGAGAACGTGAGTTTATTGGAAGGGTCTAACTTACTCTGATAGAACCGAGCTTTGTTGCTGATATTCGGAAGGCTGGGGTTGCTGCCGTTAACGATGGCCAGTATCAACACAGCCAGTAAGAAGAGCAGGATGAAAAACAGGATCCTGCCTGTCCACTTGATGCTTCTCCAGCGGTTTGGGTTATTGGTTTGAAATACCTGCGAAGGGCTGCTCATGAGGAATGCCGGTTAAGTAAATTCCCTGCAAAGCTGCAGTTTGATCTGTGAATTATAATGCAGTTAACATGTGTTTAACCGGGCATTAATTATGAAGAGGGAGGAAGGTTACCAGAAAAGAGAAGCCCCCGTAGAAACAGGGGCCGTTACCAAAACTAACTGCTTATGAGAAAATTTGAATTTCGTAGTGTCTATACTAAATACGCAAAACAGGTGCCAAAAGTTTCCCGGTTTCTGTTAAGCATTCCTTAAAAGGATTGAGCCATATACCATAACGGGAAAATGCTTTTATTATTTTGGTATGTCATGCGATTGTCTTTAAAAACATTCCTTTCTGCCCGGCCAAAAAGGCATAGTTAGTACAATAAAAAACCCTCCGGATGCACCGGAGGGTTTGAATAGAAAGATCTATATGACTACTTAATAAACCCTTTGATCAGGTCCATCAATCCGCCTCCGCCATTGCGTTGCTGTTGTTCCTGTGCGCCTCCGGCCAGTTTGGATACAATATCCATTAAGCCGCCGCCGCCCTGCTGACCGCCCCCGGTAAACTGGCCTACCAGGTCCTGGAAATTAAACCCGTTATTTCCGCTGCTTTGTTGTTCCTGCACTACCTGTTTGCTTTGTCCGCCAGTGATGGAATTTAACAGGTTTTCAATAGAGAAGGTGCTGTTATTGGGGTCATTGGTTTTGTTGATCAGTTTACTGATCACATCCGGTATCAAACTGCCGGCAACATTACTTGCTTCCTGGCCACCCAGGTTATACTTATTCATAAGCTTGCCGGAAAAATGCCCAACCATCATATTTACAATAGGGTTGTTCATCAGGCTATTGCTGTTTGCCTGCTGGCCGCCGCTGTTGAATAAGGATAAGATATTTTCCAGTCCGCCGCCGGCTACCATATTTCGTAACCCGGAAGCAACGGTATTGGTAGCTTCGGCCACCACTTCATTATTGTATTCATTTGGCACCTGGGGGTTGTTGATCACCGCATCTCCCGCAGAACCTTTTACAAGGTTGAATAATTCTTCAAGCATAGATTTGATTTTTTAGAAGGTAAATGTATTGAAAACTTATTTGTAGTACTTGCTGAGTACGGCAACCGGTTAAAAGGATTTCTTACAAGAGAATATTAATTCTGCATGGTCAGTTTTTCCGCATTTTCAGCAAACTGTAATGCATCTAAAAATTCCTGCAGGTCGCCGTTTAAAACAGTATCCAGGTTATATACGGTTAACCCGATGCGATGATCGGTTACCCGGCCTTGCGGAAAATTATAGGTTCTTATTTTAGCGCTCCGGTCGCCGGTGCTTACGAGGCTTTTACGGATATGGGCGATGGCAGCTTCGGCTTTCTGTACTTCAGCCTCATACAATTTGGTACGCAACATGTCCATTGCTTTTAACCGGTTGCCAAGCTGGCTGCGTTCGGTTTGACACATAACCACAATACCCGTAGGTATATGGGTTAAAAAAACCTTGGTTTCCACCTTGTTTACATTCTGTCCGCCGGCACCGCCGCTTCGGGCTGTTTCCATTTTTACATCGCTTTCCTTCAGTTCAAAATCCACATCCTCCGCTTCAGGCATTACTGCTACGGTGGCAGCACTGGTGTGTACCCGCCCGCTGGCTTCGGTATCAGGCACCCGTTGCACCCGGTGAACGCCGCTTTCAAATTTTAAAATTCCGTACACATCATCGCCCACCACTTCCACCTGCACTTCTTTATAACCACCAACGGTTCCTTCGCTTTCGCTGAGTAATGCTGTTTTCCAGCCACGTTTTTCGCAATACTTCAGGTACATCCTCAGCAGGTCGCCGGCAAATAAAGAAGCCTCATCACCGCCGGTGCCGGCCCGTATTTCCAGTATCGCATTTTTTTCATCATAAGGATCTTTTGGAATAAGCATGTTGCGTAATTGCTTTTCCATATCCTCTTTTTTTTCTTCAAGAACCGGTAGTTCCATTTTGGCAAGACCTCTCATCTCTTCATCGTCGCCCCCCAGTACCTCTTTGTTGAACTCAATATCATCCAGCAGTTTCACGTACTCGTTCCGGGCATTCACGATCTTTTCCAAGCTGCGGTATTCTTTGCTGGTGGCGGCAAATTTTTTATTATCGCTTACGATCTCGGGGTTGGTGAGTGCAACCCCCAGGTTATCGAACCTTCCTTTTATGGCATCCAGTTTATCTAACATATCTCTATCTCCGCCAATCGGCGGAGAATTTATTGTGTTTTGTTAATTAATACCCAGCTATAACACAAAGTCAAACATCATAACTTTGTTCAGATCCGGCTGCTTTTTATAGGCAGGCCGCAAATTTACAATATATCAATCAATCGTTTTGTACAGAAAATTTTCAGCGGATCATATTTTTACCGGGCAGGGACTTTTACAACAGCATGTTTTAATAACCGATGAAAAAGGAGTGGTTATTGACCTGGTTGACGAAAAGGATGCCGGAGATGACGTAGAGAAACTGAACGGCCTGCTAAGCCCGGGATTTATTAACTGCCATTGCCACCTGGAACTTTCGCACATGAAGGGGCATATACCCAAACATACCGGCCTGGTTGATTTTGTGCTGAAAGTAGTAAACGAACGGCATTACGAAGAACCTGAAATATTAATGGCCATTGAAAAGGCAGAAACAGAAATGCTGCAGAACGGAATTGTAGCCGTAGGTGATATCTGCAACAATACACTTACTATTCCTCAAAAAACAAAAGGCAGGCTTCATTATCACAATTTTATTGAAGCAAGTGGTTTCCCGCCGGCTGTTGCCGAAACAAGGTTTAAAAGGGCGGTTGATCTTTATCATTCTTACTCGGCGCTGCTGCCCGCAAATTCCATAGCTCCGCATGCGCCTTATTCTGTATCACCGGAAATGTTCCGCATAATCGATGAATTCCCTGGGAACAACTTATTGACCATCCACAACCAGGAAATTGCTGAAGAGAATGAGTTGTTTGAAAAAGGCAGCGGCAACCTGCTGCAGATGTATGCAGCCATGGGTATTGATATTTCATTTTTCAAACCTTCGGGTAAAAGCAGCCTGCAAACTTTTCTTCCTTATTTCAAAAAACAGCAATCATTAATTCTTGTACATAATGCCTGTACGTCAGAAGAAGACATGGCGTTTATAAAACCTCAAACTTATCCTGAGCGTAGCCGAAGGACAAACCTCAAACTTCAAACTGTTTTCTGTCTTTGTGCTAATGCAAATCTATATATCAGTAATAAATTGCCGGATGTAGACATGTTGCTGAAACAAGGAGTTAATATTGTTTTAGGAACAGACAGCCTTGCTTCAAATGACCAGTTGAGTATTTTAGATGAGATGAAAACATTACAGGAAAATTTCCCGGATCTTGAGCTTACAACATTATTGAAATGGGCAACTATCAATGGTGCCAAAGCCCTGCAAATGGATAAGATGCTTGGCGGCTTTGAAAAAGGAAAACAGCCGGGGGTTGTTTTAATAGAAGCGGCAGATGATCTCCGGGTTAATAAAAAAACGGTTGCGAAAAGAATTTTATAATGGCCCCGACGGCTTGCAGTCTTCAGGCCCTTACAAAACCTCATGTAAAACCATCAGCGTTTTCATTTGACCAAAATCGGGGATATGCAGTGCATAGTATTCTAAATATTTAAGCAGCAAGGCCCTTCTTATTTCCTGGTTCAGCCTGAACTCTTCCAGTTCGGCCGGTTGCATTACTTTAAGCAGTTGTGCAGTAAGTTCTGCGTAATTGCCTTCTATAAAATGCGGATGATCTGGTTGATGACTTATAAAAGTTCCTTCCTGCAGGTCAAGAAAACTATTTGATGCGTTAAAATTGTCCGTCATCCGGAAGCCAAAAAAATGAGCCAGGTGAATGGTAAAGAACAAGGCAAAATTTGCCGAGATGGTCTTGTTCGCTTTATCTAACTGCAAAAAAGATTCCTCACAAAAATTAAAAAGATCGGTATTGGCTTCGGGTTGTTTCAAACACTTATACATCAGTTCGGCCATATAGGCGGCAATGCTGTTCTTGATAACATCGCTTAGCAGGTCTTCATAAAGGGCCGACCAGGAAAATTCTTTTATGCGGTGCATCGGTTTATTGTCGCTGTGATAAACCACCAGGTCCAGCAGGGCGGTAGGCTGAAAGTGGTTGGCTTTGGAAGAAGATTTCTTTGCAGTTCGTACCCCGTTCACCATGTAGGTCTGCACCCCAAATAGTTCAGTGAATATGGTAACCACCAGGCTGGTTTCGCCATACTTGATGCTGCGTAATACAATGCCTTTTGTTTTGTGTGTCATGCCCATTCCCCGAAGGAAGATAATTTGTACGTTTCAAAATTAGCAAACAATCTGCGGCTTCCTTCATGCAGAACAATTCAAAATAACGTTCTTTGCATAAGCTGAATTCTAAAACGGTAAATCAAAAATATATGTGGAAACGTTTGGGAGAGTTTGTACTTAAGTTCCGGATGATACTGCTGGCGCTTTTGCTGGCGGTAACAGCGCTGATGGGTTATTATGCCAGCCAGGTAAAACTGAGTTACGAATTCTCCAAGGCAATACCCACCAATAACCCGAAATACAAAGACTATATAGCCTTTAAAGAAAAATTCGGCGATGATGGGAACCTGTTGGTTGCCGGTATTCAGACAAAGGACCTGTTTGGCATAAAAAATTTTAATGCTTACCGGGAACTTCACCAGCAACTGAAGAAGATCAATTATGTAGAAGATGTACTCAGTGTTTCGTCGGCCGTGTTGCTGCGTAAAGATTCGTTGACGGAAAAACTGGTAACCCAAAAATTTTTTCCCGATTCTGTTAATGACCAGCAGTCATTAGATAGTGCCGTGCAGGTCTTTAATAACTATCCTTTTTACCGCAGCCTGTTGTACAACCCACAAGCGCACGCTTACCTGGCAGGCGTACGTATCAACAAAGAGATACTGAATTCGAAAGGCCGCAGTAAGGTAGTGGCCGATATAGCTGCCGCGGTAAATGAGTTTGAAAAGAAAACCGGTATTAAAGTGCATCTCAGCGGCTTGCCATTAATAAGAACCGTGGTTGCCGACCGGATACAGGAAGAAATGAAATACTTTTTGTTTGGCTCCCTCCTGCTAAGTGCACTCATCCTTTTATTATTCTTCCGGTCCATCAGTACTACGCTGCTTTCGTTACTGGTGGTGATCTTTGGCGTGGTATGGGCCCTGGGTATTTTGCAATTGTGCGGATATAAGATCACATTGCTAACCGCACTGATACCCTGCCTGGTGGTAGTCATCGGCGTACCCAACTGTATCTACTTCATCAATAAATACCATACTTCTTACCTGCAGGGTGGCGACAAACGAAAAGCCCTGGTTGATATGGTGAGTAAGATGGGCGTGGTTACCTTGTTCTGTAATCTTACAGCAGCCATCGGCTTTGCTGTTTTTGCCCTTACCAAAAGCGCCATACTAAAAGAGTTTGGGGTAGTGGCCGGTATCAGCATTATGGTCATTTTTGTGATCTCTTTTATTTTACTGCCTGCAGCACTCAGTTATCTGCCTGCACCCAATACCTCACAAACAAAATACCTGAACAACCGCTGGATAACCAATTTCCTGGTACGGGTAGAGCAATGGGTGATCCATCATAAAAAAATGGTGTATGCTGTTACGGTTGCCAGTCTTGTGTTTTCGGTAGTTGGCATTTTTAAGCTGAAGAGTGTTTCTTTCATTGTAGATGATCTGCCCAAAACAGATAAGATATATACCGACCTGAAATTTTTTGAAAAGAATTTTCATGGCGTGATGCCGCTGGAGATAGTGGTTGATACAAAGAAACGGTATGGCCTTGCCGGCATGAAAGCGCTGGCCGTATTTGAAAAGGTAGATTCTCTGGCGATGTATATTTCTTCAAAAGAAGAGATGAATCGGCCATTGAGCGTTGCCGAAGGTCTGAAATTTGCAAAACAGGCTTTTTTTGAAGGCGATTCGGCCAATTACCTGCTGCCAAATAGTTTCGACGGGGCATTTGTAGGCGAATACCTTCGGCCGGCAAAAGGTGACAGTACCAATAAGAACAGCCTGGCTAAAATGATCAGCAGTTTTATAGACACGGCCCGGCAAAGCACCCGAATCAGCGTTAATATGGCGGACGTGGGTACCGAAAAACTGCCTGTATTACTGAGCGGAATAGAACAAAGAGCTAATCAGCTATTCGATAGCAGTGCCTATAAGGTACAATTAACCGGCACCAGCATTACTTTTTTGGAAGGAAGCCGCTTTATAGTGAATGGCCTTAAAGAAAGTATATTCTGGGCATTTTTGCTGATCGCCCTTTGCATGCTTTACCTGTTCCGTTCAGTGAGGATCCTGCTCTGCTCGCTTATTCCCAACCTTATTCCCCTGGTAATAACAGCCGGTATCATGGGCTGGGCGGGGGTTCCGTTAAAGCCATCTACTGTTCTGGTTTTCAGCGTGGCATTGGGCATTGCCATCGATATCACCATCCGTTTCCTGGTAAATTACAAGCAGGAATTGCCGGTTTATGGCTACAATATTCCTGAAACCGTAAGCGTTACCATCCGGCACACAGGGTTAAGTATTGTATATACGGCCCTCGTGCTGATTGCCGGGTTTGTTATTTTTTGCGGCAGCAGTTTTGGGGGAACAAAGGCATTGGGCTGGTTAACGTCGGGCACCTTATTAATTGCCACACTCACCAACCTTGTTTTATTACCGGTTCTTTTATTGATACTTGCTCCAAAGCCGTCTGCAAAGCATCATTCAGCCTGATTTTGAAGTCGTAGAAAAGCAGCTAAAAAGCTAACAAACTTGTCCTTGTATTTGATAATTACCGGGATTCTGGTATATATTTGTCGTCATAAACTATTAAGCAAATGAGAAAACTGATCTTAATCTTATCGGCTGTGTTTGTTATTATGCAAACCGCAGCCGCCCAGAACCGTACCATCAGTGGTAAAGTCACTGATGAAAAAGGAGTTCCCATTGAAGGAGTTACCGTTACGAGTTCAGATGGAAAACAAGGTACTCAAACAGACAAAAGCGGGAACTACAGCATTTCCCTCCCGGCTACGGTCAAAAGCCTCATCTTTTCCAATGTAAATTTTGAATCCCTTACCCGTTCAATTGGCAACCAGTCAACTGTGAATGCGAGCCTGCGGACCAAAGATTCCAAACTGGAAGAGGTGGTGGTTGTAGGATATGGTACACAGCGAAGAAAAGATGTAACCGCTGCAGTTGGAACCATCAGCGGGAATAGCCTGCGGAATTTACCCGCCCAAAGTTTTGACCAGTTGTTAGCTGGTAAAACGGCTGGTGTAAGTGTGGTGATTCCCAATGGTGTTTTGAATAACCCCCCAGTTATACGGGTGAGGGGTGTTAATTCAATCAGCGGAAGTTCTTTTCCACTGGTGATTATAGATGGCGTTCCTGCATTCACAGGAGACGTTTCAACCACACAATCGGCCAGCAACCCTCTATCAGGACTTAATCCATCTGATATTGAAGATATCAGCATATTAAAAGATGCTGCTGCTGCGGCTATTTATGGAAGCCGTGCTGCCAATGGCGTAATGTTGGTTACCACAAAAAAAGGCAAACAGGGAAAAGCAAAAGTGGTATACGATGGCTGGGTAGGCTGGACAGAAGCCTTCAACATTTTTGATGTGTTAAAAGCACAGGATTATGTAAACCTGAAAAACGAAGCAGTAAAAAATGCCAATTACCAGATACCTGCGAGTGGATTGGTTCCGGGATTGGGGTTAACATCTCCGGCAGCAGGACAACCCATCTTTTTTATGGATAATGTTAATGGCCAGACTGTGGATACAAGGTGGGCTGACTACATATACCAAAAGGGATTTCAACACAGTCATAATATCAGTGTGAGCGGCGCCAACCAGGGAACCAGGTATTACTTCAGCGCCAACTACTCTAAGCAGGATGGTGTTTTACAAACCAATACGTTCGACAGGAAGCAGATACGAATGAACATTGATCAAAAAGTAAATAACTGGCTGAAGATCGGCGGTAATTTTAATTACAGCAGGGGTAATACTTCTTCACCAAACTCAGGATCTTTACCAGGGTCGCCGTTTAACACTTCCGGTGCTGCACGTCTTGCATTTGTAACCGCTCCAAACATCTCCCCTTACCTGGCAGATGGAAGTTACAATTATATTGGTAACCCCAATATAATTTATACCGGCCAGAATAACCAGACATTACGCAACACCTTTAACCAGATAGGAAGAGGAAAAAATTACGACAGGTCGGGTTTTACCAATCCTGCCATGGTTAGAGATCTGAATACATTCACTTCTGTAAGCGACCAGATAATAAGTGATGTGAATGCCGAAGTAAGGCCAATAAAAGGCCTTTTGTACCGGTTGCAATACAGTGTTAACTATTTAACAACGGAAGATAAATCCTTCCAGAATGCAATGCACGGAGATGGGATACAAACGACCAGCCTTGCAGATGATGGAAGAGCATTTAATACCGTTGCTAAAAGGAATATCGTAAACGTACAAAATACTATACAATACGATAAGGCCATCAAAAATCATAATGTTGGTGTATTGATCGGATCTGAACAGAACTCCAGCAAAACAGACAGGTGGGGAGCCTCCCGTTCCGGACTGACTGAGAATTTCTATAACGAATTCCAGGGCGGGTTCTCTGTAAACGATAACCCGGTGAACAACTTGATTACTGAAAACTATTTATTGTCGTTCTTTGGAAGGCTGAGCTATAATTTTAAAAGCAAGTATTATGTAACCGGAAATATCAGAAGAGATGGCTATTCTGCATTTGGAGAAGGTAAAAAGTGGGGTAATTTTGGTGGTGTTGGTTTTGGATGGAACGTGAGCCAGGAAGCTTTCTTCAAAGGAAAGATCTCGAATGTGATCAATAACCTCAAACTCCGGGGAAGTTACGGTACGGTAGGTAATATCTCTGCCGTAAGTAATTTTGCTTCTCTTTCATTTTTCAATTCCGGCCTTTATGGAAACGGATACCCAACCTTATTCTTTTCACAGGCCGGAAATGCTAACCTTACCTGGGAAACCAGTAAGAAAATGGATATTGGATTCGATTTTGGTTTATTCAATGACCGGATCACCGGTGATTTTTCTTATTACAAGACCGACCTGAGCAGGCTGATCTTACCGGTACCCACCCCTCCAAGTATGGGAATTCCCGGAAACAGCATTGAGGCAAATGCTGCCGAAATGTACAATAAGGGAATTGAGATCAATTTAAATATTGCCATTATCAGGAAAGCTGACCTGAACTGGAACTTTTATGTAAACGCCTCCACCCTGAAAAACAAAGTGACAAAGTTGGCACCGGGTGTGACACAGCTTACAGGAACTACGCAATTAGAAAATACCAACAGAACGGAAGTTGGCTACTCTATCGGACAGTTCTTTGCAGTAAGAACAAATGGAGTTGATCCTGCAACTGGAAGAAGGATCTTTGTAAATGCTGCCGGACAAAATGTTTATTTCGATTTTTCTGCAGCAAACCGGTATACATTTGCCGATGGATCAGTAGCGCCTGCCATTGATATAACAAAAGACGGATACCTGGCCGGAAATGCCCTGCCAAAAGTATATGGTGGTTTTGGAACAAACATGGTTTACAAAGGATTTGACCTGGCAGTTGACGCTATTTATAACTTTGGAAACAAAGTGTACTATGGCAGCCGGGCCGGATTGTTAGACCAACGTTTCTGGAATAACTCTGTTGAAGTTTTAAGAAGATGGCAAAAACCTGGTGATGTGACTGATATTCCAAAATTGATTTACAACGATAATATCTCAAACGGATCTGCATTTCCAATTGATGCCAATATCTATAACGGAAATTTTGTGAAGATCAGGAATATTGCCCTTGGTTATTCTTTCTCTACCAAGGCCCTTGAGTTTATGAAGATCTCTGGCTTGAGGTTCTATGCGCAGATGACCAATCCATTTACGATCACCAATTATCCAGGTAGTGACCCGGAGATATCTGTTAATGGAAATACAGCGCTTACACCAGGCGTTGACCGCAATACCATCGGCCAGTCGAGAACAATGACAGTAGGGTTAAACGTTTCATTCTAATTAAATTAAAACAGCGTATATGAACATAAATAATATAAATAAGATAACAATTGCCGGTTCTTTGTTTTTAGTATTGGCAGCGGGTTGCAGGAAGTCGGATCTAAGCCCTGTTCCGCAAACAAATTTATCTGATGCCGTGGCTTTTGCCACACCGGATAGGATGGCACAGCAGATCAACGGGCTATACAGCGCCATGAAAAACGGCAACTTCCTGGGTGGACGTGGAATCGTTTATAACGACGTACGTGGAGAGAACTGGTTGAACATAACCGGTAATGGTGTTACAGCTTTGGGCGTATGGAATTACTCTGTTGTATCTTCTGACAACCAGGTGGAGGGGATGTGGGGCGCAGGATATGCCGCCATTAACAGGGCTAATGTTGTGTTAGCTGGAATTGATGCAAATCCTACTGTTGTATCTGCCACCCTGGCTAATAACTACCGGGGCGAAGCAAGGTTTTGCAGGGCCGTTAATTATTTCTATCTAACAACATTATACGGCAAAAAACCATACAATGCTGATGCGGGCGCATCGTTGGGTATTCCGCTGAGGCTCACTGCAAGCACCGGAAGTGGTGGCGAGGCATTGGTAAGAGCTACCCAGGCAGAAGTGTTCAACCAAATGCTGGCTGACCTGACTTTTGCGGAGAATAACCTACCATTAAAATACACAAGCGGCGACAGTAATGTTGTAAGGGCGCACAAAAATGCAGCCATTGCATTTAAAACCAGGGTTTACCTGCATATGGGTAACTATGGAGCCGTTATTACAGAAGCGAATAAAATTGTGAGTGCAGGCGCTCCTTTTGCAGCCACAAGTGGAGTGTTGCATACACTGAACGCCAACTTCACAAACGTGTTCAGGTCACCTTATACGGCATTGGAATCCATCTTTAGCTTACCGATGAATAATACAAATGCTCCCGGTACGCAAAATGGTTTGGCGTCATATCATAACTCAGAATTCGGATTAAACCCATCTGGGATACTGGCCGACCCTAACTGGAAAGCCGCTGATAACAGGAAGACCCTGGTTACGGCTACACAGCGGTATCAAAAATATAATGACGACCTGAATAACTTTGTTGCTATCATACGTTACAGCGAAGTGATGTTAAACCTGGCAGAGGCTTTAGCAAGGCAGAATGCGGGAGTTGATGCACGGGCGGTTGCCTTATTAAATGCTGTTCGTCAAAGAAGTGACAATACCACTACATTTGCTCCTGTAACCCAAGCAGAACTGATAAACCTAATACTAAATGAAAGAAATATTGAGTTGTTAGGAGAAGGACACCGTTCCATCGACTTACAAAGATTGGGTTTACCATTCCCTGCGAAAGGCACATTATCGCAAGTGTTGCCAACCGCTCAGAATTATGTTTGGCCAATACCTGCCACAGAATTATTATACAATTCCCTGGCTGTTCAAAATTAATGGTTAACAAAAATTGGGAGGAGGTTGTTCTGATCAGAACAACCTCTTTTTTATTTAATAACTTCCGAAAGTTTTTTCTGTAAAGAGCTACCTCTTAAATTGGTTGCAATTATTTTTCCCTGTGGATCAACCAGTACATTAGAAGGTATCGCATCCAAACCATAAAGCGGAACAGCAGCGCTGCTCCAGTATTTAAGATCGCTGATCTGCTGCCAGGCCAGGTTATCTTCTTTGATGGCTTCTATCCAGGAAGCTTTGTTTTTATCAAGCGATACACCCAGTATGGTAAAATTCTTATCCTTGAACTGGTTGTAGGCTGATACTATATTCGGATTCTCATCGCGGCAGGGGCCACACCAGCTTGCCCAAAAATCAATCAACACATATTTGCCTTTAAGCTGGCTGAGTGAAAATGGCTTATCATTCACGTCATTCATTGTGATGTCGGGCGCTATGCTGCCAATAGCCGGCCCGGCCTGTGAAGAAGAAGGAGCTGACTGTGCAGTATTCTGCCCGGCAATACGGCCTTTGAGAAAGTTTAAGAATTCTTCAATGCCTTTATGCTTAGGAAAACGATTGGTAAGAACTGCCAATGGCTGAAGGAATTTATTAGGGTCAACCGGCGCCATGGTAGTTATAAAAAGAGAAACAACCGGGCTTTTACAAGTATCGGCAAAGGAAAAACAATAACCGGTGAAATTTTCACTAAGGGCCTTGTACTCGCCCTGTAACACCATGACGATGCTGTCTCCCGAAGTTGCACCCGACTTCATCAGGGCATTTAGCAACTGGCCTTTTGCCGACATGAGTTTACTCACGCTATCAATATGTTCCATTGTTTTCTTTAAAGAGGCGTTTGCTGTTCCGCTGAATGAAAAGCCGGAAAGATCAGGCCTGGCCAGGTCTCCTTTAAAACTTATTTGCTCTCCGTCGTTGATGAAGAAGTAACCGGTTTCAGAATTATCCACCCGTATCCGGTATAAGCCCTCTTCTTTTGCAATGGCCGATACTGAAAATTTCCCGTTCGTTATTATCCCCGTATCAAGTACCTCGGCTGCTTTATTGGTGAAGTATAGTTCTTCCAGGAAAACCTTCTGGCCAGCTGTTCCTTTTAATTCACCGTTGAGAGTGAATTTTCCTTTGCCGGTATCATTGCTGCAGGAATATAATAATGCACTTGCAGTTAACAGCACTAAATATCTTTTCATTTATCAGTCATTTAATTTTTTGTTGAGTAATTCATTCACGATCTGCATATCCGCTTTACCCTTGCTGAGTTTCTTAACTTCTCCTGCAAACAGGCCGATCAATCCTTTCTTCCCCTTTTTATATTCGGCTACCTTATCTGGCATTTTTGTAATGGCTTCATCCACCCAGGATTCAATAGAGCTGCTGTCGCTTTCCATTACCAGGTTAAGTTCTGCAGCCAATGCCGCCGGCTCCTTTTCCGGCTGAGCGATCAGTGCAGGAAGAAGCCTGGAGGACGCCATTCCAAAGCTGAGTTTGCCGTCATCTACCATCTTTACCAATGCCGCCAGTTTTGCCGGAGGTAAAGAAAAAGAGTTATAACCACTGTTGCTGTCGTTCAAATGACTCTTAACCGGGCCTAATAACCAGTTGGCAACGGCCTTGTAATTCTTACAATGACGTATCACTTCTTCAAAATACCCGGCCAGCTCTTTATCCTCACAAATTACAGCGGCATCGTATTCCGGTAATTGAAGTTTTTCGGTGTATTGTTTTTTAAGGGCACCGGGTAAAACGGGCAGATTGTTCTTTATTTCAGTAAGGTATTCATCGGTTATTTTAAAAGGAGTAAGGTCCGGCTCTGCGAAATAACGATAGTCATCGGCATCTTCTTTTGTTCTTAAAGAAAACGTGATGTTGTTGTCTGCATCATAACTTCTTGTTTCCTGGATTATCTTTTCTCCCCGTTCGGTAATGTTGATCAGTCGCTGTACCTCCACATCAATCGCTCTTTTTACATTGCGGATGCTGTTGAGATTCTTTACTTCAACCCGGGTGCCGAGCTGTTGTTCGCCTTTTAAGCGGATGGAGATATTGGCATCACATCGCATGCTTCCTTCTTCCATATTACCATCGCAAATGCCCAGCCAGGTAACCAGTTTGCGCAGTTCCGAGATGTAGGCAAACGCTTCGTCGCTGCTGTGGATGTCGGGTTCGCTTACAATCTCCAGCAAGGGTACGCCGGCACGGTTCAGGTCGATGGAAGTATAATTCTCATCCACATCATGCAGGCTTTTCCCGGCATCTTCTTCTATGTGTATGCGGTTAAGGCGGATGTTTCGTTCGGTTTCATTAACGTGTATTCTTACAAAGCCATTTTTGCAGATGGGTGTGGTATGTTGCGATACCTGGTATCCCTTTGGCAGGTCGGGATAAAAATAGTTCTTCCGGGCAAAATAATTATGCTGCTCAATATCGCAGTGTAAAGCCAGTCCCAGTTTAACGGCATACTCAATAGCTTTGCTGTTCATACGTGGCAGGGTGCCCGGGTGTGCCAGCGTTATGGGACTGATATGTGTATTTGGATCGGTACTGAAAGCGGCGCTGTCGCCACAAAATAATTTGCTTTGGGTAAGCAGCTGGGTGTGCACTTCCAGGCCAATCACCACTTCGTATTTGTCGTCTGTTTTCACGGCGGCAAAGGTAAGGAATAGGGGGCAGAGCTATTTTACCGTTACTGAAACAGCATGTTAAATCATTAGCAAAAAGAAGCCCCGGCAAATGACCGGGGCTGTGTGCTTCATGCTTATTCACGGCTTATAAATTCGCAGTCTTTAGTTTTTTAGGGATCTTAATATCAAAACTCATGGCATTTCCGTTACGGCTTGCCTTGATATTGTACGATGCTTTTTCAGCATTTTCCTGCAACTGTTCTCTTGCTTCATCGGTGTTTGAAACTTTTTCACCACCGATCTCGGTAAGTACATCATCTTTTTTCAAACCGGCTTTATCTGCAGGAGAGTCTTTGTCTACATCCAGTACTTTTACTCCCTTGCCGTCTTCGGTGTCCTGTATCTTTAAGCCAAGCTTTTGCTGACGTGGAAATCCATAACTGAAATTATAGCCATCTGCCATTCCGGGGCTGTATGACCTGGGGAATGTTTCGCCGAAATTTTTATCATCCCATACTTCAACCCTGGGTGCAGGGCTAACCCGTGGAATGGTATATGTTCTCGACATTCCATCCGGTCCGCTGAAAGAATAGGTCATAGCGCCTGATTTGGTTTCTCCTAAAACGGCTTTTACTGAATTCTCTTTTCCGTTTCTTTTATAAAACACATTCACTTGATCTTTTGGTTTCTGATCCGATATGGCGTCATACAGTGTTCCGGAGTCATCAATTTTTTTATCACCCACTTTTGTAATTATATCACCCACTTTAAGCCCTGCTTTTTCAGCGGCACTTTCTTTGGTTATCTGTGTGATCCTGGCGCCATCGTCGGCACGTTCTGTGGTTACACCCAGGAAGGCACGGCTTTCTGCATTATCATCATTCCCAAAACCACTGAAACCATCAAAAACATCGGGAGATATCTGGTAGCGCATGTTTCCCTTTCCATCACGAATAATGATATTTCTTCTGTTGATGGTGATCTCATCGTCTTTAAATTCAGAAAGGGGTTTACCATTGATGGTCAATACATCCCCCTTGGTCTCAATAATGATCTTTGTGTCTTTTCCACCTTTTTTACGGATGATGATCTCCTGGCTGTCTTTGGAACCTTTATCGCCTTTGTCTCCCTTATCGCCCTTGTCATCTTGTGCAGTAACGGCTAAGCTCAGTGCGGTAAGGCCCAATACTGCTGCAATTAATAGTAACTTTTTCATGCTGTTCTTTTTTATGTACGAAGTGTTTAGTAGGTCAAATGTAGACAAGATTTTTGATTTACGAAATATTTCGCAGATAATTTTCCGGCTTTAACATTTTTTTGAATTTTTTGCCACAGCTTACACAGGAACACAGAAAGGTAAGATAGCTCTGAACGGCCTGTTATAAGCCAGGGTTAAGTTTGGTATATGTTCTGACCGGGCAGTCATCAACAACTCCTTCGCCGATAAAATCCATGCCTATCTTTTCCAGCACTTTAATGGAGGCCAGGTTTTCAATATGTGCCCTGCCGGTGATCATCTTCAGGTTAAGGCTGTTGAAGCCATGAGCCAATGAATACTGCGCAGCCTCGGTTGCATAGCCACTGCCCCATGCTTTTTGCATAAGCCGGTAGCCCAGGTCTATCTCATCCAGCTCGGGCCGGTATTTTAAACCGCACCAGCCAATGAATTCATTGTTGTCTCTTACATATATAGCCCAGCGGCCCAGGTTGTGCTGGTACTGCGGCAGAATGATATCCCGGATGATCTGTGCGGCATGCTCTTCGTTTTCCAGCAAAGGTTCGTGCAGGTATTTTAATACAACGGGGTCGCTGTTAAGGGCAAATATCAATGGAGCATCTGTTTCGGCAAATTGACTAAGCGTAAGACGAGGGGTTTGAAAGACGATGTTCATGATTGATATAAATATGGCTAAGAGGACAAAGGAACAAAAGAGGCCAAATAGTGGAAATCGCTCTTTTGCTCCTTTGTTCTCTTAGCCCAGTAATGACTTCACTTTTTCAATAACAGCTTTCAGGTTACTTACTTCCTGTCCACCCGCCGTAGCCAGGTTCTTTTGTCCGCCGCCGCCGCCTTTTATTAAAGGAGCCACATGTTCTTTAATTATTTTTCCGGCGTCTAAATTCTTTGCAGCAACAACGGTGTCGCTGATGCCGATGGCAACAAATGGTTTACCATCAATATTGGCACAAAGCACAGCCACATGGTCGTGCAGTTTATTTTTCAGGTCGAAACAAAGTTTCTTCAAGGCATCGGCACTGTTTACTTCAATGATATCGCCAACAAAAGTTACGTTGTTAATGATCTCATCTTTTTGCAGTAGTTCATTGCGGATGATGACCAGTTGCCTTGCTTCCAGTGATTCGATGTGTTTTTTAAGCGAAGCATTTTCGGTTTGTAAACTCTCTATTGTTTTACCGATATCGGCCGGGTTCTTTAACGTATGCCGTACAGATTTGATCGCATCCAGTTCTTCGTTAATAAAAGCTTCTGCGGCAATTCCGCAAACCGCTTCCACACGCCTTACGCCGGCTGCCACCGCACCCTCACTTTTTATTTTAAAGAGGCCCAGCTCGCCGGTACTGCCCACGTGCGTACCTCCGCATAGTTCAATGGAGTAAGCAGGGTCCATGATAACCACCCTTACCACATCACCATACTTTTCGCCAAACAAGGCCATGGCGCCCAATTTCATCGCTTCTTCCTTAGGCATGGATCTTATTACTACCGGAATATTCTCCCGTATCTTTTCATTCACCAGCTTTTCAACGGCAGCAATTTCTGTATCCGTCATCTTTGCAAAATGGCTGAAGTCGAAACGCAGGTGCTCCTCATTTACCAGGCTTCCCTTCTGTGCCACATGTGTGCCCAGTATATTGCGCAAAGCCGCATGCATCAGGTGCGTAACACTGTGATGAACCGTAATGCGCTTTCTTTTTGTGGCATCCACTTTTGCAGTTACTTCACCACTCATATCAGCTGCAATGCTTTCTGCAAAATGTATGATGAGGTCGTTTTCTTTTTTGGTGTCTGTAATTTTAACCTCACCCCGGCCCTCTCCAAAGGAGAGGGAGCCGCTGTCGCCCACCTGCCCGCCGCTTTCTGCATAAAAAGGAGTGGTATCCAATACCAGCTGGTACAGCGTTTTGCCTTTGCCGGAAACTTTTCTGTATTTAACGACTCTACATTTTGTTTCTAATGAATCATAACCAACAAAGCCTGTGTTTCGACTACGCTCAACACTATCGGCCTTATTTCCTTCGACTTCGCTCAGGACGGTGATCCAGTCTTCGGTTTCTAAAGTAGTGGCAGCACGGGAACGGTCTTTTTGCTGTTTCATTTCTTTTTCAAAACCTTTCTCATCTACATTCAAACCTTTTTCGGCTGCTACCAGCTTTGTAAGGTCTAACGGAAAACCAAACGTATCGTAGAGCTTAAATGCCTCTTCTCCTGAAATATCTTTTGATGCTTCATTAAGCATTGTTAAACCCTTGTCTACTGTTTTTAAAAACGCATCCTCCTCTTCCTTCACCACCTTACTTACAAAATCCAGCTGCTTATACAACTCCGGAAAAACATGTTCAAACTGTTTTGCCAGCACGGGTAATAACTGGTGCAGCAAAGGCTGCTTATAATCCAGGTAAGAATAATAATAACGGACTGCACGGCGCAAAATCCTTCTTATCACATAACCTGCACCTGTATTGGAAGGCAATTGCCCATCGGCAATGGTAAAACCAATGGCCCTGATATGATCAGCGATCACCCTGAAAGCAATGCTTTCTTTGGAGTCGCCATCTTTATATACTTTATTTACCAGTTTGCCGGTAGCTGCAATGGTGCCGGTGAAAATATCGGTATCGTAATTACTTTGTTTTTGCAGGATCACCCTGGTAAGTCTTTCAAACCCCATCCCGGTATCAACATGTTTATTGGGTAGGGTTTCAAGGTTTCCGTCTTTTTTGCGGTTGAACTGGATGAACACATTGTTCCATATCTCTATCACCTGCGGGTGATCTTTGTTTACCAACTTATCGCCGCTGACCAGTTTTCTTTCTTCATCCGGCCGGCAGTCCACATGTATCTCCGTGCAGGGTCCGCAAGGGCCCGTATCGCCCATCTCCCAGAAATTATCTTTTTTATTGCCAAGCAAGATCCTGTCTTCGGCAATTACTTTTTTCCATTCGTTATAAGCTTCGTCATCTTTAGGCAGGCCTTCTTTTTCATCGCCTTCAAAAATGGTTACGTATAATTTATCCTTGTCTAACTTATAAACTTCGGTCAGCAGCTCCCAGCTCCAGGCAATGGCTTCTTTTTTAAAATAATCGCCAAAGCTCCAGTTACCCAGCATTTCAAACATGGTATGATGGTGATGGTCCACACCTACTTCTTCCAGGTCGTTGTGCTTGCCGCTCACCCGTAAACATTTTTGTGTATCGGCCACCCGGGGGTTGGGTGCTTTTTTATTGCCCAGGAAATAATCTTTGAACTGGTTCATACCTGCATTGGTAAATAACAGGGTAGGGTCGTCTTTTACCACAATGGGGGCAGAGGGCACAACCACGTGACCCTTTGACCTGAAAAAATCAAGAAATTGTTGTCGTATCTCAGCACTCGTCATCATATACCAATTGTTTAAATGGGTTGATTTTTGCGATTTATGAAGCTATATTTGTAAACCTTTATCGGGCGTGGGCAAAGGTAATAAAACGGCCTCAAGCAGCAAGGGAGGCCTCCGCCATAAAAGATCAATATCCTTATCAAAAGCGTAGCATGAAAAAAATAAAATATTACTACAATACCCATACGCTTCGCTACGAGAAGCTGGTTACCCCTTTCCGGGTAAAATTGCTGCGGGCTTTTGGTTTTATTTCTGCCGCACTGGTAACTTCTGCCATCATCATCTGGATCTACACAAAATTCTTTCCAAAGGCGGCCGACAAAGAGGCCCAGTTGAAATACGAAGCCGTACGGGATAATTACAATACGCTGGCCGAAAAGGCAAAGCTGCTGCAGCAACAGATGGCCGAACTGGAGAAAAGGGATAACGAGGTATACCGTTCTATTTTTGAAGCCAACCCTTTGGGCGACAGTGCCCGTACCAAACTCATAGAAAAGAAGAAGGAAATTGCCAAAGTGAACCAGATACAGGACGACGAACTGGGCAGTGAGATAGCAAGAACGCTTAATAATATCTCGGCACGGGCGGCTTACCAGGTGGAGAGTTATAATGCCATTGAAAAACTCATCAATAACCAGGAGGCCAAGCTGGCCAGTTTACCGGCTATTCAACCGGTAAGTAATAAAGAACTTAACCGGATAGCCAGTGGTTTTGGCATGCGCATACATCCCATCTACGGCATTGCCAAAATGCACCAGGGGCTTGATTTTACGGCGCCGCAGGGAACACCCATTTATGCCACGGGCGATGGGTTGGTAACTACTTCAGGGTTTAATACCGGCGCCGGCAACGAAGTGGTGATAAACCATGGGTACGGCTACGAAACAAAATACCTGCACATGGTACGCATAAAGGCAAGACAAGGTCAGCGGGTGAAAAGGGGAGAAGTGATCGGGTGGGTAGGAAATACCGGGGCCAGTACCGGGCCGCATTGCCATTACGAGGTACACATCAATGGCAACCCGGTTAACCCGGTTTACTTTTTCTTCAACGACCTGAATGCCGCACAGTACGACCAGGTATTAAAAATTGCGGCAACGGGAAGTGCCAAAAGTTTTGATTAATTTTAATTATGCCACTTAACCAGATATCATTCGCTTTTGATGAAGCGCCGGTTAAAGAACAACCGGTTGTGAAAAAAATTGCTGTTGTTGAAGAGCCTTCAATACCAAAAATAAAATTGAAGTCCGACAACAAAAAACTTACCCGGGGAAGGGTGTCGCTGAAAGAAATGGATGCTGGCGCCGACCTGATAGAGATCCCGGAAGATGATGTATTGTTCCAGAAAAGCTATTATTCCATTGGAACCGTAGCAGAGATGTTTAAAGTGAATCAATCGCTGATACGATTATGGGAAAATGAGTTTGCTATTTTAAAGCCCCGCAAGAATGGCAAGGGCGACCGGCTCTTTCGCCCGGAAGACATCAAGAACCTGAAACTTATTTTTCATTTACTACGGGAACGGAAATATACCATGGAAGGCGCCAGGGAATTTCTGAAACAGAATAAACGGGCCGAAGAAAAATTCCAGTTAATAGAATCGTTGAAGAAACTGAAAGGATTTTTAAATGAGTTGAAGGCGGACCTATAACCAGCCCTTAACAAAATTGATTTTTGCTGGGCCTCATTCAACAGTACTTTAGCGTACTTAATTTTCATCAATGAAATTTTTAGCAACCATATTTGTTTCGGGCCTGTTTGCATTGAACGGCTATGGGCAGGCACAGTACGAAATATGCCCGGATGAAAAACATCCCGAGCAGCATATATTCCGTGGCATCATTAATAAATATGTTGTTCAGAACGACACGGCTTATACCAAATGGTATAACAGCAGCCAGGGTTATTACTCACCCGATACCGCTACACTGAATGCATTTGAAAGAACAAAGGGTAAAATACAGTTCGTAGTATTTGGCGGTACCTGGTGTGAGGACACGCAGTTCATTCTGCCTAAGTTCTTCAAGATACAGGAGAAGAGCGGCGTGCCGGATGATGCCATCACGTTCTTTGGCGTTAACCGGGCCAAGAAATCACTTGGGAGTATCTCCGATGCATTTAATGTTACCCTGGTACCTACCATCATTGTTATGAAAGGCGGAAAAGAAATTGGCCGGGTGGTGGAATATGGAAAAACGGGCAAGTGGGATAAAGAACTGGTAGAAATACTGAATCAATAAGTATTACTTACCTGATCTCGTACACATCAATTCCTTCATTCTTCAACAGGTAGATCTTCCGGTTCATTGCTTTGATGGTAAGATAATTTCCGAAAAAAGCAGGGAGTTTGTATTCTTTCAGCTGAAGAGAATTCAGTTCGTAGCTGTATAACTTACCATCATTGAAGCCATACATGGTTTTACCCGACACTTCTACATTGGTCCATTTTAAAAAAGGCAGGCGGTTCTTGAAAGTGCCGTAATAATCAAAAACATAAAATCCTTTTTCGGGGTCGTACAGGTACACAAAATTCTCCCGGTCGATGATCTTTACGGGCGAAGGAACCGTATCGAATAAAAGACGCCAGCCGGTGGTTTCCTGTAACAGCTTCCCCTGCTCATCTATCTTCTTCAGTTTAAAATCCTCTTCATCAAAGAGCCAGATATTGTTATCGTAAGAAAGAGAGATGCTGTTCACTAAAAAAATGTTCTGCGTACGCAGGTTGATGGTGTTGCGGATGGTGAGCAGCCGGTCGAGCGCCACGATGGTTGAAAAATTCTTATAGTACAGTAAGGTCTTTAAAGGGTTGGTAACATCTATTGAATAGGGGTTGCCGTAACGCTTTACGTCATTGAACACCGCAACAGAATCGCCGTTTGCATTTATTTTTTTTAGCCGGTTGCCTTCGGTGATGAGGTATACATTATCCAGGTTATCTACATTAAAGTAAGAGTAACCGCCTTTGATGGTCTTGAGAAATTTAAAAGCAGAGTCGCTTTGCGCCTGGGTTGCCAAAGAGGCACACAGGCACAGAAGAAATAGTATTGAGTTTAAATTTTTCAAATTGCTTCTATTAAAACAACGCTTGGTCCTCTCCTTTCAGGGGAAGTTAGAGGGGGTTGTAGTACTTCAGTTCTAAATTTGTTCCGTCAAATACGGCATAGCTGAAATATTTTATCCAGTCGCCGAGATTTACGTACCTGCTGTTTTCACCCAGTTTAAAATCAATGGGCAGGTGACGGTGACCGAAAATAAAATAATCATAATGATCTTTTTGCAAAACGTCCTTGCAGTAAGCGATCAGCCATTCTTTATCTTCTCCTAAAAAAACCTCATTGCTCTGCCCTGTTTGCGCCCTGCTTCTCCGGCTAAAGTAGTTTGCAATACCCATGCCGATAAAAGGCGGCAGTACGCCAAACAGCCAGTTGCAGGCTTTATTGCGGAATATTTTTTTGATGAATTTATACCCATGATCACCGGGGCCCAGCCCGTCGCCATGCCCTACCAGGAATTTTTTGTGATTGAATTCAAAAGTAACAGGTTCAAAATAAACAGGGATGTTCAGCTCTTTCTGAAAATAATCTTTCATCCACATATCGTGATTGCCAACAAAGAAGTGAACGGGAATGCCGGAGTCGGTCAGTTCGGCGAGCTTACCCAGTATGCGTACATAACCTTTGGGAACTACTTTTTTGTATTCGTACCAGAAATCGAACAGGTCGCCCACAATAAAAATTTCAGCGGCGGTTGATTTTACTTCATCCAGGAACTGAATGACCTTTTTTTCCCTGGCCAGGCTGGCTGCTGCATCGGGGGCACCAAGATGAAAGTCGGAAAGGAAGTAGATCTTTTTATTAGCGCTGGCATCCATGGGTTAGGGTTTGTTTTTTTGCTGCAGGTATTGCAACAAATCTCCGGACTCTATTTCAGGTTTGCCATCCACGTTTCCATTGAACCAGTATATCCAGGCAGTAACAGGTTTGCCATCCTGGTAGGCTACCACTTCTTCCCGTTTGTACGGAGGCGTTTCTCCTTCTTCGGCATTCAATCCTTCATAATCATCTAACTGGCCAATGGCCCAGGAAAATTCATTGGGATTGTTTATCGTGTATAATTCGCCGGAAATAAACTTCTCTTCCCCCGTTGGCCGGGCCACGGGAAATTCTCCCAGGTCGTAAAGCTTTCCTTTTACAACTGCTTCGCCCAATAAATGAAAATATTTGGTGAGGTATTGATAAACGGGGTTGCGGAATCCGCTGCGAAGCGATCCGTAAACAAACAGGTTATAGATCTCTGTACTCATCTTGCAATAAAGATACTTGTAAAAATGCAATTATGCTTCTACCAAAAAGCAGTAAACTTCTTTGGGGCCGTGTACCCCGGTTACCAGGGTCTTTTCAATATCGGCGGTGCGGCTTGGGCCGGTGGCAAACGTTACCAGCGAAGGAATATTGCCGGCGTATTTTTCTTTCAATAACTGCAGCGCATCTTTTACATCATAAACCAACTGGTGAGTGTAGGCAATGCATATATGTATGGGTGCATATACGCTAACAGTTCTGCCGCTTTGCTGGGCAGCGCTCATAACAATGGTTCCGGTACGGGCAATTAAAAATTCGCAGCCGGTAAGGGAAGCATCGCAGGTTGATAAGCTGATGGTATTGCTGAAACTGTCTTTCCACGGATCGGTATTGCAGTAGATCTTTGTCCATTCTTTTGCAGCGATCAGTTGCTGCACCTGCTTCAGCATATCTTCTTCATTCACACAAAAAGCAAACCGGCCCTGGAGGTTGGTGAATTCCTGTGCAAATAAAACTTCCAGGTCGTCGGCAGCGGGTAAAAAAACAGAGTTGGTTCCTTCGCTTTGCGGAAAAGGCAAAGGCACCGGGTTACTCAGTGCCTGCCTGATTCGTTTTAATATATTTTCTTTTGCGGGGCTTACAGCCATATATTAAATAGCCGGTGGTGTTTTTAATTCGTCGGGCATTGCTGTCTTTGGCTCTTCTGCTATAGCAGCATGTTCATCAATGTCCAACGCTTTCTTTTCTTCAAAAGGACGCTTGCCTATCAGCGCTTCCACATCACTCTTGAACAGCACTTCCTTCTTCAATAATTCCTTTGCCAGTTTTTCTACATCTCCTTTTTTCTCTATCAATAAGTTTTTCGTTATCTGGTATGCATTATCTATCAGTTTACGAACTTCTTCATCGATCATCTTACCCGTTTCCTCACTGAATGGTTTGGTGAACACATTCTCCTGGTTGGGATCGTAATAACTGATATTACCCACTTTGTCATTCATGCCATACACGGTGATCATACTGTAAGCGATCTTGGTGATCTGCTGCAGGTCGTTACTGGCGCCGGTGCTTATCTTTCCAAAGAAAATGTCTTCACTGGCCCTTCCGCCCAGGGTCATACATATCTGGTCCATCAGCTGGTCGGTGTTGTACAGGTATTGTTCTTTAGGCGTGTATTGCGCATAACCCAGTGCAGCCGTTCCTCTTGGTACAACGGTTACTTTCAATAAAGGATATGCATGCTCCAGGTACCAGCCGCAAATAGCGTGGCCTGCTTCGTGATAAGCAATGATCTCTTTTTCTTCCGGAGAAATGATCTTATTCTTTTTTTCCAACCCGCCGATCACCCGGTCAATAGCATCCTGGAAATCGCTCATGTCTACCGCATCTTTTCCTTTACGGGCGGCTATCAATGCTGCTTCGTTACAAACGTTGGCAATATCGGCACCGGCAAAACCCGGTGTTTGTTCGGCCAGTTTGTGTATGTCTAATGTTTGCGAAACCTTGATAGGAGCCAGGTGTACTTTAAAGATCGCTTCACGGCCAACCAGGTCGGGTCGGTCAATAGATATCTGCCTGTCGAAACGGCCCGGGCGTAACAAAGCACTGTCTAATACATCCGGCCTGTTGGTAGCAGCAAGAATGATGATACCCAGGTCGGTTCCAAAGCCATCCATCTCTACCAGTAACTGGTTCAATGTATTTTCCCGTTCGTCGTTGCTCATCATCATGTTCTTTCCTCTTGCACGCCCGATGGCATCTATCTCATCAATGAAAATGATACAAGGCGCTTTTTCTCTTGCCTGTTTAAACAGGTCACGAACACGGCTGGCGCCAACGCCTACAAACATCTCCACAAAATCACTTCCGCTAAGACTGAAGAAAGGAACCTGTGCTTCGCCGGCAACTGCTTTTGCCAGCAATGTTTTACCGGTTCCCGGAGGGCCCACCAGTAATGCTCCCTTTGGAATTTTACCGCCAAGGGCTGTATATTTTTTTGGGTTCTTTAAGAAGTCAACGATCTCCATCACTTCTACTTTGGCTTCATCCAAACCTGCCACATCACCAAAATTGATGTTAACCCGGGTGCCTTTTTCAAATAAGGTTGCTTTTGATTTTCCAATGCTGAAGATGCCGCCAGGCCCGCCGCCACCGCCTGGCCCGCCTACCTTACGCATCATCATAATGAATAATAAGCCGATCAAAAGCAGGGGAAGCAATGTGCTTATCAGCTGGCCCAGCCATTGGTCTTCGTCATCCGGACTGTCGGGTATCTCTTTTACACCGGTATACTTTTTATAGAAATCACTCAGCTGGGTGGCAAAGGTTTTATCGTCAACGATGCTGAAGTATAATTGCGGACGATCTCCCTTGATATTAATAGCCGCTTCATAATTCTTGTCCTCTGGTTTGGGATTGAGCAGTTGCTTGTAAATACCCGCTTTTGCTTTCAGGCTGTCGGTGTTCAAAAACACCCGTACGATCTTTTTGTTGCGGATGGTTTTTATCTTGGTTACATCGCCCTGAAGCAGCATGGAATAAAATTTCTGCTGATCGGTCTCAATGCCGGCGCTGCTTACATTGTTGAACAGGCTGTATCCTACAATGGATAAAAAGATAATGCCGTAGATCCAGTAAATATTGAACCGGCCTCTCTTCTTATTCGGGTCATCTCCTTTGGGAGGTATATTATCAGGGTTATATTTCCTGTTGCTGTCTTGATTCATATTATTATCTGCCATTGTTTGGGTACGTTTGAACCTGTTAATCGGGCTTTATATAACAGACGATCTTGTTTTATTATTGTTTTAAATCTTTCTAAGTGAACTTATTAATCCCGGTGTTCCATCATGGGCGCATCACTCCACATTTCCTCCAGCTGGTAAAACTTTCTTGGCTCCGGTAACATCACATGTACCACGATGTTCACATAATCGATCAATATCCATTGCTGTGCCTGCCTGCCCTCATGCTTGTAAGCGATCTCTCCGCATTTGTCTTTCAGGTCTGTTTCCACAAAATCGGCAATGGCTTTCAGTTGGGTGGGGTTGCTTGCCTGGCAAATTATAAAAAAATCCGCCACGGCTTCGGGTATTTTACGGAGGTCGAGGCTAACGATCTTTTCCCCTTTTTTCTCCCCTATGGCATGAATGATGGTTTTGAAGATTTTGCTGTTTCTTGTCAGACGTACCACACTGCTCTTTTTACGGCTGCTCAATGCGTTCAAATTATTCAAATGCGATGCTGTTTATTGTTTTTTTATACTTGCCTGGGCAAGGTTTGTTTTCTATTGTTTTTTACAAAGTAGCTTGTAGCTTGCAAATAATGGCAAAAGTAACACTTCTTTGCCATTGGTTCATTATGCCCGGAGGCGGTTTTTTAAGAATATTAGAGTCGGTTGACAGTACCAACAACTATGCCATGGACAAGGTTCATGCTGGATTGGCAAACCATGGCATGGCCTGGTTTGCCCGGGCGCAAACGGCGGGTAAAGGGCAAAGGGGAAATACCTGGAAAACAGAAGAAGGTAAGAATATAGCCATGAGCCTTGTTCTGCAGCCCGAACGGTTTAACAGCAGTAATCAATTTCACCTGAGCGCTGCTGTGGCATTGGCCTGTTTTGAATTTTTTTCGGCCCATGCCGGCATGGAAACTAAAATAAAATGGCCCAACGATCTTTATTGGCGTGACAGGAAGGCAGGGGGCATCCTCATAGAAAATGTATTTCATGGAAAAACATGGAAATGGGCGGTGGTTGGAACCGGGATCAATATCAACCAAACGGTTTTTGACAGTTCCCTGGTAAACCCGGTATCGCTAAAGCAGATCACCGGTAAAGAATGGGATGTAGAGGTAATGGCAAGCGAACTGTACGAGGTGCTGATGAAATACATTTCACTGTTGAATGCCGGTGCTGCCGGGGAGATACTGGACAACTATAATCAGAACCTTTTTAAAAAAGACGAACAGGTGCTATTGATCGAAAAAGGGAAACCAATTCAAACCACTATCCGGTCTGTTTCGGATGAAGGTAAATTACTTACTTCGGATATAATTGAAAGGCAATTTGATTTTGGAGACGTTGAATGGGTGTTGTGAGTTGCCGGAAGTGGTTTAATTATTCGGCGCCCCGCTGTCGATCCAGCAGATAAACGCATTGATCTGCGTCTGCGTTAATGAACCGCTTTGCGGCATGGTGCCCGCCAGTATCGCCGCACGAATATTTGACCTTTTCGCAAACACTTCTGCATGGGTTGTAAAAGGCCCACCGGTATTGAGACTGCCGGCTGCATGGCAATTGCTGTTTATAGAACAAACCGTGGTAAGGATCGGTTGTATGTCGGTTGAAAATGTAGGACTGATGCCTGCACAGGAAAAAGTTATTCCGCCCCCGCCACCACCATTAGAGGGGCTGCTTTTGCTGCAAGATGCAGAAAACAGAGCTGTTGAAAAGATAAGAAGGATAGCAAAGGTCTTTTTCATAGCGAAGAATTTTTAGCGTTCAGTTTAGCTAACGCTGATTGTCTTCAATAAGTTGCCATGCTTTGATGATTTCTTCTGCATGCTGCTTGTTCTTTGGCTTTAAAAATATCTTTTTAACAATTCCTTTTTCATCGATCAGGAACGTGGTGCGGTGCAGCCCCATGTAATTTCTGCCGTACAATTGTTTCTCTCCCCAAACGCCGTATTTATCAATGATGGTATGTCCGGGGTCTGAAACTAAAGTGAAGGGCAGGTTATACTTGGCTTCAAATTTTTTGTGCTTCTTCTCTTCATCTGGACTTACACCCAATACCACAAAGCCCTGTTTTTTTAATAAGGCATAGTTATCCCGCAGGTTGCATGCCTGTATAGTGCAGGTGGGGGTATCGTCTTCGGGATAGAAATAAAGAACCACTTTCTTTCCAAGATGATCGCTTAATGAAACTGGATTGCCATCCTGGTCCTTGCTTTTAAATGCAGGCGCTTTTTGCCCTTCTGTGATATGGGTCATTGTTAATCTGTTAATCCGTTAAATCGTTAATCCGTTAATTGGTTAAGTAGTTAATCCGTGATACTAATTAACGTTTAAACGGATTAACCAGTTAACTACCTTGTAAACTGGTATACTTTTGTTGTTACATTCCCCACCTGGTCTTCTGCTGTTATCTTTAACTCATGCTCGCCGGGACTGCACATTTCATCAAAAGCATAAATAAAGCGGCGGCCTTTATCATTACTGAAACGAAGCCAGTTCCCGTCTAATGTTGCGGTAAAATTCTTTATCTCTTCCGTATTGTCTGTAACAACAAAAACAAGTTGTTTTAGTTTGCTGCTGTTCATCCCGTTCTTAAAACCAACAGGAGCAATAACGGGAGGGGTTGTATCGGTCATCAGCTGGAAACTTCCAAACTCCCTGAAGTAAGCCCTGAACCATCCTTCTTCTTTCCCATTTTTTACCGGCTCTGCTTTGGCATAATCATGCCGGCCATTTGCAAAACGGAGCATGACCATTTTGCCGGGCAATGAAACGGCTGCTTTAATGCTCACCGGGAAATAACTGTGCAAAGGAATGGTTGTATTATGAAGCTGGTAAATGGGATAACCTTGTTTTGGAATTGATTCGCTGTACACAAAACGGAACGAATCATACAGGCAATTGGACGGCAGGTAAAAAAGAATATTATCGTTCTCAAAAACATTGAGCAGGCCGGGCGCAAACCATTGCTCCCTGTTATTTGCAGCAGTAGAAATTATTTTATTTCCTTCTGCCGCTATATTCCGTTTGATCTCAAAAACCAGGTCTGAACTGTTGCCGTCTGCGTCTTTCACGGTTATTCGCATGGGCCTGGTGCTGCTGTCGTTCAGTACGATCACATCATTGCCACTATTCTTATAAATGCCGTCTTTATATCCCGGCAGCTGCGACAGGTGCTGAACATAGGGGCCACCGCTGCTCCGAAGCCTGTAATCAATATGGGCATTCAGGTAACGGGTCTCGTCATACCCGATATTATCCATCTGGAAACCGGTAACCGGCATTCCGTTCTCGTATAAAATGGCTTCATAAATGCCGTTGCTGTTGGCAGAGCCATTGCAGCGATCGCCAGCCGTAATTCCAAAACTTATTTTATCAGTAAGTACTTCAATAACCGGCGGGTTGGTAATATAAATACCATTCATTTTTTTTAACGGGTATAGCTTCGGCGTTTGTTCATAGGTGCTTATGTTACGGTCGTAAACTGCAAGGCGGTAAATATCCGGGGTCAGCGTATCGGGTAAGGGCATGCCGAATAAAGAAGGATTAAGCACTTTTTCTGTTTTGGTATCTCTTATCTCAAAATGAACATGGGGGCCCTGCGAAGCGCCGGTATTACCGCTGTACGCAATGAACTGGCATTTTTCAACCGGGAAGAGATCCGGTGTAAATACCAGGTCTACACTCCAGCTCTTTAATTTATACTGCTGCTCCTTTATATACTTTTCCAGCTCGGGAAAAAAATCATTTAAATGTGCGTAAAGGGTCGTAAACCCGTTGGGGTGATTAATATAAATTGCCCTCCCAAACCCGGATGGTTCTATCTTGATACGGGCAATATATCCATCGGCCACGGCATATACAGGCAGGTTTTGTTTTTGTGCAGTGCGGCAGTCGAGTCCCATGTGGTAGTGATTGGTCCGCAGCTCACCAAAATTGGCAACAACTTCCGGGCTAAGGTCAAGCGGCCAGATAAAATAATGTTGTGGGTAGTTTTTAGCAGAAAAAAGCTGGGCAAAACCGGAATGAACATTTACTATCAGCAAAAAAAAGAAAACAGGTCTTAACGCTTTTTTAATCATTCCGTTTATTATAGGTAGATTTAAAGTATGTAATAAGGTTTAAAATTACATCTATTCAGCTAAACACGCTTTGTACCAAAACAACTATTATGAAACAAGTATTCTTTTCTGTTATCCATATGTCTTGTTCAGGCATCATCACAAAACCCCGATTGTAAGGTTTTAGCAGATTCTTTAAAAGGAACCTACGAGGGTGGTTGTAAAAGCGCAAGGCAGAGGGCGCCGGAAAAGCAACCGGAACCGATGTATACGACGGTGAGTTTAAAAGCGGGCTGCCCGATGGAAAAGGTAAGTACAGCTGGAAAAACGGCGATGTGTACGAAGGCAGTTTTAAAAAAGGACTGAAGGAAGGTTATGGAGAATTACGTAAAGCGGGCACTCAAAAAGATTCGGCACTAACCGGTTATTGGAAAAAGGATATATACAAAGGAAAATATGAGAAGCCATACATCATACACAATATATCAACAGGAGTTTCAAGAGTAGAGGTTAATAAAACAGGAAATGCAGATAAAACAATAACCGTATCGGTAACCCTGCTGGCAGGTGGCGGAAACCTGGGCACCCGGGATAACAAGACCGTAGTAACGATGACCGATGTTCAAATTATAAGTGGCGTGTTCTTATACAAATCAAGCTCCACCATCAGCAATAAAGATATGACCATATTCCGGGGGGTAGACTTTCCCTTCCGTGCCCGTTATTATTTTGGAACCCTCAGCGTTGATATTGAAATTTTTGAGCCCGGTGAATGGGACATACTGGTGCCTATTCTTTAATGGGATGAGTTTTTTATTTACATCTTTTACAATTACTTTTGCACGCCACATCATCGGCCATTTTGCGTATGCCAAAAGATAATTCCATTAAATCTGTTTTGATCATAGGTTCGGGCCCCATTATCATTGGCCAGGCCTGCGAATTTGACTATTCCGGTTCCCAGGCTGCCCGTTCACTGCGGGAAGAAGGCGTAAAGGTCATTCTCATTAACAGCAACCCTGCCACCATCATGACCGACCCGATGATGGCCGACCGGGTATATCTTCTGCCCCTTACCGTGGAAAGTATTGAGCAGATACTGGAAGAAAACCAGATCGATGCGGTATTGCCCACCATGGGCGGACAAACAGCCCTGAATCTTTGTAAAGAAGTAGACGAATTGGGTATCTGGGAAAAGTTCAGTGTTCGTTTGATCGGCGTCGACATCAAGGCCATTGATAAAGCAGAAGACCGGGAAAAATTCCGCCAGTGGATGATCGAAATGGGTATTTCTGTTTGCCCGGCAAAAATCGCCAACTCATTTTTAGAAGGAAAAGAATTTGCTCAGCAGATAGGTTTTCCGCTTGTATTAAGGCCCTCTTTTACCCTGGGCGGTACCGGCGGCAGCATTGTATTTACCAAAGACGAACTGGATGATGCATTGAATGCCGGCCTTACGGCAAGTCCCATTCACGAAGTGCTGGTAGAAAAAGCCGTGCTTGGATGGAAAGAATTTGAACTGGAACTGTTGCGTGATAACCAGGATAACGTGGTGATCATTTGCGGCGTGGAAAATTTTGATCCCATGGGTGTACACACCGGCGATTCGGTTACAGTAGCGCCAACCATGACGCTAAGCGATACGGCTTACCAGCGTATGCGTAACACCGCCATCTCCATGATGCGTAACCTGGGAAATTTCGCCGGCGGGTGTAATGTTCAGTTTGCACTCAATCCGCAAACAGAAGAACTGATCGTAGTGGAGATCAACCCAAGGGTAAGCCGTTCATCGGCGCTTGCAAGTAAAGCCACCGGTTACCCCATTGCAAAAATTGCGGCCAAGCTGGCTATCGGGTATAACCTGGATGAACTCAAAAACCAGATCACGCAATCAACATCGGCCTATTTTGAACCGGCACTGGATTATGTGATCGTAAAGATCCCCCGCTGGAATTTTGATAAGTTCAAAGGAGCAAAAGATACCCTGGGCTTTTCTATGAAAAGTGTAGGTGAAGTAATGGGCATTGGAAGAAGTTTTGCTGAAGCGGTGCAAAAAGCCTGTCAGAGTTTAGAGAATGAAGTAGTGGGCCTTGGTTACTATGGCAAGAGCCTGATGCATACCGAAGAATTACTGGAATACATTAAGATACCCAAGTGGGACAGGATATTTCGCATTAAGGATGCCCTGATGGCAGGAGCAAGCGTTAAACGTATCTGCGAAAGCACAAAAATTGATCGCTGGTTCATTTACCAGATACAGAAGATATGTGACTGCGAAAAGGAAATTGCCAAATACGATCTGAAAACATTACCCGATGCATTGCTGAAAGAAGCAAAATTCCTTGGCTTCAGTGATGAACAACTGAAGAGCATCATGAAAGAAGAAGATGCCGAACAGGTGTATGAAAGAAGAAAGGCGATGGGGCTTACCCGGGTGTATAAAATGGTGGATACCTGCAGTGCAGAGTTTGAAGCAAAGACTCCTTACTTCTATTCAACCTTTGAAAACAAACCGGCTAATGAAAGCAAACTGGTAAGCAATGAAAGCATTGTTTCCGGTAAAAAGAAGGTTATTGTGCTGGGCAGCGGACCTAACCGCATTGGCCAGGGCATTGAGTTTGATTATTGCTGTGTGCATGGTTTGCAGGCCATCAAAGAATCGGGCTTTGAAGCCATCATGGTAAACTGTAACCCGGAGACTGTTTCTACCGACTTTGATATAGCCGACAAACTTTATTTTGAACCCGTGTTCTGGGAACATCTTTGGGAGATCATTGAATATGAAAAACCCTATGGGGTAATTGTGCAGTTAGGCGGGCAAACAGCATTGAAACTTGCCAAACGCCTGCACGAAAAAGGGATCCAGATAATCGGTACTTCGTTCGATAATATGGATATTGCCGAAGACAGGGGCCGGTTCAGCGATAAACTGAAAGAGTTGGGAATACCTTACCCTAATTATGGCACGGCGTATAATACCGATGAAGCTATTGAAGTGGCCAACCAGGTTGGTTATCCTGTTTTGATACGGCCCAGTTATGTGTTGGGCGGACAACGGATGCGTATCGTAATAAACGACGAAGACCTGGAAAAAGGCGTATTGAGTTTGATAAAACACTTGCCCGGCAATAAGATCCTCATTGATCATTTCCTCGACCGTTGCCAGGAAGCCGAGATAGACGCCATCTTCGACGGCGAACAATTTCATGTGATGGGCGTGATGGAACATATTGAACCAGCCGGTATACACAGCGGCGATAGCAATGCGGTGCTGCCCCAATTCAACCTCTCTCCACTGATCGTTCAAACAATGGAAGAGTATGCCGAAAAAATTGCACGAACCTTAAATATAAAAGGGCTCATCAATATTCAGTTTGCCATTAAGGATGGTAATGTATTTGTGATAGAAGCTAACCCGAGGGCAAGCCGTACCACCCCGTTCATAGCAAAGGCATACCAGATCCCTTACCTGAATATTGCCACCAAAGTGATGCTGGGTGTTAAAAAACTGAAAGATTTTACGTTCGAGAAAAAACTCACCGGCTTTGCCATAAAAGAACCGGTCTTCTCTTTCAATAAATTCCCTGGCGTAAATAAGGAGCTTGGTCCGGAAATGAAGAGTACCGGCGAGGCGATCCGTTTTATTAAAGACCTGCGTGACCCTTACTTCCGTACGCTGTATAAGGAAAGGAGTATGCACCTGAGTAAGTAAAAATTTACTTTGTTATTAAAGAGTTTTGAGGTCACAATTTGTGACCTCATTTTTTTGTGAGCATTGGCAAACTTTTAAGGATGGTTAAGAGGCTTACTTTTAGGAAAACCACTCCAAAACCGGGGTTTTATCACCACTGGAAATGAATCCGGATAAATATATTGCCCTGTATTTTAATAATACCGGTATGCAGATAATACAGAGTATCCAAAACAGGATCTATGAAGTAAGAGGTGAAAGAGTAATGCTGGATCGGGATTTGGCTGGCCTGTATGAAATAGAGACCAAAGTATTAAACCAGGCGGTAAAGCGTAACATAAAACGTTTCCCCAAAGATTTCATGTTTCAATTGACAAAAGAAGAATTTGAAGATCTGAGGTTGCAGATCGGACCTTCAAAAAATGATGGTTCTTTAAGGTCACAATTTGTGACCTTAAAGAATGGCCGGGGTCAGCACTTGAAATACCTGCCTTTTGTGTTTACCGAACAGGGCGTTGCCATGCTCAGCGGGGTAATAAACTCCGACAAGGCCATCAGTATGAATATTGCCATTATGAGGGCCTTTGTAGCTGTAAGGCAGGTCTTACTAAAACAAAACGATATTAAAAAGCAACTAAAAGAGATCAAGGAACGTATTGATGAGCATGATGTACAACTGAACCAGCTATACGACGCTATGGAAAACCTGCTGGACGAAAAAGCTGCCCAACGAAAATGGGATGATAGGGAAAGAATAGGGTTTAAAAAATGAATATTCAGCCAGGTTAAGCCTGCATCATTACAAACAGGGATAACAGGTCTGGCTATTTCTTCTTTTATCTTATTGATCATGCGGGTCAATTCCTCTATATCGTTTTTGGTAGCCAGGGGGGCAGACTAAAAACATATTTTAGTGGGAAATAAATCATGGCGGCGCCTTGCCCCTGTATTTATTTTGTTACATGTCTCCCACTTACGGCATACCCCTTTGGAAAAAAGCGCCCTTCACCCGGCTCATCTTACCCTTTATAGCGGGGATCATTATTCAATGGTACCAGCCCTTTCCATTTCCGGTGATCCTGGTCTGTTTGTTTTCATTCAGCATTTCATTCGGGTTGTTCTTTCTTCTTCCGCTTTCGTTTCGGTTTAAGCTCCAGTCGCTGCAGGGTTTTGTATTGCATTTGCTGCTGGCTGCTGTTGGTTTGCTCATCAGCTGGCAAAAAGATATGCGGCATCATACAGGCTGGTATGGTAATTTTTACAATGAAGGGAATTACCTGCTGGTTCGTATTGATGAACCGTTGGTGGAAAAGAACCGGTCCTTTAAAGCAGAAGGTTACGTGGAAGCCGTTATGCAGGAAGATACAATGATCGCCTGCAAAGGAAAACTGTTGCTTTATTTTTCAAAAGACAGCTTTCCGCATAACCTGCAATACGGCGACCGGGTATTGATCCATAAAGACCTCCAGGCCATAAAAAATTCCGGTAATCCCGGTGCATTTAATTACCAACGCTATGCTGCTTTTCAGCAGATCTTTCACAACGTTTTTTTAAAAGAGAAGGATTGGGTAAAAGCCGGATCCCGGAGTGAGAACAGCAACAGGTTTCGCTGGTTCATTTTTAATGCAAGAGAATATGTGTTGTCGGTTTTACAAAAAACCATCGCCGCCGGTAAAGATGAACTGGGCATTGCCGAAGCCCTGCTCATCGGCTATACCAACGACCTGGATAAGGACCTGGTGCAGGCATACAGCAATACAGGCGTGGTGCATATCATCGCCATCTCGGGCATGCACCTGGGATTGATATACGTGTTACTCCTGTGGTTCTTTGCAAAAACTCCATTGATAAAAAGATCAAAATGGATGCAGGCCATCCTTATTTTAACCTGTCTCTGGATATTTTCTTTGCTCACCGGTGGTTCTGCCTCGGTGATCCGCTCGGCAGTAATGTTCACATTCATTACGCTGGGCAAAACAATTTTTAAGCGACCGGCATCCGTTTTCAGTTCCCTGGCCGCTTCGGCATTTGTAATGCTTTGCTATGATCCGTATTACTTGTGGGATGTAGGTTTTCAATTGTCGTACCTGGCCGTAATTGGTATTGTTGTTTTTCAAAAACCAATTTATAATATCTTCTACATAAAAAATAAATTCATCGATAAAGCCTGGCAGTTGATGGCGGTTTCGCTGGCGGCGCAGTTACTTACCTTCCCTGTTTGTATCTATTACTTTCACCAGTTCCCTAATTTGTTTTTACTCACCAATATCATTGCTGTTCCCTTATCGGCTGTTATCCTGTATGCCGAGATCGCATTAGTGGCTTTATCCTGGATCCCTTTTGCAGGCTACTGGCTGGGTAAATTGGTGGGCGCATTGGTTTGGGTAATGAACAAAACCATCCTTTATATCAATGAATTTTCTTTTGCGGTGTGGGATAAGATACCGGCCACGGTTCTCTCTACCTGGCTTTTGTATGCGGTAGTAACCGGGTTCAGCTTCTGGCTGATGAACAAGAACAAAAACCTGTTTAGGTTTGGATTGATGAGCCTGTTTGCTTTTGCTATGTTGATGACTTATAATAAATGGGAACTGATGAAGCAGCAAAAGATCGTTGTGTATAATGTGCCCAGGCAGCAGGCAATTGACCTGGTAAGCGGATCTGATTACCAGTTTGTGGGCGATAGTGTTTTGCTGCAAGACGGGTTGCTGCAGAATTTTCACCTGAAGCCGGGCCGGATAGCGTTGCAGCTAAACAACCGGAAGCATTTGATGAATACTGTTTTCAGCAACGGTATGTTTTACCAGTTCCATGATACAAGGCTGGCGATCATTGACCGGCCGTTACAAACAGAACCAACAGCACAAAAGATCCGTGTTGATATGCTGATCATCACAAAAAATCCAAAGCTAACCATAGCACAACTGGCAAACCTGTTCCATTGCGATCAATATATATTTGATGCATCAAACCCTGCCTGGAAGGTTGAAAAATGGCTGAAAGAGTGTAGGGCGTTGAATATACGGGGCCATTCAGTAGCTGGCCAGGGCGCATTTATACTTGATATTGGCATGTAAGTTGCGTCTTTAATTTCCTGTTAATTGATCAAATTACTTTTACCAGTATAGCAGGGAGCAACTAAATTTGCACAGCTATTAAATCTTATTAAAGAAATGAATTCTGCCCGGCTGTTGCTGATCCTGTTATTGTTTACCCTTTCTTCTGCATTTTTTGCCGGGCCATCACATGCAGCCGGTTCCCCCAGTAAAGAGAAAGACACGGTATTGATCCGTTTCGATTATAAACAATCTGCCATTTACCATACGTTTACTTTTGATGTGCTCGACAGTATCATCAACATTCTTAAAAAAAACAAAGTGGTTACCATCAGTATCGATGGCTATGCGTATAAGGATGAAGGCAGTGATACGATCTGTTACTATCTTTCTCTTAACCGTGCATTGTTCATTCAAACCTATATCATGGGAAGAGGGGTAGACAGTTCCCAGGTTCTTTCTGTAATTGGCCATGGTAAGTCGAAGCCGATATATAAAGGAGTGGATAAGGACGGATTCAAGATCAACTGCCGGGCCGAGATCACCCTTAATTACCCGGCTGTTCCTAAAGCAGTCATTATCTCCGACCGGGATGGAGATGGTATTGCCGATACAGAAGATAAATGCCCGGATGAATATGGTTACCTCGAAAAAAATGGTTGCCCCAACACAGGATTTGTACTGGTGCCATTTGAAGTACAGCAATCCAATCTTTTTACAGGAAGCTATACGATATTAGACAGTGTGATCAATATTCTTGTGCAAAACCCTTCACTCAATATTTCCATTGAAGGGCATGCGTATAAAACAGAGGGCATTGGTTCGGTGTGTAACCGGCTTTCGGCCGACCGGGCGATGATCGTTAAGAATTATTTTCTATCCCGCCGGATAGATATCTCCAGGATAGAATCGGTAAAAAGTTTTGGCTATAACCGGCCATTAAATGCAGGCAATAATCCACGGGAAGTACAGCTTAATTCCCGAACAGAGATCTATTTTTCCAGCCATTAAATGTATGGCAGCTCAGGCTTTGCTGCATTATTCACAATTGGTTCCTAAAATCATAAACGGGCGCTGGTAAAATTCCATAAATTTGCGGCGGAATTTGAATTACGGACCCGGACCTTCCCGGGAAATCCACTCCAATCATCGCTCATGCAGAAAAAAATTCAGTCGGCCCTTATCTCCGTTTTTTATAAAGACGGGCTGGAAAACATCATTACACAGTTACACCAGCTTGGTATAACCATTTACTCAACCGGGGGTACGCAAAAATTCATTGAAGACCTGGGTGTGCCCTGCGTGCCTGTTGAATCGCTCACAACCTATCCATCCATTTTGGGAGGAAGGGTAAAGACGTTACATCCGTCGGTATTTGGTGGCATATTGGGAAAGCGGGATGATGCACAGCACCTGGCGGAAATGAAACAATACAATATACCGGAGATAGATCTGGTGATCGTTGATCTGTATCCTTTCGAAGAAACCGTTGCTTCCACCACCGATGAAAAACTCATCATTGAAAAAATAGACATCGGTGGCCCGTCCATGATCCGTGCTGCCGCAAAAAACCATGCTTCGGTTACCGTGGTAGCAGCCAAAAAAGATTATGCTTTATTGGAAGGGATACTGAAAGAACAGAAAGGAGAGACCACGTTAGAACAACGCCGCCTGTTTGCCATCAAGGCATTTGATGTTTGTACGGGATACGATATGACCATCTCCAATTATTTTAACCAGGCCGACTTTATCAATCCGTTCAATAAAGAAAAATCTGTTTTGCGTTACGGGGAGAATCCACATCAGCAAGGTGTGTTTTATGGAAACCAGGACGAAGTGTTTGAGAAACTGCATGGAAAAGAACTTTCGTATAATAATCTTGTAGATGCAGATGCTGCGGTGCAGATCATAACCGAATTCACCGGAACAACATTCGCCATCATCAAGCACACCAATGTTTGCGGCGTTGCTTCCCGGGCAACGGTAAAGGAAGCCTGGGATGCAGCACTGGCCGGCGATCCTGAAAGTGCTTTCGGCGGTGTGCTGGTTTGCAACGGAGCAGTTGATAAGGCAACAGCTGATGCCATCAATGAAATTTTCTTTGAAGTATTGATCGCTCCTTCTTTTGATGCCGATGCATTGGAGATTCTAAAAACAAAGAAGAACCGCATACTGCTGGTATTGAAAAACAAACCGGCAGCAACGCAGCAATTTAAATCTGTTTTGAATGGCATACTCACGCAGCAAAACGATACGGGTAATTTTGCCGAATGGAAAGAAGAAGGTGGAAGAACAAGCACGGAATCAGAAAAAGAAGACCTGGTATTTGCCAACATCGTTTGCAAACATTTAAAGAGCAATGCGATTGCACTGGTGAAGAATAAGCAACTGGCAGGTAAGGGTTGCGGACAAACATCCCGGATTGATTCGTTGCGGCAGTCGATAGAAAAAGCAAAGCAATTCAATTTTGACCTGAACGGAGCGGTGCTGGCAAGCGATGCTTTTTTTCCTTTTGATGATTGTGTAAAGATCGCTCATGCGGCAGGTATCACTGCATTCATTCAGCCCGGAGGTTCTATTCGTGATAAAGATTCGATAGCATATTGCAAGGCCAATAACCTGGCAATGGTGATAACAGGGCTCAGGCACTTTAAACACTAATTACTGTACATGAACATCAGCAATAACTTACCAAAGGGCAAAGCAGGCGGATACCTGGCGTTGGGTATTACCAGCATTGTGTGGGGTACTACCTGGGTTGCCAGTAAGATCGCTGTTACCGGTATGCCTGCTTTGCAGATGGCTTCTATCCGCCAGTTTTTCGGAGGTATCTGTTTTGTATTGTTCTTCCTGTTCTATAAAAAGATCGGGTTTCCTACCCGGCAGCAATTTGGCTGGCTGCTGATGATGTCGGTGCTGATGTTTGTAATGGCAAACGGGTTAAGTACCTGGAGCCTGAACTATATCCCAACCGGGTTGAGCGCTTTGATCGGCGCCTTGTATCCATTAAGTGTGGTTATCATCGAAATGGTCTTTTTCAGGAACCGTAACCTGAATGTAATAACATTCATCGGGCTGTTGCTGGGCATCACCGGTATTGGCATCGTGTTTTATGAGAATGCCTTTCAGCATCATCCCGAAGGATTTTTGTTTGGCGTATTACTTTCGGTTATCGCCATGCTGTCGTGGAGTGTAGGCACTATTTTCATTGTACGCAATAAACTCAATATGAACCCCTATTATGCTACGGGCTGGCAGATGCTGCTGGGGTCGTTCATGTTGTTCATCATTTCGCAGGGCTTTCAGCCAACGATACCCCTTGGAGAAATTACCAGGAACTCGTGGCTGGCCATTCTTTATTTGGTACTTGCCGGTTCTTTGCTTGCTTTTATTGCCTTTATCTATTCCATGAAAAAACTACCGGCGGCCTTGTCTTCTTTGTATGCGTATATAAACCCGCTGGTGGCCATGGTTACCGCTGCCCTTGTATTGGAGGAAAAACTAACCATGAATATTTTATGGGGAGCCATTGTAACCCTGGTAGGTGTATTCCTGGTGAACTACAGCATAAAGAAAAGCCGGGAGAAAGCTATTGTTGAACCTGAGCAATAAACTGCTCATATAACTCCCGCCATCCTTCAAACTCTTTAGCTGTTCCTAAAAAATTATTGTGCCAGATGCTGCTGAACGTGCTGTTCACTTCTTTGCAGGCAGATAAGTAATGCAGCAGCTCTTCCATTGTTTCTGCTGTATCCTGTTTTTGTTCATAGTAAGAATTGGCATCCATAAAACAGAACGGATGAATGCGCAATGAGGTCTCTTCTTCCTCCTCCAGGTTATACCAGTTGAATGAAGAAGCCACCGATGCCCGGAAACCGTTGATGCTGCCATAACCCATGGAATAGTCATCGGTAAAACCGGCTTCAATAAGTTTGTTATAGCTGTTGGGCAGATCGAAACGGATGTAGTGCTGGCGGGAACTTGTGATATTTGTTTCGCCGTTATCACACATCGCTTCCAGTTGCTTTTTTTCTTCTTTTAACAGGGAAGGATCATCCCCGCTTTGCCAGGATGGATGCAGACCAATGGAATGCTTACCGGCATGTTGCTTTACCAGTTTCCACATAGCATTTTTATAGGGAAGGATGTTCTTATCGTACCGGCCATTTTTTTCGGCCACTAAAAAAAAGTACAACGGCTGCAGGTTGTAACGTATGTGTAATTGATTCAGCCATTCGTATGAATCAAATGGGTCATTCGCCGATCCGGCCAGCACCTTTATTCTTTCTGCCGAAGGCGACTTTATAAACCCGCCGATGTTCCGCAGCAGGCCTTTGTGTTTGTAGGAGTAGGCAATGTCAATATCGTAGGTAGGTTGAAAACTGAAAGTTGAAAGTTTTGGGTTGAAGGTTGAAAATTTCTCTTTCAATCTTTTTGCAAATTCCTTCACCCATATATTAATCAGTGGCAGGTTCAGAAATCCTTCTTTAAATGCCAGCGAATTTTCATGTGCATATCTACCGTACATATCCTTTTCATGCGGCAGGTATTCTTCGTAACGGGTAAGCAGGTAAAAAGAAGCCGCAAAAATATCAAAAGGAAAGTCGGAATTATGGGTTCTGAAAAAAGCCTTATACCCATTTACGTCGAAGCATATGATATCTTGCCGGATGATGATCTCATCGAACAATAAACTATTGCCTTGTATGTTGAATGCATTGACGCCCTGGGCAGAATGAATATCGGCATCACTATAGTTGATCTTTACCCCTTTGTAGTTTCTAAACTCTTCCGAATCGATCGTTATTGAAAAATCAACACCCATTAATTCTTTAAAGATGAAAAAACAGATATACTGCAGCCGGGGAGAGGTAATATGAGAATAGATCAATACCATTCGTACACAAAATAAAAAAGTCCCGCCACAGCAGGACTATTTTTTGAATTTTTCCTTTTGATTTTTTACTTTTTAAACCGTTCTTTCCACATCTGGTTAAATGTTTTCTGACTGAAATTAAGATCGCTGCGGTTCTCCTTCCAGCCTTTGAACATACCATTCACTACTTTGTTCTTCAGGTTACCGTTGCCCAGGTTCATAAAGCCTCTTTTTAAACTGGCAATGCGCCAGGCTTTCCAGGCCATTCTTTCGGTGAAGCTTGTCAACCCTTCTTCTACCGATTCGGCCCTGTTCTCCAGCAGCAGTTCGTGCAGGTTTATCTTCACAGCACATACTTCGGTACAATTACCACAAAGTGAAGAAGCATAACTCAGGTGTTTAAATTCTTCCATACCCTGCAGGTGTGGTGTGATGACGCTGCCGATGGGCCCGCTGTAGGTAGCGCCATAAGCATGGCCGCCGATGTTCTTATAAATAGGGCAGGCATTGAGGCAGGCGCCGCAACGGATGCAATACAAACTCTCCCGTTGTTTTGGGTTTTTCAGAATGTTCGTTCTTCCGTTATCCAGCAATATCACATACATTTCTTCGGGCCCATCGGATTCATTCTCCTGCTTTGGACCGGTGACGATGGTATTGTATACTGTAATCTTTTGACCGGTGCCGAACGTAGAAAGCAGGGGCCAGAACAAACCCAGGTCGGTAATGGAAGGGATCATCTTTTCAATACCCACAATGGCGATATGTGTTTTTGGAAAAGCGCAACTCAGCCTGGCATTGCCTTCGTTTTCGGTAACGGCAATGCCGCCTATATCGCTGATGATGAAGTTGGCGCCGGTAACACCCACTTCGGCCTGCACATATTTTTCACGCAAAATCTCTCTTGCCTTCAGCGTTAACTGTTCGGGAGTATAATTGACCGGCGTGCCTAATTTTTTATTGAAGAGCCGGGCCACGTCTTCCTTGCTTTTGTGCATGGCAGGTGTTACAATGTGATACGGCGCTTCGCCATCTAATTGCTGAATGTATTCACCCAGGTCGGTCTCCACACTTTCAATACCGTTTGCTTCCAGGGCTTTATTTAAATGGATCTCTTCGGTTACCATGCTCTTGCTTTTCACCAGCGACCTGCAATTCTTTTCCCTGCATATCTTTAATACTTCTTCGATAGCCTGCTCGCCGTTCTCGGCCCATATCACTTTGCCGCCCCGTTTGGTGAAGTTGAGTTCAAATTCTTCCAATTGCTGGTCGAGCGTTTCAATGGCACGCCATTTAACGTTCTTGGCCCGTTCCCTGGCCAGGTGTACATCGGCAAACTGTTCTTTCCCTTTTGGCACCACCGCATTGTATTTACCAATATTGAAATTGATCTTACGCCGGTGTTCCAGGTCGGCGGCTTTAACGGTGCTTTTGGCAAGAAAAGTTTGTGATTGTTCTGACATGGTTGATTATTTAAGTACGCCCAACTCCTTTCCGATCTTAGTAAAGGCTTCAATCGCTTTATCTAAATGCCGTTGTTCGTGTGCCGCACTCAATTGAACCCGTATCCTTGCCTGCCCTTTTGCTACCACAGGAAAAAAGAACCCGATCACATAAATGCCTTCATCTAAAAGTTTAGCGGCAAAATTTTGTGCCAGTACGGCATCGTACAACATGATTGGAACGATCGGGTGATCGCCGGGTTTGATATCGAAGCCGGCTTCGGTCATTTTTTTGCGGAAGTATTTGGTGTTGCTTTCCAATTTATCTCTAAGTTCGGTTGTTTCGCTCAGCATATCCAGTACGGCGATGGAAGCACCCACAATACTTGGCGCCAGGGTATTGCTGAATAAGTAAGGGCGGCTTCTCTGTCGCAGCATTTCAATGATCTCTTTTCTGCCCGATGTAAAACCGCCGCTTGCACCACCAAGCGCTTTGCCAAGGGTGCCGGTAATGATATCGATCCTTCCCATTACACCGCGATATTCATGTGTTCCTCTCCCTGTCTTTCCTAAAAATCCGCTGCTGTGGCATTCATCTATCATCACAATGGCATCGTATTTATCTGCCAGGTCGCATATCTTATCTAATTGGGCAATGGTTCCATCCATGCTGAAACTTCCATCGGTTACAATGATGCGGCTGCGTAGGTGAGCGCTTTCTTTTAGTTTTGCTTCCAGGTCGGCCATATTATTATGTTCATACCGGTAGCGTTGTGCCTTGCATAACCGAACGCCATCAATGATGGAAGCATGGTTGAGTGCATCGGAAATGATGGCATCTTCTTCGCCAAACAAAGGTTCAAAAACACCGCCGTTGGCATCAAAAGCGGCGGCATATAAAATGGTATCTTCTGTACCGAGGAAACCGGCCAGTTTTTTCTCCAGCTCTTTATGAATATCCTGGGTACCGCAGATAAAGCGTACGCTGCTCATGCCATATCCCCTCACATCAATGTATTTTTTGGCGGCAGCAACCACTTTGGGATGAGAAGAAAGCCCCAGGTAGTTATTGGCGCAAAAATTCAGTACGGTCTTGCCATTTACCACGATCTCGGCTCCTTGCTCGCTGCTGATGATCCGTTCCTTCTTTAAAAGGCCGGCGGCTTCAATTTCCTTCAGTTCATTGGCTATCCGGGCTACAAATTTCTCGTTCATATATGCAATTATTAGGTGGGGCAAATTTAGGTTAAAATAGAACGCTGATGACACGGATGAGGCTGGTGAGAACGGATTTTCAGTGTAAGTCAGCTCCATCTGTGTCATCTGTGATTCTATCCTACGCAGTTTTCTATTCCCCGGAGGGGATAAAAAATAACATTTTCCCCTTTTCCTGTAACATTTTATTACCCAACTTCGTATAACACAAGAAACAACCCAACAGGAGCTGATTTAACCGCCCCAAAGCTTTATGACTGAGAGAGAATATAATGAATGTGTAAACCTGTATGCAGACAATGTATACCGCTTTATCCTCAAGAATTTGGGGCATATGGAGGATGCAAAGGACGTGGTGCAGGGTGCTTTTGAAAAGCTTTGGATCAGCAGGGACAAAGTGGAGAATGAAAAGAGCAAAAGTTACCTGTTCACGATCGCCTATAACCAGATGATCGACCATATCCGGAAGAATAAGCGGATAACCCTGAAAGAGGATTTTACCGATAGCGCCAAAGGGGCGGTATCTCAAAAACATGATACGAAGAGGATATTGAATGAAGCCCTGGCCAAATTAAGTGAACAGCAACGAAGCCTGGTGTTGCTGAAAGATTATGAGGGGTATAGCTACGAAGAAATAGGACAGATAACCAGCCTGAACGAGAGCCAGGTAAAAGTATATTTACACAGGGCGAGACTGCAATTGCGGGAGTATATTGTAAGTCCAGAAAATGTAATATAGGTTGATCGTTGACCGTTGGCCGAAATCAGCCACGAGCAACGAACAACCATCAACGAACAACGAATGAATATAAACCGTCATAATTACGAAACATTTTTCCTGCTGTATGTAGATAAGGAATTATCTGCTGCAGAAAGGAAGGCTGTGGAGTTGTTTGTGCAGGAAAACCCGGATCTACAGATGGAGTTATCCTTATTGCAGGATACGGTTCTTAATGCAGATAATGTGGTGCTGGAAAAGAAAGACTGGTTATATATGGAAGACGGCGTTTCTGCCCTGCAGGAAAACCTGCTGTTATACGCCGATGATGAATTATCTGCTGCTGATAAAAAAACAATAGAAGCATTGCTGGCTACCGATAAATCTGCTGCGGCCGAATGGAATAGTTTAAGGCAGACGAAAATGGAACCAGAAACATCGATCGTGTTTGCCGATAAAAATTCTTTATACAGAACAGAAGGCGCCAGGGTGGTAGGTATGAAATGGTGGAGGGTTGCAGCAGCAGCCGTTTTGCTGGGTTTTGGTTTGTGGACTGGAGTGACCGTATATAATAACAGCACAAAAACCACAACAGGAGGTACTGAAGGAGGGATCGCAAACAGGGATGGAGGTACTTCTTCAGGAATAAAAAATAATACAAAGGAAAATACGGCCGGAATTAAAACGCATGTGGAAGACGCCGGAGAGCCACAGGCTGTAGCAACAGTTGAAACACCGAACAGTGCAAAGGACCAGCAGCAACAGGTTGTTGAAAATGCGGATCAAACAAACAGTCGGTATACAAAACAAAATAGTAACAGGCAGACCAAGGGCCAGGAGAATACGGTTGCTTCGGACAATAAGAATGAGAAACCGAACAATAACCTGCCCAAATCGTATTTAGAAAATATTAACAGGAGCGAACGTAACGAATATGCTGTTACAGACGTAAAACCTGAAACCAACAGCATCAACACTTCCGGGGTGAACGATATTGTGGTGAAGACAAATCCTGTTATTACTGATCCAGCTACTACTGCCGCCATTCCGGTGGTTTATACAGACGAGAAAAATAATAACGACCGCTTACTTTACATGGATGAAGACAAAGTAAAGCGTACAAAACTGGGCGGGTTCATACGCAAAGCATCTAGAATGCTGAGCCGTAACGCCAACATAAAAACCGGCGACGGATTAAAAGTAGCCGGCTTTGAGATCGCATTAAAATAATCACGCTAAAAACAGAACAAATGAAAAGGCTAACATTACTATTAGCAACGGCAATTATTTGCTTAACCGTACTGACCGTATCGGCACAAGAGAAGAAAGACACCATCCGTATCGGCGGAATGATCATTGTAAAAGAAGGAAAAACAAATGGCAGCGGCGAAAGAAGCATGAAAATGAAAAGAGACCGTTCGCCCAAAAAATTAAGCAATGTAAGTACCAACTGGGGAATACTCGACCTTGGGTTCAGCAACTACGATGATAAAACAAATTACAGCGCACCCGGGATGGGCGGATACCTGATCAACAGACCCGGGTACCCGGCTTTCAGCAAGAGCGACTTCAAGTTACGTGCCGGTAAAAGCATAAACGTAAACATCTGGATCTTCATGCAACGCCTTAACCTGGTTAAGCACCACCTGAACCTGAAATACGGGCTGGGCCTGGAACTGAATAACTACAGGTATAAATCAACCATCAGTTATAAAGAAAGCGGTACCGAGCCTTACAGCAATTTGCCGGCAGTAAGAACATCGCCATTTATCTTCAGGGATTCTATCTCCTTTACCAAAAATAAACTGGCAGCCGATTACCTTACTGTTCCGCTGATGTTGAATTTTTCTTCTCATCCGTCACGCCATAATAAAGGAGTAAGCATTAGTGTGGGTGTTAGCGCAGGCTACCTGTATAGCCAGCGTAACAAACAAAAAAGCGGCGACAGAGGTAAGCGTATAAACAAAGGCGATTACGACCTGGAACGATTTAAGTTCTCCTATATAGCTGAGCTGGGATTAGGCCCGGTACGGTTATACGGATCGTACAGCCCTAAATCTATATACGAAAAAACACTCGACATGCGGCCTTATACGATCGGGCTTCGCTTCAGCAACTGGTAAAAATACTCTCTCACTCTCCTTTACCTCCCGATAACTATCGGGACGGTTTTACCAACGTGGGTGAGGGATGGGTTTAGGATACCGCTTCAGGCCCTGCCGGAAGCGGTTATTTTTTTCCACATTGACTAATTTTTGTTAATGTTTCTGGCCAGATTAAAATATTTTTATGTGGCACATCGTTTGTCATATAGAGAAAAATTATTTTTCCAATGAAGGGGTCCACATTTTTCCAGGTTATTTTTTTAGGCAGCGTACTTACTGCCCTTTCCTTTATTCCGCCGGGTAAAAAGAAAAGAACCGGGGTTAAAAAAACAGCCATATCAAAGGCAGTAAGTCCTGCTGTAAAAGACAGTACCGAAAATCCTTATTATATAATTGTTGATAAAAGCGATTACGAGTTAAAAGTATATGACGACGAAGGATGGTATGCTACATACCCGATCGTTTTCGGCAGTAAAGACCTGGGTGATAAAATGAAAGAAGGCGACAAAAGAACACCCGATGGAAGTTTTAAAGTGATCCTGAAAAAGATACATCCCAAATGGGGCCCCGAGTTATTGCTTGACTATCCCAATGATGTGAGCTATCAAAGATTCAAAGAAAGAAAAGCGAAGGGGCTGATACCTAAAAGTGCCCGGATAGGAAATGGTATTGCTATTCACGCCACACGTCCGCAGGAAGAATGGACGATCGATAATTTTTATAACTGGACCGATGGATGTGTTTCGGTAAAATACACCGAGATGAAAGACCTGTTCAGCTATATTCCGGTAGGTACAAAGGTTACCATACAGCAGTAATATTCTCCCTTACTTAAGTTTTATCATCACTGCATGGCCATTCAGGTTATGAATGATATGCCTGTCGGCCCTGCTCCTGTATTCTTCCACCAGTTTTGCCACACCCGTGCAGGAGTGAAATCCGTAATCGTCAAAAACAACAACACCCCCGGTGATCAGTTTGCTCCAAACCCATTCCAGTATATCTTTTGCTGAGTCGTATACGTCCACATCAATATGACACAAACCAAACTGTTCCGTTCCGGGAATTTCATGCGCCGTGTCTTCGGGGAAAATGCCCTTTAATATCTTATAATGCGGGTAACGGCTTTTATTTTTCAACACATCTTCCACTATCTGCTGGCTGGTATCGCTGTGTTCACCCCCGGTATAAAAACTATCATTGGTTCCGGCCTTTGCCACACCCGAAAAGGTATCGGCAAGATATAGCGTTGCATTACTCCTCAGGTCAACCAGCCGCTGCGACATAATGCCCGCCGTTCCTCCACGCCAAACACCTACTTCCAGGATGGCAGCATTGGGGCTCAATACATTTATTTTATGAACCAGCTGCCAGAGTTCGTGGCAACGGTAAATATCAACCAGGGTATTGTCTTTGATCTGGTTGTAGATATTCATGAATGAGGCATCGCCCAGCCAGGGGGCATAGTTGGCCGAAGGAAAGGAAAAACCATAGTTCAATCCATCGATGCTGAAGTTTGCCTTGCCGTTGTATGTAGGGCGTTTGCCGATATAGATACCGGTTTTGTCAAAAAGAGCGTGTATCGTTTTTTTTAATGTCATATGAACGTGTGAATGATCTGTAAAATTAATGAAGGCAGAATGATCGCCTGCTTTTATTTTTTAATGAACAATAAACTGCCATCGCCATAGCTCAGAAAACGAAAATCATTTTCCAGGACATGCGTATATATCTTTCTCCAATCGTTACCAACTGCAGCAGCAACCAGTAACAGCAGGGTAGATTGTGGTTGATGGAAATTGGTGATGATAACATCCGACATTCTGAAAGAATAACCTGGCGCTATCAGTATTTGCGATTGGGTAAACAATTTTTCTTGTTTATTTTCCTGCAGCCAGTTCAGTAAAGATGCCAGGGCCTCTTCTGCCGGGATATTGCTGTTTACCAAAGGCTCTTCATACACTTCCCATTGGGTAAGTTGCAATTGTTTTATGCCCGGCTTCAGCATGGTTTTAACTCCCATCCAGTAGATACTCTCCAGGGTTCTGAGCGAAGTGGTGCCAACAGCAACCACCGGTTCTTCCCCCTTATTCAAAAGCCGCCCGATCATTCCGGCATTAACCTCGATCCATTCGGCGTGCATTTCATGGCCTTCCATCACGGCTGCCTTCACCGGTTTGAATGTACCGGCGCCCACATGCAGGGTTACAAAATCCTTTTGAATACTCTTTTCAGCAAGGCGATCGAAAATATCCTGTGTAAAATGAAGCCCGGCAGTAGGCGCCGCTACAGAACCTTCGTCTTTGGCATAAATGGTTTGGTAACGATCGGTGTCTTCCGTTTCGGGCTTTCGTTTTATATAAGGTGGTAAAGGGATATCGCCACTTATCTCCAGCACTTCTGCAAAACTCAGTTCAGCCGGCGTCCAAACAAACTCCACTACGTATGCATCAGTAATCCTTTCGATTAACGACGCCGTTAATTCAACATTTTTAATTTTCAATTTTAAATTCTTCTCTTTCCATTTACTGGCTCCGCCAATCATACATTTCCAGAAAACTTTGCCAGTTGCAGATAAGGCGGTGGCATGGTCAGCGTTGTATGGCTCCAGTAAGAATATCTCAATAACACCGCCTGTGCTTTTTTGAAAAAGAACCCTTGCGTTGATGACCCTGGTATTATTAAAGATGAGTAAACTATTTACGGGCAGGTATTGATCTATGTTTTTATAGACAGCTTCTTTTATCTCCCCGTTTTTATAAATAAGCAGTTTTGATGAATCTCTTTCAGCCAGGGGATGCAATGCTATCCGTTCAGTCGGCAGATCGTACGTATAATCAAGGATGGATATGTGCTTGGGATGGCTCATTTTAAAAATGCAGAAACTTCAGCATTCCATTTTCCCGGTTCTTTTTTGCAGAGGCTTTCGTGACCGGCCGTTTCATACACTACAAACTTTTTATCAGCAGATCCGATATTGCCGAACAAGATATCTTCTTCTTTTTTGGAGACCCTCGGATCGTTTCTTCCCCATTGCAGCAATACCGGGCAATGAATATCTTTTACAAACTCCTGGGGTTTCATGTTAAACGCCCAGAACCCGTTCTCTGTTCCACCCCAGAAGGTGAGCAAGGTGGCCAATGGTTGCGGGGGTAATCCCATTATCTTCAACCTGCCTTTTACCGCATCTTCAATGGTGCCGAATGGCATTTCAAGGATTACCTTTTTGGGAGTTAATTTATGATCTTTAATTGCTTTTGTAATAGTGGAAGCGCCCATGGATATTCCCCACAGCACCACATTCTTTTCGCCTTTGTTCTGTATAAAATCATAAGCCAGTTTTATATCCTCCACTTCGTTATAACCAATGGTGCAGGTATTGCCTTCGCTGCTGCCGTGCGCCCTGAAGTCGAGTAAAAAAGCATTGTATCCCATTTTCCGGAAAGCTTCCGCTTCTTTTATAACACCCGATTTGGTTCCGCCATGTCCATGAAAAAGACAAACTGTTCCCACGGCACTGTCGGCAGCCAGGTACCAGCCCTCCAGCTTCAGTCCGCTTTTAGTGGTTAAATAAATGGTTTGAAAAGAAGAATCGGCCGTTACTGTATTTTTCTGTTTTACCGCATTAATGCCGAAGAATATCTCTTTGGCCTTATCCCAGCCGGTCTTTTCCTCTTTGGGCTTTATGGTAACCGTGCCGTTGTCATAAAAATGGGTGAACTTATATGCATGAAAAACAACGATCACATTCGCCAGGATGAACAGTACCAAGGCTGTACGGAGGAGGAACGTAAAGAGTTTTTTCATACCTGCGCTGAGATTTTGCCAAAAGTAAATGTAAAAATTTTGTGAACGGTAATAAATTGCTTGCCCAATACCTTTAATTTTACGCCTCACTAATTTTTAAAATAATTTCTATGCGATTGATCAAAACATTCCTGCTGGCGGCACTGGCGCTCACCACCGTTTGCAGCTATGCCCAAACCGGCAGCTACGAGTGGAAGACAACTACTTCCGGTGGCTATACATACAGATCCGTAAGCAATGACCCCACCAGGGCACGGTTCTATACGTTGAAGAATGGGCTTACGGTAATTTTAAGTCCCACCAATAAAGACCCACGCATACAATGTTATGTGGCTACCAAAGCAGGCAGTAAAACGGATCCTTCCACCAATACCGGTCTGGCGCACTATTTAGAGCATATGCTCTTTAAGGGCACCAATAAATTCGGTTCGCTGGACTGGGCTAAAGAAAAACCTGAGCTGGATAAGATCGATGCATTATATGAGCAGTATAATAAAACAACCGATGTGGAAAAACGTAAGGCCATTTACCACCAGATCGATTCGGTATCGGGGGTGGCATCAAAATATGCCATTGCCAATGAGTACGACAAAATGATGTCGTCGATGGGCGCACAGGGTACCAATGCATTCACTTCTTTTGAACAAACGGTTTATACCGATGACGTACCGGCCAGTGCCATTGATAAATACCTGGCAGTGCAGGGCGAACGTTTCCGCAATCCTGTCCTGCGGATATTTCATACCGAACTGGAAGCCGTATATGAAGAAAAGAACCGCGGACTGGATAATGACGGAAGAAGGGTTTTTGAAAAACTGTTTGCTGAATTATTCAAGAACCATAATTACGGGTTACAAACCACCATCGGAACGATTGAACACCTGAAAAACCCTTCCCTGCTGGAGATCCGGAAATATTTCAACACGTATTATGTTCCTAACAATATGGGTGTGATCATGAGCGGCGATTTTAATCCCGATGAGATGATCAAGAAGGTAGACGCTGCTTTTTCTTATATGCAGAATAAAGCCGTTCCTAAATATACATTTCAGCCGGAGCAACCGATCACATCACCAATACTATCCGAAGTGGTGGGCCCTGATGCAGAGAATGTGACCATTGGTTTCAGGCTGCCGGGTAATAAATCAAAAGACGTATTGCTGGCCGACCTGGTTGGACAGATACTTACCAATGGTAAGGCCGGCCTGATGGACCTGAACCTGGTAAAAAAACAAAAGCTATTGGGCGCTTCTGCTTCGGTGTTTACGTTAATCGATTATGGCATCATGTATATGCAGGGAAGGCCAACCCTTGGCCAGAGCCTGGAAGATGTAAAAGCATTGATGCTGGGTGAAATTGATAACCTGAAGAAAGGGAACTTCGATAACAACCTCATTACTTCTATTATCAATAACCAGAAGAAGAATAAAATACTGGGTACCGAATCGTATGGTTCAAGGGCAAACGACCTGATGGACGCTTTTACCAATGAACTGGATTGGAGAGAGCAGGTTGCTTATACAGACATGCTTTCTAAGCTCACTAAGAACGATATAATTGCTTTTGCCAATAAATATTTTGGCGATAACTATGTATGCATTTTAAAACGTAAAGGAGAAGATAAGAACATTGTAAAGGTTGAAAAACCACCCATTACCCCGGTTGAAACAAACCGTGATGCACAGTCTGATTTTGTAAAACAGGTAAACAATATGCCTGCCACTGCAGTTAAGCCTGTTTGGCTGGATTATAGCAAAGACCTTCAGAAAACAACCATCGGCCCGGCAGAAGTGTTGTATGTACAGAATAAAGACAACAGCATCTTCCGTCTGCGTTATCGCTTTAATATGGGTACCTGGAATAACAAGAAACTGAGCCTGGCTGCACAATACCTGCAGTTCCTGGGAACCGATAAGATGACCGCCGAAGAAATAACCAAGGCGTTCTATAAAATTGCCTGCAGCTTCAATGTAAATGCCGGTACAGAATACACAACCGTTATGATCGAAGGCCTGCAGGAAAATTTTTCGGCAGCCGTAAAATTGTTTGAGGACGTGTTAAAGAATTGCAAGGGTGATGATAATGCATTGAAATCGCTGAAAGCAAGGATAACCAAATCAAGAACGGATGCAAAAGCCAACAAAGGCGCTATCATGAACGGGCTGGTGAGTTATGCCCGGTTTGGCAACAAGAACCCGTTCAATTATGTACTGAGCGATGAAGAGTTGAAAAATACCACGGCAGACGAACTGGTGGCCATCTTACACGACCTGAACAGCTATTCTCATAAAATACTGTACTACGGTCCGCAACCCCTGGTACAGTTAACTGCCGGTTTAAAAGCAGTTCATAGCATACCAGCCGCTTTTAAAGCGGCAGCGGATAAAGCGAAGTTTGCAACAGCTGCACAAACAAGCAACCAGATACTGTTTGCTGATTACAACATGGTACAATCAGAGATACGCTGGGTAAGGAATACAAGTGCATACAATGCCGACAAAGAACCCGTGATCGACATCTTTAATAATTATTTCGGCGGGGGAATGGGCGCATTGGTTTTTCAAACCATCCGGGAATCAAAAGCACTGGCTTATTCAACCTTTGCTTTTTATGCAAAGCCTGATAAGAAAGAAGATCCGTTCTATACATTGGCCTATGTAGGTTGCCAGGCAGATAAGTTCAACGAATCGATCGTTGCGATGAATGAATTGCTGAATGATCTTCCTAATGTAGAAGAGAACATCAAGTTTGCACGTGCAGGCATTAAGAAGGATATTGAAACAGAACGCATCACCCAGGATGGCATCATTTTTAATTATCTTACTGCACAGCAGAAGGGACTGAATGAAGACATCCGTAAGAAGATATATGCAGCGGTTGATAAAGTTGGATATAACGAACTGAAACAATTCCACAGCGAGAACATCTCCAACAAACCATATACTTATTGCATTGTAGCTTCCGACAAAAAATTAAGTGAAGATGCCATGAAGAAATACGGTGAAGTGAAACGACTTACGCTGGAAGAGATATTCGGGTACTAAAAATACCTGTTTTAAAGCGGGCAATCTTTTTAAAGATTGCCCGCTTTTTTATTGCTTTCCTGAACCCTCTTTGATCCTTAACAGGGAATTCAATGAAACATTTTTTATCAGCTCAACCGATTGCTTTGCATTCGGCCATCTGATCTCTATCTCTTCAATGGCTGCTGCTTTGCCCAGCCCGGCTTCTATCCGCAAGGGGCCGGAGCCAAAACTTCCGCCTGTAGAAACGGTATGATAAAAATTCTGATAACTGCCATCGGACATCTTTACTTTTATTCTTACCCGGGCGCCAATAGCAACCCGGTTTGAGTTGGTTCCTTCCAGTTTTAATTTTATCCAGTTGTTGCCGGTTACCGAGCTGTTCTCAAACAACAAATTCCGGAAACGATCTCCTTCCACAGCGCCACCCATCACGGCATAAATATCCTGGTCTCCGTCGTTATCAATATCGGCAAAAGCCACACCGTGTCCTTTTTGAATATGCCCGGTATTGGTTGCATACGTAATGTCTTCGAATTTCTTTCCGCTTATATTCCTGTAAAACTTATTGGGAACAATTGCCTGGTAGGCAGGAGCGCCGGTGCCTAAGTAATAATCCAGCCAGCCATCATTGTCGATATCGCCAAAGTTGCTGCCCATAGTATAGTTCACATGGTTTACACCGTATGTGGCACTTACATCGGTAAATGTATTGCTACCATTGTTATGATATAACCTTGGTAATTCACCCAATGCCGGCATGCCCAGCAATTCACGGGCGGCATCTTCGCCTACCAGCGGAAAACGTTTTGTATCGTAACCCGAAACAAAAATGTCCAGCCAGCCATCATTGTCAAAGTCGAAGAACCAGGCGGGAAAACTATACATGGGCTCCTCAATGCCCGCTGCTTTTGAAATGTCTTCGAAGATCCGTTCGCCGGCAGTTGCGCCTGGCTTATTAAGCCATAATTTATTGGGAGAACCCAGGGTGGAAATGAACAGGTCGGGGAACCCATCGTTGTTGATATCTCCCCAAACACATCCTTTAACATAGAGGGTTACGTTCAGTCCGTATTTAGCAGACTCTTCTTTGAACTTACCTTTATAATTTACAAATAGCTGGCAGGGATAATTTTCATGTGCCACAAAAAGATCCAGCCATCCATCGTTATTAAAATCTCCCCAACTGGCAGTTTGTGTAGGAAAGGGGGAATAAAGTCCCGATTCGATGGTCACATCTTCAAACGTATTGTTGCCATTGTTTTTTATAAGAGAGAAGGGAAATAAAGCGTTCTTTCCCCACCAGCCGCCTCTCAGTGCAACAATATCTGCAAAGCCATCATTATTATAATCGGCATGAATAAGATTTAATGCGCCGGTAATGCCTACCAGGCCGGAAGAAGTGGTTTCTGTTTTAAAGGTTCCGTCTTTTTGCTGGTGCATATAACGTATCTGGTCGCCTAATCCATACGATGATGCCATGATATCAAGCAGCCCGTCATTGTCCAGGTCTTCCACCACACAACCTCCCGAGATACCATTCATGTCAACACCCTTTTTACCGGCTACATCTTTCAATACAATATTCCCGGTATTCATTTGTTTGAATGCAGCAGACTCTATCAGCCATTGGCGGGGAACCGAATCGGGGTATTTTCCCAATGTCATGTAAGCGATGTTCAGTAAATACCTCGACTGCAGATCGTCGGGAAATTTAGTAAGCAGCATCTTGTATATTTCAATGGCATTTTGTGAGCCGTAAGGAAGTTTGTGAATGCCCTCGCCCTGCATGGGGATGATGCAGCTTTGTGCGTTGTGGTTAAGAGCACAGTTTTCCAGTTCGCCCTTACGCATGTAAGAGATGGCAAGCAGGTCGAATAATGATTTGTTATCTGTTGTCAGTGTCTCCCAGGTAAGTTTCAGAGCGTTTATCACCTGGCTCATTACTCCCAGCGCTTCTTCGGTATTGCCGGCATTCAGGCATTCGTTGCTGTATTGAAAGTAATAGTCGAGCCTTTTGCCCGGATCCTGCTCAGCAAGCAGTTTCTGCCGGAACATTTCGGCACGCTGGGTATTCATCACAAAAAAATCTTCGGGGTTGGCGTGTTTGTTGATGCTGTCCAGTATCCTTATCATCTTCAATGTGCCTTCTGTTTGCTTCACTGTTGAAATGAGGATGCTGCTGTCGGGTTCGCAGCAGCTTTTCATCTGTGCATTTACAGGGAATAAACCTGCGAGAAAAACCAAGGTGGTTATAAAAACATTTTTTTTAGAAGCCGGCATCATAATTTTCCGTTTTTAATTTCATCTACCACTCCCGGATCAAGACCTCACCCCTAACCCCTCTCCTGCAGGAGAGGGGCACAACTGCAGTAATGCTATAATCTACTATTCTTAATTTCGTCTACTACAGCCGGATCAAGCAGTGTAGTTGTATCGCCGAGGTTTTTCGTTTCTCCTTCAGCGATCTTTCGTAATATGCGGCGCATGATCTTGCCGCTTCTTGTTTTAGGCAGTCCGCTTACAAACTGTATCTTATCGGGCTTGGCAATAGGGCCTATCACCCTTGTTACGGTTTGCAGTATGTCCTGCCTTCGCTGGTTCTCATCGCCGTGATGACCGTTGTAGATCACATATGCATAAATGCCTTGCCCTTTTACATCATGCGGATAACCCACCACGGCGCTTTCTACTACGCCGGCGTGCATGTTAATGGCATTCTCCACTTCGGCGGTACCAATACGGTGACCGCTTACATTGAGTACATCGTCCACTCTTCCGGTGATGCGGTAAAAACCATTCTCATCTTTTAATGCACCGTCGCCGGTGAAATATAAATTCTCATAAGTGGCAAAATAATTCTGGCGACAGCGTTCGTGATCACCCCAGGTTGTACGAAGTATTCCAGGCCATGGGGCTTTAATACACAAATTGCCAGCGGTGATCAAAGCCCCTCCTTCGGAGGGGTTGGGGGAGGCGTCTTTTCCATTCTCATCAACCAATATGGGTTGTACGCCCGGCATGGGCAATGTTGCCCAGGATGGTTTTGCCGGAGTGATACCGGCCATATTGCTGATCAGGCAACCGCCGGTTTCTGTTTGCCACCAGGTATCCACAATGGGGCATTTCTTTTTGCCCACATGCTCATCGTACCAATGCCATGCTTCTTCATTAATGGGTTCGCCAACGGTGCCGAGTATTTTTATGGAAGAAAGATCTTTTCCTTTCAATGGATCCAAACCATAACTCATCAAACTCCGGATGGCGGTAGGCGCCGTGTACAGGATATTTACTTTATGTTTATCAACAATATCCCAGAATCTTCCGGCATCCGGCCAGGTGGGGATGCCTTCAAACATAAGACTGGTGGCGCCGGCAGAGAGCGGGCCATAAATAATATAACTGTGCCCGGTTATCCAGCCAACATCAGCTGTGCAAAAATGAATCTGCCCCGGTTGATATTGAAATACATTCACGAACGTGTAATTCGTCCACACCATATACCCGGCACTGCTGTGTACCACGCCCTTTGGTTTACCGGTACTGCCGGATGTATATAAGATGAACAAAGGATCTTCCGCATCCATTTCTTCGGCAGGAAAAGAAACCACCCCGTCTTTTTCTACCTGCGATTCGGCAAACTCCATTTCATCTTCCCACCAAACGTCTCTTCCTTTGATCATAGAAACCGGAATCCTTGTTCTTGTATAAACGATCACCCGCTTTACCGTTTTGTTTCCGATCAATGCATCATCTATCACTGATTTTAGGGGGATGTCTTTTCCGCCACGATAGGCGCCGTCGCAGGTGATGATGAATTCGGCCTGTGCATCATACAGCCTGTCGGCAATACTTTGTGCACTAAAGCCTCCGAAGATCACCGAGTGAATAGCGCCAATTCTTGCACAGCCAAGCACGGCATAAGCCAGCTCCGGCACCATGCCCATATATATACAAACACGATCGCCTTTTTTAACACCGTTGTTGATCAGCATTTGCGCTACCTGGCAAACACGTTTGTGCAACCTTGCATAAGTAACTACCCGCACTCTTTCTTCCGGGTTGTTTGGTTCCCAGATGATGGCGGGTTTATCGGCCATGGTCTTTAAATGACGATCAATGCAGTTTTCGGTGATGTTGAGTTTGCCGCCGGCAAACCATTCCACTTTAGGTTCTTTAAAATTCCAGCCGAGTACTTTATCCCATTTTTTTCGCCAGAGAAAATTTCCGGCAACAGAACTCCAGAACCCCTCGGGATCATCCACACTTTTCTTATAATGCTCGTGGTATTCTTCCAATGACCTTATCTGGTAGGGATATGACATAACAAGCGTTTGTTTTAGTTTGACTTCAATTTAATATATTTATGCTTAGTACTTCCCAAATTTCGTATAAAACAGAGACATGGCTACTGCACCGGTAAAAGGAATTGGTAAAATAATCTTTTCATCCTCACTAGGCACCCTTATCGAGTGGTACGACTTCTATATTTTCGGCATGCTGGCAAAGACCATCTCGGTGCAATTCTTCCCGGAAGGAAATGACACAGCGGCTTTGCTGAGTACACTGGCGATCTTTGCTGCCGGCTTTTTGGTTCGCCCTTTTGGCGCCCTCGTATTTGGCAGGCTGGGCGACCTGGTAGGAAGAAAATACACGTTCCTGCTCACCCTTGTTTTAATGGGTGGCTCCACTTTTCTGATCGGCCTTGTTCCTTCTTATAAAGCCATTGGCCTGGCAGCTCCATTACTTGTTTTATTATTAAGGTTGATACAAGGCCTTGCCTTAGGTGGTGAGTACGGCGGCGCAGCCACGTATGTAGCCGAACATGCACCCGATAAGAGGCGGGGATATTTTACAGCATGGATACAAACCACGGCCACGCTGGGTTTGTTTGTTGCATTGGGCGTTATCATGGCAGTAAAAAGCAACATGAGTGATGCGGCTTTTACAGCAGAATGGGGCGGATGGCGTTACCCGTTCTGGATATCGATATTGCTGGTGGGTGTTTCCATCTACATCCGTTTAAAGATGAGTGAATCGCCCATGTATGCAACATTGAAGAAAGAAGGTAAGACATCGGTTAACCCGTTAAAAGAAAGTTTCGGGCATAAAGCAAATTTTAAAATGATATTGCTGGCTTTGTTTGGAGCAGTGATGGGGCAGGGTGTTATCTGGTACACAGGTCAGTTCTATGCACAAAGTTTTTTAGAGAATACAGTGAAGATCGAATTTATGCAGAACAGGGAGATATTGTTATGGGCCATTGGGCTGGCAACGCCTTTCTTTTTATTCTTTGGCTGGCTGAGTGATAAGGTAGGAAGAAAATGGATCATGCTTACGGGGATGCTGCTGGGAGTATTATTTTACCGACCGATATTCAATACATTTTTGAAAGACGCAGCCATCGATCCGCAGCAAGCCATGCTGAAAATGAGGGTTTCGCAAAGTTCCAATACCACGGATACGTTACTTACTCATTTTTCTTTAAAGTATATTACACACACCAATACCAATTATATTCTGCCGGATGGCACCGGTTTCTCCGAAAAAAGAAGCGATACGCTGCAGGTAACAAACTACACTATTTATCCTCCGTTGAGTGCCCTGGCTGATAGCGAAAGGCCGGTACTTAAAACCCTGCCCGATTCAAAGCCTTCTTATTCCAATATTGCACTTACCCCTTCACTCAAATGGAAATTCATCTTTCTTGTTTGGGTGATGATCATCTTTGTAACCATGGCCTATGGCCCCATTGCAGCGTTTTTAGTGGAACTGTTCCCCACAAAAATAAGATACACATCCATGAGCCTGCCTTATCATATCGGCAATGGGGTGTTTGGAGGATTGGTGCCGTTCATAGCCACCTTACTGTCAACAACGTTTGTAAAAGATCCGTTGGTTGGACTTTGGTATCCTATTGGCGTGGCGGCATTGTGTTTTATTATTGGCGCTTTATACCTTACCAATAAAATTGATAAAGACGTTAATGATTAAAATATGCCGGGAAGCCGGTAAGACGTCTTACCGGCTTCCCGGCGAAAAATAAAATAACATGAACCAGTTAAAACGAATTATGGGCTTAATATGGATGGTAATTGCCCCGGTGATCATTTACTTTTTGGTAATGGGCGCCGTACATAATATCGGCGAAGGAACCAAGGACATCAACAAACCGATTCCCTGGGTGATCATTATTACCATATTCACCCCCATTGCCATTGGCCTGATGGTATTTGGCTGGTATGCATTGAAGGGAGAGTACGATCATTTACCGGAAAGTTCCGAAGAGCTTTAAGGTTTATAAAAGATAAAGGGGCTTCTGTTGAAGCCCCTTGGTTTTAAAAGGAATCGTATAGCCTCCTAAAAGAAATATTTGATACCCACTTCCAACCCTGCATTCAGGTCATGTGATTTAGCCCTTCCTGCGGCATACCCTTTGTAATCTTTGTCTTCGGTATTGCTGATGGTTCCGTCAACATGCAGCCCCGCATCCAGGTAAATATTGTTCATCATACGAACTCTTACTCCTGCACCAGCCATGGCTCCCAGGGTCAGTTTCTTATAACGGTCCATGGTGCTTCCGTTCATTGCAGGATTTGATGCACCGGAAATATCCGACCTTAACAGGATGCCCAGTTGCGGGCCTGCTTTTGCCGTAAACATTAATGTTCTGGCAGGGTTTGTATTGTAGGTGAACAGCACCGGAACTTTCAGGTAGTTGAATTTCTGCGTGTAGCTTACTGTGTTGTCGATGTAACGTTGTTTAATGGTAGCGTAGATTACTTCGGTACCAATACCCATGTGCTTGCCGAAATTGTAACCACCATTTATGCCAAAGGAGCTTCCGAATTTTGAACGGTAATCGGCCCCGGGTTGTTCCACATCGGCTTCATTGAACATTACGCTTAACTGGGCTGTTCCCTGGGCGCCCACGTAAAATCCCTTTTGCGCTTTCGCTCCTGTAACAACTGTCAGTAAGATTACCGCAGTCATTACGGATAATAAGATTGTCTTTTTCATAATTCTGTTTTTAGTTTTTTGATAATTAATTTGTTTTTTATGGCCTGATGATCTTAATGCGCATTAATTACGATCAGGACACAAAAGTATACCCGGCAGAAGGGGCGTTTAATTGAATTATACAAAGAGGCGTTTATTTTATACAAACAGGAAACAGGCGGGATATTTTGTTTTATACGATCGTTTTGCAAGCATGTCTGCGCAGATGCCTGTTTCGTATAACAGGACGCATGATTGGTAGAAATGAATGCGCTGAATAAAAAGATGGAAAAGAAAAGCACCCGTTCAGGGTGCTTCAGTACATAATTATAGCGGAAGTGATCTATCGCTTTACAATTTTGCCATCAATATGCCGTTTAATGAAATCGTCTTTAAAACTTTGTCCCAGCGGGATCTCGTGGTTGTTGATATAGATCAGTTCATTGTCGAATGAAGATATGTGCAGCGTATTAACGATATAGGATTTGCTTACCCGGGCAAAGATGGCCGCCGGCAGCTGTGCAGCAATTGTTTTTACGTTCATGGAGGTAATGATCTTATTGTCGCTGGTATAGATCACCACGTAATCCTTCAGGCCTTCGATGTAAAGGATATCTTTAAAATATATCTTAAAATATTTCCGGTCGGCCTTGATAAAAACATAATCATCTTCGATCTTCTCCACCTGGTTATTGTTACCATCCTGCTGAAGCAGTTTTAAATAATTCTCTGCTTTGTTCACTGCTTTTAAGAAACGTTCTATGCGTATGGGCTTTACGAGGTAGTCGATGGCTTCCAGTTCATAACTCTCCAGGGCGTATTGCGGGTAAGCCGTTGTAAATACCACCATCGGTGCATCTCTCAACGACTTTAAGAAGTCGAGGCCACTCAGCTCCGGCATATTGATATCCAGGAACATGAGATCAACCTTTTCTTTCCGCAAAAAATCACTTGCAGCAAGCGCATTGCTAAATGAGCCCAGTAATTGAAGTGCGGACACGTTGGCAATGTTCAGTTCCATTCCCTGACGGGCAAGGGGTTCGTCATCGACAATGATACAGGTCATAATGGTAAAATTAAGTTTACGGTATAAGTATCAGCGCTGTCTGTGATCTCGAGTGTATGTGTGCCGGGGTATATCAGTTCAAGCCTTCTTTTTATATTACCCAGGCCAAGTCCGCCAATCATTTGCTGTTTTACCGGCGGCTTGGAATTCGCTGAATGAAAATGAAGTTGTTTATCCTTAATGATGAAATCCAGGTTAAGATACGAATGCCCTACGGTGGATGCGCCATGCTTTACGGCATTTTCCACAAAGGGTACAAAAAGAAAGGGAGGCAGCATCTGCGAATCTATATTGCCTTCGGTGTGTATGGAAAAACTAAAATCGTTTTTCCGGATCTTCTCCAGCGAAAGAAAGTTCTGAATAAAGGCAATGTCTTTTGATAATACGATCTTTTCTTTTGAACTGTCGTACAACTGGTAGCGCAGCAGGTCTGATAATCCCAATAAAACAACAGAGGCTTTTTCGGGATCTGTTTTGGTAAGCACCAGCAGGTTGTTTAATGTATTGAACAGGAAATGAGGATTCACCTGGCTTTTCAATTGTTCCAGTTCAGTTTTCATATTCATCTGTTGCAGTTCATTCATCCGTTGCACATCGTTGATCCATTTTTTGAATATGGCCATGCCCACAACAGAACCCAATAAAACGGTGGAGATGCCACATAACTGGATATAAGCCATTAAAGAAAGATCTACGTGCTGGAAATTGGTTGCAATGTCTCCGTCAAAAGGCCTTAAATAAATGTAATCGACCGCCCAGGCTATAAAATAAATAAGAGAAATAAGTATGAAAAAACAAATAGCAAACAGGAATACTTTTGAACGAAAAAGCAACCGGGGTATCAGAACGAGCAACAATAAATACATCATGGCCATGATGGATCCGGTGGTCCATGTATCCATGAGCAGGAAGGCCCTCATTACTTCAGGTGAACGATGATCATTAGATACACCTACATCTCCTTTAAATCCCAATACCAGGCAAAACAGGATGAACAGGGTATGGCGCAGCCACCGGTACCTGTTATCGGCAATGAACCGGATCAGGGGATTATTAAAAAGAACCATACTGGTATTGGGTTGCTGCATAAGCCAAAACTACTCAATCAGCAGCGTACCCCGCCTTTTTTATACCAACGGGGCCAGGTATTATACGAAACGGGTATTTCTGTTCCTGTGCTTTTTTCCCACGCTTACCGGGCTATGAAACCGGGGAATAGCCGGGTTAGTATAATACCCGGCCTTATTTGTATAATTCATCTTTACCAGCGGATGCAGGTTAATAGTTTTGTGTTGTAAAAATTACAGCATATGAAAAAGAACCAGAAATTTATAAAAAGGATAACCTGGCTCATAGCCGGGCTTTTTGCCGGTACTCATTTTTTAGCTGCACAGGTTGGTATTGTTGAAAGTGTTCAGGGAATAATGACAGGTATGAAGATTGATTTACAGGGTTGCATCAGCCAGCCCATACCCTGGAAAAGTATGATCAGTATTTTTATGCCTGGCAGTATTGGATAAGTAGTGCGGGGGAATTATAATCCCATCGCTTTATAGATGGCCTCCTGGATATTGGTGCGAACATTCATGGTAAGCAACTTCCTGTTATCTCCGCCCTCGGGATTTACCCGGTTACTTAAGAAAACAAAAACAAGATTATAAGTGGGATCTGCCCACACACAGGTGCCTGTAAACCCGGTATGTCCAAAAGTGAGTGGCGATGCGGTATAGCAGGGATAGGGATCGGGACGAATGTGGTTGTCTTTTTCGGGTTTGTCGAAACCATAACCACGCCTGCTGATGCTGCTGTGATAGGCAGTAAATAGTTCAACGGTTCCTTTTTGTAAATATCGTTTACCATTGATGGTCCCTCCATTCAATAACATCTGCATAATAACAGCCAGGTCGTATGCATTGCTGAAAAGGCCGGCATGCCCTGCTACTCCGCCAAACATGGCAGCACCGGGATCATGCACATCGCCACGGAGTAATTGTAACCGAAAATATTTTTCCTGCTCTGTAGGTGCAATACGGTTCAGGGAAAATTGTTCTGCCGGTTTAAATCCTGCTGTAGTTAAACCCATCGGCTTATAAAATTCCTTCTTTACATATTCATCTAACGAAAGCCCGCTGATGGCTTCCACGATCTTACCTAAAAAAATAAAATCATTATCGCTGTAGATATAACGGTTTGCTTTTCCGAGCGGACTTTGAAGAATGCGTTTATAAATAGTATCCCTCCAGTCGTTGCGCATATACAGGTTGTTTGCTACCCGTATACCAAAACTGTCGTTCTTTACAGTGGAATAAAAACCCGGCAACGGAACACCGCTGGCATCAATGGTTTCCCGGTAAAAAGGGATATAAGCTACCAGCCCGGCCTGGTGCAGCAGGATATTTTCAACACTTAACTGTTCTTTATTGGTTCCCCTCACCCAGGGCAGGTAATCGCCGAGTTTTTTTTTAAGATCCAGTTTACCCTGGTCGTACAGTTTCATTACAGAAATGGTGGTGGCGCAGATCTTCGTAACCGATGCCATGTCATAAATAGATTCGGCGGTAACCGGTTCCGCCCTGTCGTATGAAAAACTGCCGTAGGTTTTATAATAAGCGATCTTTCCATCCTTTGCCACCAGCACCACGGCACCGGGGGCAGCGCCTTTTACAATGGCGTCTTCGGCAATGGCGTCGATGAAACCGAGTTTTCTTGCATCAAGCGAAAGTTTAGAAGGATCCACCGGAGCTAAGGCATCATAATTAATACCGGTACCGAATTTGAATTTTTCACAAACCGTAACAGGTAGTTTTCCTTTGGCGCCGATCTTCCCCTGCAACAGGTCGATGGCTATGTTGTGAATAATGCTGTCGTCTTCATAACAGGCAACCAGGTTCTTTGCATGGCACCAGTTCTTAATGGCATACGGGTTACCAAATACAAACGTGATGGCTTTTGTTTTTTGCTGCAACTGGGTAACCAGGTCAACCGCATTTTTGCTGATACCGAAGTTATTGGCAGGTGTACGGCTGTACGCATGAATGCCAATGATCACTTTTTTATGATCCTTTTTAACCTGTGCTACTATTTCTTTTATCCTGGAAGCATCCTGTTTGTAATCGAAATAAATGATATCTGCATTGTAATCGGCCTGCATGCGGTTGGCAAATGCATTGTTGCTGTTTGTGCCTACACTTATATACACAACATCTTTTGTTGCCGGGTTTTCTTTTGCCGGCATCGGGAAGAAAGCGGCATCCGTTTTTTTCAGAACGGTAAGTGCATTTTCGGCTACCAGTTTGCGCATGAACGGAACACTGCTGTTCAGGTCGTTGGTAAGGTTATCTGTATTGATGGGTTGCAGTCTAGCAAGCCCGTATTGATATTTTGCCTGCAAAACTTTTCTGCAATGCATTTCAATATCGGTCCAGCTAAGCCTGCCGCTGTCAATGGCCGTTTTGATCTTTGCAATGGCAAGGGGCACATCGGCAGGCAAACAAAGCATATCGTTACCGGCAATGAGTGATTCAACAGAAGCCTCGCCATTTGGAAAGAATTTTTTTACGCCCTGCATTTCCAATGCATCGGTAAATGTAAGGCCCTGGTATCCCAGTTCGTTGCGCATTAAACCGGTAACATTATTTTTTGATAGCGAAGTAGCCCGGTTAGCACTGGTATCTATTGATGGGATATATAAATGTGCGATCATCACACTGCCAACCCCTGCTTTAAATATCTGCCTGAACGGATATAGTTCTAATGATTCCAGTTGTGCCATGGATTTTTTTATCACCGGTAGGTCGTAGTGCGAATCAACTGCCACATCGCCATGGCCCGGGAAGTGTTTGGCGCATGCCATCACGCCATTATCCTGCATACCCTTCATATACTGGATGGCATAAGAAGACACTTTATATTTATCTTCCCCAAAACTGCGGTCGTTTATCACCGGGTTATCGGGATTGTTATTTACATCCACCACCGGGGCATAATTCACCTGTATGCCGATGCGCTTGCATTGGGCGGCAACAATTCTTCCATACTGGTAAGCAATGTTTGAATCCTGTACGGCGCCCAGCATCATTTGTTTGGGTAAGGGAAGAACGCTGTCGGTCATGCGCATGCCCACGCCCCACTCGGCATCAATGCACATCATGATAGGAGTTTTTGCCATGGCCTGCAGGCGGTTGATAATGTTTGCCTGCTTTACCGGGCTGCCCTGGAAAATGCAGATGCCGCCGATATTATATTGTTTGATCAGTTCCGCTACCGAGCTGTCGAAAAAGGTAACCGTTTTATTTGCATTGATGGTAGAGAGGCGTACCACCATCAGTTGGGCGATCTGCTCATCCGGGCTGAGGGTCTTAAAAACACTGTCTGCCCACCGGGAAGCGGAATTTTGCTGTGCCAGCGACTGAAGGGTTACAAAAAGCGATAATAGCAGCAGGATCTTCCGCATGTTCGTTAAAAATTTTATACTGGAAAGGATGTGTTATTTTTGATGTTCTAAATTACCGAATTTGCCCGATATCATTCAATTATTGCCCGATAACATCGCCAACCAGATCGCTGCCGGAGAAGTGATCCAGCGGCCGGCCAGCGCTGTAAAGGAACTGCTGGAAAATGCGGTGGATGCAGGGGCCGATGAGATCAGGCTTATTATTAATGATGCAGGCAAATCGTTGATACAGGTGATAGATAACGGGCGAGGCATGAGTGAAACAGATGCCCGGATGGCTTTTGAAAGGCATGCTACTTCCAAAATAAAAAATATTGACGACCTGTTCCGTATCAAGACCATGGGCTTCAGGGGTGAAGCGCTGGCAAGTATTGCGGCGGTTGGGCAGGTGGAATTAAAAACGAAAAGGGCTGAAGATGAAACGGGTGTTTATATTGAAATAGAGAACAGCCAGGTGGTAAAGCAGGAGCCTGTTGCGGCAACTGTTGGTACCAGCATTGCCATGAAGAATCTTTTTTTCAATGTGCCTGCCCGAAGGAATTTTTTAAAAAGCAATGCAGCTGAGTTGCGGCATATTGTAGATGAGTTCATACGGGTAGCCATGTCGTTCCCGGATATTTTCTTTTCACTCAGCAGCAATGGCCAGCAGGTGTTTCATTTGGAAAAGGGAACCATGAAGCAGCGCATTGTACAGGTATTGGGTAACAGCTATGCGGCCAAACTGGTTCCGGTACAGGAGCAAACTGATTACATGAACATTTATGGTTTTGTGGGTAAACCGGAAACAGCCAAGAAAACAAGGGGCGATCAATACTTTTTTGTGAACAACCGGTTCATCAAAAGCGCTTACCTGAACCATGCAGTGATGAATGCCTATGATGAAATGATCGCAAAGGATAGTTTCCCGATGTATACCCTCTTCATCGACCTGGATCCATCGCAGGTGGATATCAATGTTCATCCCACCAAACAGGAAATAAAATTTGAGGATGAGAAGATCGTGTATGCTTTTGTGCAGAGTGCGGTAAAACATGCGCTGGCGCAGTTCAGCATTACGCCCACGCTCGACTTTGAACTGGATCCATCCATACAAAGCCTGGATGCGGTGAGCAAGCCATTCACCGAAGAAAAAAAATCATCGGCTTCTACTTCTTCCCTGTATAAAACATTCACACAAAAAAATCAATCACACTTTATAGAAAGCAAAAGTGAGCTAAAGCATTGGAAGGATTTTTATGAGAAGACAGAGCCGCAAGGGGATAGCTACAAGGGACAAGCAGAATTACATGCTTCGGTAACCACAAACTACAAACCACAAACCGACACTCTTCTTCAAATTCATAACAGTTTCATCATTGCCCAAACCAGCAAAGGCTACTATCTCATTCACCAGCAAAATGCCCACGAGCGTATTTTGTATGAGCGATTTGCGCTGGCTGTTGAAGGCAAGCCTATTGCTACACAGCAGAGTTTGTTTCCGGCCACTATGGAAATGTCTGCAGCCGACGCCGTATTGTTAAATGAGTTATTGCCCGAACTGAATCACCTGGGTTATTTACTGGAGCCCTTTGGCAACAATACATTTGTTATACAGGGTACGCCTGCCGATATTGACCAGGGAAATGAAAAACTGGCCATTGAAAAAATGCTGGAACAATATAAACACTTCAGCAGCGATCTTAAATTCAGCAAGCGGGAAAAGCTGCTGCGTTCTTTATCGCTTCAGCAATCTATTAAAGCGGGAACATCGCTTACTGAAAAAGAAATGAAAGCACTGGTAGAAGACCTGTTTAACTGCAGTACGCCCAACGTAACCGCCAATGGAAAACCCACTTACCTGGAGTTTAAGAAAGAGGAGCTGGATAAAATGTTTGGAAGATAAACTTACCGGAGTGGAGTTGCCTTATCGGCATCAATGTTTCCCTGGCTGCTGACCAATGTGGTTTTCTCTTCATCCAGGATGTGTAATAATTTTTGCAGCATCTCCTTATACTGCATTGTTTTTCCGTGTTGCGTTTCAATATTGATATAACGCCTGTTTTGTTCGCCATAATACACACTCAGCGAACCATCCTTATATACATTTATATTGTCCTGTAAAATACTGTTGTAACCGGAGGATGCCATTTTATTATAGATCGCCTGGTCTGTGGTGAGTGCTATATCATCAATGTCCTGCCAGGTATCTGCATAAACCTGGCTGGCATCATTTTGTCTGATGCCTCCAGGCAGGTAAGTGCGTACAGAAAAATCGCCATCGGTATTATTATGCAATGCGATCAGGCAGGAGATGCTATCGGGTATAAGTTCCAGCAGGCGGGCAGCAAATTTTTCCACTTCAATTACCGCCAGGGGATTTACCTTTCCCTTTGCTGCTTTTAAGGTCAGCATGATGCCTGATCGGGAAAATATCCTGTTGGGATCGAATGTATAGATCACTCCTTTGAACGGGAAGCTGATGTTTCGTTTGGCGTCGTTCTCGATCTTGATCAGTAAGCCGCCTCTTTCTTCCAAAACAGACCTGGCAGCTTTTACCGCTGTCATTTCATCATCATGCAAATTCACACAGCAGGTAGTTACAAACTCACCATATTGTGCAATTTTAAATGAAATGTTGCGGTCGCCCAGTTTATGCGTAATTGTTCTTTCTGAAGCAGTGAAGGTTGCCGGAGTTGGCCCTGCCGGATCTTTCTGCAGGGTTTTTATTCCGAAAACTGTGGTTGTTAAAGAGAGAAAAACGTACAAGCCGTTCATCGGCATTTAGATTTTCAACAAATATATCTTTAACTTCTTTCATGTTTTTATGATTTTCGACGATACTAACAGGTGTTGATAAAAAGAATACAGCAGGCAGAAGGCCGGTTCAACCGTATTTTAAATGAATGACGGGTATTTTACTTAATAAAAAAAGCCTGCAACATTTCTGTTACAGGCCTGCTTTTAAAAATAACCCCAGGTATTACAGTTTTTGGAATTGTGCATAGCACACATGGTTTCCGTAAATAAGTTTGATGGTATATAATCCTGCAGGCAGATCGCCAACGGTAAAGTTCACGATGTTAAGTCCGGATACTCCCTGCACATGTTTTTCTCTTACCAGTACATTCTGGGTGTTGTACATGTAGGCATGTATCATTTCCGGCTGCGTTAATGTTACGTTCACATTAACCGTATTGGAAGTAGGGTTTGGATAAGCCTGCAGCACACAGGAGTTAGCCACTTGTGTGATATGAATTGTTTTGCAAACTTCTTTCACACAACCGCCCAGTGTTATCGCTTTTAAACATACCCTGTAGTAGCCGGTATCGGGGAACAGGTAGATGGGATTATTCTGATGTAGAATAACCGGGTTTGTTCCTGCGGTAGCGGGTAGTTTGGTTATGGTCCAGGTTTGATCCAGTATCGGGTAGTTTGAACTGGCGTAGAAGCTTATTTTATTTGGTACCTGTGGATTGGCCTGGTAGGTATAGTTCACATGCACACTATCGCAAATGATCTGTGGCGTTACCTGTATTGTTTTGCAGGTGGTAGAGGCACAGTTTGGTCCACGCCATACAGTAAGGCAGGCGGTATATGTACCCGGTTGTGTATACTGGTGTGTGGCGATCATGCTCTGGCTGCCGGTTCCATCACCAAATGTCCAGGTGTATTGAGCCGAACTGTTTTGATATACCGGTGTGAAAGTATATACCTGGCTGTTGGCAGTTGACCGTATAAAATTGAAATTGCTCTGGTTGTTACAAGGCGGTGGCGGATTCTGAATGAGTATAGTGTCGCATTTTTCCCTTACACAGTTTGGTCCAAATGTGATCTTCAGGCAAACACGGTAGCGGCCTGGTTGTGCATATTCATGAACCGCATTCCAGGTAGTGGCAGAAGTGCCATCACCAAATGTCCACACAGCAGTTGCGGTAGCTGTTGATGCAACGGTAAGATTAGTGAAATAAACTTTCCGTGGATTTGTTTGATCAAATTGCCAGCTGAAGTTAACAGGTATATTACATGGTGGTGGCGGATTATTTACTACCACCTGTTTGCAGAACTCAGCCACACAAGGATTGGGTGTTGTGTTCAGGTTCTTCTTCACCCGTATGCAAACATTGTATGTTCCTGCCTGTGCATAAATATGAGTTGGATTGGCCACGTTAGGATCACTTTGTAATCCGCTTACAGAAGTACCATCACCAAATGTCCAGCGAACTGAATCTGTTGGATGACTAGGCATGCTCATGTTGGTGAACTTAATGCGTAAGGGATGCAGCGAATCGGGTTGTGCAATGAAATACGCCTGCAGGTTACATGGCGGTGGAGGATTTACCACAACCTGTTTGCAGTATTCAGCTACGCAGGGGTTAGGCGTTGTAGCCAGGTTTTTCTTCACCCGGATACAAACGGTATAGGTTCCTGCCTGTGCATAGATATGAGTTGGGTTGGCAACATTTGGATCACTTTGTAACCCGCTTACAGAAGTACCATCGCCAAATGTCCAGCGTACAGAATCAGACGGGCTGATAGGAACGCTCATGTTGGTGAACTTGATGCGTAAGGGATGCAAGGAATCGGGTTGCGAAATAAAATAAGCCTGGAGGTTGCAAGGCGCCGGGGGATTTACCACAACTGTTTTACAGATCTCACTTACACAGGGAGGGGTTCCTGCAGTATTGTTTCTTTTGATTCGTAAACAAACCGTATAGGTTCCGGGTTGAGCATACGTATGAACAGGATTGGCTACGGCTGGGTCGCCCTGCACACCATTTACGGATGTGCCGTCACCAAATGTCCAGCGCACCGAATCGGTAACCGCAGCTGGGTTGGTGGTATTATGAAATTCTAACCGTAACGGATTGGTTTGGGTAACGGTCCAGTTGAAATTAGCCTGCAGGTTGCAAGGCGATGTTACCACAACGGTCTTGCATATCTCACTTACGCATGCATTGGGAGTTGAGTTTACTGCTCTCTTCACTCTTAAGCAAACGGTGTACGTGCCGGGTTGTGTGTATATATGTACGGGGCTTGCAGTAGCGGGATCTCCCATAAATCCATTTACAGAAGTTCCGTCGCCAAAGGTCCAGCGTACCGAATCAGATGGCAGCACAACAGCACTTGTGTTATGAAATTCTATTCGTAAGGGATTGGCGGCTGTTGCCGTCCAGGTAAAGTTGGCCTGTAAATTACAAACAGGATTTATAACCACCGTCTTGGTAAAAGACTGCGTACATATCGGAACACCATTTGGATTATGAAGCACTATGGTATGAATAACAGCATAGCTGCCGGGTAAGGTATATGCATGAGTGGGCGATACGGTATTATCGGGAGCAGAGCCGTCGCCAAAATTCCAGAGATGACTTACCGTAGGGGCGCCTACGGCTATCACCGGGTTGAATTTAACGGTATTGGGACTAAGGTATTGAACGGCAAACTCTGCATTACATGCAGTGCCTTGTGCCTGGGTCTTTAAACTGAATGCTGAAATAAACAGCAGCAGGAGGGTAAAAATTCTTTTCATAACAATCATTTTAGTTGAAGGGTAAAGAAGTTCTTTGGTTGTAAAAGGTAGATGCGGCGGGTTGGGGATCTGTTGCCTGAGGAGGTAAAAATATTAATAATTTTCCCTGATTGCAACCAGGAATTTCTCTACGGCTTTTCGCACAGGAGTGGCGCCGGTACTGTAATTATTGGCTATTACAGAAAAGACCAGCAACTTGCCTTTTTTAGTGATCAGATAGCCGCTTAAAGCGCAATTATTGCTAAGGGTTCCGGTTTTTGCGTAGATGAAACCAGCTTCTTTTTTATAATATGAGGCCAGGGTTCCGGTGCCGCCGGTGGGCAGGATGTTCTTTACCCGGTCCCAGCCAAATTCATTCTTCATCTTATTCAATATATATATAAAGGACTGCGGCGTAAATAAATTATAGCGGCTTAGTCCGCTGCCATCCACCCATTTTGGTTTTTGCGGAATGTCTTTCAGGTCTGACTTTAATAAGGTATCAATGATGGCTTCGTCACTCATGTAACCCAGTCGCTCATTACTTGCCATTAACAGGGTTTGTTCAGCAAAGAAATTATCGCTGCGGTACATCATGGGTTTAAAAACGGAGTCGGAAGGCTGGGAGCGGATGGCAAAGGTTCCGGCAACGTTGATGCTTGATGCAGGCGACCTGAAGAACGTAACATCTTCAGCGTGTAACGTGTCTTTTAAAAGCAATGCTACAAATCCATCCTCTGTTTTAAACGGGATAGAAGCTCTGCGGAAAGATGATCTTGCATCTTTGATATAAAAATCATTACTTCCATAGGGTCTTTCAATATAGAATTTATCTGATGAAACTTTTCGGGTCTCTGCATCGAACTTTACCGGGCTTTCTGAACCCTCGTTTGATAACAGGTCAACAACATTGCTGTTGATCTCAATTTTATTATTCTTCAGCGAAAATTCAATAAGATTGCCGAATACAGGCAGTGAAGATCTTTCTGCCATATATGACTCATTGTAATCATTCCACGCCCAGCCATTACCAAGTGCGTCCGACCGCCAGGCGCTGTTATTAATATAAATATCTTTGGAAGACCTCAGGTATTCAAACAAAGGTTGAAAGGAGAATTCACGATTAAGGAAACTTGGATCACCGGCTGGGTAAACAGAAATATCCGAACCATTATTCTTCACCCTCGCTGCAACCAAACTATCTCCCAAACATTTCATCCCTGCATATAGGGTAAACAATTTGGTATTACTGGCCGGAATAAAATTTTTGGTAGCATTATAATTATACCAATACTTACCGGTTGCCGGTTCGTAGATGCTGATGCCGATATGACCCGTACTGATGGCAGTGTCGTTTAATAAAACGGTATTGGCCTGTTTGGAAATCTGTTTGGATACGGAACAAGATGCAAGAATGAATATTGAACAAGGAACAAGGAATATTGAATGACGAAGTTTCATGTTAATTTCTTTTATCCGATCCGGTCTTCTCCATTTCCTCCCCCTTCGGGGGAGATAGAGGGGGCTTTAATTTCTTTCCTGTGCTCTCAGCCAGCGTTCCGGTATCTCATTGTGGCTGGCATGCAAATAATCGGCATGGCTGCAGGCGATGAATTTATTGTTGGGGAGCTGCATCCACCAGCGGCCGGTTCGTTTGCTTTGCAGGAAAAGAGATTCCACTTCGGTGAACCTTGTATGAAATTCATTGAAGCTGTGGCGGTCATCCATGGCCGCCTCATGCTTACTCCTGCTTTTGCCATCAATAAAATACCAGAGCATCTGGGCAATTTGTTTGGCGCTCAGGTCGTGCATATCCAGGGATGGCTCGTAACCATAAATACCAAAACTGCTGATACTATTACTCATTCCTGCATACCTGGCCAGTGTGCAGGCTTCTTCACCAGAAAATCCATTGGGACTTTGCCGGCTTGCCGGCGATTCGCTGTTCTTTATAGCGCTGATGTCGAAACTAAGCAAGTGTGTATTGCGGATCACCGGTTCCATTTCTTCCATATTCTCTTTGGCAGCGCCTACCCGGTGGCAATCAAAACGGAGTTTGTCCATGGTCTCCAGCATACGGGGGTGTACAAAATAACTCTGAAAACCGATATGATTATAATGCTTTACCAGGTTGGGTTCGCTGGTGAGTAATTCCAGTAAAAAATTTTCACTGCGTAACGGGCTTTCTCCTTTCAGGTCGATGGTTGCATCAATACAGGTGGCTTCAATAACCTGCTGCAGTTCTTTATAAGCAAAGTATTGTGCCAGCGTTATATCGTGAGATCCTCCCAGCAATACCACCGTTTTCTTCATGCGTAACAGTTCGGCCAAAACGGTTTGTACGGCCGCATAGCTGTCGGTAAGGGTGGCGCCTGTCTTAATATTTCCCAGGTCGGCAATGCGCACATCGGTATGCCAGTAGTGTAGGTGATATAGTTGCCTGCGTACCTTATTGGCGGCATTGCTTTCGCCTTCGGTCATTCCGCTTCCCCTTGTTTCTCCCACACCCAGCAGTACAATATCGGCACTGCTTATATCGGGTATCTCGGTTTCATAAGCAATAATGTGTTTGGCTAGCTGGCCGTCGTTATAACCCCCGTCGCCGTTCAGCTGGTGAAGATCGATAGGGGTTAAAAAATCATGTAGATCGTACATTCAAAAATTTTGGACAAACCTAAATTATTAATTTCAGATTGAGTATTTCTGTCCTTAAAATATGATAAATGTCCTGTATTTTCAAAAGGGTAAAACGTTAACTTCGCTATACATATAAAAGAACACAATGAAACAGGAAGTTTTAAATGACGTAGTGATAAAGTTTGCAGGAGACAGCGGTGATGGTATGCAGCTGACCGGAAGCCAGTTCACCAATAATACGGCCATGCTGGGTATCGACCTGGCCACTTTCCCGGATTTCCCGGCCGAGATCAGGGCCCCGATAGGAACACTGCCCGGTGTGAGTGGTTACCAGCTCCGTTTTTCATCCGACCGGGTATTTACCCCCGGTGATGCATGCGATGTGCTGGTGGCAATGAATGCGGCCGCATTGAAAACAAACCTGAAAGGACTGAAGCCCGGCGGAAAGATCATTGCCAATGAAGATGGCTTTGATGCAAAGAACCTGCGCCTGGCTAATTACCCTGAAGGTGTTAACCCGCTTACTGATGAAAGCCTGGGTAATTACGAAGTGATACGGATGGACGTGACCAAGATGACAAGAGAGGCCTTGAAAGATATCACCATGGGTGTTAAAGAAAAGGACCGGGCGAAGAATATGTTTGTACTGGGCTTTTTATACTGGATGTATAACCGGGATATGGAAAGCACCATCGGGTTCATTAAAGAGAAGTTTGGAAAGAAGCCGGAGATATTTGAAAGCAATGTGAAAGCACTGCAGGCTGGGTTTAATTATGGCGATACCACCGAAACATTCACCACCCGGTATAAAGTGGAGAAAGCGAAGATGGAACCGGGCACTTACCGTTCCATTATGGGTAACCAGGCCGTGGCTTATGGATTAATCGCTGCCTCACAAAAAAGCGGGCTGCAATTATTCTTAGGAAGTTATCCCATTACACCGGCCAGCGATATCCTGCATGAACTGAGCCGTTACAAAAACTTTGGCGTAAAAACGTTCCAGGCAGAAGATGAGATCGCAGCTATCACTTCATCAATTGGTGCCAGTTATGGCGGAAGCCTGGGCGTAACCACCAGCAGCGGACCCGGCATTGCATTAAAAGGCGAGGCACTGGGCCTGGCGGTGATGCTTGAAATTCCATTGGTGGTTATAAATATACAACGGGGCGGACCATCAACCGGTCTGCCAACCAAAACAGAGCAGAGCGACCTGATGCAGGCTTATTATGGAAGAAATGGCGAGTGTCCCATGCCCATCGTTTCTGCCTCCACACCCAGCGATTGTTTCAGCGCAGTTTATGAAGCCGTACGTATTTCTGTACAACACATGACCCCCGTTATGTTCTTAAGTGATGGGTATATTGCCAATGGCGCCGAGCCATGGAAATTTCCATCATCGGCAGACCTGCCTGAAATAAAAGTGCAGTATGCATCTCAGAACGGTAATATGGATGCAGAAGGTAGGTTTCAGCCTTATAAAAGAGATGATAAATTAGTTCGGCCATGGGCCATACCCGGTACACCCGGGTTAGAACACAGGGTTGGTGGATTGGAAAAACAGGATATAACCGGTAATATCAGTTATGAGCCGGATAACCACCAGCACATGGTAAAAACAAGGCAGGCAAAGGTTGATAAGATAGCCGATCATATTCCTGAACAAACATTAGACAGCGGGCCGGAGAAAGGAAAAGTGCTGGTACTTGGCTGGGGCAGTACTTATGGTGCTATTAAAAGCGCCTGCAGTGAATTGCAAAAAGAAGGGCACGCAGTATCTCATGCACACCTGCGTTATATAAGGCCCTTCCCTAAAAACCTGGGCGATATTCTGAAGAACTTCGATACCGTTCTTGTTCCTGAAATAAATAACGGGCAACTGGTAAGGATCATCCGTGATGTTTATTTTGTGGATGCCAAACCGTATAATAAAATAATGGGTGTGCCCATTACAAAGGGCGAACTGGTGGATGAACTGAAGAAAATGTTGTAGGTTCTTCCTGTCATAAAATAATATCCCGGCCATGTGCCGGGATTTTTTTTAATTGCCGGCAGCGTGGCATTGATATTGCAGCAGAAGGGGCCTGAAACCTTTTGCCTATGAAACGGATCCTGAAAATCCATCCACTCCTGTTTGTTCCCTTACTGATGTTGTTTGCTCTTATCTCCTGCGAAAAACAGGATGATCTGACGCCACAGCCTATACCCGAAGTAAGATCATTTTATATCAGCTTCAAACAAGATACAGTACCGGTAACGCTTTCAGTAGTATCGGCCCGTAAAGAAATGATCGGTAGTTTGTTTACTACCGCCGTGGATGGAAAGTTACCCGACAGTATTTCAAATAAGACCAGCCTGGTGATACGGGTTACCGGCGACAGCGCCAGAACCTATAGTAATACAGAAATATTAGCCAGCTATACAGATTCAATTGGCAATACCTATTCAAATACCGTTAGCGATACGCTGAACGTGGTGAAAATAACAAAGCTCGAAAAAAAGAAAGACGGAATTCTTGAAGGTAGTTTTACGATACGGGTTAGTAATTTCACTAAAACAAAAACCATAATACTCAATAACGGAAAGTTTTCTGCTGTAATTGCTGAATAAAAAACGGTTGGCAACATTTTTGTTATCAATTACCGGCTCTGAATCACCCTTACCGATCCGGGTAAACTGTTTACCCGAATTTTATTATCCCCTATAATACCGGCGCAAAATATTATTGCAGGTCTGTTACCGGCCTGGTAATTATTACAAGTTATTAAACCAATGCTCTTATGAACGAAACACTGCCAGCCAAACCAACTGAAGCGAATGCCCATCTGTTTTCTGCAAAGAATAATTCAGCAGTTTTTAGTGAAGGATTACAGGAATATACCGGTACATGGGATACGGCCCAGGTTGTTCACCTGCTTAAGCGAACCCTGTTTGGCGCAAAGCTTACCGACATAAACTATTTCAAAGGAAGAACAATGCAGCAGGCAGTAGATGAGCTATTGCAGCAGGCGCCTTCGCCTTCAAGCGTTCCATTGAATAATTACAATGTGAATGGCTATACCGATCCTACGGGTGTTGCTGCCTGGCAAACCTGGATAAATACGGGTATTGCACTGGCCGATAAAGACCTCAATGAAAAAAGAATTGAATCTTTTAAAACCTGGTGGCTTGGGCAGGCAGTTAATTCCACCCGTTCTATTCATGAAAAGATGGTGGTGTTCTGGCATAATCATTTTGCCACCACCACTTCGGTGAACACCGAAAAGATAAAAGCAAAATTCTGGTACGACCATTACCTTGCCTTGCGCCAGCATGCATTGGGTAATTTCAAGAACATGGCAAAGGCCATCACGCTGGATCCTGCCATGCTGTACTTTTTAAATGGCGACAGTAATTTAAAAGAATCGCCCAATGAGAACTATGCAAGAGAATTACAGGAATTATATACCGTAGGTAAGGGCCCCAATTCCCGGTACACAGAAGGAGATGTGAAAGCAGCAGCCCTGGTGCTTACCGGTCACACCGTAAGTCCTACCGGCTTTACCTATTTTTTTGATGCAGGAAAACATGATTCATCCAATAAAGAATTCTCTGCCTTTTATGGAAATAAAATAATAACCGGCTACAGCGGACCAGGAGGTGCTTCGGAAGTAGATGAGTTGCTTGACATGATCTTCGCCCAGGAAGAGATGTCGAAGCATATCTGCCGGAAGATCTATCGTTATTTCATTTATTATAAAATTGATAATGACATTGAGCAAACCATCATCACCCCGCTGGCACAGGTATTCCGCAATAACAATTTTGATATACAGCCGGTGTTATCTGTCTTGTTTAAGAGTAAACACTTTTTTGACATGGTTTACTCATCGGCTTGTATAATAAAAAGTCCGCTGGATTTTGTTATCGACCTCTGTCACGAATTCAATGTAACACTTCCTTCTCCTGCAGATAATGCGGCTACCTATTCTGTTTGGCAGGCCATCCGTTTTGAAGCGGCAGAAATGCAGCAGGAACTGGGCTCTATACCCGAGGTGGCCGGCTGGTATGCATATTACCAGGAACCCGCTTTTCATGAACTGTGGGTGAATACAGCAACTTATACACGCAGAAATATTTTTACCGACCGCATGATCGCCGATGGCATCATGTACGATAACCAGACGATTGCCATAGACCCACTGGCTTTTGCTGATCAGCTGGCAAACCCGGGTGATCCAAACCTGCTGATCAATCAATCGGCCGAGATCTTACTGCGCTATCCTTTGTCGGCGAGTGCAAGGGAATTCATTAAACGTTCCATTTTATTAAGTGGCCAGCTGCAGGATTATTACTGGACCAATGCATGGGATGCGTATAAAGCCAATCCTTCCGACATGGCTGCTAGGGCTGTGGTGCTGGCAAGGTTGCAGGCATTGTATAAATATATTATGAACCTGCCCGAATATCATTTGTGTTAATCAATCCAATTCCTTTACTATGCAACGCAGAAACTTTTTAAAACAAACCATACAGGGAGCCGTACTGCCATCTATATTAGGAGGTTTATCAGTAAGGGCCTGGGCCGATTCGCCTCTTTTAAAAGCGCTTGGCAGTGCAGATAATGATCACGTGCTGGTATTGATCCAGTTGTCGGGGGGTAATGATGGATTGAACACGATCATTCCGTTGGAATTTTACAGTGACTATAACCGCATCCGTACCAATATTGCTATTCCGGAGAACAGGGTGCTTAGGTTGAACAATAATCTTAAATCCGGTTTGCATCCTTCCTTAACCGGGATGCAGCAACTATATAACGAAGAAAAACTTTGTGCCATCCAGGCGGTGGGTTATCCATCACCCAACGGATCGCATTTCCGTTCAATGGATATCTGGTTAACCGGATCAGATAATGAACAATATTTATCAACGGGCTGGGCCGGCCGGTATCTAAATCACCAGTATCCCAATTATCCCATCGGCTTTCCTAATGATGCCATGCCCGATCCATTGGCATTGCAGATCGGTTCTGTTTTATCACCTGTATTTTTAAGTCCAACCGGTTTTGATGCACTGGCTATTGATGAAAGTCTGAACTTTTACAATTTAATTGACGCCATACAGGACCCCACACCCAATACACCAAGTGGTGTGGAACTGACTTACCTGCGCACAGTTGCAAAGCAAACAAATAAATATGCAGAAGTAATTAAGGCTGCTGCAGCAAAAGTTACCCAGCAATCGGCTTACCCGGCAGATAATTATTTAGCAGCGCAATTAAAAGCGGTTGCCAAACTGGTTGCCGGTGGTTTAAAAACAAAGATATATATGGTAAGTATGGGAGGCTTTGATACCCATGCCGGCCAGGTGAACGGTGGCAACCCACTTACCGGCAGCCACAGTGGTTTATTAAAGCAGGTTTCGGATGCTATCACTGCATTTATGGCTGACCTGAAATTCCTGGGTGTTTCAAACCGGGTGCTGGGGATGACCTTCTCCGAATTCGGAAGGCGTATGCAGTCGAACGGAAGTTTGGGAACAGACCATGGAGCTGCACAACCCGTGTTCTTATTTGGTGATGCAGTGAAGCAGGGCGTGTTAGGTAAAAACCCGATCATACCAACCAATACACAGGCCATTGATAATGTGCCGATGCAATATGATTTCCGTTCGGTGTACTCAACTATTTTAAGAGACTGGTTTTGTTTACCGCCAAACGATGTAGATACAGTGTTGTTGAAAAACTATCAATACCTGCCGGTGATAAGATCCACTGCATGTAATATGGATATGCAGGAATTGAATAACCTGGGCGATAACCTGATCATCAACTATCCCAATCCATTCACTTCATCTACCACCATTACATTCAAATCGGCAGGCGGGCATGTGCTGGTACAGGTATTTGATACCACCGGAAAACGGATTTCAACCCTTGTTGATAAAACGTATACCGAAGGAACGTATTCGGTTGTGTTTGATTCGGGCGCATTGGCAAGCGGCGTGTATTATGCCAGGTTGCAAAACGGCCCGCTGCAGCAGGTGCGGCCCATGTTGAAAGTGAGATAAACAAAAAATAAAACCTATCGTACTACCTTAAGATAAACCAGATGAAGCATTTTATTCCGATACTGTTATTTAGTTTGATCATTGGCAGAACGAACCTGTCGGCTCAAACTGTTTTTTCAATAACACACAGCTCTACCTGTGCAGGTACGGTGGTGGAATTTAACTCCAATGTTTTTGAAATGGCTCCATTTCCCAACCAGGTGAACTGGAATTTTGGCGACCCTGCGAGCGGGATATTAAATACAGCGAACGGAATTCTTCAACCCACTCATATCTATAATACACCCGGTACTTATATCATAACCCTGCATGTAGTGGATGGTGGTGCCGGTACTATCGACTTAACAGATACGCTTTCCATTGTATTGCCGGTTGTGCACAATTTTGGCCCCGATGTTTTTTTATGCGGCGATACGGGCACCTATATTTTGAACGCACCTCTTGTTCCCAATGCGCTTTATGAATGGAATGATGATACAACCACGATCGGACCCATACTGCAGGTAAAAGAGTCAGGCACATATACCGTGAAAATAAATGGATGTGCTGTAACAGATACGATCGGTATCTTCTTTACCAGGGAACCCAATCTTGATCTGGGCAGAAATCACCTGATGTGCCAGGGAGAAGAGATTACATTAAACGCTTCGAGCGAAAATTCAACTTACCAGTGGTTTTTGAATGGGGTTGATCTGAATTTCAATCAATCGCAGTTGCCTGTAATAGCGCCAGGCGGACAGTATATAGTGAACGTGAATGTAATGGGCTGTGGTTTGTACAGCGATACGGTAAATATCAATTTCAATAGTTATGCGGCACCGGCATTTGACCTGGGACCCGACACCCTGTTATGCCCGAGAGAAATATTTACACTCACTGCGCATGTTCAGGGAGCCTCTTCTTATTTATGGAGCACCAAGGGGCTTGGTATAGATGATGCAGTGAATTATAATATCGGGGTAGATTCTTTTATAACGATCAGGAATGAAGGAAGGTACTGGGCCTTTGTAACCATTGCCAAGCAATGCGAAGTGGTGGATACCATGATCGTTCGTTACCGGGGAAATAAGCAACTGAACTTTAACGATACGGCGCTTTGCCGTGGCAATTCATTGGTACTTGATGCCGATTTTGGTACTGGTACATATAAATGGGAATCAATTCCTCCGCAACGGGATGATCAGAATAATACGAACCAGTCAACTTATTATATTTACAACCCGGGCTTTTACACGGTTACAGCTTTTGTTGGTCATTGTGTTTTCAGGGACAGCCTGAATGTTTATTTCAACGATTCCCTTAAACTGGTTTTGCCAAGAGATACTTCTTTATGCAGGGGAGAAACTTTTATCATACGGCCAATAGTTGAAAATACATCAGAAATTACCTGGCAGGATGGAATGCACACACCAACCTATACGGCTACACAAACGGGTCTTTATTCTATTGTAGCAGAAAACGGGTGTGGAAGAGATACTGCTGAAATGAATATTGTTTTTGATCCTTGCCCATGTGCATTATTGTTACCCAATGCCTTTACTCCTAACGGAGATGGGTTGAATGATAATTTCAGGCCATTGCATGCCTGTGATATGGAGAACTACAGCATGACCATATTCAATACTTATGGAGAACGCATTTACTTTACCCGGGACCCCCTGCAGGGTTGGGATGGTAAACTGAAAGGGAAACTATTGAATATGGGAAATTATGTATGGTCGGTAGCTTATACCAAAACCAGTACAAAACAACAGGTTCAAAAACAGGGAAATATTTTACTGCTTCGCTAAGGCGTACTTTTTATAACAGCTTAGTTATATTTTATCTTTTGCCTTCCGAAAGTGTAAGCCACCTTTATATTCAATGAGAAATAAGAGTCGTTATTCTTTGGATTGCCACGCTGGTCGCCAGGGTTGGTAACATGCGTTGGATCCAGTTCATACTGACGATCGTTCAGTAAAAATGCATTGGTTAGTTTGGCACCCGTAAAATAATTGGGATATAAAGTAGGATCAATGTAAGAGGTACTTACATCATCCAGGTAGTCGGTATTTAAAATACGATAAACGAATTCAGCCCGCAGGTTAATGTTAGAAGTAAGTTCATACTTTGCTCCAAGGCCTAGTGCAAAATTCATTTGCTGCAATTTATAAGGCTTGCGGTCGGGATATTCAGCGAAACCCTGCCCTTCTGTGCTCAGGGGCTGCAGGTCAACCCAAGTGCCATTTGCCTGTGCCTGTGGTTTAAAGGAGAAGAAGCCTGCTCCAGCCAGTAAATAAGGAGATGTTCTTGGTGGCGCTTTATCTTCATCATACCTGTTAAATATATATAAAGGATGAATTTCGGCAGCCAGCATAAATTCAGTGATGGTACTTCTGAAGTTCAGGTTTCTTTCATAACGGCCAAATGTGCTTGCCTTTACTTTCCGTAAAACTGCATCATCGGCTTTTATCTGCCCAAAAGTAGCTTCCAGTCTTAGTGCAATCATGTCCTGGTAAGTGGCGCTGAGGAAGATACTGCCTGCCACACTGGTTTTGCCCAGGTTAAGGTCTTTCACAAACTTCTTACCAATGCCCTTGTTACCCCCCAGGTCGGTGAGGCAGTTAATGGCTCCAACAGAAGCGCCTATTTCAAACATAACAGGGCTGTCGTAATACTTGCTGTCGTAAAAATAGTACTGTGCAGAAAGTTTTTCTGATAGGGCAGTAAGCAATATAAGGCTGCTTACAAAAAATGTAATTTTCTTCATGTGTAAGTTATCCTTTGTTTTATTTCTTGGCTGGGGGTTTCAAAAGGATAAGACTGTATTGCAAATAAAACGATTATTCCTTAAAAACGGCTCAAGTTTTATTTTTTTTGTTCACATATTTACAGATGCCCGATAGCCCGCATTTGCTGCACGCCGGGTTTCGTGCCGTACATACATACCTTCCATGCAGTATCAGCCAGTGATGGGCTACATGAACATATTCAGCCGGTAAATTTTGCAGTAATTGTTTTTCGGTGGCCAACGGGGTTTTGGCATTGCTGGTAAGTCCGATTCTTGCACTCACCCGGAAGACATGCGTATCCACTGCCATATTGGGCTGGTTGTCAACTACAGAGGTTATCACATTGGCAGTTTTTCGCCCTACACCAGGCAATTGAATCAATTCATCAACGGTCATAGGTACCCGGCCCCCGAATTTTTCCACCAGCATTTTGGCCATGCCAATGAGATGCTTTGTTTTATTGTTGGGGTAAGAGATGCTTTTAATGAGCGGGAAGAGGTCTTCAAAATCCGCCTTACTCATTAATTCAGCAGTAGGGTATCTTTCAAAAATGAATGGGGTGGTAAGGTTTACCCTTTTGTCGGTACACTGGGCCGAAAGGATAACAGCCACCAGTAACTGGAAGGGATCATCGTAGATCAGTTCTGTCTCTGCATTGGGTGCATGCTGCAGGAAATAATCAATCAAGAAGCGGTAGCGTTCCTTTTTGGTCATAAAAAATCCCCCATGTTTTGGTGGAGGATAAAATTACGTTAAAAGCTTTAGCAGATCATACCTGTGCTGAAAGTTCGGCCACTGCCTTTTCAGCATAATTCAGTATTGAATCAACTGTTTGCTGGCTTGGTGACATTTTTAGTGTTTCCAGCTTTTTGTGAGCTGAACTGATCACTTCAAATTGTTCACGAAGACTCCAGTCAGTTTCTAAAGCAGCCTTTATTTCGGCTGTTCTTGCTGGGGAAGTTTCATTATACAAATAGAGTAATAAATCTTCCGGGGTAAAGTTGTGCATAGACAAGTTAAGTTGCTTGTGTGTTAAAAAATTAAATATCCATATCCGCTTACATAAACGGCTGATAAAGAAGAATATTGCCTTCCGGGGTTAAATTAATCGCTTTTTAACGGGGACTTTACTATAAAAAGATCTTCATTATCTTTTTTCATCATATATTTCTCCCGGGCGTATTTTTCAATACTTTGGGCATCATTCTTCAGAAGCTGTAGCTCTTTTTGCGAATCTGTTATCAAATCGTCAAGATGTTGCTCACTATTTTGAAGTTCATTCAACTTCTGTTTTCGCTCAAAACCCGAGGGAATATCTTTCGGATCGAAGAACAACATCCAGGTAACAAAGAATGCCCCGGCAAGCAGGTATTTGTTCTTTAACCAGGAAGGGATGTGTGTTAGAAACTTCATTTAGTTGATGGTTGATACTTGATTCCGGATACTGGCTAGAACCTGCTACTTGCGAAGCTATTTAATATTTGAACAGCTACCAGTATCAAGGATCCAGTATCTTCTTTCTCTACATTCCAAATTTAATCTTTCCTTTTGGATATATACCGCTTTCGCCCAGCATTTCTTCTACCCGGATAAGCTGGTTATACTTAGCCATACGGTCTGTACGGGATGCTGAACCCGTTTTTATTTGTCCGCAGTTAAGCGCAACAGCCAGGTCGGCAATGGTGGTATCTTCTGTTTCGCCGCTGCGGTGACTCATGATGGTATTATACCCGTTATTCTGCGCCATACTCACCGCATTGATCGTTTCGGTAATGGTACCTATCTGGTTCACTTTAACCAATAATCCGTTCCCAATACCTTCATTAATTCCTCTTTCCAAACGGGTAACATTGGTTACAAACAGGTCGTCGCCCACCAACTGGCATCTGCTGCCAACGGCTTCGGTAAGCATTTTCCATCCTTTCCAGTCGTCTTCGGCCATACCATCTTCAATAGAGCAGATAGGGTATTGTTTAACCCAGCTTTCCCAGTATTTTACTAATTGCTCGCTGGTCATTTTCTTTCCATCGCTCTTGTGAAAAATATATTTTTTCTCTTTTGCATTCCACAACTCACTGTTGGCTGCATCCATGGCGATCTTGATCTGTGTGCCTGTTTTATATCCGGCAGCCTGTATGGCGGTTAGTACTGTTTCAATAGCTTCTTCATTGCTTTGAATATTGGGTGCAAAACCGCCTTCATCACCCACGTTGGTGCTGTACCCTTTTTTCTTCAATACTGATTTCAGTGTATGAAAGATCTCAACCCCCCATTGCAATCCTTCACTGAACGTAGAAGCGCCCACCGGCATGATCATAAATTCCTGGAAGTCGATCTTATTGTCGGCATGGGCACCGCCGTTTAATATATTCATCATCGGAATAGGCAATATCTTGGCATTTGTACCGCCGATATAACGATACAAAGGAAGATTTGCTTCCAGTGCTGCTGCTTTGGCAACGGCCATGCTCACTGCAAGAATTGCATTGGCGCCCAGTTTTCCTTTATTGGCTGTGCCGTCAAGAGCGAGCATCATCGCATCAATACCGGTTTGATCGGCCACATCCCATCCCAGTAAATTATCAGCAAGAATGGTATTTACATTCTTAACTGCTTTAAGCACACTCTTTCCCCCGTACAGTTTTTTGTTGCCGTCCCTTAATTCAACCGCTTCGTGGATGCCTGTACTGGCGCCACTTGGCACAGCTGCACGGCCCAGGTGTTCATTCTCGGTAAGAATATCTACTTCTACTGTTGGATTGCCGCGGCTGTCTAATATCTGGCGGGCATGGATGGAGGCGATGTAACTCATAGTTCGTTAATTGGTTAATTAGTTAATTGGTTGATTCGTTGTCAAAGTTCTGAAAATATCTTCTAAACTTCCAACAGATTCACTTTGCAATGAAACAATGTTGAGATTTTTATTGAGTGTAATTTCTATCAATTTTCTTTTTAAACTATCTGCATCATCTGTTTTAAATAACCAGGTGTTGGCATTAAGCTGTTTAATGTTTTGAATTCCTTCAAAAATTTCTTCTTTCACTACTTCCTTTATTTCCAGTTTTAATCCATTAAAATGTTTGTTACCAATAAGACTGCTTAGTTTATCATCTGCCACTATCTTTCCTTTGTTGATAATGATCACCCGGTCACAGATGGCCTGTACTTCCTGCAGGATATGCGATGAGAACAGCACCGTTTTTTCTTTACCCAGGTTTTTTATCACTTCCCGTATCTCCACGATCTGGTTGGGATCAAGACCACTGGTGGGTTCATCCAATATCAGCACTTCCGGGTCGTGTATCAATGCAGCAGCCAATCCCACCCGTTGTTTATATCCTTTACTTAATTGCCCGATCTTTTTATTGGCTTCAATGGTTAAACCTACCTGGCCAATCACTTCTTCTATCTTTTGCTTTTTATTTGCTACCGTATGAACATTGGTAATGAAGTCGAGGTATTCCCTTACATACATGTCGTAATAAAGCGGGTTGGCCTCGGGTAAATAACCCACTTTTGTTTTTGTTTCTTTGTTGTTCTCTGTTACTTGCTGGCCACATACTTCCGCTTTTCCTCCGTCTGCCTGCAGGTAACCGGTAATGATCTTCATGGTGGTTGATTTACCGGCGCCATTGGGCCCAAGGAAACCAACGATCTCTCCCTTATCTACTTTAAAAGAAATACCATTCACCGCTTTTTGTGTGCCGTAAACCTTTGTAAGATTATCTACCTGTATTGACATGCATGTAATTATTCAGCAAAAATAAAAAACGCCGGATGGAAAACCCGACGTTTGTTTTAAAGCTTCGTTATTTTTTATCCCCGGGTTTGTTACCTGGGTTTTGATTTCTTTGTTGCTGGTTTGGATTGCGGTTTGACCCCTGCTGCCTGTTTGGATTATTACGATTGCGGTTTTGTTGTCCGCCGCCTTGTTGTTGTGGCCTGTTGCCTCCTCCACCCTGACGGCCCTGCTGACCACCGCCTTGCTTTGGTTGCTGGCCCCCCTGGCCTCCACGATCCTGCCTTGGCCCACGTGGCTGATTTTGTCTTTTCTCCAGGTCTCTTCTCTTCCGGCTGGTTTTCTCCAGGCTCTTTAAACTTATCTGTCCAACCACATCAGCATAAACCGGTTCAATCTCTTTGGGTTTATTGCTTGTTACTTCCACCGGCTCCAGGCTTTCGGGCCTTATTCCCTGCCTGTTAAGTTCCTTTATCTTTTTAACCCGTTCAATGGTGAGTGGATATTGCTTGTTGCTGTCGGGCATACTGTACCACATCAGGTTGCGGAAGATATCTTTTTTAACCAGGTAGGCACGGCTTGTTGCTATTTCAATATTATCCGCATCATCCGGGAAGAAACGAAGGGCATCCATGTAAGTATCCAGTTCGTAATTCAAACAACATTTTAACCGGCCGCACTGGCCGCTTAATTTGCTTTGATTGATGCTTAAGTTCTGGTAACGGGCTGCATTGGTGTTCACGCTTTTAAAATCGGTAAGCCAGCTGCTGCAGCAAAGCTCACGTCCGCAACTGCCGATGCCGCCTACTTTTCCGGCTTCCTGCCTGGCGCCTATCTGGCGCATTTCTACTTTTACTTTAAACTCGGCAGCGTATAATTTTATAAGTTCACGAAAATCAACCCGATCATCGGCAATGTAAAAGAAAGTGGCCTTGCGGCCATCGGCCTGTATCTCCACTTCGGCCATTTTCATTTCCAGTTTAAGCTGGCGGGCAATGGCACGGCTGCGGATGAGTACCTGTGCTTCTCTCGATTTTGTTTCCAGCATTTTTGAAATGTCGGTATCGTTGGCACGGCGTAATACTTTTTTTATATCCGGACTTTTTTCGTCCGTCTTATTCTTCTTCAACTGCAGGCGAACCAGTTCACCGGTGATATTGATCATACCCACATCAAAACCATTCACGCCTTCCACGGCAACCATATCGCCTTTTACAAATTGCTGAAGGGTAACGTTCCGGAAAAAGTCTTTGCGGCTTCCGTTATTGAAACTTACTTCCACAATGCGGCATCCGCTTTCCGGATCGCTGAAGGGCAGGTTGGCCAGCCAGTCGTGCACATTCATGCGGTTGCAACCGCCGGTAGAACAATTTCCGTGGCTCTGACAACCCGAAGGCGCCCCGTTCTTAGATGTTCCGCAACTTCCACATCCCATATAATGGTAATTAAGAATTAAAAATTAATACTTCGACAAGCTCAGTATTTGACAAGCTCAGTAGGAAGATGATGGACCGGGCGGGAGAATTACTATTGTACTTCGGTGGCGTCGCACTCTTGTGCTTTATTTTCTTTGTTCAGCCGTACTTCTACTTTGCTCAGTACTGGTATGCCGATGAAAGGATTGCGACGCAACGATGATGAGTATTGTTGAAAATGCTGGTATCAAAATATATAATACACGAATATCAACTCAAATCAGTAATTCCTGTACCCCGGGTCAAATTCCTCAATTCACCAAAATTAACGATTTGTTGTTAATAATATGATACAAGCGGATAGAAAGGGCATGAAAAAGCATTTTGGCATTGGCATTCCGCTCAATATAATAGCTGGCTTTATCTAATTCGGTGATAATAGCCTCCTGCTGCTCAATAGAACAGATCTTATTTAAGCGAACGGCAAAGTCGTGGTCGGTTGATCGCTGGTCGTTGTCAGCTGGTCCGATGGCCCGGATCCGTATGGCCTGTTCCAGCAGGTGAATGAAGTATTTGAGGAATTGCTTCTGCTTTTCCCTCCCCAGTTTAGCGGTATCATCTATCCATTTTACCTGGGCAACGGGGCCGGTACGTATAACAGCATTGAGCCATTCCCTGAGCATGGCTTCCCAGTCGTCATCGGCATGTTGCAATAATTGTAATGCCTCCCGGAAATTGCCTTCGGTAACCGCTGCCACCTGCCGGGCTTTTTCCATGTTCACGCCTTCTTTTAATTCCAGGGCTGCTTCCACATCCAGCTTAGTCAGCATCGGAACTTTTACCAGTTGTGTACGGGATAAGATAGTAGGGAGAATGAGGTCTTCATTTTCTGCCACCAGGATGAACAGGGTATTTGGCGGCGGCTCTTCTATTAGCTTTAATAATTTGTTTCCTTCTTTGCCTAAGAATTCGGGCAGCCACATGATGAGGATCTTGTATTCGCTTTCAAAACTTTTGAGGTTTAGTTTTCGAATGATGTCGTTGCATTCATGTGCAGTGATGTTGCCTTGCTTATTCTCGGCGCCGATGAATTGCAGCCAGTCGTACACATTGCCGTAAGGCGTTGCTGCAATAAACTCCCGCCATTCCTTTATATAATCGGTACTGATGGGTTTATCGCCCGACTTGCGGGGAATAACCGGGTAAGAGAAATGTATATCGGGATGAATGAGTTCGTTTGCTTTTTTGCAGGAAGCACATACACCACAGGAGTCTGTTTGAGGTTTGAGGTTTGAAGTTTGAGGTTCGGGTTCACTGAATAAAGAGGGCTCTGCTGCGGTTTGTTTGCCGTTCACTTTTTCGCAGGTGATGTATTGTGCAAATGCCAATGCCAGTTGCAGGGCGCCGCTGCCTTCTTTGCCTAAAAACAGCAGGGCATGGCTTAACCGGTTGTGCCGGATCATCTGAACCAGTTGTTCCTTTGTTTCTTTTTGGCCGGTGATGGATTGGAATTGCATGGGGGCAAAGATAATGATGTGGGTTGAGTTAGAAACTCAAAACCATAGCATCCCGGTCAGAGACCGGGACGAGGTTCTTTATAATTTAGAAATGATCTCTTCGCTCATCGGCTTCACCTTACTTGTAAAATGCTCCAGCAGCTTTCCGTTCTCATCCAGTAAAAATTTATTGAAGTTCCAGGTGATCTTTGCATCCATTACCCCATTCTCTTCTTTATTACATAGCCAACGGTAGATAGGGGCCGTACTCTTGCCTTTAACGGATATTTTGGCTGCCATCGGAAAGGTTACGCCGTAGTTCTTTTTGCAGAATTCGGCAATGGTTTCGTTGCTGCCGGGCTCCTGCGAAAAGAAATTGTTTGCGGGGAAACCAACGATCACCAGCTTGTCTTTGTATTTCTCATACAATTGCTCCAGCCCTTCGTATTGCGGGGTAAAGCCGCATTTGCTGGCGGTATTAACGATTAGGATCTTCTTTCCTTTGAAAGCGGAGAAGTCGATCGTATCTCCATTCAACCCTTCTACTTTAAAATCGTAGATGGACCTTGTTTGTTCCTGAACTGTTGTGGAGGTAAATACAGTTCCTAAAAAAAGGAAGAGGTAAAAACAGATCCGCCTTGCCATGCTCTTAAAGTTTGCTGGTGATCTCTTCACTCAGGGGTTTTACTTTGCTGGGAAAGTAGGCAACCAGGTTTCCTTTTTCATCCAGCAGGAATTTACCGAAGTTCCATTTTATCTCGGCATCCAATACGCCGTTCTCTGCTTTGTTGCAAAGCCATTGGTAAATGGGGGCCATGTCATCGCCCTTAACAGAAATCTTGGCTGCCATGGGGAAGGTTACCCCGTAGTTCTTTTTGCAGAATTCTTTTATCTCAGAATTGGTGCCGGGCTCCTGTCCGCCAAAATTATTTGCCGGGAAACCAACGATCACTAATTTTTCTTTGTAGGTCTCGTATAATTTTTCCAGCTCTTCGTACTGCGGGGTATAGCCACACTTGCTTGCAGTGTTTACGATAAGTATCTTCTTGCCTTTAAAAGAAGAGAAATCGATCGATCCTCCTTCTAAAGCTTCCACTTTAAAATCATAGATCGATTTTGCAACCGGGTTAATTTGTGTACCGGAGAAAAGGAAAGCAACAGTAATTGCCAATAGCTTGATCATACAGAATTGTTTTAATTATAACGGATGAATGATGCGTTTGTTCGGGTTAAGGGTATTTAAGGGAAATAAAATTAAGCAATTCCTCACCAGTAATAAATACAGATTGATGAGCGGCTATTGCTTTTCATAGCAACCCATGTCGGGCAGGCCCACACGGCGGTTCTTATCATCCAGGTCTTTAGGAAAGCCCGTTGCAATGCCGGCATTTATGCCGGGGGCTGTTGTGTTCTTGGTTACCCTGAAATCGAAGACCCGTTTGCTTACATCAATACTGTCAAAGGAAGGATTCTGGTTTTTAATGTTGGCAGTAAGTGTGCTGTTGGCCGGATCATTCGCCACCCGGTAAAGATTTTTTTCGAACAATACATTGAAGATGTTAGCACCTTGTTTATTCACGATGGCTTCGTTGCTAACAAAGCCTTCATCGCCCCAGAAAATATTGTTGCGGAAAACGGCATTAAGATCGGAAGTAACCGTTACGCCGTTTTGAAAAGCAAAGTTGCTTACATTCAGTACCGGGTTCTTATGTAAGATATAGCTGTTTGAGAAGGTGGCCACCGTGCAGTGGGTGAAATTGTAATTGCCGCCATAGCTAAGCACTACGTTGTTGCCGCAGTTACTTACCAGGCTGTTATCGGCCAGCAGGCTGCTGTTTACGCAAAATATTCCAACGTCGTATGCATTGTCAACAACACATTGATGCAATACCAGTTTTGGGTTTGCATTGATGGAAGGCTTTTCGGTAACAATGGCCTGGTATGCATTTTTTACAACGGCAAAGGTCATTACGTTGTTCTTACTGTTACCCCGGAAATAAATGCCGGGCCAGCTTGCCGGCAGGTCTTTATATATATCATCCAGCCGGTCGCCGGTGAAAACCACGTTATCGGTTTTTGTTCCGTTCACTATTAAAGTGCCATCCACAATAAACGGAGCATCGGCATGGGAATATATTCTGCAGCCGGGCTGAATGGTGAGAGAAGCGGTGGTGTCAATGCGGATGCTGCCGAGGATCACATAGGGCAGGTTGTTTGTCCAGGTTATATTACCCGTTATTACCCGGTTACGCAGAAAATTTGCATTCTGACCAAAGGCCTGCAACTGAACATAACGATTGTTGCCATTGTAATTTATTAATATGCTGTCGCTCACAATAAAAGGAAGATTGGCTGCATTGGGATTGATAGTAACAGATACAAATACATAAATGCTGTCGTTGGCTTCAATATCCAGGTTGCTGGCTTCTGTGGTAGCAATGCCATCCACATTCATTTTAAAAGAAGAGCCCGTGCCTCCCATCAGTTTTACTTTACTGAGACGAAGTTTTTGATTATTCTCGTTGATGATCTTGAACGACTTGGTGATGGAGCCTGCCGTGGTAAAAACGGTATCGTATTTTAAACTGTCGGTACTGGTGCGTAGCAATGCATCGGAACTGTTGATGAAGGAATCTTTTTTGCAGGAAGCCAGCAAAAGGCAGAAGGCGAAAAACAAGAGACAAAAAAGGAAGTTCAGTTTCTTCATTGTTCAAATTTATACTTATTTGATAACAGTTTACTTTGTTGGTTGTATTTCGGTTTCGCTTAGTTTGTCTTATTTGGGTGCATAGGCCAGGGTGGCGATGCTCAACTTCACATTTTCTGTTTGCAGCATTACAGCGCCGCATGCTTCCAATGTGGCGCCTGTGGTCACCACATCATCTACCAGCAATACATGTTTGTTTGCCAATATGTTTTCCGCCACCACCCTGAAACTTTCTTTTACATTTTCCCATCGCTCGGTGCGATGCTTACGGGTTTGTGTTTCGGTGGCGTGTTTGCGGATAACTGCATTGTTCACTACCGGCACATTCATTACGGAAGACATGCCGTTGCAGATGATCGCTGCCTGGTTGTATCCCCGTTTATGTTCTTTATCGGCATAAAGAGGCAAGGGTATCAATGCTTCAATCCCGCTGAAGCGATCACTATTGAGCAAGCTCTTACCCATGAGTTCGCCCAGGTAACTCCCGATTTGCGTATTGCTCTTGTACTTTAATTCATGAATGAGTTGTTGTACCAGGAACTCTTTGGCGAAATAGAATTCGCTATGAGCCGCTTCAACGGGAAGCCGCCCCCAGAAGTATTTTTCAACCGGGTTACCGGCCATGCCTGCAAAATTTGTGTGAGGCAAAGAATGAATGCAGCGAAGACAAAGCAGGTTGTCTTCTTTTAAAAGGTCGGAACCACAGCCCGTACAGGTATGCGGATAAAAAAGATGCAGGGTGCTGCTGATAATATTTCTGGCCGCTGCGATCATTGCTTGTTTCAATGCGTTAAAACAGGTATTGGTATAGCTCTTCCACTTTACTCAAAGGAACCACTTCAATATTGAATTTAGATTTACCCGATTGTTTATGCGAAAGGTTATACTTGCTGAGGATGATCTTTTCAAAACCCAGCTTTTCTGCTTCGGCAATGCGTTGTTCAATACGGTTCACGGCCCGTATCTCTCCGCTGAGGCCCACTTCACCTGCAAAACAATATTTCTGGTTAATGGGTACGTCTTCATAGCTGCTCAGTAAAGCACTTACAATGGCAAGGTCAATAGACGGATCTTCTGCTTTCAACCCGCCGGCAATATTGATGAATACATCTTTAACACCAAAATGAAAACCGCCTCTTTTTTCCAGTACGGCCAATAATAGTTGTAAGCGACGCAGGTCGAAACCACTCACTGTTCTTTGCGGAGTTCCATACACACTCTGTGTAACCAATGCCTGCCCTTCAACCAGCAGCGGACGAAGCCCTTCCATGGTTGCTGCAATGGCAATGCCGCTTAGTTGTTCTTCTTTTTGTGTTATTAAGATCTCAGAAGGGTTGCTTACGGCCCTCATACCTGCATCGGTCATTTCGTATATACCCAGTTCGGAGGTGGAGCCAAAGCGGTTCTTTAGTGTACGCAATATGCGGTAGGTATAATGGCGGTCGCCTTCAAACTGCAGTACGGTATCTACCATGTGTTCCAGGATCTTGGGCCCGGCAATGGTTCCGTCTTTGGTGATATGCCCGATCAGGAAAACCGGGGTGTTGGTTTCTTTGGCAAAACGCTGAAGTTCGGCCGCACATTCCCGTATCTGGCTTATGCTGCCCGGGCCGCTTTCCACAAAAGGGGATTGAAGTGTTTGGATCGAATCCACAATAACCAGTTGCGGCTTCAGTTTTTTTATCTCCTGGAAAATAGTTTGTGTACTGGTTTCGGTAAGCAGGTAAAAATTTTCGCTTTTGAACCCGATGCGGTCTGCCCTCATCTTTATCTGCTGTTCACTTTCTTCACCACTTATATATAGTGTAACAATATCGGCCAGTTGCAAACCATTTTGTAAAAACAGGGTTGATTTACCGATGCCGGGTTCCCCGGCAACTAAAACAATACTTCCTAAAACGATCCCTCCGCCAAGCACCCTGTTTAATTCGGCATCGGTGGTAATAATCCTTCTTTCCTCGGCACTGCTTACATCATTGATGGAAATGGTCTTCAGTTTTCCGTTACTACCGGCGTAATCCTGCCAGGGTTCCTTTTCCTTTTTGTCGGATCCTTTAACAATTATCTCTTCAACAAAAGTATTCCAGCTATTGCAGGACGGGCACTTGCCCAGCCATTTAGCGCTTTCATATCCACAGCTCTGGCAAAAAAAGGCGGATTTGGTCTTACTCATGCCATAAATGTAAACTGGAAAAAGAAGAATGAAAAATCAATTACCTCGTCAGTAAAGGAGAAAATACCCAGCATGTAATTATAAGCGAAGGGAGAAATACTGGCTTTAATTTATTTCGCAGAACATGTAAATCTGCCAATTCTTGAAAAGTAAAAGGGTCAACATTTCTGCTGACCCTTTGTACTTACTAACCCATTAAATTCTGTTGCTAAATTACAAATTGCGGCCACATAAAAAAATAAATTTTGGCTGATGTTGATAAGTTATACCCCTTACTAACAGGGGAGAGTAGCCTATCGGCACCCCCATAAATAATTGATAATAAATACTTTACTGCCTTATATTAATTTCAGGTATTGTAACTCACAAGCGAACTTAAAAAATTTATTTTCTGAAACATTTGGTTTATAAAATAAACTACTTTACGTTTGTGTAAAAATTAGAGTGATGAAAAAGGTTATTTGTTTACTGCTTTTAGTTACGGGTTTGCAGGCAAAAGCGCAAACCAGTGTAACGGGAAAAATTTCCGATACAAAGGGAAAGCCATTGGCAGGGGTAAGCATTACTTTAAAGAATACTTATGACGGTTCTACAACCGATTCATTGGGAAATTATTCTTTTACCACTACTGAAAAAGGAAAGCAGGTTTTGGAAGCATCCATCATCGGGTTTAAGCCCTTTGAGCAGGAGGTCATTCTCAGTTCAAATTCCCTCAGGCTTAATATTACCCTTAAAGAGCTGGTGACCGAATTGAAAGCAGTTGTAATATCTGCAGGCGCATTTGTTGCCAGCGATAAAAATAAAGGAGCTGTTTTAAATGCCATTGATATTGTTACCACCCCCAGTGCCAACGGTGATGTTACGAGTGCTTTTAAAACACTGCCAGGTACACAACAGGTTGGAGAAAGTGAAGGTTTGTTTGTAAGAGGAGGTTCGGCAACTGAAAGTAAAATATATATGGATGGAAACCTGGTGAATAATTTCTTTTACAGCAGCACGCCGGGTATAGCTACAAGAGGGCGGTTCAATCCATTTCTTTTTAAGGGAACTATTTTCAGCTCCGGCGGGTATTCAGCTTTATACGGCCAGGCACTTTCATCTGCGCTGATCCTGGAAAGCAAAGACCTGCCTGAAAGAACAGAAGCAGACCTTGCCATTTCTGTTATTGGCCTGGGAGGCGGTATTCAGCATTTGGCAAAGGATAAGAAATCGTCCTGGGGAGTATCGTATAATTATACAAACCTGTTACTGGGTTTTGCTATCAATAAACAAAAACAGGATTTTTTTCAGATACCAGTTTATCACCAGGGCGATGCCAACTTCCGGATAAAGACAAAAACAGGCGGCTTTATAAAATACTATGGTTATATCAGCGCCAACAAAACTGGTTTCAGAAATCCCGACATTGACTCCTTGCCGTTAAAAAATGCTTTTGCTATCGATAACCTGAATACCTACCAGAACATTAACTGGAAAGATAACCTGGGTAATGGCTGGCGTATCAATGCCGGTATCAGCTACAGCACCAATAAAGATAATATCGAAAATGAATTAGACGATGCCAATAACCAGAAGCAGGTAATTACCAACCCTTCATTTTATGCATTCAAGAACTTCAGCCTGCAAAACCGGGCACAATATGCACAGGCCAGGTTGGTGCTGGAAAAAAAGCTAAAGGGATTGAACATTGTTCGCTTTGGCAGCGATTATTTTTATAGCGAAGAAAAATCAACTTATATTTTATACGATGGTACCCGGTTTCCGGGAACGGTGAATGATAACCTGGTATCGGTGTTTGCTGAAACTGACATCTATATCACCAACAGCCTGGCCGCCAAGCTGGGAAGCAGGCTCGAGCATTCCAACCTGATCAGCAAGTGGAATATTGCTCCCCGGGTTTCGGTGGCCTATAAATTCGCTGATAACAGCCAGGCGTCCTTCGCTTATGGCCTCTTTTACCAGAACCCCGAAAGGAAATATCTTCCCGCCGCAGCAAGTCTTGATTATTCAAGAGCCGCACACTATATACTGCAATACCAGAAACTGAGCAGCAAGCGAACTTTCCGAATAGAAGCATTCTACAAAAAATACAGCGACCTGTATAAAACCTCTGTTAATATAACCGGAAGAGAAACGGCTGCCAACAACAACGGCTTTGGCGATGCAAAAGGAGTGGAGTTGTTTTGGAGAGATAAGAAGACCTTTAAGAATGTTGACTACTGGATATCTTATTCGTACCTGGATACAAAGCGTGATTTTCTGAATTATCCGTATGCCATCACCCCCTCCTTTGCAGCAAATCATACAGCGGCACTGGTGGTAAAGAAATTTGTATTGCCATGGAAAACCGGCTTTAATCTCAGCTACAATTTTGCCAGCGGCCGTCCTTATTACCGCATTGCATACGATAATGTACTGAGCAAATACGTGATCAGCGATGCCGGCAAAACCATTAATTACAACAGCATGAGCTTTAGCATTAACTACCTGCCAAACCTGGGTAAAACAAATCCGAAGGTTTTTGCTGTATGGGTGCTGGGTATCAATAATGTGCTGGGACAAAACCAGGTGTTCAATTATAATTACAGTAACGACGGAAACCGCAAAGTGCCGGTAACACCGCCATCCAGGCGATTCATCTTTATAGGTTGCTTCTTAAGCTTTGGAATAGACCGGACCCAGGATGCCATCAATAACAATCTTTAGGCCCGATCTTAATGGATTTCATTTGTTCTCTTTCAGAGAGATTCAAAAGGGGAAAAAAACAAAGGCAGAATAAAATTTATAGTTCTTTTAGTAAAATAAAATTGATCATCGCTGATATCTTCCAGTTCCCTCTCCTTTGGAGAGGGGTTGGGGTGAGGCTAAACATTCAACTATGTCACATTACAAACAAGCTCCCGAAGGTAAAGACCCCATCCTGTGGGAGATCGCTCAAAAAAGGGCCAGTTTCAAAACCCATGCAATTACTTATGTAATAATAAACGGGTTTTTATGGGGAATATGGTTTTTGTCGGCAAACCGTCATCACGTGGATTTTGATGATTATGGCTGGAACCATTTTCCCTGGCCACTGTGGTCAACACTTGGCTGGGGCATCGGACTGGCCTTTCATTTTGCCGGCGCCTATATTTTTCCCCGGGCTAACTCCGTGGAAAAAGAATACGAGAAATTAAAAAACAGAAAATAAACTACTAAAACAATCACTCATGAAAAAATTCATGCTTATTATCGCTGTTATGTTTACGACAGCAAATGTATTTGCACAAAGCGACCGTTATATGGCCGCTATGAAAAGCAATATCGCCGCAATAGATACCAGCTTTAGGAACCCGGCAAATCTTTTATCGCTGGCCAACAACTTTGAACGTATTGCCACGGCAGAAAAAAATCAATGGCTGGCTTATTATTATGCTGCCCTGTGCCAGGTTAACTATACGTATATGGAACAGGACAAATCAAAGATCGATGCCATTGCCGATAAAGCAACAGCGCTTATTGACAAAGCGGATTCGCTGCAGCCCAAAAATTCTGAGATCAGTTGCCTGAAAAGCATGATCGCCAGCAGCCACATGATGGTAAACCCAATGCAGCGTTATATGGAATACGGCGCCGAGATCACGGCTCACCTGGAAGACGCCATGCAACAGGACCCATCGAACCCAAGACCCGAGTATTTAAAAGGCCAGGGATTAAAATACACCCCGGAACAATTTGGCGGCGGTTGCGTTACCGCAAAACCCATGCTGCAATCTTCTTTGGATAAGTTCAATAATTTTAAACCGGCCAGCGATATTCATCCCAACTGGGGTAAACAACGGGTGGAAAAACTATTGAGTGAATGTAAATAAAACAGATACCGGGTTGGCGATGGCCAACCCGGTATTTAACCAAACTCCTGTATATGCAACCAGAAAATTTTTCGCCCAAAGACAGCCTGCTGTTAATTGACAATATGATTAACCAGGCAAAGAACCGGTTTACTGAGAACGGATTTTTATATTTATTATGGGGTTGGGCAATATTTGCATGTTCGCTTTTTCATTTTTCGGCAGTTAAACTAAACCTGTTTAAACACCCCGAATGGGTTTGGACAATTACCTGGGCCGTAGTGATCTTTCAGATCATTTACCTCGTAAAAGCAAAGAGAAAAGAAAAAGTGAAAACATACAGTGATGGCATAATCGATGCCATCTGGGTTTGCTTTGGGATTTGCATGCTGGTGCTCGCCATCGTTATCGGGCGTTTTAATTTATGGATATACATGAACTCGCTGGTATTGTTGTTTTATGGCATCCCCACATTTCTATCTGGCTTTGTTATGCGGTTTACACCGCTGAAATTAGGAGGCATCGCCTGTTGGCTATTGGCAATTGCATCCACATTTGTAGCACCGGTTTATTATTTGATCCTCCTGGCATTGGCAGTACTTATTGCCTGGATAGTACCCGGCTACCTGCTCCGCAAAAAGTACAATCAACAAAACAAACCATCACCCAATCTTTAATATCATGGCAAACGATCAGCAACTTTCTGGTGAAAAAAGCCTGGAGATCATTCAGCAGATGATCAACCAGGCGAAAACCAACTTAACCGATAACGGACTTAGCTGGCTGCTGTGGGGTACCATGCTGATCCTTGCATCGGTATCAACCTTTTTCTTTATCAACCTTGGCTCAGCGCATCTTTTTCTTGGCTGGAATATTTTTGGTGCAGTAACCATTGTTCTTCTTGCCTATGATGCATTGAAGCCCAAACGAAAAAAAGTAAAGACCTATGTAGATGAACTGATGCAGATGGTGGACATCGGATTCTTTGTCTGCGTTTTTGTTATTATCCTCGCTATCAATATTTCCGTAAGCCCCAACGAAGGCTTTGGCTTTATGCTGATGGCTTTCGCTTTTTTAATGCTTATAAAAGGAGGTGCTGTTAAATCAAAAGCCCTGATCATAGGCGCAGTTGTTAACTGGATAGGAGCCGTCGCCATTTTCAAGAACAAGGAATTTAAATACGATATGCTTATTATGGCAGGCGCTGTACTGATTGGCTATATCATACCCGGCCTGATCCTTTGGGCTGAGTATAAAAAAACAAATGAAAACACTAAAAAATAACCCGGCTCCTGGTCATGGAATTTAAAGAACTCGATCCCATATTACATTCTCAACTGAGGCTTGCCGTGGTAAGCCTGCTCATCAGCGTACGGGAAGCCGAGTTTACGTTCTTAAAAGAGAAGACTAACTCAACAGCCGGTAACCTGAGTGTGCAGATAAACAAACTAAAAGATGCCGGGTATATTGAGGTTATCAAACAGTTCAGCAATAACTACCCGCAAACCATCTGTAAGATCACCCGAAAAGGGATCGAAGCTTTTGAGACATATGTAAATGCCCTGCAGACCTACATGAACCCGGGCGGGTAAATTTTCTGAAACGGGTACCCCTGTACTTTTAATATAAATAAGATCATTCAAACTTTTTACTTGCTTATCTGTTTTACCTTTGACAATATAGCAAGATATGTCAGCGATCATAGACGTACACAATCTCTCCAAACGATTTAAAGAAATCAATGCAGTAAACGATCTCTCCTTTACCGTTCATGAAGGCGACGTTTATGGTTTTTTAGGGCAGAACGGTGCCGGCAAATCCACCACCATACGCATGTTGCTTACGCTGGTTAAACCAACCACGGGTTCAATCCGTATTTTCGGGAAAGACCTGTTCACTCACCGCACCCAAATTCTCAGGCAGGTGGGGGCGGTAATAGAAAAGCCCGATCTGTATAAATATCTTTCTGCTTACGATAACCTGGCGCTGTTTGCAAAAATGAGCGGGATAGATCCAGCAAGAAATTTATTATTAAACCAACTGAAAGTAGTAGGGTTGGAAGACAGGGCTTTCAGCAAAGTGAAAACATTCAGCCAGGGAATGAAGCAACGATTGGGCATTGCCGTTGCCCTGGTGCATGATCCAAAACTTATTTTACTTGATGAACCAACCAATGGATTGGATCCGCAGGGAATAGCCGATATGCGCAACCTGGTATTACGCCTGAGCAGGGGAATGGGTAAGACCATCCTGGTTTCTTCTCACCTGCTTAGCGAAGTGGAATTAATAGCCAGCCGCATGCTCATCATTCATAATGGGAAAAAAATGGTGGAAGGAAATGTGGCAGAATTGTTAGACCCATCGAAGACTTTGGTGCAGGTTGAAACCACCCATAATGAAGATGCCCGGAAAAAGCTGGAACATTCAAAATGGAATGGCCTGTTACTGCCCGGCACAAAAAGCATCCAGCTTAAAATGAATACAGAAGAAGTGCCTGGTCTTATAGCAGACCTGGTTGGTATGGAAATAAAATTACTTTCTGTAAATCCCACCCATTCGCTGGAAGATTATTTTTTATCACTTACAACCCAATCCGGCCATGTGGAAGCTTTTGCAGATTGAACTGTATAAAATATTCAGGAAGCCAAGAACCTATATTGCTTTTGGCGCCATCGCCGCCTTTATTTTACTGATACAACTGGCCCTTCTAGCAAATGGGAAAGATTATCTTCAGTTTGGGCTGGGTTTCCTGGATGATTCCTTTGAGATACCGTACGACAAGATCAATAATGGTTACTGGATATGTTTTCTCGTGCTCAACCTGTTGCTCATTCATGTTCCCATACTGGTGGCGTTGGTTGCAGGAGATATTGTTTCCGGCGAAGCCAATATGGGAACCCTTCGTTTACTGGTTTCCAAACCCATCAGCCGTACCCAATTGGTATTGGCAAAATTCTTTGCTGCGGTAACCTATGTTATTGCATTACTTGCCTGGATGGCATTGTTTGCCCTGGTTTTAAGTATTATTTTGTTTGGCACCGGCGATGTGGTGGTGGCCAAATCAATGGAAATGCACCAGATTGAAAAAGTGGATGTGTTGTGGCGATACTTTGCTGCCTTTGGTTTTGCAGCGCTGGCGTTGATATTGGTGGCATCGCTGTCACTCCTGCTTTCTGTTCTATCCGATAATTCAATTGGTCCCATTGTGGGCACGGTTTGTATCATTATTGTGTGTACCCTCATCAGCGAAATGCAGATACCCCTGTATGATAAATACCTGCGGCCATACCTGTTCACCACGTACATGCTGGGCTGGAAGGGATTTTTTTATATTGGAGTAGATGGTGATGGGCAAACCATCCGGGGATCGGTGGAGAATATGCCGGCCATTTTAAAAAGCATCGGCGTGATAATAACATACACGGTTGTATTTGTTACGGCATCTGTAATTGTGTTCAGAAAAAAAGATATACTGTCGTGATATGAAAAGACTGCTCCTTACCATATTAATGTTGTGCCTGTTTACCCCTATGCTCATTAATGCACAGGATGTTAACCAATTGGTGGAAAAAGTGAAAGCAAAGATTGAACAGGTGAAAGATTATACCGCAGTTGGTAAAATGAAAACCAATGTGAGTTTTTTAAAAGTACCGCTGGCAAATGTGGTCATCTATTTTAAAAGGCCCAACCAGCTTAAAATAAAAAATGAGAAAGGCATTTCATTTGTGCCGAAAGGAACGGTGAGCATCAACCTTAATAATGTACTCAGCAGCGGATCATATACAGCGCTGGATGCAGGAGTTGATAAAGTAGGCGGTATGCGGGTAAGAGTGGTGAAATTATTGCCGTCAGATGAAAATGCCGATGTGGTGTTATCCACCTTGTATATTGATGAAGTACGCCAGGTTATCCTCAGATCAAGAACCACTACCCGGGATAACGGGAGCTACGAACTGGAGATGAGCTATGGTAAATATGTTTCTTTTGGATTGCCCGATAAGATCATTTTTTCCTTCAATACCAAAGAGTATAAATTACCTAAAGGAATGACCTTTGATTTTGATGACGGCACTGCAGCAAGGCAGGAGGCTGATAAAACAAAAAATAAGAAAGGGCGGGCAGAGATAACCATCAGTTCTTACAACATTAATAAAGGATTGGCGGATGATGTATTTAAGTGATGAGAGGCTGCATTATTCCGGCATATCGCTGATCTTCTCATCCACCGCATTGGCAATTACCACCGAACTCATTTTCTTTAATGGATTTTTATGCTGGTCATCGTATTCCCTCCGTCCGTTAATGATATCAATGCATTTATAGATGGCTTCCCTGAATGATGACTCATCGGCCTTGCCCTGGCCGGCAATATCAAAGGCCACGCCATGATCGGGTGATGTTCTTACGCCCGGTAATCCGGCTGTATAATTCACTCCTTCGCCAATGGCCATCGACTTGAAAGGGATCAGACCCTGGTCGTGATACATGGCAAGTACCGCATCAAATTTTTCATGCTGCCCGCGTGCAAAAAAAGCATCGGCAGAGTAAGGGCCAAAACAAAAAATATCCCGGTGCTTTGCTTCTTTAATGGCCGGTTTAATGATCTCTTCTTCTTCCTTACCGATAAGGCCTTCATCGCCGGCATGCGGATTTAAACCCAGTACTGCAATACGGGGTTTATTGATATTAAAATCACGTTTCAGTGAATTGTTGATCACCTGAAGTTTGCTCATGATGCTTTCTTTACTAATGTGCTGCGCCACTTCTTTTACCGGTACATGCTCGGTAAGCAAAGCCACCCGCATGTTCTCGGCAATCATCATCATGGCCACATCGGCCGTGCCGAACAGGTTTTTCAGGTAAGGAGTGTGCCCGGTAAAATTAAACTGCTGCGATTGGGTATTGTTCTTATGAATGGGCGCTGTTACCAGTCCATCGATCTTATTCTCTTTTAAAGCCTGTGCTGCTGCTGTTAAACTTTTTACGGCATATTGCCCGCCAATGTCGTTTAAGATACCTGGATTGATATTCACTTCATCTTCCCAGCAATGATACAGGTTAAGTTGTTTGTGGTTAACACGGCCCGGTTCTTTCATGCTCACGAAGTTCATATTATAACCGGGAAGACCCTTTCGGTAAAAGTTCAGCACTTTGTTATTGGCAAAGATCACGGGGGTACAGATATCCAGAATGCGGTTATCGCCCAGGGTTTTTATCAGTAATTCAATTCCAATCCCGTTCAGGTCTCCGCAGGTAAACCCGATAACGGGTTTGTGTTCTGTAATGGCACTCATGTGTTTATCTGTTAAAGGGTAAAAATACAATTTATTGAGGGATTGGCCGGTGATATTGCAAAACAGGGAGTGCATCAGTTTGAAAAGTTGTCAGGCTGAGCTTGTCGAAGCCATAAGAATTAATTCATCCTAAACCGCCTTCGACAAGCTCAGGCTGACATTTCACTTGAATTTGATTTCAAATTGATACACTGTCGCAAAACAATAAGGGCTGCCACATGGCAGCCCCGTGCTTATAGTTGGGGGTTAGTAAACTATTGTTTTACCAGTCGCACTGTTTTAGCAGGCTCGCCTGCTGTAAATACTGTTACATGATAAATGCCGCTTACCAGTGAAAGCGTATTGATAGTAACCTGGTTGATGCCGGGTACCAGTTGCGCTGGTTGTGTCCGCAACACCCTGCCTGTAAAATCGGTAATGATGATATTGGATTGTGTTTTTTCAAATGCATTCAGTTTTAATACTGCATTTATATTGCCGGCAGGGTTGGGCGAAATACCCAGTACATCAGCTCCTTTTATTTTAAACACCAGTGAAATGATGCTGCTGTAGGTTGCTTTACCGTCTACATCGATCATTTTTATACGATAGTAGTTGATGCCGTTTGCAGGTTTATCATCGGTATAGCCGAAAGGTTCACTGCATCTTGCCTGGCTGGCAGCAATGCTGTTTATAGTTGTAAAATTTTGCCCGTCTGTGCTTCTTTGTATTTCAAAAATCACACTGGATGATGTACAGGTGGCTTTCCAGCTGAGTACATGTTTTCCATTCTGCTGCACTCCCTTAAAGTATTCCATAGTAATGGGTAATACAGCAACCGGGGCGCTGGTAATATAAAAACCAGAGAAGCTGGTAACGGGTACCAGCACTTCCCACCAGCTACGGGTTGCATTCCAGGTTACGGTAAAGCCACTGGTAGCGGTAGTAAAGTCTTGCGACGGACCGGTATAATTGGTTGGGTTTGTACCCGTGCCATGAAACTGTCTTAGTAACAGATTACTGATGCCGGTAGCATCGGCCGGGCCTGTTGGTAATAATTTGAATCCGCTGTCGGCTGCTTTTGTATTATAGTTATTGAACTCACTCTGCTTATAATATAAAGTGATGTTAGCGGTTGATATGGCAGGATACGGATTAAGCAATGGCTCAATATCATACTTTCTTGCCAGGTACAATGCAGATGTTCCCATTTTGTTGGCGCCTGTATCCACTTTCACACAGGTGAAAATTGAATTGGATACAGGAGATCCGCCCGCCGGTGTGATGGTTGCAATAATATTACAATTACCATCGCGGTAACTGGTGCCGGATGGAGAAACACTTATATTCTGACAAATGGATGGACCGCCCGCTGTTGCAGCTAATATATAAGAGGCAGGATCTACTGTAACTGTTACGGTAGTATTGCCCGTAAATCCATTGGATGGGTTTAATGCATTAACTGTATAGGTAGTAGTTGTTGCAGGAGTTGCTACAACTGTTGCGCCTGAAGTGGTATTCAAACCGGTAGCCGGAGACCAGGTAAACGTTACATTATCGGGTGTAAAGCGATAGGCATTCGGCATACCGCTCCAGGTGGTTGTATTATTCCTGCCGGTGGCAACCGATGCAATGGTTCCGGTACTGTTTTCAATACCCTGTGCTTTGGCGGCTGCCGTGTTGGTACAATTGGTAGTATGTATCTCGATCACATTCGTTGTTTCGTATAAGATCACCTGTACATTGGCCGTAGCCGTACCGCTGAAGAATTTTATATTACTGTAATCCACAACAAATCTCCTGTTAGGACTTGAACCAACTGTGAAGTATTGCAGTACGGCAGCATTTGTTGCACCTGCAAAAGTTAAGTCGGTGGTGATGGCATGTATCACATTATTTGGAGCGGCGGCATTAGGTAGTGATACGCCAAGACCGGTTGTAGTGGTATTGCTGCTGCCCATTCCTATCCATCCGTTGGTGCTGATGTTTACCGCATTGAAATTGTTGCCATAAAACCGAAAGGTAAAAGGCAGGGTAATATTATCCCAGCGTCCGTCATCCAGCGTACCTGAACTCACCGGAACAACAATACTGTTCAGCTGATCTACCAGGATGTCGGTTGCAAAAAAAGTAGGATCATACGGATTGTTTGTTATGCCTGCAACTGTATAACCAACCGGGGTTGCCGATGCTGTAATGCTTACAGCGTTTCCTGCGCAAATGCTGGCGCTGGAAGGATTGGTGGTAACAGTAAGTTGAGCAAATGAAAATTTGGTAAGGCAAATGATCGCCGCCAGGAGGCAGAGTTGTTTCATGCGAATTTGGATTTTCTCTATCACAGGTACAAACGGTTAATCGCAAAAAAATATTGTAGTAAAATTTTTACATACATGTACAGCTTTCTCCAGGGCGGAGTGTTGATTATTTTTGTTCATATGATACATAAAGTTGTAGATCGGGAAGTAAAAAATGTAGTTAATAAAAAGAAAACTACCTGAAAACCACTGAAAAACTGCTGGTAAAAACACCAGGTAAAGAACAGTAGTGATTTTTCAATAACTTGTAGAAAAAAAATTACAAAATTTAACATTGCAATGCAATTATAGATTCTGGTTTCCCGTTCTGAGTAAGAAGATATTACCTATAAAATCAGCAAATCCAAAATTCGAAATGAGAAACAAGTTCTACCTTTTTACTGCCTTTTTGTTATTTGCAGGACATTCTGTCTTTGCACAGCATTTTAATTCCCCTGTTGCACTCAATTCAACCGGCCATAGCGGTACGGGTGCTAATATTGATGTTGTTTATTATCGCTGCGACTGGACCATTGATCCAAGTATATCGAAAAACATTGCAGGAACCGTTACCACTTATTTTAAAACCACCACAGCCAATGTTTCTGTAATTACGTTTGATCTGAATAAAAGCTCTTTTAATAACGGATCACTTATTGTAACCTATCACGGAACAAACTGTACAAAATCTTTTCCGGCAAGCGGGGCGGTGGATACACTTACGGTAAACCTCCCTTCTACCATTACCAGCATCGGCACACTTGATTCGGTGAGCATTGCTTATTCCGGAACACCCCCGGCTGTTTACGGGCAAGAAGAAGGATTTCAGCGGGGAGAATTGCCGACAGGTTCGGGCAACTGGTATATATATACTCTTTCGGAATCTTACGAAGACAGGGATTGGTGGCCCTGCAAGGCAGATATGCAGGATAAAGCTGATTCAATGGACATCAATGTAACCGTACCCAACACGTATTGGGTAGCGGCAAATGGAAAACTGGTTGACTCTGCCATCAATGGTGCCAACCGCACATTTAAATACAAACACCGGTACCCTATCGCCACTTACCTGGTAGGCCTGGGTATTGCAAAATACAATCGCCAGCACCGGGGAACGGTTAATATTGCCGGTAAGGATGTACCGGTTGTGTACTATACCTATCCAAACATGACAGGATCAACCCTTACCAATGCAATTTCCAAAATGGATGTTTCAAGGTTAGAACTGGTGGAATTCAGTAATAAATACGGGCCCTATCCTTTTGCCGATGAAAAACACGGATACTACCAGCATAACTGGGGTGGGGGTATAGAGCACCAGACCTTTTCAGGCATGAGTGGCGGCAGTATGGCAAGCTGGTCGGTGATCGCTCACGAGCTGGCCCACCAGTGGTTCGGGGATAAAGTTACATTCAGTACCTGGAGTCATTTATGGCTGGCAGAAGGCTTTGCCAAATATTCGGAAGCCCTGGCTGCAGAATTAATACCCGCTATTGGCGTTACAGCAGCGTCTCATCTTTCCGGAATAAAAAGCACCGCCCGAGCCACCAATACAACACCTGTTCTATTAAGTGCGGCAAGTATACTTAACTCAAATACCATCTGGACAACCAATAACGACAATGCAATTTACCAACGTGGCGCTATGATCGTTTCTATGTTACGGGCCATGCTGGGCGATGCAAAATTCTTCCAGGGATGCAGGGATTATTTAAATGATCCGTTGCTGGCCTATAAATCTGCTACAACAGCCGACCTCCAGCGGAATATGGAGAACCAGATGCTGGGGGTTGATCTTACACCTTTTTTCAATGCATGGGTTAATGGTACAGGACGTACTGATTATACCGGCAACTATTATATTTCCGGAAAATCGATCCAGCTAAGGTTAACGCAAACAAGAACCCCATCGGGCAACCCCTTTATGCCGATGCCGGTTGTTATTAAGATCGCCAACTCGGGCGGTACGGTTGATACCAGTGTTGTCATTTACCATCATTCTGCTACTCAATTGGCATACGCCGGAATTGGTGAGGGAATAGGAACGCTTGGCCAGGATTTTATTACGTATAATCTTTCATTTGTTCCGGCTACTGTAACTGTTGACCCCGATAATAAAACCATGGCAGTTGGAACACTTACTCCAGTAGGAACCCCATTAAGCGCAACTGTTTTAAATTTTTCGGCAACCAAAACAACTTTTGGTAACCAGCTGAACCTGGTGTTGAATGCAAATGAACCCATCAATAAAGTAGTATTGCTGAAGAGTGATAATGGAACTGGTTTTAGTGAAGCAGGGCTGATGAACAATATTAATAATCAGCAAAGCAATTATCAGTTCACCGATGTGTTGCCTTATGCAGGCGTTACTTTTTACCAGGCTAAGATATATACAGCCGCAAACGTATACTATTCGGCAATTGTAAAAGTTCAGGAAACAATAAAGAATACGATCACCATATCGCCTAACCCGGCATCGGATGTGATAAATGTAAACTTTACCAATACTTCGGGGAGAGAAAAAGTAATTATACGTGTGATAAACCCTGATGGAAAAGTAGTGATAGAATCAGCAACAAATAACAACTTCATACATTACGACATAAGTAATTTACCAAACGGCGTTTATTTTGTCCAGACATTGCAGAACGGCCAAATATTTGCTGCAGGTAAGTTTATTATTGCCCGATGATGATATGATGTTTGATCTCGCCAATATCCTTAAATATGAAAACCATGAGAAAAATTTTATTCTCAGTCATTACATTAATGTGTTTTGTTCAATTTGCCAAAGCACAACCTGCCACTTACAGTAATCCACTTGGAATAGGACGAAATAACTGTTCAGCAGCCGGAGGAGTCGACTCTTTATATTATCTTAATTACCTGTCGCCCAACCTCAGTAATTCATTAACACCCATTACAGCATGCCGGCCGGTATTGCGTACAAACTTTGCCCCGCTTTCGGGATATACGGCAGCAAACAAACCGTTTGTGATCTTCAATGCCAGTATTGCGTTTAACCCGGCCGACCAGCTGATATACTATGTGTGGACGGATTATAATGTTGCGGCTCCTTATAAATCTTATATATGGAGATGGAGTCCAACAACCTGCCCGATGCCTGCAGCGCCCGGGTTAGATACCTTCCGCACTTTTCCTACCGATATCGGCGGTATCACGTTTGATGCGAATGGCACCGCCTGGCAGCTGGAATTCATTGGCCCGGCACCTTTTAAAGCTATGTTACGCCAGGTAAATTTTACCACTGGTGCTGTTGGTATTCCCGATACACTGGATATTACAGGTGGTGCAAAACTCTGGAATGTGGGAACAGGTGATATTACACTTACTCCCAGCGGACAGATGTATTTTATATTCAACAATAAACTATTTACACCCGACTATGGAAGTGCGGGAGGACCCACCAAACACATAAAATGTACTTATATAGATACCGTACGGTTGCCTGCCGGTAAAACAGGCTTGCCCGGTTTGGCTTTTGGCAGCGGCGATCTTATTGCGTCGTATAGCCCGGGTACAGGTTGTATATTTAAAAGAGTTGACCCGGTAACGGGCGATACGGCCAGTATTACTTATACCTATGCAGCCAGTAAAGGAATTTATGCTACGGATATGACCCAGATAAATTCAGGTATCGGCCCTTCAAAAAAACTGATATCTGTTACATCTACCGGTACGCCGGGGCAGTACGATGTGGTGTACGATGTATATACCCGTAACTATGGCAATGTACCCTTAACAAACGTACAGGTAACAGATGATCTGAAATCAATCAATGGTGTGGCAAATGTGTCGAATGTAACGGCTGCTCTTACCAGCAATCCGGCAGGAGTTGTACTTAACCCGGGTTACAATGGAACCAGCAACATAAACTTATTGGTTGCAGGTCAGGGGCTTCCCTGTTACCCGGTAGCCAATAATAATTTTACCATCCGCATCAGTTGCAGGTTATCAAACATCCTGAGCGGAGTGGTATATAATAACAGTGCTATAGCCACCGCTACCGGTTTTAAAGGAGTGGCATTAAGAGATTCATCAACCAATGGTTCTAATCCCGATCTTAACCAGAATGATAAGACCGATGACCTGGGCGAGGGTCAGCCAACTCCTTTTGTAATTATCCTTACACCCATTACTCCGCCTTGTGCAACCTTTGATACAACTTTGTATAACCAGGATTTTGGAAATGGTGCCGGTTTATTCAATACCATTCCTCCTTCTGCCGCTGTGCCATCGGCAAGCAGTACCTATATCGGAACTGCCGCGGCTCCTTTGCCAATAAACAGGTTTACTGTTACTAACAATGCTTCATTGGGCGACGCATCAAACTGGATAAGTTTAACAGACCATACCGGCGGAGTAAATGGCCGGATGCTGGTTATTAATGCAGATGCCTCTGCCAGCATTATGTACCGTGATACGCTTCCGGTATCGTGTTCGGGGCAGCAATATTCTATTTCGTTCTGGGCTGCATTTATTGGAAATAATGCATACAAAACAGTTTGTGACGGACTGGGTGGTTTCCGGTATCCACAAATACTTGTACGTATCAGGGATCTGATAACAGGATTGGTGATCACACAATATACCACCGACACCATTAAACTAACTACCTGGCAGCAGCATGGGATGAAGTGGGTGATGCCAAACGGTTATACCAACGTGATCCTCGAATTAGTTAATGCCGGACCCGGTGGTTGTGGAAACGACCTGGCCATTGATGATATTCAATATGGTATTTGCGATCCGGTACCAACCGTTAGTTTAAATAATCCTGGTGGAACATGCCTGGGTTCATCGGTAACATTTACTGCAAACCTGGCCGATGCCACCATAATACCCGGACCTAAAGATTATCAATGGCAGTGGTCGCCTGCTCCAGGCACCGGGCCATGGACAAATATCATTGGTGCTATTTTATCAACCTACACTATTAACCCTGTTAATCCGGTTGATACCGGCAGGTATTACCGGGTGATTGTAGCAGCACAGGGTAATATCGGAATAATAACCTGCCAATACATTTCTCCGGGAGCCAGGTTAGCCGGACTTGTTCCATCACTTGCTCCCGCTTCGGCGTCAAGAAACAAAAACAATATCTGCCCGGGCATATCAGTGAACTTATCAGTTGTTGGCGGAACATTGGGTACCAATGCCACCTGGAGATGGTACAGCGGAAGTTGTGCTTCTACATTTGTTGGTACCGGAACCACCATCGCTGTTATGCCGTCTGTAACAACAACCTATTATGTAAGGGCAGAGGGCGATTGTAACTCCACCACCTGTGTGGCTGTTACCGTAAATATTTCCTGCGATATTGATAAAGACAAAGATGGTATTCCTGATTGGGTGGAAAGCAATATGGCTGCTGCCTTCCAGGATGCAAACAGCAATGGTATCATTAACGCATACGATCCAACCTATGCCGGTTTTGTGGACATTAATAATGATTACATCAACGATAACTTCCAGGCAGATGGTGATTCAGATAATGATGGCATTATTAATTACCTGGATCCAACCTTCCCCGGAAGAGTGGACAGTAACGGCGATGGTGTAGATGATCGTTTTGATACAGACCGCGACGGAAGAATAAATATGCTTGACCTGGATAGTGATAACGACGGTATACCCGATGTGGTGGAAGCCTATGGTGTTGATGCTGGCGGAGACGGCAGGATAGATAATTTTACTGATGCAGATGGAGACGGCCTTACCGACCAGTTAGATGCCAATAACCTGAATGCATACAACTCAGGCCTTGGTTTAGGAAGGCCGGATCTGGATGGCGATGGTATATCAAACTATATCGATCTGGATAGTGATAACGACGGTATTCCTGATGTGGTGGAAGCCACTGGTCCCGATGCAAACAATAATGGCATCATCGATGGATTTGTTGATGTTAACAACGATGGTTTGCACGATGGATATATAAATGCAACAGCATTGCTGACAACGGGTGCCGACGGAAATGCGGACGGCAGGGCTGATACATGGCCCAATAAGAATCTCGACAGAGACCTGCGGCCAAATGCGTATGATATGGACAGTGACGGTGATGGTATTGTAGATGTGATAGAAGCAGGATTACCTGATGCAAACCTCAATGGTATTGTGGACGGGGTGATAGCAGCCAATGGCTGGTCAACATCTGTTTCAGTATTACCTGCATTAAACCTGCCGAATACTGATGGATCGGGAAATCCTAATTACCTGGATATTGATTCGGATAATGACGGTATACCGGATAATATAGAAGGTATGTCCACCGCAGGATACCTGCTGCCCGGCACAACCGATACCGATGGCGACGGATTGGTGAATACCTATGATAATGTAATTGGCTTCGGCGGCTCCGGAATATTTGTTTACGATCATGATGGTGATGGAACACCGGATTACAGGGATCTTGATACCGATGGCGATGGACAGCCTGACGTTATAGAAGGGAACGACTTTAACCTGAATGGTATTTCGGATGACCTGGTAACCCTTACGGGCCTGGATGCAGATGGAGATGGTTTGGATAACAGGTTTGATTCGCTTGATCTTGTCACCAATATCAAAGGTACCTCATACATGATGGGTAATGGCGGCAGCCTTGCCGGTGATCCCACTCCGGGTTCAAGATGTACCGTTCAGAGTAAAACAGTGGCGCAAACAAACCGAGACTGGCGTTTTGTTGGTATCGTACTTCCGGTTCAGTTTCTGCAGCTTAACGGAGTATTGCAATCAAACACCGTAAAACTCAGCTGGATGGTGATTGCTTCCAAAGAAGTGGATCATTTTGAAGTGGAACGGAGTACCGACAATGTGAACTATATCCAAACAGGCAGCGTATGGGATGCGGTGAAGCTGAATCAACAGCAGGGATTTGCATTCGACGATAATATTGCTGCTGTAAATAAAGAGATCATCTACTATCGTATTAAGGTGATCGGCAAGGCCGGTGAGATACAATACAGCAATATCCTGGTTATAAAAAAACAGGTTACCCGTACGCAGTTAAGCGTTATGCCTAACCCCGCCACAGATTATGTGTCGATGGTTTTCTTTACTGAAAAAGAATCACAGGTGGTGATAAGGCTGATAGATGACCTGGGAAAAACCATACTGGTGAAAACACAAAAAGCAGCTAAAGGGAATAATACCGTGCAATTGACAGGATTGAGCAGATTCAGCAACGCTGTTTATTCGCTGCAGGTATTTGTAAATGACGAAGTGGTTACACAAAAGCTGGTTTTGGTAAAATAAATTGAACCAAACCTCGTTCAATAGTAGCCCCTTCCGTTGAGGAAGGGGCTTTTTTAAGACATTTCCTGCATGGTCAGGCAGGAATGATAACCGGATCAAAGGATCGTACAGATATCCAAAATGAAAAAAACCTGTATAGTCATTGTAGCCTTGTTTATTACAGTCTTGTGTTCTTTTTCGTTTAAAAAACAAAAAGAAACCAGGCTGTATGTTTCCGGCTATATACAGGGAATGAAAGAATTGAATGATAATCAAAGAACACTGCTCGACCTGATACAGCATACCGACATCAGCGCTGCTGCCGGTATTGAAAAAATAAAAGAACAGATAGGTATTGCCCGGTCAAACCTGAAAGGGATCGATTTCTGGTTAAGATACCTTGAGCCGGTGGTATATAAACGCATCAACGGCCCCTTGCCGGTAGAATGGGAAACGGAGGTGTTTGAGAAATTTGAAAAGCCCTATAAACGGGAAGGCGCCGGGTTAACTCTGGCCGAGCTATACCTTGATGAAGAGCATCCTCAAAAAGACAGTTTACTGAAATTAGTGGAAGCATCGCTTACTGCTACCAATACCTATAAGGCCGATTCTATTACCAGCCAGTTGCAGAACCACCACCATTTCTTCCTGGCCAACCGGCTTTACCTGCTTAACCTGGCAGCCATTTATACAACAGGATTTGAATGCCCCGATTCAAAGCGGATCATTCCGGAACTGCGTTCCATGCTTACAGATGTGCAACGGATCTACCACAGGTTCAACGAAGGATTTGCGGGAACACCCATTTCAGAACAATACCTGTCTCTTTATAACAGCGCCATTGATTTTGTAAATAACCAACCCCTTGATCATACCCAGTTTGACCATTTCACTTTTATACGGGACTATATCAACCCGCTGTTTGGAGCAAACCAGCAATTCATTAATCAATACCGGGTGTTTACAAAAAGTTATGTTGATTATTCATTGAACAATGCCAGCACTTCCATTTTCAGTAAAGACCTTTATTTTGGTCAAAGCGCAAAAGGAATCTTCCGGCGGGTGAATGATCCTGCGGCGCTGAAAGAGATAGAACGCATAGGTAAACTCCTCTTCTTCGACCCCATCCTTTCCGGTAATAACCAGCGGAGTTGTAACTCGTGTCATAAGCCTGGTGAATATTTCACCGACACATCCAGGGCCACATCCCTACACTACGACCGGCAAACAAATCTTCCCCGTAACAGTCCTTCGCTGATCAACGCAACCTATAACCACCTGCTGATGATGGATGGGAAACACATTTCCCTGCAAAACCAGACCAAAGACGTGATTACCAATCCGCAGGAACTGGGTTGTGGCGAAAAAGAAGTGGTACAGAAAATACTTGATTGTGCTGAATACAAAAAAGCATTCCGTTCTTTTTTAAAATACACACCACAGGAAACAGAGATCACCCTGGAGCATATTACTTCGGCTATTACCATGTATTACAGCAAATTCAGTAATTACTATTCTGCTTTTGATGAAGCCATGAATGAGAAAAAGGATATCGAAAACCCGGTAAAGCAGGGCTTCAATATATTTATGAGTAAGGCGCAATGCGGAACCTGTCATTTTATCCCCCAGTTCAATGGTGTTAAACCTCCCTATATCGGCAGCGAATTTGAAGTGCTGGGAGTGCCCGCTGATACCGGGTTTAGCAAGTTGAGTGCCGATAAAGGGAGGTACGGCATAAACCCCGCTTTTGAAACCCTCGGTGCATTCAGAACAGGAACGGTCCGAAATGCAGAACACACAAAACCCTATATGCATAATGGTGTTTTTACTTCACTGGAGCAGGTAGTGGATTTTTATGACGCCGGTGGCGGGGCAGGAAAAAAATTAAAACCCGATAACCAGACCCTTGCATCCGATTCGCTTCGGTTAACTGCTTCTGAAAAAAAGAACCTGGTACTTTTCATAAAATCATTGAATGAAAAAATTACCTTTGACCCGTTGCCGGAAAAATTACCTGCATCAAAGAACAAATCACTGAACAACCGCAAGGTTGGAGGTGAGTATTAGAGACCAGGTATGAAAAGTACAACTGCTTTTATTCTTATTGTCATCACTGCTTTGTGGTTTGCTGCCTGCGTAACGCCTGCCAAAATAGAATTCTACGATTTTCCCTCCGATATTGCAGAAGAAGCAAAAACAGCTAATCTAAAAACAATAGAGAAAGGCAGGATACTGTATAATATCAATTGTGCAAAATGCCATAATACCAAAGAGAAGCGTAAGATATACCTGCCCGATTTCACCAATGCACAGCTTGACGCCTATACGATACGTATCAAGAATGAACCCCACACCAATACCCTGCAGGAAAATAAGATCAGCATTGAAGAACTGGAAGCGATCCAGTATTTTTTTATGTATAAAAAGCCAGCTAAGCCGGTAGCCGCAAACTGATTATACAATACAACCGGGAGATACACGCCCCTGCCCGCCATTCTTTTTATTCCTTCTCTTGCCTTCTCATTTTATAACAGCGCCGCTGTTGGTTTTTACATGACCCCGTTTAGCGGATTTTCTTTTCAATTTTATCGTATTTATACGAAGGGTTTTTCCGAAAAATTCATCAATAAGAAAAAAAACGAATGTTCAGCGCAATAATATCTACACAATCCTCGTATTCCGTTTACATTTTACTAGAATTATTTCTAAACAGAACTAATAAATAGTCTATAAAAACCTGATTACCTTAATTCATCCTGATAATGAAAAACTTTTACCCAGCTGTAACAGCGTGCCTTTTACTTTTCCTGCTATCGTCCCGGGAAACGAAATCACAAACCATTGGCACTTTTAATTCGGTTACACCCGGAGCACAAAGTCAGTCACTGGTTATTCCCGCAACACACACGTTTCAGCGGATCATAAAATCCGGCGATGCACTTACTGCCGGAGGAACATTAGGTAATGACCTCGATTTTACCGGCTATGTTCCTATTGCCGGAAACAGCCGCAACGGTTACCTGTCTATTAGCAGCGAAAGTACACCGGCTGCCGTATGTGTAATGACCGTTACCTATAATGTACCCACGCATACCTGGGTAAAGTCTAACAGCGGTAATGTAACATTCCCGGCCGCTGCCTTTGGAACAACTCCGGTAATAAGATTTTGTTCGGGCACCGTTACTCCCAATGGAACGATTATGGTATCTGAAGAAAACGTAGCGCAGGGCGATACCAATGGCGATGGATATAATGATGATGGATGGATCATTGAAATAGACCCAGCCACCAGAACCGTATTGGAAAGCGATGCCACACATGCCGGTGTTGATAAATTATGGGCCATCGGAAGACAGGCAAGAGAGAATACGGTTATTACTCCCGATAATACGACACTGTATACAGGCGCAGATAATGGCGCTGCCAATAGTTTTGTTTACAAGTTTGTGGCAAATACACCAGGCAATTTCAGCAGTGGCCAGTTATATGTTTTGGTAACTACGGCAGCATTAGGCACCGGTACCTGGAAGGCAATTGCCAATACCACGCAGGCAAACAGAAATGCAACAATAGCATTAAGCACTGCCGCTCCGGCAGCATATAGCTTTAACGGAGTAGAGGATATGGAAGTGGGCCCCGATGGTAAAGTATATTTTACAGCAAAAGGACCCGGCAGAATTTACCGGTTCAACGATAACGGCGCTACCGTAAGTAACCTGGAAGTGTTTGTAGAAAATACCACCTATGATGTGGATCCCGGAGCCGGCGTATCCAATGCAGCCTGGGGTATAGGCAATGATAATCTTGCTTTTGACGGCGAAGGAAATCTCTGGGTATTACAAGATGGCGCAAACAATAATATCTGGGTGGTAGGCCCAACGCATACAGCAGCTACACCTGCCGTACGTTTATTTGGTAAAACACCGGCAGGTTCTGAGCCTACGGGTATCAGTTTTACTCCCGATAAACGATTCATGTTTATTTCCCTGCAGCATCCCAACGCAGGAAATGCAGCGGCGCAGTTAGATGCCGCCGGTGTTTCTGTTGTATTCAATACACATACCACGCTGGTAATTGCAAGAACCGAAAACTTAGGGCCTACAGCAACACTGCCTATTTCATTCCTGTCGTTTGATGCCGTACAAGCCGGCAGTGCTGTATCTGTGAACTGGAGTGTGGCCAACATTACCAACCACGATTATTTCACCGTGGAAAGATCGGTAAACGGGACAGATTTTGAAGAGATACACAAGAACGATGAAGACATCTTCTCGAACCCGATGCGTACGTTCAGCACAATGGATAACAACCTTCCCAATACAGATATGCTTTATTACCGCATTAAACAATGCGATATAAATGGCGGTTGCCGGTACTCCGATATTAAAACGGTGAAGCTTGCAACAAAGAGCCGCATCTCAAATGTGTATCCGCAGCCTGCACAAAGCAAACTGAATATTCAGTATTATTCAGATACAGAAGGCCCGGCAACACTGCTGGTAACCGATATCAATGGTAAGATCGTATTGAACGAAACCCGCAGCCTGAGCAAAGGCGCCCAGATAGTGCTGGTAAATACAGCTCCGTTGGGAAGCGGAATATACCTGATTACGATTACCGACAAGGATAATCAGAAAACAACGCAAAAATTTATAAAAGAATAATGCCTGTTTTTAAAAACAACCAATCTCTTTTATGAAAAAACTAATCCTCGTCCTGCTTACAATAACCGTTGCCTTGCTTACACAGGCACAGGTACTCCGCACCTTTGCGCCGAAGTATTACAATCCTTCGGTAAGAGGTAATATTGTTTATGTATCAAACAGCATCATATCTACTTCGGGCCTTGGAGCAGGAAGCCCCGGTACCGGCGAAGCACCACCTGCAGGCACATCAAGAAACAATTTAGGAAGAGGTATAAATATCGATATTGATAACCCGGCCCCTACGGTTAAAGTAGCTTTTGGAAGTGTGTGGAATTATCATTCACAAAATGCGGCCCCTGCAAATAATCCGGCTCTTACTGATTGGAAACAGCCGGCCTATGTATTACCGGGAACCTGGAACGTTGGCGCTGTACCTGTAGCCGGTGCCGGAAAGTATGGTTTTGCAACGCCGGCGCAGCCTTCTATAACTACCTGTATACCCAGCGGTCTTATGCCGGTTTGTACGCCCGTAGCGGGTAACAAACGTACAGCTTACTATTTCAGAAGAACGGTGAACTTTACGGCAGCCGAACTGAGTACAACATTTGATAGTATTCAACTGAACATATTAAGAGATGATGGTATTGTTGTTTATATAAATGGTGTTGAAAGATACAGGAATAATATGCCTGCCGGAGTTCCCGCTTACGGCACACTGGCATCGGCAAACGTTGCCCCCGGGGCTGCTGAAGCCGTTTCTGTTATTTTACCCTCAAGTAATTTTGTGGCAGGTGCCAATACCATTGCGGTTGAAGTGCATTTGAGAGCACTCAACTCGGTAGACATGACATTTGATATGCAGGTATTGGGAATTGACTATGCCGGAACAAAAAATTCTTCCTCGGCCGATCTCAATATCCCTTCCTGTTCACAGGTTATGTTTGCAGGATTATATTGGGGGGCCGACCAGGGTATTTCCGGAACAGACAGTACCTGGGTAACGGCTGGTTTCAATACGGTAAAATTAAAGATTCCGGGAGCCGCTACTTATCAAACCGTAACTTCTACACAAACAAACAGGCATAGTCTTGCATGGTCAACCGCAGGGTTTAACCACACGGGTTACCTATGCTTTGCAGATATTACCTCATTGGTCAATGCATCAAATGCCAATGGTACTTATACCTTAGCAGATGTAGTGGCGCCCATTGGTCATGCCAATGCATGTGCCGGATGGACCATCGTAATTGCTTTTTCCAACCCGACTTTTCAGCCCCGGAACCTTACCGTTTTTGACGGAGCGGTGATCATTAACCTGGGTGATCCGGCAGTGGACGTTCCCATAACAGGGTTTTTAACACCGCCTTCGGGCCCTGTCAGTTGCGAGCTGGGCGCTGTGGTGTATGACGGTGACAGGACGAGTTCTGATTCTTTTGCATTCAGGCAAAACGGAGCTCCTTCATTTTACGACCTGGCAACCGTTACCGTACCACTCAATGGCGCAGCTGATGCGTGGAACAGTAAAATATCCTATAAAGGAGTTGTTGTGGCAACAAGAAACCCGGCATTCCAGAATACGGTGGGTTATGATGCTCCCATATTTGACCTGCCGAATGTGGGTAATGCGCAGCTATCAAATAATCAAACCTCTGCCACGGTACGTTTTTCATCACCCAATGAAAACTACTTTGTGCATGTGTTAACTACGTCTATATCTCAATACAACCCGACTTTTGCTTTTGATAAAACAGCTACCGATCTAAACGGCGGAGCATTTTTGCCGGGTGATATGTTGCAGTATAATATTAATTATACCAACCAGGGTAACGACTCGAGTGTAAATACAACTATAATTGACAACCTTCCCTCCGGAACGGCATTCGTTCCCGGCACTATCAGGATAGGTGGTGTAGTTAAAACCGATGCAGCAGGAGACGATGAGGCAGAATATGATTTTGCCAATAACAGGATCGTTTTCCGCATTGGTGTAGGTGCTACCGCAGCAACGGGCGGAAGAGTGGGCCCGGGGGTTAACAGTAATGTTGATTTCAGGGTGGCATCGGCATCTTCCTGCCAGATCGTTAGTTGCGTTGGTTCATTACGTAATAGTGCAAGAATAAATTATGCCGGTAAATTATCCGGTAATATACTTTTTGATTCCAGTGGTGTAAATATAGCCGGCTGTATCACACAGGGGCCGGTTATTCATCCGCTGTCGGGACCATGCTTTGTTCCAAAAGATACGGTGCTCGTAAATCAATGTAATACATTCACCGTCACGCTTCCTTATGCACGGTATGCCGGTTATACATTTTATTCGGCCATGCCGTTCATACCTGCCAACGTATATAATCAATATGCACCGGTAACCACTTCGGGTGTTTACTATGCTTATTATACAAGCGGGCCAGGCTGTTCCGATACAGCCCGGATTTCGGTGATAATAACCGGTTGCCCGGATATTGACGATGATAATGACGGCATACCCGATTATGTTGAATTTAATAACCCGCTTGCGTTGCAGGATGCCAACAGTAATGGAATTCCAAACTGGAAAGATCTTACTTACCCGGGTTATGTAGATAATAACCTCGACGGTGTAAATGATAATTTTGATTGGGGCGCTGATGCAGACAATGATGGTATTCCAAACTTCTACGACACCAGTTTCCCAGGCTTTGTAGATGCCAATGGCGATGGCGTAAGCGACATCTCTGATAAGGATATGGATGGCATCCCCAACCAGTTTGACCTTGACAGCGATAACGATGGTATACCCGATGCAGTTGAATCGTATGGAGTGGATACAAACGGTAATGGTGTTATCGATAACTATACCGATACCGATAATGATGGTCTTTCTCAAAATGTTGACGCTAATAATACCGGTGTTCAGGGTTCCGGCAACGGGCTGGGAAATATAGATTTCGACGGCGATGGTATTCCAAACTATTTAGACCTGGATAGCGATAATGACGGCATACCGGATGTGGTGGAAGTAAACGGAGCTGACGCAAATAACAATGGCTTCCTGGATACGTTCGCAGATCTGAACAGCGACGGAATAAGTGACAACAATGTAAATGGCACCGCTTTATTAATGACCGGTGTTGACGGCAATGCCGATGGAAGGGCTGACTCATGGCCGAATAAAAACCTCGACAGGGACCTTCGCCCGGATGCATATGATATGGACAGCGACGGCGATGGTATTGTAGACGTAATAGAGGCCGGGCTGCCCGACGCAAACCTGAATGGTATTGTGGATGGTGTATTTGGAACCAGTGGCTGGTCAAATGCCGTTTCATCATTGCTTTCCCTGAACCTGCCGAATACAGATGGTTCCGGAAACCCGAACTACCTGGATATTGATTCCGACGATGATGGTATACCGGATAATATAGAAGGTATGTCTACAGTAGGATATATCATACCCGTTACTACCGATGGCGATGGCGATGGCCTGGTGAATACCTATGATAACATAGTAGGTTTTGGCGGCTCCGGTATATTTGTTTATGATCATGATGCAGATGGAACACCCGATTACAGGGACCTGGATACTGATGGCGATGGCCAGTTGGATATTGTAGAGGGTAACGACTTTAACCTGAATGGAGTGGCCGATGATAATGTAACACTTACCGGTCTTGATACAGATGCCGATGGCCTGGATAACCGTTTTGATTCATTGAACTCTGTTATTAATATCAAAGGAACTTCTTACCGCATGGGAACAGGCGGAACCTTTACCGGTGATCCGGCGCCCGGCTCAAGAACAACAGTTCAGAGAAGGTATGTATTTCAGACAGACCGTGACTGGCGATATGTAGGTACGGTGCTTCCGGTGCAGTTCCTGCAGCTCAGCGGGGTATTGCAATCAACCAATGTTAAACTCAATTGGGTAGTGATTGCCACTAAAGAAGTTGACCGCTTTGAAGTGGAACGAAGTACGGATAATGTTAACTATGCAAAAACGGGTACGGTTTCCGACCTGGTTAAACTGAACGAACAGCAGGGTTTTGCATTCACAGACGATATCTCCAACGTAAACAGGGAGATCATCTATTACCGCATTAAAGTAATTGGCAAGGCAGGTGAGATACAATACAGTAATGTACTGGTGATACGCATACGCCAGGCAAAAACATTACTCACTATCATGCCAAACCCCGCAAGGGATAATGTGATGATCACATTAGCAGCCGAACGAGATGCGGAAATAACAATAAGGCTGATAAGTGATGTGGGTAAAACCGTGTTGTCGCAAAAGCAAAAAGTACTGCGTGGTAATAATACGATACAGCTTGGCAACCTGGATAAGTACAGTTCCGGAGTGTACGTGATGCAGGTACTCATTAACAACGAACTGATATCAGAGAAACTGATATTGGCAAAATAGCGTTTTTACAATTATATGGTTAATGCTGCCCCTTTTTATGGGCAGCATTTTTTATTAAATTTAGTTAGCTTAGTATCCTAATCATTTAAGATGTTCAGAAAGATCATTGTTGCCGGCTGCCTTATGCTTTGCATCGTTGTATTCTCTTTCTTCGCCCGCCCCGGGGCCACTCCGGCGGAATCAGTAAAAAAGTTTTACCTGGAACAAACTACACAGTTCAAAAATGAGATCATCCGGTTACAGCGCCTGCTGGAAAAGGGAGAAGAAGAAACACTGCAGCAACAGTTCATTAAAACACGGCTTTCGTATAAACAGGCAGAAGTGATTATAGAATATTATTTTAACTATTATGCGGCAGAACTGAATGGCCCGGCCATTCCCTTCTTTGAAGAAGACGAGCCCGATGTGGGTCAGCAGGAACCTTCCGGAATGCAGGTAATAGAAGGTTTTCTTTTTCCGCATTATGATAAGACCAATAAAGAAGCCTTAGCCGCTGCCATAGAAAAGCTGCTGTCGGATACGGATTTCATGTACCAGACAAATGAATCCAATGCATTTAATGATGAATTGATCTTTGATGCTGTTACCGAAGAACTCTTTCGCATTACCGCCCTGGGCCTCACCGGTTTTGATTCTCAAACAGCGGCAAATGGATTACCCGAATGCGGTGCCGCAATTGCCGGTTTACAAAAGATACTGCTGCTATACCAGGATGAAATAGCCCACACAATCGGTAACCGTAGTAAGCAGCTCCAGGTCTTACTTTCCGCTGCACAGGATCTTTTGAACCGTAATACAGGATTTAATTCTTTTCCCCGGATGCAGTTTATTACCGGGTATCTAAATCCCATAACGGAAATAACAGGTGAGTATAAAAAAGCAAAAGGGTTCGGCGAAAACAGGTCGCCCATGTTTTACAGCACCATTAAAAAGAACAACGGTCTTTTTGCCCCCGGTATCTTTGATACCAATAAATACCTGGATGATAATACCATTTCGCCAGCTAAAATAATACTGGGCAAAAAACTGTTCTTCGATAAACAACTTTCAAAAGACAATAACCGGAGTTGTGCCACCTGCCACGATCCCGCAAAGGCATTTACCGACGGCCTTTCAACCAGTGTTGCCATCGACGGGCATTCATCACTGCCACGCAATGCGCCCACACTCTGGAATGTTGCCCTGCAACGAAACCTTTTTTTAGACAACCGGAGTTTCTCGTTGGAAGACCAGGTGATGCAGGTGTTGAATAATGCAAACGAAATGCACGGCTCTGCACAGAAAGCCGCCGAAAAGATACTGGAACAAAAAGAATATAAAACATTGTATGCTGATGCGTTTCCTGCTACAAATAATTCTGCCGCAGCACAAAACATCTGCAATGCCATTGCCTGTTACGAGCGTACGCTGATCGCCCTTGATTCAAAATTTGACAGGCACATGCGGGGTAAGGTCAGCCTGAATAAAAATGAAATCAATGGGTTCAATCTTTTTATGGGAAAGGCAAAATGCGGAACCTGTCACTTCATGCCTTTGTTCAGCGGAGCCAAACCGCCTAGGTATTATTACAATGAAACCGAAGTAATTGGGGTTCCGGACAAGAATATAAAAACAAATGCCCGGCTTGATGAGGATGAAGGCCGATCTCTCACAACGGGGTTGCCTCTTCATAAATATGCTTTTAAAACAACTACCTTACGCAATATATCCCTCACGGCTCCCTATATGCACAACGGAGTGTTTAAAACCCTGGAAGATGTACTGGATTTTTACAACAACGGTGGCGGCAAAGGATTACATATTTCGCCCCCAAACCAAACCCTGCCCTTCGAAAAACTCAATCTTACCAGGGCCGAACAGCAGGATATCATCGTTTTTTTGAAAACACTTACTGATACTGTGTTAAATAAGCCTTCGGCCCTGCGGCCATAAGGGCTCCCTGGGCTTTATTACCCCCCGATCTGCCCCTTTTTCGGGGGTATTTGTTCAAAAAAACACCAGGAACGGGATAATGATTTTACCTTGCAATGTGTGCCGGATTTCTACAATAATTGAGCTGTTTTTCTACAATAATTCTGTTTTAAATTCGTATTGTAAGATGACATTATTGTGCAACAATAAGCAACAACCCAATAAACCTATAAGCATGAGAAGCCGCTACTCCTTCTTAATAATATTACTATCCCTTTTATTCAGCCAGCAGGCAACAGCCGATGATGTATTGATCGCATTTGGCCAGAACCTGGCCGGCGCACCGGCATGGAAATACAAAGGCGGAGGCACCAACCTCAATGCCGTAGCCTGGAAAGACCTTGCCTATGCTGAACCAGGATGGCTTACCGGAAATTCTGCTTTAGGGTTTGGTACCAATCCACCCGTAAGAAATACTGCTATACCTGAGAATACTACGGCAGGCGGTGGTGGTGCGGCAGGAGCCAGGTATCCTACCCTGTATTTCAGAAAAACAATTAGTATCGCTAACCCCGCTATTTATGCCGGGTTTCAAATAAGGGCAAAATTCGATGACGGCATTGTGATCTGGGTAAACGGGGTAGAAGCATTCCGGAATAATATTGCAGCCAACCCGGCCTATGCAACGCTGGCAACAGCTGCCATTGCTAACAATGGCGCCGATATTTATACGGCTGTCATTTCCTCCGCCATGTTTAATTCCGGCAATAATATCATTGCAGTTGAAATTCATCAGAATGCGCTGACAAGCTCTGATCTTTTTTTTGATATGGAATTGACCGGGCTTACCTCCATTACAGCGGCTCTTTCCCGTGGGCCTTATTTACAAATGGGAAATCAAACGAGTATTATGTTGCGTTGGAGAACAGATGTGCCCACCAACTCAAGAGTAACCTGGGGTACCGTATTTGGAACATACCCAAATACAGTAGATAGTACTGCATTAACTACTGAACATATTGTTATAGTCAGCGGGTTAACAGCCGATACAAAATACTGGTATACCATCGGCAGTACCACACAAACCCTGCAGGCAACCAATACCAATTATTTTTTAACCCTGCCTCCGCCCAATACCACCCGCAAGCTCAGGTTCCTGGCCATTGGCGATTGCGGCAATAATTCCGCTAACCAGGTAAATGTAAAAAACACGTTCCTGAATTATATTGGTGCCAATGATGTGGATGCTATGATCCTGCTGGGTGATAATGCGTATAACTCAGGAACCGATGCAGAGTACCAGACCAATTTCTTTGATATTTATAAAAATGACCTGTTAAAGAATATCAAACTGTACCCGGCGCCGGGTAACCATGATTATGGTAATAATCCTGCCAATACCGGTAATACAGGTTCTACACCTGCCTTGAGTATGCCTTATCACCTGAACTTCACGGTTCCTTCGGCCGGCGAGATGGGCGGTGTTCCTTCCGGAGTAAAAAATTATTATTCATTTAATATCGGCGACGTTCATTTTATTTCGCTCGACTCATATGGTAAGGATAATGGCAACACCACTAATTTATATGATACCAGCGGGGCACAGGCTACCTGGTTAAAAGCAGACCTTGCAGCCAATACAAAAAAATTTACAGTTGCCTATTTCCATCACCCGCCGTATACAAAAACAAGTCATAGTTCAGACTACAACGGCGGCGCCGGAGAACTTGACCTGGTGGCAATAAGAGAAAGACTGATCCGCATCCTGGAACGCAATGGTGTTGACCTGGTTTTATGTGGCCATGCACATGGCTATGAAAGAAGCTACCTGCTAAAAGGATTTTATAATACCTATGCCAGTCCGCTGGATGATGCCGCTTTTAATAAAACATTGCACACCCCGGAAAACGATACACCCAATGCCAGGTACAACGGAACAGCCAATTCCTGTCCGTACACGTACAGTTCGGGCCTGTACAATCACGGCAGTATATATATAGTTTCCGGTTCGGCCGGACAGATAGGCGGTGCTGCGGCAGGTTATCCCCAAAACTGTATGGCCTACTCCAATAATACAAACGGGGGATGTTTGTATTTTGAAGTGGACAGTAACCGCCTGGATGTGAAATTCGTTTCATACACTACCGCACCAACTCCCGTAGTAAGAGACCAGTTTACCGTTTTTAAAGATGTAAGAAGGAGGCAAACATTTGATGTGGCAACAAACGCTCCGTTAACACTCACAGCATCCTGGAGAGGAACGTATTACTGGCCAAACAACGGAGGCGCAACCACACAGGCAGTTAATCTTGCTAACCCTGTGAACGGAACATTTACCTATTATGCCAGGGATCTCAGCAGCGGCAACTGTATTGAAGATACTTTTATAGTGAATGTATCGGGTACATTACCGATCGTGCTTGCTTCTTTTAACGCCACATTAAATAAAGATAAAGTGTTGCTTAACTGGTCAACGTCGCAGGAACTGAATAATAAATATTTTACAGTAGAAAGATCAAATGACGGCCGCAATTTCAGTTACCTGGGAAGAGTGAACGGGTCAGGCACCTCAACTGTTTTGAGAACCTACAGCCTGGTAGACTATACACCCATGGAAGGGGTTAATTACTACCGGTTATCGCAGACAGATATGGATGGAAATGTAAAGTTCTACGATGTTAAAACGATCAATTATAAAAGTAATAAAACATTCTTTACAACCATCCTCAACAACGGGGGAGGCCAGGTTGGGGTAACCATGCACAGTACCAATGCCACCAATATCAATATGAAAGTGATAGACATTCTCGGAAAGGAAATACTCAATGAATCTTTTTCGGTTAACAGCGGTGGAGGAACAAAAACGCTTTACCTCAATTCAGGCGTATATGTTTTAGTGCTTATGAATGGCAAGGGAGATAAGATCAGCAATAAGATCATTGTACCATAAAACAAAGCAAAGCCGGCAAAACAATATTCTCATAATCAGGAACACATACTGCCTCTTTTAAAGAGGCATCTTTTTTATCCGGATGCCTGCAGAATTCACGAAGGAAATTCTACGCATTCTATATGTCTGTTTTACTCCGCAGTTGTCGTAAACTTACGCAGCGCCTATAGTACATCTCCCCCTTTTTTTTGAATAAATCATCCTTATGTCAATTTGTAGAAAAAATTAGCCTGCCCAATCCATTTTTTACTACAAGAAAAAATGATATGGTATTGTACTTTGTACTTTAGAAAAACCCAAAGAGTACCCTGTTTATAAAATCCAGTTATGAAAAATTCTACTAGTAAATTTTACTTAGTTGCCGTACTGTTTTTTTCCGTTCTTTTTTCAGAATGTTTACAAGCTCAAACGCTTACCCGTATGCCCTACCTGCAGGTGGGCAAGCAGGATTCCATCACCATCCGGTGGAGAACGGATGTGGCTACCAATTCAAGAGTAACCTGGGGCACATCATACATTGCATCGCCGGGCGTGTATCCTAATTCATTCACACAAGACGTTGGAACGCCGGTAACAGAACATATAGTTCGTATTGGCGGACTTTCTGCCGATACCAAATACTGGTATACCGTTGGAACCACCACCACGGTTCTGCAACAAACGAGTACCAACTATTTTTTAACCCTTCCACCGGATAATACACCCCGTAAACTTCGCTTTGTAGCCATTGGTGATTGTGGTAATAATTCCACCAACCAGGTTAATGTAAAGAACACATTTATCAATTTTATCGGGGCCAATGATGTTGATGCCATGATATTGCTGGGGGATAATGCATACAACTCAGGCACCGATGCAGAATTTCAAACCAACTTTTTCAATATCTATCAAAACGATCTTCTGCGATATACTAAATTATACCCGGCCCCCGGTAATCACGATTACGGCAACAGCATGGCCAATAATACCAAAACAGGATCTACGCCGGCCAACAGCATGCCTTATCATCTTAACTTTTCTGTGCCTTCAAGCGGGGAGGTTGGAGGCCTGGCCTCCGGGGTAAAAAATTATTACTCTTTTAATGTTGGGGATGTTCATTTTGTTTCACTCGATTCTTATGGCAACGATGCAGGTCTTTTAGGCGATACGTTGGGAACACAAGCGGCCTGGTTAAAGGCAGACCTGGCGGCCAATACAAAGAAATGGACAGTGGCTTATTTCCATCACCCGCCCTATACAAAGACCAGTCATACATCCGACACCGAAATGGACCTGGTGGCCATACGTGAAAAGATGATACGTATACTGGAACGCAACGGAGTTGATCTTATCCTGTGCGGCCATTCACATGGTTACGAAAGAAGTTATTTACTGAAAGGGTTTTATAATACCTATGCAAGTCCTCTTTTAGATGCCGGCTTTAATGCAGCTACACACACGGCAACAGGCAATACACAAAACGGAATGTATGATGGTACTGCCAACTCATGTGCCTACGCCTATAATTCCGGAAGATATAATCACGGTAGTATTTATGTAGTAGCAGGGTCTGCCGGCCAGGTAGGCGGTACTACTGCAGGCTATCCGCAAAACTGTATGCATTACTCAAATGCTACCAACGGAGGCTGCCTGTATTTTGAAGTAGACAGCAACCGGCTTGATGCAGAGTTTGTTTCCTATACCACCGCACCCACACCGGTGATACGTGACCAGTTCACCATATTTAAAGATGTAAAAAAGAAACAAACCTCTAATGTGATAACAAATGATGCGCTAACACTCACAGCTTCCTGGAGAGGTTCTTACTACTGGCCTAACAACGGCGGAGCCACTACCCGGAGTGTTACCATCAATAACCCTGTGAACGGAACATTTAATTATTATGTACGTGACCTCAGCAGCGGAAATTGTATAGAAGATACGTTTACGGTTACGGTATCGGGAACGCTGGCAGTTTCTTTCAGCTCCTTTAATGCAGTATTGAATAAAGATAAAGTGTTGCTTGACTGGACCACTTCGCAGGAACTGAATAACCGTTATTTTATGGTAGAGCGGTCTGCAGACGGAACCAATTTCAGTTTTCTTGCACGAGTGAATGGATCAGGTACATCATCTTATTTGAATACATACCAGTTGGTAGATCACACGCCAATGTATGGAACAAATTATTACCGCCTTTCCCAAACTGATTTTGACGGGAATATTAAATACTATGAGACCAAACGGGTGAATTATCAGGGCAGCAAAGCATTCAGTACAGGAATCCTTAATAATGGAAACGGCCAGGTAAGTGTGGTTATCCGGAGTGAAAAAGCAACAAAGATCAACCTGAAAGTAACTGACATGTTTGGAAAAGAGGTAATGGATCAGAAATTTCCGGTGAGTAATGGAGGGGTGGTTAAAAACCTTTTGCTCAATCCCGGCGTATATGTAGTAGTTGTATTCAATGATTCAGGAGAAAAGATAAGTAAAAAGGTAGTTGTCCGGTAAGTTCGGAAAACAGGTATACCAATATTCTAAATCCGGAAGATGAAAGTCTTGCGGCGAAAACAGAAATCCATATATGAAAACACTTTTACGTTGTATTCTCTGTGTGCTGATGTTTGCAACATCGGCACAGGCGCAGGTGATACGGCCGTTTACACCGCGTTACTATAACTCTTCGGTGAGGGGTAACATCGTGTACGTTTCCAACAGCATCATTTCTTCTTCTGGTGTTGGAACGGGAAACCCGGGAACGGGTGAACCGCCACCAACCGGAACCAGTAAAGACAACTCCACTGCTGGTATCAATATTGATGTTGATAACCCGGCCCCCACATCGAAGATACCTTTTGGAAGCGTTTGGAATTATCATGCACAAAATGCAGCGCCGGCTAACAGCCCGGTGGGGGTAGACTGGAAGCAATCTGCCTATACCATGCCGGCCACCTGGAACGTAGGAGCTTCTCCTGTTGCGGGTGCCGGAAAATACGGATACACTTCTGGCCAGGCAACCTGTTTACCCAGCGGCCAGGTACCTATCTGTACGCCGGTTGCAGGTAATAAATATACAGCCTACTACTTCAGGAAAACCGTGTCGTTTACTGCGTTGGAACTTTCCACCACATTTTATGCCATACAACTTAACATGTTGCGCAACGATGGGATCGTTGTATATATTAACGGAACAGAACGTTTCCGTAATAATATGCCTGCAGGTGTTCCTGCTTATGGTACGCTTGCTTCTGCCAACATTGCACCCGGCGCTGCCGAAGCAGTGTCAACCAACTTAAGTACCTCATTCTTTACGGCGGGTGTTAATACTATTGCTGTGGAAGTGCATCTTCGTGCAGCAACTTCGGTCGATATGTCGTTTGATATGCAGGTGCTGGGACTTGATAACGCCGGAACATTCAACTCCTCCACCGCCGACCTTAACCTGCCTTCCTGTTCGCACATTTTATTTGCAGGATTATATTGGGGATCCGACCAGGGTACCAGCGGAACAGACAGTACCTGGCAAACGGCTGGCTTTAACACAGTAAAACTTAAGATACCGGGAGCTGGTACTTATCAAACGCTTACTTCAACACAAACAGATAAAGTAAGTGCGGCGTACTCACCGGGATTACCACATACCGGTTTCCTCTGTTTTGTAGATATTACATCACTCATCAACGCCACCAATGCAAACGGAACATATACCGTGGCTGATGTGGTTGGCCCCATTGGTATAAATAATGCCTGTGGCGGCTGGAGTATTGTAATTGCGTATTCTAACCCGGTGTTACAGCCACGTAACCTTACCGTGTTTGATGGCTGTACGATCATTAACCAGGGAGATCCGGCTGTAAATGTTAACATAAGCGGATTCTTAACTCCGCCTTCGGGGCCGGTAAGTTGTGAGCTTGGCGCTGTAGTGTACGATGGAGACCGGGGTTCAACCGATTCGTTTGCATTTAAACAAACCGGCGCACCTTCGTTTTATAATATGGCAACCACCCTTGTGCCGCTCAATGGTACACAGGATGCATGGAACAGCAAAGTATCGCACCTGGGTACGGTTGTAACCACCCGTAACCCGGCTTTTCAAAACACGCTGGGTTATGATGCATCCATCTTCGATCTGCCCAATGCGTTAAATGCGCAGCTGAGTAATAATCAAACCGGGGCTACGGTACGTTTCTCTTCCCCAAGTGAAAACTATTCCATACAAGTGCTTACTACTTCCATTTCGCAATACAATCCAACTTTTGCCTTTGATAAAACGGGCACCGATATCAATGGCGGATTGCTTGTGCCGGGAGATAACCTGCGGTACCAGATCAACTATAATAACGTAGGTAACGACTCAAGTACCAACACCGTTATCTATGATAACATACCGTTAGGTACCACGTATGTACCGGGTAGTCTCCGGATCAATGGTGTGGCAAAGACCGATGCCACCGGCGATGACCAGGCTGAATATGATTTTACAAATAACCGGGTGATATTACGGATCGGTTTGGGAGCCAATGCTTCCACCGGTGGTAATGTAGGACCTGGCGTAACCGGTAATGTTCAGTTTGATGTAATGACTGCATCTTCCTGTGATGTGCTTTCCTGTTTAGGTTCGGTAAGAAACGAAGCAAGGGTTAGTTATAATGGTAAAAGATCCGGCGCCGTATTGTATGATTCAAGCGGAGTAACTACTTCGGGTTGTATTGTAAAAGGCCCGGTTATCAACGCCGTTTCCGGAAGTTGTTTCAGTCCAAAAGATACATTGCTCATTAATAGTTGCCCTACACTAAATATCACACTTCCATGGGCAAGGTATGCCGGATATACTTTCTATTCTGCCATGCCTTTTATTCCGGCAAATATTTACAATCAGTTTGTGCCGGTAACTTCTTCCAATGTTTACTGGGCATATTTTAATAATGGTTCCGGCTGTTCCGATACCGCAAGAATACAGGTGATCATTACCCCCTGCCCGGATATTGATGACGATAATGACGGCATCCCGGATTATGTGGAATTTGACGACCCCGTTGCGTTGCAGGATGCCAATAGTAATGGAATTCCAAACTGGAAGGATCCAACCTATCCCGGTTATGTAGATACAAACAGCGATGGCGTGAATGATAATTTTGACTGGGGCGCTGATGCAGATAATGATGGTATTCCCAACTTCCTGGATGCTGATTACTGGAAAGGATGGCTGGATACCAATGGCGATGGTGTAAATGATAAATGCGATAAGGACCTGGACGGTATACCAAACCAATATGATCTTGATAGTGATAATGACGGCATACCCGATACCGTAGAATCGTATGGTGTTGAAACGAACGGCGATGGTATCATCGATAATTATGTAGATACTGATAATGACGGTTTCTCTCAGAATGTAGATGCAAATAACACGGGCGTTCAGGGTTCCGGCAACGGATTGGGCGCCCAGGATTTTGATGGCGATGGTATTCCTAATTACCTGGATACCGATAGCGATAATGATGGTATACCCGATATCATTGAAGCATTGGGAACCGATGCAAACAACAACGGTAAGATAGACGGCTTTGCCGACCTGAACGGCGACGGTATCTCCGATAATTTTGTACTGGCAACGGCCTTATTAAAAACCGGGCCCGATACCGGACCGGTAGACGGACGTGCCGATAATTTCCCGAATAAGAACAAAGACCAGGATTTCAGGCCCAATGCATATGACCTGGATAGTGATGGCGATGGTATTGTGGATGTAATTGAAGCAGGGTTCGCCGATGCCAATTTCAATGGAATTGTTGACGGCACTTTTGGAACCAACGGGTGGGCAACAGCCGTATCCTCACTGCCGGCATTAAACATTCGTTTTACAGATGCAGATACTTATCCCGATTACCTGGACATAGATTCAGACGATGATGGCATACCGGATAATATTGAAGGGATGTCAACCGCAGGATACATTTTACCGGCGATAACCGATACCGATGGCGACGGGCTGGTAAATACCTACGATAATATCGTTGGCTTTGGTGGTTCCGGCATATTCGTATACGATCACGATGGAGATGGAACACCCGATTACCGGGATACCGATACCGATGGCGATGGACAGCTTGATGTGGTGGAAGGAAATGATTTTAACCTCAATGGTATTGCCGATGATAATGTTACCCCCACCGGGCTTGATACCGATGGTGATGGGCTTGACAATCGTTTTGATTCATTGAATTCTGTTATCAATATAAAAGGAACCTCCTACCGGATGGGAACCGGCGGAACATTTACAGGCGACCCTTCACCAGGCTCAAAAACAACGGTTACAAGAAAACTTGTGGGGCAGCCAAACCGCGACTGGCGTTACGTGGGCGTAGTGCTTCCCGTTCAGTTCCTGCAGCTCAACGGCAACCTGCAATTGAGTCATGTTACCCTCAACTGGATGGTGATCGCATTTAAAGAAGTTGGCCGGTTCGAAGTGGAGCGAAGTACCGACAATATTAATTATAGTAAAACAGGAACGGTATCCGACCCGGTAAAGCTGAACGAACAGCAAGGCTTCTCGTTTAATGATGATGTATCCAATGTGAGTCAGGACATCATCTATTACCGCATAAAAGTAATTGGTAAAGCGGGAGAGATACAGTACAGTAATGTATTGGTGATACGGATGCACAAAACCAAAGCATTTATTACTGTAATGCCCAACCCTGCCAGGGATAATGTAATGCTGGTTTTCTTTGCAGAGAAAGACGCCGATATTACAATAAGGCTGGTGGATAATTCCGGTAAAACGGTATTAGCACAAAAACAAAAAGTGCTGCGTGGAAATAATACGCTGCAGTTGAAGAATCTTAATAAGTACAGCGCCGGTATTTACATGATTCAGCTACTCATTCATGATGAACTGGTATCTGAAAAACTGGTATTGACAAAATAGCATTTTCATAATATATGGTTTGTGCTGCTTCTTTAAAAAGGAGCAGCACTTTTTTTACCCTAATTTTGCCGGGATGTATACGCTGAAAAAATCACTGGGCCAGCATTTTTTAAAAGATGAGCATGTCATTCAAAAGATCGTGGCCGTTTTAAAGGAAGAGCAATTTAATAAGCTGCTGGAAGTGGGCCCCGGTGCCGGCGCTTTAACAAAGTACATCATGGAGCTGCCTGGCGTTGATTTTAAAGCGGTGGAACTGGATGAAGAAAAAGTGATCTATCTCTCCAAAAAATATCCGGTACTTAAAGACAAACTGATCCTGCAGAGTTTCCTGGATATGGATAAACCCTTTGATCAGCCCTTTACCGTTATAGGAAATTTTCCTTACAATATCTCTACCCAGATATTATTTAAGTTGCTTGAATGGAAGGATGAAGTGCCTTGCATTATTGGTATGTTTCAGAAAGAAGTGGCAGAAAGAGCAGCCTCAAAAGAAGGCAGTAAAGTGTATGGTGTGCTGAGTGTGCTGGTGCAGGCCTATTACTCTGTTGAATATTTGTTTGACGTAAGCGATCAGTGCTTTGATCCGCCACCTAAGGTGCAGAGTGGCGTTATCCGTTTAAAAAGAAAATCATCTGCTTTGGATTATAAAAGCGACCGGGCTTTTTGGGTGCTGGTAAAAACAGCATTTAACCAGCGGCGCAAAACCATGCGTAATGCAGTAAAGAGTTTGTTTGATGCAGAGGTGTTAGAGGATGAATTATTTAACCGCCGTGCCGAAACATTAAGTGTGGAGGAGTTTGCAGCACTTACTCACCGTATGAAATAAAAGAACCGGTCCTGTTAAGACCGGCTCTTCCCTGTTATATATCCTCTTATCTATTTTTTCAAATTCATGCTGCGGTTAATAGTGAACCCAATGGCAAAATTTCCGTCCTTGATACTGCTGTTATTTCTTGCCAGCTGATCAATGGCAGAAGCATCGGTGGTACTACCTACATAAAACTGAAACAGGTGGGTACCTGTGCTGATCTCAACACCTAGTGAAAGAAGGTCGGGATGATAATTCACGATCGCCCCGTTCTTGCTGATCAGGTTTTCAAACATGTTAAGCTGCCGTGCATACTCCAGTGTAATATTCAGTTTGCCGGTTGCTTTATATTTTCCGGCAATGCCCAGAGAGAATACTTCATTGCTGTTGTTAATGCCGTAAGGAACCACGTTAAAGTGTACCCAGGTAGGCATAAGCTGCAGGGAGAATTTATTAGAGAATTTACGGGCTATCAGCAACTGGTTCATAAAGGCCAGTTTGTTGGCGGTAAAATCAATATCCGGGTCTTTGGCAGTATTAATATGCATCATAGAATACCAGGCAACAGAAACGGGTATATTCATAGCCCCGGTTTGCTGGCGAAGGATCTTGAACTTGGCAAAGCCTTCGTATTTTGATGCACCTGCAAAAGCCACGCCCACATTCAGCCATTTTAACGGAGAATAATCGAAAGACATGTATGTATGCGCCACACCTGAATTAAGTCCGAAGAACTGGGCAACATTCTGGGAACCTCCATCCTTGTTCCAGATATTGCTGAAGTGGTGAGAGATCATGAACTGCAACACCCCCGGCGTTACCATTTCGGTACTCTGCATATTAATGATCTTGGTTGCGTTAAAGGTTGTTCGGGTATATTTTTTTGCCGGGGCCTCTTTCTTTACAGAGTCTGCTTCCTGTGCCAGCGCCTGGGTAAAAAGGCCGAAGCAAAGAACAAGGGCCGCTACTATCTTTTTCATAATAATTTATTTTAGTTAATTATTGGTTTGTGTCATTGGTTATTGGGGTTGTCCCTGTGCGATCCATTCTTTGAACAGGTTTACGGTACAGGCACTCAGGCTCAGTACGGGGCCCGGGTGACCGGTAACACCGCCGCTGTTCATCATGGTGGTCAAAACATCTTTCTTGCTTACCATTTTACTGTAATCGAGGTTGGCAGCAATACCACCATGGCAGGTTGAACCTTTGCAGGTAGTGGTATAAACCGGTAGTATCTTGGCTGTATAGGTTATGGCACCTGATATAGTACATCCGCCGCCGTCGTCTTTGGCGCCATTGGCAACCCATTTTGTAATGATGCTTTTCTGGTTATCGGTAAAATATATTACGCCGCCGCCGGGATGTTTATCAAATCTTGCCATAGTATCCAGTACATAGGCCCGGGCAAGAATGGCATCATAAAAAACGGTATCGGCATGTGAGAACTGAACCGCCCTGGTGGCAATGCCGTTATTATGACAACCACAGCCTCCTGAGACTATTATCGGTACCACATCACCCCTGAACGAAACATCAGGCAATGCAAGAACATCTTCTTTATTCTTATAGCAGGAAGACAGGAGATAGATCAGCATGGATGTCATCACCGCCATTGTTATTATTATCTTTTTCATATCCGGTTATTTTAAGTTGATTGTATTTTATTGTTTTATGATCTTTCCTGTTTTCCTGTATTTGAATATGCCGGCATTGGCAGTTCCGTATTTCCACACGGCTGGTATGTTTGGATCGGCAAAATACCAGGCCTTGATCAATGCAATTTCATGAGACTTCAATCCGCCGTCGCCATAAGCCATATCGCCCTGGTGTGTTGTTGCATATACACCGGAGAATGGATTGGCCAGTAATAACGTGGAGTCTATCCGGGTAACTAATGAACTGGTTGCATTCAGGTAGTTACCGCTTACATAATAAGCTGTAAGTGTTACCGGATCGGTATACAGTACAGAGCTTGAACTTCGAATGCTTTTCGGATACTTGATATCCATAAGGATGTCGTCATACGTATTCAATGGCCCCCGGGTACTTAATGCTGAACGGGGAGTAGAGAATTTTTTCCATGGACGGAAGCTTGCAAAAGCAACCGTATCTGAATAAAATTTTTTCACACTGTCTTTATAAGCTGTCCACACCTGGTTACGAAGCGCTGTGTTTGAGAGGAGGCAATAAATAGTGGCAACTCCGGTGGATGGATTGATATAGGTATATTGAGTGGTATCGGAAGCAACCAAACCAGGAATAAATCCTGCTCTTGCCCATCCGCCGGTAGCCGTTGCCTGGTTGTGGCAGTTGGCAGAACCACATCCGCTAACGATCAGTGATATGGCAGCCGGCCTGAAATCATTATAATCGGGCCTTTCCTTGGCGCCATTTTTTATCCAGTTATATATAATGCTCTTGTCGGTAACGGTCATTTCGTGGTTTGAATTAACCGGTGGCATGGCTTTGTCGAAATCATTGGTGGTTAAATATTCCCATAGTTTACTTGTTTCAGGACTGCCTGCATTAACGTACCTCATTATTTCGGCATAGCTGTCGAACCGGGGACTTATTGGCCCGCCATGGCAATTGGATGTGGCGCAGTATTCGTGCAAAATGGTTTGAACGCCCCTGAATTTGATAACGTCATTTACATCAGATGGTACATCGGCTGTACCTACTGTGTTGGTTTCATAAAAAGAAGCATACACAGACGAATCGGCTGTGCCTTTAAACGACCTGTCGAGGTTCTTAATAATATCTCCTTCTTTTTTACACTGCAGAATGGAGGCTGAAACCAGCAGCACAGCCAGGAAGAGCGAAGTGGCTTTTATTAATGAGATCTTTTTCATAACAAATTAGTTTACTTATTTAATACTGATACAGGGTTGATTTGTGGCTGTAATCAGAGTTCAAATCTATCAAGGGGCCTTTTACATTTTTATGACAATAAGCGAAAACCTGTATGATTTTAATCATAGCAGGCTTTGCCTCCCGTCATAAAATCATTGTTTGTACATGGATAATTTGCGGTTACTTTTTCTTAATTGAATAACAGTTAAACCAGACTAAAATGGGAAATAATAACAAACAGGAAGGAAGCCGCCGGTGGTTCTTATCGCTTTTTACTCCCGGGGGCAAAAAAGAAGAAAATACCGACAGGGTAAAAATGCTTACCGCCGATGGCAAACTGGTGGAAGTGGAACGGTCCGTTTTAGATGCCGCACCGGAAAGAAAGAAGGCTGCTAACAAGGATATATATGAGTGGATGAATAATCCTTCAAAAGAAAATAAATAATTGATTCTTTTAAAACCTGTATTATGAAAGAACATGAAGATATAAACGATCACGGCCGGCGGGATTTTTTACGGAATGTAGCCATTGCCACCGTGGCAACAGCAGCCTGCGGAAGCCTGAACTGCTCCTGCTCATCTAAAAAACCGGCCGTAAGTGAAAAGGTAAAACTGCTTTCGCCGGACGGAGAGATCGTTGAAATAGATTCTGCCTACCTGAACCACCAGGAACATATGGCCATTGTTTCCAAACTGGAAGCAAGACAGGGTATTGCCGGGAAAAAATTTGTAATGGTGGTTGATCTTTCCCGTTGCAAAAATGCCCGTAAGTGTATAAGCGCCTGCCAAAAATGGCACTATCGTCCGGAAGAAACCGAGTGGCTCACTGTGAAACTGATGAAGGATAGTGAAAAGGCCGCACCATACTGGTTCCCAAAACAATGCTTTCATTGCGATAATCCACCCTGCGTAAAAGTTTGCCCGGTAGACGCAACCTATAAAAGACAGGATGGTCTGGTGCTGATCGATAATGAAAGATGCATCGGTTGTAAATTCTGTATGGCGGCCTGTCCGTATTCAACCCGTGTGTTTAACTGGGATGAACCCGATATGCCTATGGATATCCGAAACCTGGTTTCCAATCCCGAAACAAATCTTCCGGCAAAAGTGGGTACAGTGGAAAAATGTGATTTCTGCCCCGACCGGGCCCGGGAAGGCCTGCTGCCCCCCTGCGTGGAAGCATGCCCCAACGGCGTATTTTATTTTGGCGACGAAAATGAAGATACCGTTACCAATGGCGATGAAACAGTAAGCTTCAGCCAGTTGATAAAAGACCGTGCCGCCTACCGTTACATGGAAGACCTGGGAACCAAACCAAGGGTTTATTACCTGCCGCCTAAAGACAGGCAGTTTCCGGTAGAGAGAGGATATGAGAACCTGCCGGATAAATTAAAAGAAAGATTTAAAGAGGTGATGGAAGGAACGGAAGAAGTGAAAAAATAAAAGCGCCACGCTTAACAACCAAAACGAATCATCATGGAACTGAATAAATATCAAAAAGAAACGTTCGAAAAACAAAGGCCCGTTATTGAAACCTTTGGAAAAAAAACCTGGGGCTGGACCATTTTTTTTCTTTGCTGGATAGGGATAGGCGGCTACGCACTGTATCTGCAGGTAGCAAAGGGACACAGCATCACCGGTATGCGGGATAATGTGGTTTGGGGGCTTTACATTGCCAACTTCATTTTTTTCATTGGTATCAGTTATGCCGGAGCAGTTATTTCCGGCATCCTGCATATTCTTAAAGTGGAGTGGCGCAAACCCATCATCCGTATTGCAGAGATGATTACGGTAATTGCCACCATCATTGGCCCGGTATTTATATTATTATGTATTGGCCGGTTAGACAGGCTTCATCATCTTTTTATTTATCCCAGGTTACAATCGCCCATTACCTGGGATGTTCTGGCCATCGGTACTTATTTCACCGGCAGCGTGATATTCCTTTACCTGGCATTGATAAAAGACTTTGCCATTTACCGCGATGCAAAACTGAATATTCCCAAATGGAAACAGAAACTGTATAAGATATTAGCCATCGGCTACCGTGGAACTCCCAGCCAGAAGCGGCATATCCGTATATCCACCAACCTCATGGCCATCATGATCATTCCCCTGGCCATCATTGTTCACTCCGTACTGTCATGGATATTTGGTATGACATTAAGGCCCGGATGGCACAGTACCATCTTCGGCCCTTACTTTGTACTGGCAGCCATTTATTCAGGCACCGGCGTATTGATAATGGCGATGTGGGTATACCGGAAAATGTATAAACTCAACAGCTACCTTACCGACAAACATTTTATTTACCTCGGTTATATCATGATGGTGCTGGGGGCTGCTTATGGGTACTTTACTTTTTCTGAATACCTCACCGGCTGGTTTGCATCAGAAAAATGGGAGAATGAAGTGATATCCAAATTATTTAACCCCAAGGAATATGGCTGGTGGTTCCTGTTCGCCAATGTGGCGGGCATCCTGCTTCCGATATTGATCGTTGCCATTCCAAAGACAAGAACGCCTAACCTGATCGCCTTTGCCTCGTTTTTTATGGTGATCGCTCTGTGGGTAAAAAGGTACCTGATCATTGTGCCCACGCTTGAATCTCCCTTGTTACCCATGCAGGATACAAGAATAGAATACGTAAAATATTCTGCCACCTGGGTTGAATGGGCACTTACCCTGGCCGGTATTGCCACCTTCTTTTTATTCTTTACCCTGATGTCGAAATTTGTAACCGTGATCCCTATATCTGAGTTTGGTGATAAAGAGAAACCGCTGGTAACAGCCAAAGAACCTATACATGAATCCGAAATTGCTCCTGCTTAAAGAAATATTTATGAAAAAAGAATTTATCATACCTGCCTGCAGAAAATCTCTCCGGCCATTTGTTGCAGCCATCGTATTGGCCGGTGCATTAATTATTCCCGGAAAGATAACAGCCCAGGCCGACAGCACACCAAAGACAAAACCGGGAACAGAAGAAGCAGTGTCATTATTGTCTCCTTCGCTGGAACTGGTAAGTGTTCAGAACACCGACGGCAGTATTGACCTGAGATCGTCTGTAAAAACCAAGGTAAAAGGAACATTCATTAAGCTGCCGTTACTGAAAGTTAAATTTCTTTATGTTTCCGATACAGCTGAAAAAGAACTTGGTTTTGTAATTACCGACCGGGTTGGTAAAGCCGTATTCAACTGTAAGCCGGGTACCGTAGAACCGGATAAGGAAGGAAAACTTCATTTTAAAGCGGTATTTACCGGAAATAAATCGATGGAAGCCGCCGAGGCGGAGGTTACGGTTAAAAAGGCCCGGCTGCAGATCACCCCGGTTAAAGAAGATTCCCTGTTGTCAGTTAAGATAAAACTTTCAGCCACCGGCGCAGATACCCTGGTTAAAGATGTAACAATCGGAATTTTTGTCCAGCGTTCATTCAATCCGTTGAAACTGGGAGAAGGGACTACCGATGAGAACGGCGAAGCAACTGTAGAGATACCAGCTAAACTTCCAGGCGATGCAAAGGGAAACATTGTTCTGCTGGCAAAGATCGAAGAGAACGAAGCCTTTGGAAACCTGGAGGCAAAAGCCACACAGCAATGGGGTATACCTGTATCAGATAAATTGCAGGAACTGCCAAGGGCATTATGGAGTGCACATCCGCCCTTGTGGATGCTGGTTACTTTTGTTATCTTGGTAGGTACGGTGTGGGGCCATTATATCGTTATCATATTTGAGCTTTTCAGGCTCAGAAAAGAAGAACCGCATTCACCTGCTGCAACAACATCCAATACTTAACTCAATACTTAATTTAAAACAGTTTAAAAAAGACAAAAATGAAAAAGAAAATTTTTATTCCACTGGCGGGATTGTTCATGATTGCCCTGCTTTCCTTTGTTCCTAAATCAATCGATCAAACACCCTGGCCCGTTCCGGATGCGTATAAAAACAAGACGAATCCCGTAAAAGCCGATGCAGAATCAATAGCCAATGGTAAGAGCCTCTACAGTACACATTGCAAATCATGTCATGGCACCAAAGGAAAAGGAGATGGACCCAAAGCATCTCAGTTAGATACAGAATGTGGCGACTTTACCAAAGCCTCATTTCATGCACAAACCGACGGAGCCTTATTTTATAAAACCTTCGAAGGAAGAAAGGATATGCCCTCTTTCAAAAAGAAAATTCCCGATGCAAATGATATCTGGGCAGTAGTGAACTATATGAGAACACTTAAATAAATACGGCTTTTTTAACGAAAATACTGCTTGTGAAAAATTCATCTGCCCGTAAGCAGGTGAATTTTTTTTATGGGAGATGCAGCAATTCCGGTAAAGGCGCAATCTTTAACTTTGCTGTACCGCACCAGCCGCTATATTAAATTAAATAATATGAAAACGAAACTTTCTTTCTGCTTAACTGTTATTTCAATACTTGTTTTGGCTGCCTCCTGCAATACCCCAAGATATATCTACAGCCCTTCTGCACATAATGTGCCTGTGCTTACCAAAAAAGGCGATAGCAAAATAGGCGCTGTTTACTCCACCAATATTGGCGGCGAAGAGAGACGGGATGGAGAACTGGTAGATAACCGCAGCCGCGGAGTGGATGTACATGGCGCTGTTGCCATTACCGATCATTTTGCCGTACAAGGCAGTTATTTTTACCGCTGGGAGAAAACCACCGGAGGCAGTGATACATCAACTATAAGATATAACCGCAACCTAGCCGAGTTTGGACTTGGCTATTATCTCCCGATGAATAATAAGAAGAATGTGATCTTCCAGCTTTTTGCAGGAGCAGGCATTGGTAAATTCAGTTTTACGGACCACTCTATATATGGATACAATTTTCACGAAGCCAATATCACAAAGATCTACCTGCAGCCGGCCTTCCTGTTTCGAAGCAAAGGTAGTTTTACCAGCTCCATCTCTTTACGCAGCAGCATACTGCAGTACCGTAATATTAAAACCAATTATACCTTCAGTGAGTTAAGCGATTATAGTCTTGACAGTTTGAATAACCGGGCCAAAGTATTTTTTGAACCGGCTTTTACAGGAAGTTTCGGGTTTAAGAATTTTCCCGGTTTTCGTATTGAGTTCCAGGGCGGGCTCTCTTTCCTGGCTTCCCGCAAATATGTTGATTACCATATGATCAATTTTTCGGTGGGAACCTTTGTTGATATTGGTGCCATGATCCGGGGAAATAAGCAATAACCGGCTAAACAGGGTTTATTTATTCCAGCCTTTAATTTGTAATTTTACGGCCAGATTGCGCTGCTTCATCCCAAATGGCTGAAGCGGATAAAACTGCCGATTATGCCTTATACTCCTCAGAATAAAGTTCGTATTGTAACTGCCGCCAGTTTATTTGATGGGCACGATGCCGCCATCAATATCATGCGCCGTATCATGCAAAGCAAGGGCGCCGAGATCATTCACCTGGGTCATAACCGCAGTGTACTGGAAATCGTAGAATGCGCCATTGAAGAAGATGTGCAGGGCATTGCCATCACCAGTTACCAGGGCGGTCACGTGGAATTCTTCAAATACATGAAAGACCTGCTGAATGAGAATGGCTGCGGCCACATAAAAATATTTGGCGGCGGCGGCGGTACCATACTGCCTGCTGAAATTGAAGAACTGCATAATTATGGCATCACCAGGATCTATAGTCCCGACGACGGCAGACATATGGGCCTGGAAGGGATGATAGAAGACGTGGTAAAAACCTGCAGCCTCCCCAACCCCTCCGAAGGAGGGGCTTCGGAAACACTTAAATGGAATGGTAAATTACCTTTAAATGAAGCAAAGGACATTAGAAGAATTGCAAGAGCTATTACGTTGTCAGAAAACGGAGAGGATAATTCTGTAATACTTTCAGAGATTAAAAAACTCTCTCAAATCCCCCCTTCGGGGGGTGGGGGGGCTGTTCCGGTATTAGGTATTACAGGTACCGGCGGTGCTGGAAAATCTTCTGTTACCGATGAAATTGTGCGTCGCTTTTTAAATGCATATACCGATAAGACCATCGCCGTTATCTCAGTAGATCCATCAAAGAAAAAAACAGGTGGCGCCTTATTGGGCGACCGCATACGGATGAACTCCATCTCTTCTCCCCGTGCATACATGCGCAGCCTGGCTACAAGGGAAAGCGACAAGGCGCTGAGTGAATATGTACAGGAAGCCATCGACATCTGCAAGGCAGCGGCTTATGACTTTATCATCCTGGAAAGCGCCGGGGTTGGACAAAGCGATGCTTCCATCCTGGATTATGTGGATGTAAGTATGTATGTGATGACGCCGGAATATGGCGCTGCATCGCAACTGGAAAAAATAAACATGCTTGATTATGCCGACGTGGTTTGTGTAAATAAATTTGATAAGGCAGGCGCTTTGGATGCCCTGCATGATGTACGCAAGCAGTACAAACGCAATCATACTTTATGGACAGCAAAGGATGAAGAGTTGCCCATTGTTGGAACCATTGCCGCCCAGTTCAATGATGCCGGGGTGAATGAACTGTTTGAACGGCTGATGGAAAAAATAGCAGGTAAATGCGGCGTGAAATTTCAAGGCGACATAGAGCATCATACACATATAAAGGATACCGTAAGCCAGTCGACCATTATACCACCTAAAAGAGTACGATACCTGGCGGAGATTGCCGAAACCATTTCTGCTTATGACAGTTGGGTTATTGAACAATCAACCATCGCAACAAAACTATACCAGTTGGATGGAACCCTGGCAGCGGCTTCAAACTTGTCGGCGGTTGCAAAAGATGAATTGGGTAAAATAAGGACTTCTTTAGAAGAACAACTTCATCCCGAATGTAAAAAACTCATTCAATCCTGGCCCGAAACGCTGGATCGCTACAATAAAGAATTTTACGAATTTAAAGTAAGGGATAAGATCATTAAGCAGCCGCTTACATATAAAAGTTTATCGGGAACCATTCTTTCAAAAGTTATTTTACCAAAGTATAAAGACTGGGGCGATATATTAAAATGGCAACTGCAGGAAAATGTACCCGGCGAATTTCCATTTACGGCCGGTGTGTTTCCATTAAAACGAGAAGGAGAAGATCCTACCCGTATGTTTGCCGGTGAAGGTGGGCCGGAAAGAACCAACAAACGCTTTCATTATGTAAGTCTTGGCCAGCCTGCAAAGCGCCTCAGCACTGCATTCGACAGTGTTACACTTTATGGCGAAGATCCCGATCACCGCCCGGATATTTATGGTAAAGTGGGAAACAGCGGGGTTAGTATTGCTACCGTGGATGATGCCAAAAAATTGTACAGCGGTTTTGATCTCTGCGATCCCAAAACTTCGGTGAGTATGACCATCAACGGTCCGGCTCCCATGTTGCTGGCATTTTTTATGAATGCAGCCATTGATCAGCAATGCGAAAAATATATCCTGGACAATAATCTCAAGGAAGAAGTAAATAAAAAAATAGAAGCGAAGTACAGTGTTGGCTCCCTTCCAAAATATGTAGGAGTTGATGGTAAAGAGATCGTTCCGGCAAAAGGCGGCCTGCAGGGTGCATTGCCCGAAGGAAATGATGGCCTAGGGTTACGCTTGCTGGGATTAAGCGGACAGGATGTATTACCCAACGAAGTGTATGAGCAGATAAAAGCAAAAGCACTTGCTACGGTAAGAGGAACGGTGCAGGCCGATATTTTAAAAGAAGACCAGGCGCAGAACACCTGTATCTTCAGCACTGAGTTTGCATTAAAGCTGATGGGTGATGTGCAGGAGTATTTTATTAATAACCAGGTGCAGAATTTTTACAGCGTCAGCATCAGCGGTTACCATATTGCAGAAGCGGGAGCCAACCCCATTACCCAGCTGGCATTTACACTGGCAAATGGATTCACTTATGTTGAATACTATTTAAGCCGGGGAATGAAGATCGATGATTTTGCTCCCAACCTTTCTTTCTTCTTCAGCAATGGTATGGACCCGGAGTACAGTGTGATAGGAAGGGTAGCCAGGCGTATATGGGCCAAGTCTATGAAGAATAAATACAAGGGCAACGAACGTTCGCAGAAACTGAAATACCATATTCAGACTTCCGGCCGCTCATTGCATGCGCAGGAGATCGACTTTAATGATATACGTACCACCCTGCAGGCATTGTATGCCATATACGACAACTGTAATTCCCTGCATACAAATGCATACGATGAAGCCATTACTACGCCTACCGAAGAAAGTGTTCGTCGTGCCATGGCTATTCAGCTGATCATTAACCGGGAGTTGGGTACAGCAAAAAATGAAAATCCAAACCAGGGATCTTTCCTTATTGAAGAAATGACCGACCTGGTGGAACAGGCCGTGATGGCCGAATTCCACCGCATCACCGAAAGAGGCGGAGTATTAGGCGCTATGGAAAGAATGTACCAGCGCAATAAGATACAAGAAGAAAGTCTGTACTACGAAACATTAAAACACACGGGAGAATATCCCATCGTTGGTGTAAATACATTCCTGAATAAAAAAGGAAGTCCTACTATTTTACCAACAGAAGTGATACGTTCAACAACGGAAGAAAAAGAATTCCAGATAAAAACCCTGCAGGCTTTTCATCAACGGCATAGCGATAAAAGCGCCGCTATGCTGAAACGATTGCAGCAGGCCGCTGTGAATAATGAGAACCTTTTTGCTGAACTGATGGAAACGGTAAAGTATTGTTCACTTGGCCAGATCACCAATGCGCTGTATTCAGTAGGCGGTCAGTACAGGAGGAATATGTAACCGAAACCGGTTTATTACCTGCCCAATGGTATTACGAGCGAAACTTTAAACTGCCTGGCACGGTTATGCACTAAACCCGGGATTGTAATACTCTCTGTAGCGCTTTTTAATTTTATTCCCCTGGCTTCACGTTTCAGTTCACGTGCTTTTTTAGAGAAATGAATACTGGTCAAAGCAAGGCCCACACCAACTAAAGTGCCGGCAGCGCCGATAACTATTTCGGTCGTGTATTTTTTATCTTCATAACCTAAGAAATTCCCGTTGTTATCATAAATGGCGTTATTATCTCCAATATCGTTTTGAATCAATCCATAAATTAACGTACCAATACCGCCGGCAGCAATAACAGGGCCCGCTGCAACAAGTATTGTACTTGTAGTTCTGGCCTTACGGGATTTGCGCATTAATTCATCATAATCACTACCGTTTTGTGCAAAGGTTACAGCGGTAACCAGTAAAAGGGTCAGGAATGTAAATAGTGTTTTCATGTGTGTGTTTTTACTTTAAAAACAAAGATATATATAAACCTGGTTCACTTATTAAATAAGGGAGTATGCAATTATAAAGGCTTCCCGCTTTCCAGTGTTTTAACAGCGTCTTCCATTATTCTTTTAACAGCAGGGCTGGGCGCCTGGATTACTGCTTTTTTTGCGTACTCCAATGCTTTTTTCAGGTCGCCACTGGCCGAGTAGCCCCTCATCATGCCGGCAGCTGTTGGCCAGGCGCCGTTATTCTTCGTATAATTTTTTTCAAAAACAACCAATGCTTCCTTTACTTTCTTTTCGCCAAGCAACTGGCGGCCGTAATTGTGCAGGTCGGTTACATTAGCCGTTTCTATAGCAGCCTGGATCAGTTTGCCGGCTTCTTCTTTCCGGTTCAATCCTTCCAGCAGGCCGGCTTTTATAGAAATTACCCTGAAGCTGTTTACTCCGCCAAGAGAAGGATCAACGGCCGTATTTATCCAGCTCAATGCTTCTTCGTAATTTACTTTGTTTTGCAAACACCAGTTGGCTGCGGCTTCCAGGCTTGGCGGATCAAAACCCATAGCGCCGCTTAACTGTGTACGAATGCTGTGCAGGGTTGTTGCGGCAAGGTCAACTTCCACGGTAAATGGAATACGCCAGTATTCCCACTCCAGCGCTACTTCTACTGAGTGATCTGTCTGTTTTGCAAAATTATATTCCAGCCGTTCTTTACTATCCTTCATGTCTTTTTGCTGACGGGTACTCACCCGCAACACATCCCAGTCGCTGTTGTAAAAATAACTGCCCCAGCCGGCACTGTTCTTACTGAAGATAAGCGTACAGGAATCGGGGTATAACGCTATAAAAAAACCATACTTACCTGCCGATAATTTTTTACCATTGATACTTACATCGGTATTGAACGAAATGGTTGTGTTCTCATCGGCGCCTGCCCTCCAGGGCGATTGCACGTTGGAGCCAAAACCCAATACGGTAAAGCCATAATAGGCCACCGGGCTGCCCCATATCTTTCCCTCACGCCCCTTTACGCCCGGCGCATTCCAGGTAATATCTATATCGGTAACACCAACCTTTCTGCCGGTTTTGCATTTATAATTCACATCCGCATCCGGTAAATGAAGTAATTGAGCTGTTGCAGAGTTGGTAGAAAAAATAAAAAGAAGACTGGTGAAGACAATAAAGCAGGGAGTCCATATCTTTTTCATGGCTGATTATTTTATCCGAAAGTAATCAATGCCAGGGCGGAAAGCTAACCGTTCATATAATATCAAGATACCGGTTAAAGGAAGAAATGCGACTACATCTATTGCAGCTCCCTGCAAAAATAGCCTGCTTTAAAAACCAGTTGTTCTACTTCTGATGCGGAGATATTCTCAGAAACGATCCTTAGTATATTATCGCAATCGTGCAGGTCTACATTCCATTCCAGGATACCCGGGTGATGGTTTAAAGACACGGTTACTTTACCGATATGATCGGTATTGTTAAGGTTCGTTTTAAAAACAAGGATTTCCATACCAGTTGGTTTAAGAAAGATATGGGGAGCAGAGACCTACTCTGCGGCCATATTGGTTGATGAATCTGTTGTACGGTGCATTCCCCATTTTCCCCCGCAACGGTTCTTCCATTCACTTTTGAATTTTTCCCTTTCCTCGGGAGTCATGGCAGCCAGTTTCTGCTGCATCTGCATCCACCTTTCTTTATGACGGGCTTTGCCACGCCATCCGCCTCCGCCAAAACCGCCGAATAAAATTTTACTCAGTAATAACAAACCCAGTGCCTGCAGGAAGCTGATGGTTTTTACGCCTGTTATCACCCCGGGTAAGATGCCGTTCCATAAGCTCATCACTATCCAGCCAAACAATAGTACCGCGGCGGTGCCGAATATTAATATCATCAGGGCTTTTTTGATCCAGAATTTTTTCATTGTATTTGTTTTTAGCCACGAATTGCACGAATGGTTACTAATAGAACTGAATGCAGCGGATTCGTGTAATTGGTGTAATTCGTTTAATTAGTGGTTAATAATTTAATAGTTCATCTTTCAATACCTGCAGTCGTTCTCTTAAATGCAGTACCGCATAGTGTTTACGGCTGATAAGTGTGGCCACACTTTCTCCTGTTTGTTCCGAAATATCTTTAAAAGGAATTCCTTCTATCTCGTTTTGAATAAATACTTCCCGTTGGGCAACCGGTAACTCATCCAGGGCCTGTTGCAGCTCTTCCCAGAAAATAGTACGCAGGTATTCTGTTTCGGGGGTTGAATCGGATGGCAGCAGCATTTCTCTCCAGTCGAAACTGTCTTCTTCGGTGTCAGCGCCGCCCAGCACATCATCTGCCAGCGGAAGTTTATGTTTCCGGTAATTATCTATGATCTTATTGCGGGCAACCCGGTACAGCCAACTGGTGGTTTGCTCAATGGGCTCCCGGTTACCGGCAAATTGATAAAAAACCTCCTGCAGTATATCTTCCGCATCCTCTGTACTGGCTACCCGCTGTTTGATGAATCCAAAAAGCCGGTTGCTGATTGATTTGATGGTATTGCTGATATTTTTATTGCGCTCTGCAGCCATTTCCATTGCTATCGTCATCTCTATCCCTGTTTATATATACGGAGACGGGTGGAGGACTCTTATGTTTTAAGAAGAGGCGATATTTTTTAATCAAGATCAGTAGGTGGTCGTCATATCCTCATCTACGCAGATGATAAAATCGGCCTTTCCCCTGTTCTCGGCCAGCAGTTCCTTTATGTTCTTTTGCGAAACGGTACTGATGGTGCCAATAGCCAGCTCCGGCTTCTTTTTTTTCAGGTACCAGTTGATGCCGTCAAAATTATCTGAATGAAAAGCGCCGTTATAATGGATAAAAATGGTTCCCGGCTTCAGATTCTGAAGAATGAAATAAGCCATGGTAGCATCTTTGCTGGCCTGGGCCTTGGGCATATTGGCACTACCGTGGCCACCCATCATGGTAAGCATATTTACATAGCCGGGCAAGGTAGAATCGTAGTCCATGGGCAAGGGAGCCATCCAGGTCTTTTCCTGTGCAGACAAAGTATCCAACGCTTCAAACCCTTTTTTAGAGACCAGCGACGCATAACGACGGGGAATATTTGTGGCAATAAAAAGGGTTTTTATCTCTTTTGCAAAATTTACAAGAGGGGCATAATCGGTTTTATAGTTATTCCATAACCGGGCAGATGAATCCAGCTTTTTTGCATTGATCTTGCCGGCCAGGTAATCATTCAATGGTTGTTGATTATCGGCTTCAAACATTTCGGCGCCAAATACAATTTCTTTCTTCTGTTTCAGATCTTTGGCTACTGCCAATTCAAGCCAGTGGGAGATGGGATTGTTATGGAATTCGCCGAAAAGCAGCACGTCTTTTTTTGCCAGCAGCTTAATCATCTTTTTATAGGAAACCTTTTTGCCGTTTGCATCATACAATACATAAGCTGGTTTTTGCTGGGCAAAGATTGAAATGGCTGAAAGCGACAGTACAAGTATTAAAAAAAATTTTTTCATAACAATGATTGAACCGGAAAGGTAACGAGAATCGTTTACTTGGGCGGAGAATAAATGCTGAATTTGTTATGTAACTTCCGATCTCAATAACGAGGTATGTATTTCAAAAAATTAGTGCCGGCTCTTTTGTTAGTATTGATCACAAACAGCTGCAGTAATAAATATGCGGCTACAAACCGCAGTTATAAAAAACAGGTACTGGATTTCGCCAAAGAACTGAAAAAGCAACCGGGCAGTATCGACAGCGCCCTCATGGCTTCTTCCTGGGTGGGCACAACCAATTTTGGTATGCGCAAGCCAAATTTTGTGATCATTCATCATACGGCGCAAAATGGCTGCGATTCTACCTTAAGAACTTTTACATTGCCCCGTACGCAGGTAAGTGCCCATTATGTTATTTGTAAAGATGGAACAGTGCATCACATGCTTAACGATTACCTGCGGGCCTGGCATGCGGGTACAGGCAGGTGGGGAAATGTAACAGATGTAAATTCCTCTTCCATTGGTATTGAGCTTGACAATAACGGGTTTGAGGCCTTTACCGAACCACAGATAAACAGCCTGCTGCAGGTGTTAAAATCGCTCAAGAAGAATTACAGCATACCTACGGCGAATTTTATTGGTCATGCGGATATTGCACCAAAAAGAAAGGTAGATCCCAACCGCTATTTTCCCTGGCAGCAGCTGGCGCAAAACGGGTATGGTTACTGGTACGATACAGCGAATGTAAAACTGCCTGAAAATTTCAATGCCATACAATCCTTACGCATCATTGGATACGATACCAAAGATTCGGTAGCGGCCATCCGGGCTTTTAAACTTCATTTTGTGCAGCAGGATTCAATTCCAAAATTGAATGAGGCGGATAAAAAGATCATTTACGACCTGTATAAAAGATATTGATCAGCGGCTGAAATACTTTCCGATCACCGGCATCTTCGCCAACTCTCTGGCTTCAATTTTTGTTACAAACCAGGTGAACAAAACGAAAAGGATAAAACCTGAGGTTAACGAAAATGCAAGCGAAGAAGAGATGAGCCGCAGCATACCAATGTGCAGCAGGTATATCAAAACAACCAGGGTTAAATAAGCTACCAGTTTTTTTACAGCATATGGAATGGGGTAATATTTTTGTCCCAGCCAGTAACTGGTCAGCATCATGAACAGGTAACAGCAGAATGTGGCAATGGCAGCGCCGGTATAATGCAGTTTAGGAATAAGAACAATGTTCAGTACGATGGTGATAACGGCGCCAATAACGGTGATCACTGCCCCATACATATTTTTGTTGGTTAATTTATACCACACACTCAGGTTGTAATAAATGCCCAGGAAGATATTGCCCAGGGCCAGCAAGGGCACTACCTCTAAACCCTCGGCCCAGCGTGGGTTTGCGAAGGTTGTAAAGATCCAGCGGAATACATCCAGGAACAAACCGATGAATAAGAACATAAAACAACAGGCTATCACAAAAAATTTCATCACCCGGGCATAGGTCTTCTGTGCATTCTCCTCCTTGCTCCGGTTAAAGAAGAAAGGTTCGGCCGCCATACGAAATGCCTGTATCATGATGGTGATGAGCAGGGCGATGCGGAAGATGTTGGCAAAGATGCCGAGTTCATGATCGGCTTGTTGCTGCGGCAGGTCAACCACGTGGCGATAGATCAGCCGGCTGAGTACATCATTGATCATTCCGCCCAGGCCAACAATGATCAACGGGGCACTGTAGCGCATCACTTCTTTCCACAGTTTTATATCAAAGTGAAAACGTACCTGTTTTATTTCTTTAGAAAGCACCAGCAGCGTGAACAAACTTCCGCAGAGATTGCCCAGCAGGTAGTAGCCCAGGCCAAGATCTTTGTTATAGATGAAGTGAAGAAAATTATCCGGGTTCGATTTTAAGATCTTCGGCACAATACCCAGGAAGAAGATCACCACAAACAGGTTAACCACGATACCCATCACCCGGGCGAATGCATAACGCTTCGGGCGGTTCTCCTGCCGCAGTTTGGCAAAGGGCAGTGTATTTAAATTGTCAACGGCAATGATGGCGATCATCCACAGAACATAATCGGGATGATTATCCAGGTCGGCGCCGGATACGATCAGGTTCTTGCACAGGATCAGCAACACACTGAAAACAATACTGCTGTATAAAAGGGATAAAGAAAGGGTGTTGTAAAGTTTTTGTTTGTCGTGGGTTTGGGAGAACCGGAAATAAGCTGTTTCCAGTCCGTATGCATACAATACATTCAGGAAAGGGATGATGGTGTACACCTGCACCAGGTCGGCCGTTTTCTCCGGCATGGTAACAAAAAAAGGCAGTGCCATATTCATCAGGTAACCCAGAAAGCGGCTGGCAATGGTGGGGATGCCATACCAGAGTGTTTGTCCTGCTAATTTTTTAATACCGCTCAATGATGCCTGTGATTTAAGTTCAAATTTACCTTTATAATTTTAATTTGTACTCATAAACATGTGATCTGTGTTTTGATCGCAAGAAATTATCTTTGTATAAAATAACCTGTATGAAAAGAATGATCGTTTTTGTTTTAATGCTTGCATTGTTTGCAAATGCAGGTGCCCAATCCCGTACCGGCACAGTGGAGTATCAGAAAACAGACCGGGAAGCTATTATCCATGAAGTTCCTTTTTCGGAAGACATGATCACCAAAGCCATACAGGATACCCTGGAAAAGATGGGCTATAAAGGAAAAGAGAGTAAAGGGTTCATTGTATATAAAGGAGTAAAGATGCCGGAGCTTGGCAGCGAAGCATATGATCTTTATTTTTCGGTTGACAAGAAAAGCAAAAAGGAAAAGGATGTTTCCAAAGTGACCCTGATGATATCAACGGGTTTCGACAATTTTATCACAGAGAAATCACATCCTGCACTTGTTCGCAACGCCAAAACCTACCTCGACAGCTTGCGCAATACCATTGCTATTTACGACCGTAACCAGCAGATCGCCGAACAGGAAGAAGTGGTAAAAAAACTGGAGAAGAAGGTATCGGGGTTAAGTGATGATGGAGAAGACCTGCAAAAGAAAAAGAAAAAACTGGAGAAAGAGATCGAAGACAATATTAAAGAACAGGCCGACCGGCAGAAAGAACTGGAAAAACAACGCCAGGTATTATCAACCCTCAGGGGAACGAACGGGTAAAGGGTTTAATGAGAGAAATAAGTTGTTTTCTCAGCAAACCTCGGGTTGCGTGTCATGCTGGTATCGGTGAGGGTGTTCAGGAAATAGATCAGTTCATTTTTTTCCCGGTTGCTGATGGTAATGCGTTTTGTCAATAAACTATCCAGCGTGGGTTGCGTGGTAATGATGCCTGTGCGGTAGTGATCAATAACAGCGCCTAAGGAATAAAACCGCCCATCGTGCATGTATGGAAAAGTAAGCATTACATTACGCAGGCTGGGTACTTTAAACTTCAAAGAGTCGGCTTTGTTGCCGGTTATCTTCATTCTTCCCCAATCATTTAAAAAAGGACTGGCCGCCAGCCCGTTGTTACGGAAACTGTAATCGGTGAATAAAGGTTCTTTGTGGCAACTTGCACAGTTTGCTTTAAAGAAATTATATCCATTCAGTTCACCGGGTGTAAAGGTTGCTTCGCCCCGATGCACCTTATCATACTTTGAATTGGCCGAAACGATCGACCCGGTAAATTGTGCCAGCGCTTTCAGCATGCGCTGACTATTGATCTCTGTGCTGCCGAATGCGGCTTTAAATAATTTTGGATAGGCCGTGTCTTTTCTTAGTTTGCGTAACACGCTGTCTAAATTCTCCGCCATTTCATTGGGCGCAGTAATGGGAGAGAGGGGCTGCACTTCAATATGATTCACACCGCCATCCCAATGAAACTTCGGCATCCAGGCCAGGTTAAAAAGCCCCGGTGCATTGCGTGTGGTAAAGGTATTGTTATAGCCATGGCTCAGGTCGTGGTCGTAACTGGCAAAAGCGCCAAATTGCTGGTGACAACTGGCACAAGGGAAATTGCCATCCTTACTCAAACGGCCATCGTGAAATAATTTTTTACCTAACTGAAAACCCTCTTCCGATAAACGGTTCTTTGCAAAAATATCAGTAGCTGGCTTTGGCCAGCCTTGCGGAATTTTAAATTCAAGCCAGGTAGGCTTTGGATCCGGCTTATTACCTGCTCCCACAAACAAAGCAAATAAGGCAATGCCTGTACAAAGTGATATGATGATCCTTTTTTTCAGGCCTAATGATTTACAATATTTTTGATGGTAAACATCTTGCTGTAGTTGTCTGCAATTTTTTTTGCCAGTTCACCAGGCGTAGTGCACACCGGGTTCTCTGCTATTTTTATATCGTTGGGGCGTTGCCACCAGCTTTCCAGGTCGGCTTCAATGATGATCTCGCTGGTTCTGCCCTCCCGTATATCCAGCATCATACCTGCCGGAAAGTCAATCCGTAATTTCTTCAGCACATTATGTATCCCGGAAAAACCACCGATATGGTATTCCACTTTATTGTTCACCACTTTTGATTGCGGAGATCGGCCTTCTATCTTAGCCATCACATAACCACTGTTCCATGTCCAGAACATATCATTCAGCGGATCCAGCGGCCCGGTTTGTGCACCGCTTACGTTCTTTAAACTGTCAACCCCTATCGTGAATAAAAGAGATTGATATGTATTCGGGCTTGCCACAAACACAAAACTTAATGAAGAAGGACTGCCGGCATCAACCAGGTGATAACTGTCAATCTCTTTAAAGATACCATCCGGGAATGCCAATGCAATATTGCTGATATAGTACTTGAATTTTGTAACGGAATAGGTTTCTGAAAAAGGGTTGGTATAGACCGTACTGTCAAGTTGAAGGGGCTTGCCTTTAACGGTATTTACAAAACTGATTTTGAGCAAGCCGGGTTGTTGAGCAGAGCAACTGTTTTTTTGAAAACCGGCCAGGCAAAATGATAACAGTAAAAACAGCGGTATGGATAAAGGCCTGTTCTTCATAAAGATTCTATTACCAGGTATCCCGGCTGACTTTTTTGCGGAAGGATTTTAATGAACCTACTTTCTTTTTTATCTCTATCCTTTTCTCTTTCGATTCTTTGCTGGGTTTAGTGGCTTTCCTGGGTTTTGGTTTGATGAGGGCTTTGTTCACCAGCGCATTCATCTTTTTTACCACCTGCTCTTTATTGCCTAACTGAGAACGTTCGGCCTGGCTTTTTACCAACAGGAAACCATCAGCATTTATTTTGTTGGCTAGCTTTTCCTGCAGCATCATTTTCTGCTCTTCTGTAACCAGGTTTGAAGAACTGATATGCCAATAACCCTCTGCCATGGTCTCCACTTTATTTACGTTTTGACCCCCTTTTCCGCCACTCCGGGCTGTTTTAAATTTTATCTCGTCAGATATGTCCTTCATCCTGTCAAATTTACGCCGAAAATGTACGATTTTAGGGTCCGTATCCGTTTTATTTAAGGTTAATATTTCGGTAAGAACCAATTTTTATACATTTTTGCAGGTAACCAACCGACAGGAAATGATCAGAGCCATTTACCAATCATTAGCAGAGCGTAAACAGCAGCATACAAAATCATTTGCCGTACTCATCGACCCCGACAAGGTGAACGACAGCAATATGAAAAAACTCATCGAGCTTGCTGTAGATGCACGGGTGGATTATTTTTTGGTGGGTGGAAGCCTGGTGATCTCCAATTATTTAGACGAATGTGTTCAGTTCATCAAACGCAGTTGCGATATCCCTGTTATTCTTTTTCCCGGCAGTCCGAACCAGGTAAGTAAATACGCCGATGCCTTGTTGTACCTCTCTCTTATCAGCGGTCGCAATGCCGACTTGTTAATTGGTCAGCATGTGGTTTCTGCACCGGTGGTTAAACAAAGCGGACTGGAAATTTTGCCAACCGGTTATATGGTGATCGATGGCGGGGCACCCACTACGGTTTCTTATATCTCCAATGCTACTCCCATACCTGCCGATAAAAATGAGATCGCTATGTGTACGGCCATGGCCGGCGAAATGCTGGGTATGAAACTCATTTACATGGATGCCGGCAGCGGTGCCAAACGTGCGATTACGGAAGACATGATCCGGCAGGTGGCCAGTGTTATTGAAGTTCCCCTGATCATTGGCGGCGGGATCATTGAACCCGAAAAAGCCTACCTCAACTGCAAGGCCGGCGCCGATGTTATCGTTGTTGGTAATGCCATTGAAAAAGATCCCAATCTTATAAAGGAAATGGCTGCAGCCGTGCATAGTGTGCCGGTTAAAGCATAACAGTTTCCCGGGTAGAGGTTGGTTTCATAGCCTAACGCAACTCAGATTTCCTGCTTCTTTTTTACGGTTACAAGTGTATATATTCAAAAGTTATTTTCCCATAGCTTGAAGGAACAGGGGGTTGGTCATAAATAGAAGTTTCCTTTATTAAACCATTTGTTTTATACGTGTTTGAATAAGTATAATTGTAAAATACTCCACTTCCGCCCCCTGAAAAACTATGATGTTCGTTCTGTGTTAACCGGTTATTATACTGGGGTAATTCTATATAAAAAGTCTCCCCGTTTGGAAATACACCAAAGGTTTTAAAATTACTTAGTCTGGAAAAGGGACTTTGCTTTGTATCATAAGTGAACGTTGAAGTGATCTCAAGTTCAAACTGGCCACTGAAGAAACTGTACCGGTAGCTTTTATTATCTATTATGTTTCCAGATACATCTAATGTGGCGGTATCCTTTTGATCAGGCGATACATAACTTGGGTTAGGAACATTTATTCCGGTGAAATGCCTGTAGCAATAAATTTTTCCGGTTCCATAACTATAATTTCTTACCTCCAAGGTAGAATAATAAGGCGTTGGGGAAGAGGCATCACCGGTGGCATGTATCATAGAGTCTCTCAGGTTTCTACCCAAATTATCAAAGAAGTGCCAGGTAATAATTGTATCAAACCTCAGCACGGTTTGAGCAGGATCGTTGGCAGTAATATAAACAGACCTTGACCTGTAAGGCAAAGTATCTGTACTGTTATAATAATAATTGAAAGAAGTTTGAGTATAATTATACAAATCCTTTGAAATGCCGGTCAAAGAAATCACCCTTTTCTGGTTATCGTAATTATAACTGTATACTTCCCCGGTATCAACAACAGGGCCGGTTATGTATATGCCATACATTTTTGATAAATAATTGCTGTCAATTATTCCTGATGGATTGTTTATAATAGTTCCCGGATCAAAAGAAATTTCTTTCTGGCAGCTTTGGGTAATAAAAACAGTAACAAATAAAAACAAAAAGGCTGGAAATTTGGTTTTCATAAACAGTATTTGTACGAAAATATGAAATTCTGTATCAATCGCATATACTAAGACCTGTAAACTTTACCGGCAGATTGCATTGGGCGCTTTGGTAGAGGCATAAAGCAGTATTGATGAGGGGCATCATTCTTCATGGTTAGGCAGCAATACTTCATTTTTGGAAAATTTATTTATCTTGGGTCAGAAGACCGTTTAATTGCTTCACCATTTTAAATTCGATTGCTATGTCTTATTCTGCCTCAATAAATGTGGATCTACTTCAGCAATGGATAACCGAGAAGCTGGACGTTCAGCAGGTAAAAGATAACCTGGCCGCAATAGGCTATGATGAAGAGGCCGCATCGCTTCACCTGAGAGAATTCAAAAAACTTAAATACGGCAAAAGACAGTTTACCGGTTTTGTATGCCTTGCCGCAGGTGCTTTTATTGGTTTTTTAAGTTGTTTACTTACCTTAATTAACCCAGTTCCCGGGCTATATAACTGGACACTTTACGGTCTTACTTCGGTAGCGGTGCTGATCATTGTTCTGGGATTGTATTACGTGATGGAGTAGGAAACCCTTTCCCCTTTTTTAATTGTTTTACCTGGTCCATAAGGGAACTCATTTTTGCAACTTACCTTTGCTGTTGTCAACAATCATTTTAATTAAACAGTATGATCCGTAAATTATTTCTATCAGTTTCTCTTTTGTTCTGTATTTCCTTACATGCACAGGTGGCCGATCACAAACCGGCACAGTACAACCTTAGTGGCATTCTCTGGCAGCAGCAAAGTGGTGAGTACAAGGCCCTTTGTTACCAGGCATATAACCTGGCAAGGTTAAGGCTGGAAGAAATACTCCGGACAAATAAAGACAGCCTGCCATTGGCGATTGTTACCGATGTGGATGAAACAGTTCTCGACAACAGTATTGGCGCAGCCAAAGACATTTTGAATGGCCGCACGTATGGTGATAGCGCCTGGCGGCTATGGGTAGATTATGCAAAAGCTCCTGCCATGCCCGGTGCCGTAGAATTCTTCAACTTTGCAGCCCAGCATGGGGTACAATGTTTTTATGTTACTAACCGTAAAGAAGATCAGAAAACAGCTACCATGCGAAACCTGCAGGAGCAAGGGTTTCCACAGATTGACGAAATGCATGTGATGATGAAGCAAGGGTCTGTGAGCGATAAAGAACCCCGCCGGCAGGAAGTGACAAAAAAATACAACCTGGTGTTATTACTTGGCGATAACCTGAATGATTTTGATGACCTGTTCTTTGAGAAACCAACGGCAGAAAGAAATGCCAATGTAGACAAATCGCAATCTTTCTTCGGCAGTAAATACATTGTACTGCCCAATGCCACCTACGGCGACTGGGAAAATGCGCTCTGGCACGGCAGGAAGTTAACAGCGGAGGAAAAAGACAAAGTGAAATGGGCTTCACTAATCGGGTACTAAGTTATTGCAGGTTTTCGCCTTGGCTGATAGAGACAGTAACCCGGACGAAAATTAAATCTGCTTAACTTCGGCCCTCCAATACATAACCCGTTGCTCCGTTTTAATGCCCTTACCGGATTCCGTTGCCTGGCTGCCTGCCTGGTATTTGTTTATCATAACCGCAAATACTGGCGTGATCAATTGCACCCCGAAATTTTACGGCTGTTCAATGAATTCCATATTGGTGTGGCGCTGTTCTTTGTATTGAGCGGCTTTCTCATCGCCTATACTTATGCAGAAGAACCGATGCGTTCGGGTAAGGCGTATGCACGGTATATGTTATTACGGCTGGCACGCATTATGCCGCTGTACTGGCTGGTACTTACGGCATTTTATCTTGATACGGCATTTGGTAAGGGCCAGTTTTCGTTACTTACCTATTCGCTGTTCCATGGATTTTCCGACAAGCATAACCTGGTGGGCATTGCACAGGCATGGTCGCTTAATGTAGAGATGACCTTTTATTTCTTTGCACCTCTGCTTTGTTTATTGCAACGCAGGCATTTGCTGTACCTGTTGGGTTCGTTGTTATTTTTATTTGGGATTACCTGGGGCGCCGGTGAAGTATGGCACCGCATCAATGGAAATCCCGATCGCTTTTTTTACCCGTTGAAATTTATTTCCAACAGCATTTTCCCCGGGCGCTGCACCGAATTCCTTGCAGGAATGTTATTAGCCGCAGCCCTGCGTAATAAACAAACGGCCTTCTTAGAAAAGATGCCGTACAAGACATGGATCGGTTTTTTGGGTATCCTCGTAACAGTGTATGGCAGTGGTTTGTTCCAGTTAAACATGTATGATTATGGGTTTAATCATACCGGCGGTATGTTGCTGCAAAAAATAGTACTGCCTTTCTTTGTAATGTTATCATTGGCCGGGCTGATCTACGAACGAACCTGGCTGCAATGGTTCTTCTCTTCCCGCTTGTTGGTATTACTTGGCAACGCTTCCTTTGCCTTTTATTTAGCGCACATCAGTTATGTGAGTATAAAACTCAGGGGGTGGGTGCAGTTGCCAGACCGCAATTTTGTGTTGCTCTGGCTTATTTCTATTGCTCTTTACCTTGTTTTTGAAAAACCGGTTTATGATTGGTGCAGGAAGAGATTGAAGCGATGATATATTTGTTGCTGGTTATTAAACCGGCATTGGTAGAGGGAATACGTTGATGAGAATAGAAAAGGATGACCATTGTCTTTTACACAGCTGCCTGAACAACCACATTCTTTGCCAGGGTCTTGAACCGAATCCCGTTCTTTTGTTCAACCGTGATCGTAATATGACCGGTTTTACTCGTATTAATATCTCTTACCGTACCTGATTTCCCGGCATGTGTTCCCCCAATGACCTTGCATTGGGCTCCATCTTTTAATTTTCCAGATGCCATAGTTGCTTTTAAATAAAAATTAGCCGACGCGGTAATTATTATTTCTGCTTTTCCACCCTTGTCGGCGTATCCTTTCCACTCACAATGGTCTTGCTGCTGATAGCAATGGCTTTAATGATCTCAGCCATATTATTCATGTCGAGGGTTCCGATCTCATCGCTTTGTTTGTGATAATTGGGTTCGTTGTTGGGCGCTTCTTCCATTTTACTGGTAGAGATGGTATGTGCAGGCACACCCAATTCGGCCAGGGTGGCGTTATCGCTGCGGTAAAATAAATTCTGCTTGGGATAAGGGTCGGGTTCAAAATGAAATTTAGATCCTTCCAGGTTTGCCTGTAATATCTTTCCCATATCGCTTTTTTCGTAGCCGGTGATGTAGGCGCTGTTGGTGCCCCACTTGCTTTCGGTACCTATCATTTCAATATTGAACATAGCCATCACTTTATCGGGGTTCATCTGTTTGCTGAAGTAGCGGCTGCCAAAGCCACCGATCTCTTCGGCGGTAAAGGCAACAAACACCAGGGTACGTTCATTGTTCTTTGCTTCACTGAAATATTTTGCCAGCATCATCACGGCTGTGGTTCCGGCAGCATCGTCGTTGGCGCCGTTGAAAATGCTGTCCTGGTTCTTATCGGGTTTGCCAATACCTAGATGATCGTAGTGGCCGCTGAATACAACATACTCGTCTTTCTTGCTCTTGCCCGGTATTATACCTACCACGTTCTTTAATTTCTGGGCCGTTTGTTCATTCTTAACATACAGGTTAAAAGAAGAAGGATTAAGGTTTGCAGTTAATACCATCACCTGTGTAACAGCAGAAGGGAATTTGGCATTGCCTGCAAAGCGCTGCATGCTTTTGAAACGACGTGAGTGAGCGGTATCCACCAGTATCAGCACATTCTTCTCCAGGTCGAATAAGGGGAATATCACTTTGTTGAACGTATCGGTAGCTTTTACAATTACTACCTGGTAATCTTTCAACGAACTGATGGTAACTTCGGCAGCGGTAGTGTTAACTGCAATATTATCGGCAGTAAGCGCTTCGTTATCGATCATACCTTTTACTTCCACAGGTTTGCTTTTGGTCATGGCAAATTCCTGGAAATAACTGGTTGCATTGCCAAGAAATTTCAGTTTGCTCTTTACAAACTCCGCAGCAATGAAATCGGCGGCTTTATCAATGCCCGGTGTAAAAGTCTTTCGGCCCTGCATGTCGTCGGCAGAAAGAATGCGTTCAATACGATCCACTTCCGCCGCGTTAATGATCTTATCAATCTTCTGGGCAAAAGAAAACAGGCTTATAGAGCCTGTTGCCATGGTTAAAAGTAGTTTCTTCATTTTTAATTTTTATAAAACCTATAATGTTTATGTGAAAATAAAACCTGTAAGGTTTATCTGGAGTATTCAGCTTATATGATTTTCCAGGAACAAACAACCCTCTAATCAAAGAGCTGTTTGTAAACCTTATAGGTTTAATGTATCATTATCAAAGGCTCATCATTTCCTTAAACTTCACCGCCTGTCTCCGGCTTACTTCTATCTTTTCGCCACCGTGTAATTCAAGCAGCAGCCCGCCGTTGAAGTATGGTTCTATCTTTTCGATCATGCGCAGGTTAACAATATGTTTCCTGTTGGCACGAAAGAATACCTTTTCATCCAGTCTTTCTTCCAGTGCATTCAGTGATTTTAATATAAGGGGTTTGTAAGTACCGAAGAATACCTTGGCATAATTGCCTACGCTTTCAAATAATCTTACTTCACCCAGTTTTACAAACCAGCAGCGTTCGCCGTCTTTTACAAAAACCTGGTCGTGCTCGGTTAGTGTACCCCGGTTGATACCTGCCATGGCAGTAGCCAGTTCTTTCTCTTCTGCCAGTTGCAGTTTATGAATAGCATCGGCCAGCCGCTTGGGCTCAACAGGCTTCATCAAATAATCCAACGCATTCACTTCAAAAGCCTTTAATGCATATTCGTCGTAGGCTGTGGTGAAAATTACATGAGGAGCGCTGTCTAATTCGGTAAGCATATCAAAACCTGTTTTACCCGGCATCTGTATGTCTAGGAAGATTAGATCGGGCGACATGCTTTCGATCTTCTCCAGCCCTTCGGCTGCATTGGCTGCTTCTCCCACCACTTCGATCTCGGGGAATTCCATCAATAATTTCTTCAGCTCGTTTCTTGCCAGTCTTTCATCATCAATGATCAATGCCTTTTGCATAGTATCAGAATTTTTGTTGAGTTACGTTATATGACTACCGGGAGGGAAACCTTTGATTCCACCATGCCGCCTTCAATATTTTTTATTTCAAAAACGGCCTTGCCCTGGTACATCAAATTTAATCTATCCTGCGTGCTTTTTATACCAAAACCATCGCCATTTATATTTCCGTTCAGGTGGCCGGTATTTTGAACCAGTAATTCCAGGTGCTGATCGGTGAACCCGGCTACGATCCGTACAACACCCCCGTTTATCAGTTTGCTGATGCCGTGTTTAATGGAATTCTCCACCAGGGTCTGCAACATCATGGGAGGCACGGGTTGCTCCAGGGTATCTTTATCAATATTCAACTCTACTTTCAGCCTTTCTTCAAACCGCATTTGTTCCAGCGCCAGGTAATCTTTTACAATATCCAGTTCGCTTTGCAGCGTTACCGTTTCGGCTTTTTCGGCCTGCATGCTGCTGCGCAGGATATTACTCAGTTCGGTAATTGCCCGGCGGGCCCTGGTGGGGTTCTCATCTACCAATGCACGGATGCTGTTGAGGGAGTTGAAAATAAAATGAGGATTGATATGCGACTTGATGGTCTTTAGTTCCAGTTCTTTTACCGTGGATTCCAGCCTGAGCCGGTCGAGCTGATCTTTCCGGTTCTTTTCCACGTAGTGATAAACAATGTAGATAAGCATCCAGATGGCAACCAGCAACAGGTTGTAATAAATGCTTACCAGGTCGGATTTGTTCTGAAAGATCCATTCGCCTCTTTTATTCCGGTACCAGCCGGTATTCTTTTTTATTTCAGAAATGCCTTTTTTAATGGAGCTGTCTGTTATTAAGTTGGGGTCTTTATAGTAAGTAAGTGAAGTAAGGCCGTATTGTTCTTCCATTTTCTTTGCCTTCTCCAGCCGTTTATTGATCACATATTTATCGTAGGAAAATCCGGAACGGGATTCAATGAAATTATCTGCATAAAACAATGCAACGCCTGTGGCGCCAACGCAGATGATGAAAAGCGGAACGATGCGGTTGATGGAAAGCTTTAGCCAGTTAGTTCTTTTTAAAATAAGGCGGGCAATATGCGTAACTAAAATGCCTACCATTAAGAAAATACCGAGGCTGATGAGATTTTCCTTTTGGCCGCCCTGTTCTTTTAAACGATCGCCAAACACCACAAAATTGAAGTATAAAATGATGAGCCCCCACAAGCCCCAACCGGTTATTTGGCATAACCAATATCTTACATTTGTTTTACTCATGCTTCAAAATTACCCACCAATATAGTGAAAATACGGTTGGATGTGATTAATGGCGAAATGGGGGGCTGAGAGGTTGAAAATGTCAGCAGGTTATGACAAATGCAACTGGCTATTTTATACCGTATATGTCTGTACCCACTACGAAAGAATTAGTTTTAGTGATTAATGATTAGTTTTACAAGATCGATAAAGAATAGTTCATGGCTAACCCCAATTTAAATAGTGAATCAGCTTTTTTAAAGCCTGCCGACAGGGAATTTGAGAACAGCATCCGGCCTGCAGCCATTGATGATTTTTCTGGCCAGTCGCAGATCATTGAGAATATTACCATCTTCATAAAAGCCGCCAAACTAAGGGGCGAAGCGCTCGATCATATCCTCTTCCACGGTCCGCCGGGACTGGGTAAAACAACTTTATCAAGAATTGTGGCAAACGAACTGGGGGTAAGTATAAAGGAAACCAGTGGTCCGGTGATTGAAAAGCCCGGCGACCTGGCAGGTTTACTCACTAATTTAGAAACCAACGATGTTCTTTTTATTGATGAGATACATCGCCTGAGTACCGTGGTAGAAGAATACCTGTATGCCGCAATGGAAGATTACCGCATCGACATCATGATCGACAGCGGCCCAAATGCCAGGAGTGTGCAACTCAATCTAAACCCATTCACATTGATCGGTGCTACTACAAGAAGCGGTTTGCTTACAGCTCCCTTGCTTTCCCGTTTCGGTATCAAATCCAGGCTGGAATATTACGATTCTGTTACGCTGCGGAATATCATTCAGCGCTCTGCAAAAATTTTAAATACAAAGATCACCAGCGATGCGGCCGATGAAATTTCGGGAAGAAGCCGTGGCACACCACGTATTGCTAACGGGTTACTTCGCCGGGTACGGGATTTTGCACAGGTATTGGGCAATGGGGTGATAGACCTGGGCATTACCGAACATTCTTTAAAAGCACTGAATGTAGATAAGCATGGCCTGGATGAAATGGACAACCGCATTCTTTCCACCATTATCGAAAAATTCAAAGGCGGGCCGGTAGGCATTACCACTATTGCCACGGCTGTGGGTGAAGAAACAGGCACACTGGAAGAAGTATACGAACCTTTCCTGATACAGGAAGGGTTTCTGCAACGAACCTCAAGAGGCCGGGAAGCTACCGCAAAAGCCTATGAGCATTTGGGAAAGAAAGGACCAGGAGGTGGTAGCAGCCTGCTTTTTCCGGATACTAAATAATGCCCGCCGCCGTTAAACTTCTGTATTACATCTTCGTCTGAGATACTCAACCTTTTTTATGCGATCATTCATTATTGCTGTTGCCGTTTGTATTTTTATTTCATCCTGCAAAAAAGATGAAACAACCCTCACCCCGATAACACCGCCCACACCCACCACCATGTATTTTCCGCCGATCGGCAGCGATACCTGGGAAACAGTATCTGCCCAGTCATTGGGTTGGGATGTTACCAAACTGAATGAAGCCATTGATTATGCCGGAACAAAAAACACCTACGGACTTATTATTTTATATAAGGGAAGAATAGTAGCAGAGAAGTACTGGAATAACTGGACCATGAACACCGTTTATTATATTGCTTCGGCCGGAAAAAGTGTGACCGCTTTTTTAGCGGGCATTGCCCAGCAGGAAGGACAACTGAACATCAATAATAAAACAAGTACGTATTTAGGAACCGGTTGGACATCGGCCCCATTGGCAAAAGAAAACCTCATCACCGTAAAACATCAGCTGACCATGACAACCGGGCTGGAATACAATGTACCGGATGACGATTGTATTACACCTGCCTGTCTTACTTATAAAGCAGATGCCGGTTCTTTCTGGTATTATTATAATGCACCGTACCGGTTGATGCAGGATGTGATCGCCAACGCAACATCTACCAACTACAATACCTACACCAAAACAAAACTGGCCGATAAGATCGGGATGAAGAATTATACCTGGTTTAATTATACTTTATGGCTCAACAGCCGCGATATGGCACGTTTTGGTTTGCTCACGCTTAATAAGGGAACCTGGAACGGCAATACCCTTATGGCAGACCAGGCTTATTTTAATGCGATGACGAATACGTCGCAAAACCATAACCAATCGTATGGTTACCTGTGGTGGCTCAATGGAAAATCTTCTTTTATGGTTCCTACGCTTACCCTGGTTTTCCCGGGTGCATTAAATCCTGCTGCTCCTGCCGATATGATCGCTGCATTGGGGAAGGGCGATAAGAAGATCTATGTCATTCCTTCGAAAGACCTGGTGGTTATAAGACATGGCGATGATACAGGAGATGCGGTGCTGGGCCCCTCTTCCTTCGATAATAATTTCTGGGCAAAGCTGATGCTGGCTATAAAATAAAATGCCCCGCATTATTACAGGGCATTCAGTTTATTGTAAAAGTTATCTTATTCTGTAACTACCAGCCGGAACCCGTTACCGTGTATGTTCACGATCTCGATGGATGAATCTTCTTTCAGGTATTTGCGCAACTTGGCAATATACACGTCCATACTACGGCCGTTGAAATAAGTATCGCTTCCCCATATTTTTTTCAGGGCTATCTCACGGCTCAGCAGGTCGTTCTTGTATTCGCTCAGCATTTTCAGTAGTTCATTTTCTTTTGGCGAAAGTGTCTGTACTTTTCCGTTGAAAGCTAATTCACGCAGGCGTGGATTGAAATGGTAATTGCCGAGATCATATTCTGCATTGGCTTCTTCCCGGTGCATTTCTTCATTGCGCTTGAGAATGGCTTTTATTTTATGCAGTAATACTTCGCTGTCGAATGGTTTGGTGATATAATCATCAGCGCCCAGTTTATAACCCTGAATTATATCGTCTTTCATTGTTTTTGCACTGAGGAAGAACAGGGGTACATCGGGGTTCACATCCCGTATCTCTTCACCCAGGGTAAAGCCGTCCATATTGGGCATCATTACGTCCAGCAGGCAGATGTCGAATTTTTCACGCTGAAAAGCCGCCAGTCCGAGTTTACCATCTCTTTCCAGGGTTACATCATATTCATTCAACTCCAGGTAATTCTTTAATACCATGCCAAGGTTGGTGTCGTCTTCGCAGAGTAATATTTTGGGTTTTGTGCTTTCCATTTTTGTTGGTTTATGGCAAATAAAATTAAATCAATTTTGTTAGAGCGAATATAGTGCCTAATTTTTTGTTAAAGGTAAAATTAAATCATTGGTCATTAAGTCATTTGTCATTAGGTCATTGAGCAGTATTCGGGTTAGGCTTGCCTATACTTTTGATATAGCTATTCAGAAGCAGGTGACACTCTTTTAATTTGTTCAGTAATTCATTGAACTGGGTTTCTGAGATCAGGCTTCTGTTAAAGGCTTTCTGATTAGCTGTTTTAGCCTCGTACAAAGATCCCCTGGCAAACCAGCAGAAATTCCTGTTCTCTTTATAATGATATCTTCCATAACCTTCGGCAATGTTAAGTGCAATGGAATCGGCAGCCCGAATGAACTGGTCGCCCAGGGTTTTCCTTTCGTATATATTACATGTAAGTATGGCTTCATGAACCAATTCCCCAATCTTCATCGCAGCCTGGTAAACACGCATGTCTTCGAGTAGCATCATGTTTTTAATAAATATAGACAGGCAGGTAGCTTCAAATCTGAGAAAAACCTCAAAAACAAATGTTCTTTTAATGACCAATGACTAAATGACTAATGTCTTCTTATGTACTTCTTATCAGTTAGTGTTTTCAAAAATGCAATGATGTCTTTTTTCTCCTGTGCTGTTAAGCGGAGGGGTGTTTTAAGTGCATCGTCCCTGTTGATGGGATTTTCTATGAACCAATCGGGGCTGTTGTAATAGTTGAGAACTTCTTCCAGTGTTTTAAACATTCCATTGTGCATGTAAGGAGCGGTAACAGCAACGTTACGTAAGCCGGGCGTTTTAAATTTTCCTTTGTCGCTTTCTTTTTTAGTGATGTTATACAGGCCGGCGTCATTCAGTTTGTATTCATCGTACAAGCCAATATTTTTAAATTCATCGGTGGTAAAATCTTCCATGCGGTGGCAATCGAAACATTTAGCTTTATCGCCCACAAATAATTGCCTGCCTCTTTCTTCCTGTGCTGTTAGTTTGCCAAGGTTATTGCTCCAGTCATCGAATTTGCTGTTTACTGTTTCTAATGTTTCTTCAAAAGCAGCAAAAGCAGCCGCCAGGTTCTTTGCGTCAGGCTTCTGCCTGAATATTTTTTGAAACAACATTTTGTATTCAGAAGACCTGTTCAGCCTGCTTACTGCTTCTTCAATCGATAATCCCATTTCATTGGGATTTTGAATGGGCATCAATGATTGTTCTTCCAGCGAAGCGGCCCTGCCATCCCAGAAAAAATAAGGACGATTCTTCATGTTCAGTACAGAAGGAGTGTTCCGTTTGGTAAGCTTGCCGCCAATGCCAATGCTGAAGGCAGTTGTGTCTGAAAAAGCGAATTGCGGCTTATGGCAACTGGCACAGCTAACGGTGGAATCTTTGGAAAGTATCTTTTCGGAGAATAATTTTTTACCAAGGGAAGCCCTGGTGGTTATGCCGGTATTATCCTGTTGAAAAGATGAGCTGATAGTGATCAATATTATGGCTGAAGCAAGCGACAGAATTATCTTTTTCATCAATACAAATTTACAGGATGTTAATGTAAAAAATCTTCGTACATATTTAGTGAACTGTTTGTACCTTGAAAAAAATAAATATCAATGGCCAACAAAGAAGCATTCATACAAGCCATCAACAATGGCTATACATTCAAAGGCGAATCGGTAAAGATAGGTGCGGCAGTACTGGATGGAGAACTGGTACCTGAAGCAGGAATTTTTTTACCACTAAAAACAATGAATCGCCATGGTCTTATAGCGGGTGCTACCGGTACCGGGAAAACAAAAACCCTGCAGGTGATCAGCGAATTTTTAAGTGATGCCAGTGTGCCGGTACTGGTAATGGACATTAAAGGCGACCTGAGCGGCATTGCTGCCATGGGCGCCGAAAACGATAAGGTAAAAGACCGCTACCAGAAACTAAAGATGGAATATAAACCGGCTTTGTTTCCTGCCGAGCTGATGACATTGACCGGGCAGAAAGGAGTTCACCTGCGTGCAACAGTGAGTGAGTTTGGCCCTGTGCTGCTGAGTAAGATACTGGAATTAAATGATACGCAGGGCGGGGTTGTGGCATTGATCTTTAAATATTGCGACGACAATCAGTTGCCATTGCTTGACCTGAAAGATTTTATCAAAGTACTTCAATACATCGGCGATGAAGGCAAAGCAGAAATTGAAAAAACCTATGGAAAGATATCCACGTCATCTACCGGAACCATTCTTCGTAAAGTAATTGAACTGCAGCAGCAGGGAGCTGATATCTTTTTTGGAGAAAGAAGCTTTGAAGTGGATGACCTGATGCGTATTGCCGATGATGGCCGCGGAATGATCAGTGTATTGAGAGTAACTGACCTGCAGGACAAACCCAAACTTTTTTCTACGTTCATGCTGCAGATGCTTGCCGAACTATATGCCACCTGTCCGGAAGAAGGCGATATGGACAAACCCAAGCTGGTGATGTTCATTGATGAGGCTCACCTTATTTTCAATGAAGCCAGCTCGGCATTGCTGCAACAGATAGAAACCATTGTAAAGCTGATCCGTTCAAAGGGCATTGGCATTTTCTTTTGTACACAAAACCCGATGGATGTACCGGCCAGTGTATTGGCGCAGCTTGGGTTAAAAGTGCAGCATGCATTGCGTGCCTTTACTGCGGCAGATAGAAAAGTGATCAAGCAAACATCGGAGAACTACCCCGAAACAGAATATTATAAAACAGAAGACCTCATCACGCAATTGGGAATTGGAGAAGCGTTGGTAACCATGCTTAATGAAAAAGGCATTCCCACGCCCCTGGCACATACCATGCTTTGTGCACCACGAAGCCGGATGGATGTGTTAACTGACGCTGAGATCGATGCTATAGCAGGAAAGTCGAAACTGGTAGCAAAGTATAATAAAACAATCGACAGCGAAAGTGCTTATGAGATATTAACGGCCAAATTGCAGGAAGCTGCTGAGAAGACAGGAGAAGAAGCAACCAGAACAAAGAAGACAGAAAAAGAAGAACCATCTACCCTGGAAAAAGTTGCCAACAATACCATTGTAAAAAGTATGGCCCGTACGGCTGGCAATACCATTGTTCGGTCTTTACTCGGTGCATTGGGCTTGGGTGGACGAAGCCGGAGCAAAAAAAGCAGCGGATGGTTTAACTAACACCTGGCTGATGTCCTCGTCTGACCGGGGTTTATATTATAAAGTGCCGGTTTACAAGCCGGCACTTCGTATTTTTACAGTATGAGAAATTTGCAACGCTGGTTTACTCACCGGTTTGGGCCCTTGCTTGTTTTAGCCATCATCCTTTGCTCACTGAGTTTTATTACACGGTTGATCCTTTTGATAAAAAGCTGGCAGAGCCTTGATCTTAATCCTCTTTATCTATTTGGGGTATTCATCATTGGCTTGTTTTACGACTTGGTAGTGTGTTCGTTCTTTGCCATTCCGGTGGCGTTGTATTGCTGGCTGATGAAAGATTCCTGGTATCAAAAGAAATGGCAGCGTATCCCGCTCTTTATTTTATTCTTTTTAATTACACTGATCCTGGTGCTTAATGCCTGTGCTGAAATTGTATTCTGGGATGAGTTTAATGTTCGGTTCAATTTTATTGCAGTTGATTATCTTATCTACACCACAGAAGTATTGGGCAATATCTGGGAATCGTACAATGTGCCGTTGATCATTGCTGCTGTTCTGCTGGTTGTAGGCATGACCCTTTTTTTGGTGAGGAAAAAAATCTCCGCATCACAACAAGACAGTATGCGTTTTGGAAAGCGGACTGTCTTTTTTCTTGCCTTTATGATATTCCCGGTTGCCGGGTATTTTTTAGTGAATAACCGCATTAAGAATACCAGCAACAATAATTATATAAATGAACTGGGCGGTAATGGCATCTATGAATTCGGCACTGCATTCTGGAATAACGAAATTGACTACAACCGGTTTTATCTTACCCGGAACGATACGGCAAACATGGCGGTGTTAAGAAACATGCTGCAGGCGCCCAACGCCACATTTGTAACCGACCCATTAAGCATTGAGCGGCGAATAAAGAGCGACAGCCCGGAACACAAATGGAATGTTGTACTCATCAGCGTTGAAAGTTTAAGCGGTGACTACCTGAAACGTTTTGGTAACAAAGAGAACATTACCCCTTATCTCGATTCGCTCATACCGCATGGATTATGGTTTGAACAATTTTATGCATCCGGTACAAGAACAGTGAGGGGGCTGGAAGCGCTATCGCTGGCCATTCCTCCCACGCCCGGGCAATCAATCGTTCGCCGGCCGGATAATGCCGATATGTTTACCATGGGCAGTGTGTTAAAAAGTAAAGGATACGACTGTCATTATATTTACGGGGGAAATTCTTTTTTTGACAACATGGGAAAATTTTTCAGCAACAGCAGTTACACAGTTCTTGATCAGCGTGATATTCCAGATAGCATGGTACATCATACCACAGCCTGGGGAGTAGATGACGGGGCGGCTTTTGATTTTACGCTTCAGCAGTGCGATAATAGTTTTGCCGCAGGAAAACTGTTTTTCAATCATATCATGACGGTAAGCAATCACCGGCCTTATACCTATCCCGACGGACTTATTGATATTCCTCCTTCTACCCAATCAATAGCCGGTGCCGTTAAGTACACCGACTATGCCATTAATAAATTTATAAAAGAGGCACAGCAAAAACCCTGGTTCAATAAAACCCTGTTTGTGATCGTGGCCGATCATTGTTCAAAAAGCGCCGGTAAAACCGATCTGCCTGTAAACCGTTATCATATTCCCTGCCTTATTTATGCCCCTCAACTGGTAAAACCGATGGTAGAAGAAAGACTGGTGAGCCAGATAGACCTGGCGCCTACTGTTCTTGGACTGATGAACCTTGATTATACCAGCCGCTTTTTTGGGTATGATATCTATCAACTGGCTCCGGGAAAAGAACGTGCATTCATAAGTACTTACCAGGATATGGGTTATATTCGAAATGGTAAACTGGTGATCCTGTCACCCCAGCGCAAGGCAAAAACATTTACTCCCGACTTTATGACCGGAACTAATGCCCCGGCAACGGGGTCAGATAGCCTGATAAATGAGGCAATCTCGTGGTATCAAGGGGCAAGTTACCTGTACAGGGCCGGATGGTATAAAAGAGTGAAATAAACAAAAGGGGGCGAGATAAAATATTGATTATCAAATATGAAATCGGTTGATATTTTTTATCTCTTTGTAAATTTTACACAATAGTATTGGAGAAAAGTTTGAAAATACCTGCTAAAAATCTTGCAGAATCCTAAAAAGCCATGTATCTTCGTCTCGGTTTTTCATAGGATATTGGATTTTAAAGCGGGACTAGATTTCTATCTTGGTCCCTTTTTTATTTTATCCCCCTTTGGGTTACCCCAAAACAGAAATATTTCCCTCTTTATCCACCTCAATTTTTCCTTCAGCCTGCAGGTAATCCACTACTTGCCAAACCTTTTGTTTATTGATGCCTTTTAACCCGTCTAATACCTTATCAGAGCTCAGCAAAGATCTTCGGGCCTCCGCAAGAATATGACTGGAAATGGCATTGAATTCTTCCTGACTAACCCGGATCACTTTTGCGTTGATACAGTTGTCGCAGATTCCGCAGGAACTCGTTTTATCGTCATTAAAATAAGAAGCGATCTGTTTACTGCGGCAATGCTTCGTCTCCTTAACATAGCCAACCATGGTATTAACCCGTTGTTCAAAACTTTCCCTCCGCTTCAGGTAGTTGATATTACTAATGAGATAGGTATCTGCATACATCCGGTTTTGCAACAAGGTGATTTGTGGTTTATCTTTTTGAGCAGCATAACTGATGATGCCATACTCATTTAATCTCCCGAGATCTTTTTTGACAGTTTCCGTATCCTGTTGTAAAAATTTTGCCAGCCTGCTTTCGTATACAATGGATGGAAAATCAAAAATACCTTCATACGAGCGCAAAAGACCTTTTATCAGTGGTTCAAGTTCCGGATGCTGGTTTTCAAAATCAACCAATTCTTCTTTGCCGGCAGTGAATACTGCTGTGGAGGGGCTGAAGAATACTTCATTATAACAGATGATGTCTTCCTGTTCCAATGCTTTGATGGCATAAGTGGCCAGCAATATGTTTAATTTAAAAGCAGAGGAAAAAACGGCTATGTCAAAATCATAACTCATTCCTTCCCCACTTCCGGCAGGTATCTGCAGGTGATTCATAATAGCAATGTATACCTGTTTGATTTCTTCTTCTTTCGGAAAGCGGGTATCAACCTGTTCCACCAGGTTTTCCAGCTCTTTGTTACTGTATAATAAAACAGCATAAGCCCGCCGGCCATCTCTTCCTGCCCTTCCTGCTTCCTGGTAATAATTTTCCAGGCAATCAGGTACATCATAGTGAACCACTACCCGTACATTGGGTTTGTCAATGCCCATTCCAAATGCATTGGTGCAGGCCATTACCCGGGTATGATCATTTATCCAGTTTTCCTGTTTGGTATTTCTTTCCTCATTACTAAGCCCTGCATGATAAAAATCTGCATTGATCTTATTCATCAGCAGCAGGCGGGCAATTTCGGTAGTATGTTTCCGGGTTTTGCAATAAACGATGGCTGAGCCTTTTACATTATTCAGTATCTCCAGCAGTTTATTTTGCTTGGAAGGAACATTGAAAACACTATAAGAAAGGTTAGGCCGCTCAAACGATTGCTGAAAACGCTGCTGGGTTCCTGTGAACTGAAGTTTATCACAGATATCATCCTGCACAGGTTTTGTTGCCGAAGCAGTAAGCGCCAGTACCGGAATGCCTGGTAATTGTTCCCGCAGGTTTGCAATGCGTGTATAGGGAGGCCTGAAATCGTAACCCCATTGAGAGATACAATGCGCTTCATCTACGGCTATTAAATTAATATTCAGCGCAGGCAGGTACTCCAGGAACAAGTTTGTTTCCAGGCGTTCGGGAGAAACATACAGGAATTTATAATTGCCATAAGCGGCGTTTTGTAATGTCTTTTTTATCTCCGGGAAATTCATACCCGAGAAAATGGCCAGTGCAGGAATTCCTTTTCTTTTTAAATTCTCTACCTGGTCTTTCATCAATGCAATAAGCGGGCTGATGACCAGGCATAATCCATCTTTTGCCATTGCCGGCACCTGGAAGCAGATTGATTTGCCTCCACCGGTTGGCAGAAGAGCAAGCGTATCCTTTCCATCCAGCACGGCGTTAATGATGTCTTCCTGTAACGGACGAAAATGATTAAAACCCCAATGCTCCTTTAAAATTTCATGAATATTCAACCGGGTAAATTGTGGCTTGAAATTAAATCACTTTCCGGTAATTAAGCCTGATGGAATTTATGGCCAGCACCACATCGCTGAAACCCATGGCCAGGGCGGCCAGGCCAGGTTGCAGCAAACCTATGGCAGCAATGGGTATGGCAACGATATTGTAAATGAATGCCCAGAAAAGATTTCCTTTAATGGTGCTGAATGTGTGTTTGCCCAGCCCCAATGCCAGCGGCAAATGCTGAATGCCCTTATTCATCAAAACAACCTGGGCAGTTTGAACAGCCAGTTGCGTTGCTTCACTCATAGATATACCAATGGTTGCTTTCGCAAGAGCGGGTGCATCGTTGATGCCGTCTCCCACCATGGCAACAGGTGCTTCCTTATTCAACTGTTCAATGATGAGTAATTTTTCTTCCGGCGTTTTTTCCGCATATACTTTATCAATACCTAAGATGGCTGCAATTTTTTGTGTTCTGTCCAGGGAATCGCCGCTTAATAGAATGGTCTGAATGTTTTTTGCTTCCAGGTAACCGATCACTTCTTTAGCTTCTGCTCTTATTTCATCTTCCATATCAAACCAGCCCACCAGTCTTTCATTCTGTAATAAATAGGCGGTGTGTGATGGGTCGTTTGTTTGTGAAGCAGCAATTTTGTGCGAACCAAGCAGCCAGGTATTACCGGCGGCATCTTCTGCTTTCATTCCAAGTCCTTTTATCTCTTCTATCTTTTTCCACTGCACAGGATCGTTGATCTTCCATTCGGCAGTAATTGTTTTTGCAATGGGGTGGTTGGAATATTTTTCCAGCGAAAAAACAACCCGTTTGAATTCAGATTCGGTAAGCGTTGTTGAGTGGATGCCTGTAACCTGGAAATTTCCTTTTGTAAGCGTACCCGTTTTATCAAACACAACGGTCCGTATATCTTTAAACAGTTCCAGGCTTTTTGCGTTCCGGAATAAAATACCATTTTTTGCGGCACGGCCCAGGCCAACAGCAATGGCCGCAGGAGTGGCTAATCCCATAGCGCAGGGGCAACTGATCACCAGCACGGCAATACTTCTCATTAAAGAACCGGTGGCGCTTACATCAAAGGCAAAATAGTTAACCAGGAAAGTAACGACTGATATGCCGATCACCACCGGAACAAATACAGCGCTGATCTTATCGGCCAGTTGCTGAACTGGAGGCTTTTCTCCTTGCGCCTGATTCACGAGATTCAAAATATTACTGAGTACCGTATCTTTTCCAACAGCCGTTACCTGTGCCTTAACGGTGCCGCCTGTTACCAGGCTTCCGCCGATCAGGGCCTCTTTTTTTGTTTTATGAACCGGTTTGCTTTCGCCGGTGAGTAAAGATTCATTCACATGAACATCTCCCCACAAGATCTTACAATCCATCGGCACCTGCTCTCCCTGTTTTATCAGTACAAGATCACCCACATGCAGCTTTGTGTTTTCTATCGGAAAGATGAGTTCCTTGTGCTCGTCATCAAAAGCGATCATATTGGCCATCACTTTTTGTTGCCTTGCCAGTTTGTTCAGTTCTTTTTGAGTGGATTGAACAGATTTGTGTTCTACCCATTCGCCTAAAAAAACAAGGGTGATGATGGTGGCGGTGGTCTCATAAAAAATATAATCAGCTCCCATGTTACCAAGGGTGCCGATCAAACTATATACAAATGCAGCCAGGGCGCCGATGGCGATCAATACATTCATATTTGGAATGCCGCGACGCATGCTTTTAAAAGCACTTACTCCAAAATATCCCATGCCTACGATAAAAACGGGGATGCATATTGCCAGCTGTATCCATGGGTTCATTAAAAAATGAATATGCCAGGGAAGCATGTGCAGCATAAGCACCAGCGTAAAAGGAAGACAGAAAAGAAAGCGTTGGAGGTGGTTGGAAAAAATACTGGTTTTAGGTTTGAGGTTTGTGGTTTGAAGTTCATTAACTACCTGGTAACCCAGGTCTGTTATTCCCCTGGCAAGTTGTTCTTTGGATTTTCCATCCGCCATTTCAAAACTTACTTCTCCCCCGATAAAGTTCACTTTCACTTCTCTTTGCCCCTCTTTTTGAAGATAGCGGCTGATGGTTACTGCACAATTTGTGCAATCCATACCTTCTACCTTCCATTCAACTTTTTCCATAATGCAAAATTATTCACTGAAATTGTAGCCCGATTACTAATGAAGGAAAATATCTTTGCAACATGGAGGTAAATTTTACACTGGATAAGATAAAAGAGGCGGCAGCAAAACTGTTGCTGGCCTCAACAGCCTATAAAGTATTTGCCTTTCATGGGGAGATGGGTGCCGGAAAGACCACGTTCATCCACGCCCTATGCGAAGTAATGGAAGTAAAAGATGCCATCTCGAGCCCCACGTTCTCTATCATCAATCAATATAAAACAGCGGGTGGCCAAACCGTTTACCATATGGACCTGTACCGCATCAAAGATGAAGGCGAAGCCATTAATGCCGGGGCGGAAGATTGTCTTTTTTCGGGCAATACCTGTCTGGTGGAATGGCCCGAAAAAGCCCCGGGCATCTTCCCGGATGATACGCTGCATATTACTATTACATATGTGAATGATAATACCAGAAAGCTGCAAATAAATTTGTAATTTGTACGCTTACAATTCAGCTTTATGGCTTCGTCAAAACCTTATGTATCTTCTTCATTTTCGTATGAAACACTGGAAGAGACCCTGGATGTTAAATCAAGGGGCTCGGAATTGCTGATCGGAATTCCCAAAGAGAACTCGTTTAATGAAAACAGGATAGCGCTTACACCCGAAGCAGTAGGGGTGATGGTTGCCAATGGGCACCAGGTGGTGGTGGAAACAAAGGCAGGCGATGGAGCAAGCTATACCGACAAAGACTACAGTGATGCAGGCGCCAAAATAGCGTACGATAAAAAGCAGGTATTTGAATGCGATATCCTGGTAAAGAGCGCCCCGGTGAGCGAAAGCGAATGCGAACTGCTGAAACCAAACCAGTATATCATCTCTCCCATACACCTGGCCGTTATGAAACGGGAGATACTGCAGAAGATGATGGAGAAAAAGATCACAGCACTGAGTTTTGAGAACCTGAAAGACGACAGCGGCCACAATCCAATCGTTCGCAGTATGAGTGAGATCGCCGGCAGTGCGGTGATGCTTATAGCCGGGCAATATTTAAGTAAAACAAATAATGGTAAAGGGGTTTTAGTTGGCGGCATCAGCGGCATACCGCCAACAAAGGTCATTATCATAGGCGCCGGTATTGTGGGTGAATATGCGGCCAGAACAGCATTAGCTATGGGTGCCAGCGTAAAGGTTTTTGATAACAGCATTTATCGCCTTAAGCGACTGCAGAATAATATCGGCGTACGGTTATGGACATCGGTGATTGAGCCGAAGATACTGGCCAAGCAGTTAAAAACATGTGATGTGGCCGTTGGTGCATTAAGCGGTGCCGGCGGAAGAACACCTGTTGTGGTAACAGAAGAGACTGTAAGTAATATGCGGCCGGGCAGTGTGATCGTAGATGTTAGTATCGATCACGGCGGCTGTTTTGAGACCAGTAAGGTAACCACGCATGAAAAACCCGTGTTCACCAAGAATGAAGTGATCCATTATTGCGTTCCCAATATACCCAGCGGATTTGCCCGTACGGCTTCGCAGGCCATCAGCAATGTGCTGATGCCGCTGATGCTGGAAACGGGTGAAGACGGAGGTATCGATAATATCATCTGGCATAAGATAAATATCCGCAGCGGCATCTATCTCTTTAAAGGAAGCCTCACCAATTTTTATTTAAGCGAACGGTTTGATCTGAAGTTTACGGATCTGAATTTGCTGATAGCGAGCAGAAGGTAATTTATGGCAAATTATATATTTTCTAAACATGCACTTGAAAAAATTGAGGAGAGGGGAATTCCTATGCATGTTGTATTAGCGGTAATAAATAATTTAGACAATCTTATAATGGAAGATGAAATGGGAATTCACCAAGCAATCGTTAACTTTGAAGGAGAAGGAGAATATTTAGTTAGGGTTTTCGTTAATACTATTAAGCAACCCCCGTTAGTGGTAACTGTTTACAGAACATCTAAACTTGATAAATATTATGAAAGTAAAATACGACAAGGAAGCTGATATATTATACATCAAACTAAGTGATCTGCCAATCAAAGAAAGTGATGAAGACAAACCCGGTATAATTCTAGATTATGCTGCCGACGGTTCTATTGTAGGATTAGAGATATTAAATGCTTCTATTAAAATGCCTCAACCTAATGTATTAGAGCATGAAGTGGCTTAATGGCCGGTTTTTATTGTCTTCTTATTTATATTTTCCTATCTCAATCACTTCCTCACAAAAATCATATTCCTGCTTTACATTGCTGCTTACAATTACCAACCTGTCTTTTGTGTAGTTGTTAATGAGTGAGAGATATAGAGTAATGCCGTCGGCATCTAAATTTGTAGTAGGTTCATCCAGTAAAAGAACCTGGGTATTGCTGAAGAAAGCCTGCGCCAGTTTCAGGCGTTGCTTCATACCACTGCTGAAATAACGGATCTGTTTGTGGGCAGCTTTATCCAGTCCAACAGTGTTTAAAATTGCCGGTATATCAAAAGCGGCATTCAGTGGTTTGAATTTTGAATGAAAATCCAGCATTTCGGTTGCTGTCATTTCTTCTATCAATTCTAAATAAGGGGCAGCAATGGAGATAATAGTATAATGTTGTTCGTTGTTCGTTGACCGTTGATCGTTTTTGTATTCGATCGTTCCTTCGTTATGAAGGGTGGCTCCGGCAATAACCTGTAATAAGGTTGATTTTCCCGAACCATTTGGCCCGGTGATGGCGTATTTTTTTCCTTGCTGAAATTCGTAACTGCAGTGGCGGAATATCCACTCCCGGTTGAAGCGCTTGCCTACATTGTCAAGCCTCACCCAAACCCCTCTCCGAAGGAGAGGGAACTCGATTGGGGAGTTCAATGCTTCAGGGTTCATAATATTTTTTGAGAGGGAGATTAATTTTCAGAAAAAAACAAAACATATTCCCCACTTCTATCTTCTCCATTTTCCCCTTTAGGGGATAGGGGCGAATTTACTCATCTTCCTGGCTTCCTTTGGTAAAGCGTTTGATAATGCCCCGGCCGCTTTCCCGGATAAAGGTTACAATATCGTCCCGTTCGTCGGTTGCAGGTAATTCTTCTTCAATAAAATTAAGCGCCTGCGAAGTGTTCATTCCTTTATTATAAATGATGCGGTAGATGTCGAGTATCTTATTGATTCGGTCCAGGCTGAATCCTTTGCGTTTTAATCCAACGGAATTAACGCCGGCATAACTAAGGGGTGTGCGGCCGGCTTTGATATATGGAGGCACATCTTTACTTACCAGCGAACCGCCCGAAACAAATGCATACTGCCCGATCTGTACAAACTGGTGAATGGCACACATGCCTGCCAGTATCGCATGGTCGCCCAATACCACATGGCCGGCCATCTGGGTATTATTGCTCATGATGCAATTGTTGCCAATGATGCAATCGTGGGCAATATGACTGTAAGCCATGATAAGACAGTTGTTTCCTACCTTGGTGGTCCATTTGTCTTTGCTGCCTCGGTTAACAGTAACAAATTCACGTATGGTGGTATTATCGCCGATCTCCACCGTGGTCAGTTCTCCTTCAAACTTCAGGTCTTGCGGAATGGCTGAAATAACAGCGCCCGGGAAAATGCGGCAGTTCTTACCGATACGGGCGCCTTCCATAATGGTTACATTACTGCCTATCCAGGTTCCTTCGCCAATTTCTACGTTTTGATGGATAACACTGAATGGATCAACCTTAACATTGGTTGCCAGTTTTGCGTTTGGATGAATGTACGTGTGTGGATGGATCATTTAGTTTAATTGGCGATGAGCAAATAACAAGTAATCAACGAATATATTTAATTTCTCTTTACCAGTTGTGCAGTGAGGTCGGCTTCGGTACACAACTTATTACCCACATACACACTTCCCCGCATCACACATATTCCCCTGCGGATGGGTTCTATCAGTTCCATTTTCAATATCAACGTATCGCCCGGCACCACTTTCTGTTTGAATTTACAGTTATCAATCTTCAAAAAATAGGTATCGTACTGGCCGTCGGGCATGGCGTTGATACAAAGCAGTCCGCCGGTTTGTGCCAATGCTTCTATCTGAAGCACACCGGGCATTACCGGGTTACCCGGAAAGTGACCCTGGAAAAAATATTCATTGAACGTAACGTTCTTGATGCCTACGATGTGGGTATCGGTCAGCTCAATGATCTTATCAACCAGGATAAAAGGGAAGCGGTGCGGCAGCGTTTTTTCTATCTGCTGCTGCGTATATACCGGTTCCCGGTTGGGATCGTAAATAGGAATATCCCGGGTGTGTTTATTTTTTTTGATGTACTGCTTTATTTTTTTTGCAAACTCCACGTTGCTGCTGTGGCCGGGCCTGTTGGCAATGATATGCGCTTTGATGGGATAACCGATGAGAGCCAGGTCGCCCACCACATCCAGTAATTTATGACGGGCAGGTTCATTGGCAAAACGTAATTCAAGGTTGTTCAGGTATCCTTCGCTCTTCACTTCTACTTTTGTTCTTCCAAAAGCTTTTGCCAGGCGCCCCATTTCTTCATCGGTAACGGGCTTGTCAACTACTACAATAGCGTTGTTGATGTCGCCGCCTTTTACCAGGTTATTATCCAGCAGCATTTCCAGTTCGTGTAAAAAACAAAACGTACGGCAGGGAGCTATCTCTGCTTTAAAATCCTTCATGGCTTTTAAGCTGGCATGTTGCGTTCCCAATACCGGGCTGTTGAAATCTATCAATGTGGTGATGTGATAATTTACAGAAGGCAACGCCGTCATCTCCACCTTCTTCACATCATCAAAGTAAGATATGTTGGTGTCGATAGTATACCATGCTTTTGCAGCATCCTGTTCCAGTACGCCTACTTCTTCTATGATCTCTACAAAGGGTTCGCTGCTGCCGTCGATGATGGGGATCTCGGGACCATTCACTTCAATCAAACAATTATCGATACCCATACCAACCAGGGCGGCAAGTATATGTTCCACCGTACTTACCTTGGCTTCTCCTTTCACTAAAGTGGTTCCCCGGGAAGTATCGGTAACCAGGTCGCAATCTGCTTTAATAATGGGCATTCCCGGCAGGTCGATCCGTTGAAACTGGTAGCCAAAACCCGGGTTGGCAGGCTTCAGTGTCATGTCTACATTAATACCCGAATGAAGGCCTGTACCGGAAATACTCACCGCACTTGCCAAAGTATGTTGCTTATCTGGATTAAAGTTTTTATCCATGAGTGCCGAAAATTTTGTTGGCAAAGATATTTAAAATAAAATGCCCATTGTATTTAAGCCGGAAAGGGCCTAAAATGACTAAAACTGTATCTGGAAGCTTCCGAATATCCCAAACTGGTTTTTCTTACCGGCGTAGATGGGGTTGGGGGATAAACGCCATACAAAATCAATACGGAATATCTTGAAGATATTGTCGATGCCCGTACCTATTTCGATATAGGTCTTATTATTCAGGTTTTTGAAAGCGGGTATTTTGGCGCCGGAAGTATCTACCAGGTAATTGGCCGCAATGTTCGCATCGCTCAATGAGCCCCAAAGTGTTTTTACATTCCAGAACTGCCGCCATTTTAATTTACGGGTAAGCGGAATAAAGCGGAAAAGGCCCGAACCGATATTGTGCTCCAGGTTAACGCCTGCATATTTATCACTCAGGTATTCAAAACGGTTCATCAGGTTAAAAGATGCCGGGCTGTAATAGAAAAGATCGTTGCCCGGGTGATTCTCCAGGTTGGTGAATGGCAGTGTTCCGTTGATGATGCCGCCATGCACTTTATACCGCAGTGTTCCGTACGGGGAGATCTTCATAAAGTCTTTTACAACCAGCGAATACTTGGTATAATTATAAGCGCTGTTGAAAACGCCTTTAAAACCTTTGGCCAGCATCAGTTCCACTACCGGGTACTTGGTGCCAATGGAAGTGCGGAAATAATCTGTTTCAATGAAACGTTCCAGGTAAGCAAAGCGAAGTTTAAGCGCCACTTCAAAATTAGTGAGCGCCGTTCCTTCATTAACAGTGTAAGAAGATTTTAACGGCAGGTATTGCAAGGGAGTGTGCTGGCGGTGGGCAATAAACCATTCGGTGGAAAATCCTTTACCCCATTCATTGAACACTTCAAAACGGATGTCCTTTGTTTGGATGAACTTGCGGGTAACGTTTGGCTTGCGTATGGCAAGAGAAAAGATATTATCCTGGCTTACTTCGCCTACCTGGCTTATGCCATTGTCTACATCATCCAGGTAAGAAGCATGTAACCGCAGCCAGTTGGGTTTTCTTTTTATGATCCAGAATACCTCTGCCTGACCTTTGAATTTCTGGTCCCGGGTTCCGTATGCCAGGTAAGTGTGCACATAAACATTCTTCATTAATTTTTTATTGTTACCCAGGTCAAACCGGAAACGGGTTCCTTCCCACTGGTTTCCGCTGATCCAGTTGAACCAGGGGCCGATCTCAAATTTGCCAACATCCCGGTAGCCACCAGCCAGGAATTTGATGTTTCGCTCAAATCGCTGGAAACTGGGCATGTTCGTCAGTTTGTCGATGGTGGTATAGATCCCTTTTTCATTCTTTGAGAGGGTATCATGCCGCAATGCATTCCAGGTGGAATCAGATTTTTCAGTAACGCCTTTTTGCGTGGTAACTACTTCTTCAATGCGCTGTTCTTTGAACGCCTCTTTTAGTGAATCGCTGTTGGTCACAATATCTTTATACGAAGTGGTCTTTCGTCCGATGAATGTGAGTGATTTTTTTCCGAGTATCCTGAAGTCTGCAAAGAATTTATCCCTGCTTAAAAAGAAGATGGAATCATTTACCGGGATGAATTCCTGGAACACACTGATGCGGTCGATGAAGTTGATGTTGGCATCTTTGCCCAGGTACATGGATATTTTAGTGATCTGGAAGGTTCGTTCAAGCACCCAGGCATCTCCTTTGAAAGTGTTTTGTCCAGGTCTTTTCGGGTTAAAAACAAAATGGAACAGCTTCTTTCCGTTTACGAATTGCGTATCGGGCACAAAAAAGTTGTAATACGCATCTGCATTGTCGTTAAAGGGACTGATAAAGTCTTTGTCCATCACATTCACAAAATTACTGTAGATGCTTACATTCTGGTTCATTACGCCCAGTACTTTGCTCACGCTTTCGATATTGATACCCAGGTTATCGGCGCCTACGATCTTGCTGGCCTTAATGGTTTCATTGAATTTTTTTGGTTTGCCCTGGTAAGCATAATCACTCAGCACTTCGGTAAGGTATATCGGTAAAAAAGGAACGGCTTCCGATGTGCTGTCCATGTTATCAAAGATGAACGAAAAGTTCTTTAATAAAAAGCTCTTCCGGGCTTTATCGGCATTAAAGTTCTTGAGGTCGATCTCCAGTTTATTATAGGCTTCGTAGCTGAAGTTATCCAGGTCGTACCGGTTGTACTGTTTCTTTTTACTCATGATCTTCTTCCACAGGAATAATCCTTTGTTGAATTTCAGTTTTACCACCACGCCTTCATTCAAACCACCTCTTTCTAATTGTATCGTCAGTTGTTTATCATTGTTAAGCGGGGTAATGGGAATTTTATAAAGGTTGTAGCCGATAAAACTCACCACCAGGGTGTCTTTGCTGAAATTGTTGAAGTAGAAAGAAAAATTGCCGGCACTGTCTGATGTCTTTCCAACCCCTGACCGAGCAAAGTAAACCGATGCATAACTTACTGGTTCCTTGGTATGGCCGTCGATGATTTTGCCCGAAAGAGAGAATGACTGGCTGAAAGCCGGGGCAGATAAAAAAACAATAAGTGCCAGTGATATAATGAACCGCTGAGTGATCAAACAATTAATTTTATGCGTTGGGTAAGGCATTGACTACGCCAAAGATATTTTATTTTTCAGGCAATGGCCCTGTTAAAATTGTTAAGCTGTTGATATAATATCAGGTGGCCGGTAAATTTGTTACCAATAAGTGCAGGGGTTAATAAAGATCATTCTTTGTTTGCCATCATTTCTTTGAGCATCTTTTCAAGTTCTATCACCCGTTTTTCAAGCTCGGGTAAATTGCGGCTGGCTGCCTGGCTGCGCAGGGCAGATGTATAGTCAAAGGCAGGAGAGCCGGTAACGGCAGAGTTGGGTGTTTTTATGGATTTGCTTACGCCGCTTTGTGCATTGATCTTGGTGCCGTCGGCAATTTTTATATGACCCACAATACCCACCTGTCCGCCGATCATAACATTATTGCCGATCTTGGTGCTTCCGCTGATGCCGCTTTGTGCAGCAATAACCGAATTGTTACCTACTTCCACGTTATGCGCTATCTGTAACAGGTTATCTAATTTGGCGCCGGCTTTTATTAAAGTGCTTCCAATGGTGGCCCGGTCGATGCTGGTATTGGCGCCAATCTCCACTCCATCCTGTATAATAACATTGCCAATTTGCGGAACCTTTTTTAAAGTACCATCGGCTTGTGGCGCAAAACCAAATCCATCGCTGCCTATAACGGTACCGGCATGAATGGTCACATTCTTCCCGATCACACAATCGTGGTAGATCTTTACGCCGGGATGTATGGTGCTGTTTTCGCCAACCACTACGTTATCGCCTAAAAAAACATGGGGATAGATTTTTACGCCATTGCCCACGATCACTTTTTCGCCCAGGTAGGCAAAAGCGCCGATAAAAACATGCTCACCGGTTTTGGCCGATGCAGCGATGTATACCGGTTGCTGAATGCCGGTTAATTGCTGCCGTTGTATCTGTTGATATTTGTCTAATAATATTGCAAAAGCGGAGTAAGCATCCGGAACTTTAATAAGCGTAGCACCGATCGGTTGTTTTAATTCCTGTGTTTCGTTAAGAATGATGATGCTGGCGCCGGTACTGTATAAAAACTCTTCGTACTTGGGATTGGCCAGGAAAGAAAGTTGCCCCGGTTGGGCTTCTTCTATCTTGCCAAATGAAGCAACGGCTGTTTCCGGGTTGCCTTCTACCCGGCCATTGATCATCATGGCTATTTGTGCGGCAGTGAATTGCATAGTTGATATTAAGTCATTTGTCAGTAGATCATTTGTCATTTGCACATACTTCAATTAATGAAATGTACGGATGACTTAATGACCAATGACTACATTCTTGGATAACAAATGTAATATTTTTTAACGGTGCCCACCAGGTTTTGATTGATGAGGGCATTATCCACCTCCGAAATATCTTTTACCTCTCCGTTCTTGAACAGGATATGAATATGTTCTTTGCCCGGATCGTAGGTGCTGCTGGTTACCTCACCGGTGAATACCAGCCAGCTGGCCTCTTCTTCTGTAAGTGCAAGCCGGGTAGCCGTTTCCTTTATCTTTTCCTGTGGCAGGTTGCTGTTAACGGGCACGGCGCTGTATTGCACTTTAAGTAACTGGCGGTTGATAATACCCCGGCAAAGGGTCGACAGGACCTTGTCCTCATGACCACACCATCCTTTGATGGCTGCCAGCAGGTCGTAATCATCCAGGTCGCAGAATTCTTCCAGCGTTACCGACTGAATGGGCTTATTAATAAAATTATTTAAGGGAGGCTGGGTGGTTGCCTTCAGGTATTTAGCCCTCCGGATGATCTGCTTCAGCATCTGTTCGGCACAAAGCACGGTTTTATGAAGGTATACCTGCCAGTACATCAGGCGGCGGGCCACTAAAAATTTTTCGATGGAATAGATCCCTTTTTCTTCCACCATCAGTTCGCCGTTATGAACGGTGAGCATTTTCAGTATGCGGTCGTAACCGATCACGCCTTCGTTAACGCCGGTAAAAAAACTATCCCGGGTCAAATAATCCATGCGGTCCACATCCAGCTGTCCGCTGATGAGCTGGTAAAGGAATTTTTTCGGGTACCGGCCGGTGAAAATTTCCAGCGCAAGTTGTAACTGCCCGTTGAACTGTTTGTTCAGTTCTTCCATGATCTTCAGGGATATCTCTTCATGCTGCATGCCTTCAATCAGTACGTGTTCCAGTGCATGACTGAAGGGGCCGTGCCCGGTATCGTGCAGCAGGATAGCGATCTTTGCTGCCTGCTCTTCGGCCGGGGTTATTTCAATGCCTTTATTCTTCAGTTCGTTGAGTGCATTGTACATTAAATGATAGGCGCCCAATGCATGGTGCAGGCGGCTGTGTACGGCGCCGGGGTAAACAAGGCAGGCCATGGCCATCTGGTTGATGCGGCGCAGGCGCTGAAAATAAGGATGAGCGATCACCTGGTTTATTAATTCATCATCGATGGTAATAAAACCATACACCGGATCGTTGATTATTTTTCGGAAAGGCATTAATGAGTTGACTGTTTGACGTTTGTTATTTGTGGTTACGCCTTTGACACAACCAGCATTTGTTAAAAGATGCACAAAGCTAAATAAAGCCTATCAGCATTGGTATAAAAAATTAAATTTGTACGATTGGTCTGACGTCACCGTCTGACCATTTTATTTCAGGTCATATTACCGGTCAGACGGGAACGCCAGACCGCCACAAACCTCAAACAACAAACCGTATTATGAGTGTAGCAAAAATACTTTGGGTGGATGATGAGATAGACAGCCTTACTTCGCAGATCATGTTCCTGGAAAGCAAGGGTTATGAAGTACAAACCAAAACAAACGGGTTTGATGCGGTAGAATATGTAAAAGATAATATTGTGGATGTGGTATTGCTGGATGAAAGCATGCCGGGCATTACCGGGTTGCAGACACTGCAGCAGATAAAAGAAATGAAAAGCACGCTGCCGGTTGTGCTCATTACAAAGAATGAAGCAGAGAACCTGATGGATGAAGCCATTGGCTCGCAGATAAGCGACTACCTGATAAAGCCCGTTAATCCCAACCAGGTTTTATTAAGCCTTAAAAAGATCATTGATAATAAACGCCTGGTGGCGGAGAAAACAACCTCGGCCTACCAGCAGGAATTCCGCAGTTTATTTATGGCGTTGAACAGCAACCCGGATTATAATGAGTGGATGGAATTGTACCGCAAGCTGGTTTACTGGGAGCTGGAGATGAAGAAGAGTGACAGCCCGGAGATGCAGGAAGTTTTTCAAACACAGAAGGCCGAGGCCAATACCGAGTTCTTTAAATTCATTTCAAAGAATTATGCATCCTGGGTAAATCCCAAAAGCAGCGAAGGTCCCATCATGAGCCACAACCTGATGAAGTTTAAGGTTTTTCCTCACCTGGAAAAAGGAACACCATTGTTTTTTGTGCTGATAGATAACCTGCGCTTTGACCAATGGAAGACCATTCAGCCGATCTTTGCAGAAAGTTTTCGTGTGCAGGAAGAAGAAACGTTTTATGCCATACTACCAACGGCTACACAATATGCCCGTAATGCCATTTTTGCCGGCATGATGCCCGTGGATATTGAAAAGAAATTTCCGGTGCAATGGAAGAACGATGATGATGAAGGAGGAAAGAATTTATTTGAAGAGGAATTTTTCAAGTCGCAACTGAAAGCCATGGGTAAAAGCGACCTGAAATATTCGTATACCAAGATCACCAACAACAACGACGGGCAGAAGCTGGTGGATAATATCCATAACATGATGGCGAACGACATCAACATCATTGTGTACAACTTTGTGGACATGCTTAGTCATGCCCGTACCGAAATGGAAGTGCTTAAAGAGCTGGCCGGAGATGAAACCAGTTACCGCAGCATTACCGAAAGCTGGTTCACCCACTCGCCCCTGCACCAGGCGCTTAAAAAAATTGCCGATAAAAAATTAACCATGATCATGGCCACCGATCACGGAAGTGTGCGGGTGAATACGCCGGTGAAAGTGATCGGCGATAAACAAACCACGGCCAATCTTCGTTACAAACACGGGCGCAATCTTAATTATGAAGCCAGGGATGTGCTGGCATTCCGGGATCCGAGAGAAGCAGGATTGCCGGTACCCAACGTTAACTCTTCTTTCATCTTTGCAAAAGGCGACCTGTACCTCTGCTATCCCAATAACTATAATCATTTTGCCAATTACTACCGCAATACCTTTCAGCATGGCGGGGTAAGCCTGGAAGAGATGATCGTACCGGTGATACGGATGACGAATAAGTAAAATACCGCCCATCCTTCGACTTCGCTCAGGAAGGCTTATAAAGAGTCTTTAGATCATAAAAGATTATATTGTATCAAACAGTTTATTTTATTTATCAACGATTGTTGAAAAAGATTTTTTTTATTACTCCTGATTTGTAGGAGGTTGCATTTAAATAATAAACTTCAAAAGTCCCTTTAGGGATTTAGGGCATGAAATACACACAACATACATTAGATAAGATAGAACGGGTGGCGGAAGAATGCGGCTATGTGATCCGTTACGAAAGAGGAACCTTTCAAAGCGGCTATTGTATACTGCAGGATAAGAAAGTGATCGTGATCAATAAATTCTTTCAAACAGAAGGTCGGATCAACACCCTTATTGACCTGATGCCCCAGCTGGATATCAATTTTGATGCACTTACACACGAGAGTCAGCACATGTATGAAGAGGTGATGACTGTTGGCAGTTCCAGGTAATTGATCAGCCCCGTTTTTATTTCCGATAAGATATTGCGAGCTGTAACCCCCAACTCCAATTCCTGATCTCAAATTCCTATTTTTGCCAGGTGCAATGCCCCCCTTTAAAAATAACTTTTCTTGGTACCGGAACCAGCAGCGGTGTGCCGATGATCGGCTGCACTTGTGAAGTATGTACTTCCCCCGATAAAAAAGATAAGAGATTACGTTCAAGTATTATGGTGGAGAGTGAAGCCACATCCATCGTAATAGATACCACTCCTGATTTCCGCTACCAGATGCTGAGGGCCAACGTAAAAAAACTGGATGCGGTGTTATTCACTCATCCGCATAAAGATCATATTGCCGGGCTGGATGACGTACGGGCATTTAACTTCTTTCAGCACAAGCCCATGGAGATATACGCCAACTCATTAACCGAAGAAGGAATAAAGCGGGAGTTTGCGTATGCTTTTTCTGATAAGAAATATCCCGGCCTGCCTAACCTGAATCTGAATACGATCGATGAAACGCCTTTTATGATCGGTGATATACCGGTGATACCTGTATTGGTATGGCATTTAAAAATGCCCGTGCTGGGTTTTCGCTTTGGAAGGTTTACTTATATCACCGATGCCAACCGCATTGATGAAGAAGAAAAAGAAAAAATAAAGGGCAGCGAAGTGATGGTGCTGAATGCACTGCGTAAAGAAAAACACATTTCTCACTATACCTTGGATGAAGCCGTTGCCCTGGTGCAGGAACTGGGCGTGCCTAAGGCTTATTTCACACATATCAGTCACCAGCTAGGAAAACATGAGGAAGTAAATGCAGGGTTGCCAAAGGGGATTGAGCTGGCCTGGGATGGGTTGGAACTGCTTGAAGAAAAGATCACGCATTCGTTATAAGCAATTCCGGCTGAATATTTTTTTCCACTGTAATAAAAATGAAATAGGCCATGGCCACAATGGCCAGTATAAAATATAGTAACATCTCCGTTTTTCCGGGTACTTTGATCTTGTACACCGGGGATCGTTGTTTGAAAGAAGGAAAGTACAGCCATACGATCCGCAGTAACTGGATGAAGATGGCATAGATGCAGGAAATGCAAAGCAGTATTTCTAAAAAAATTTTCATGTTGTAAATTTTACCAGGTACAAGGGCATTTTCAAAGTGCTGCCGGCTGTACACAAATAGAACAAGCTTATTTAACCGGGCAGCGGTGAATTCCTCATCACTAACTGATCTTTTTCTCCTGCTCCTACTGATGTTTAGTTCTAATTTGAGTTCATGCCCGGCCCCCGGAAATATCTGGCAGAATATTTTTCTTTCACCCGTAAAGAACGTACGGGCATCATTACCGTATTGCTGCTGATCGGGGTGCTTGTTTTTCTTCCCTTCCTGTTTCCTTATTTCATTCCTGAAAAGAAATACGACCACAGCCAATTTGAAAAAGAGATCGCAGCGCTGAAAATAAAACAGCCGGATAGCAGCACAGGCCGCTACGGCAATGCCGATGAGAATAACTACCAATCGTACTATCAGCCCTCAGAAAAAAGATATTACAGTAAGGAACCGAAAGGAGAGTTGTTTTATTTTGATCCTAATACATTATCGGTTGAGGGATGGCAAAAATTGGGAATAAGAGAGAAGACTGCCAACACTATTCAAAACTATATTTCAAAAGGAGGCAGGTTTAATAAGCCCGAAGACATTGGGAAAATATGGGGCCTTCATAAAGACGAAGTGGAACGGTTGCTTCCTTATGTACGTATCGAAAAAAAGAATGAACAAAAATATATTGCATCGGCAAATACGTCCATAACCAACGCAACGGATAAACCTGTTTATACTAAAACGTTGGTGGATATAAATACGGCCGATACTTCTGCGCTTATCGCTTTACCTGGCATTGGCAGCAAACTGGCAAACCGCATCATCGCCTTCCGGGATAAACTGGGTGGTTTTTATTCCATTGACCAGGTGGCAGAAACCTATGCACTGCCCAATTCCACGTTCCAGAAGATCAAAGACAGGCTGGTCATCAGTAACTCAGCCGTAAAACAATCAAATATTAATACCGCAACAATTGAAGAACTGAAAATACATCCCTATATCCGCTATAATATTGCCAATGCCATTATTCAGTACCGCAACCAGCATGGAAATTTTGCTGCGGTAAGCGACCTGAAGAACATATTGATCATCACCGGCGAACAGTACAGCAAAATTGAACATTATGTTACTATCCGGTAGGCTTTCTGCCCATATTTTAAAATTCTGTATTTTGCGGCCTCAATGATTGCGACTATATGAATTTCGAGACTACTGAACTAACTGAGCAGGTGGCACAGACTGCCCGTGATTTTGCCAACCAGCATATCAAACCACATTTAATGGACTGGGATGAAAGCCAGGAATTTCCCGTCCAGGTATTTAAAGAAATGGGTAAACTGGGCCTGATGGGAGTGTTGGTTCCCGAAAAGTATGGCGGCAGCGGCCTGGGTTATTTTGAATACAATGCCATCATACAGGAAATATCAAAAGTTTGTGGTTCGGTGGGTTTATCACTGGCAGCACATAATTCGCTCTGCACCGGGCATATCCTCAGTTTTGGAAGCGAAGAACAAAAGAAGAAATACCTGCCCAAGCTTGCCACGGCCGAACATATTGGCGCCTGGGGTTTAACAGAAGCAAATACCGGAAGTGATGCCGGTAATATGAAGACAACAGCGGTAAGAGACGGCAATGACTGGGTGATCAACGGAACCAAGAACTGGATCACCCACGGTAAAAGCGGCGATGTGGCGGTGGTGATCTGCCGTACTGGTGAACCCAGAACAAAAGACAATGCCACGGCATTTATTGTAGAAAGGGGAACCCCCGGGTTCAGTGGTGGTAAAAAAGAAAATAAACTGGGCATGCGGGCCAGTGAAACAGCCGAAATGATCTTTGATAACTGCCGCATACCCGATGCAAACCGGATGGGAGAGATCGGTCACGGGTTTAAGCAAAGTATGAAAGTGCTTGACGGAGGAAGGATCTCTATTGCAGCATTGGGATTGGGAATTGCAAGAGGCGCTTATGAAGCATCGATACAATATTCAAAAGAGCGGCAGCAGTTCGACCAGCCCATTGCTAATTTCCAGGGCATCAGCTTTAAACTGGCAGATATGGCAACAGAGATTGAAGCGGCAGATCTTTTAATTAAACAGGCCTGTGACCTGAAGATGAGAGGCCTGCCCATGACCAAGGAAGCGGCCATGGCAAAATATTACTCAAGTGAGGTGGCCGTAAGGGCAAGTACCGAGGCGGTGCAGATATTTGGTGGTTATGGCTATACAAAGGACTTCCCGGTTGAAAAATTTTACCGTGATAGTAAACTGTGTACTATCGGCGAAGGAACAAGTGAGATACAAAAGCTGGTGATCAGCCGTGAAGTGCTGAGATAAATCACACAAAACACAATTTTAATCTATATCAATCGTTTTTCCGGGTACTATGACAAAGATGAAACTACTGACCGGCCTTGTGCTCATTGTTGCTATTATCAGCTGTAACAGCAGCGATGGTTCTGGTAAAAAAACCAACCCGAATATTGATGGAGCAGGGCTGTTTGCCACTAATTGTGCATCCTGCCATAAGTGTGATGTTGATTTTACCGGCCCTGCCCTGAAAGGCGCCGCTTCCCGCTGGAAGGATAAGGCGCTGATGTATGAATTTATGAAGAATCCGTTTGGGGTGATACAGAAAGACGCTTACGCCGCCGGCCTTTTCAAAAAATATAATGCGGTAATGACGCCTAGTACGTTGACCAATGAGGAGATTGATGCAATACTGGAGCATTGCGATCAATAATCCGGATAACGGGTACACTACAAACCATCATCAGAAGAAGAACCGGAAGAGGAGAACATATTGTCTACCGCTCCGCCCAGCATCGGAAATTTTTCCTTTACAAAATCCTTGATCGTTTCCAGTGCCTTTGTAGCCTGTATTTCGGAGATGCCTGCATTTTCCATCAACTTATTGATTAATTCCTGCATGATTATTATTTTAACTGTTGAAATAAAATTGCGAAGGCTTTCATTTTAGGGCTCCCAACCTCAAACCTCAAACCTCAAACTACTATTCCGTATCATACCTGTCCACCCGTTCAATACCCGGTAACGACGTTAACCTTTCAACCAGTTCATCCAGCTCTTCCCGGTCGTGAACAAATATTTTCACATTGCCTTCAAAGATACCTTCCTTGGCTTCTATGGTCATGGCTGAAATATTGAATTTCATTTCACCGCTGATGAGGTTGGTGATCTTATGGATAACACCCACATCATCCAGGCCAATGATACGTAAGCCGGTGAGGAAAGAGATCTCTTTGTTCTTAGCCCATTTGGTTTTTACCACCCGGTGCCCGTAGTTGGCCAGCAACCTGGCTGCATTGGGACAATTGGTGCGGTGTATCTTCAGTCCTTCGCCGGCGGTTACAAAACCAAATACGTCATCACCCGGGATGGGTTTGCAGCAATTGGCCAGGGTGTATTGTATCTTATCACTGCTTTCGCCAAAAATGATAAGCTCGGCATCTTTCTTATCGTAGGTTTTTGCCGGAACGAATTTATCTGTCTTCTCTTCAATAAGCGGTTTGGCCGGTTTGGGTGCAACCAATTTATCTCCCAGTACAGTGAACTCCTTTAATTCCTTCAGATCAATTTTCTTTACAGCAATATCGTAAAGCAGGTCGAGTGAGGAGCCGGTCTTATAAAAATTAGAAAGCTCTTCCATGTTAGCCTGGTTCATGGATGCTCCCATGCCTTCGAGTTTTCTTTGCAGGGTATATTTTCCTTCTTCCGCCGTGGCTCTTTTTTCTTCTTTTAATGTATCCTTGATCTTCGCCTTTGCCTTGCTGGTAACTACAAAATTCAGCCACTCAATATTTGGTTTTTGTTTGGCGCTGGTAATGATCTCCACCTGGTCGCCGCTGCGTAACTTATGGCTGATGGGAACCAGCTTGTGATTTACTTTGGCGCCGATGCATTTACTGCCCACTGCGGTATGTACGCCAAATGCAAAGTCTAATGCAGAAGCGCCAACCGGCAACATCTTCACTTCGCCCTTTGGTGTGTACACATAAATTTCTTCGGCAAGAAAGGAGGTTTTAAAATCCTGTAAAAAATCAATGGAGTTTCCATCCTGGTTACCAAGCGCTTCCCGTATCTGCTGAAACCATTTGTCGAAGCGGCTTTCGTCATCTTTTCCTTCTTTGTATTTCCAATGAGCGGCCAGCCCTTTTTCGGCGATCTCGTTCATACGCTTGGTACGTATCTGTACTTCTACCCATTTACCGTGCGGCCCCATTACGGTGGTGTGCAGCGCCTCATAGCCGTTGCTTTTGGGATTGCTTAACCAATCCCGTAAACGTTCGGGCGAAGGATTGTATGCATCGGTGATGATGCTGTACACTTTCCAGCAATCTTCTTTTTCTTTTTCAATGGGAGAGTTTACCAGAATGCGGATGGCGAAGAGGTCATACACTTCTTCAAAGCTTACGCCCTTTTTCTTCATCTTGTTCCAGATGGAGTGAATGCTTTTTGGCCGGCCGTATATCTCAAATTCAAAACCGGCCTTGTCTAATTTTTCTTTTAATGGCCGGATGAAATCATTGATGTATTTATTCCGTTCTCTTTTGGTATCGGTAAGTTTTTGGGCAATGTAACGGTAAGTATCCGGCTCCATGTATTTCATGGCCAGGTCTTCCATTTCCGTTTTAATATTATACAAACCCATGCGGTGGGCAAGCGGTGCATATACATAAACTGTTTCGCTGGAGATCTTCAGTTGTTTTTCCCGCTTCATGCTTCCCAGCGTACGCATGTTGTGTAAACGATCGGCAAGCTTTATCAGTATAACCCGGGGGTCGTCGGTAAGGGTAAGTAATATCTTCTTAAAGTTTTCGGCTTGCTGGGTACTGTTTGTATCCATCACCGTACTTATCTTGGTAAGTCCGTCAACTATTTTTGTCACTTCAGACCCAAATTCCCTTTGAACATCTTCTAATGTAATGTCGGTGTCTTCCACGGTATCATGCATCAAAGCGCAGATGGTGCTGCGAACGCCCAGGCCAATCTCTTCCACGCATATCCGGGCAACGGCAATGGGGTGAAGGATATAGGGTTCGCCGCTCTTGCGCCGCATGGTCTTATGGGCTTCGGCGGCCATCTCAAAGGCGGTGCGGAGCAGTTCTTTATCGCCCGGCTTTAATTTGGATTTTAAAACCCTTAAAAGCCCGCGGTACTGCCGCAGGATCTCCTTTTTTTCTTCTGCCTCACTGAGGTTGTATTTTGGTATGGGGGCTGTTATTTCTTCCATCGGATAAAACGAATTTACGTAAAACAAATCTGTTTTCCGTTTTGCTGAAATGCCTTACTTTTGCAGCCCTTTTGCGGATGTGGTCCCGCCCAAGGCGGGAGCAGACGCACCACGAGCGGATGTGGCGAAATTGGCAGACGCACCAGACTTAGGATCTGGCGCCGTAAGGCATGTAGGTTCGACCCCTATCATCCGCACCAACAGAATACCGAACAAGGAACAAGGAATCGTGAATGATGAACTTCAGAATTCGATATTCCTTGTTCCTTGTTCAATATTTAAAAGTTAAATAATAAGAAATGGCAACTATTACAAGAGAGCAAATCGGTCAATTGCACGATAAACTGACCGTTAAAGTGAGCAAGGAAGATTACCTGCCCTCCTTTGAGAAAAAACTGAAAGATTATAGCAAAACGGCGAATATCCCTGGTTTCAGGAAGGGAATGGTACCAGCCGGCATGATCAAAAAAATGTATGGCAGTTCCATATTCACTGATGAAATATTAAAATCGGTTGAAAAGGAATTGTATACCTGGTTGAATAAAGAAAGACCTGAAATTTTTGGTCAGCCGCTGCCTTTGGCCAGCGACCTGCAGAATATGGATATCAACAACCCGGCAGATTATGAATTTGGTTTTGAAATAGGCCTGAAGCCCGACTATGCCCTGGCCGATCTTTCTAAAGCAAAACTCACTTTGCATAAAGTAGAAGCTACTGATGCGATGGTGGATGAAGAGATAAGTCGTATGCAGATCAAGGGCGGAAAGATGACCGAGCCTGAAACCGTTGCCAATGACGAGAATGTGCTGAACCTGCTTTTTACAGAAGCCGATAAGGATGGTAATGTTGTGGAGGGTGGCGTGTCGAAAGAAAATTCTGTGATACTGAAATATTTTACTGCATCAGTACAGAAAAAATTCATTGGTAAGAAGAACGGCGATGTGGTTACCGTGCAGTTAAACAAAGCATTTGAAGAAGATAAGCTGGCCATGTTTGTACAGGACCTTGGATTTGATAAAGATGATAAAGAAGCCGGGAAAAAATATTTTAATCTTGCGATCGTTAAAGTTGGGTTGGTAGAAAAAAGAGAGCTGAATGAAGAGTTCTTTAAAGAGATCTATCCTGCCAAAGAAATTAAAACAACAGAAGAACTGAAGGCTGCCATTAAAGAAGAAATTGAAGCATACTGGCAGTCGCAAAGCAAGAACCAGTTGCAGGACCAGATATATCATTACCTGGTTGATGAGACCAAAATGGAATTTCCGGCAGACTTTTTAAAGCGCTGGTTACAAACAAGCGGGGAAAAGGAGAAGACTGCAGAGCAGGCTGAGACTGAGTTCCCGGGCTTCAGTAACCAGTTAAAATGGACCCTGATCAGTGATAAACTGGTACAGGAACAAAAACTGGAGGTAAGTAATGAAGAGTTGCGTGAGTATATGAAGGTGGAGATCATGCGTTATTTTGGCACCATGAACCTGGGCGATGATACCAGCTGGATAGAAAGCTATATCGACCGCATGATGAAAGACGAAAAGCAGGTTGATGCCAGCTACCGCCGCCTGATCACCGATAAGCTGTTCACCTGGCTGGAAGGGCAGGTTAAGGCCAAAGAAAAAAAGGTAACGCCGGAAGAGCTGACGGCAATGCAACATCATCACCATCATTAATAGAATGAACTGAATATAAATTCATCCTCCCGCCATGGCGGGAGTTTTTTTTAAAACATACCCGGGATCCGAACGTCTTTAAAGAAAAGAATAACATGTTGCTGTTCATTACTACGGTTTTGATTGTATTCGTAATTGTTGTGTACTTGTTTATGCAGCAATCGAAATTTGGTGAAATTCCTTCGGGAAAACGGTTAGAGGAGATCATGTATTCTTCCAACTACCGGGAGGGAAAATTTGAAAATCAAAGTCCTACTCCCGATCTCACCGAGGGGGCAAATTATTATTCCATTTTAAGGGATTTCTTTTTTAATAAGAGTAAACGGAGTGTGCCGGCTGTGCCGCTTCCTTCAAAAAAAACTGACCTGCTTACGTTAAGTCCGGAAAAGAATGTACTGGTATGGTTTGGGCATTCTTCTTATTTTATGCAGGTAGATGGGAAAAAGATATTGGTTGACCCTGTTCTGAGTGGCAGCGCTTCTCCATTAAAATTCACTACAAAAAGTTTTCCGGGCTCCGATGTTTATACAACCGATGATATCCCCGAGATAGATTACCTCTTTCTTTCCCACGATCACTGGGATCACCTGGATCATGAAACGGTTTTGAAACTAAAACCAAAGGTCAAAGAAATAATTACCGGGCTGGGTACGGGTGCTCATCTGGAGCATTGGGGCTTTGATCAGCAGATGATCATTGAGAAAGACTGGAATGAAGAAGTGAGGCTGGATGAAGGATTTGTTGTGAACACGGTTCCGGCAAGGCATTTTTCGGGCAGAGGTTTTAAAAGGCAACAGGCCATATGGCTGTCCTTTGTTCTGCAAACGCCAACACAGAAAATTTTTATCGGCGGCGATTCGGGGTATGATTCTCATTTTCTTAAAATTGGAGACCAGTTCGGTCCCTTCAATCTTGCAATATTGGAATGCGGACAATATAATAAAAGCTGGAAGCACATTCATATGATGCCGGAAGAGTTGATACAGGCCGCCGGGGATCTGAAAGCAGAAATATTAATGCCCGTGCACTGGGCGAAGTTTTCCCTGGCCCTGCACAGCTGGGATGAGCCGATCATACGTGTTACTGAAGAAGCTGAACGGAAAAATTTCCCTGTCATTCATCCTATGATCGGTGAAGAAGTGGATCTGAAAGATCCTCAGAATAAAACAGCATGGTGGAAAGGGATCAATTAAACAACAGGAAGGAATTCTTACAACTTTATTTCCTCATCACTGTCATCAAAAAAATGAAACTCGGTTAAATGATAGTTTGAATTTGCCTTCAGTTTAATACGCTGTTTGTACTTACGGCGCCATTTAAAGAGTTTTGAGAACAGGAATCCTTTTGTAAGATAAGAATGCAGGATCGGGTGAACCTCGATCGTTAACCCGGTATGCTTTTGCATGATAAGGTAGCTGAGGTTCTTTTCTATTTCATCTTCTAATATAAGGGTGGAAGAGATTTTACCGGTACCGTTACAACTTGGGCAAACCTCGGCAGTATTGATATTCACTTCCGGCTTCATACGCTGGCGGGTGATCTGCATCAACCCAAATTTGCTGATGGCAAGAATGGCGTGTTTGGCCCTGTCTGGTCGCATGAACGCATCCATGGCATCGGCCAGTTTTTTCTTATTCTCCGCCAGCTTCATATCAATAAAGTCTACCACGATGATGCCGCCAAGGTCTCTCAACCTCATTTGCCTCGCAATCTCTTCTGCTGCTTCCAGGTTGGTTTCCAAAGCATTTTGCTCCTGGTTGTTGCTTACACTTTTATAACCGCTGTTTACATCAATTACGTGGAGTGCTTCTGTATGTTCAATGATCAGGTAAGCGCCGCTTGGCAGGTTAACGGTTTTGCCAAAAGCTGCCTTAACCTGTTTGGTGATACCAAAACTGTCAAAAACCGGCGAGCCATTATTGTAATAGGAAACAATATCTGCTTTATCAGGTGCAATACGCTGGATATACGATTTGGTATCGGCAAAAATATTCTTATCGTTAACTACTATCCGGTTGAAATCTTCATTTAACAGGTCCCGGAGGATACTGGTTGTTTTTCCCTGTTCGCTTAATATCCTGGCAGGAGGTGTTGCTCCTTTTAAATTGGCCTGGATCGTTTTCCATGTTGCTACAAGGCTTAACAGGTCATCATGAAGTTCGGCAGTATGTTTTCCTTCGGCGGCAGTTCGTACAATTACGCCCAGGTTCTTTGGCTTAATGGCCTCTATGATCTTGTGCAGTCTTTTTCTTTCTTCGGAAGAATGGATCTTACGTGAAATGGCAATGATATCGTTAAAGGGAGTTACCACCACAAACCGGCCAGGTAAAGAGAGTTCGCAACTGAGCCTTGGCCCTTTAGCAGCGATTGGTTCTTTTAAAATCTGAACCAATATATTCGGGCGGCCATTCAGTACTTCTGCAATTTTGCCCGTCTTTACAATTTCAGGCTCAACCCTGAATTTTGAAAAATCCAGGCCTGGCTGAGATCTATCATTCATTGCCTCATTGGTAAACTTTAAAATGGAGCGTACGTAGGGGCTAAGGTCTGTATAATGAAGAAAAGCATCCTTTTCAAAGCCAACATCTATAAATGCAGCGTTTAAACCCGGGATGAGTTTTTTTACCTTGCCAAGGTACAGGTCGCCTACTCCAAAACTGGCATCAGCTTTTTCACTGTGCAGTTCCACCAGCTTTTTATCTTCGAGCAGGGCAATCTCAACCCCCTGGGGGGCAGCATTTATAATAAGCTCCTTGGTCAAACGTAAATTTTTTATCAGACCATTACATCATGGAAGGAAACCATAAGCAGCATACATCAGCAACTAAGCATAAGTTGTAATGAATGCAGGTAAACGGGTGCCGGTATGAGGATGTCCGGCACGGGTAAGAAAAAGATTACTTCTTCTTATGACGGTTCTTTCTTAAACGTTTTTTACGCTTGTGAGTTGCAATTTTATGACGTTTTCTCTTTTTACCACAAGGCATAACTAGTCTTTTTTTGTTTAAAATATTTTTATAAATACGTAAACCGGCCTTTTACCGGTATGTTACCTTAATGATTTGATCCGCTCATCTACTTCTTTACTGTAGTGTGGATCATTTGCCAGCCTTTTGCTTACCAGGTACCACTTTATTGCTTCGCTCTTATCGCCTTTGGCTGCATAAGAGTCGGCTAAAAAAGCAATGGCTTCCAGGTTATCGGGCTGTGCGTTAACAACTTTAAGTAAACGCTCAACCGCTTTGTCATATTGTCCTGAAACATAACCACCTACACCAAGCATCATTTGTGCTTTCATGTTATTGGAGTCCTTTCTGGCAACAGATAAAAGCTGTTGAATGCCTTTCATTGTTTCTTCCGGTCCGCCTGACCGGCCTTTCCCGAAAATATAACAACTGCCAAGACCTACCCTCAGATCATCATTAGCCGGGTTAAGTTCTATGGCTTTTTCAAATAGAGCAATTGCCTGCTCTGCTTTCCAAGTTAATTTGGCTTCATCCTGTTCTGAGCGAAGGTTGCTTAAAATCAATTGGGCAGCAAAGGTGAGGTTTTTTTCCGACTTATCCAACTTAGCAGCCTCAGATAAATAGTAAGCATATGGCTCAAAGGAATGAATGCTGTCTTTCCAGAAATCGGCCAGCTGCATATTTGCCTTGATCTGCTGTTCCTGAACATCGCCACGTATTACACTGTTCTCTAATTTAGAGATGGCCAGGACCTGGGATGGGGTAAGACCTTTTTTCTGTTCCTCAATAAATTTTGTGATGCTAAACAGCTTTACTGTACTGTTTTGGGCAGGAGCAACCGTTTTACTTTTGTGAGCAATGGTTCGTCCAAAAATAAAAAGTAAGGCTACAAGAAAAAGTCCGCTGATGGCGAGTATGAGTTGTTTCTTCACTTGGTAAATTTTGCCCCGCCTGGTTTATGGCGGAGGACAAAGTTACGCTACTCTTCGTTGTCCTCCTCTTTTTCGGAGGTCTCTTTGATGTTTTTTGAAGATTTTATTTCCTGCATGAATTCCTTGGCAGGTTTAAAGGCGGGAATATAGTGCTCCGGGATCTCCACAGCTATATTTTTCTTAATATTTCGGCCAATTTTAGCAGCCCTTTTCTTGGTAATGAAACTGCCAAATCCGCGGATGTAGATGTTTTCGCCTGCTGCCAAAGAGTTCTTAACTTCCTTGAACATTGTTTCAAGCGTAACCAACACATCCACTTTAGGAATGCCGGTTTTGTCTGAGATTTGATTAATAAGGTCGGCTTTTCTCATGTTTATTATTTTTATATGAGATTAACAATCAGAAAAATACAACATTTTTTTCGAAATTTCCAAACAAGGTGATGATTATCAAGTAGTTTGTGTTGAATTTTGCTACTGGTTAATTTGTGTTTAATAGTATAATAATTTGATTTTTAATTAATTATACGTAACACAAATGACCTTTAAATTATTTTGCAAGTTGAATCAAATTGAAACTTAGCCATGAAAACCAACGCAACAAAAGCCTCTTTTACAAAAAACCTCCTGCTTTGGAACAAAAAAGTAAACAGGAGGGAAATGCCCTGGAAAGGCGAAAAGGACCCTTATAAAATATGGTTGAGCGAAATAATACTACAACAAACCCGGGTAGAGCAGGGTTGGGAGTACTATAACCGGTTTATTAAGTTCTACCCAACGGTAAAGAAACTGGCAAATGCCCCCGATGAAAAGGTTTTTAAACTTTGGGAAGGCCTGGGTTATTACAGCCGCTGTAAAAACCTCCTTTCAACAGCCCGGTTTATTGCCAAAAAGAATAATGGGAAGTTTCCGGATGTGTATGAAGATATCCTGGCTTTAAAAGGCATTGGTCCGTATACTGCAGCCGCCATTGCCTCATTTGCATTCAATTTACCCTATGCTGTATTAGATGGAAATGTTTTCAGGGTATTGGCCCGGTATTTTGGAATAAGCAAGGATATAAACAGCAGTACAGGAAAAAAGATATTCTCTGCTCTTGCAAATGAATTGCTGGATATAAAACAACCCGGTATCTACAACCAGGCCATCATGGATTTTGGTGCTGTATTTTGCAAGCCGCAAAATCCTTTGTGTGCCGGTTGCCCGTTAAAAAAGGAATGTGTAGCTTTTTTAAACAACTCGGTGAATAAACTTCCGGTTAAAACAAAACAATTAACCAGGAAGAAAAGATGGTTCTATTACCTGGTAATGGAGCATAAAGGCAAAACCTATATTCATAAAAGGGCTGGTAAAGATATCTGGGAAAACCTGTACGAATTCCTGCTGATAGAAACCAGCGAAAAGACTTCGGTAGAAAAAATAAAAACCTCGGCAGCATTTAAGAAACTGGTACAAAACAATGGGGCAGAGATCAGGTTTGTTTCAAAAACATATTCCCAGCACCTTTCTCACCAAACCATTGAGGGGGCCTTTGTGCATATAAAGATTAAAAAGGCGCTAATCTTTAAAGAGATTGAAGCGGTACCCATTTCAAGAATACCCGAACTGGCCTTCCCCAGGTTTATAACAATGTATTTGGCAGAAAGTGGATATCAGGCATTTGAAAGATAAAAATGTATCTTTAAATTTGTTGTAACACAATATAGGCCAACAAAGCAAGGATAAATCAACCAATATGAGAGGAGTAAACAGGGTAATGCTTATAGGCAATCTTGGCAAAGATCCGGATATGCAGTTCCTGGAAGGAAATATTGCGGTAGCAAAATTCTCACTGGCTACAACAGAAACATACAAAGACCGTAGCGGCAAACTGATCTCACAAACAGAATGGCATACCGTAGTACTCTGGAGAGGGCTGGCAGAACTGGCACAAAAATATTTACATAAAGGTAGCCTTGTGTACATCGAAGGCCGTTTAAAGACCCGTAGCTGGGAAGATAAGGAAGGGAATAAAAAATTTGCGACAGAAGTGGTCGGGGATAACCTGATCATGTTAGATAAAAGATCAGATGGAAGCCATCCGGGGCAGGGCTTTGAAGGAATAGAGGGACACGAAGGCGACAGCGGCATCCCTCCTCATCCGGATGATGGCACTGAACGCTTACCATTTTAATATTGTATACGCTTTAACCTGATATCGTTTCCTTCACCGGAAACATCATTTTTCACGAAAAATTATTGTTTTGGATTACCATTCGGTTCATGAGTTTATTGGTTCTTTCCGTTTTTCTATTTTAGCAATAACCCCCGCTGCTACTACAGTACTTATATTTTTAGTGATACTCCTTTTCATGCTTTCTTTTTTATTTGCAGGATCCGAGATCGCTTTCTTCTCTCTTACATTCAAGGATATTAATGTACTGAAAACAAAGAAGCAACCGGCTTACCGGCGTATTGTGAATCTGCTTGACCAGCCAAAGACCCTGCTGGCATCCATGCTCATCAGTAACAGCTTTATCAATATCGGCATTATCCTTATATCCAATATTTTAATTGACAGCTGGATTGCAGGACTTGATCTTACCTTCTGGCCGGTCTTCCTCATCAAGGTTGGGTCGGTTACTTTCTTATTATTGTTGTTTGGAGAAGTGTTGCCCAAAGTATGGGCCACCCATCATAAGATATGGTTTGCAGCAACTGCCTCACTGGTAGTTGAAATATTCGGCAGCATCTTTTACCGTTTCAGCAAGCGCATGGTACGGCTGAGCGACCGTATTGAAAAGAGGTTTTCTTCCGAAACCTCATCCGCCATGGATTCAAGCAACCTGGATTATGCCATTGACCTTTTACCCGAACACGAAGCAACCACCGAAGAAAAATCCATCTTAAAGGGCATCCGCAAATTCGGCGATACCACCGTTAAACAGGTAATGCGTACCCGGCTGGATGTTTGCGGCATCGATCACAACTACAGCTTTCACGATGTATTAAAAAAGATCGAAGACCTTCATTATTCACGTCTTCCGGTGTATAAGAATAACCTGGATGAAGTGGTAGGCATGCTGCATACAAAAGACATTCTTCCTTTTATAACCGAACCGGCAGCGTTCGACTGGCATAGCCTGATACGGCAGCCTTATTTTGTACACGAGCAAAAACTGATAGAAGACCTGCTGCAGGAATTCCGAAACCGGCGCATGCACTTTGCCATTGTAGTGGATGAGTTTGGCGGCACATCCGGTATCGTTACGCTGGAAGACGTAATGGAAGAGATCATCGGTGAGATAAAAGATGAATTTGATGACGAGGAAAGCAGTAACCGAAAGATCGATGATCATAATTATATCTTCGAAGGAAGAACCATGATCAATGATGTATGTAAAGCAATGAAATTACCGGCAGATACATTTGATGCCTTGCGGGGCGACAGCGATTCTCTGGCAGGGTTGGTACTGGAGATCGCCGGAGAATTCCCGCAGGTAAATGAAGAAGTGGTAAGCGGCGAATACACTTTTGTTCCGCTAGAGATAAACAAGAACCGCCTGGATAAAATAAAGATCAGCATCAAAGAACCAGCTCCCGAATCCTGAGAAAAAAGTAAAATGAAAAACAAATTCCCTGCAGCCGGCATTATTATTCCTTTCTTGTTATTGCTTATATCCTGCAATGCTCCCTATACGTCTAAGAAAAAAGGATACTTTAAAATCGACTTTCCCCAGCGGGAATATGTGAAATTTGAAGAACCGGGATTTCCTTATGGTTTCGAATACCCGGCATATGCAAAGATCGTAAAAGACAGCACCTACTTCGACCGGGATACGCTGAACCCCTACTGGGTGAATATTGATTTCCCCCGTTTTGGAGCAAGGATATTCCTGAGCTATAAAGCCATCGGCGGACGATCGACCTATAAGATAAAACAGGCCAATGGTTCTTATAAAGACTCAGCCGGACTGAATGTGTTTGATTATATGGTGAACGATGCGTTTAAACTTACCAGCAAGAACGAAGTGGTGGCCTCCTCTATTAAAGACAGTCTCTTTCTTACCAAAAACGGAATAACAGGCGTATTCTTCCGGGTGGGAGGAAATGCCGCTACGGCAAAGCAGTTCTTTATGAGCGATACCACAAAGAACTTCTTCCGGGGCGCCCTGTACTTTGATGTAACACCCAATGCAGATTCATTAAAGCCTGTCCAGGATTTTTTACAAAAAGACATTGACCATCTCATCAATTCCTTCCGGTGGACAAATAAATAAACCCTATCTCCGCCAATTTCAGATATAAACCCCTGCTTTCACTATTTTTGCGCCCATGATCGCCATTGACAATATTCTCGTAAGCGACGAAATAATTAAAGAGCAATTTGTTTGCGACCTCAGCAAATGCAAGGGCGCATGCTGCGTGGATGGCGATGCCGGGGCCCCGCTGGCAAAAGAAGAACTGGATAAAATAAATGAAGTGTACGATACGGTTCTGCCCTACCTGAATGAAGAAAGTAAAAAAGAACTGGAGCGACAGGGAAGGTATGTATACGATAAAGAATTCGGCTGGGTTACACCAACCATTGAAAGCAAGGTTTGTGTGTATGGCATCAAAGATGAGCACGGAATTGTTAAGTGCGGAATTGAACAGGCTTATTTAGATGGAAAGGTAAAATGGAAGAAACCCATCAGTTGCCACCTCTTCCCGGTTATTGTAAAAACCAGCAAGCACAGCGATAATGTATATGTGAACTACGAACCCCGTGAAGACAACTGTAAAGCCGCCTGCAGCCTGGGTAAAAAACTGAAAGTGCCCGTTTATGTTTTTTTGAAAGAATCCCTGGTGCGGCGATTCGGGCAGAAATTTTATAAGGCGCTTGAAGCAACTGCTGCACATCTTAAAACCAAGTAATAAACCGTTGACAATGCTCACCAATCGTAAAGCCATTTTGTTCATTGCCGTTTGCTTTTTACTTTTTACTTCCTGCACGGTTAACAAAGCAAAGAACGACGACAGTCTGAAAAAATATTTTGATGAGAACAAGGTTGATGGCTGCTTCACTATGCTCGACAATGCCACCGGCGAAATAACGGTTTACAATATGAAACTGGATACCATGCGGTTTTCGCCGGCTTCTACGTTTAAGATCGTGAACTCACTGATCGGTTTGCAAACGGGAGTGATCTTAGACGAGAATATGCAGATAAAATGGGACGGGAAGATCCGGTTTTATCCGAACGGTGATACTGCAAAGGACTGGAATAGGGATATGAATATGACAGAAGCCTTTAAAGCAAGCGCTGTGCCTTATTACCAGGAAGTGGCCCGGCGCATTGGAAAAGACAGCATGCAGCAATGGATCGACAGTTTAGGATATGGGAATAAGAACATCAGCGGCCCTATTGATTCGTTCTGGCTCAATGGCAAACTGAAAATATCTCCCGATGAACAACTCGGGTTGGTTAAACGATTATATTTTGATCAGTTGCCTTTTCGCAAAAGCGTTCACCAGCAGGTGAAGGATGTGATGCTGCAGGAGAACAATACGGCATATAAATTGAGTTATAAAACCGGCTGGGGATTTGGGGAAGACGGTAATGCCCTGGGTTGGATGACCGGATGGATCGAAGAGAATAACCATGTTTATTTCTTTGTAACATTCATTAAAGCGCCCGCCCGGGAAATTGATATGCAAACGGTGAGAATGAATATCACCCGGTCGATCCTTAAACAATATGGTTTTTTTGAAGGAAAGAAATAGTTGAGTGGGGAAGAGCCCTTCGATTTAACACTTCCCTTAACCGGCCCTTTATTAATTTGCCACAAATGCCACGCTTTCAGCATACCTCCTATCTTCTGTTCCTGGCAGCCATTCCACTGCTGGTTTTGCTGTATTATCTTGTGCTGAGGTGGAAAAAGAGAACGATCAAAAAGATCGGTGACGAAAGACTGGTGAAAGAACTCATTAAAAACTATTCACCGCAGCGCTACGCAATAAAATTTGTTCTTATCCTGTTTGCATTTGTTTCCGGTGTTTTTGCACTGGCTAACCTGCGCAAGCCCGGTGGCGTGGAAAAAGTGAACCGCAGCGGTATCGATATCATGATAGCCCTGGATGTAAGTAAAAGCATGCTGGCCGATGATGTAAAACCAAACCGGCTGGAACGTGCCAAACAATCGGTTACAAAACTTATAGATAAACTCAGTAACGACCGGGTAGGCATTGTACTCTTTGCCGGCAGGGCTTACCTGCAAATGCCTTTGACCAGTGATCACGGTGCAGCAAAAATGTACCTGTCGTCTGCCAGCACCGATGTGGTACCCACACAGGGAACCGTGATCAACGATGCGTTGAAAATGTGTTACGCATCCTTCAACCCGAAAGAAAAAAAATACAAGGCTGTTGTTTTGATAAGCGATGGAGAAGATCATGATGAGGGAGCTGTACAAACGGCTGGCCAGATGGCAGAGAACGGCATCATCATCAATACGGTTGGCATTGGTTCTCCGCAAGGCGCCACGTTCATGGATGAACTCACAAACCAGCCGAAGAAAGACAATGCCGGTAATATTGTTATCAGTAAACTCAATGAAGAAGAGCTGAAAAAGATCGCCGCAGAAGGGAAAGGCGCTTACCAGTTATTTACCAATACCGATGATCTGGTAAGCAAGCTGGAATCACAGTTGGAAAACATGGACCAGCGAACGATCACCGAAGACTCACAGGTGAATTACATGAATTACTTCCCTTATTTTCTTGCCGCAGCACTCATATTATTACTCATTGAATTCTTTCTTTCCGAAACAAAACAACTTAGCACCCGGAAATTACCTGTAGCAAAACGAAACGCCGGGCTCTCCTCTTTACTTATTATTCTTTATTCGTTGATCCCATCGGGTTCTTTTGCGCAAAATGAAAAAGCCTTAATTAAAAAAGGAAATGAAGCCTATGAGAAAAAAGAGTATGAAAATGCAGCTACCCATTACCAGCAGGCAATAGAAAAAAAACCGGCAGACCCGGTTGCCCGGTATAACCTTGGTAATGCATTTTATAAGAACAATAAAACCGATGAGGCGGTAGCTGCCTATGATAAAGCCCTCTCTAATGCTGTATCTGCTGCCGATAAGGCAAGGGCCTATTATAACAAAGGCGTAGTGCTGCAGAACGATAAGAAATTGCCCGAATGTATTGAAGCGTACAAAAATGCACTGAAACTCGATCCGCAGGATGACGACGCCAGGCAAAACCTGCAAAAAGCTTTGCAGCAACTGAAACAACAGGAACAGAAAAAAGATAGTAAAGAAAACAAGGAAAAAAAGAAACCCAGGGAAGATCAAAAGAAAAAAGAACAGGAAAAGCAAAAACCACAGGAACAGAACCAGCCACCCAAACCACAACCATCTAAACTTACCAAACAGGATGCGGAAGAAAAGCTGAAAGCATTATTGCAGCAGGAAAAGAATCTGCAGGATAAATTACGCAGAGTAAATACCGGATCGGTTGGCAAGCCGGAAAAAGACTGGTAACCTTGGTCTGACGCCCTCGTCTGACCAATATCAAAAGCTCTCTTATTATTACTATTTTTGCAGGAATAATTACAGCATGCAGTTTTATTGTGAATCCCTTACATCATACAAGCGCCTGAAGACCCGAGAAGTAAAGGTTGGTGATCTTTTGTTGGGTAATGGACACCCCATACGGGTGCAAACCATGACCACCACCGATACCATGGATACCATGGCCACCGTCGAGCAATCCATCCGTTGTATTGAAGCCGGCGCCGAACTGGTTCGCATTACCGCTCCTTCAAAAAAAGAGGCCGAGAATTTACAGAACATCAAAGATGAACTGAGGAAGAGGGGATACAATACTCCCCTGGTTGCCGATATTCATTTCACTCCTAATGCTGCCGAGATAGCGGCAAGGATCGTAGAGAAAGTGCGGGTGAACCCTGGCAATTATGTTGACAAGAAAAAATTTGAACAGATAGAATATACCGATGCCGAATATGCAGAAGAGATAGAGCGGATAAGAGAACGGTTTACACCACTCGTGAAGATCTGTAAAGAACATGGTACTGCCATGCGTATAGGTACCAACCACGGAAGTCTAAGCGACCGCATTATGAGCCGTTATGGCGATACGGCCATCGGTATGGTGGAAAGTGCGATGGAATTTTTACGAATTGCCCGTTTGCAGGATTACCACAATATTATGCTGAGTATGAAAAGCAGTAATCCGCTGGTGATGGTGCAGGCCTATCGTTTACTTATTAAACACATGATGGAGGAGTTTGGTGAATGTTATCCCTTACATCTTGGTGTAACAGAAGCAGGTGATGGCGAAGACGGAAGAATAAAATCAGCGATTGGTATTGGTACGTTGCTGGAAGACGGCATCGGCGATACCATTCGTGTTTCACTAACCGAAGACCCGGAACTGGAGATACCCGTATGCAACGACATTGTGAAGCGCTATACAACCAACGATCAGCGGTCAACGACCAACGGCCTTACTCCTGCTATCGAAAAATTACCTTACTCCCCTTTCGAATACAAGCGCAGGGAAACATTTGAAGTAAGCAATATCGGTGCAAAGCATGTGCCCGTGGTGATTGCCGACCTGAGCAAGATCGACAAGATCACTCACGAGCATCTTCAAAGCGTTGGATATACTTATAGCGAAGCAACAGATAAATGGAATATAAGCGACAGCGCAGCCGATTATATATTTACCGGTAACCAACTGCTTTCCTTTGACCTGCCCGGTACGTTAAAAGTGATCGTTTACCCGGCTACCTGGCAGGAAGCAACCGATAAACGAAAATACTTTCCCATCTTTTCTGATAAAGGATATGCTGAAGCATCCGTTCAAAGCGACCTGTTGAATTTTGTGATGATCGATTGCTTTAACGACGAAACACCGGTAAATGATTTCAGTTACCTCGATGAACTTGGCAATGATACCAAGGCCGTGTTTTGTTTAAGCAGTACCAATACGAATGCACTACAAAGCATACGCCGTATGTTCATGGAACTGCAGGCAAGGGGCATCAAAAACCCGGTGGTATTGATCACCGACAGTGGCGGACAAACCCCCGATGAGCACCTCATACATTTTGCTACAGAAACCGGCGGACTTTTTTTAGATGGATTTGGAGACGGCATTTGTCTGGGTTATAACAGCCGGGCGCAAATGGAAACCATAAAAGCAAGCGGCCGTACGTATTTAGAAGTGAAGGATATTTACCAGTTTACCAACAACACCACTTTTTCGATACTACAGGCTGCACGCACAAGAATTTCCAAAACAGAATACATCAGTTGTCCCAGTTGTGGCCGAACCCTGTTCGACCTGCAGGAAACCACGGCAAAGATCCGGGCGGTTACCAATCATTTAAAAGGAGTAAAGATCGCCATCATGGGTTGTATTGTTAATGGCCCGGGCGAAATGGCTGATGCCGATTTTGGTTATGTGGGCAGCGGTCCAGGAAAGATCACCTTGTATCGGGGCAAAGAAGTGGTGAAAAGAAATGTGAACAGCGAAGTGGCGGTGGATGAACTGATAAATTTATTAAAAGAGAATGAGGCGTGGATAGAGGCCCCCTCCGTCAATCCTGAGCGTTAGTGGAAGGAAAGTGGAAACTGGAGTTTATTTAATTGAGGCCCTTTTTTTAAAACAATATTTATAATCAAATACAAATAATTCCCCTTTAGGGAATAGGGTATGCAAACAGACTTTCTTGTAATTGGCAGTGGGATAGCAGGACTTACCTATGCATTAAAAGTAGCGCAGCATTGCCCTGGTAAAACGGTAACCGTTCTCACAAAAGCTCAAAGCGATGAAACCAATACCAAATATGCACAAGGCGGTATTGCCGGTGTAATGGATACCAGTCATGATAGTTTTGAAAAACATATTGAAGACACATTGATCGCCGGCGATGGGCTTTGCAACAAGGAGGTGGTTGAGATCGTGGTAAAAGAAGGCGTACAACGTATTGAAGAGATCATTGAATGGGGCGCAAGATTTGATAAAGAAAGCGACGGCGATTATAAACTAGGAAAAGAAGGTGGCCACAGTGAATTCCGCATCCTGCATCACAAAGATGTTACCGGTAAGGAAATGGAAAGGGCATTACTTGCTGCTATCGCAAAACAAAAGAACATTAACCTGATCAGCCATTGTTTTGTAATTGATATCATTACCCAGCATCACCTCGGATATCTTGTAACAAAATCAACACCCGATATTGAATGTTACGGCGTGTATGTTTTAAACCTGGCTACCAATAAAATTGAGAAGATACTTTCAAAGATCACCTTGCTTGCCACCGGTGGTAACGGACAGGTGTATCGTTCTACCACCAACCCTGCCATTGCAACAGGAGATGGAGTTGCCATGGTTTACCGGGCAAAGGGGCGAATTGAAAATATGGAGTTCATCCAGTTTCATCCAACGGCTTTATATGAACCCGGCATAAGAGGACAAAATTTTTTAATTACCGAAGCGGTAAGAGGAGATGGAGGCATACTTCGCAATCATGCCGGGGAAGCATTCATGGAAAAGTATGATAAACGGAAAGACCTGGCGCCAAGAGATATTGTGGCCAGGGCTATCGATAACGAGATGAAAGTAGCCGGTACCGAAAATGTTTTTCTCGACTGCAGGCATTTCAGCAAAGAAAAATTCACCGAACATTTTCCAAACATTTATGAGAAATGCCTGAGCATCGGTATCGATATCACAAAGAATATGATACCCGTTACTCCTGCAGCCCATTATAGTTGCGGCGGTATTAAAACAGATGAATACGGACGAACATCCATTAATAACCTGTATGCAGCCGGCGAATGCGCCAGTACGGGTTTGCATGGCGCTAACCGCCTCGCCAGCAACAGCCTGCTGGAAGCCATGGTGTTTGCACATCGCAGTTACCTGGATGCGGTAAAGAACATTGATACAGTTTCATTCAGGGAAAATATTCCCGACTGGAAAGCGGACGGCACCAATGTACCTAAAGAAATGATATTGATAACGCAGAGTGTTAAGGAAATGAAACTGCTGATGAGCGATTATGTGGGCATTGTTCGTAATAATGAAAGGCTGAGCCGTGCCATGAAACGTCTCGATCTCCTGTACGAAGAAACAGAATCGCTTTATCAAAGAACCATTGTATCGCCACAACTTTGCGAATTGCGTAATATGATAACAGTAGCCTACCTCATCGTTAAATGTGCAGAGTTCAGGCAGGAAAGCAGGGGCCTTCACTTCAACACCGACTATCCCGGTAAATCAGAGCGGGTACAGAACATTGTTCTGTAGGATCCTTTTTAATTCCTTCCATATTGAAGCATAATTACCCGGGATTCAACTTAAGTGGTTATCTTCAGCACCCGTACAATTGCTAACCCGCTTTAAAATTCAATATCATGTATTATGTGATTTACGGATTCCTTTATTTGATCTCCTTGCTGCCGTTTACCGTCATTTATCTTATCAGCGATCTCATTTACTTTTTTCTTTACCACGTTTTTGGTTATAGAAAGAAAGTGGTGATGGGTAATCTCAGAATAGCTTTTCCTGAAAAACCTGATGATGAACTTAAGCAGATAGCAAAGCGGACTTACCATAATCTCACCGATACGTTCGTTGAAATCATAAAGATGATCTCCATAAGCGACAGAACCTTTGCGAAAAGATGCGGGGGAGATTTTTCCATGATCAGCGATATCATCAAAAAGGGGAAGAACATACAGCTGCATGCCGGCCACCAGTTTAACTGGGAGTGGGGCAGTTTGTTCATGTCGAAAGCCATTACTGCCATTCCTTCTTTTGCGATCTATATGCCTATAAAGAATAAGGCAATGGAAAGACTGTTTCTGAAAATAAGGCAGCGCTACGGCACTAAGTTCATTAAAGCACCCGAATTCAGGGAGAAAAGAGAAGAGATATTCGGTAAACGCTTTGCCTTTTTTTTAGCGGCCGATCAAAACCCAGGCAATCCTTCATCGGCATACTGGCAGCATTTTTTCAGCAAGCCGGCGCCGTTTATAACGGGCCCGGAAGTAGGAGGCATTAAGAACGATACCGCCATTGTTTTTGTTCGTAGCAGGATCGTAAAACGGGGTCACTATATACTGGAGTGTAAACTTTGTACAGAGAACGGGGCTTCTACCTGTTTGGGAGAGATAACCGGGGCATACCGGGATTTTTTAGAAGAAGTGATCCGGGAAGAACCGCATAATTATTTGTGGACACACCGCCGCTGGAAATGGGAGTATAAGGAAGAATATAAAGACCAGTGGATCGATACTGCAACAAGGGCCTAGTTAAACATGCAGCAAAGCCTGGCTTCCCCGGCGTACGCATCCTCCAGGGGCTTTCTGTATATTTTAGCGCCTTTGTATCTTTGCGCCTGTATCGTTCATAAGCAGGCATCATGTATTACATAATTTACGGCCCCCTCTTCCTCCTGTCCTTGCTCCCCCTTCGGGCGCTTTATGTGCTGAGTGATGTCATCAGTTTTTTTCTTTTTCGTGTTTTTGGTTATCGCCGTAAAATAATTGAAGGAAACCTTGCCATTGCATTTCCTGAAAAAACAACCGCAGAGCGAACGGCCATTGCCCGCAAATTTCACCGCAATTTTACCGACTCATTCATTGAAACAATAAAATGCCTTTCGGTATCTAAAAGTTTTTATGATAAACATTGTAAAACCGATTTCTCCATTTTTGATGAACTGGCAAAAGAAGATATAAGCTGCCAGATGCATGCCTGTCACCAGTTTAACTGGGAATGGATCAACCTGCATTGGTCTATTCACTTAAAACAACCATTGGCCGTGGTATACATGCCCATCAGCAGTAAACCGGTTGATAAATTATTTTACAGGCTTCGGTCAAAGTACGGAACCGTACTGATGCCGGCTACCGATGTAAAAAGAGCGTTTGTTGCCTGGGCCCGTAAAACACATTGCCTGGCATTGGTGGCCGACCAAAAACCGGCATTTGCAGGCGCCAGTCACTGGCTGAATTTTTTTAACAAGCCAACGCCCTTTGTTACCGGCCCGGAAAAAAATGCAAGACTAAAAAAATGCCCGGTGGTTTTTGGCAGGGCCTTTAAAACCGCAAGGGGTAAATACGATACCAGCCTTACTCTGGTGTGTAAAGATGCTTCTTTATTAAAACCCGGTGAATTAACGATCATGTACCGGGATTATATAGAAGATGCCATCCGCAAGCAGCCCGATATGTATCTCTGGAGCCACAAACGTTTTAAGTTTGAATGGAGTGAAGAATACCGGAACCTGTGGATCGATACAAAACCGGTTTAGCCCTTACTTCATATCGGTGATTGTACAGGATTTGATTTACCGAACGGAATTAAAAAAGCCCCGGTTTTTTTGACCGGGGCGGTACGAATAATAGCGAAATGTTTATTTCTCTGCTATGAAAAGAAGAAAACTGTTTTGCAGGTGATACATCTCTTCTGTTAAAAGATAAGGCTGCATGGCCCCGACAATTGTTTTTTCTATCTGTTTTTCACTGGCATAATTCATTGCGGCGGCTGCCGGGCCTGTGCCCATGAAACTTTTTATTGCTTCTTCCAGCGTATGATAAAGGAACGGACAAGCCACCCTTGTTTTATAAACCACTTTCAGGTTGATGGCATTACAGATGCTTTCGATCTTTCCTTCTTCTGATAAGGCGAAAGGGCCTGGAGTACCCGGTGGTGGTGGCGGTAATAAAGAACCGATCGCCTTCAATACATTTGTTGCATCGCTGTACTCCGGTTTATCCCAGATGCCGATCACCAGTCGGCCACCATCTTTTAAAACACGTTTTGCTTCAGACAAGGCATTGGTAAAATTGCCCGCATACTGGAATGAGTTGAATCCTGTTACCAGATCGAAACTGCTTTCTGCAAAAGGCAAAGCTTCCAGGTCTTCTTCCAGGAAATTATTTTCCGGGTTTCTTTCTCTTGCCAGTTCCAGCAGTCCCGGCGCAGCATCCACCCCCATTACCTGGGCGCCGGTGTTTATGGCCATATAGCTGAATAAACCCGAACCACAACCGGCATCCAGTATCACACTGTCTTCGCTAAGCCTTACCTGCTCCAGTGTTTTTTTGTACATCGGTAAAAAGAAGGGTTCAAAATAATTTGACCAGTATTGGGGAGCAACGCTCCATAGTTTTCCCTGAATTTGTTTTGTGCTCATTTGATAAGTTTTTATTTTTTATGAATCTTATTTTATATAGGCTTTCATAGGTATTGAATCAGGCGCTTAGTCTTTTTTGGAATAGATATTCCCTGCTACTTTTCGGCCTTGTATCAACCCGGCATTGATGCTGGGCATATAATGAATGCCTGCATACAGCCTCGAGAGCCCGGCCTCTTCGGCAATGGCAGTAAAAGAGGAATACGTTCTTGGAGCAAATCCCATGTAATCGTAGGTATGATCGGTGAACGGGCTGCTGTTTCCAAACAGGTCTTCCATGATGGTGGCAGCCGCAGCTGAAAGACTTGAGTGTGCGGATACATATTCAGGATGAGCCGGGGTGCCGAGATAAGAACTCCACGATGTGTTGCCCATCACTTCACGGATATACGTAATGGGGCGTACCAGGTTGTATTGGTATTTGCTTTTGAAAACACTGATCAGCGCATCATTGATGGCAGCGCCGGTAAGCGCATAAGATAAAGCCGCTTCATCCAGCGATGTTTTCTTTGAACGGATCACCTGCTGCAGAATGCTCAGCCAATGACCTGGTGAACTTACACCCGGTACATCTCTCCAAAACGCAGCCATTGCTTTCTGATCTTCTGTAAGTGTCTGCGAAATATCATATACCTGTTTTACCATTTGATAAAAAGCAGAAGAAGTTTCTGTTGAATAGGCTACCGGTGCAGCCGGCTGGGTACCGGCAGTACTGCCGGTTACAACCGTACGGTTATTACCCCAGTAAGGGGTTGCAGGGGCGGCAAATGCCGGAGCAGTTGGTTTCCATAAGCCCGGACCTGTGGGTACGGTATATGGATCGTTTGCATTTTTATAACCATCTGTTTCCGACCAGTTGAATACTGCCAATGCCACAGCCTTACCAAACTGTGCTGATGTATTGAGTTTGGATTGTGTTTGTGTGGAGAGGAATTCCTGGTTCAATGCATTTTCCAGCGAATCAATCACTGTTTTATCTGCTGCGCTTGCATTGGGAAACAATGAGCGGTTAATGGCAGCCATGGCCCCGTTAATATTGGCCGGGTAATAATAATCCCTCGAATGCCCGGTTGCAGGAAGGCCGGTTAAGCCATTCCATTTAGAACGCCATAATGAATTTCCCGGTATGCCTGGGGCTAATGATTCCAGTGCAACGATACCTGAGTAAGCAAACTGCCTGGAGAAACCATGGTTGGGAATACCGGTGGCATTACGCATCAGTCGTAACTGTACCGTCATCCATTTATCCAGCACATCGGACGAATACGCCGATGCATGATGGTTGTTGTTACCGGGATTGTCGTTCTTTTTGCAGGAAACAAGGAACAGGATCAATAAAAATAAAAGGAGAAAATGAAAGGCGCTAACGGACCTCAGTTTAAATGGTTGATTTTTTGTTTTCATTGCTATACTTTTTTTAGTTAATAGATTTTGATTGTTAATTTTTTTGTGTGAAACGATAAATGGCTGTGTATCTTACTTCTGTGGTTTCGGTGTCGGTTGTTGGTAAAACAGACGGGGCTTTTCCACCCACAGTGGCAATACGCTGTATGTAGGAAACATTGGAAAATATTCCCGTAGCGGTTTTTCCTGCTTTAGGCATCAGCATCAGCCAGTCAATGCTGCCGTTGGAACTGGGCAATGTTTTGGCCGGATTGTAGTGTTGTGCAAAAACAGAGTCGTGTGCAGATACCTGCCAGAATGGTCCGGCGCCATGTGTGCCAACCACTTTGTTGTTTGCATCATACAGGGTTGCCTGCGGGGCCACAAATACCCATTCGTATGTAACCGGGTTGCTGCCGGGCTTTGCCTGGGCCTTATACTTTTGAACACCTTCTGCATAATACGTGGCAACCCGGGTAAACCCGCCGGGCTGATCTACCGGAAGACTTACTGCGGCAGGAATAATAAGATTTTCACTTTCTGCAATGTGGTATGCAGGAGTGTTCACTTCAACGTCTTTGTTCTTTTTGCAACCGGTTAAGACCGCTGCAAATACCAACGTCTTTAAAAGGAATGTTGGCCAGGTGATTTTTGTTTTGTTCATTTTGTTTTGTTTTTTATGGTTACTAATTATTGGTTTAATAATTCCTGATCACTTTTTTATTGCCTCTTCATGAAGAGAAGGAAATAGGGTATAAATCTTTTTTCGACTGTGTTTTTATTATTGCGGTGCAAACGTAGTATCGGGGCTCACTTTTTTTAACTGTGTATTTCCAAACGGCAGCCTTTTTTTTCCTTGCGGATTATGCGATTTAAAAATATATATAGGTCGTCGTTGTGCTGCCTGCATTACCCACAGGATAAAAGGCGGTCTTGGGTTTCCCAACGGAGGCAGGTAAGCCCGGTGGCATTTTGGGCGAATATTTTTGCAGGGTAAGTTGCTACCTTTAATCAATGAAATAATAAAATTTCAGTATGACCAGGCTACGAACATTCTTCTTTCTTATTTTATTATCAGTTGGCCATTGCCTGGCTGCACAGGATCTTTCTGAAAAGAATTTTACAGGGTATACAACAGCAAATGGGTTATCGGATAATACCATAACGGGAATAGCCCAGGATGCTGCAGGCTATTTATGGTTGTCGACACTTTCGGGGTTAAACCGCTACGACGGCAGCCGTTTCAAGCAGTATCACAGTACCAATGACAGTCTTTCCCCGGCATCAGAAGAGTTTTTGGGAATGACACGCCTGGATAAAGAACGGCTCGCTTTTTTTTCATCAGGCCTGCATATAGTAAATACACGTACCGGAGAACGAAAGAATATTTTTATTCCTTACCACGACAGGCAGTATGAGTACAAGTTCAATTTTATCATGGGAGCTTACGGAGAGAACGGCGAAGATGTTTATATACTGAGCCGTTCAGGATTCTATCACTATGATAAAAATTACAAACTGGTATTCCGCTTTGATTTTTATAATGGGGAAAAAGTGGCTTCCGAACATTTTGTTTTTGGAAGGGAGCTGCTGGTACTCGACGATCATCGCTTACTTATCATATCCATCGATGGACTTTATCTCTACAATAAGAAAAAGAAGGAGTTTAAAAAAATGACGGCTGCAGATTGCCCATTACTGGCCAGATTTCTAAACTATCCAAAAACAGATTGCAAGTTCTTCCAGGTAAAGCCGGGACAACTGATCATTCTCATGTCGGCAAGTGATTCGCTGGTCTATATCAATATCGCACAAAAGACCAGGGTCATTTCCCGGATGCCGGTATCGCCGTTAAAATCTGAATTTTCATGGCGTTCAAAACTGTTGCTGGCACAAGACAGTATTCTTTACATTACCGGACATAATTCCGGATTTTATAAGATGCGGTTTTACCCCGAATCGGGGTCGGTAAAATTATATCCCGAAAAATATTTTTCTTCATATCAGTGCCATGCCCTGATGCAGGACAGGGATGACAATTTATGGATAGCTACCACCCGGGGTTTATTCAGGCAGGATCGCCTGCGGCTGCATGTTGAAGTAACTGACGTACCGGCCCGGTTCGAGGACTCATTTCCAGGGATACGTATACATTCCGTGTATGTCTCCAAAAACAAGGTGTATGCAGGAGCCCGGGCCGGAGGAGGTATATTGATCTACAACAAAAAAACATTTCAGTTTGAAAAACAAGTGGGGCTGAAAAGTGAGCCCGTTACTCACCCCGTTTACAGGATAGCAGCTATTGATTCATCTACCTTGCTTTTGGGAACCGGTGGGCCTTTGTTTCTTTATAATGAGAAGAACGGGAAAGAAATGAAACTTAATCCGCCGGCCTGGGCAGAAAAGGACTGGACGAATGAATTGTTCCGGGATAACCGCGGCAATATCTGGATAAGTGCTGTACATATTTATAAATACAATACGGCCGAACGGAGCTTTTCAATGTTGCCGGTAACTCATTCCATGCCGGTAATACCCTTTGCATTTGCGGAAGACACTTCCGGTTATATCTGGGTGGCCGGTCATGGCATCACCAGGTACAATGCCGCCATGAACATTTTTGATAAACGTCTTGATTCGTTCCCATTCATCAAGATGCCAGATAAACAGGTAACGGCCATGATCATAGACAAGCAGAATCTCATTTGGTTTGGGAGTATCAATAACGGGTTAATCAGCTATGATATTAATAAAGGTACATTCCGCCATTTTACACGAAGCAGCGGATTGCCCGATGATAATATTGCTTCATTAATTATTATCGGCACAAAACTCTGGATCGCCTGTTATTCGGGGATTGCCTGTATGGACCTGCAGTCGATGGAGATAAAGCGGTTTGGTAAAGACGAAGGTCTGCCGGAAATGCCGATATTAAAAGGCTCCAAGTTTTTTTACGACAGCGAACAGCAACAGCTTTACCTTGGCTTTTATACCGCTATCGTACGATTCAACCCGTTTCATATGACGAGCTCAACAACCCGGCCGGTAGTGTTTGCAGAAAATCTGAGTATTAACGGGCAAAAAAATATTTACCTGCCCGGTAACGAGGCCTCAACTTCCTGGCTTCACAATGATGTAACAATAACGATCGGCAGTATTAATTTTTACGACGGCCAGAGCCAGGGCTATGCCTACCGCATATTCCGGAATGAAAATTCGCCATGGCAGCAACTGGGCAGCCAGTCATCATTCAGTATCTCTAACCTGGCGCCCGGTAATTACCGCATACAGTTGAAGGTCTACTCGCTAAACAACAAATGGGCCGAGCAGGTAAAGGAGATCAGGATCGAAGTATTACCACCCTTCTGGCAAAAAACATGGTTCCGGGTTTTAATGCTTGTACTGTTTTTATTATTGCTGTACCTGTTCATCAACTGGAGAACGAATATTGCCCGGAAAAAAGAAATGGAAAAAACGCAGGTTCAGAAACTACAGGCAGATGATTATAAGAACCAGTATGAGCTGGAGCAGATCAGTAACTACTTTTCTTCTTCGCTGGCTGATAAAAAAACGGCCGAGCAGGTACTGTGGGATGTGGCCGGGCACCTGATCGGCCGGATGAATTATGTAGACTGTATGATCTACCTGTGGAACGACAACAAAACAAAGATGATACAGAAAGCGGCGTATGGGCCAAAGGGCAAACCAGAATACATTCAGTCAAACGTATTTGATGTGCTGCCCGGACAGGGTGTGGTAGGCCATGTGATGCAAACCATGCAACCTGTTTTGATAAAGGATACCAGGAAGGACAAGCGCTACCGGGTAGATGAAGCCTTTCGTTTAAGTGAGATCTGTGTTCCCATCATTCATAATAACGAGTTGCTTGGGGTGATAGATTCAGAACATCACGAAGCGGATTATTTTACCGAACGGGATATACAGATACTGACCACCATCGCCACGCTGATCGGCAATAAATTAAAACAACTGGAGTCGGAAAAAACACTGGAAGTAAAACAGGAAGAGCTGGCAAACATCAATGAACAACTGGCCGAGGCAAAACTTTCTGCCCTGCAGGCACAGATGAACCCGCATTTTGTTTTTAATGCACTCAACAGCATCAAAAGGATGATATTGGAAGAGGATAATGAAAAAGCATCGCGGTATCTGAGCAAATTTGCGCTGATGATACGTATGACGCTGAATCACTCAAGGGATATATTTGTAACACTCCATGAGAATACCGAATACCTGAAAACCTATCTTGAAATGGAACAGCTCCGGTTTGACGATTCGTTTACCTGGGATATTGCCATCGCGGCGAACATTGATGCAGAAGAAACACAGATACCTTCATTGATGATACAGCCGCTGGTGGAGAATGCCATCTGGCATGGCCTGCTGCAATCAACTGGAAACAAAAAACTTTCCCTGTCTTTTACAAGAAAGGATGACAAAATAACCTGCACCATTGAAGATAACGGCATCGGCATTATACAGGCAGAAAAACAGAAGGAACAGCATAAGGCCGGACATCGTTCGGTAGGACTGGAAAACCTGCGCAACCGGATCAAGATCATGAATGAAAAATACCAGACCGATTGCAGCCTATTGATAACCGACCTGGCTGAAATGGGAGGAAAAGGAAGCGGTACCAGGGCCGTACTGCGGTTTAACTTAATTAACACATAACCTTTTTTTATGAAAGCTATTTTAGTTGATGATGAACCCGATGGTATAAAAACACTGCAAAAAATGCTGGAAAGGCATTGCCCGCAGGTGAAGGTGGTGGCTACCTGCCCGAATGCAGCAATGGCCAAACAACAAATTGAAACACAAAAACCCGATATCGTTTTCCTGGATATACAAATGCCGGGTAAAAGCGGGATGGAAATGATCGCTGAGCTTGATAACAAGAAATTTGAGATTGTTTTTGTTACAGCGCACAATGAATATATGTTGCAGGCGCTGCAGTATAGTGCGGCCGATTACCTGTTGAAGCCTGTAGATGAAGACCGGTTAATAGAAGCTGTTCAGCGGGCAGAGAAAAGATTACAGGAAGAAAAAAAAGAAGAATGGACCGAAAATCTGCTTCACAACTTAAGCAACAAGGGCAACCCGGCAGAGATGCGGTTATGCCTGCCCACGCTTAAGGGCTTTATTATTCTGAAACTGGACGATATACTTTATTGTGAAGCAGAAAGAAGTTATACCATATTCCATGTGGAAGGAGGAAAAACAGTAACCGTTTCAAAACCATTGGTTGAATACGAGAATATTTTGGACAGTACGAGTTTTTTCCGTGTACACAAATCTTTTCTCATCAACCTGCGTCATGTAAAAGAATACCAACGGGGCGAAGGTGGTACGGTAATAATGAGCAACAATACCGAGATTGAAGTGAGTCGCCGGAAAAAAGAACATTTCCTGCTTAAGATCAAAGAAATATATAAGTATTAGTTCAGTACGCTTGTCTCTTTTTCTATCTTGATATTTTCCTGTTCTTTGATCTTTCCCCAACCTCCTAATACATTACGGAGATTATGAACGCCCTGGCGTTTCAATAATGAAGCAGCTATTACACTGCGGTATCCGCCTAAGCAATGAACGTACAGGTTCTGGCTGTCTTCAAAATGAGCCAGGTTCACCAGGTCATTCATTTCGTTCAGGGGAAGATTCTGTGCATTTTTTATATGCCCGTCAGCAAATTCTGTTTCTCTTCTTACATCAATCACAACCAGGTTGGGATCATGTGGTATATCCATGGCCAGTTCATCTGCTTCCACGTCAATGATCAGGTCAACGGTTTCGCCTGCGTCCTGCCATGCTTCGAAGCCTCCTTTTAAATAACCCTTCATTTTATCAAAGCCCACCCGGGATAAACGGATAACCGATTCTTCTTCTTTACCAGGCTCGGTTACCAGAACCATAGGCTTGTCAAATGGCAACAGGCTGCCAGCCCATTCTGCAAAACGGCCTTCGAGCCCGATGGAAACACTGCCCGGAACGAAACCTTTGGTGAACAAGGTTGCATTGCGTGTGTCAAGTATCCAGGTATCTTCTTCTGCGGCCAGTTTCTTAAACTCATCCATTGATAAAGCCGTTAATCCTTTTTGTTTTACGGCATCCAGGCTTTCGTATCCCTGCATATTTATCTGTGCATTGATGGCAAAATATTTTGGAGCAACTGCCAGCCCGTCTGTAACGGCTGCAATGAATTCTTCTTTTGTTTGCGGCTGCAATGCATAATTTGTTTTCTTCTGGTCACCAATGGTACTGAAGGTTTCGGGTCCCATATTCTTACCGCAACTGCTGCCGGCGCCATGAGCCGGGTACACCAATACATCATCGGCCAGGGGAAGTATTTTATTCTGGATGGTATCGTACATGATGCCGGCCAGTTCCCTACTGCTCATATTGCCGCTGCTCAGGTCGGGGCGGCCTACGTCGCCTACAAACAAAGTGTCGCCGGTGAATATCGCATGGGGCTTGTCATTCTCATCCCGGAGTAAATAACAACTGCTTTCCAATGTATGCCCGGGGGTATGTAATACCTGTATGCTTAACTTGCCAAGTTTAAAGATCTCGTTGTCTTTACTGTTATACACTTCATAAGAGGTATTGGCACCAGGTCCGTATATGATGGGGGCCCCGGTTTTCTTTCCCAGGTCGATATGGCCGCTTACAAAATCGGCATGAAAATGAGTTTCAAAGATATATTTGATACCGGCGTTTCTTTCTTTTGCCAGCTTAATGTATTCATCGGTATCCCGTAAAGGGTCAATGATGGCTACTTCGCCTTCACTTTCGATATAATAAGCAGCTTCACTCAGACAGCCGGTGTACAATTGTTTTATAAACATGACAATAGTTTTAATTGTTTATCTGACCAAAGGTAAAAATAAAAAAGCGGATGATATATCATCCGCTTCAGCTCGATTTTCGAAATCAGTAAATTTAGCCAACCAGGTTCTTTACAAACAGGCTGATCTCATCAATACGCTTGTAGTTAACCATGTAGTAGATGAATTTTCCATCACGTTCAGTGGTTACAATACCGGCCTTGCGTAAAATAGCAAGATGCTGGGATGCTACAGATTGCTCCAGGCGAAGGCGTACATAGATCTCGGTAACGGTAATTCTTTTTTCATCTTCGATCAGTTTAAGTAATTGCTGACGAAGCTTGTGGTTTAAGGCACGTAATACCAGGGCCGCTTTTTTAAGAGCGTGGTAATCTACGTTAATAGAAGAACTTGATGTGTTTGCAGAAGCGGGAAACTCCTGCTCACTTGATTGAGTCGCAACCATCATAAGATTTTAAATTTTAAATATGCTTGAACAATATAAGAACGTACAAATATACTATTAATTGCTTATGCAACTAGTATATTAACCAGTTTTTAGTAATCTTTTTACAGGCTGGTAGTACTGTTTTTAGGTAAGTGTTTGAAATTCTTTCAGATAGAAAGGTTCGCTGTAAGCCAGGTTGGTAAAACGGTTTTCCCTGGCCATAAAATCAGAAAGACCGGCCATGCCTTCGGGCAACACTTCAACTTCTTCAAATAGCGCTTTTGGATGATTGCAAACAGCCTTCCATTTGGCTGAACCGCTTCCAAAGAAAAGGATCTTATTGGAAGACAATTCTTTTTCGAACGATAGTTCATCCAGAATGAACGGACGGGGATTGAAGTAAGGAAGCAGGTCTTTATCATAGATGGCAGTAAATACTTCCATACGCCTTGCATCAATCATGGGGCAAAATAAAACAGGATCATTTTCAAAAGAAAAACAAAGCGTGGCAGAAACGGTTAATACTTCAAGCGTATTTAAAGCGATCAACGGTTTTTTCAATGCGTAACACAAGCCCTTTGCACTTGCCATTCCTACCCGTAACCCGGTGTATGAACCCGGGCCTGCTGTAACGGCTATGGCATCAACACTTGTTAAGGATATACCTGCCAGTTTTGAAAGTTGTAAGATAGCTGGCTGCAAAAAAGAAGCATGATCTTTTTGTGATTCATTGTTGAAGTAATGTAAAACCTTTCCGTCTCTTGCCAAAGAGATATGTGCCTGCCGGCCTGATGTATCGATATTCAGGATAAGACTCATGCTGTTTTTAAAGTTGCTTCTTTTAATAAAAGAGCTGCCGGCTTATAGCGGCTGCTTTCTTTATTCAGTTTCTCAAGTAAGGCAAGAATATTTTCAATACCGATTGCTGTACTCCATTCAAAAGGGCCAAAAGGGTAGTTGGTCCCTAGTTTCATGGCGATGTCGATTTCTTTTTTACTGCTTACTTCATCTTCCAGGGCAAGGTATGCTTCATTTACTATCATGGCAATTATCCTTGCTGCAATAAAACCAGGCTCATCCGCCACCACGTGCAACCGGATGCCCAGGCTTTCAAAAACTAATCTTGTATGCTCATCAATATTCCCTGCAACTTCCCAGGCCTGCCTTTGTAAAAAACCAGGCCACCCGTTTATCCGTACAACATTAACCGGCGTTTTTAATTCCTGCAGGGTTTCAATAACGGAACTGATGATGACCGGTTTTTTTAATGAAGAATAATCCGGCAAAATACTGCTGCCTGTTAAATCAAAATAAGCATCTGCTGTTTTGTGAACTGAAAATTCATTCCTGTCCTTCACTCTTTTCCATTCTGCCTGTGGCCATGTTTTTACCAGCACTTCCCATTGTTCATCTGAAGCCGCTACAACGATCTGCATAAAAATTTTTTACAAAAATAGGTGGTTGAGAAAAGATATATTTGCAATTCTCTAAATAAACCTCCGTTATGAAAAAAATAATCAACACACCCGATGCACCAGCCCCCATCGGGCCATATAACCAGGCAATACAAAGCGGTGATATGCTGTTCATTTCAGGCCAGATCGCATTAATACCCGGTACCAACGACCTGTTGGATGCCGACATTACTGCCGAAACCCACCAGGTAATGAAAAATCTTAATGCCATACTAAAAGCAGCCGGCATGAGTTTTGGCAATGTGGTTAAAACCACCATTTTCCTGAGTGATATGGCTTTATTTGGCGCTGTAAATGAAATCTATGGCAGCTATTTTGAATCTGATTTTCCGGCAAGGGAAACAGTGGCCGTTAAGGGACTACCCAAAAATGTAAATGTAGAGATCAGTATGATCGCTTCAAAATGAATACCGGAAGAATCATAATCATTACAGCAAAAGTTCACCAGTCACTGATAGATACCCTCGAACAAAAAGGGTATGTAGTGCTTTATCATCTGCTGATCAGTTATGATGAATTGATGCAGATCGTTGCACAGGCAGAAGGCCTTATTGTAACTACCCGGATACATATCGACAAAAAACTACTTGATGAAGCGGAGAACCTGAAATGGATCGGCAGAATGGGCAGTGGCATGGAACTGATAGACGTGCCGTATGCCGAAAGCAGGGGTATCCGGTGTATCAGCAGCCCGGAAGGCAACCGGAATGCCGTAGCCGAACATGCATTGGGTATGCTACTAAGCCTGATGCATAAAATAAGCAGCAGTTATAATGAAGTAAAAGAAGGAAAGTGGATACGGGATGAGAACCGGGGCGTTGAGTTAACAGGAAAAACAGTTGGCATCATCGGTTATGGAAATACCGGGAGTTCATTTGCAAAACTGTTGTCGTCATTTAATGTAACCGTTCTTGCTTACGATAAATACAGGTTCGATTTTGGACAGGGTTATATTAAGGAAGCAAATATGGAACAGATCTGCCGCTATGCAGATGTGATAAGTTTTCATCTGCCGCTTACAGATGAAACGAAGAATATGGCTAACGAAGAATTCTTTGCTGCGTTAAAGCAACGGCCTTATATCATTAATACATCAAGAGGTACCGTGGTAAAAACCCAGGCCCTGGTTGGGGCACTGCAGCAAAATAGTATTGCAGGCGCTGCCCTGGATGTTTTGGAAAACGAAAAGATCGATAGTCTTACTGCCCGGCAAAAAGAAGAAATGGATTTCCTGGTAAGCCAGCCTAACGTGTTGATTACGCCCCATATTGCCGGCTATTCGGCAGAGGCCTTTTATAAAATGGGCCAGGTGATCATTGAGAAGCTTGGAATATAAAAATCTTATTATTACTTTTGTAATACACATGCAACGCCTTGGTACACCCGGGGCGTTGTATTTTTTTTGTTTGTCTAAATAGAATGTTATGAGCGGAACGAATTACGTAACAGCAGAAACCTTTGAGCGGTTAAAATCAGAATTACAGCATTTAAAAGGGGTAGACCGGCCAGCTGCCAGTCATGCCATAGCCGAAGCAAGAGAAAAGGGCGACCTGAAAGAAAATGCCGAATACGATGCAGCCAAAGAAGCACAGGGTATGCTCGAAGCTAAAATAAAACACCTGGAAGGCGTTATTGCCAATGCCCGGATACTGGATGAAAAAAATATTGATACCAGCAAGGTTTCCATACTTACCAATGTAACCCTTACCAACCTGAACACGAAGAAGAAGGTTACGTATAAGATCGTGTCGGAGAATGAGGCAGATCTGAAACTGGGAAAAATATCGGTAACATCTCCCATCGGCAAAGCGTTGCTGGGAAAGACCGTTGGCGAAACGGTAGATGTGCAGGTGCCGGCAGGAGTTCTTAAGTTCCAGGTAGAAAGCATCAACCTGTAAATTTTAAAAACAGCATTTACACCCATCCGCCAACTGGTGGATGGGTTTTTTGTGCCGTATCTTTACAAAAATCATTTTTATGACCATCTTCTCTAAGATCATCGCCGGCCAGATACCTTCTTATAAAGTTGCAGAAAGCGAAAAGTTCATTGCCTTTATGGATATTGAGCCATTGGTTACGGGCCATGTATTGGTGGTTCCTAAAACTGAAGTAGACAAACTGTTTGATGTACCCGATGAATACCTGGCGGAGATGCTGGTATTTGCAAAACCCATTGCACACGCAATTGAAAAAGCATTTAACTGCAACCGCTGCGGCATCAGTGTTATCGGGCTGGAAGTGCCGCATGCACATATGCACCTGCTTCCCATCAATTCGTCAAGCGACCTGAATTTTACAAAGGCCAAACTAAAAACTTCTGCAGAAGAGTTGAAAACGGCACAGGAAAAGATACTGGCTAAACTCAGCTAACGGTAAGACGAAAGCCAACTCCATGGATGGTTTCCAGTATGATCCGGGGGTCGGCCTTAAAATGTTTACGCAGTTTGGTGATGAATACGTCCATGCTTCTTCCCAAAAAATAATCATCCTTTCCCCATACGTTCAGTAACACTTCTTCCCGTTTTAATACTTTATTCTCGTGCTGCGCAAAAAAGCGGAGCAGGTCTGATTCTTTTTGCGTGAGGGTGATCACATCGGTTTTGGTATACAACTTCAGTTCATTGAACACAAACTTCAGATCGCCTAACTGGTATGTTTCTACAGTATCGGCCTGTAGTTTTTTGGTACGGCGTAAAAAAACCTCCATCCGCATGATCAGTTCTTCAATGCTGAAGGGCTTGGTGATATAATCATCTGCGCCCGACTGAAAACCCTTCAATTTATCTTCCTGCATGCTTTTGGCGGTTAAGAAAATGATGGGTACCACATCGCTTTGCTGCCGTATCTTTTTTGCCAGCGAAAAGCCATCCCGTACCGGCATATTTATGTCCAGCAGGCAGATGTCGAACTCTTTTTTCTGAAATTGTTGCCAGGCTACTTCGCCATCCGGGCAATGGGTTACTTCAAAGTCAACATCCTGCAGGGAGTCTTTAATAACAAAACCCAATGAAAGGTCATCTTCTGCCAATAAAACTTTTGCTTTTGCCATGGTGCCTGGTTTAAGTTCGTGGTATGATGATACGGAACGTACTTCCTTTTCCCGGTTCGCTCTCCAGATCGATCTTTCCGTTGTGGGTATCGATCACTTTCTTAACAAAATTCAGACCAAGACCGAATCCTTTGCTGGTATGAAGCTCTCCCTGGGTGATGCGGTAGAACCGGTCGAATATTTTTTTCTGGTGTTCGGGGGCAATGCCTATACCATTGTCTTTCACCGACACCATAAGGTCTGTTCCGCTGATGGCCGTATCGATCTCTATCACCGGGGTGGTAGCATACTTAATGGCGTTTTCGATAAGGTTGATAAAGCAAAGCCTTAAATAGGATTTGTCTGCCTTCACCATGATCTCGGGAATGGAAAAATTAGTACGGATGGTTGCATTCTTCTGTTCGATCAGCGGCTGCAGGTCGTTGATCGCTTCTTTTATCAACAGGTTCACATCGAAGTTCTCCTTTTCCAGCGGTAACGAACTACGGTCGGTATAAGCGATCTCTAAAAGCCGCTGTACCTGGGCCTGCAGGTGAGAGGTTTGCTCGCTGATGATGCCGGCATAATTGTTCAGCCGTTCGGGTTTCTCCACAATACTTTTTTGCTGAAGCACATCCGAAGCGATCTTAATTACCGCCAGGGGTGTTTTGAACTCGTGGGTGAAATTGTTCACAAAATCCCGTTGCGTTTCATTGTAGAACTTCTGCCGGTAAAAATAAAAAACACTGAAGCCGAATCCCACCAGTACCAGCAGCAATAAACCACTGGAAGCGATCCAGAAAAGCATTTGCTTTATGATATACTGGCCACGGTGAGGGAAGAATATGATAATGTATGAATAATCTTTTTTGATCAGCGACAGGTCGGGCTCTTTGGAAGACTCATGGTATGCATCAGGCAGGTCGATGTATTTCTGAATGGTGAATGTATCCTGGCCGGGATGATAGATGGCGGCCCTGCAATCGGAATACACGTCAAAATCAGTTAATTCTCCTTTCAGATTCACCCAGAGTTTACTCAGGTCCGGATTGCAGTCAATCTTTAAAAGGTATACATCAGGGTTAATATTTTCTACCACTTTTTGTACGTTATCTTTTACATCATTCACCAGTTCCATATCGGCATAAAGTGCCCGTATGCTTTTTGATACATTGATGTTGAACTGCTTTTCTTCATAGCGGTAAACCTTCTGCAGCCAGATAAGTTGTATAGCGATGATGAGGGTAACTAAAACCGTACTGATCAGTATTACCAGCCTCAGTGTTCTTGAACGGATGACCATTGGTATAATTATTACTGCAAAGATTTTATGAAATGAAAGATATTTTTGTTAAGAACGGGTTAAGCATGCTTCTTCAGCTTACCGGGATTCTTTGCTATGAAGTCCTTCCAGCCCGATACTTTAGTAGTGGAACCTGCCGAAATTGTCTTTTGCTGAAAATGGTGACAAACCGCTACAGCCAGCGCATCGGTGGCATCGTAATGCTTTGGGTTATCTTTAAAAGCCAGTATTTGCTGCAGCATTTTCATCACCTGTTCTTTTGCCGCATTACCATTTCCGGTAACAGATTGCTTTACTTTTTTAGGAGAGTATTCGGTTACTTCAAGCCCATGTCGCATGGCCGCAGCAATGGCCACGCCCTGGGCCCTTCCTAACTTCAGCATGCTCTGTACATTCTTGCCAAAAAAAGGCGCTTCAATGGCAAAACTGTCGGGCTGGTACTTTGTAATAAGGCCGCTTACCGTATTAAAGATCAGTTGCAGTTTTTTATACCCGTCTTTTACTTTGCCGGGTTGTAATACACCCATATCAACCAGCGTTATATGGTTGCCCTGTACTTTCACCAGGCCATAGCCCATGATGATGGTACCGGGGTCGATACCTAAAATAATGCTTGTTTTCTTTTCCAATGCGCTGATGAAATAATTAAAGTAACATTGTGTATTGAACAAAAGTATCAAAATATTACTCAAATGGATCGTTGGTCCTTTGCTGGCAGCCTGGCTGTTCTGGTCGCTTTACCAGCAGGTGAAGAACCAACCCGATATTGATGCATCCATTGCATTGATAAAAACCATTCCATTCGGTCCGGCTGCCTGGAAGTTCTGGCTGGTGATCGCTTTTGTATTTGTGAACTGGGGCCTGGAAGCCCGTAAATGGCAGCTGCTGATGAAGGCCGTTCAGCCCATGTCTTTTTTCACCGCATTCAAATCGGTATTATGCGGTGTAACACTTTCGTTGAATACACCCAACCGGGTAGGCGAATACGGCGGACGGATACTTTTTGTAAATGAAGGCAACCGCATTAAAGCCATCACACTTTCTATTGCCGGCAGTATTGCACAGCTCATCATCACCATGCTGATGGGTTGCCTGGGCCTGGCCTGGCTGCTGTTTACCATGAAAGAATCCGCCACCTTAATGGGCATCTCGGTTTTCTGGCTACGCATTTTTTTATATGGCAGCATTTTTGCAACCACGGGCTTTATGATATTTTTTTTCAGACTCAACTGGCTGGTGCGTTTACTGGAAAGATTGCCTTATGCCGACAGGTTTTCAAAATACATTAACGTTTTAGAAACATTTGAAGCAAAAGTTTTGTTAAGGTTACTTTCTATTTCTTTCTTCCGCTATATTATTTTCGTTTTACAATACATCTTTATGCTGCAGTTGCTGCACGTGGAAGAAAGTATATGGACGGGGTTCTGGCTGATCACCGTGATGTTCTGGATACTGGCCATCATTCCTTCCGTGGCCGTGGCCGACCTGGGGATACGGGGAACGATCGCCAAAACCTTATTCATTTACGGTAACAATACCAACACCATCGGGATATTAACCTGTACGTTTGGTATCTGGCTGGTGAACCTGTTCATCCCGGCCGTGATCGGCAGCTTATTAATTTTAGGAATCAAAATAAGAAAAGAAAAATGATGCATTACGCCAAATTAGGTTTACTCTTCGTCAGCTTGTGCTGTGTAAGCTTTTCATCGGGCGATGAAAGTTTTTGTAATGTGCGTAACACGGCTTTTAAAGCAGAAGAAGAGATACGGATGAAGGTTTTTTACAGTACCCTGGGCATGTACGTGGGTGCAGGGGAAGCCGTATTCACCGCTTCGCTGGAACGCTTCAATGGCAAGCCGGTGTATCATTTCACCGGGGATGGTAAGACCTATTCTTTCTTTGATAATTTTTTTAAGGTAAGAGACAAATACGAAAGCTATGTAGATACGGCGAGCATGCTGCCTTATAAATTTGTACGCAATGTGGATGAGGGTGGGTATAAAAAATACAACAACGTGACCTTTAACCAGGAAACCAATACCGCCGTAAGTACCAATGGCGTTTTTAAAGTAGGGGCCTGTATGCAGGATGTTGTGAGTTCGGTCTATTATGCACGCAATATCGACTTTAATAAATACAAGCCGGAAGACAAGATACCATTTGATATGTTCCTTGATGATGAAGTGTACCATCTTTATATCCGCTACATGGGCAAAGAAAAGATCAAAACAAGGTTTGGTAAATTCAACGCCATTAAAATAAAACCACTGCTCATTAAAGGAACCATTTTTGAAGGCGGCGAAAAAATGACCGCCTGGTTAAGCGACGATCCCAATCATATTTTATTACGGGTAGAAAGCCCCATCGCAGTGGGAAGTATTAAAGTGGATATGATGTCGTACAAGAACCTGCGCCACCCACTTACCTCGCTGATAAGCACCAGGTGATGCTACAGGTCGGCCAGTTTAAAAACATCTTTCTGCCTGATCCCCTTTTCTGTTAGTTGCAGGTTGCAGCATTCGTTCTTTGCATCGTGTTCAAAGAATAACACGTAATCATTTTCCAATGCTTCGGTAAGAAAAGCCTGTTTTTCATTAAGCGTCGTCAATGGAAACATATCGTAACCCATCACGTACGGCAAGGGTATATGCGCTGCCGAAGGAAGCAGGTCGGCCATATACACAATGGTTTTTCCGTTGTAATCTATTTTAGGCAGCATCATGGCATCGGTGTGGCCATTTACTGTAAAGAAGGAAAGATTTTTAATGAGCCGTGAGTGGTGAGTCGTGAGTCGTGAGTGATCTGCCGGTTCTTTATTCAGCTCAAAGAATTTCAGTTTGCCGCTTTCCCGGATCGGTAAAATATTATCTTTTAAAAAACTGGCCTTCTCCCTGGCATTGGGGATGGTGGCCCATTTCCAATGACGTTCGTTGCTCCAGTAAACAGCATTCTTAAATGCGGGCACCAGTTTGTCTCCGTCTCTCACAATGCTTCCTCCGCAATGATCAAAATGAAGATGAGTTAAAAAAACATCGGTGATATCATCCTTGCTGAAACCATGTGCGGCCAATGATCTATCCAATGTATCATCGCCATGCAGGTAATAATGCCCGAAGAATTTTGCGTCCTGCTTATCGCCCATGCCGTTGTCGATCAAAATAAGTTTTCCTTCATCTTCTATCAATAAGCAGCGAAGCGCCCAGCTGCACATATTATTCTCATCGGCCGGGTTCAGTTTGTTCCAGATGCTTTTAGGTACTACGCCAAACATGGCGCCGCCGTCTAATTTAAAATAACCGGTATTGATACTGTATAAATTCATTTTACTTCTGCCTGTTGTTTTTTTAATGCGGAATAAAGAATGATCAGGCCCATCACAAAGAATGCAGCCAGTGCAAGTACCGAACCTCTTTGTGAACCCGTGAGTTCGGTAATGTACCCGAAGCTGAGCATACCGATCACTACAGCAATTTTCTCTGTTACATCGTAAAAGCTGAAAAAGGATGCAGTGTCTTTTGTTTCGGGCATCAGTTTGCTGTATGTGCTCCTGCTCAATGACTGTATGCCCCCCATTACAAAACCTACGCAGGCACCTAATATATAGAACTGAACGATGGCATGTTTGGGTACAAAATAAGCAGCGATGCAGATCAGTATCCAGAAGAAGATCACGATCATCAACGCCTTAAAATTACCAATGCGGCCTGATAGTTTGCTGATAGCGAAAGCTCCGGGTATTGCAACAAGCTGTATCAGCAGGATGGCAATGATCAGGTTCGAAACCGGTATCTCCAGTTCGCTTTTTCCATAGAGCGTGGCCGCCAACATCACTGTTTGCACGCCCATATTATAAAAGAAGAATGCGCCCAGGTATCTTTTTATGACCGGCATCTGTTTTAATTGCTTCCATACCTTGCTTAATTCCTTATAGCCATTGGTGATCACATTGTTTTGTGAGGCTGTATTGCCTGCAGCAACCGGTTTTGGCAAACGGGATAATGAAAAATACCCGAAAGACAACCACCAGATGCCCACCAGTAAAAAAGATATCCTGGAACCTTCGCCCTGTGTGATGCCAAACATTTCGTACTTCATTACAAATACAAAACAAATTACCTGCAGGATCACGCTGCCCACATAGCCATAGGCAAAGCCCCTGGCACTTACCCTGTCCCGGTCTTCCGGAGCAGCAATTTCAGGCAGGAAAGAATTACTGAAAACATAACTGCTCCAAAAACAAATGCACGCAATGATCATACAGGCAATACCGATCCATAATGTATCGGCTCCCTTAAAAAAATACAGTGCAGCACATCCCATGCTTCCGATGGTAAAAAAGAACGCCATGAAACTTTTCTTGCTCCCCTTATAATCGGCAATGGAGGTAAGTAGGGGTAAAATGAGAGCTACTATCAGCAGTGCAAACGCCAGTGTATAGTTATATAAAGATGTATTTACAAACTCCCTTCCCAAAAAATGTACATAAGAAATACCTCCTTCTGTACGTTCGGCAGTCATGGATTCATAATAAGCAGGGAAAATGGTGGAAGTGATCACCAGGTTGTAAACCGAATTGGCCCAGTCGAACATGGCCCATCCATTGATCACTTTTTTAGAAGCAGTCTGCATGGTTCTTTTTTAAGGTAACCTGAAAATAACAAATATCGTTGTATTAAGGGAAAAAAATAACCCCCGCCAAAGCAGGGGTTTGAGCAAAGCGTAAGCAGTTAGCAAAGGCTCATTTATCGTAATCAGAAAGCGGTTTGGCATAGCCAAGATTTTTAAAAGGCTCCAGCTTGTTATTGGTAAGCTGTATCACCACAGGTTTTTTGGCAAAAACATTTTCAGAGATGAATGCGCCGAACAAAAGGAATTTATTCTCGTACCCGTCGGTTATTTTAGAAGCATCCACTACAAAGTTCAGGTTGAATGTGTCTTTGATCTTTACCAGCTGAACGGTTGATTCAATACTGTCCTGGAAGTATTCCTGTTCTTTCAGGTATAAAGCCAGTTTTTTTGCAAGGGCTTCATCCACCCCTTCGCCTTTATAATACACGTTGTGTTTTTTATCTAATTTATATTCTTTACCATATTGCTGGCAACTTACCAGCCCGGTGGCAAGGATGGAAACAAGCAGTAAAATTTTGAATGCTTTCATAGCTGTTTATTTTAACTACATAGGTACTTACAAAACGGGATCGCTTTCATACCCAGCGTTGGGTATTTTACCGGCTGATATACCCGGTGAATATCAGTACAAGTAAGATAACGCCCACAATGATGCGGTAATAACCCCACACCCGGAAGCCGTGTTTTTTAAGAAAACCGATAAAGAACTTAATGGCCAGCAGGGCAACAATGAATGCCACTACATTACCAATGGCCAGTTGCTTTATTTCGTTAGAAGAAAAGCCGCCGTATTCCTTATAGTACTTTAATAGTTTGTAACCGGTTGCCGCCAGCATGGTGGGTACGGCTAAAAAGAAAGAGAATTCTGCTGCGGCATTACGGGTTAGTTTCTGTTGCATACCGCCAATGATGGAAGCAGCGCTGCGGCTCACACCCGGTATCATGGCCAGGCACTGCCATACACCAATGAGAATGGCCCTGCCGAACGAAATGTCTTTTTCATCATCGATGGTATGTTCTTTAAAAACAGTATCAATGAAAAGAAGGATGAAACCTCCTGCCAGCATGCTGATGGCAACAGTAAGGGAGCTTTCCAGCAGGGCATCGATCTTGTCTGAAAAGAGAAATCCTAAAACAAGCGCCGGTACAACCGCTGCAATAAGCTTTGCATAAAACTGCCAGTTCTTAAAATCAAAGAATTTTTTCCAGTACAAAACCACCACGGCCAGTATGGCACCCAGTTGTATGGCAACGGTAAACACTTTACTGAAATCAGTTGAAGAAAGGTTCAATAGTTTTTCAGTGATGATCATGTGGCCGGTGGAAGAGATGGGCAGGAATTCGGTGAGCCCTTCTACAATGGCGATGATAATGCTTTGAATGGTATCCATAATCAATTTGAAGTTTTGGTAATGGAATAATTTGAAAATGAAAAACCGATCTGAAAACCTGAATCCATCTTCAAATTTTCAAATCGGCTAATTTTCAAATCAGTTTTATTAGTTGCTTTTCGATTTCTTCATGATGGCAAATATCTCTATCACAAAACCGGCAATGATCAGTATAGGAGCAATGGTGATACGGGTAGTGCTGTACACATCATCATCGTTAAAAACCTTGGGGTCGGCGCTTTTACCACCGGCCATTAAAAAGAATCCCAGGGCCAGTACCGCCAGGCCGATCAGCATCCACATATAATTCTCTTTCCCAAACAGCGGGTTTGAATTTCCGCCTGCAGGCGCCTGTTTCGTTTCTTTACTCATTGTTATTGATTGAAGCCGCAAATTAGTATAAATCGTCCAATTTCATACGCAGGTATTTAATTACCGAGCGGTGGGTACTTACCAACGTGATGCAGATACCCAGGGCGATGATGATCAGGAATAACAGGATCATGCTGGTATTATCGTGCAGTACTTTAAAACCCGGTGCCAGTCCTTCAATAAGTGTGATGGTTGCCCATACCGCTACAATGGCAATGCCCGAGGCAATGAGTCCGTTAACGATGGCCCTTACATTAAGCGGTTTGGCAATGAACCAGCGGGTGGCGCCAACCATCTGCATGGTCTTTATTAAAAAACGGTTACTGTACATGGCCAGCCTGATGGTATTATCAATGGAGAATACCACGAGGATGGTGAGTACAATGGCAGCTACTAAAAAGATATAGGCGGCTGTTTTTACAAACTTGCTTACCTGCGATAAGGTTTCGGTGGGAAACTGGAATTCCTTCACCAGGCCGGGGTAGCGGTTCAGCAGGTCGGCCGAAAGTGCATCCAGGCTGTCTTTCTGTACATGATCGGCTTTCACATAAAAATCAACACTCTCCGGCAGGGGGTTTTCATCCAGGAATTTTTTCCAGGTGGTATCATTGTCGGCATTCCATTTTGCAATGGCCATTTCCTTGGTCACATGTTCCACGTCTTTGGCATAGGGCAGGGCAGCCACGTAGGTCTTCAGGCTATCGATGCTTTTTTTAGGTGCATTCGGGTTAAGCCAGGCATGTACCTGTATGTTCTCTTTTACATAATCGCCGGTTTTGCGCAGGTTTAAAAAGAACCAGCCTACAATGCCGAACAGGAACAACACCAGCGATACACCGATGATGGCATAGGCGTAAGTTGGTTTGCCCCGTTTGCTGCTTGCTTTTCCGAATTGAGCCATAATGTTTATTTCATTTGGGAGTTAGTACAAAATTGGTTTTTCAAGTGCCGCAAAAATAAAGGTTTTTAGCTGCTTTGCCGTATTTTTGCTCACTTCGAAACGATTGCCTGCCTGATTTATTTTTATGAAAGGATGCATTGATGTTTGAATGAAGGATAAATAACTTTTCGTTCACATTTTGCAAAGGAGATTTGGCTAAGAGGCCCAAAGAGAGAAGGAGTTCACTAAAAATATAATGTACAAGAGTGCGACGCCAATGAAGCTGAATAAAGTTTTAAAAGCCGGGCTCAAAAAAAGAAAGAGATAAATGGAATACGATTTCAGGAAAATTGAACAGGAATGGCAAAAGAAATGGAAAGAGAACAACGTATATAAAGTATCTAACCAGTCCGGCAAGCCAAAGTACTATGTGCTGGATATGTTTCCTTATCCAAGCGGCGTTGGTTTGCACGTGGGTCACCCGTTGGGCTATATTGCCAGCGATATTTACAGCCGCTATAAAAGACTGAAAGGCTTTAACGTACTGCACCCGATGGGCTTCGACAGTTTTGGGCTGCCAGCCGAACAGTATGCACTGGAAACAGGCCAGCACCCGGCCCTTACCACGGAGAAGAATATCGCCACCTTTAAATCGCAGATGGACAAGATCGGGTTCTGCTACGACTGGGACCGGGAAGTAAGAACCAGCGATCCCGGGTATTACAAATGGACGCAATGGCTGTTCCTGCAGTTGTTCAATAGTTATTTCTGCAATACACAAAAGAAAGCCAGGCCCATCAGCGACCTTGTTAAGAAATACGAAATATCCGGAACAAAGAATTTTACCGCTGAACAGTGGAATGCTTTTTCTAAAAAAGAGCAGGAAGATATTTTAATGAACCGTCGCCTTGCCTTCAGCGCTTTTGGCGAAGTAAACTGGTGCGAAGCATTGGGAACGGTACTGGCCAATGATGAAGTGGTGAATGGCGTAAGTGAAAGAGGCGGCCACCCGGTAGAGAAAAGAAAGATGCGGCAATGGTTCCTGCGCATTACGTCTTATGCCGATAGGTTATTAGAAGGATTGGAAACGGTTGACTTCAGTGAATCAATGAAGGAGATGCAGCGGAACTGGATTGGAAAGAGTGAGGGAGCGGAAGTAGAGTTTGGAGTTAGGGGTTATGAGTTAGGAGTTAAGGTATACACAACAAGACCTGATACAATTTTTGGAGTTGATTTTATGGTGCTTGCACCAGAGCATGAATTGGTTGCTTCAATAACAACGAAGGATCAGAAAGAAGAAATAGAAAAATACATGGCTTACGTAAAAAGCCGCAGCGAAAGAGAACGCCTGGCCGAAGCGAAAACCATCACCGGTTGTTTTACGGGTGCTTATGCCATCAATCCTTTCGATGGAAGAGAGATACCCGTCTGGATAGCAGAATATGTGCTGGCAGGTTATGGCACCGGCGCCATCATGGCCGTGCCTTGCGGCGACCAGCGTGATTTTGCTTTTGCAAAACATTTTAATATTCCAATCACCAATATTATCGGCAGCCATTACAATGGAGAAGAAGCCAACCCTACCAAAGAGGCAACTCTTGAAAATTCAGGGTTCTTAAATGGCCTGCTGATGAAAGATGCCATTGGCATTGCTGTAAATAAGATTGAAGAACTGGGCATTGGTAAGCGCAAAGTAAATTACCGCATGCGTGATGCCGGCTTCAGCCGCCAGCGTTATTGGGGCGAACCCTTCCCGATTGTTTGGAAAGATGAAACAGCCATTCCGCTGGATGAAAAAGAACTGCCCCTGCAATTGCCGCATGTAGATAAGTATGGCCCCGGCCCCAGTGGCGAAGGGCCGTTGGCTAATCTGAAAGATTGGGTTAACCTCACCCCTAACCCCTCTCCGAAGGAGAGGGGGACGAAAGACCCTGCTCCCTATGGCTACATCAACAGTACTGCAGAAGAATGGAAAAAGACCCTGCAATTTGCAAAACAAAACAGGAAAGAAGCAACGGCTGAAGAAGATATTATCTGGCAGGAGCTCAGGAATAGAAATATCGGCGGATTTAAATTCCGCCGGCAACATCCCATTGCCGGTTATATTCCAGACTTTGTCTGTTTAGAAAAAAAACTGATCATCGAAATAGATGGAGGTTACCATAATGAAGTTGACCAGGCCGCATTTGATAGAGCAAGAGAACAATGGCTGGCAGAACAGGGCTTTACGATGATACGATTTACCAATGATGCAGTAAACAACTCACTCAACATTGTTTTAAAAGATATTGAGCAGGCTCTCTTAAATAAACAAACTGTTGCAGAAGAAGCGGGGTCAAACTCCTCTCTCTCTTGGAGAGGGGCTGGGGGTGAGGTCAAACGTGAAACCTCCACCATGCCCGGTTATGCCGGTAGCAGCTGGTATTTCCTTCGTTATATGGATCCGCACAATGCAACAACATTCTGCGACCGCAAAGCCAGTGATTACTGGAACCAGGTTGACCTGTACATCGGCGGTACCGAACATGCTGTTGGCCATTTATTGTACAGCCGCATGTGGACGAAGGTTATGTACGACCTGGGAATGATCGGCTTTGATGAGCCGTATAAGAAATTACTGAACCAGGGGATGATACAGGGGAGTAGCAGGTTTGTTTACAGGATTGCAGGAACCAATCAATTTGTTTCTGCAGGTAAAAAGAATGAGTACGATGTGCAACCCTTGCATGTTGATGTGAATATTGTAGATGGTATTGAACTGGATATTGAAGGCTTTAAGAAATGGAAACCGGAATTTGCAGATGCAGAATTTGTATTTGAAGACGGTACGTTTTCTTTGTCTTGCAGCACAGGTTCATTGAAGGACATGAAATACATCTGCGGTGTGGAAACCGAAAAAATGTCCAAATCAAAATACAACACGGTTAATCCCGATGTGTTGTGTGATAAATACGGCGCCGATACCTTCCGCATGTACGAAATGTTCCTCGGCCCGGTAGAAGCAAGCAAGCCCTGGGATACCAAAGGTATTGAGGGTGTTCATCGTTTTTTAAGAAAGCTGTGGAGATTGTTCAATGACGAACTGAAAGGAAAGGTTTGGAACGAAGACAAGGCTACCGATGCTGAATTAAAAATACTTCACCGCACCATTAAGAAAATAGAAGAAGATACCGAACGCTTTAGTTTCAATACAGCGGTAAGCACTTTCATGATCTGTGTGAATGAACTGGCCGATGCTAAATGCAACAAAAAGGAAATTTTAGAAAAACTGTTGATATTGCTCACGCCTTATGCGCCGCATATTGCCGAAGAACTCTGGAGCCAGTTGGGTAATGCAGGTTCTGTACTTGACGCAGCCTTCCCCTCTTTTAACCCGGCATTGCTGGTAGAAAGCAGCAAGGAATATCCCGTTTCGGTGAATGGTAAACTGCGTACCAATATAAACCTGGCACTTGATCTTGATCAGAAACAGGTAGAAGAAGCGGTGCTGCAGAACGAGATCGTACAAAAATGGCTGGAGGGCAAACCGCCTAAGAAGATCATTTTTGTAAAGAATAAGATGATAAATGTGGTGATATAGCCTGCCCCTATTCCCTAAAGGGGAAATGCAAAACATGCTCTTCGCAACGGTCTTCCAGTTCCCTCTCCTTTGGAGAGGGGTTGGGGTGAGGTTATAAAATATTTTTAAATTCCTTGTCCGGATTGGTAACCACTGTTCGTCATTATCAAAAATCATTCAACATTAAAAACAGAATTTATGGAAAAGTTCATGCTTATTTTTCAAGGGATTAAATCTTCAAACCAGCCGTCGGCACAGCAAATGCAGGAGATCATGGGTAAATGGATGGCCTGGATCGACAAACTGGCCAAGGCCGGAAAATACGACAGCGGTGAGCCGTTGCTGCCAACCGGTAAAATTGTTGCAGGCAAAAATAAAACCGTTACCGATGCTGCCTTTGCAGAAGGAAAAGAGATCATCGGCGGCTATTTTATCATCAATGCGGCTGATTATAACGAAGCCGTTGCCTTGTGTGTCGATTACCCCGATTATGAGAACGGCGGTACTGTAATAATACGGCAGGTACAGAAAATGGATATGCCTGCTTAAAAAATTTCGATCCAATCTTCCAGTTCCCCTCTCCTCCTGAGCGTAGTCGAATGGAAGGAGAGGGGGTTAGGGGTGAGGTTAACTAACTTACAGAAAAAATTGCCTGGATCATTCTTCTCAAATAGAACAAACTGTTGAACATCTCTTTCGCCACGAATGGGGAAAACTGGTTACGGTACTTACCAAATTATTCGGTCCGCAGAACTTACAAATGGCCGAAGACGTGGTGCAGGATACCCTGGTAAAAGCACTCAACACCTGGAAGATAAACGGCCTTCCTCAGAATCCTTCTGCCTGGTTATTTACCGCAGCCCGCAATAAAGCGATCGATCTTTTGCGCCAGCAAAAAAGAAAAGATGCTTTTTCAAGAAACATGATGCCCTTGCTGCAGTCGGAGTATACCCTGGTGCCCACGGTACAGGAAATGGTAAATACCAATTCCATCGACGACGACCAGTTGCGGATGATGTTTGTTTGCTGTCACCCTTCCCTTTCTGCCGAAGCACAGGTTGCCCTCATCTTAAAAACATTATGCGGCTTTAGCGTGGCAGAAATTGCAAAAGCATTTGTTAGCAGCTACGATACCATTGAAAAAAGATTGTACCGTGCCCGGCAGAGTTTCAGGGATAATGCCGTTTCATTCGACCTGCCACCAGAAGCTGAGTTGCAAAGCCGGATGGATAATGTGCTGATGGCTGTTTATCTTTTATTCAATGAAGGATATAATTCCACCAGCCACCAGGACCTGGTACGCAACGACCTGATACAGGAAGCCATGCGGCTTTGCGAACTGATATGCCGAAACAGCAGCATTAAACACTACGGTTCTCATGCCCTGATGGCGCAGATTTGTTTTACTGCATCCCGGAATGATGCCCGGCTGGATGACAAGGGAAATATTTTATTGCTGAAGGAACAGGATCGCACAAAATGGAACCGGGCGTTGATTGCAAAAGGAATTCAGTACCTGGAGGCATGTGCCGCAACCGAAGAGATAAATAAGTATCACCTGGAAGCAGTGATCGCTTATGAACATATTGCTCCAGCCGATTATGCTTCCACCAACTGGAACAATATCCTTCATTATTACGATGTGCTTCTTCGCCTCAACCCCTCGCCGGTGGTGGAACTGAACCGGGCTGTTGTAATTGGCGAATTGCATGGCCCGGCCGCCTGCATAGCGGCGATCCATTCCATTTCACAAATCTCTTCTCTTAAAAAATATTACCTGCTTCCAGCCACCCTCGGCGAAATGCACCGCCAGCTGAAGGACCATGAAGCGGCGAATAAATATTTTGAAGAAGCCATCGGCCTTACCCAATCTCTTTCCGAAAAAAAACTGCTGCAGCAAAAAATAACGGGCCGTTAAAAGGGGTAACTTCATAGCATGATAACAGACCTGGAAAATGCATTGAAAAAAAATGCCGCGGATTTTCATCCGGTGGTAAAATTTGATGCAGCTGCAGACCGGCTTACCCGTTTTGATCTTACAGAAGCAAACAGGGGATTGACCGCAGAAATTGTTGCCGACACCGCATCGTTTGCTGCCTATGTAGATGCCAAACTGAAAAACGCCGGGGCGAAATTCGGGATAGGAGGTTATAATGAGAACCGGGCCATTTACCGGAGAAGTAAATTATTCAGCGGCGAAGAAGAAAGAACATTGCATCTGGGTATTGATATCTGGGGGCCGGCCGGAACGCCTGTGTATGCAGCCTTTGGTGGTATGGTGCACAGCTTCGCCTTCAATAATGATTTTGGCGATTACGGAGCAACTATCATTTTACTTCATCAACTGGAAACCGTTGCCTTTTATACATTGTACGGCCATTTAAGTCTGAAAGATATTTCTGTATTAAAGCAAGGCGCTTATATAACAAGGGGCCAGGTGATCGGGCATTTTGGAGAACCGAATGAGAACGGCAACTGGCCACCGCATCTTCATTTCCAGGTGATACACGATATGGAGTTGAAGGAAGGAGATTATCCCGGGGTATGCAGTCTTTCAGAAAAGGCGAAGTACCTGAAGAACTGTCCCGATCCGGACCTCATCCTGCAAATGATGCGGCTGGCTAAAGCATAACAGGTTTTAAAATCAAACGGCGCACATGCCCAAAAAAATTATCTGCATAATAGTTTTACTGGTTGCTGCAAGCCAACTGCTTATCCAGGCACAATCACTCACGGGTATCTGGAGTGGTAAGATAAGCCGCAAATCACCCCAACGCCAGGGTGTAGAAAGCGTAGAAATGCAAATCTACCAATCCGGCAAAAACCTGTCGGGCTACTCATTTACTTTTAAAGACACCAGTCGTTTTGTGTTGTATGATATGAACGGTACCCGGAATAAAAAAACACAAACCATCCGCATCCGTGAAGCTGGCTTTGCTTATTACTTACTGCCGCCCGATTTTCTTCCTTGTGAAAAGGAATTCAGCATGCGCTATTATAAGATCGGTAGAACACAATACCTGTCGGGCACCTGGAGCGGCCGGGGATACGATACCACCTGTTTTCCCGGGGAAGAATTATTGATAGTGCTGCAGAAGATCAAAAATCCGGAATACCCGATCGATCATTTTGTGCAGAAGAAGATGACCGATTATTTTCTAAGGCGTATACCGAAGCAGGATACATTGACCATACCCGGATATGAAACAGCAAACGATATTCCTTCCATAGATCCCCCGGCCGACAGCTTACCCGCAGAACGCAAACTGGAGATACAGGAGATCGTAAAAGTGCACGATACGGCTGTTACCGTTTTACTTTATGATAATGCCATCATTGATGACGATACGGTTTCCATTTTTGCCGATAAAAAACCGGTCCTGCTCAGGCAACGCATCAGCGAAAAGCCGATCGTATTCAACATTACCATGACCGAACCCGGCCGGCCGGTGGAGATCATCATGCAGGCCGAGAACCTGGGCAGTATTCCGCCCAATACCGCCATCATGATCATACAGGCAGGTAATAAGCGATACGAGGTAAGACTCAGCTCCAGCTTTGAAAAGCACGCCGTGGTGATCATCACGTTTGACCCATGATCTGTATTGAATATGATGAAGGAGATTAAGTAAGCACTTCTTATAACTATATACTGCCTCAATTAAAACTTGCTGCACCGCCACAAACAGCAAACCCGATCAGTAATAAAGCGCCACAGGTTAATAAAAACCCCTGGGCTAATTCACGGTTGTTTCGGCCAAGCGCAAATAATATGAGTGAAATCAGCAGGCTTAAAGCACTTATTCCCAGACATGACAAGCCGAACCATAAAACAAATTCTCCTCCGGCCATATTTCCACCTGATAGTGAAAGAATCAATGCTATAGCTAAAGCGATTGCTATGCCAGTAAACAGAACTTTGGAACTTAGTTTCATTTGTTGATTTTTTTACTGAATAATTCTTCTTCTCTTTCTTGTTGAAGTTTTTTCAGGTATAGCTCCTTTTCATCCCGATAAAATAAATTCATTGTTTCAAAAGGGATAATACGGCCGTCTTTATGAACAATGTGAACACAACTCTTTTTTATGGCTCGTACGTCAAAATCATAAGCATCTGTAAAGCGCATAATAATGATACGAAAAAGATTGTTGTAACCCAGCCCCGGAGCTTCTATCTGCGGGAGACAGCAAAGCAACTGTTTCATATTCTCTTCCACACGGTCAACTGAAATGCCGGTACTGAAGATATTGATCATCTGTTCCCGCAGAACTGTGTCCTGCTCATATACAATGGTGTTACGGCTGTTGTCTAATAAATGTGAAGGGTCGATATATCTCGTTAAAGGGAAGACCTGCCCGGCTAATTTTAACGCATATCCCATTACCAGTGCATCGGGGTTGCAAGGAACTGGCAGGAGGTCCTGTGCAGTAAAGATATTAGTTTGATCTAAAATGGACTGTCTTACCTCTGTTAATGTTAACCGGTCTTTGGCCGGGTCAAAATCTTCAATTCTTCCTGCAATTTGTGTGGGTTGGAAAGTAACACCACGAACGCATTTTTGCTGCAAAGCAAATTCAACGATCTTTCCGATCTCATCATCATTCACTCCTTTTTGCAAGGTAACCACAAGGGTTGTTGAAAGATTTAATTCATTCAGGTGTTCAAGCGCCTTTTTCCTGGTTGTAATAAGGTCTTGTCCGCGTAATTTTTCCAAAGCTTCCGGTTTAAAGGAATCAAACTGGAGATATATTTCAAAGTCGGGTGCATAAGTGGCTATTCTTTTTGCAAACTCAAAATCCTTCGCAATCCGGATCCCGTTGGTATTAAGCATTAAGTGCCTGATAGGTTTTTTTCTGGCGATATCCATGATCTCAAAGAAGTCTGGATGAACCGTTGGTTCACCCCCGCTTACTTGTACCACATCAGGCGTGCCTTCATTTTCAACGATGATGTCCAGCATTCTCTCTACTTCTGCAACGGTTCTATGTCTGCCATAATGCGGAGAGCTCATAGCATAGCAAGTGGGACAGGTAAGATTGCAACGGTCTGTGATTTCAATGACGGTTAAGCAGCTATGTTGTTCATGATCCTGGCAAAGCCCACAGTCGTAAGGGCAGCCAAAATGTGTTTTTGTGTTGAACCGAAGTGGTGTTTCTGATGGTTTATTGTAATTGCGGATATTTTTATAATATTCAATATCAGTAGCAATGAGTACTTTTTGAAAACCATGTTCACTGCAGTTCTTGAGCATAAAAACCTTTCCGGCTTCAAAAACTATTTTCGCATCCACTCTTCGCAAACAGGTGTGACAAAGGCTTAAGGTGAAGTCGTAATAAGTATAGAGGCGTTCAGGCATGGGTATTTAAAAGTAGTTTTTTAGGTTGCATAATAAAAGCGGCATAGTAGATTAATCCCAGTAAGCATACAAGCTGGATAGTAGAAAGACCGAAATCAAATGTGAAATGAGGTTTTATAAAATCAAGGGCAAAGCGGAAGCATAAATAGGCGATCATAAAAATTTTAAAACGCCCACCTTCGGCAAAAGAATATTTTTTTTCAAATTGTACTATGCCTATCCAGAGTGACAGCAAAAAAAAGATTTCATACAAAGTAACCGGGTGACGATAAATGCCATCGCCAAGATCCATGCCTGTGATGAGTTTTGTAGGTATACCATAAGTTTCTTCAAAAATCCCCATACTAAAACAACCAATCCTGCCAATAATTAATGCAAGTAATATTGGATAGGTAAACAGGTCTCCGCTGCTCTGTTTCTCTTTAATGATCTTTTTGACGAACTCAACACCAAAAAGTCCCCCTAAAAAACCACCAACTACTGTTTTATGCTGGTAGAAATAAAAAAGGAGATTTTTGGCAGTTAAAAGTTGTGCCGGATTTTCAAAGCCACCTACCAATCTTGAGCCAAGTAATGCCCCGAATATTGCTCCTGTTATGATCCAGATTCTTTGCTGATTTGGTATAAAATCACCTTTTCTTTTTCGAAGGAAAAGAAAATAACGAAAGCCTATAAACATACCTAAAGGTTCTAATAAGGCATGTGCAAGCAGCTTAAAAGCTCCGATCTCTATATAAACAGGGAATTGCAGGTTTTTCCTTTGAAGTTAATGGAAAATGAACAAAACCTAAGTACTATGGTTATTAAAAAATCGTTTAATAACTTGGGTCCAACTACGTAAAAAATGTACCTTTACCCCGCAAAAAACCAACATGGAAATTAAAGCCGGCAAACTTTTAAGTAAGATCGACAGCCCCGATGACCTGAAAAAACTGAGCAGGGAACAACTGCACCAGGTATGTGACGAACTGCGCCAGTATATTATTGACGTGGTGAGTGTGTACGGCGGGCATTTTGGCGCCAGCCTGGGTGTGGTGGAACTGAGCGTTGCCTTACACTATGTTTTCAATACGCCTTACGATCAACTGGTTTGGGACGTAGGCCACCAGGCATACGGGCATAAGATACTCACCGGCCGCCGGGATAATTTTCCTACCAATAGAAAATACAAAGGGCTAAGTGGTTTCCCCAAGCGCAGCGAAAGTGAATACGATACATTCGGTGTTGGTCACTCATCCACTTCCATTTCTGCAGCGCTGGGTATGGCAATGGCTTCTCATTATAAAGGAGAGAACGACCGCCAGCATGTGGCTGTGATCGGCGATGGCGCTATGACTGCCGGACTTGCATTTGAAGCAATGAACCATGCCGGTATTGAAAAAAGCAATGTGCTTATTATTTTGAATGATAATTGCATGAGCATTGATCCCAATGTAGGTGCATTGAAAGAATACCTTACCGATATCACCACTTCGCATACATACAACGACCTGCGTGATAACGTGTGGAAGGCATTGGGCAAATTACCCGTTGGAAAGAATTTCAGTCGGGGTATGGCCAGCAAACTGGAAGCAAGCCTGAAAGGAATGGTGAGTATGAGCAGTAATTTATTTGAAGCGCTTAAGCTTCGTTACTTCGGTCCTATAGACGGGCACAACATTACCAAACTGGTAGACACATTAAAAGACCTGAGAGATATACCCGGCCCTAAGATACTGCACATTAAAACAGTGAAAGGCAAAGGGTATGAATTAGCCGAAAAAGACCAGACCAAGTGGCATGCACCCGGGCTGTTTGATAAAGTGACCGGCGAGATACAAAAGAAAACATTTGATATTCCGCAGCCGCCTAAATACCAGGATGTATTTGGACACACGATCATCGAACTGGCAGAAAAGAATAAAAAGATATTCGGCATTACACCTGCTATGCCAAGCGGTTCTTCTTTAAAATACATGATGGAAAAAATGCCCGACCGTGCATTTGATGTGGGCATTGCCGAACAGCACGCCGTAACAGTGAGCGCCGGTATGGCCACACAGGGAATGAAAGTTTTCTGTAACATCTATTCATCTTTTATGCAACGGGCATACGACCAGGTGGTGCATGATGTAGCGATTCAAAAATTACCGGTGATATTCTGTTTAGACAGGGCCGGGCTGGTAGGAGATGACGGGCCAACGCATCATGGTTGTTACGACATTGCTTATTTCCGTTGCATTCCCAACCTGGTGGTAAGTTCACCCATGAATGAAAGCGAACTGCGTAACCTGATGTACACGGCGCAACTGGATTCTACCGATCTTCCGTTTGTGATACGTTACCCAAGAGGTGAAGGCGTAATGCCGGAATGGAAAACAGAAATGAAAGAGATAAAGATCGGCACCGGAAGAAAGATCAAGGACGGTAAAGATATCGCCATACTAACCCTGGGCCACCCGGGCAATTTTGCTGCAGCTGCAATCAGGGATCTGAAAGCAGACGGCATTAACCCGGCGCATTACGATATGCGTTTTGTAAAACCGCTGGATGAAGAAATGCTGCACGAGGTATTCAGCAAATTCAATAAAGTGATCACCGTAGAAGACGGAACGGTGCTGGGAGGTTTTGGCAGCGCCATCCTCGAGTTTATGAATGAACACGGCTATAAGGCCGAGGTTAAGATCATGGGCATCCCCGACAGGCTGGTAGAACACGGCACGCCAAAACAGCTTTATGATGAGATCGGCATTGATGCAAATGGCATTGCAAAAACAGTAAGAGAGATGGTTTTGGTTAAAGTTGAAGCCACATCATTTACTAAATAACTATATCAGTTTTTTTTCCACTGCCAGCCTGATCAGGCTGGCAGTATTTTTTACAGCAAGTTTGGCTAATAAATTCTTTCTATGGCTATCAACGGTAAAAGAACTTAAAAATATCTTTTCTGCTATCTGCGGATTGGTATATCCTTCTGCAATTAATTCCAGCACTTCTTTTTCCCTGGCGGTTAATGCCGGTAACTCTGTCATTGACGACTTTTGATATTCCTGTAATGCAATGCCCACTTCGCCACTGAAATAAATGCAGCCTTCATGCACGGCATGTATGGCTTTTATCAATTCTTCTTTCGATGAATTCTTTAAAATATACCCGGATGCGCCGTTCTCTACCATCTTTTTTATATACAATCCCTGGTTGAATGTGCTGAGGCCAAGGATCATAACGCCCGGGTACTTTTCTTTCATCACCGCACATAATTCCACGCCATCCATACCCGGCATGCTGATATCCATCAGTACCACATCGGCCGTATTGTTCACAAAAAAGCCAAGGCAGGATTGGGCATTCATAGCCTGCCCGGCCCATTCAATATCTTTTTCGTTCTGTAATAAGGCATGGATGCCCTCAATAACAACAGGATGATCATCTACAATGAATAAACGGATCATAATTATATATTGAATTCGATATTAACCAGGGTTCCTTTGCCGGGCTCTGCGTGAATGTCTAACCGGCCCTTTAAATAATCCACCCTTGACCGGATATTGGTGAGCCCGGCTCCTTTCTTATCTTTCAGTGAAGCAGTATCAAAGCCTTTTCCATTGTCTTCCACAATAATACTAAGCCGGCCTTTATCCTTTATCAGCTGTACCATGGCTTCAGTGGCGGCTGCATGTTTCATGATATTATTCAGCAGTTCCTGGATAATACGGTAAATGATTATTTCGGATGATTTTTCTATCCTCATGTCAAGTCCCATCGATTGATACTTTACCGTAATTAAATTGGTGGCATTAACAGAATTGCAATATTCCTTCAATGCTTCATCCAGCCCGAATTTTGTCAGCATCTCGGGCATCATATTATGTGCCACACGCCGCAGTTCTTTGATGGAAGTATCGATCATGTCTAACGACCGTTCAAACACGGCCATATTATCCGGGGTTACAATAAAGTTGTCTTTCATATTGGTTAAAGAAAATTTTACTCCGGATAGTAATCCACCCAGCCCGTCATGCAGGTCTTTCGCCAGCCTGCTGCGCTCTTCTTCCTGGCCTTTAAGCATTGAATCCACCGCTACCAGTTGCCTGTCTTTCTCCAGTTCACGAATTCGTTGTTGCTGTAATTCATCCTGTTGTTTTGCCAATTGCTGGCGATGCCGAAGATTGCGATACCCTAAAAACCCAAGGATCAGTAATGTTGCAAGCGAACCGATCAAAATATAATTAAGCGTTGACTTTTGCCTGATAGTGAGCGATCGTATTTGTGCATCTTTCTCTAAGCGGGCAATCTCCTGTTGCTTTTTTTCATTCTGGTACTTTGCTTCCGCTTCGGCAACCTTTTCGCTTGCTTCTGTTTTAAATAATGAATCGCTTACCGTAAGTGTCTTTGAATAATAAACACTGGCTAGTTTATAATTACCGGCCTTTTCTTCTATCTCAGCCCTGGTGAGGTATATTTCTTTCAGTTTGGTTCTTACTCCCACTTCGTTGGCTAACTGTTCTGCCTGCAGGATATACTGCAGCGCTTTATCACCCTGGTTTAGTTTATGATAAGCCATTGCCAGCACCGTACATATTTCACACAGGTGATACTTGTTGCCCATCTGTTTTACATAACTGTATGATTCAAGATATTTTTCCAAAGCAGAAGAAAATTTTTCCTGTTTGAAAAAATAATCACCCATGTTGTGATAGGTGGTGGCTATCTGGTCAAGATCTTCATTCTTTTTAGCCAGCGGCAGGGCCTGCTCCAGCAGTTCATATTCTTTTTCATGCTGACCCAGGTGACTATAGGTAGTGGAAAGATTGACGAGCCCGCTCACCAGGGAATAATCGTCGCCTGATTTTTTTGCGAGGGCAATGGCTTTGTTCCCAAACTCTAAAGCCCGGGTATGTTCTTTCTGCTCATCCAGTAGTGCATTGATATTGGAATAGAGTAAGGTCAGGTATTGCTGGTTGCTGCAGGTTTCCCAGATCCTTGCTGCCTTTAAATAATATTCGATAGCCGTTGCCCTGTCCTTTTTATGCAGCCAGGCGTTCCCGATATTTCCCAGTGTTCTTGCCTCTCTTACTGTATCTTTTAGCAGCCGGGCAAAGGGAATTCCTTTTTCAAATGTTATGATAGCACTGTCCATCTTATTCAGGTTGATATAACAGATGCCCAGGTCTGTATAGGATGATAAGATCACCCGGTTGTTTTTGCTATGCTGACCAAGGGCCAATGCCTGCCTGTAATACTCCATGCTTTTTTCCGGGCTTACCTGTTCAATAGATTCACCCATTTCCAATAGGGTGATCGCCCTGGCAGAATCATTGGTAAGGGCATTTAGTTTCTTTACTAAACTGTCGGGCACCTGTTGTGCATAAAGCAGGCAGCTGTTGATCAGCAGCAGTAAAACCAATCCATGAATAATATGTTTTTTGAATAACCGCAAACGCCGTAATGGTAAAAGTTCTTCATAAAGGTTCACTTTCTCCTTCATTAAATCAAGCATTTCATTTAAAATACCAGTTTCGGGTGATTCTTGCCGGCGCCCCGGTGAATCACTGTTTCGGGTGAGGGATATGAAAATGGTCACTTCTACATTTGATAAAACACCTCGCTATGCAAAAGCTGGTCTTGTTATTATCAGTATTCAGTTCTCAAATACTGGCAGCACAAAATGTGGGCATCGGCACTACCGCCCCGGTGGCCCGCTTACATGTAACAGACAGTTCTGTTCTTTTTTCTGCTTCAAGTGATATTCCCGGTACAGCAGGTAATCCTCCTTTGAGTGGTGTAGGCAGAAGAATGATGTGGTATCCTGATAAATCGGCTTTCAGGGCCGGGTTTACCGGCAACCAATGGGATAAAGACAGCATTGGTAATTATTCATTTGCTGCTGGTTATGCAACCAAAGCAAAGGGCGTTGCTTCTGTTGCCATGGGGCGTTATACAAATGCCAGTGGCTTTGTTTCCACAGCTACTGGTGCTGTCACAAACGCAAGCGGTGACTATTCTCTTGCTATGGGATACAGTACAACTGCCGGTGGTATATTTTCTACTGCGATGGGAAGTAGTACAACTGCCAGCGGAGACAATTCCTCTGCTATGGGATACAACACAACTGCCAGTGGTAGTTTTGCAACTGCAATGGGGTATGGAACCAGGGCGAAGGCAGTTGCTTCATTTGCCACCGGAATATTAAACGATGTATCGGACAATCCTGACCAGAACTTTTCTGCTCCTACTGACCGGATCTTTCAAATAGGTAATGGCTCTTTTCCATCCACATTTTCAAATGCCGTAACTGTTTTAAGAAATGGAAATACGGGAATTGGCGCTGTCATTCCCCTGGCAAGATTGCATGTGGCAGACAGCAGTGTTTTATTTTCTGCAACAGGATTGGAATCTGTAACACCAGCCAATCCTCCCCTGAGTGGTGGAGGCAGAAGAATGATGTGGTATGCAGATAAGGCGGCCTTCAGGGCCGGTTATGTAAGTTCGGTAAACTGGGATAAAGACAGTGTAGGCAGTTATTCAGTGGCACTGGGTTATAATAATAAAGCAAAAGGCTATGCATCCTTTGCAGCAGGTTATAATAGTATTGCAACGGGTTTAAATTCCATTGCAATGGGAGGAGGTGCAAATGCAGTTGGGTTGTATTCAACTGCATTCGGATATGGTACAAAGTCTTTTGGTGATTATGCTATGAGTACCGGCGTGTTTACAAGTGCCAACGGGATTTCTTCAACCGCTATGGGTAGTGGTACAATTGCCAATGGAGAGTCTGCTACCGCACTGGGTGGCGGCACTACTGCTAACGGAAATTATTCCTTCGCCGCAGGTATAAACTCAAACGCCACCGGGAATTACTCCATTGCTATGGGAAGCGGCGCTAATGCAGGTGGGCCGTATTCAACTGCAATTGGTAATAGCACAACTGCCAATGGAAATTATGCAACGGCGATGGGTTTACAGACAACAGCCGGGGGGAGCAGTTCTACTGCCATAGGAACTTTAACTGTGGCCAGCGGTAACAATTCCACTGCTGCAGGCAATGCTACAACTGCCAGTGGTACATTTTCCACCGCCATGGGATATACTACCACCGCAAATGGCAATAGTTCCACTGCGATGGGATATAGTTCAAATGCAACAGGCGATCTTTCTACTGCCATGGGAAGTACTACTACTGCCAGCGGCCTTGTTTCAACAGCTATGGGAAACGGTTCGAAAGCAACAGGTGATTATTCCACGGCTATGGGACATTTCACCACGGCCAGCGGAATCTATTCTGTCGCTAAAGGATATTACACCACCGCCAGCGGAGGGTTTTCAAATACTTCAGGATTTCTTACACAAGCAAAGGGTGATGCATCCACAGCAATTGGTTCTAATACCATAGCAAAAGGATACAGTTCTACCGTGGTGGGTTTGTATAATGACTCCATACTCACAGCGAATGAAACAACTATTTCTTCTACTACTCCATTATTCATAGTAGGCAATGGAAATAATAATACAACAAGATCAAATGCCATCACTGTTTTAAAGAATGGCAATACCGGTATCGGCACTTCTGCACCCGGCGCCAGGCTGCATATTGCTGCCGGAAGCTCAGGCTATGCCGGTGGATATTTTCCGGGAGCAGTAGTAGAAGGTAATGCCAATACCTATTTGAATTTTTTTGCGCCTGCCGGTAACGAAACCGGTTTATTGTTTGGGAAACCAACAGATGCCGCTCATGGTGGTATCATATACAACAATATTGCACATGTAAACGGAATGGAATTCAGAACCAACGGAAATGCGACGAGAATGGTTTTGATTGATAATGGCAACCTTGGTGTTGGTGTTACCGACCCTGTTTTCCGGTTGGATGTGGGTGACCGGATGAGGATCCGCTCCACGGCTGGTAACAGTGCGGGGCTATGGCTGAATAATGATATCAATACAACTTCTCCTGCCTTTATAGGAATGAGGTTGAATGATGAAGTGGGTTTTTACGGCCAAACTGGCGCCGCAGGCTGGCGCTTCTATATTAATACAACAACCGGCAATGGCTGGATGCAGGGAACACTTACCCAGAACTCGGACAGTCGGTTAAAAAAAGACATTACTCTCTTACAGCAGTCATTAGAAAAAATAACACAGCTAAGCGGCTATCATTATTACTGGAAGAACGGACAGGGCGATGATCGTTTGCAAACAGGCGTATTGGCACAGGAAGTGCAAAAACTATTTCCGGAATTAGTTACAGAAAATAAAGAAGGGATACTGGCTGTTAATTACTCCGGGCTGATACCGGTGATGATCGAAAGTATTAAAGAGCAGCAAAAGCAAATTGATGTTTTAACAAAACTGGTTGAAAAATTACTGAAACAAAAGTGAAAACCCACTTCAACAAAATAAAATGAAAAGAGAAATATTGCTTTTTTCCCTGCTGGGAATTGTGTTTTTTGCCCGTTCTCAAAACGTAGGTGTTGGCACAGCAACGCCCCAGGCAACTTTAGACGTAAAAGGAAACCAGCGCATTGGCGGAGTGAATAAATTCATGACCTATGATTCTGTTTCAGGAAAAATTGAATGGAGAAATTCCAATTTATATATACCGGTTAGCCAATACCTGTTTCAGCATTCTGCAGCAGCAGACGGGCTCTACTATAATAATAACACACCCATCAGCGGGCAATTGGAATACCGCAATGCCACCGGCAACCCTGTTTTTTATACCAACTTTATTAATGGCAATGGGTATTTTTCGGGCAACGTAGGTATTGGCGATGCTGCGCCGGTATTTCCTTTAAGTTTTGGAACTGCATTGGGAGATAAAATTTCTCTCTGGAGCAATTCAGGCAACAGCTATGGCCTGGGGATCCAGAGTTCGTTACTGCAAATTCACACAGATATTTCAGCTGCCGATATCGCTTTTGGTTATGGAAGCAGCGCTTCATTTATGGAAACCATGCGTATAAAAGGGAATGGCAATGTAGGCATTGGTACGGTCAACCCATTACAAAAACTGCATGTGGAAGGAACCACTTTCTTAAACGGCAATACGGGTATAGGAAACAGCAATCCGGCCTACCAGCTTGATATCAGCAACAGGATGCGAATCAGGAGTGGAGGAAATAACTCCCTCTCGGCAGGGCTTTGGTTAAATAACAATGCAAACACTGAAGCCGCCTTTGTTGGGATGGAAGATGATACACATGTTGGATTATTTGGCAATGGCGGCGCCGGATGGAAGTTCAGTATGAATACACAAACCGGGGCATTAAAAATTAACGGAGCGGAGGGAACGGCGGGGCAAATACTGGCATCAGGCGGAACAGGAGCCCCTGCCTGGATCACTCCTGAAAAATATGCGGAAAGCGTTGATGGTTCAAATTTCTCACTTCCTAACAACGGAGATGAAGCGATCATTTCCAGTGTTACAGCTACGCTTACCCAAAATTCTTTTGTTGAAGTGTATGGTACAGTGGGGTTTAATGCTTTCAGCAATTCCCTTATCTATTTACTTATAACGGATTCTTATGGAACGCATATAGTAGCTGCTAACCCCAATGTGCTCGGCATCACTACAATGAGTTTTATATACAGAACAAAAATTGCATACACGCCCGGTAACCGTGTATTTACATTAAAGGTGAAAAAAATTGTCGGCGGCCTGGTTATAGGCTCCAACGGCTATACAAGTCCGTATGGAAGTCCTGATGGGAAAATAACCGCTAAAATAATACCTGAATAAAGGAAGTATAAAAACGGTAACTAAAATCATCGTGCCATCATACCGCTAACGTAGATGCCGGCAAGAATATAACCCGGCTCATTTGAAAACATACTATGCATGTTTCTTGACTGGCTATTAAGCTTTATGAAACACTTTGGCTAATGAGATCATCCCTTTATTTTTAAAACAGGGTTTTAATTTTCTTTAACAGCTTTCCTGAAATTTTGTGGAAAGAGATGCGTTAGGCATCTATGTCTCCAAAAACTTTAATGAACCTGGCCCGGCGGATCCTCATCATCAGTTTTGTATTATTGGCAGCCATCTCTTCCTTTGGCTATTTTTTCTGGTACCGGCCAAAGTTCAGCAAACACCCGCCGGCAAAGGTTTTTGCATATAATAGAAATACGGGCTCTGCAGCCAGGGAAGTTCTTTCAAGGTTGAAGTTAAAAGCAGCCGAAGCAAAAAATTATGTGAATGAGCACGGCTTCAGCCGCAGCCATTGTTTTCTTATAGATATGCGGGTGCCTTCGGGTATGAAACGGTTCTTTGTATATAACCTTAAAAAAGATTCGGTTGAACTGGCGGGCCTTGTTACCCACGGCAGCGGTTCCCAGGCCGATTCTGATGAGCTGGTATTTTCTAACAAGTCTAACAGCTATTGCACATCAGTGGGAAGGTATAAGATAGGCAAGTCCTACACCGGAACATTCGGACTTGCCTATAAACTCTATGGCATGGATGAAACCAATGATAATGCCTTTAACCGTTGCGTGGTATTGCATGGTCACAGTTGTGTACCCAGCAGCGAAGTTTACCCGGCGGGTATCTGCCTCAGCCTTGGCTGCCCAACGGTATCGCCTCCTTTTCTTATTAAGTTGCAGGAATATCTTGATCAGAGTAAGAACCCGGTAATGCTCTGGATCTACTATTGACCTAGTTCATTGGAATTTCAATAGCCAGTAACTCGGCATTTTCTGTTGCTTTGATGCTGAACTCATCCGTTTCTGAAACGGCGATGGCATCTCTTTTGTTTAATACCTGCCCGTTTACTTCCACCGAACCATTGATGGCTACCAAGAATACGCCATTACCTTTAAATGCATTCGTATAGCTGATCTCTTTGCCTGCATCCAGATTGGTTAATGCAAAACGGGCATCCTGGTTTATCCATAAAGCATTGTCTGCTTCCTGCGGCGAAACTACTACCTGCCATTTGTTTGTCCGGTCGTTAATATCAAATGTTCTCTGATCATAACGGGGTTTTATGTTGCGTACTTTAGGAAACACCCATACCTGGAAAAGTGTAACGGGTTCTGTTTCCGAAGCATTGAACTCGGAATGCCGAACGCCGGTACCGGCACTCATGATCTGGATATCACCAGCCTTTATCAATCCATCGCCACCCGTACTGTCCTTATGTTTTAAGGCGCCGGTAAACGGAATGGTAACGATCTCCATATTATCGTGTGGGTGTGTGGGAAAACCACCGCCACCGTCTACGAAGTCATCATTCAATACCCGCAATAAACCAAAATGAACTTTGGAAGGGTCGTGGTATTGGGCAAAACTGAAATAATAATTGGGTTTTAACCAACCATAATCGGCCGAGCCCCTGTCGGCTGCTTTGTATACTGTTGTTTTCATGATCGTGTTTTTAAATTTGATGTTTAAACATCAAATATGATACCAACCTCATCCCTGACAAAATTGCGACAAAAACGGCGGAGTTATTAGAAAATGGTCAGACGGGACGTCAGACCAGGGCAAAAAATCCCCCGTTTTGCGGGGGGAAATATTTTAGTTAAGCGTAGCCGGGCCTTCATCGGGGAAGAGATCAGCCCCGGGCACTTCTTCTTCCCGGTTCTCATTCCATTCTACAATAAAATTATTTCTGCCTTCGCCGGTAAGCAGGCTCATGTAACGTTGCTGCACCAGTTCCAGCAAAGAAAGAAAGAGGAAGATGGCATGTATGCGGTCTTCACATACATCAAATATCTTTTCAAATGACATGGTCTTTTCTGTGCGGCAGGTGGTTAGCATATGTTCCCTGCTTTCTTCCATGGTATAGTTATAACGAACCACGGTATGCACCGGCTTGTTATTTCGTTCGTGCAGTTTCAGGATCACTTTTTCAAAAGCCTTCATCAGTTTAAAAAGGGTCACCGTTTGTATCTCGGTACCTTCCCCGGCTTCTTCACCAATCTGTGAAATTTCTTTCTGCAGGTTACCCCGTTTTACCATCAGTTGGCGCAGCGCTTCCATTTCGGCCATCTTTGCCGCAGCTTCTTTGAACCTTTTGTACTCAAGGATCTTATTGATAAGTTCCTGGCGGGGGTCAATCTCATTGCCATCGGCATCCAGTTCTTTGCGGGGCAACAGCATTTTGGCTTTGATCCGCATGAGGGTGCTGATGAACAGGATAAATTCACTGCTGAGTTCAATGTTCAGCTTCTCGCTGTTATGTATGAAGTCTAAAAAGTCGTTGGTGATCTTTGTAATAGGGATATTATAAATATCCAGTTCATCTCTTTCAATGAAAAAAAGCAGCAGGTCGAACGGGCCTTCAAACTGTTCTAATTTTATCTGGTACGTTGTATTATTCACTTTACGATGTCTTAATTAGTATAACAAAATCATATCCCCGCAGGGGAGGGCAAATGTATTGATTTGTTGACAGAATAAGGCTTCCGGCCAAGTTTTGAATATACTATGTGGATAAAACCGGTTAAAGTTTTACCGTAAGGCCAATACCCAGCACTTCCTTCAATTGTGTCTTTTTTAAAATATCGTCGTCGTACACAATATCGGCGCTGATATTGGTGGCCAGCCACTTGTTGAACTTCAGGCTCAACAGGTTGGTAAAGAGAACATCCACATCTTCGGGGTTTCTTTTATAATTGCTGAAAAGATCGAGCCGGCCGGTATATTGTACCCATTTATTAAAGCCTTTTGTAAACTTAGCGGTTGCAAATGAACCCAGTTCGGTATATGATCGCTTTTCCGGCGGAACACCGAACTTATCTATGCTGTAAAAATCCTCGTCATTTTTCAATATCAGCCGGGTGGTGATAGGTGAAACAAAAAGGGTAAATGTTTTATCGGGCCTGAAATCTATCCCTGCCGAAATGATGATCTTACCCGGTGTAAGAAAGCCCGATATCTTATTATTACCGGTATCGGTGTAATTATAACCGGCCAGTGATTGGGTATTGAAGTTCACCAGCATAGCAGTATACCACTTGCGGGAAAGCTGGTAGCCATACTTGGTGGTAATGTCGATGCGATCGTCTGTTTTCCGGAACTGCCCGAAACTGGTGGCATTCTGAAACCCCAGGCCAATATCAAAGTAGTTATTCCAGCTGTGTTTTCCTTTTTTAAAGTTCAGGTTATAATTGCACAACATGGCAACGCCCAGCGTATTCTGTTCGCCGCCGCTTACCCAGTTGCGCAAAGCGCCCTGCTGAACATTGATAATAAAAGTGCCGGCTTTTTGCCAGCCGTCTTTTTCCGGCAACTTCAGTTCTTTAAAGGCTGCTTTCTGAAATTCTTTTAAGGAGGCATCCTGGGCCTGGGCCAAAAGGGAGATGGTTGCTGTTGCAAGAACAGTAACTAAGGGTTTTATCATGCCGCAAAAATAATTGAAAATGAAAGCCGGAAATGTTAACACATCTTAACTACAATACAGTATCGGCACTTGTATGCGATAAAACAAATGTTAAAAACGGCTGTTCAGATCCTTGCTGTTACTTTTTAGAAAAATTATACGCAAATCCAATACCCATCAGTTGCAACCATTGTGGCGCAGGTCCTTTGGCCGGGTTTACATTATGCGTATCATCATCGTAGATCATATCCAGGTTAAAAGAAAAATTGATATACTTAGTGATTTTGGCCGTTATTACGTTCGACCAGAACACATCGACGTTCTGTGGTTTTTGTTTGTAGTTGGAGAAAAGATCAAGTCTTGTTTTAAAGGTAAAACTGCCGCCCAGTTTTTTTGTATAGTTAACGGAAGCAAAAGCGCCCAGTTCATTCTTCGATCGTTTGCTGGAATCGATGCCGAATAACGGTGCGATCAACCGGTCTGTTACAACCACCCATCTTTCGGTAAGCGGAGAAATAAAAACCGACAGGTCGGCATTGGGTTTATAATCGAAACCAAGCGATAGTAAAATATAGGCCGGGGCAAATGAGTTTGAGATAACAGAAGAAGTGTCCTTGCCGGCCGCTGTTTTTGAGTAGGCATAGCCTTTTGTAAACTGGGTACGTAAATTAAACAAGGCAGAAGCATTCCATTTTTTAGATAAGGCATACCCATACTTAGATAAAAGATCGATGCGGTCGCTTGCTTTTCGGGAACCAAGACTGGTGGTATTTACGATGCCATAGGCAAGATCGAGGTTATTATCCCAGGAACTTTTGTTCTTTTTATAAAAGGCAAAAAGATTCAGGTAAGAATTCAGTGAAAAGGAAAATTTATCACCGCCTGCCGACCAGTTGCTTAACGAACCCTGGTTTATATTGAGGTTAAACAGTCCGCCCAGCTTCCATGTTTTCTGGGCAGTATCTTTCGGGTCTCTGGTAATTGATTTTGATGATTCGTTCTTAAGGTCTTTTACTGTTTGGTCTTGTGCAAAACAAAAAAATGTTGCCAGCAGCAACAATGAGGTTAATCCTGTTTTCATAATGAAGGGGTTTTAAAAACCAGCCGGCAGCGGTTGTTGCCGGCTGGCGAGAAATAATTATTTTTTCAATGCATCCCTGATCTCCATCAGCAAGGCATCCGTAGAAGAAGGACCTGCAGGTGCTTCTTCCTGCTTCTTCTTCATACTGTTTATGGCTTTAATAACGAGGAACATTACAAAAGCAACGATGATAAAGTTGATGATGGCGGTTACAAAATCACCCCATTTTAACGCCACTTCAGCTGCGGCCTCTGTTATTACTGCTCCCGAAGCATCCTTGACTTCGGTAACAGCTTTTTTGAGTACAAAAACATTTTTGCTCAGATCGGCGCCGCCAATCATCCCAATGAGCGGAGCAACGATGCCTTCTGTAAAAGAAGTAACCACTTTTCCAAAAGCGCCGCCCATTACAAAGGCTACGGCAATGTCAACCAGGTTGCCTTTCATGGCGAAGTCCTTAAATTCTTTGATGAATCCCATAGTTGTTAAGTTTGAAGGTTAAAAATAAATGCAGTAAGCGTTTATTAAATTTAGTACAATAAATTTATGAGACAAAACCATTTTTCGGGATACGGAATTTGTGGAAGTGCCGGCACGTAATTCAAATTAAATACTTCAACTTTGGCCCTTCAAAATTTATCTGTTGAACAAAGGATTTTTAAACTGGTTTATTTTTATCACTCTCTCCATTATCTGGGGCAGCAGTTTCATCCTGATGAAAGAAGGATTGAAAAGCCTTTCAGCTTACCAGGTGGCTTCGCTACGGATCGTATTTTCCGGGTTGGTGTTGTTACCTACGGCCATCAAAGTGTTTCGCCGCATCCCTAAGGATAAGATGAAAGTGATATTCCTTTCTGGTTTATTCGGGAGTTTATTGCCGGCTTATTTATTCTGTATTGCCGAAGAAGGCATCGACAGCGCATTGGCGGGCACGCTAAATTCACTTACACCCATTTTTGTGATCATCATGGGCGCTCTCTTTTTTAACAGTAAAACATCCACCAACAAAGTATTGGGTATCATTATTTCTTTTACCGGCAGTATTTTATTGCTGTTGAGCAAAGGGAATATGCAGAATAATCAAAACCTACTGTACATAAGTTATATTGTATTGGCCACTATTTTTTATGGCATTAATGTAAACATGGTGCATCGCCACCTGAAGGAGATTGGTTCTTTGCAGATTGCAGCAGTAGCGCTTACTTTAAATGCCATACCGGCCTTGCTCGTGCTCACAGGTACCGGCTATTTTAACCTGCCCCTTACCGATGGCGGCGTGTTGTACTCCACGGCTGCTTCGGCCGTATTGGGAATCCTGGGCACCGCTGTTGCCTCTATTATTTTTTATATGCTGGTAAAACGGGCCGGTGCTGTGTTTGCAGCCATGGTTACTTACGGCATACCGGTAGTGGCCAATTTCTGGGGATTGATCTATGGCGAAGAAGTTGGCTGGAAACAATTTACCTGCCTGGCGATTATTTTAGCCGGCGTTTATATTGCAAACCGGAAACCGGCAGAGTAGATGGAATGTACTAATCTGTTTCCGTAAAAGAAATATTCTTCTCTCTTAAAAACTCCTTGATCTTATCTGCATGCACACAAATACCCACGTGCAGGAACGGGTTATTGGAAACTTTTGTTCTTTTTCCGTTATTGATGATCTCGTGGTCTTTCAGGTCGAAACCCAGGTGCAGGTGGTTGGTGGCAAACTGCATTCCGTAAACGGTTCCGTCGCTGTTGAACAAGGGGCCACCGCTTTGCCCCCTTAATCCCGGCGTACTCATTTCAATGCCGGTGATACCTTCTGTGGCGCTGTTGGCTACAAACCTGGTTACAATTCCATCAAGGGGAAAAGAGGGAGAGTTGGGATTGCCGGTATTTGTCCATTCAATATCATCGGTGGCAGGGTTGTGCCTGAAATTGCTGAACTCGGGAAACGGATAACCGATGCGGCACAAAGACATGCCTTGTTTTATTCTGCTGCTGTCTTTTATGAACTTTGCATGAGAGGTATAAAAAACCTTATTGAACCCCTTGAATTCGAGAATAGCCAGGTCCAGTGTTGGATGTGTGTGGCAGGTGATCTCCTGTATGGTATCAAAGCAGTTAAGAAAATTGTTCTTCAACTGTACGGTTGTTTCCGGAAGGTATTTATACTTTAATTCCAGGCCTTGCAAATTCCGTTTGAACTTGTTGTCTTTGGGAACGGCATTCAGCTCTGTCTTGAAGTTTAAGAACTGCTGGCTGATGTTTTGGGCGGCCGGTATCATTTCCGCCACGTGTTTGCATGTTATTGCGATGCCCTGGTCGTTCACAAAAAAGAACGTAGAACTGCCCGGCAATACCAATCCGCTATAGGTTCGGGAAATGCTGTGCAGCGGACGGGTGAACTGCAATACTTTTTCTATTGCCTGTTGAAACATAGTTGGGCAGCTATTTAAAATGAAGAACTAGGAATGTAATATACAGGTAGCGGAAAAACCAGTTAAACAGCCATGATCTCTTTTTCTTTTGCGGCCAGGTGTTTTTCAACCAATGTGATGAACTTATTGGTGGTTTGCTGAATTTCTTCTTCCGAATCTTTTGCTGCGTCTTCACTCAGCCCGTCTTTCTGCAATTTTTTAATATGCTCAATGCTGTCCCTGCGGATATTCCGTACGGCAACTTTTGCATGTTCGCCTTCTGCATTGCATTTCTTTACCAGTTCTTTTCTTCTCTCTTCTGTTAATGGAGGAAGGAACAGGCGGATGGTATTGCCATCGTTCTGCGGGTTGATGCCGATATTGGCCATGGTGATGGCTCTTTCTATTGGTTGAAGCATGGTCTTTTCCCAGGGCTGAACAGAAATGGTACGGGCATCCAGCACCGAAACATTGGCAACCTGGTTAATGGGAGTTGGGTTTCCGTAATATTCAGCCATGATTCCATCGAGCATGGAAGGGTTTGCTTTGCCTGCACGTATCTTGGTCAATTCCGCTTCCAGGTGAGTAAGCGCTTTATTCATGGATGCTTCTGTATCGCTGAGGATCTTATTTGTTTCTTCTGACATAACTGTGTTCGGTTAATTGCACGCAAAGCTATAAAAAACTAATGTTATCCGCTAAAATAAGCAGGAAGAAGTGAGCGCAGAATTAAAAGGAGAAGACCAAAACCGGATTACTCGGCTTCAACCGGTTCAGATGCCAGCTTAAGGATCTTGTGCGATTTGATCACTTCGGCATTGGAAATATTTTCTTCAACAAGTTGTTGTTTGCTCTTTGGCCGGCTGTAATAAATAACGCTGATAAAGATAAAGGCAGACACCAGCAATATTCCTATCACCGTTGTGGTGCCTAAGTTGCGCAGGAAGAATGCCATGGCAATGAATGCTATATTTACCGATACGCAGGTAATGGTAACCATGCGGTGGCTCATGCCCAGGTCGAGTAAGAAGTGGTGAACATGTGTGCGGTCGGGGCTGAATGGTGAGCGCCTGTCTAATATGCGCAGGCCAAATACCCGGAGTGTATCAAACAATGGAATCATCAATATAGAAAATCCGATCGCAGGGGCTGCTTCAATAGGCAGGTTTGAAACCGGGTTGCCGGCAACGTTGATGAATTTTATTACCAGTATGGAATTGATGAGGCCCAGCAAAAGTGAACCCGTATCTCCCATAAATATTTTAGCCGGAGAAAAATTATACAATAAAAATCCGATGGTACTTCCAGCCAGTGCAAATGCCATTACCGCATAAGTTAATTGCCCGGCATAAAAGAAGTAAGCGCCAAAAACCAGGGTGGTCAGTAAGCCAAGGCTTCCGGCCAGGCCATCCACTCCGTCGATCAGGTTGAAAGAATTGGTGATCACGATAATAGTAAAGATGGATAACACAATGCTGGCGATATGCGGTATTTCATAAATACCTAAGAAGCCATGCATATTGGTTATTTGAATGCCGCCGAATTTGATGATGATGCCTGCTGCAATGAGCTGGCCTATGAATTTTTTGCTGGCCGATAATACAAGAATATCGTCTTTAATACCCAGGAAGAATATAACGGTGGCTGCTGCCGCAAAATACTGAAGTTCGGAAGTAACAGAAGAGGGAACACCCATTAATGTGGCGATGATGAAACCTGCAAAAATGCCGAGGCCGCCTAAAGTGGGGATGACGGTCTTGTGAACTTTTCTTTCATCTGGCTCGTCAAAAAGTTTTTTATCCTTAGCTACCTGTATGATAACAGGAATCGCAAAAAAAGTGACCAAAAAAGCCAGTGCCGCACTAAGTAAGATGTTATCCATTCTGTAAGTTTATTTCAGCCCTCTGAATATATGGTGCAAAAGTATCAAATATGTTTTAGTATAAAAACTAAAATACATTTAATTAGACACAACTTTTAAAAAAAGGGTTGCCTGAAAAATGGTACCGGGAGGTGATTTTTTTTGGAAAATGGCTTTCCCGATATTGGTATGCAAATAACGAAGAAATTGTAAACTTATTATCAACTATTTAAGAACCCGAATCTATTGGGCTTTGTATACACCCGATTTTAAACTAGGTTTGCAACCCTGAAAGGCCCTGCGGTGAATAGTTTCATCCGGGTTCTGATATGGAGATAAAATATAATAAAGTAACAATAACCTAACTTTAAAATGAACAAACTGACCGACATTGCCACCCAGATCCGCCGCGATATAGTACGAATGGTTCATGCCGTGCAAAGCGGCCACCCGGGCGGTTCGCTGGGTTGTACCGAGTATCTTACGGCGCTTTATTTCAGCATAATGAAGCACAACCCCGATTTTAAAATGGACGGCATTGGTGAAGACCTGTTTTTTCTCAGCAATGGCCATATCTCCCCGGTTTTTTACAGCACCCTGGCCCGCAGCGGATACTTTCCGGTTAAGGAATTGGGTACTTTCCGTAAAATAAACAGCCGCTTACAGGGTCATCCAACAACCCATGAGCATTTGCCGGGAGTAAGGATGGCCAGTGGTTCATTGGGGCAGGGAATGAGCGTGGCAGTGGGCGCAGCCCTTGCTAAAAAACTAAATAACGATGATCGTATCGTTTTTTCATTACATGGCGACGGAGAGCTGGATGAGGGACAAAACTGGGAAGCCATCATGTTTGCAGCCCATAAAAAAGTAGATAACCTGATCGCTACCATCGACTGGAATGGCCAGCAGATTGACGGGCCAACCAAATCGGTAATGGCGCTTGATAGCCTGAAAGCGAAATTTGAAGCTTTTAACTGGCAGGTACTGGAAATGGACGGCAACGATATGGATGCCGTGGTAGCCGGGTTGAATAATGCAAAAACATTTGTTGGAAAAGGCAAACCGATCGTGATACTGATGAAGACCGAAATGGGAAAAGGAATTGACTTTATGGAAGGAAGCCATGAATGGCATGGCATAGCACCCAATGATGAACAATTGCAGAAAGCGCTGGCGCAATTACCCGAAACCCTGGGCGATTATTAAAATCACCTGAGTTCAAAATGCTGCCTGGAAGCTTTTCTTGCAGGAAACCAGGCGGCTAAAAAAGCAATAGCAGTGGCCGTGCCGGCTACCAGTAAAAAATCTGTGGCAATAAGTTTTACCGGAAAATAATCAAGCAGGAAAGAACCTCCCTGCAACTTTACCAGTTTGAATTTTATCTGCAACAGGCAAATAAGGGTAGCCATTACAATGCCTGTCATTGTTCCGATAAAGCCCAGCAATAAACCTTCACTTAAAAATATTTTCAGGATACCAGGCTTGTTCATACCCATGCTTTGCAACACACTGATGTCTTTCTTTTTTTCAAGTACCAGCATCGTTAAAGCGCTGATCATATTGAATGCCGCAATGATGAGTATGAGGGTGAGTATCCCGTAAATGGCCCATTTCTCCAGCTTCATGGTATTATAAAGACTGGTGTTTTGTTCATATTTCGTTTGCACTTTATAAACCTTACCCAGCAGCAGGGCCAATTTGTTTTTCTCTTCGGTGGGATCGGCTTTCTCCTTCAGCTTAATTTCAACCGCACTGTATTCATCGGCGGCAAAACTCATTTGCTGTTTTACGAAACCAATATTTGTAACAGCATAGCGGTCGTCAAACTCCTGCTGGATGGTAAATACACCCGATGCCTTTACCGATCCTTCGCTTAATGATTGCAACGGATCATTATTTAAACTATTCTTCTTTGGTAAGATGATAATGAGCGGATCGGAAGGAAGCGCCGGGTTAACATTGATGGCAACTGCATTCTGAATTCCTGAACCGGCTACTAATTTAGGATCATCTGTAGTGCCCGTAAAGTACCTGCCCCGGTTGGTTTTGGCAGCAATACCACTCACTTTTTCGTAATTGTCATCCACGCCTTTCAGGTAAACCACCGTTTGTGCATCCTGGTTTTTAAGCAGGGCCTTTTCTTCTGCCACCAGCGAAATATTTTCAACAGAAGGAAATTGTTTGATTGAAGTGACCTGACCGGGAGTAAGTAAGAATGTTTTTCCCGTAGCAGGTACTACTTTAATATCGGTATAAAAGGAAGAGTAGAGCGATTTCACCAGGTCTTCAAATCCATTGAATACACTCAGCACCAGTACCTGGCAGCAGGTGGCAAAAGCAATAACGGCTACGGTAACCCATGCAATGATGTTGATGGCATTAGCACTTTTTTTTGCTTTAAAGTATCGCCAGGCAAAAGTTAGGTACATCCGGGGTTTGAAGTTTGAAGTTTGTGGTTTGTAGTTAATAAAGAGTCTGCCGGTTAGTACAACCACAAACTACAAACCATAAATGCTAACTGTCTTTCTTCTTGATCTCCTTAAAAAGCTGTTCCATTTTATCAACATAGTCCAACGTATCGTCAATATAGAAAGTGAGTTTGGGCATACTGCGTAACTGGTGACGAACTCTTTCGGTGAGTTCTTTTTTTATTTCCCAGCTCCGTTCTTCAATTTTTTTTAAGGCGGCAAAGGTATCGGCCACCTGGAAAAAACTTAAGTAGATCCGGGCATCAAAAAGGTCGGGTGTTATTTTAACCGACGAAATAGAAACCATGCCGCCGTCCATCATGGATAATCCCAGCCGCTGGAAAATATCGCTCAGTTCTTTGTTAAGCAGGCCCGCCACCTGTTTCTGCCTTTTGCCTTCTAACATTATGTTTATGCTTTAATCGTTGTAAAATTAGTTACTTTGCTGCGTTTTATCAGCTTTAATATTTATCAGGCACATGAAGAGTTTACGGAGCATTTTCAGGTACATCAAAAAATACCCCCGGCTGGTTATCAGCTATTTCGGGTTCAATATCCTTTCCGCTGTTTTCGGTGTATTGTCATTAGGCTTATTAAGCCCTTTTTTAATGCTCATTTTTAAACAGGGTGATGCATTTAAAGCGGTAAGCGGCAATGGCTTTTTCGCCCGCATCAACCCGATCAATTATTTTAAGGAATGGTTATATGAACTGATCAATGAACCCGGGGGAAATGTAAAAGCCCTCATGCTGATATGTGGCGTGGTTTTTTGTGCAGTGATGTTAAAGAATATTTTTGCTTATCTGAGCATGTATTTTCTGAATCCAATACGTAACCGGATACTGAACGACATGCGCAGCAATATGTATTCAAAAATCCTGCAACTGCCCATCGGCTATTTCAGTGAACAGCGCAAGGGCGATATCATGAGTAAACTTTCCAACGATCTGGGCGATGTGGAAGGTTCTACAGTAAGTGTTTTGGAAAGCCTGTTCAGGGAACCCATCACTATCATCCTGTTCTTTGTTTACATGGTTATACTGAGCCCGCAGCTCACATTGTTCCTTGTTATCTTCTTGCCCATCGCCGGTTTTATTTTAGGCAGGATCGGCCGCTCGCTTAAGAAAGAAAATAAGAAAGTATTGCAGCAGTTCGGCGTGGTTTTCTCAACCATTGAAGAAACACTTGGAGGTATACGTATCATTAAGGCATTTAATGCCGAAAAGAAAATTCAGAAGAAATTTGAGCAGGAGAACGAGGCTATGTTTCACCTGAAGAATGCTGCCAACAGGCGCCGCGACCTGGCTTCGCCGGTTTCGGAGGCGCTGGGCGTAACAGCGGTATTGTGCATCCTGTGGTATGGCGGCAGGCTGGTATTAAGCGGCGATGTATCCTTTACCTTGAATGCCGGTGATTTCCTTGCTTATATTGCCATTTTTACACAGTTGATACAGCCATTGAAAGCATTATCCAATGCATCTTATAATATACAAAAGGGCGCTGCCAGTATAGAGCGGATTGAAAGTCTGGTTAATGAAACGATTAGCATCCAGGAACTGCCTGATGCGAAAGAACTGAAATCATTCAGCCATGCTATCGAATTGAAGAATGTAAGTTTTGGTTACGATGATACTGTCATCCTGAAAAATATCAGTCTCAAAATTGAAAAAGGAAAAACAATAGCCCTGGTTGGCAGCAGCGGTGCCGGTAAAAGCACACTCGCTGATCTTGTACCAAGGTTTATTGACCCAATGGGGGGGGAAGTTTTGATCGATGGGATCAATATCAAAGAATACACACTACATTCCATCCGTAATCAAATGGGTATTGTAACACAGGAGGCTATTTTATTCAATGATACCATTGCCAATAATATTGCATTGGGTTTGGAGCATGCCGGCCAAAACGAAATAGAAGCGGCTGCAAAAATTGCCAATGCGCATGATTTTATCATTCAGAAAGAAGAAGGATACAGCACCAATATAGGTGACCGGGGCAGTAAACTGAGCGGCGGCGAACGCCAGCGAATGACCATTGCAAGGGCCGTGCTTAAAAATCCACCCATATTAATCCTGGATGAAGCCACTTCTTCTTTGGATACAGAAAGCGAGCGGCTGGTACAGGATGCTATTAATAATCTGATGAGCAACCGTACGAGCATTGTGATAGCACACCGGCTGAGCACCATTCGCCATGCCGATGAAATTATAGTATTACAAAAAGGAGAGATCGTGGAAAGGGGAACACATGATTCACTGATCGCACAGAATGGTTTTTATAAGCGCCTGGTGGATATGCAGGAAGTGAAATGAGAACCGATACTGGATGCTTGATACTGGTCAAACCATTCTGTTTCTAGCATCCGGCATCTAGTATCCTGCATCTTCTCTTTCAGGCCCCTTCTATCAACCCCACTGCATTTCCCCAGGGATCAATAACCGTGGCTACTTTAATACCGCCGCCCACATCAGCAGCCTTGTACAGGATGGCAGCTCCTTTGTCAATAAGCTTTGCTACGCATTCTTCAATTTCATCTACTGCCCAATGGCTTACTGTTTGATTGCCGGGAGCAACAGTTTCATCCTGCGGATGCAGGCCCAGTTCGCAGCCGTTAAAATCAAAACCTACATAAAAGGCTTCATCAAAATAAGGTTGAACACCGGTAAGACCGATATACCATTCTTTTGCTTTTTGCAGATCGGAAACGTAATAGATAACCGTTCTTAATTTTTTAAACATGGGATTGTTTTTTAACCACAAAGACGCTAAGGCGCAAAGGTTCACAAAGTTTGCGTAATAAAAAAGAGGATGAACCTGGTCATCCTCTTTTTTATTTTGAATTTTTAATTCTTAATTATTTTACTGCTCCCATCTTTGCCTCAATGCTTAACGTAGCATGTGGTACGGCACGTAAACGGGCTTTGTCGATCAGTTTACCGGTAACACGGCAGATACCATAGGTTTTATTTTCAATACGCATCAATGCTTTTTCCAGGTGATCGATGAACGTGATCTGGCGGCTGGCCATCTGGCTCAGTTGTTCTCTTTCCATGCTGATGCTGCCATCTTCCATGGTCATGTAACGGCTGTCGTCCATATCACCACCGGTTTCATCCTTACGGGTGATCAATCCCTGCAGGTAAGCCAGTTCTTTTTTAGCTGATTCCAGTTTGCGTTGGATAAGTTCCCTGAATTCGGCCAGGTCAGAATCGCTGTAGCGTACAATTGGCGCTCCCGGGTCATTGATAGGTTGATCCAAAACCGACCTGGTAAAATCAGGCTGGTATTTACGGGATGTTTTGGTGTTGATCTTTGGTAATACAACTGGTTTAGCGGGGGTGATTTTGATGTCCTTAGCTTTTAATGGCTGGGAGACCTTCTCCGGCGCTTTTTTTACCGGTGCCGCCTTGGCTGCCGGTTTTTTTACCTCCACTTTCTTTTTCATAGGTTTTGCTGCTGCTTTTGCGATGGGTTTAGTAGGTTTTTTTACAGGAGCAGCCTTTTTAGGGGCGGCTTTAACGGGCTTTTTGGCCACGGGTTTTTTAGCAACAGGCTTTTTAACAACTGCTTTCTTAGGAGCGGCTTTTTTAGCCGGGGCAGATTTTTTAACGGGTTTAGCCGGTTTTTTAGCAGCTGGTTTGGCCGCTTTCTTTTTTGTTGCCATACTATTATCCTTTTTTAAGTACGTTCACTTTTAATGATATGTCGTTCACTTCAATTTCGGTACCGGTGTCTAAAGCCGGTAAAAATGCCAGTGAATCAGCCAGAATTTCGGCGCAAATATAGTCTTTATATTGAATTAAGGAGGGTTGCAGCCCGCCATTTTCCAACACGGATACGTCTATGCGGTCTGTTAGATTAAAGCCATTATCCTTGCGTATGTTCTGGATGCGATTCACGAATTCTCTTGCATCTCCTTCTTTCTTCAAATCATCTGTAATTGTTATATCTAAAGCCACTGTCAACTGTCCTTTTACGGCTACTTCATAACCCGGGATCTCATCGGTAGATACTTCAAGGTCTTCTGCTGTGATCATGATCGGTTCATCACCGGCCGATTGGTACCCGGGATTCAGCAGGTATTCATTTTCCAATACCTTATCAATAGTTGTGTTGTCAAACCCGGCGATCTGCTCAGCTGCCCATTTCATCTTTGGTCCCAGCTTTTTACCCAGGGTTTTGAAATTGGCCTTTGCTTTTTTCTTTATAAAATCATTCCCGGCATCCAGTATATCCACTTCTTTGATATTGGTTTCGGCTTTAATGATCTCTTCCACTTTTTTGATCCGGGAAGCCATGGTGGAATCCAGCGCCGGGATAAAAACCTTTTGTAAGGGCTGCCTTACTTTGATGTTTACTTTTTTACGGAGTGATAAGATCAAAGAAGAAGTGTCCTGCGCCAGTTGCATTCTTTTTTCCAGGTCTGTATCAATTACCGGTTCATCGGCTTTTGGAAAATCAGTATGATGAACGGATTCATTTGTAAACCGCTTTGAAACATTGTTGAGGTTATTGAATAACCAATCGGCAAAGAATGGCGCAACCGGTGCCATCAGTTTGCTTAATGTTTCCAGGCATTCGTACAAAGTCTGGTAAGCGCATATTTTATCGTGTTCGTATTCGCCTTTCCAGAAACGGCGGCGGCATAGCCTCACATACCAGTTGCTCAGGTGGGCATCTACAAAATCCTCGATAGCACGACCTGCCTGCGTGGGTTCATACTCATCAAAATTCTGCTGAACATTTTTGATCAGCGTGTTCAGTGATGATAATATCCATTGATCAATTTCGGGCCGGTCTTTTAGCGGTATGTATTTTTCTTTGAAAGCAAAACCATCTACGTTGGCATACAAGGCAAAGAACTGGTAGGTATTATAAAGGGTGCCGAAAAATTTACGTTGTACCTCTTTGATGCCTTCAGCATCAAACTTTAAACTATCCCAGGGCGAAGCATTGGTAATGAGGTACCACCTGGTGGCATCGGCGCCAAAACTGTTGATGGTTGCAAACGGGTCCACCACATTGCCCAGGCGCTTACTCATCTTATTGCCGTTCTTATCAAGCACTAAACCATTACTTACAACTGTTTTGTAAGCAACAGAATCAAATAACAGAACGCCTAATGCATGCAAGGTGTAGAACCAGCCTCTTGTCTGGTCAACGCCTTCGGCAATAAAATCCGCAGGAAAAGCCCCATCCCAGCCTTCCCCAAAGGGGAAGGGGTTGCCTGCGTTTACTTTGGCCATATCCAATCCCCATTGGGCATAAGGCATGGCACCGCTGTCGAACCATACGTCAATAAGGTCCGGAACTCTTTTCATGGGTTTGCCTGTATCACTGACTAAAGTGATATCATCTACATACGGTTTGTGCAGGTCAAGGATCCCTTCATGCAGGTAATGTTTGTTTGTTTCGCCACCTAATACCCCAGCAGCTTTTTTTATTTCATTATTCAGTTCTTCAATAGAACCGATACATTTTTCTTCTTCCCCGTCTTCTGTTTTCCAGATGGGTAAGGGGGTGCCCCAAAAACGGCTGCGGCTCAGGTTCCAATCCACCATATTCTCCAGCCAGTTACCAAAGCGGCCGGTGCCCGTGCTTGCAGGTTTCCAGTTGATGGTATTGTTGAGTTCCACCATCCGGTCTTTTGCTGCCGTGGTTTTAATGAACCAGGCATCCAGCGGGTAATAGATGATGGGTTTATCGGTACGCCAGCAGTGTGGATAATTGTGTTCGTATTTTTCTACTTTAAAGGCCCGGTTCTCTTTTTTGAGTTTTACGGAGATGTCAACATTCACATCCACGTAATCTTTTTCATCTTTATAATTCTTTACATAGCGGCCGCTGAATTCACCTACACCGTCTACGAATTTTCCCTGCTTATCAACAAGGGTTAAAATGCCAATATTGAAATTCTTACCAACCTTATAATCATCCGCTCCAAACGCTGGGGCTGTATGCACAATACCAGTTCCATCTTCAGTAGTAACAAAATCCCCCATGATTACATGAAATGGCTGAGCGCCTGGGGTAATTTTATTTATTGCTTCTTTTGAATTTGCATCAAAAGGGAGTATTTGTTCATATCTAATAGTATAAAGCTTCTCTCCCTTATATTCTGAAAGTATTTTCCACGGAATAATTTTATCATCAGGTTTATAAGAACTGAAGTCTAAGTGTTGCCCTTCTGCTTTGAAATATTTATTAATCAGCCCTTTGGCAAGAATTACATTTATTGGTTTGTGTGTATATGGATTAAATGTTCTGACTAAAGAGTATTCAATCTTAGGCCCAACAGTCAAACCTAAATTTGATGGTAGTGTCCAAGGAGTTGTTGTCCATGCTAAAAAGAAAACTTCAACTCCGGTAGAATCTATAATTTCTTTTGTTAATGCCCCTACCGATGCACCCGTATCTTTTATTGCCTTGTCAAAAATATCATCAAGGGTTTGTCTATTTGGGAATTGATAATTATCATCTGGTCTTTCTAATTTGAACATAGCCACCGCACTCGTATCCTTCACATCCTTATATGTTCCCGGCTGGTTCAATTCATGCGATGATAAACCTGTTCCCGCAGCAGGAGAGTAAGGTTGGATGCTTACACTCTCATACAAATAGCCTTTCTTGTACAACTCACTCAGGCACCACCAAAGGGTTTCAATATAGTTATTCTCGAACGTTACATAAGGATTGTTCAGATCTACCCAATAGCCCATTTTCTGGGTGATGTCATCCCACTTGTCTTTAAACCGCATTACCACTTCCCGGCATTTCTTATTGTAGTCTTCTACTGATATTTTAGTGCCAATGTCTTCCTTGGTTATACCCAGTTCTTTTTCAACCCCCAGTTCAATGGGCAGGCCATGGGTATCCCATCCGCCCTTGCGTTTTACCTGGAAACCCTGCATTGTTTTATACCGGCAAACCAGGTCCTTTAAGGTTCTTGAAATAACGTGGTGAATACCAGGCATACCGTTAGCGCTTGGCGGGCCTTCGTAGAAAACAAAGGGCGTTTTTCCCTCCCTGAGTTCAACACTTTTTTCAAATGTTCTTTCATTTTTCCATTTGGCCAGTATCTCTTCGCTGATGGAAGGGAGGTTAAGTTGCTGGTATTCTGTGTATTTAACACTCATATAAATCTTTCTTCGATCTGTAAGTATAATAAGTGTGCAAAGGTAGGAAAATAGAGGGGTTCATTGGCGCTGTATTTGCATTAATGCTGGTATCAGAATAAGTCCGAAACCATCGTAATAATACGAGGCCATTTGTCGTGAAAGCCGCAGTGGGATTAAATTTCAGCCAGAGTTATCCACAGTTTTCCGTTTTGGCATAGTATTGGCATTTTATCAAACTGAAAATATCCTTTAGAATATCTGAAAAATATATATGATCAAGAGTTTTGCTGGTTTAGGGTTTTATTAGGGTAAAAGACGGGAATAGTCTTATTCCCGTCTTACTTTAAATTACTCTTCACCGCATAAAGTTTCGCTTTAAATATTCAATCCAATGTTGTCTGTTGCAGCATATCCAATGAAAAAACCACCAATATTCTGATCACAAGACACCGAATTAAAATTGCAACAGGTAACCCCCCAAAGAAAACGGCATCCTTTATAAAGGATGCCGTTTTTAGTTGATGCAATTTCTTCTTATGGTTTAGCGGCCAGGTCTTTGGTTTTTCCGGTGTTCAAGAATATATCAATATATACCTTGATCTTTTTGTCTAGTTCCGCAGTGGGTATTTTTCCTTCAGCATATTCCTTCGCCTGCGTCATCAGGTATTCGTGCAATACTTTCTCATTCACTTTTGTTTCTAATTTGATGGTAGAGATGCCGGCGATCTTTTCTTCCCAGATGCTCCGTACTTTCTCCCAGTAGAATTTATTCTTTTCCCACCAGGCTTTTGCAGCGGCACAGGTTGAAACATCTTTTCTTGTATAGCTGTTTATCCCTTTTTCTTCTACCAGCAATTTTTCAGTTCCATTCTCCCGGATGATCTTTTTATTGTCTTGCTGATGAATATAACCGTTGTCGTTTATGATAATGCGGTTGGTTCTGTTTAAAATTTGATAGTCACTTCTAACGGAGTATTCACGGCGTGGAAGCGGGGCATCTGTTGTGTTCAGCCAGAATGTTTCTCCATTGGCATTTATCCACTCACTGGTACCCTGGTATCTCGGCTCGTCACTTACTTCCCAGATGGATTGGGTCCATTTGCCTTTTACGGTTTCCGGCTTTTGTAATTCTTTTGTCCAGATTTTATTACCCTTGTATTTCCAGATCAATGGGTTTTCGTAGGTCCAGTCTTCCCGCCAGTGTTTAATGATCAAGGAATCGGTGATAACCAGTAAATGTTGTAATACGATCTTTTTATTGCTGGCTTCAACCGGGAATACATATTCCAGGCCGCCATTTATCGTTTCTCTTTCATGGAATTTATAATCCGGGTTTGGAGAAAATGTTTCTGCGTATTTGAATTCTACTTCAAAACAGCCGCAAAGTTTGTTGATATTTTTATCAGGTGTTTGGGCAAAAGTAGTTTGTACAATTGTGAACATTAGTGCCAGGCTGAATATCTTTTTTATCATGTTTTCTGTTTTGAACGCAAAAAGAAGGTATTATCAGCAACGGCACTTACGGATTTGGTAATGATGTTTACGCAAAAAGAAAAAGCTGCCTGTTTTGGAGGCAGCTTGTAAGATCATAGGATAATAATCAGTTCACCAGGCTGTACCGGAACTGGGGCTTACCCCTTGTACCGCCATCGTTTACACCCATGCCCAGGCATTTTAGTTTATAATAATTTCCACGGGGATCTTTGATGATGTAGAACCTGTCCTGTCGTGCCCCGGTTGCCGGTTGTGTACTTCTCCAGCTACTTCCAATTGCCCAGCGATTGGCCGAAAATGAAGCATTGGCAATACTGTCTTTATTAAATGCAGTAAAGGCAGCGGCAGCAATGGTAGCATCTGCATATATTTTTGTGGCTACTGTTACGCCAGATAAATGATTGATGGCGATCAGGTCGGAAAAATTATAGGGCACAGCACCTGCACCAAAATTGGTTTCAAAAACAGAATAGGTCCAAACCAGGTCCCAGTTCTCTTTTTCCGGCTGTGCATCCACAATGCCATTTTCAAAAGAAATAAATTTAAAATGCCAGTCGGTGTTTTTAGGTATCAGCAATGTTTTAAAGCTGGTTTCCTGTATACCGGCATATTGCAATGTGTATCCTCCCGATGCATTCTGCAACACTCTTAGTTTTATCCAGGGCCTTGCTGCAATACCACCGCCGGTACCCCGGTTTAAAATGATCACTTTGTTATCGGCATCTGTTGCCGATACTTCCGGAATAACTGTTTTAGTAATGTCTCCGGCTATATTATCAAAGTAAGCCAGTTGTTCGGGTAACGGGTTGGTTTGACTGGTGCTTAATGTTAAGCCGATGGTATCGGCAGCGCCAACAGCAGCTAAATCATTCTTGGTTAAAACCTTTGCACCCGCCGCTGTGGTATGGTTAAGAACAACCCGGAAATTGTTTCCGCAATAAAAACCGAGGTCCCATCCCGAACGCAGCACCGGAGTTTGTTTATCGGCTGACAGATCAAGATAAACGGAATTGCCCGCAGCACTGCCGGCTTCCGCGGCCGCGATGCCGTTAAATTGTATTTGTGCCCCGGCTGAAGTGGGAACGGTTATGATCGGGTCGGTATCTTTTTTACAGGCTGAAAAAGATGCTGATATTATTGCGGCAATTGCTATTTTTTTAAACTGGTTCATAAAATGTTTTTTGTAGTTAATTATTTCTGTTTTCTGTTCCATTGCAGGTTCAATCCGATAAAATAAGAACGGCCATAGCTGATGGCCACGGCGCCACCTGCGTTATGGATACTTCCGGAACTGGCAGCTGTATTGTTCACATTATTTACGTTAAAAATATTTTTTACTCCTGCGGTAACAGACAGGTATTTATTGATCGTTGTATTGGCGGTAAGATCGGCCAGGTGATAGCCCGCTGTTTCGGCTATGTATAAAATATCCTGCCCGGATATGCTGGTACCGGTAACATATTGCGGCCTGGTTCCGGTATATTTATAGAACAGGCTGAACTTAGTTCTTATCTTATCTGCTGCATAGTTAACGGAAGCGCTCAGCTCGGGGCTCCACAAATATTTTTTGCTGTCCAGTTTTATATAGTCCTTATCATCATACAGTTCCCGGTAAAAACCGATGTAAGAAAATCCCAACGTTGCATCCAGTTTTTTCCACGATAGTTTATTCTCCAAAACCAATCCTGTTGTTCTTGCTTTGTTTACATTGAAATAACTGTACTGGTTATTGCCGGAAGATGACAAGGCAAAATCTATCTGGTTGTTGAAGTCGTTAAAGAAACCGCCTAATGAAGCGCTGTAAGCAATGTTTTTCACCGGTGAGGCTGTAAAGTTTACAGAGCCATTGAAGCTGTTTGAATATTCTGCTTTTAAACCAGGGTTGCCAACGATGTTGTGGTTAACGTCTACAAAGTTGAAATACAATTCTCTTAATGCAGGAGAGCGGAAACCGTATGCATAGGCCAGCCTCAGGTCTGTATTCTTACTTAAAATAATTTTGCTGTTGATAGAAGGAATGGCTGGCGGGGCATTGTACACCGAGTTTTTAATGAAGCGTAATCCCGGGCGGATATTTATCCAGTTTGCAGGCTTTACTTCCGCCGAAATGAATACGGCATAATCGGTGATCACCGGGTTGCCGGAGATCCTGGCGCCACTGGCTTCTTCCCGGTTAATGTCGATGCCCGGTTGCAGACTGAGTATTGAATTTACCTGGTATTGCAGGCTGGTTCTGAAAACAAAGCTGTTGAACTTTGCAATATCCTGTTCACCGGAACCGGTAGTAAGTTCATCAGAACCTTTTTCAAAATCGTGCAGGGTTGTTTTGGTCCTTCTTTTATAATCGGTGTAACTGATGATGCTGGCTAACTGCAGGTTCTTGTTGAAATTATATCCGCCTTGCAACTGCTGCGAAAAACGATCGGTGATGTATTGCTGGTCGATCGCTTTATAGTTATTGTAGTTGATAGCGCCACGGCTTATTATATCCTCATGCAGCAGGTCTGTCCGGTAATAAACAGTAAAAGCGCCTTTGCTGTACCCAATCCGGGCATTGCCCATAAACTGTTCTTTCGGTTTCCATGTCTTGGCCCTTCCATAAGCATCACCGCTATAGCCATCAAAATCATTGTGTGTACCCCCAAACAACAACGACCAGTTGTTTTTCTTATAACCTACATTCAGGTTTTGTAAGTGAACACCCTTGTAATTCAAAGGGTGGTATTCGCTGCCGGCTGTTTCTTCCTGGATCTTTGCAGAAACAGAAAGGTCATTTTTGATATTCTTCTTCGTGATGATATTGATGACACCAGCCAGCGCATCTGAACCAAATATCACCGACATGGGGCCCTCCACAATTTCAATGCGCTCAATGCTGCTGATGTCAACCTGGTTCAGGCTTTCCCGGGTATCGCCCCGGTCTATCATGGGCACACCATCCAGTAATATTTTTACATTACGGCCGCTCATTCCCATCAATTGTACGTCGGTAGTGCCAAGCGTATTGTCATTCGAAAACCGGAACCCTACCTGGTTATTTAATACCTGCTGCACATTGGTAGCGCCACTCAGTTTTATGCGCTCGCTGTTGATTACCCGAACCTGGTAAACAGATTTTTTTACGGATTGTGGTTTGTACTGACCGGTGATGATGAGTTCTGAAAGATCTTTTGAATACCACCCGGTGTCTGCAGTTGATTTGTTCTGGGCATTGATCACTGCGGTAGTAAAAAGTGCTGCGGTGATCATGTATAGTTTCTTCATTAAAAAATAATTTTATGCCGCAAAGCTATTTTCGCAACAGAAGAGCATTATCACAGAATTGTCATATAGATGCATTCATGATCACTGTCATGTTGCTTTTACTTAATGGTGACAAAGCAGGTGAGTAAAGTCAAATCTTCCACTGATTTATATCAGTTTGAATAAGAAAAATTCTGATTGATTCATGCGATCAGACAAACAGTTTTCTTATCCCGTAAATGGTTTTCCTTTTTCCGTAAGGTGAATGAATAGTGATATTGATTGAAAGGATGTTCGTTTATTTGTATATGCAGATCCAGAATTTTTCTAAAACAATAAAGGCTGGAAATTTTCCAGCCTTTTATCTATGTGCAGTTGATCTGTATTAGTGCAGCAACAATTCACAAGGCTTGATACCTGTGTGTTTTTTAAATGCAGTAGAAAAATGGGAGATGGAAGAATAGCCCAGCAACATAGAAACTTCTGTTACGCTTAAGCCTTTGTCGTAAAGCAGGTACTTGGCATGTTCCATGCGTTGCCCCTGGTAAAAATCGAAGATGGTGGTACCAAAGATCTCTTTGAAACCCTTCTTTAAATAACATTCGTTGATGGCAACCTTTCGGCTGAGCGCTTTGATGGTGATGGGCTCGCCAATATGTTGCAGCAGTACTTCTCTTGCTTTGATGATCTTTTCCCTGTCTTCGGCGTTCTGTAAGAATTTACAGGTAAATTCTGTTTCTTTATCCTCGCCCAGCATACAATCCATACTGTACAACAGCAGGATCTGTGTTTGTGCATTGATGAAGATATTTTCCCGGGTATCGGTATAGGTATGATTCAGCAAGGCTTCAATGGCCGTCCTGGTCTTGCCGCAAAGGGGCAATTGTTTGGAGAAAGATGTTTTATGCCTGAATGAAAGAACATCCTCAGTAAGCCCGGCTTGCGTACTGTTATTGGTGAACTGGGTAAGGTAAGTTGGTTTAAAACTGAAACTAACTACATCCACACTATCTACTTTCTCTACACAGCTTTTACTGCTGCTGAACTTACAGAAGTCGCATTCTGTTTGTTTTTGCCGGCAGTACACATTACCACTTACACAGAACTTAAGTTCCAGGTAATTGGCCGCAGGGTTATTCTTCTCAACATGGTAAACCAGTATGCCGGTATCGTCAATATTCCACTGGGGTTGCCTGCGGTAGCGCCTGATAGAGTAGTTTACCGAACCCGGTACCACCCGGTCAACATGAAGCAATACATCCAGGTCCTCATGTAACAGGGGTTCCCGGTGTGCAATGCTTAATATGTCGGCGTAATGATTCATTGAAGAATTTCGATACAAAGATACAAAAGAATGTTTAAACAATAAAAGAGTTTCAGGTTTGAGGTTTGTGGTTCCTGTCTGTGCTTTCTTCCGGTTTTTGACCAGGATCAGGAGTAGAAAAACTGTTAAAATCTGCTGTGGATTTGTGTAAAAAATGAAGGCAAAATAAGCGTATAATAATTGCCTGCAACCCCTGCTTTTTTGTACATTTGCAGGAATACGAAATTCACTTTTAAAAAGAGACGGAGAACGATCATATGAGCACAGAAACAGCAGCAATTCCTACCCCAGCCAATACCGGTTATGGTGCAGACAGTATACAGGTTTTAGAAGGCCTGGAGGCGGTTCGTAAGCGTCCGGCGATGTATATCGGAGATATCGGAAACAAAGGATTACACCACCTGGTTTATGAAGTGGTTGACAACTCCATTGATGAGGCCCTTGCCGGTCATTGCAAGAATATTACAGTAACTATTCATGAAGATAATTCCATCACCGTACAGGATGACGGACGTGGTATCCCTACCGCCATGCATACCAAAGAAAAGCGCAGTGCACTGGAAGTGGTTATGACGGTACTTCATGCCGGCGGTAAATTTGATAAAGATTCTTATAAGGTTTCCGGCGGTTTGCATGGCGTGGGCGTGAGTTGCGTGAATGCACTCAGCTCTAAGTTGCATGTAACCGTAAGAAGAGACGGAAAAATGTATGAACAGGAATATGCGATCGGCGTACCTCAATACCCGGTTAGAGAGATCGGTACTGCCGATACAAGAGGCACAACTGTTCACTTCTGGCCAGATGCTTCTATATTCTCTGTTACGGTTTATAATAAAGACATCCTGGAAGGAAGGTTAAGAGAACTTGCTTACCTCAACCGTAAAATAAGCATTACCCTGAATGACCTGAGGGAAAAAGATGAGGAAGACAAAACGTACAGTAAAACATTTTACAGTGAAGGGGGTATTGTGGAATTCGTTCAATCGATCGATAAGAATGCCAACCGCATGCCTTTGATCCCTGCGGCCATCTATTGCGAAGGGCTTGATACCTCAAGCAATGTAATGGTGGAAGTGGCCATGATGTATAATGCCGGCTACCAGGAACACATTTTCAGCTACGTAAATAATATCAACACCATTGAAGGAGGTACGCATGTGGCCGGTTTCCGCCGCAGCATTACCCGGGTGTTTAAAAGCTATGGCGAAAAGCAGGACATGTTTGCAAAAGCCAAGGTGGAAATTGAAGGCGATGATTTCAGGGAAGGTTTATCTGCCATCATCTCTGTAAAAGTTCCGGAGCCGCAATTTGAAGGACAAACAAAAACAAAACTGGGTAATAACGAAGTGATGGGTGTGGTTGATTCCACCTTAAGCCGTGTGCTGGAAGCTTATCTTGAAGAAAATCCCAAAGAAGCCAAGACCATCATTCAAAAAGTGATATTAGCGGCGCAGGCCCGTGCCGCTGCCCGTAAGGCAAGAGAGATGGTACAGCGTAAGAGTGTACTAACAGGCGGTGGTTTACCCGGTAAACTGGCCGATTGCAGTGATAAAGATCCGGGCAAATGCGAACTGTTCCTTGTGGAAGGAGACTCGGCGGGTGGTACTGCCAAGCAGGGGCGTGACAGAAGTTACCAGGCCATTCTTCCGCTGCGTGGTAAAATACTGAACGTAGAAAAAGCAATGGAGCATAAGATCTACGATAACGAAGAGATCCGGAATATGTTTACCGCCCTGGGTGTTAAGATCGGTACGCCGGAAGATCCCAAAGCGCTGGATACATCAAAACTCCGTTATCATAAACTGATCATCATGACGGATGCCGATGTGGACGGAAGCCATATCGCCACCTTGATACTAACCTTCATTTTCCGCTACATGAAAGAACTGGTAGAACAAGGCTATGTATATATAGCCCAGCCGCCTCTTTATCTTGTTAAGAAAGGAAAAGAACAGGAATATGCATGGAACGACGAAGAACGTAAAGCATTGGTGGTACAGATCGGCCAGGGAAAAGACGAAAGCGTAACCATCCAGCGATATAAAGGTTTGGGTGAAATGAATGCCGAACAGCTTTGGGAAACCACCATGAACCCTGCTACCCGTACCTTAAAACAGGTAGCACTGGAAAGCGCTGCCGAAGCCGACCGGGTATTCAGTATGCTGATGGGCGATGAAGTTCCTCCCCGCAGGGAATTCATTGAAAGTCATGCTAAGTACGCAAAAATTGATGTGTAAGAATATAAAAGGTCAGACGAGGCGTCAGACCATGGGATGGCCGGCTTTTTGCAAAAACCAATAATTTCAGTAGCTTGTATCCTGAAGTTTACTGCTTCAACCCATATTTACTAACCATAAATTCAAGAAAATGTCAAAAATGTTAACCGCTTATTGCATGAAAACAAAGGAAAAGAATGTTCCGATGCAGGATGCAGTAATAACAAAAACAGCCCGTGGGGGGTATATGGCCCAGGGACACGATGGCAAAGGAAACAAAATGACCACCATGCTTAACGAGGCAACAGCCCTGGAAGCTGTTCAGAATGGGGTTGCTAAAAAGTCCTGGTAAGTTCTACTCTAAAATTATTAAAGGTCATCCGCCCCGGCAGATGGCCTTTTTTTATTGTACGGCTACCGGCCTCACCAAATAAGAAGTATTTTTATGGAGTAATGAAAAAAACAGGTACCCTTCTTTTAATATTGATTATTCTTGGTCAGGCAGTTTCTGCGCAATACACTGTAAATGGCAATGCCCAACAGGTTTCCTGTAACCAATACCGCCTTACCCAGGAGGCAACCTTTCTCACAGGATCCGTATGGAACAATAACAAAATAGACCTTTCCAATTCTTTTGATTTTAAGTTCGATGTATTCCTGGGAAATAATAACAGTCCTGGTGCCGATGGGATTGCCTTTGTACTGCAACCCATCAGCACCAGTGTGGGTTCAACAGGTGGTGGACTTGGATACGAGAATATCATCCCGGCTGCCGGCATCACCATCGATACCTACCAGAATGGGAATAACAGCGACCCCGCTTATGATCATATAGCCATTCAACTCAACGGCGACCTGAACCATACCAGCGCCAACAATATTGCCGGGCCGGTTCAGGCCATCAGCGGCAATGATAATATTGAAGACGGCCAATGGCATGCCCTGCGTATAACCTGGGATGCCACTACCAAAACCCTTAGCGCATACATGGATGGGGTACTAAGAGTAAGTGCTGTAAAAGATATTGTAACAGATGTGCTCTCTGGCAACCCGATGGTGTACTGGGGCTTTACCGGAAGCACCGGCGGCGAGTTTAACCTGCAACAGTTTAAAACAGCACTGAATCCCTATTTTCATTTTGCCCCCGGTCAGCGGAGATGTGTGAATGAACCCATTGCTTTTTACGATTCAACCATTTCATTTACTCTTATAGCAAAATTTTACTGGAATTTTGGTGATGGCAGCCCCATCGACTCGGTAAACCTGAACCCGGTGCATACCTATACAACCGCCGGCGACTATACTGTTATTCAAAGAGTGATAGGCGCCGATGGTTGTGAAGCAATCGATTCACAGGTAGTGCGTATCGGAAGTAAACCGGTTGCCAAATTCGGTTACACCAATCATTGCATACCCATGCCGCCTTATCCATCTACACAATTCAGTGATTCGTCATATGCAACAGTGGGTACGGTAAATAACTGGTACTGGGACTTTGATAATGGACAAACGTCAACGGCGCAAAGCCCCAATACAAATTATATTACCGCCGGGAATATGACCGTTAAACTGGCGGTTAGATCACTGGAAGGTTGTGCGTCGGATACGTTAGCCAGGATAGTGCCTATGTATTCACAACCAGTAATTGATTTTACAGCTACTGATTCTGTATGCCTGGGATCGCCGATGCAGTTTTTTGGAACAGTAAGCTCAAGCAGTCATCCTATTACTAACTGGCTGTGGCGTTTTCCGCCGGATACTACTACTATACGCACCCAAAACGCCACATATACATTTACTACACCTGGTAATCACAACGTGTTATTCATGGCAACATCAAGTGGCAATGCCGATTGCCTGGGGATGAAAACAAAAACAGTTTTTGTGGCAGATAAGCCCCATGCCGCTATCAAAGACCAGTTCATCTGTTCCGACATTCCCATTGTTTTGCAGGACTCATCCTACACTACCGATGGTATTGCCATAACCAACTGGTGGTGGGACCTGGGTAACGGACAATTCTCCACCCAACAAAATCCAACAGTAACGTATACGATCTCTGGCCCTGTAACAATAAAACTGGTAGTTACCAATTCCCGTAGCTGCATATCCGATACATTGATAAAAACAATAAATGTGCAGCAGAATGCCATCGCCAATTTTGGTTACAGCAGCCCGTTGTGCGATAATGTGGCTGTTCAGTTCAGCGATTCTTCCAGTATCAGTGGAGGTACCATCACGCAATGGAGCTGGGTACATAACGGAACAGTAATTAGCACTCAGCAAAATCCTTCCCGGCTTTTTGCTGCCGGTATTCATACTGTTGGATTGGTAGTGAATAACATTACCGGCTGCAAAAGCGATACGCTGTATAAAACATTTGTGATAAATTCCAGCCCGGTCATCAGTATGAATTTCAGCAATGCCTGCAATCAAACGCCTGTTGCTTTTGTAGGTACTAATATGAACGGCATAGGCATTACCGACTGGAAATGGAGTTATGGCGATGGCAATACTGGCAACGGTATCAATACGCAGCACACCTATAGTAACGAAGGGGTTTATAATGTAAGCCTTGCAGCAGTATCCATAAATGGATGTATATCCGGTGCCCTCCAAAAAAATATTATCATCTACAGTACCCATGCTTTTGCCGGCAACGATACCATTGCCGCGGCAGGTCAGCCGGTTCAGCTACATGCAACCGGCGGCATCAATTATACCTGGACACCGGCTACCGGCTTAAACAACCCGAATATTGCAGATCCGGTGGCTGTATTAAATACCACACAAACATTTATTGTAAAAGCCTTTACGCCGCAGGGCTGTGAAAGCTTTGACGATGTAACGGTGAAAATTTATAAAGGCCCGGATATTTACCTGCCTAATGCCTTTACGCCAAATGGCGATGGTCTCAATGATCTGTACAGGGGAATACCCGTTGGCATACAACAATTTCATTTCCTGAAAGTTTTTAACCGATACGGCGAACTGGTATTTTATTCAACCGATCACCGCAACGGATGGGATGGATTATGGAAGGGGAAGAAGCAGGAGGCCGGCGTATTCGTGGTCATCGCCAGCGGTACCGACTTCCGGGGCAACCCGGTAAATAAAAAGCAGAGTTTTGTGTTGGTTCGTTAACAGCTGTTATAGCAAGAATCAATATTCACTTTTTAAAGAGCCTGGTGTTATGAAAAAAACAATTACCCTGCTAATCATACTTTTTGCAACCCATACCGGCCTTGCCCAGGCTAATATATATTCAGTCCTCACTATATCCGATTCATTAAAGAAAGATGCAGATATCGTTATCCGTGATGAAAATATAAAGTTGAGTATAAAGGATAAAAATACGGCCTGGTATGATGTACACAGGGTAATAACTGTTTTAAATGAGCAAGGGAAAGCGCATCTTATTTTTCAGGAGTATTCAGACAGGTTTCGTGTATTAGATGAAGCAGAGATCAAAGTATATGATATGCTAGGGAATAAAAAAAATACCTACACAAAAAAGGAAATGGAGTCAGGAAAATATGGCGATGAACTGGTGCCGGAAGGAAAGATCACTTATTTTATCATCACCGCTCCTTCATATCCCATTACAGTTGAATACAATTATAAAATAAAATATAAAGGCATTCTTAATCTGCCTGATTATACTATTCAGCGTTCTTGGCAATCAGTTCAACATGCTGCTTTTGAAGCGGAAGTGCCTTCTGACCTGGGAATAAGGTATAAGCTGCTTAACACAGACAAAAAACCGGCAATAAATAAAACCGGAAACAAAGATGTGTATCGTTGGGAGCAGAACAACCTTTCTGCATTCAAAATTGAAAAACATAGCGGAGCAAGTGATAAATATTTGCCACAGATACTGCTGGCACCCAATAAATTTCAACTTGATGAATACAACGGAGATATGACAAGCTGGAAAAATTTTGGTTTATGGCTTGGCGACCTGTATGCTAAAGTGTCTGGCCTTTCCGAAGAGAAGAAGCAGTTTTACAGAAATATGGTAAAGGATGCCAAAACAGAAAGGGATAAAGCGGCGATCTTGTATAAATATATGCAAGACAATATGCGTTATGTAAGTATACAACTGGGAATTGGCGGATGGAAACCTTTTCCGGCAAGCTTTGTTGATGAAAAAAAGTACGGCGATTGCAAGGCCTTGAGTAATTACCTGAGATCTACATTGGATGCTGTAGGGATCAAGTCGAACATTGTGATAATCTACCGTGACTATGAGCCCAGGAATGTTGATGAGGAATATCCGGTGAATGATTTTAACCACGCCATTCTTTGTATTCCTAATTCATCCGATACAACATGGCTTGAGTGTACAAGTACTACACTGCCCTTTGCCAGCCTGGATGAATCAACCCTGAGCAGAAAAGCTATGTTGATAACCGATAAAGGCGGCGTGTTGGTTAATACACCGGCAAGCAAATTTTCGGTTAATACTGGAAGCGTTTATAGTGTTATTGACGTTAAAGAAGATGGAACAGCGAATGTAAAATCAACATACACCGTTTATGGAGAGGACCGGCACATCTTACTGAACTATTTTCATGATATGAAAGAGGATGATAAACGGAAATACATCATTTCCTCTAAGAAATGGAAACATCCGGATGTTCTTACTGTTACCGATTCAAAGACCAAGGATAATCCGTATGTAATAAGCCTGAGTATGGATTACGACAGGATTTATTCATTTAATGCGGGCAATAAATTATTTTTTGAGCCCAGGTTGTACCCCTTCTTCAATGAAGACATTCCCGAATACGGCACCCGGAAAAGAGATTTTTATTTTTCATTTCCTTATCAGGCACTTGATACCACCGTGTATAAATTTCCTGCCAGCTATGTAATGGAAAACCTGCCGAAGAATAAATCAATTAATAAACCGTTTGCCCAATATTCATGTACTTATTCCTGGGATGCAACTTCACATACGCTTACAACCATCGCTGCTCTCCAGTTGAAAGAACGGGTGATCAAAGCGGCAGACTATATATCCCTGTATGATTTTAATAAACAGGTGATGGCTGATGTGAATGAAAAAATTGTAATGAAGAAAGAATAAGATCATTCTTCCACAAAGTCCAGGTCTTTTCCAAAACTTTCTTTAGTAAAATACAAAGCGGCAAAGCCGGTAAGCATTACTGCTATTCCCAGTATCCAGGCACCGGATACATAGTCAGTTATTTTTCTTAACTGTGTAAAACACAGGATCAGCAATGGTGTAAATCCCCTTACCATATTGGTGATTGAAATAGATGCCGAAGCCCTTAAGTTGGTGCCGAATTGCTCCGCAGAAGTAGTGATATATAATACAGAAATGCCGGCGCCAAAACCCAGCCCGGCACAGATGAAATAAAAATATTGCTGCGAAGAGTTATGTTGCGTAAAGAACAGGATCATAAAAACACAGGCAATGCAATAAAAAACAAACAACGCTTTCTTCCTGCTTTTTAAATAATTGCTTAACAGGCCGGCTGAGATATCACCTAAACCCAAACCAATGTACTGGTACATGAGTGCATCACCGGGCTTTATGTTTGGAACACCCATTTTATTACCAAACTGGTCGGCAAAAGATACCAGTATTCCGATGATATACCATACAGGCAGGCCGATCAGAATGCCCCGCATATACCGGTTAAACCTTTCTTTGGAAGTAAAGAACTTCAGAAAATTCCCTAACTGCACCGGTGATCTTTTTATAGAATGATACATGCCGCTTTCTGCAACAGCAATACGCATGATCAATAGAACAAGACCCATACCACCGCCAATGAAATACAGCATGCGCCAGTCGCCGATCGTTTTATAAAGTAAGGCAGCCGTTATACCGCCCAATACTCCGGTGGCTGCAATGATGGTGGCGGCCAGCCCCCTTTTTTCTTTGGGTAATATTTCGCTGGTTAAGGTAATTCCAGCCCCTAACTCACCCGCCAGGCCAAAGCCGGCAATAAAACGTATGATGATGTATTGAGGTAATGTTTCAACAAAACCATTTGCAATGTTGGCAAGCGAGTACAACAGGATGGAGCCGAACAACACTTTCAGCCTTCCTTTTTTATCGCCCAGTATTCCCCATACAATGCCACCCAGCATCATACCAATCATCTGGATGCTGATGAGCAGTTCGCCTTTTGTTAATATCTCTGCTTCGGACAGGCCCAGTTCACGTAAACTGGGTTTGCGAACAATACCAAACAGTAACAGATCGAACACATCCACAAAAAAACCAAGGGCTGCAACAATTACGGCCAGCGATAATAAACCCGGTTGTTTTTTATTCATGAAATGGATGTTGCAGGTATCAACAAATTTAAGGAGAAATACTTTGCGTCATCTTCGTTAGGAATGCGTGCAGGTCGTTCATGGTTTTGATGGACTCAACGATCAGTATGCCGTTCTTTCCAACCTGCTTCAGTTTTGCTTTATTCGTACCTTTTTGCAGGAACTGGAGTATGCCATTGAATGTGTCACTCTGGAAATAAGGAGAATCGGGATTGCCTACAAAGAAACATCTCAGCGTTTCATTTTTCAGCAGCATTTTTTCAAAGCCAAGGTCAACAGCCAGCCTGCGGCAACGAACGGTGGTAAAAAGATCTTCCACCTGTTCGGGTATAAGGCCAAAGCGGTCGGTCATCTCGGTATGGAAGGCAAGCAGGTCATCTTCTGTTTCACAATTATCCAGCCTTGAGTATAAACTCAGTCTTTCGGTAATGCTTTCCACGTAACTATCCGGTATCAGTATCTCCAGGTCGGTATCAATGCTGCAGTCGGTCACAAAATCATCCTGCTGCTGTATCTCTGCTTTGAACAGTTCTTTAAATTCAGAACGTTTTAATTCACGGATGGCTTCATCCAGTATCTTCTGGCACATTTCAAAACCGATCTCGGCAATAAATCCGCTTTGCTCGCCGCCCAGCATATTGCCGGCGCCACGGATGTCGAGGTCTCTCATGGCGATCTGGAAACCACTGCCCAGCTCACTGTATTGTTCCAGGGTGCTTAGCCGTTTACGGCTGTCAACGGGTAAGGTGCTCATTGGTGGTGCAAACAAATAACAGAATGCTTTTTTATTGCTGCGGCCAACACGGCCTCTTAACTGGTGCAGGTCGCTTAAACCAAACTGGTGAGCATTGTTTACAATGATGGTGTTTACGTTTGGTATGTCTACGCCACTCTCTACAATGTTTGTACAAACAAGCACATCGTATTTTTTATCCATGAAGTCGAGAATGGTATCTTCTAACTGGTCGCCTTCCATTTGCCCGTGTGCGTAAGCAATGCTAAGGTCCGGACAAAGACCCTGTATCAGGCTTTTCATTTCACCCAGCCCCTTTACCCGGTTATGAATGAAGAAGACCTGTCCGCCTCTTTCTGTTTCATAATAAATAATGTCCCGGATGGCGTCTTCATTGAATACCATCACTTCGGTTTGTATGGGTTGCCGGTTGGGCGGGGGCGTATTAATGATGCTCAGGTCTCTTGCTCCCATCAAACTGAATTGCAGGGTGCGTGGAATGGGAGTGGCGGTTAAGGTCAATGAATCAACCGTAGTTCTCAGTTGTTTTAATTTTTCTTTTGCAGCCACGCCAAATTTCTGTTCTTCGTCTATCACCATCAGCCCAAGGTCTTTGAACTTTACTTCTTTGTTAAGCAGGGCATGTGTGCCGATGATGATATCTATCTTTCCTTCGGCTACTTTCTGCAGGGTTTCTTTTTTCTGTTTGGATGATTTGAAACGGTTAATGAAATCAACGGTAACGGGAAAATCTTTCAGCCGCTCGCCAAATGTTTTATAATGCTGGTAAGCCAGGATGGTGGTTGGCACCAATACCGCAGCCTGTTTTCCATCGCAGCAGCTTTTAAAAGCAGCACGTATGGCGATCTCTGTTTTGCCGAACCCAACATCACCGCAAACCAGCCGGTCCATCGGCGATGCTTTTTCCATATCTCTCTTTACATCTTCTGTTGCCTTTGCCTGGTCGGGCGTGTCTTCATAAATAAAACTGGCTTCCAGTTCGGTTTGCAAATAATTATCGGGGTTGTGCGCAAAGCCTTCCTGGGCCTTACGTTGGGCATACAGCTTTATCAGGTCGGTGGCAATATCTTTTACCTGTCGCTTGGTCTTATCCTTCAGTTTATTCCACACATCGCTGCCCAGCTTATTCATTTTTGGAATGCTGCCTTCCTTACCGCTGTACTTGCTGATCTTATGCAGCGAAGAAATATTTACATACAACAGGTCGCCATCCTTATATTGAATGCGAACGGCTTCCTGCATCTTTCCATTTGCTTCTATCTTTTGCAAACCACTGTAAACCCCCACGCCGTGATCGATATGCGTTACATAATCTCCCGGCTGTAATTCCCGCAGCATTTTTAATGTAAGCGCCTTGTTCTTGCTGAAAGCCTGCTTTACCCTGTACTTGTGATATCGTTGAAATATCTGGTGATCGGTATAACAAACCAGTTTCAGGTCGTCATCAATAAATCCTTCGTGAATAGAGACCGGTACAGGGATCACATTGATCTCTGCTTTCAGGTCAACAAAAATGGTATGCAGCCGCTCCAGTTGTTTTGGATTTTCTGCAAAAAGATAAATGCTGTATTTCTTTGCTTCGTATTCTTTCAGGTTTTTTATCAACAGGTCGAACTGGCGGTTGAAGGCGGGTTGTTCTTTGGCAGCAAAGTTGATCGTTGATCGTTGGTCGTTTGCGAAGTAAGCCTTCGTTCCAATTTCAACGATATGCCGCTGCTTAATTTGTTCTTCAATAACAGTAGCCGTTACAAAATCATCTGCACTCACTTCTTTTTTCTCAGCAATATCTTCCGCTTCATCAGGCTCTTTACCAACATCAAACGTCAAACTCCAAACCTTAAATTCTTCTTCCTGCTCTTCGATCTTGTCTTTAATAAATTCCCAGTCCTGCATCCATACAACCGTATTTTCCGGTAAAAATTCCCACAATGAAACTTTCTCGCCGCTGTCGAATTGTGTTTCCACATTGGGAATGATGTTCACCTGCAATAATTTCCGTTCACTCAACTGTGTTTCGGGGTCAAAGATGCGGATACTGTCTACTTCATTACCAAACAACTCAACCCGGTAAGGTTTTTCGTTTCCGAATGAATAAATATCCAGGATGCCGCCCCGTATGGCAAACTGGCCGGGTTCATATACAAAATCGGTTCGCTTGAAACCATAGCTTACAAACTTTTCGTAAATGCCATTGGTATCCAGTTCATCGCCCTGTTTAATGGAGATGATATTGGAAGAAAGCGTTTTTGGAAGCACCACTTTTTCAAATAAAGCCTCGGGGTACGTGATGATGGCGCCCACCCTGTTATCACCCAACGGGTTTGCAAAACGGGTGAGGCATTCTGTCCGTAGCATCACATGACTGGGGTTCAGCAGCCGGTAGTTCTTCTTATTTTTGAAAGAAGAGGGAAAATAGAACAGGTTGAGTGCCCCGGAGATATTTTCCAGGGTATTATGAAAATAGGCCGCTTCCTCGGCATCCCGTAAAATGATCACGTGGTTTAACTGCGAGGTGGCCGGGTGGTTAAAAACAGTGGAAACAATGAAGGGAGTGATGCTGCCGTGAAGGCCGGAAAGCTTTATCTGTTGTGGATTGGACGCAGTTACCCGGTCCGCTACGGTAAAACAGCGACTGTCATTTGCGTACTCCTTCAACAGCATTTCCAGGTTCATCCGGGCGGCAAAGATAGGTTGAATAGCGATTACGTATAAATTATAGCTGCAACGGCAATACAGGGGGCAGCAAAACCGTTATTCCCCTTGTCTTATCATGGTTTTTGTACATATTTTTTGTCATCACCGTTTTAAGTAAATCCAATAGCATACCGGTACATGAAAAAAAGCTGCTTATATTTTTTACTCTCATTTTTTCTGATCGGCCCGGCAAGGGTGCTGGCGCAAAATAACGACCTGCCTGTACGTTTCAGGGCGGGCAATTTTATTACCGGCAATAACATACAAAGACAAAGCTTTCAGCAGAATAGCCTGCAGGCTTCTTTTTACAACAACGATTATTATGTACTGCTGCAATTCTCAAAACTTCCTTCGCCGGAATTAAAACAAACATTAAAAAATGACGGGGTGCAATTGCTGGATTATTTTCCGGGCAATGCCTACCTCGCCACAGTAAAAAAGGATTTTGATTTTACCATGGCCAACAGGTATGCCATTATTTCTGCCAATGCCATTCCTTCTTTTTATAAAATTGATAAGAATGTTCTTTCTTATAAAGGAAAAGACGACAAGCTTGTTGCCGTAAGTTATTATGCATCGCTGAACAGGGAGGTTGTGTTGCAGGAGTTGCAAAGATCCGGTGCGGAGATCGTTAGCACAAAATTTACAAATACCAGTACAATATTCATCCGGCCAAACCAGGCGGATATGAATGTCGTTGCATCATTGCCCTTTGTAAGTTTTATCAGTTTGCAATCGCTCACCGACAAGCCGTTGAATTATAAAAGTACCGCTCTTCATGGCGTAAGCAGCCTGCTTTCTCCATCCGGAAGAAACTTAAGTGGTAAAGGCATTGTTGTTGGCGTGGGAGATAATTCTGAAGTGGCCACCGCACATATCGATTATATGAACAGGGTGATCAGCCGGGTACCCTTCCCGATAAGTTTTCACGGCATTCATGTTACCGGCACGGTGGGCGGGGGCGGAATACTAAATCCAAAGTATAAAGGAATGGCGCCCCGGTCAACCATTGTTGGACAATACCTGAGTGATATCATCACCAACACCCCAACATACGTTACGGACTATAATATGATTGCCACCAACAATTCGTACACAGCAGCGGATGACAGTTGTGCCGGAAGCGGCTTGTATGATGTGATCAGTAATTATACCGACGACCAGATGAAAACCTACGAACAGGTATTACATGTTGTTTCTGCCGGTAATGACGGAACCTACATTTGTTCGCCATATCCCACTTCATTTGCCACTATCAAATCGGGCTACCAGTGTGCAAAGAATGTTTTAACAGTGGGCGCCATGGATTCTGTTTATGCCATTGCCGGCTTCAGCAGCCGTGGTCCCGTTAACGACGGAAGAATAAAACCCGAGATCGTTGCGGATGGGGTTAATGTTTATTCCACCAGGCAATTCAATACCTATGGCAATAACAGCGGCACCAGTATGTCGGGGCCGGTTGTTGCCGGCGCTGCTACCATTTTAAATGAACAATACCGGAAATTAAACGGCAATGCAATTCCTAAAGCTTCTTTAATAAAAGCATTGCTGTGTAATAATGCCGAAGACCTGGGCAATGCCGGGCCCGATTATACATTTGGCTTTGGTATGCTCAATGCACGCAAGGCTGTGGAAACAATGGAAGGCAACCGGTATTTTATAAGCAGTACCACTCCTTCCACTAATACCATTGCTGTTCCGGCGGGAGTGAGACGATTGAAAGTGATGTTGTATTGGGCCGATCCTGCCGCTGCACCCAATGCAGCCAGTACCCTGGTCAATGATCTTGATCTTACCGTTACTGCACCGGGGCCGGTTACACATCTTCCATTAATATTAAATGCTGCACCGGCGAATGTAAATGCGAATGCAGTACCCGGCGCCGATCATATCAATAATATTGAACAGGTGGTGATCGATAATCCCGGAGCAGGAAATTATGATCTTAATGTAAATGCTTTTGCTTTACCACAAGGCCCGCAGGAATATGTGCTTACCTATTCTATGGAGATGAATGGTGTTACCGTTGATTACCCCTTTGGTGGAGAAACAGTAGTACCCGGCGAAATAGAAACCATCCGCTGGACGGCTTATGGTGATGAGTCCAGTCCGTTTACACTGGAATATTTTGATGGAACATCCTGGAACCTGATCAATGCGAATGTGCCTGACTCAGTAAGACACTATTACTGGACGGTTCCTTCAACAGTAAGTAATAATTACCGCATCCGGGTAAGCAGGAACATATCCGGTTATACCGATCAAAGCGATCATGATTTTGTGGTGATTGGTCAGCCAACCGTAAATACACCTCTTACAGTTCTCTGCGAAGGTTTTGTTCAGCTCGACTGGCCGGCCGTTACCGGCGCCACTTCCTATGATATCTGGCAGATGAAAGCAGATACCATGGCCATCATCGGCAATACAACACTTCTTACTTACCAGGTACCAGGCTTAAGCAGTTCAACCGCATACTGGTTTGGAGTAAGTGCAAGGAACGGATCGGTAAACGGAAGAAGATCGATCTCCCGAACAGTAACGCCTGCATCGGGCGCATGCAGCTTATCAAATTTTGATAACAACTTTAAAGCAGTTTCCATAAACGCCCCGGTTACCGGAAGGCAACTTACTTCTTCTGCATTGACCGCAACAGAGCAGGTACGGTTCACTATTAAGAATCTCGACAATGCGGTATCATCCGGCAATTACGACCTGTATTACCAGGTGAACGGTAATGCCCCGGTGATGGAAAGCAGCTCAACTGCTGTGAATTCGCTTGCAACAAGACTGTATACATTCGCCACTACCGCCGATCTTTCAGCAACAGGTATATATATTATTAAAGCATGGGTGAAGAGAGCAGGCGATACGCAGGTATTGGACGATACGGTTTCTGTAACGATCAAGAACCTGGCAAACCCGTTGCTTACACTTCCGCAAACAGATGGTTTTGAAACAGCGCTTGCAAAAGAATACAATATAAATACCACCGGGCTTGATAGTATTGACAAAGTAGATTTTAAAACCAATACGGTCAGAGGCAGGGCCCGCACTTTTGTGAACACCGGTTTTGCCCACAGCGGAAACAGGGCGGTTACATTAGACCAGTTTGTTTACAATGCCGCATTAACAACCGACAGTATGCTGATGACCTATAACCTGAATAATTATATCTCAGGTAACCAGTTGCGTATTGATTTTTATTACAAGAACCACGGCCAGGATAATAACCCCAATAATAAAGTGTGGATACGGGGCAGCGATACAAAGCCATGGGTGCCTGCCTACGACCTGGTGGCCAACCAGGCTGCACTGGGCCAGTGGAAACACGCCGTTATCAATATCAATGATGTGCTGGATACGGTGTTGCCTGCACAACCCTTAAGTACCAGCTTCCAGGTAAAATTTGGTGAGCAGGGTAATACGTCGGCCAATAATGTAAATATCATCATCGACCAGGATGATGGATACACATTTGATGATGTAAGTGTTAAAGAAGCAACAAATGATATCGGTATACTCAATATTGTGTCGCCTTCCATAACCGGGTGCGGACTTTCGGGTCCACAGCCTGTTTCATTGCAGATAAAAAATTACAGCAGTACAACATTCAGCAACGTGCCTGTTTATTACCGGGTAAACGGAGGAGTGCCTGTAATGGAAAGCATTGCGTCGCTGGCGCCGGGTGTATATACACATACATTTGCTGCGCCGGAAAATCTTACCATTAATACCGATTATAGTTTTGATTTCTGGGTGAATGAGCCAACAGATAACTATAGTAATAACGACAGTGTACTGAATTATTCTTTCCATACCAGCCCGGTGATAAATACATTTCCGTATTTAGAAGGATTTGAAACCAACGACGGAAGCTGGTACAGCAAAGGCTCTAACAACAGCTGGCAATGGGGCACACCCGGTAAAGCCACTATCAGTAAAGCAGCCAACGGAACAAAAGCATGGGTAACATCTGTGGCAGGTAATTATAAGAACAATGAACTGTCGTATTTGTATTCGCCCTGCTTTAACCTGAGCGGAATGACGCAACCAGTTCTGTCCTTCAGTCATATTTTTGAAATAGAAGACGGTACACCGGCCGATTATAACTGGATAGAATATTCAACCAACGGTGGGGTAACCTGGAGCCGCTTGGGATCGAACGGGGTGGGAACAAACTGGTATAATGATCCTACCGGTAAAAATCAATGGCGTCCATCGCTTACCACCTGGCATGTAGCCAGTACCAATATTCCTACCACGGCAAGTAATGTACGTTTCCGTTTTGTTATGTCGAGCGATATGGGCATTAACCTGGAAGGAGTGGGTATTGACGATATTCATGTGTTTGACAAAGCGCTTATTTATGATGTAGCTGCAACCGTAACCGGCATAACACAAACTGTGAACGGATCTAACTGGGTTCATTTTACTTCCGGCGGAAAAAGAGTGGCGTCCATCAATGCCAATGGGTTCAACCTGGGCAGCACCACCGTGGATGTATATCCTTATACCGGCGCTGTTCGAACTCAGAACAATCAATATTATTTAGACAGAAATATTGTGATCCGTCCAACCAATGCACCGGGCGGCTATGTTTCTGTTCGTTTTTATTTTACTGACCTGGAAGCAAAGAACTTGCTGGCAGCCACCGGCTGTGGTACCTGTACCAAGCCCAATGATCCGTATGAATTGGGTGTAACCAAGTATAGCGGAACAGCCATAGAAGAGAACGGCACCCTGGCTGATAACGCCAGCGGGGCATATATGTATGTACTGCCCGCCAATACCGAGATCATACCGTACGACAATGGTTATTATGCCGAATACCCGGTAAACAGTTTCAGCGAATTCTGGCTCAATAACGGCGGAATAACCGGCGATCAGCCACTGCCGATCAACCTGGTTTCTTTTGAAGCGATCAAACAAAGCAATAGCGCATTGCTGCAATGGACAACTTCAAATGAAATGAACAGCAGCCATTTTATTGTTGAACGAAGTGCAGACGGTATGCGTTATGCTTCCATCGGAATGGTTGCTGCAAGAAACACAAACGGCAGTAACTATTATAATTTAACAGACGGCCAACCCATTGCCGGTCTCAATTATTACCGCCTGAAGATGGTTGATAAAGATAATAGCTATCTGCATTCGCCCATCCGCAAGCTCAACTTCAATAATGCAGGTGATGATATAACTATATATCCAAACCCTGTCACCAATTCAACATTGTTCATTGCTTCTTCAGGAAATTGTACCCGGGCATTGTTGTATGATGCAACCGGCAAGCTTATCAAAACCTTCGTACTGCAGGGAAGAACCAATACCCTGAACCTGGCAGGAATAGCCAAGGGAGTTTATCAACTGAAAATTTTCACAAGCGGTTCTGTAAAAACAGAAAAGATACTCGTTCAATAGCTGTCGGTTTGTATAAGATCTTCTATATCTTCTATGTATCCTATGTTCCTATATGGTTCAACCGGTTTTCCCTTTCACGAAAGTATTTTTATTCCATTTCTTTGTACCTTTCGCACAAACATAATTAATGGCATTACAACCATGGCGAACCGGTCATGTTACCCGGATAGAAAATGAGACAAAAGATACCAGGCGGTTCTGGATCCAGGTGCCCGAATTAACTTCCTTCGATTTTAACCCCGGCCAGTTTGTTACCCTCGATCTTCCCATTCACGAAAAACAAAACAAGCGCTGGCGCAGTTATTCCATCGCCTCCTGGCCCGATGGCAGCAATATCTTTGAGTTGGTAATTGTATTAGACAGGAGGGGAGCGGGCACCAGCTATCTTTTTGAAAATGTAACCATCGGTTCAACCGTTACCTTCCGTGGACCACAGGGTGTTTTTACATTGAAAGAGCCATTGGACAAAGAGATATTTTTTATCTGTACCGGTACCGGCATAGCGCCTTTCCGCAGTATGGTAAATCATATAAAGAATAATAACATCCCTCATCATGGTATCAATCTCATATTTGGCTGCCGCACAAAAGATACCTTACTATATTATAAGGAGATGAAAGCCCTGGAAGCAATAATGCCCGGCTTTCGGTATGTGCCGGTTTTGTCAAGGGAAGAATGGGAAGGGAGAACGGGATATGTTCATCCCGTTTATGAAGAACTTTGTGCTGATAAAAAACCCGCCAACTTTTTTTTATGCGGATGGAAAGGGATGATCGATGAAGCAAAGAAAAAGATCATGGAGATGGGCTACGATAAAAAAGATATTCACGTGGAGATATATGGATAGCAGATGGTCTGACACCCTCGTCTGACCATGTAATTTACAGGCAAAACTATTCTGCTATTATATAAATCCTGACAAGAATCATCCTTAATAATGACATATACCATATCTGTATAAAACATTGCCGAAACCATTTTTTCATTAACTTGTACCATCAAAAATCCTTCATTCAATAACTGATCTCTTATGGGTGCATCTTCCATGATCGTTTTGATTATCGCAGGGCTTGCTTTTTCCATCATCGCTGTTTTGATTGCCCGGTTCATGACTAAGGGAACAAAGAACCCGCAGAAGGGAGAGCCATACGAATGCGGTATTCCCACAAAGGGAAAGACCTGGATACAACTGAATGTTGGATACTATTTATTCGCCCTCATATTTTTAATTTTCGATGTGGAATTGATATTCATCTTTCCCTGGGCTGTGGTGGCAAAGAATGTGGGATGGGTTGCCCTGGTGGAGATCGTGATCTTCTTTTTCATTTTATTTATCGGGTTTTTATATGCACATAAAAAGGGTGCGCTGAAGTGGAAGTAAGAACAGCCCTCTATCTACCCCGGAGGGGGAAAGTAGAAGATTATTGAGGAAGCTGGAGAGGTTAAAAAATCTAAACGGATAACTCTTAGTATAATGAGTGACACTTTAAATAACTCTGAGTCTTTACAAGTCTCCCCCACTGGGGGAGATTTAGAGGGGGCTGTTCGTGTCATCGAAACACCCGGCGGCGGCATTGTATTAAGCAAGCTGGATGATGTGATCAACTGGGCAAGGTCAAACTCATTATGGCCGCTAACATTTGCCACCAGTTGCTGCGGCATTGAATATATGGCTGTAGCCGGTGCCAAATACGACTTTTCACGATTCGGATTTGAAGTGGCCCGGGCCTCTCCCCGTCAGGCCGATGTGATCATCATCGCCGGAACCATTGTAAATAAGATGGGCCCCGTGTTGAAAAGATTATACGACCAGATGGCCGATCCCAAATACGTGATCGCCATGGGCGCCTGTGCTATCAGCGGCGGACCATTTTTTTACAATACTTATTCGGTAGTGAAAGGAGCCGATCACATCATACCCGTAGATGTGTATGTGGCCGGCTGCCCGCCAAGGCCCGAAGCACTGTTACATGCATTGATAAGTTTACAGGAAAAGATAAAAGCCGGAATGACAAGAGAACAAATAAAGTCAGGTATATAATATTGTATGAATAACGAGGAACTGAAAACCAAAATAACTGAATTGCTTCCTGCCGCCACGTTTGATGAAAGTGGAGAATGGATCAGTATAAGTGTGGAGCCTGCCGATTGGTTATCCTTTGCAGAAAACCTCCGACACAACGATTCTTTATTCTTCGACTATCTTTTTTGCCTTACCTGTATCGATTGGAAGATGCATCTTAGCATGGTGTATCATCTAAGTTCTACAAAGTATCGTCACAATATTGTTATCAAATCAAAACTGGATGTAGCTAAACCAGAGATCGAATCGGTAAGCCATATCTGGAAAACGGCTGAATTTCATGAACGGGAAGTGTACGAGATGTTTGGCGTTAATTTTTTATATCACCCCGACCTGCGATTATTGATATTACCCGACGGATGGGAAGGAAAGAACCCAATGCGGAAAGATTTTGAGGATGCAGTGAATATGATAAAACTGTAAAAGAAATAATAATGAACAAGGAACAAGGAATTTCGAATATCGAAGTGCTTCGTTCCGATCATCGTTCGAAATTCCTTGTTCCTTGTTCAATATTCAAAATGTATGTTTGAAGAGGTAGGCACAACTGTAGAAGGTGATCTCATCATCAATGTAGGACCCCAGCATCCTGCAACACATGGTGTATTGCACCTGGTGATCACGCTCAATGGCGAGACCATAAAAAAAGTGGAGCCCCATCTGGGCTACATTCATCGTTCTATTGAAAAAATGTGTGAGAGTCTTACGTATCGCCAGTTCATTTATGTTACTAGCCGCATGGATTACCTGTCGGCACATATCAACAACCAGGCATGTGCTTTATGTGTGGAAAAAGGAATGCAGATAGAAGTGCCCGAAAGGGCTCAGGTGATACGCACCATCATGGCCGAGCTGACCAGGATTGCCTCGCATGAATTATGGTGGGGAGCGATGGCGATGGACATTGGGGCATTCACACCTTTCTTTCACGCCTTCAGAGAAAGAGAGGCCATCAATGATATCATGGAAGAAACCTGTGGGGCAAGATTGACAATGAACTATATGGTGCCGGGCGGAGTGATGCAGGAATTACATCCCGACTTTCAAAGAAAGGTAAAAGAATTCATCAAACTCTTCCGGGCAAAAGTGCACGAGTACGACGAAATGGTAACGGGGAATATTATTTTCCGCAACCGTATGAAAGATGTTGGGTTCTTATCAAAAGAAGATGCCATCTCATTCGGCTGCACCGGCCCAACCGGAAGAGGAAGCGGCGTGAGTTGCGACATACGTAAACTTTATCCTTATGATGCATACAATAAAGTGCAGTTTGATGAAGTGATCGAAACAGCGGGTGATTCTTTAGCCCGGTATATGGTACGGATAAAAGAATTGCATCAATCCATTCGTATCATTGAACAATTAATAGACAATATCCCGGAAGGCGATTTCCAGGCAAAAACAAAGGCCGTTCTGAAATTACCCAAAGGAGAATTTTATACCAGGGTGGAAACGGCCCGGGGAGAGCTGGGTGTATATATAGTAAGTGAAGGGGCAACAACACCGTATCGGATTAAATTCCGTTCGCCGGGATTTTCTAACCTCTCTGCCCTGGATCATATGGCAAGAGGAAGTAAGTTGGGCGACCTGGTGGCGATGATGGGAACGCTGGACCTGGTGATACCGGATATAGACAGATAAAAATAATAATAATGAACAAGGAACAAGGAATGTAGAACAAGGAAGGAATGCTCTTAACTTCAGCATTCATTATTCCTTGTTCCTTGTTCGATATTCTAAAGATGTGGAGCTTAACTAACATAACAAACATCATTCACGACTGGCTGTATCAAACATTCAGCGCCACCTGGGCATTGACTTTTGAAATGGTTATTGCCGGCGTTGCGGTGATCGGTTTGTTTGCCGTGCTGGGACTGATACTGGTGATCATGGAAAGAAAGGTTTCGGCCTGGATGCAGATACGGCTTGGCCCAAACCGCGTTGGGCCGAAAGGATTATTGCAATCACTCGCCGACACCTTAAAGTTGCTGGTGAAAGAAGGATTAACCCCGGGAGGAGCAGATAAATTTTTATTCAACCTGGCACCCATCATTGCAATGGTAGTTGCCATGTTATTGATGGCGCCGATTGCTTTTGCAAAAGATTTCCAGATGTGGAACCTGAACATCGGCGTGCTGTATGTATCAGCTGTTTCTTCCATCATGGTTATAAGTATATTAATGGCCGGCTGGGCAAGCAATAATAAATATTCATTGATGGGAGCCATGCGGAGCGGTGCACAGATCGTGAGTTATGAATTATCTGCAGGCTTGTCCATTCTAAGCATCGTTGTATTAACAGGTAGTTTAAATATTTCCGACATTATTTATTCGCAGGCCAATGGATGGTGGATATTCAAAGGGCATATCCCGGTGATCATTTCGTTCGTGATCTTCATTATTGCGGTAACAGCAGAAACAAACCGGGCACCTTTCGACCTGGCAGAGGCCGAGTCGGAATTGACAGCAGGTTTTCATACCGAGTATTCGGGAATGAAATTCGCCCTGTTCTTTTTAGCAGAATATGTGAATGTATTTATTGTATGTGCCATCGGCGCCACCTTGTTCTTAGGCGGGTGGATGCCGTTTCACATCGGAAACTGGGAAGGGTTTAATCAGGTAATGGATTATATTCCATCCAGCATCTGGTTCTTTGGAAAAACTTTTTTCCTGATATTCGTGATCATGTGGTTCCGGTGGACATTTCCCCGCCTGCGGATTGATCAGTTGTTGAACCTGGAATGGAAATATTTATTGCCGATAAGCATGTTCAATTTATTATTGATAACGGCGATGGCGATATTGAGGTGGCATTTTTGAATACCGGTTTAGATGGTTGAGAAGTTTAGTCTAAACCTTCTCAACCATCTAAACTTCCCTAAACTTTGTTAATGTTTATAACAAAATACATAAAAGACGTTTTCAGCGGAGTAAAGTCGCTGCTTGTGGGCATGCGCCGGACAGGCTATTATTTTACACACCACAAAGAGATCATTACACAGGAGTATCCCGATAACAGGGATACATTGAAGCTGCCCGAACGTTTCAAAGGCGAAGTGGTGATGCCGCATGATGAGAACAACGAACACCGTTGCACGGGCTGTACGGCTTGTGAACTGGCTTGTCCGAACGGTACTATTAAAGTAGTTACCAAATTCGATATTACCCCCGATGGTAAAAAGAAGAAAGCAATTGATAAACTGGTATACCATTTAGAACTCTGTACCATGTGCAATTTATGCATCATCGCCTGTCCTTCCGATGCGATCGTGATGGCACAAACTTTTGAGCACAGTGTTTTTGACAGGGCGGAGTTAACTAAAGTATTGAATAACCCGGGATCTAAAATCATGGATGGAGTAGAGTAGGGTTTGAAGTTTGAGGTTTGAAGTTGGGCGCTGCTTTCATCCTGGTCCGCCAGTTGGCGGAGAAGGATCTGCCGGGTAAGACTAATACGATTTAACGATAATAATGAGCGGATCGACCATAATATTTTACCTGCTTGCCACACTTACTTTAGTGAGTGGGTTGCTGGCTGTTACCACCCGGATGATCTTCCGGGCGGCGATCTATTTATTGTTTTCTTTGATAGGCATTGCGGGGCTTTATTTCTGGCTGCAATATGAATTCATTGCGGCAGTGCAGATCGTGGTGTATGTGGGCGGTATTGTGGTGCTCATCATCTTTTCCATTTTTCTTACCCAACAGGCGGGAGATGAATTACCCAAACAGAAAATGGGAAGACAGCTATTCTCTGCCCTGGCGGCTTTTTGCGGACTGGCATTGGTGATGTTGCAGTTGTACAAACACGACTTTGTACAATCAAAAAATGCGGCTATTGAGCCAAGCGTTGCCAATATCGGCAACCAGATGCTGGGCGTGGAAGACAGTGGATATGCATTGCCCTTTGAAGTGGTGAGTATTTTATTACTGGCAGCCCTGGTCGGTTGCATTGTGATCGCATTAAAAAGTAAACCAGATAAAATAATGAACAAGGAACAAGGAATTTCGAATACCGAAGTAAGTGGCGTTTAACTTCAGCATTCCTTGTTCCTTGTTGGATATTCGATATTATGACAGAACCCGGACTATATCATTTGTTATTCATCAGCGCTGCCCTGTTCTTCATCGGCGTGTTTGGTTTCTTTACAAGAAGGAACCTGGTAACCATGCTGATGAGTGTGGAACTGATACTGAACAGCGTGAACCTGAATTTCATTGCGTTCAACAAATACCTGTGGCCCGATAAGCTGGATGGGGTATTCTTTACCATTTTCATCATCGCTATTGCAGCAGCAGAAGCAGCCGTTGCCATTGCGATCATTATAAATCTTTACCGCAGTCACCAGTCCATTGATGTGGATGATGCGGCAGAGTTAAAGTATTAAAACATAATAATGAACAAGGAACAAGGAATTTCGAATATTGAAGTATGCTTCTCCGATCATAATTCTGCATTCCTTGTTCCTTGTTCAATATTCAAATGCTGAACGCAACCTACATAGCGCTGATTCCTTTACTGCCACTGGCAGGGTTTATTATGCTTGGCATGTTCGGCAGGAAATATTTTAAGAACACTTCGGGCATTATCGGAACCACGCTGTTATTGGTTTCAACGGTGCTGGCATTGTATACAGCCTATGGCTATTTCTTTGAGTATGGTAAAGTGGATGGTATTTATCAAAAATTTATTCCGTTAAAATATACATGGCTGGAGTTCAGCAAAGGGGTATCCATTGATATGGGTATCGTACTCGATCCCATCTCTGCGATGATGCTGGTGGTGGTAACCTTTGTTTCCCTGATGGTGCATATTTACAGCCTGGGTTATATGAAGGGCGATGAGCGGTTCCCAACCTATTATGCATTTCTGGGATTGTTTACTTTTTCCATGCTGGGCCTGGTTGTTTCCTCCAATATCTTCCAGATATATATATTCTGGGAACTGGTAGGTGTTTCCTCATTCTTGCTGATCGGTTATTATTACGACAAGCCGAGTGCGGTGGCGGCCTGTAAAAAAGCATTTATCGTAACCCGGTTTGCCGATGTTGGATTTTTGATCGGCATATTGATCTTATCATTCTATTCTGGTACGCTGGATTTTAATACACTGATCGAAAAACTCACTGCTCCTGAAACCAATGAATATAAAACGGCGGCAGCAGCTTCCTTTCTTGGCGTATCCGCTTTAACCTGGGGCCTGGTGCTGGTATTCATTGGCGGTGCCGGAAAGAGTGCCATGTTCCCATTACATATCTGGCTGCCCGATGCCATGGAAGGTCCTACACCTGTTTCGGCATTGATACATGCAGCAACCATGGTGGTGGCAGGTGTGTTTTTAGTGGCCAGGTTGTTCCCCGTGTTTGCCATCTCATCCCCCCATGCATTGGCGCTTGTTGGTTATGTAGGTGCTGTGTCTGCATTGATCGCTGCGGTGATCGCCTGTACACAAACAGATATTAAAAGAGTGCTGGCCTATTCTACCATGAGCCAGATCGGGTATATGATGTTTGCACTGGGGGTTTCAGATTATGATAATGGAGGTGTTTTAGGTCACTCAAATCTTGGTTATACCGCTTCCATGTTTCATTTGTTTACCCATGCCATGTTCAAAGCATTATTATTCCTTGGAGCAGGAGCAGTGATCCATTTTATTCACAGCAATGAAATGAAAGACATGGGTGGACTGAGAAAGTATCTACCCATCACGCATATTACTTTCTTAATTGCCTGCCTGGCTATTGCCGGCGTACCACCCTTTGCAGGTTTCTTCAGTAAAGAAGAGATTTTACTCGCTGCTTACCAGCATAACCCGGCTATTTACTGGATCGCATTGATCACTTCGGGCTTAACCGCTTTTTATATGTTCCGGCTTTACTTCAACATCTTTTGGAATAAAGAGCATCACCCTCATGGAGAACATCACGGCGAGGGCGGATTTGCCATGATGATGCCATTGTTATTGCTGGCTGTTGGCGCTGCGGCAGCAGGCTTTATTCCTTTCGGGCATTTTGTTAGCTCAGATGGTAAGGTGTTGGAAGCGGAGTTTCACCTGCACTTCTCTATTGCTCCTGTTGCTCTTGGGCTGGCGGGAATTTTAATTGCGATGTGGATGTACAAGAAACAAAATGATAAGCCAGATAAGATCGCCACTTCACTCAGTGGCTTATACAAAGCCGCTTATCATAAATTCTATATCGATGAGATCTATATATTCATCACGCAAAAGATCATTTTTAATTTAATAGGCAAGCCGGCGGCATGGTTTGATAAGAACGTGGTAGACGGCCTGGTGAACTTAACCGGGAATACCACCATAAAGATATCGGCGGGCATAAAAAGAATTCAATCGGGTAAAGTACAGGAATATGCCATTTACTTTTTAGCAGGCGTAATTGGACTGGCTTTGATCTTTATTTATGTATGGAAATAAAAATAAAATAATGAACAAGGAACAAGGAATTCCGAATATCGAAGTATACTTCTCCGATCATAATTCAGTATTCCTTGTTCCTTGTTCATTATTCAAAACCCTTGCTCAATATTCAAGATGAATTTGTTGTTGTTGATATTAACTCCTTTGCTAACCGCAGTACTTGTATTGCTCATGCGCAATGCCACACAGGTAAGGTGGGCCTCCTTCATCGGCGCCGCTGTTCAGCTGGTGCTTGCCATTGCCCTGTTTATTGCATTCCGCAATGAGCGCATGGCAGGCAATACAGCCGATATGCTTTTCCAGGTTCAGTACAACTGGTTCCCGGCATGGAATATCAGTTTTCATTTAGGCGTAGATGGCATTTCGATTGCAATGATCTTATTAACGGCATTTGTTGTTATTGCCGGCGTGCTGGTTTCCTGGAACGTGGAGAAGATGACCAAAGAATTTTATTTCCTGCTTATCTTACTGAGCCTTGGTGCCTATGGTTTTTTCATCTCCCTCGATCTCTTTATTTTATTCTTCTTCCTGGAGATCGCCGTAATTCCAAAATACCTGCTCATTGGTGTATGGGGAAGCGGTAAAAAAGAATACAGCGCCAATAAACTGGCGTTGATGCTGATGGGCGGATCGGCCCTGGTATTGGTTGGTTTATTAGGCATCTATTTTAATGCACCCGAAAGAACATTTGACCTGGTAACGCTTTCTCATAGTTTCATTTCACCAGAAGTACAGGCGATATGTTTTCCATTGCTGTTTGTCGGTTTCGGTGTGTTCACTGCCCTGTTCCCGTTTCATACCTGGGTACCCGATGGTCACTCTTCTGCACCTACGGCCGGTTCCATGTTCCTGGCGGGCATCTCTATGAAACTCGGCGGCTATGGCTGCTTACGTGTGGCTACCTATATATTGCACGATGCAGCAAAAGATTATTCAAACATCATCATCATCCTTTCTGTGATCGCTATTTTATACGGCGCCTTTGCCACCATGATGCAGAAGGACCTGAAATACATCAACGCATATTCATCGGTAAGCCATTGCGGTTTTGTTTTACTGGGTATTGGTATGATGACCAAAACATCCATGACCGGCGCCGTGATGCAGATGGTTTCGCATGGGTTGATGACAGCTCTCTTCTTCGCCGTTATTGGCATGATCTACCAGCGTACACATACCCGGCAGGTAGATGAAATGGGCGGGTTGTTAAAGCGGATGCCTTTTATAGGTACCGTATTATTTATTGTGGGTTTGTGCTCACTTGGTTTACCAGGCCTGAGTGGTTTTGTGGCAGAGATGACCGTGTTCATGGGTTCCTGGGAAAGGCCGGATACATTCAGCCGTATAGCAACCATATTATCTTGTCTTTCATTGGTGGTTACGGCTGTTTATATTTTACGGGCTATAACTAAAACGGCCATGGGGCCATTGAAGGAGGAGTTTAAGAATTTAACCGACGCTGCCTGGAATGAAAAACTGGCTGCCATCATCCTGGTAGTGGGTATTCTTGCTGTTGGCACCGCACCGTTCTGGCTCAACGATTTAATTAACCCGGCCACCGAACTGATACAGAAAAATTTAATGATGATGAAGCCCATCGATTAAGTATGAATGAAATGCTGACGATAATGAAAAATGAACTGCTGGTTACGGCCATCATCTTCCTGCTGCTGTTCATAAAACTGGGCAGGGGAATGAAGAACGAATCTATGCTGCTGCTGGTACAGGTATTGCTGCTGCTGAATTTCATTGCCGGATTTTTTTTCAATGCCGAAGGAACGCTGTTTGGCAGCATGTATGTGAGTACAAACCTGATCGTTCTGCAGAAAAATATCCTGAACCTGGGCGTATACCTTATCTCTTTACTTTTCAGCGGCTGGTTTAAAAGATCGGAACACATGCCGGAATTTTTCATGCTGCTGCTTTCTGCTTTGCTGGGCATGTTCTTCCTCATCTCCAGCGGCAACTTGCTGATGTTCTTTTTAGCGCTTGAGCTTTCTACTATCCCCGTTGCAGCCATGGCCAATTTCGACCTGGATAAAAAGCGCTCTTCCGAAGCCGCCATGAAGATGATATTGACCTCGGCCTTTTCTTCGGGCATATTGCTCTTCGGCATTTCGCTTATGTATGGCGCAACAGGTACCATTAGTTTTTCCGAACTGCCGCAACATCTTACCGGAACGCCGTTACAGGTACTGGCTTTTGTATTCCTGTTTGCCGCCTTCGCATTTAAATTATCGATTGTACCGTTTCACTTATGGACGGCCGATGTGTACGAAGGTTCGCCCATGGCTACCACTTCATTTTTATCGGTGATATCAAAAGGAGCGGTGGCCTTTATCTTCATTTCTGCTTTGTACAAAGTGTTTCAGCCCATGCAACACATGTGGTACAATATGGTGATGATATTATCCATTGCTACCATGATCATCGGTAACCTGTTTGCTTTGCGGCAGCAAAACATCAAACGCTTCCTGGCATTTTCTTCTATTGCACAGGTTGGTTTTATACTGGTGGGTATTAGTGCCGGTTCAAAAGAAGGGTTATCATCGGTGGTTTATTTTATCCTGGTCTATATCTTTTCAAACCTGGCAGCATTTGGTGTGGCTTCTGCCATTGAATCACAAACGGGTAAGGAAAATATCGACGATTATAAAGGGCTCTATCAAACCAACCCGTTCTTAAGCTGGGTACTGGCACTGGCCTTGTTCTCACTTGCCGGCATCCCGCCAACAGCCGGGTTCTTTGGCAAACTTTTCCTGCTTACCGCCGGCGCATCCAATGGAAGTTATTTCTTTATTACCATTGCAGCGCTCAACATGATCATCTCCCTGTATTATTACCTGCGGGTGATACGGGCGGTGTTCATGGAAAAGAATGAACAGCCAATAGCGAAAATACAAGCCGATCTTTCTACTAAACTTGGATTGATCATTTGTGCTGCCGGTATTGTGCTGGTAGGTTTACTGAGCTGGATATATGATTACATAGAAAAACTGGCTTAGCGGTTTAGAAGTTTAGCCGGGAACACTGCTAAACCCCTAAACCCCTAAACCCCTAAACTTTTGTATGGCAATAAATAAAAATCACGAATTTGAAGAACTGGATGGCGTTAAATGCGGCATCGTGGAAAAGAATGTTTCGCCGGAAAGAGCAGCGTTCTTAAAAAAGATACTGGAGTATAATCGTTTTACAGTTGTAGTTGTTCCATCGCCGCCACCCAAAGCAGCCCCGGTACCCGTGGCAAAACCAGTTGCAGAAGGGGAAACAGCTCCACCGCCGCCGGCACCTGAACCAATACCCGAAGCGCCTAAAACATTCACCATTGGCGTTACCGATTATACTTTCAATACCATTAATGCCGTTTATGGCAGGCTGCTCAAAACACCCGACGGCCATGTGGTTACCATGGCTTACTGGCAGCAAAAGGAGAATGTAAGCCACGATGAGATCCCTTATTATGAAAATATTAAGTAGCGATATTGTATTTTTTTGGGATAATTTTCACGTTTAGATAGGTAGCTTTCATTAATGAAACAGTTGCTTCGCTTTTTCTTTTCTTTTTCCTTGTTTTTTCCTTTTCTTTCCCAATCACAGGATATCGCTTTTACACTAAAGGGAAAAATTCAGCGACCTTCATCTGTCTCAACTCTTTTAATTGCATATCCAAAAATGCATATAGACAGTATTTCCATTCAGGTGGATGGAAACTTCACGTATTCCGGAAGTTTTTCTGAGCCCGGCGAAATGCAAATTGGAACAAGAAATTCTGCAATAAAAATCTGGCTTGATACTAGTTTAAAAAATGTATACATGTCAGAGAAGCCCAATCAAAATGGTAGAGTAGTATTAACAGTAGATTCAGTTATTGGATCTGAGGATACATATTTATATTATTATACGCTTTTGCCAAAAAGCAGGGAGGGTACCAGAACTATAATTAACCGTAGCTTTTATTCTCAAAAAGAAATTGAAGCATTCAATGACAGTTTGATTAAAGCAAATAAATCTGTTAGGGATAGTTTATTCAGAGCTGTTTTTTTTCAGGAAATTGACAGTGTTTTTAAAATAAGGCCAGATTCTAAAGTACTTCCCTGGCTGATTAGATTTTATGCGCCTAATCTTGGAATGGACGTTATGCAGGAGTTTTATTATAGATTAACTGCTGAACAACAAAACTCAAAATCTGGTACCGATCTGCTGAAGGAACTAAACAAGCGACAGCTTTTAAAGCCCGGCACTTATTTCGAAGACTTTACCATGAACGATAACAAGGGTAGGGAATTTCATTTTAGTTCATTACAGGATAAATACGTATTGATCGATTTTTGGGCAAGCTGGTGTGGCCCCTGCCGGGCTAATCATCCGGGTTTGCGGGAGGTATACTTAAAAAACAAGCAATATGGATTTGAAATAGTAGGGATATCTTTGGATGATGATAAACAAAAATGGATTCAGGCTATCCGGGATGATGGGCTTAACTGGATTAATGTAAGTGACCTGAAAGGGCGTAATAACGTACTGGCTATAAAATATAAGATCACAGGTATTCCTTTTTCTGTGCTGCTGGATAAGAATGGCAGGATAGCGCTGATCAACCCCCTCCCCGGTGAAATTGATACATTCTTTAAGAACAACCACCGATAAAACCTAAATTCCTGCAAATCCCTTCTCCTTTATTTTGGGTAGCCTCCACAATATCCTGTATGATAAAAATCAACTTTCCCGGTGACGGATATCTGCCATAATTGACCCATGATGCCCTAACTATGCGGGGTACCAAGTTTTACAATTATGGCAAACAGATCAAAGGCCGGAAAGTATATCTACTTCTTTGGCGGCGGCAAAGCCGATGGAAATGAATCAATGAAAAATTTATTGGGAGGTAAGGGCGCCAATCTTGCTGAAATGGCAGGGCATCCCAAACTGCGTTTACCGGTTCCCCCGGGATTTACCGTAACCACTGAAGTATGTACTTATTTCTACGCAAATAAAAAAACATACCCGAAAATTTTAAAGGTCCAGTTGCAGGAAGCGCTTTCCCGGATAGAAAAACTCACCGGGAAAAAATTCGGCGATGCAAATAACCCCTTATTGCTTTCCGTGCGTTCGGGCGCCCGCAAAAGTATGCCGGGCATGATGGAAACCGTATTGAACGTTGGGCTGAATGAAAATACCATCAAAGGCATTATTGCCCATAGTGGCGATGAACGCTTTGCCTATGACGCATATCGCCGGCTGATCATGATGTATGCCGATGTGGTGATGGAAAAAGCGGCCGGTGTTGAACCCAAACATGGCAAGGGCATCCGTAAGATACTGGATGAAAAACTGGAACATATAAAACAGGCGAGAGGATATAGCAGCGATACCGGTCTTACCGTAAACGAACTAAAAGAACTTGTACGGGATTATAAGAAAACAGTGAAGAAAGTATTGGGTAAAGAATTCCCCGATGACCCCTACGAACAGATGTGGGGCGGCATCAGCGCTGTGTTTGCCAGCTGGAACGGCAAGCGGGCCATTGAATACCGCCGCATTGAAAAGATACCTGATGAATGGGGCACGGCTGTGAATGTGCAGGCCATGGTGTTTGGTAATATGGGTAACAACAGTTGTACCGGTGTTGCCTTTACCAGGAACCCGGGCAGCGGAGAAAATAAATTCTATGGCGAATACCTGGTAAATGCCCAGGGCGAAGACGTGGTGGCGGGCATCCGTACGCCGGCGCCGGTGAATGAGTATTCAAAAAATGCACAAAGCAAACAATTCACCACCCTGGAAAAATTAATGCCTGCGTTGTACAAAGAGCTGTTCGGATACCAGAGAAAACTGGAGCAGCATTATAAAGACATGCAGGATATTGAGTTCACCATTGAAAAAGGAAAACTGTATATGTTGCAATGCCGGGTAGGTAAACGTAACGGAGTAGCTGCCGTTCGTATGGCAACAGAAATGCATAAAGAGAAACTGATCGATACTAAAACAGCGATAAAGCGGGTAGCTCCAAACCAGTTGGTGGAATTGTTACTTCCCATGCTTGATCCCAAAGCAGAACAACTGGCAGCCGTGATTGCAAAAGGTTTGCCCGCAGGCCCCGGCGGAGCCAAGGGCCGGGTGGTATTTTCTTCTGCCGATGCGGTGGAATGGGCGGCGAGGGGCGAGAAAGTGATCCTGGTAAGAGAAGAAACTTCTCCCGAAGATGTGGATGGCATGCACAAGGCAAAAGCGATCTTAACTACAAAAGGTGGAATGACCTCTCACGCTGCATTGGTTGCACGTGGCTGGGGTAAATGCTGCATTGTTGGTTGCGGCGATATTGAGATACATGCCGATACCAAAACCTTTCACGCAAAAAATGGGGTGATCATTAAAGAAGGTGAATGGATCAGTTTGAACGGCACCAAAGGATTAATATATGAAGGAAGCATGGCATTGGTTGATATCGACATCGATAAGAACCAATCCTACAAAGACCTGATGAAACTGGTGGATAAAGTGAAACAGATCGGCGTTCGTGCCAATGCAGAAACTCCGGAAGATGCCGTTCATGCCGTTAAGTTTGGTGCCGAAGGCATTGGCCTGTTCCGAACCGAACACATGTTTTATGGCGAAGGAAGTGAAGAACCTTTGTTCCAGTTACGCAAGATGATCGTGAGCAAAACCGAAAAGGAAAGAAGGGAAGCATTGAATGGGTTATTCAAATACGTGAAGAAAGACGTGAAGGATACATTGAGTGTGATGAAAGGATACCCTGTTACCATCCGGTTACTGGATCCGCCCTTGCATGAATTTGTACCGCACGACAAAGACAAGCTCAAACAACTGAGTAAGGAACTCGGCATCAGCATGGGTATGCTCAACAGAAGAGTGCTGGCTTTGCATGAGAATAACCCCATGCTTGGTCACCGGGGTGTTCGCCTGGGTATCAGTTATCCCGAAATAACCGAAATGCAGGTACGTGCCATCTTTGAAGCAACTGCTGAATTGCATAAGGGAGGAAAGAAAGCATTTCCCGAGATCATGGTTCCCGTAACGGTTATCGTGCATGAACTGCGTCATCAGAAAGAAATTGTGAACCGGGTTTATAAAGAAGTGTGTGAAAGAATGGGTGTTAAAAAGATACCGTACTTATTCGGTACCATGATCGAAACACCCCGTGCAGCCTTACGTGCCGAATTCATGGCAAAGGAAGCCGACTTCTTCAGTTTTGGAACCAACGACCTTACCCAGATGAGTTTTGGATTCAGCCGGGATGATATCGGCGGATTCTTACCAAAATATCTTGACCTTAAAATTCTGCCCGATGATCCGTTCCAGACCATCGACCAGGAAGGTATTGGCCAGTTGATAAAAGCGGGAACAGAAAGAGGCCGCATTACCAAGCCCAAACTGGAAGTAGGTATCTGTGGTGAGCACGGCGGCGATCCGGAAAGCGTGAAGTTCTGCCACCGTATCGGAATGAACTATGTAAGCTGTTCACCTTTCCGGGTGCCGATCTCAAGACTGGCAGCCGCACATGCAGCGATTGACAGTCCACGTAAAAAAATATAATCCTTAAACGGCAGCCTGTACATTTTTTGCAGGCCGCTTTATATGATGAGTATCTGGAAAAATATAATACGCAGGCCCACCTGAGGATCCTTACCATCTCATGTAAGAAACTATTTTTTCAGTAACAGCCATTGGCTGATCAAATCATCATCAATGAAAACAATTATTGAACCCTTCCGCATAAAATCGGTGGAGCCCATTTATTTCACCACGAAAGAAGAGCGGAAAAATATCTTGGAAAAAGCAAATTATAATTCCTTCCGAATTCATGCCAACGATGTGCTCATCGACCTGCTTACCGACAGCGGCACCAGCGCCATGAGCAGCAACCAGTGGGCCGGCATCATGCAGGGCGATGAATCGTACGCAGGCAGTACCAGTTTTTTTAAGTTTGAAGATTCGGTACGCAGCATTACCGGCATGCCCTATATCATTCCCACTCACCAGGGAAGGGCGGCAGAAAAAATAATTTTCAGCATCCTGGGCGGCAATGGAAAGTATTTTATCAGCAATACCCTGTTCGATACAACAAGGGCCAATATAGAATTTTCCGGCGCCAAGGGAATTGACTGTTTGTGTGCAGAAGGAAAGCTTCCAACGGTACCAGCTCCTTTCAAAGGGAATATGGATATAGATGCATTACGGAATGCAATCAAAGAAAAGGGGGTAGAAAATATCCCGATGGTGATCATTACCGTTACCAATAATTCGGGAGGAGGACAACCGGTGAGTATGCGGAACATTAAGAATGTACGCAACCTGTGCGATGAATTTAATATTCCTCTCTTTATTGATGCCTGTCGCTTTGCAGAGAATGCTTATTTCATCAAGTTGAGGGAAGAAGGGTATGCAGATAAAACGGTTCCCGAAATAGCAGGAGAAATGTTTTCGTATGCAGATGGCTGTACCATGAGCGCCAAGAAAGATGCCTTTGCCAACATCGGCGGCTTTTTGGCAATGAGAGATCTTGACCTGGCGATGCGATGCAGGAACCTGCTAATCATTACCGAAGGATTTACTACCTATGGAGGTTTAGCTGGTCGTGACCTGGAAGCTATCGCCATCGGTCTGCAGGAAGTGATGGACGAACATTACCTGCAATACCGCATCCGCAGTATTGAATACCTCACCAATAAACTGATAGATGCCGGCGTGCCGGTGATGCAACCTGCTGGTGGCCATGCAGTGTATTTAGATGCCAAAGCATTTCTTCCACATATTCCGGTTGATCAGTATCCCGGGCAGTCGCTCGTTTGTGCTTTGTACGAAGAAGGCGGCATACGGGGGGTAGAGATCGGTTCACTCATGTTTGGTAAGTATGATGAAGCAGGAAAACTGATCCCTGCACAAATGGAACTCGTTCGCCTTGCCATACCCAGGAGGGTGTACACGCAAAGCCATATCGATTATGTATCGGAAGTGATCATTGAGGTATTTAACAGAAGAAATGAATTGAAGGGATTAACCATAACAGAAGAAACGCCCTTGCTGCGTCACTTCACTGCTAAACTAAACCCCGTTAACTAAAAAATTTTTTATGAAACAAATTATCAGAAAAAGCTGGGCTGAGCCCTATAAAATAAAAATGGTGGAGCTGTTGAAAATGACAACGCCTGCCCAGCGAAAAAAAGCCATGCTCGATGCCGGCTTCAATACTTTTTTATTAAAGTCGGAAGACGTTTATATCGACCTGCTCACCGACAGCGGCACCTCTGCCATGAGCGACCGGCAATGGGCGGGTATGATGATGGGTGATGAAGCCTATGCAGGAAGCCGCAACTTCTATCACCTGGAAGAAGTGGTAAAAAATGTTTATGGTTACAAATATTTGATACCAACTCACCAGGGCCGTGGGGCAGAGAATATTCTTTCTAAAATACTTATAAAGAAAGGAGACATCATTCCAGGTAATATGTACTTCACCACAACAAGACTTCACCAGGAACTGGCCGGTGGTAAATTTGAAGACATCATCATTGATGAAGCGCACGACCCCGGGAATGAACATCCTTTTAAAGGAAATGTTGACCTCAATAAACTGGAAGTACTGATAAAAAAGTATGGGGCTAAACGAATTCCCTATATCAGCATTGCCAGCAGTGTGAACATGGCCGGCGGACAACCCATCAGCATAAAAAATCTGAAAGAGCTGCGGGCACTCACAAAAAAACACGGCATCCGCATCATACACGACATGACAAGGGTGGCAGAGAACGCACACTTTATTCAGCAACGGGAGAAAGGCTATTCGAATAAATCGATCAAAACAATTGTGAAAGAGATATGCTCTTATACCGACGGAGCAACCATGAGTGCCAAAAAAGATGCGCTGGTGAACATTGGTGGATTTCTGGCAGTGAATGAATGGGATGTTTTTGAAGAAGCAAGAAATATGGTGGTGGTGTATGAAGGGCTGCATACCTATGGAGGATTAGCCGGCCGTGATATGGAAGCCATGGCCATCGGTATCACAGAAAGTGTGAACGATGATCATATGCACGCCCGGGTAGGCCAGGTGATTTACCTCGGGGAGAAAATGATCGGATACGGTGTGCCTATTGTAAAGCCAATTGGTGGCCACGGCATTTTTGTAGATGCAAAGAAATTTCTGCCGCATGTTCCTCAACAGCAGTTCCCGGCGCAAACACTGGCAGCAGAGGTTTATCTTGATTCGGGCGTACGTACCATGGAAAGAGGAGTAGTGTCGGCCGGACGAAAAGCGAACGGGGAAAATTATTTTCCAAAGCTTGAGTTAGTGCGGTTTACCATTCCACGCCGTGTATATACACAGGCGCACATGGATGTGATCGCCGAATCAACCGCCAGGGTGTATGAACGCCGCAATAAGATCAAAGGGCTGAAGATGATCTATGAACCCAAATACCTGCGCTTCTTCCAGGCAAGGTTTGAACAATTGAAATGATCATTGTGCCACCGCTGCATCTTCCCGGCTCCAGTTTAGTTTTTTACCAAAGCCTAAGCTGGAGTCGGTGAATTTAACTGCATTGATCTGCAGGGTCCAAACCTCACCGGCGATGGCAAGCGCCCCGGGATTTTTACGATAGTAAAATGAGGCTGCTGCTTTTGCAGACGGGTGATCAGTGGGTAACAGGATTCCTTCAAACTGCAATCCCCTTACATGTAACCGGCTTAATTTATCAGGGAGGATCGTTCCTGCCACGGCCGGGTTCCTGGAAAGAATTAAAGCATGCTGTGTATTTGCAGAAGATTTGTAGTACAACAACTGTTCATTGCTGTTGTACACATAAAAGCAACTGAAACAATAAGGCTGGCCCTGTTCATCTACGCAGCATACGCTGGCGCAGGCCTGTTCTTTTATGTACTCATTTATTTTGTCTGTCATAGCGGTTTGATTATTTATATTCTATTTTATCTGATCCCTTCCAGTATTTTAATATAATTGCTTCTTTCATAAGCGGTGGGATCAGAGATATTCTGCTGGCTCATAATGCCCCGGAAAGCATTTACACTGTCGAAACCCATCATATACATCCAGTCGTTCAGTTCTTTATTCATGGTTTTAAGATAGGGGATACCGTTTTTGTAAAGAGAAGATGCCGTCATCACCACTTCGGCCCCGGCCAGTAAATATTTAATTACTTCCACAGCGCTTTGCACACCGGTGGTGGCAGCCAGCGATAATTTCAGCTTGCCGTATAAAAGAGCGATCCACATTAACGGCAAACGGATCTCATTTGATTCACTGTAATGCAGGTCGGTTTTTACCAGTAGTTCATTAATATCGAAATCAGGTTGATAAAAACGATTGAATAATACCAATGCATCGGCGCCTGCATTCTTCATCCGCATGGCCATATTGCCCATGGCGCTGAAGTAGGGATTGATCTTTACTGCCACAGGGATCTGCACGGTTTGTTTGATATTCTCAATGATATTGAGATAACGATGCTCCACTTCGGCGGTTGACATGGTAATATCGCCCGGTATAAAAAAGATATTCACTTCAATGCCATCGGCGCCAGCCTGCTGCATCTGTTTTGAATAGTCGATCCAGCCTTCGTTGGTAATGCCGTTCAGGCTGGCGATCACCGGCATCTTCACCCGTTCTTTTGCCTTGCGGATATTTTCCAGGTATTCATCAATGCCTACGTTGAAATCATCAAGCCCCGGAAAATAATCCATCGCTTCGGGAAAAGCGTACGACGTTTCAGACAGTACGCTGTTGAAGATCGCTTCTTCTTTGCGTATCTGTTCTTCAAACAACGAGAACAGTACAACAGCGCCGGCGCCATTGTCTTCCATCTTAACTATATTATCTGTATGCTCGCTCAAGGTACAGGCAGAAACAACGATGGGAGAATCTAATTTCAATCCCATATAAGTGGTATGCATTTTCATAACATTATTTTATTGTTCATGATAGACAATTAATGGTTAATAGTAATGAACAGGTCTTTCGGAAAACCATTAACAACTAACCATTAACTTTTATCCCGCCGGAACAAAATCACTTGCCTTTTTGGTAGCCAGTTCTTCGTATGTTTTCCATTTCAGGTTCACCAGGTCCTGTGCATGCTTCATCAGTTCGGCAGCTGTTTCTGGATCTGTCATGGTAAGTACCTTATACCGCAACTCATTGTAGGCATAATCTTTCAATGAAATATTTGGTCTTGGCGAATCCAGCACAAAAGGATTTTGATCTTTCTTTCTCAATACAGGATTGTAGCGAAGCAATGGCCAATGACCGCTTGCCACGGCTTTGTGCTGCTGGTTTAATCCATCTTTCAGGTCGTAGCCATGTGCAATGCAATGACTGTATGCCAGTATGATCGATGGACCATCATATGCTTCTGCTTCCCGCATTGCTAACAAAGCCTGTTGCGGATTGGCGCCGAATGCAATCCTTGCCACATATACATTACCATACGAGATGGCCTGCATGGCCAGGTCTTTTTTACCACCGGCCTTGCCGCCCGCTGCAAATTTTGCGGTGGCTGCTGTTGGTGTTGATTTGGAAGATTGACCACCTGTGTTAGAATACACTTCGGTATCAAGAACCAGTATGTTGATGTTTCTTCCGCTTGCCAGTGCATGATCCAGGCCACCATAGCCAATATCATATGCCCATCCATCACCACCCACTAACCATACGCTGCGGCGAACCAGCTGATCGGCTACAGATAACAGGTGTGCTGCGGAAGACGATTTCATTTCTTTTAGTTTTGCTTTCAACCCGTCTACACGCTGATGTTGCAGCACCAATTCTGATTCTGTTTTTTGAGGTGCATCCAGTATTTCCTTTACAAGGTCTTCGCCAAAATCAATTTTCATTTCCTGCAGCAATTGTTTTGCAACCGCCAGTTGTTTATCGGCGGTGATGCGCATACCCAAACCAAACTCGGCATTGTCTTCAAATAAGGAGTTGCTCCATGCCGGTCCACGCCCATCTTTATTCTTTGCCCAGGGCGTTGTGGGTAAATTACCTCCGTATATAGAAGAACAACCGGTTGCATTGGCAACCAGTAACCGGTCGCCGAATAATTGCGATAACAATTTTAAATAAGGCGTTTCGCCACAACCGGCGCAGGCGCCGCTGAATTCGAACAGGGGTTCCAGGAACTGGGCGCCGTGTACGGTGGAGAAGTCGATCTTTGAACGGTCGTTCCAGGGAATATTCTCAAAGAAACCGATGTTCTTTTTTTCTTGTTGCAGGATGGGTTCTTTGTCATCCATGTTGATGGCTTTGCGGTTACGGTTGGCCGGGTCGGTAGCCGGGCAAACCTCCACACATAAATTGCAACCGGTGCAATCTTCAATATACACCTGCAGTGAATATTTTGTTTCCGGGAAACCTCTTGCATTGATGGGGGCAGATTTAAAACCTTCCGGCGCTTTATTCAAAAATTTCTCGTGGTAGAATTTGGCACGTATCACGCTGTGCGGGCAAACATAAGCACAGTTGCCGCACTGGATACAAACATCCGGCTCCCAGGTGGGCACCAGGTCGGCAATATTTCTTTTCTCCCATTGTGTGGTGCCGCTTGGGTAGGTTCCGTCAACGGTCATCTTGCTCACCGGAATATCATCGCCATGGCCCGACATCATTATGGCTGTAACCTCTTTTACAAAAGCCGGAGCTTTATCAGAAACGGTAAGCAGTTCAACAGATGCAGCAGATGCTTTTTTCGGGTAGCTCACTTCATACAGATGAGCGAGTGTTTCATCCACCGCTTTAAAATTCTGCTCAATTACTTTTGGCCCTTTTTTAAAGTATGTTTTTTCAATGGCTTTTTTAATTTGTTTGATGGCATCTTCTTTTGGCAATACGCCGGACAAGGCAAAGTAGCAGGTTTGCATGATGGTGTTGATGCGGCCACTCATACCAGTGTCTCTTGCCACCGTGGTTGCATCGATCACATACAATTTTATTTTTTTGCCGATAAGCTGTTGCTGAACCTGCCCGGGTAATTTATTCCATACTTCTTCTTTGGGGTATGGGCTGTTCAGTAAGAAGGTAGCGCCATCACTGGCAGATTCCAGCATCTCTACCTTCTCTACAAAGTTGAACTGGTGACAGGCAATGAAATCGGCTTTGGAAATTAAATAGGGAGCCCTGATCGGTTTGGGGCCGAACCGCAAATGAGAAACTGTTCTGGCGCCGGACTTTTTGGAATCGTAAACAAAATAGCCCTGTGCAAACAGATCAGTGTTCTCCCCAATAATTTTAATGGTATTCTTGTTGGCGCCAACGGTTCCATCGGCACCCAGGCCAAAGAAAAGGCCCTGCCTCCATCCGCTTTCGTCTAATTTAAAGGAAGG